>JBNKRE010000008.1:0-191086 GCA_050296315.1 Halarcobacter sp.
AGGAGTATTAGCTTCAACTGGAGCTGGAGCTATAAATCATAAACTAAACACAAATGAGTTAATAATAGACCAGCAACTATTAGATCATATAGAAGCTAATTATACTTATACTGAAGTAATAAAGAATATAGGTGATAGTATGGAACCTGATATTCCAAATGATAGTTTAGTATTTATAGATAAAAACGATAAGACAATCATAGATAAAAGAATATACCTTATCAACTCAAGAGAGGGCTTATATATAAAAAGAATACTAATAAAAGATAAAGAGTACTATATGAATAGCACTAACCTTTTATACGCAAATATTAAATTAAATGATGAGGAAATAGTAGGAAGAGTTAAAGGAGTGTTAATAAAGTTATAAATTTGCTAAAGAAAAGTAAGTAAAGAAAAATACATATAGTTTTACTTAACTTCAAGTAAGTAAAGAAATAAAGGGATATTTTTACTAATAATGGAGCGTACTAACATTTCATTAGCAAATTACTAACATTTTAAAAGCCGTTTTACAAAATGGTTTATTCTGTATTAAATTAATAAATGTGATGTTAGAAATATTAGATTTTGAGTTTAGTCAAGGCGAAGATTGATTTTTTCTCGGAGCGTACACGTAGTACGTGAGAATAAAAAATCAATCTTCAACGCAGAATAAGCTAAAAAGATGATGTTTATAACATCACTTTTTAGATGTGGTAATTTGGCGCTTCGTTAGTAATCGTCACATCATGCACATGACTCTCTTTAAGCCCCGCACTTGTAATCTCTACAAACTCTGCTCTTTCTTGGAATGTTGGAATATCTTTGCTTCCTAAATATCCCATTGAACTTCTTAATCCTCCAACAAATTGATGGATGATATCTGAGATAGAACCTCTGTATGGAACCATACCTTCGATTCCTTCTGGTACTAGTTTATCTGCTGCTGTTCCTTCTTGGAAATATCTATCTGTACTTCCTTTTGTCATAGCTCCAATTGACCCCATACCTCTGTATGTTTTGAATTTTCTACCATGAGATAGGATAACTTCACCTGGAGATTCTTCTGTACCTGCTAAGGCACTTCCCATCATAACTGCGCTTGCTCCGACTGCTAGTGCTTTTGCAACGTCACCTGAGTATTTGATACCACCATCAGCGATAATTGGAGTTCCTGTTTTTACACCTTCTGCACTACACTCATCTATTGCAGAAATTTGTGGTACACCAACACCTGCAACAATTCTTGTTGTACAAATTGAACCTGGTCCTATACCAACTTTTACTGCATCTGCACCAGCTGCAATTAAATCAGCTGTTGCTTCTGCTGTTGCTACATTTCCTGCAATGATTTCTACATCAAGTTCTGCTTTAATTGCTTTTACAGTATCTAAGATACCTTTTGAGTGCCCATGAGCTGAATCTAATACTAAAACATCCACACCAACTTCAACTAGTGCTTTTGCTCTGTCTAATTGACCTACACCAATAGCAGCTCCAACTCTTAGTCTTCCAAACTCATCTTTGTTTGCATTTGGGTATTCTCTTTTTTTATTGATATCTTTGATTGTAATAAGACCAATAAGTTTATTATTTGCATCAACTATTGGTAATTTTTCTATTTTATTAGCATGCATAATATCAGCAGCTTCATCTAAAGTAGTTCCTTCTTTACCAGTAATAAGTGGCATATTAGTCATCTTTTCTTCAACTAATTTTGTATAATCTTTTGTAAATCTCATATCTCTATTTGTAAGAATACCAAGTAAAATATTATTATCATCAACTACTGGTACACCTGAGATTTTATATGATGCCATAATATCTTCTGCATCTTGTAATGTTTGACTTTTTTTAATTATCACAGGGTCTATTATCATACCTGATTCACTCTTTTTTACTTTCTTACATTGTAAAACTTGTGCTTCTATATCCATATTTTTATGAATAATCCCTATACCACCAAGTCTTGCCATAGCAATTGCAGCTCTATATTCTGTAACAGTATCCATAGCAGCACTTACAAATGGAATATTCAGTGTAATATTTCTAGTAAGTTTTGTTTCTAATGCAACCTCTTTTGGTAAAACCTCTGATTTTGCAGGAACCAATAATACATCTTCAAATGTTAGAGCTCGTTTTCTAATTTTCATAATTCTATGCCTTTTGTAAATTTTATATTATTTATAATCAACAGCTTTTTCTAATGCTAAAGCACCATCAAACAATGTTTGTTCATCGTAAGCTTTTCCTATTAGTTGTAAACCTATTGGCATACCTTCATCACTTCTATCTACAGGTAATGAAATTGCTGGAAGTCCAGCTAGATTTACAGATATTGTGTAAATATCACTTAAATACATCTCCAATGATGTTTTAAAACTTCCAAACTCAGGTGCTGTTGTTGGTGCAACTGGTGAAAGAATTAAATCAGCATCATTAAAAATAGTTTCATATTCATCTTTGATTAAATGTCTAACTTTTTGTGCTTTAATATAATAAGCGTCATAATATCCAGAACTTAAAACAAAAGAACCTAACATGATTCTTTTTTGTACTTCATCACCAAATCCTTGTGATTTAGTTTGAGTATACATATCTTTAAGTCCACCCTCACCTTTTCTATTTCCGTACCTTACTCCATCAAATCTTGAAAGATTTGCACTAGCTTCAGCAGTTGCTACTATATAATATGATGAAAGAATTTTATCTGTATCAAGCATAGATTTGTGAACTATTTCGTGACCTGCATCTTCAAAAGCCTTAACTGCTTTTGCAAAACCTTGTTTGATTTCATCACTAGCTTGTTCTACAAAGTTATCTATTATAGCTATTTTAAGTTTTCTATCACTATTTAAGTTTGGTGCAACCGGTGTGTATTCAACATTTGCAGAAGTTGAATCCATACTGTCATGTCCAGAAATAATATCGTATAAAATCGCAGCATCTTCAACATTTTGTGTTATTGGACCTACTTGATCCAATGATGAAGAATATGCTGTAATACCATACCTTGAAACTCTTCCATAAGTTGGTTTCATACCTACGCATCCACAATAAGCAGCTGGTTGTCTAATACTTCCACCTGTATCTGTCCCTAATGCAGCGATTGCTAAACCACCAGCTACAGCAGCAGCACTTCCACCACTACTTCCACCTGGAACTTTACTGTTGTTTACTGGATTTAATGTTTTACCATAACATGAAGATTCAGTTGAACTTCCCATAGCAAATTCATCCATGTTTGTTCTTCCATATGCACTTAATCCTGCATTTTCTAAATTGTTGATTACAGTTGCATTATATGGTGATATATAACCTTTTAAAATGTTACTTGAGCAAGTAACTTCCCAATTTTTAACATTTATATTATCTTTGATTGCAATTGGAATACCTTCACAAGAAGTTGAAATATCACTGTTTGTAAGTTGTTCTACATAAGCACCAATATTACTCTCTTTTATCTTCTCTTTTAAATCTTCTCTTATCTTTTTAATCTCATCACTATTTAGACTTAGTGCTTCTTTCAGAGTTATCAAATCTCTCTCCTAAGGGGTATAGTATTGCGCGATATTATATAAAAAAAATGATTAAAAAGGGGTAAAGTGTTTTTGATAAATAAAATTTAATTTTTGCAGAAAAAAAGGGGAGTGAATAATCACTCCCCTTTTATAAAAATTGTTTAATATTATCTATTAAACAAAAGAGATGAATGCCATAGGAGTTGCATCCCCTCTTCTAATTCTTGTTTTAATAATTGAAGTGTATCCACCATTTCTTTCAGTATACTTTGGTGCAATCTCTCCGATTAGTTTTTTTGTTGCTTCTTTATCTTGTAATAAAGCAAATACTGCTCTGTGAGTATTAAAGTCTGCATTTCTTGCAGATGTAATTAATCTTTCAATATATCTTTTTAACTCTTTTGCTTTTGGAACAGTAGTTTCGATCTTCTCTCTTTCAATTAAAGCGATAGCTAAATTCTTTAGTAACGCTTTTCTATGAGCAGAAGTTCTATTTAATTTTCTATATCCGTGCTTATGTCTCATATCAAACCCTTATTTATGCTTTAAGTTGCTCTAGCTTTCTTCTTAAAGCAGATGCAACATTTTCAGGAAGTGTATTTTCAATTGGGAAACCTAAAGAATCTAATTTCTCTGCAATTTCATCAAATGATTTTTTTCCTAAATTTTTAATATTTTTAACTTCAACTTCACTCATAAGTACTAATTCACCTAAGAATTTTAATCCAGCTCTATCTAAAGAGTTGAAACTTCTAGCACTTAGATTTAAGTCATCAATTTTTACAACTAAATCTTTTAACTCAACTGGCTCTTCACCAGCATCGTTAACTGTAACTTCTGATAAATCAAATACTTTATTAAATACTGACATTTGAGAGTACATAACAGATACCGCTTCTTTAAAAGCAGTAATTGGAGTAATTTGTCCATTTGTTTGTACTGTAAATACAGCTTTTTCGTAGTTTGGATTATCTTCAACTAACATTTTTTCAATATCATATACTACTTTTTTTACTGGTGTAAAGAAAGCATCTAATGGAATATAATCTGCACTTACAATATCTCTAATATCTTCAGATGGCATATATCCTATACCTCTTTGGATAATTACAGAAAAAGTTAAGTTACAGTCAGAATTGATAGTTGCTAAGTGTACATCTGGAGAAACTACTTCAACATCAGAATTTACTAAGTCTTCACCTTTGATCTCTTTTGGTCCATCAAAAGAGTACTCAACAACTACTTGCTCTTCGTCACCATTAATTTTAAATTTAATATTTTTAAGATTAATTATAAAAATAGCTATATCTTCAAGCATTCCTCTTAATGAGTCAAACTCATGAGAAGCTCCTTCAATTTTTACAGCAATTGGAGCATATCCAACCGATGAACTTAAAAGAAGTCTTCTAAGAGGGTGTGCCAAAGTTATTGCAAAACCACTTTCAAATGGATATGCTGATATTTTAGCCTCATTATCACTGATAGCTTCTATCTCAACTTCTGTTGGTAAAAACGGTGTGTCTGCAAATTTTTTCATAGCTTACCTTATTTATTATTTAGAATATAACTCTACAATTAATCTTTCTTCCACTGGAATAACAACTTCTTCTCTTGTTGGGATTCTTGTAAAGATACCAAATACTTTATCTTTATCAACATCAACCCAATCAACAATACCAGTTTGATTTGTTAATTCTAATGATCTTGTAACTTGAGGGTTAGATTTAGATTTTTCTTTAATCTCAATTTTTTGTCCAGGTTTTACAACGAAAGAAGGAATATCAACTTTTTTACCATCTACTAAAACGTGTCCATGAGTTGTAATTTGTCTTGCGAATGCTCTAGTTGTAGCAAATCCCATTCTATATACAACGTTATCTAATCTTTGCTCAATTAAAGTAATAAGATTTGCCCCTGTATTACCTTCTCTTCTTGCTGCTTCTTTAAAGTATTTTCTGAATTGTTTTTCAGAAACACCATACATGAATTTAGCCTTTTGTTTTTCTCTTAGTTGTAAACCATACTCAGAGATTTTTGCTCTTCTTTGTCCATGTTGTCCTGGAGCAAATGGTCTTTTTTCTAATGCAGATTTTCCGTTAAGTCTTCTCTCACCTTTTAATCCAAGGTCTGCGTCCAATCTTCTTTCAATTTTTTCTCTAGGTCCTCTATATCTTGCCATTAACTACTCCTTACACTCTTCTTCTTTTAGGAGGTCTACAACCGTTGTGTGGTAATGGTGTAACATCTTTAAACCATTTTACTGTAATACCTTCAATTGCTCCAACAGATTTAACTGCTGTATCTCTACCTGAACCTGGTCCTTGGATTTTAATACCAACATTTTTAATACCATGTTCCATTGCTTTATTCATTGCATCTTCAACTGCTTGTTGTGCTGCAAATGGAGTAGATTTTTTAGAACCTTTGAATCCTAAGTTTCCTGCACTTGACCATGCGATAGCATTACCTGCATTGTCTGTAACAGTTACCATTGTATTGTTAAATGATGCTGCAATATGTACGATACCGTCAGCAATATTCTTTTTTACTACTTTTTTTCTAGTTACTTTTCTTTTTGCCATACGTTAATCCTTACTTAGCTGCTGCACCAACAGTTTTCTTTTTACCTTTTCTAGTACGTGCATTAGTTTTAGTCTTTTGCCCTCTACAAGGTAAACCTTTTCTGTGTCTTAAACCTCTGTATGAACCTAAGTCCATTAAAGCTTTAATATCCATAGCAACTTTTTTTCTAAGATCTCCCTCAACCATATAGTTTTTTTGAATCTCTTGTCTAATAGCCGCTGCTTCATCTTCTGTTAATTCGTGTGCTCTTTTGTTGTAATCAATTCCAACAGCATCTAAGATTAATCTAGAGTTATGTAAACCAATTCCGTAGATATACGTTAAAGCGTATTCCATTCTTTTTTTGTTTGGTAAATCAACACCTGCAATTCTTGCCATGATTATCCTTGTCTCTGTTTATGTTTTTTGTTTTCGCAGATTACTCTTACGATACCTCTTCTTTTGATAACTTTACATTTATCACACATTTTCTTTACTGAAGCTCTTACTTTCATCAGTCTGTCCTCTTTTGTGTTTATTCCCACTTCCAACAGGCAAGAACCGCTTAAAAAAACAAACTTCTTTGTTTTTTTGCTGTTCAAGTCATATTTATAAGTGAACTAAACAAAGACAACTCCAGACATCTGCTTGGGTTATATTTGTTTTTTTATGTCCTTACCAACTCTTTATAAAACACAAAACATTTTATAAAAAATTCCTCAATGGTTGGAAAAATGGATTTGGATTATATTTAATTTTAGCTTAAAGATTGTTTAACATAGCACTATATTAACTTATCTTTGGTAATATACATATAATTTTTATATTTAGAGGTAATTATGATTTATAAAAGCAATTTAATCAATATACAAATAGAAAAAAGTGAAATACCTTGGTTAAAGATTTTTACAAATGAAAATATTAAAGAATTTTCACAATGTAATAAAGAAACAAAACTAGAGATATTAGAGGCACTTGATATTATTGAAAAAGAGATGTTGGAATATTTTAAACCAGAAAAAATAAATATAGCCTCATTTGGAAATTATGTACCACATGTACATTTTCATATAATGGCACGATTCAAAGATGATTCATATTTTCCAGAGCCAATGTGGGGGAAACAACAAAGAGAAGCTAAATTAAAACTTCCAGATTTAGAAACTTTTTATCGAAATGTTGTAAATAAACTAAATAAAGCCTAAAGCTTTATTTAGCCATCAATATTTATCTGTTCTATCAGTTCTTTTAAAACATCCTCAGCTTTATCAATATCGATTTGACAACCACCAGCAGCTTGGTGACCTCCTCCTCCATATTTTAACATCAGCTCTCCAACATTTGTATTTGAAGTTCTATTTATGATAGATTTTCCTGGACTAAAAACTACATTTTGTTTATTTCTACCCCATACCACGTGCATAGAAATATTTGTTTTAGGATATAATGCATATACTAAAAACCTATTTCCTGGATAAATAATCTCTTCATCTCTATAATCAACAATAACTAAATTATCATAGATTTTTGAACATTTTTTTAGTTGGGCTTTAAACTCTTTTTCATAATAAAAATATAATTCAATTCTCTCTTTTACATCAGGTAATTGTAAAATATCTTCTATTTGGTGATCAGCACAGTAATCAATCAAATCCATCATAAGTTGATAGTTTGAAACTCTAAAATCTCTAAATCTTCCAAGTCCTGTTCTTGAATCCATTAAAAAGCTTAATAAATCCCAACCTTGAGGATCAAGAATATCTTCTTTTGAAAACTGTGCAGCATCAGCTTTATTCGCTGCATCCATCATTGGTTTAAACTTTGAAGGAAACTTTTCATCACCTCCATAATATTGGTATACAACTTCTGCAGCACTTGGAGCATTTGGATCAATTATATGATTGTCTTTTTTCTCATTTCTAAGTGTTTCAGAAAAGTGATGGTCAAAAGCTAAATTTACTCCATCTACATAGGGTAAATTTGTTGTTATATCATTTGATGTTACTTCTATTTTTCCATCTTGCATATCTTTTGGATGAACAAATGTTATCTCATCTATAATTCCAAGATATTTCATCAAAGTACCACAAACTAAACCATCCATATCACTTCTTGTGATTAGTCTAAATTTTTTCAAAGACATAACAACTCCAATATAAAATTAAGTTTTATACAGATGCTATATTATTAGCAATAACATCACCCATTTTAGCCGTACCAACAACCTCTTTAGCATCATATGCAGCTAAATCACCTGTTCTATATCCATCTTTTAATGCTTTTTTTATTGCGGCATCTATTTTATTTGCAGCTTCAATCTCTCCTAAAGAGTATCTTAGCATCATACCAGCACTCTCAATTGTAGCGATTGGATTTGCAATTCCACGACCAGCTATATCAGGAGCTGAGCCATGAATTGGTTCATAAATTGCAGTTTTTTCACCAGTTGAAGCAGATGGTAATAATCCAATAGAACCTACAACCATAGAAGCAGTATCAGAAAGAATATCTCCAAAAATATTTCCAGTAACAACAACATCAAATTGTTTTGGATTTCTAACTAATTGCATAGCAGCATTATCAACATACATATGAGATAATTCAACTTCTGGATAATCTTTAGCAACCTCTTCCATAGTATCTCTCCATAATTGAGAAACTTCTAAAACATTTGCTTTATCAACAGAACAAACTCTTTTATCTCTTTTCATTGCTAATTCAAAAGCAGTTTTTCCAATTCTTTCAATCTCTGGTTTTGTATAAACCATAGTATTAAATGCTTTAAATCCATCATTTTCTCTTGGTTGTCCAAAATAAATACCACCAATTAATTCTCTTACAACCATGATATCAACACCTTCGATAACTTCAGGTTTAAGAGTTGATGCATTTACTAATTCATCATAAATAATTGCTGGTCTTAAATTTGCAAATACACCCATTGCTTCTCTAAATTTTAAAAGTCCTGTTTCTGGTCTTAAGTCTCTTGGTAAAGTATCCCATTTTTCTCCACCGATTGCACCAAATAAACAAGCATCTGAATCTAAAACACCATCAATAGTCTCTTGCGGTAAAGGAGTACCAGTTTCATCTATAGCTATTCCACCCATTAAGTACTCTTTATAACTTAACTCAAAACCACACTCTTTTGATACTACGTTTAATACTTTGATTGCTTCATCAACGATTTCAGGACCAATTCCATCACCTTTGATTACAGAAATATTATATTTTTTCATTAATTTTTTTCCTTTTGTTCAGCTTTTGCATAATTGATTAATCCACCTGTTGCAATTAGTTCTTGCATAAACTCAGGAATTGGAATAAATTTATAAGTTTTATTAGTAGTATTATTTGTAATAATCCCTTCATCAAGGTTAATTGAAATCTCTTCACCCTCTTTTATTTCTAAAGATTCCGGTAATTCAAAAATAGGTAATCCCATATTAAAAGCGTTTCTATAGAAAATTCTTGCAAAAGATGGAGCGACAACAGCTGCAACACCGGCTGCTTTTAAAGCTATTGGAGCATGTTCTCTACTTGAACCACATCCAAAATTTTCTCCTGCAACTATAATATCACCTTTTTGAAGCTTTTTAGGGAAATCTGGATCAGCATCCTCCATAACATATTTTGCTAAATGCTCAGGATCTGAACTATTTAAATATCTTGCAGCAATGATTACATCTGTATCAATATTTGCTCCAAAATTCCACACTTTTCCAGTAATAACGTTCATTTACATTTCCTTATTCTAGTATACTTTTGTTAATTAAAGTATCATAATAATTTTTTAAAGAGTTGCATTTTATCTAATTTTTTAAAAATAATAGATTAAACATCTAGTTTATAAAATTTATAAAAATTGAAATTCTTATATTGATTTTTAACCCTTAATCTATATTTCAACTAATTTGGATATAATATCGGACTATCTTTAATACACATGAGGAAAATCCGTATTATGAGCGCAAAAGATTTAAATAAAGTTATTGAAAATACTATTAAAGAGTATAAAGATTCAGTACTTACATATGAAAAACTTATTAAAATCTTTCCAAAAGCTCCTTCTGGCCCAAATATTAAAAAACTTTTAGCATTAATTCAATTATACAATGTGACACTAATTACTTCACAAGAACAAGCTAAAAGAATGAATGCCGAAGAAGCAAAAAAGAAAGAAGATTTAAGAAATAAATTAAAAGAAAATGACGAAGATGTTTTTGATTTACTAAAAAGTAAAGAACTTTTAGAATGGTCAAGATCAGACTCTCCTGTAAGAATGTACTTGAGAGAAATGGGACAAATTCCACTTTTAACAAAAGAGGAAGAGATTGAAATTTCTAAAAAAATTGAAATGGGTGAAGATATTATTCTTGACGCTATTTGTTATGTTCCTTATCTGATTGATTTTATTTTAGAATATAAAGAACCTTTAGTAAATAGAGAGAGAAAAGTAAAAGAATTATTTAGAAATTTTGATGATGAAGATTCTGATGATTCAGATGATGTAGATGAGGATTTAGATGAAAATGAAGATGAAGATTTAGATGAAAATGAAGATTCATCTAAAAAAACTAAAAAGCTTGATAAAAGAGCTGAAACAATCATTTCTGCATTTAAAAACTTAGAAAAAGCAAAAAAAGATTGGACTAAGTTTCAAGCTAAAGAAACAGCTAAATCAGATGATGAATCAGATCTTATGCAATTTAACCTTGCAATTGCATTTAGAAAAAAGATTTTAAAAGAAGCTTTAATGGACTTAGGTCCAACTTCAAAACTAATTACAGAGATTGTAAAAGCGATGGAGACAGCACTTAAATCTGAATCAGGATTTGAAACTGAACTAAAAAAACTAGAGTATAAATTACCATTGTTTAATGATATTTTATTAAAAAATCACCAAAAGATTTTGGATAATATTGTTAATTTATCAAAAACTCAAATCACTTCTATGGTTCCAGAAGCTACTATGGTTTCTACTTATATGGAGATCAAAAAACTATTTCAAACAGCAGAAGCATCTAAGGGTGGTTTTGATTTAGAACCAGAAGAATTATTAGATGTTTTAGAGCAAATTAAACGTGGTAAAAAAATCACTGATGAAGCAAAAACTAGAATGGCAAAATCAAACTTAAGACTTGTTGTATCTATTGCTAAAAGATATACAAATAGAGGTCTGCCATTTCTTGACCTTATCCAAGAGGGTAATATTGGTCTTATGAAAGCTGTTGATAAGTTTGAATATAAAAAAGGTTATAAATTTTCTACTTATGCAACATGGTGGATTAGACAAGCTATTTCTAGAGCAATCGCTGACCAAGCTAGAACTATTAGAATTCCAATTCATATGATTGAAACTATTAACAGAATCAATAAAATCATCAGAAAAGGTATTCAAGAAAATGGTAAAGAGCCAGATGTAGATGAAATCGCAAAAGAAGTAGGATTACCTGTTGATAAAGTAAAACAAGTTATCAAAATCACAAAAGAACCTGTTTCTTTAGAAGCTCCTATTGGAAGTGATGATGATGGTAAATTTGGAGACTTTGTTCCAGATGAAAAAGCACCAACGCCAATCGATAACATTATGAAAGAGGATTTACAAGGTCAAATTGATCAAATCTTAGCTCAATTAAATGAAAGAGAACAAGCAGTTGTTAGAATGAGATTTGGTCTTATGGATGATGCAAGTGATAGAACACTAGAAGAGATTGGTAAAGAACTTTCTGTAACAAGAGAAAGAGTTAGACAAATTGAATCAAGTGCTATTAAAAAATTAAAGCATCCAAAAGTTGGTAAAAACCTTAAAAATTATGTAGAGAGTTAATAAAACATGGATTTCTTTGAAGAGTGGGTTGAACTTGATTTAAACCCTGTAATTTCTTTTTCATCTTCTGGAAAATTAGTTTATTCTAATCAAGAAGCTCAATTTTTGCTTAGTCGTATTAAGCAAAAAGAGCTTTTTGATATAGCTTTAAAATATGCTCCTCAAACCTTTGGAATTGAAACTACTTATATTGATTTAAATATAAAAAACTATTCTTTTTATGCTATTACAGTAAGGTATCATGATGAAGATGAAATTCATATGAAACTTTACAAAAGTGCTATGGTTAAAAAGAAATCTCAGCTTAGTACAAAAAATACAAATATTACAAATATCTTTACATTAGTTGATTTAGCTATTTCAACTAGAAAAATAAAATCAAATGCAAAATTTATTAAAAACTATGATCCATCAATTCCAGAGTTTAAAATCAATGCAAGTGAATTTATCAAAGTATTAAATCTTATTTATGATGTATTTGAAAGCTCTGAGATGTTAACTACATCAGTTATATTAAAAATTGGTGAATATATTAGATTAGAAGGTAAAAAACACTCTATTATTAGTGTAGAGGTACTATCTAGTACAAAATGTGATACAGAAGCATTTACTTATAAAGATGAAAATGCTTCATTTATTGTCACAAAAGATGAAGACAAAATTACTATTGATCTTCCTCTTCTTTTAAAGTAAGTATACTTTTAGCTACCAATACGGAGATAGGTACAACACCTAATCCAATTAAAAAAGGTATTGGTAGAAAAATCTTATTGTTATTTAAAGCAAAAAATCCGAAAATCAAAAAAGCATAACCTGCAATTCTATATATAGAGATAAATCCAGTAGCTGAAAAAATAGTGTTTTTAAAACTATTCTTTTTGATTTTTGATTTCTCATCTTGTATAATCTCTTTTATCTTCTCAGTTGTTAATTCTTCTTGGGGTACCTCTTCGTATTCACTATATAAATCAAAAGGATCATCAATCTCATCAACTTTATCTCTATCATCTGATAAGATTTTATCATCAGTATTTTGAAAATTTGAAAGTCTATTTTGTACATTTTTTCTATATGATAAAAAAGAAGCAAGTATTACAAATAATGAACCTAAAAAAGCAACTTGTGTATTTAAAAGCCACAAAGAATCATAAACAACTATAGCAAATATAGCTAAAGCTATATCTACTACTAAGAAAATTTTTGCAAAAGAGATGATTGTGTTTTTAGTCTTCATCATCTTCTTTGTCATAAGATTTATCTCCATGTTTTGCCCTATAAGCATAACGCGGATCATTTTCTAAACCTTCAAACTCTTTTTGAGCTCTTTTATATGCTCTGTATATATTAAGCCCTGCTGCTGCTAATCCCCAAAATACACCTAACCATAAAGTCCAAGTATACCCTGTCAGTGATTTTAGACCATATCCAATACCAAAACCAATTAAAACTGCTGCAACAATAGATATACCTAAAGATAAATTATCTAATGCTCTAAGTTTGCCTTGATGTTTTGGTTCTTGATAGTTTTTATTTTCTTCTTGCATAATTTGCCTATTCGTTTAAATATGTACAACAATAATCAGTTATCTCATCTACTTTAATATCAAAACTAGAATTTGATGGAACATCAAAAGATTCTCCACCTTTAAAAGTTTCCCAGTTACTATCCATACCTGCAAATAAAACTTCAACTTTACCAGAGATAATCTCCATATTTTCTGCTGCTTTTGTACCAAAAGTATACTCACCAGGTAACATGATTCCAAGAGATTTTACTACACCATCTTTATCTGTATAGTTTCTACTTGTAACTTTTCCATCAAAATAGATATTTGCTTTTTTTAATAAATCAACATCTTTTTCTATCATACTCATATTTTTTCCTTCTAAATAATCTCAATTATAAATTTTTCATAACTTCATTAGCTGCTGCTAAACATTCATCAATCATCTCATCAGTGATTGCTGTACATATAAATCCTGCTTCATATTGACTACAAGCAAAATAAAAACCTTTTTTAATCATCTCATGGTGAAACTTAGCGAATCTATCAAAGTTACAAAACTGGCTAACCTCTTTAAAGTTTTTTGGTTGTTTATCTGCAAAAAAGAAACCAAACATAGAACCTCTTGTATCAACTTGAAGCCCAATATTATTTGCTATTGCAAGATCTTTTAAACCATTTACTAGTTTTAAAGCTTTTCTATTTAATTCATCATAAATACTTGGATTTGCTTTTAGTTTTTGTAAGCTTACTAACCCTGCTGCCATAGCAACTGGATTTCCACTTAGAGTTCCTGCTTGATATACAGCACCATCAGGAGAAAGATTCCCCATAATCTCTTTTGAACTAGCAAAAGCTCCAACTGGCATACCTGCACCAATAACTTTTCCAAAAGTGATAATATCAGCTTTGATATCAACTACTCCATGAGCACCAGTTAAACTAGCTCTAAACCCTGACATAACTTCATCAAAAATAAGTAATGCACCATTTTTAGTACAAAGTTCTCTACACTGCTTTAAAAACTCAATATCACCTGGAACTAATCCCATATTTCCTGCAATTGGTTCAACAATAATACAAGCAATATCTGAACTATCTTCAAAACATTTTTTAAGATTTTCTATATTGTTATATTCACATAACAATGTGTGTTTAGTTAAATCAGCAGGAACCCCAGGAGAACTAGGAGCTCCAAATGTTGCCATACCAGAACCAGCTTGTACTAAAAGTGAATCAGAGTGTCCATGATAATTACCCTCAAATTTTAAAATATCATTTTTCCCTGTAACACCACGCGCTAGTCTAATTGCACTCATAACTGCTTCTGTTCCAGAGCTTACAAATCTCACTTTGTCAATATTATCATACATCTCGACAATTTCATTTGCAAGTTGTGTTTCAAGTAGTGTTGGAGCTCCAAAAGATAAACCTTTTTTCACTGTTTCTATAACTGCATTTTCAATATCACTATCACAATGTCCAAAAATCAGTGGTCCCCAACTTTGTACAAAATCTAAATATTTATTACCGTCAATATCAATTAAAAAAGCACCCTCACCTTTTTGGATAAATGGAGGCGTACCCCCTACACTTTTAAAAGCTCTTACAGGAGAATCAACTCCACCAGGTATAACTTTTTTTGCATCTTCGTAAGCTTCAATTGATTTGTCAAACATTATAATTCCTAAATTCTATTCTTTTAAAAGCGGGTATTATACAATAACTTTCTTGAATATAGAAACAGAAAAATACCCATAAGCAAAGAAAC
Source organism: Halarcobacter sp. (assembly GCA_050296315.1). Taxonomy (GTDB): domain Bacteria; phylum Campylobacterota; class Campylobacteria; order Campylobacterales; family Arcobacteraceae; genus Halarcobacter. Next base: position 15,172 of record JBNKRE010000008.1, read on the forward strand.
TTTTTACTATAATTTCACCCATGAGAATAATACTATTTGCATTTACAATATCTATATTAATACATATTCTGATTTTTATACCAATAATAAAAAAAGAGGAAAACCAAAACAGCGCATCTACTTCAAAGAAAGTAGATAAATCATCAGTGCATTTTGTAAGATTACAAACGATTCCTAAAAAAGCTGTTCAAAAAAAAGAAGATCCAAAACCTAAAAAAGTGGAACCCAAAAAAATAGAAAAACCAAAAGAGTTTAAAAAAGTTGAAGCTAAAAAAATAGTACCTCAAAAAAAAGTTATAAAAGAAAAACCAAAAAAAATCATCCCAAAACCTATTGAGAAACAAGAGGTTGCTCCAACTTTTACAAAACAAGTTCCAGTGAAACCTTCAAAAAAAAGGGAAACAGTAGAGAATAAATCTTTAGAAAATTTTCTTTTAACTGAACCAGTGCCAGTAGATAATGTAATGCTTGATGAGATAACTCAAAGCTACTTAAGATTATATGGAGAAGAGTATAACTCTTTTACAAAAGTTCAAAAAGTATATTTACAAAAAAATCTTAAAAATATTGGAAGAATTACTCAAAAATATCTAAAATATCCACAAATAGCAGTAAGAACAGCTCAACAAGGTATGAACATAGTTGAATTTGTTCTTCACCCAAATGGGGATATAAGTGATTTGAGAATAACTAATTCATCTGGATATTCAACTTTGGATGAGAATACAATTGAAACAATAGAAATTGCTTATAAAGATTATCCAAGACCAAAAGAGAATACAAAAATAAAGATTTATGTTTATTACAAGTTGTATTAAGTAAAATACGAAAAAATTAACTTTTTTAAGGCTAGGAATGCTAACAGATAAAATTAGAAATAAAGAAAATGGAATAGTATTATACGGAATTACACCACCAAAAATAAATCATACAGAAGAAGAGATAAAACAAATTGCCCAAAAACATATAAATAGAATATCTAAGCTTGATATTGATGGTTTAGTTTTATATGATATTCAAGATGAATCAGATAGAACTGATGAGAAAAGACCTTTTCCCTTTATAAAAACTTTAGATCCTTGTGAATATTCTCATAACTATTTAGAAGAGTTAAAAACTCCAAGAATAGTATATAGAGCCGTAGGAAACTATACTACCCAAACTTTTACAAAATGGCTAGAATTTACAAAAGAGGATGGACAACAAGTTCACTCAGTATTTGTAGGAGCTGCATCTCACGAACAAAAAAACCCTCTAAGCTTAAAAGAAGCATACAAACTAAAAAGAGAAGTTAATAACAACTTATGTCTTGGGGGTATTGCAATACCAGAAAGACATACAAAAAAACATGATGAACACCTAAGAGTATTTTCAAAAAAAGATGCTTCTTGTGAATACTTTATCACTCAATGCGTATACGATCTAGAAGCAGCAAAAATTTTCTTAACTGATTATGCAAAATATGCAAAAGAAAACAACTATGAAATGGTACCAATCATTTTCACTCTAACACCTTGCGGTAGTAATAAAACTCTAGATTTTATGAAATGGCTTGGTATAAATATTCCAAACTATTTAGAGGAAGATTTAAAACAATCAGGAGATATCTTACACGAGTCGGTTAAGTTATCAAAAGATATATTTGAAGAGTTATATACTTTTGGATTAAAAAGAGGGATTCCTGTTGGGTGTAATGTAGAGAGTGTTGCTATTAGAAAAGATGAGATTGAGGCTTCTGTGGAGCTTTTGGAGGAAGTAAAAGCTATTATTAAAAAGTATTCTTAAAGGTTTGATAGACCCAAATACTTTTGAAATAGTTTTAACTGTATGCAGTTGTCTTGCAGAGCAAAGCTCTCCGCTTCCTCACTTTTTTGCCTGCAAGCAGGATTACATGTTGTAAAAAGTAAGACCTGTGTTTACACTCTCTTTGAGAAAAAGCAACCAGACGCGTTGTTGAAGCTAAAGTTCCCTCCAGCTTTCTAATTATTTCCTGACCTGCGGGACTTAATATAAAACGTGACATTCAGTCACCTTTTGTATCTTCGAACATGTCCTCGGTCTTCTCCAAAATAATTAGAAAACTTCCGGCTTCAACAAAGTCTGGACAAATACTCTAGCCTTGAACTTTCTTATACTATTTAAGTATTACACCAATTCAAATAAAATGGTACTAAAAAATGTAAAGGTCATTATCCCACTCTCCCGCAATTGAGAAGCCGAGTGTTTATTTATTGTTTCAGAAAAGTTTTGTAACTGTTTGAACAGAACAAATATGCTGGGAGCATATTTTTATGTGAGTTTTACAAAACAGAAACAATAAATAATAAACGAGGGGAGCTTCCGCCTTCGAAACCTGAGGGATGGTTTCTTTGCTACTTTCTTTTTGCCTGCAAGCAGGATTGACATCACAAAAGAAAGTCGACAAAGCCAAGAGGTACAGTAAAAGTTTATTTACACTCAAATATTTTGATAATAGTATTATCCAAATACAACATAATATATTTATCATTTTGTTAAACTATCAAAATGTTATTTAAAGTTAAATTTTTACTTTTAACATACATTATGTATATTAAAGTTCTAAATATCGACATAAAATATACATAAAAATTATAACTTATAATAAAAATATATAGAATAAATATTATATTACATAATATTTTTTCTATAAAGATGTATAAGATGAGTTTTCTTTGTAAATATATAATAAAGTAGCATATTTAAGTACTTTATTTATATAATGTATATCCAATAAATAGTTATATTTTAAGGAGTCATTTTTGAGTTCTCATACAACAGTTATCGTAGAGTGGAGTGGACCATATTCGTATGATGAAATAGAAGAGAACAAGCATTGGGAAAATGGTCTTTATTTAGCAACTGGCAAGTTACGATATGAACGAGAAGCTACAATTCAATACTGTGGTATTACTGAAGGCGGTTTTCATAGAAGAATGAAAAATCATCATAAAATTCATGAAATTAATAGAGAGCAAGAATTTTGGATTGGCACAATCGAATATCCTGATAGTGCTTCTCGTTACTACCTTGAAATGGCTGAATCAATAATTGTATATTTTTGGCAACCGACTTTAAATGAAAGAAAAAAAATCATTGCTCCAACTCCAATTACTTTGATCAGCAAGTGGTTTAAAAAAGATAATACACCTCGGTTACGGCAACATTCAATGTGTAAAAACTTAGACGATGTACTTTCTTGGGATGGAAACTATTGGAGAAGTGGAAACTTACAAGTTTGGCAAGAAGAAATATAACAAATCAGTGGAGCCAATAAATTACCCTGCGGGCAATTTATCGGCTCATTTTAAACGTTAGGAGTAGAAATGATTTTTTTCTTATTCAAAAGGTTTTGTAGATGAAGGAAAATTTAAATTGTTATATATGTGATAGCATTGCAACAACAAAAGAACATGTACCACCAAAATGCCTTTTCCCCGAAAAAAAAGATATAGGAGATGATAAATATAGGTTACATCTAATGACTGTACCTTCATGTGAAGAACATAATAATACAAAATCAGATGATGACGAGTTTTTGATGGTTAGTTTAGCTGGGATTTTAGGTAACAATTCAATAGGCTATATACACTCTCAAGGAAAAGTACTAAGAGCAATTCGTAGAAGCTCATATAAACTTCTTAAAAAAGTATTTTTAAATAGTAAAAATGTAAAATTAGAAATTGAAGATAATAAATTTGTAGATATTATTATAGGTACACCTGATGTATTAAGATTAAAAAAATCATTTGAACATATTGCTTATGGAATATATTATTACCATTTTAATAAGCGATTTGATGGGATAGTTAAAATATTTATGGATTTTATATATTATTCAAAGAAGAATCACCAAAATTATAAAGATATTATAAAAGATAAAGTTAATTTTGAATCTAAAGATAAAGAAAAATTTGGCGAAAATAAAGATGTATTTTATTATCAGTTTCTAGATGAAGATGAATACGGACTGTTGACTTTAAAGCTATGTTTTTATGGTAAAGTTGAAGTATATGCAGTATTTGCTAAAAGTGATTTTGAACTTCCTGGGGGAATGTATTTAATGAATAAGTTAATAGCTAATGGAATGAAAGTCATCGTTAAAGAGGATAACAAAACATATGAGTTTAACTAACTCCTAACAACACATTGGAGAGAAATATTTGACCCTGCGGCTCAAATATTTCTCAACTCAAACGTTAGTCTATATAAAACTCTCAAATTAATATCTAATGCTAAAAAGGAGAAATAGTGTTACAAAAAGTACCTATAGTGGAAGTAGAAAGAGATAATATTTTTATAAACGATAAAATGAAAAGAGAAAATACCGTAGAACTCTTTACTAATTTAATAAGTACCGTTCATCAACCTTTTACAATATGTCTTAATGCACCTTGGGGTGGAGGCAAAACTACTTTTATTAAAATGTGGGAAAAATATCTCGAAAAAAACAACTATATTAGTTTATATTTTAATGCTTGGGAAAATGATTTTAGCAATGAGCCTTTTATATCAATAGTTAGTGAAATTAGTATGCAGTTGAGTGATATAGCAACTGAAGATGAGAAGACTATTAAAACAGTTGTTCAAAAATTTAAAGAAAAAGGTGTAAACCTATCCAACAAAACATTACCTTTGTCAGTTAAGCTACTTACTTTAAATACGTTAGATTCAGATGATATAAAAGATATGTTTGAAGGTAGAGAGGAAAAAGCAATTGCAGATTTTTTGTCAAAAGTAACAGAAGAACAAATTCAAAACTATGAAAATAGTAAAAGCATAAGAGAAGAATTTAAAAATATACTGTCAAGTTTTGCACAAACTATTATAGATAATGAAGAGAAAAATAAACCAATTATTTTTTTTATTGATGAATTAGATAGATGTAAACCATCATACACAATAGAGTTATTAGAAAATATAAAACATATTTTTAATATTGAAAATTTCATTTTTATACTTTCTGTTGATAAACAACAGCTACAGTCTTCTATTAAAGCTACATATGGTCAAGGTATAGATTCAGAAACATATTTAAAGAAGTTTTTTGACATAGATTTGAAATTACCTTTTTTTGCTGATAGGGACTATCTTACACATTTAATATTTGATATTTTTAAATTTGATGAACTTCAAATATTTAAAAATGATAATGCTTATGAGTTAGAACATAGTATAGATTTATTTAAATATTTAATTGAAATTTATAGATTATCCATTAGAGATATTGAACAAATTTTATCTGAACTAAATATGATTGTTAGAACTATGTTTTATAAGCAAATGGATACAAGTTTAACATTACTGCTATTTTTGACTACAATCAAAAGTAAAGACAAAAATATATTCAATGCGCTAGAAGAAAAAACTATTGATGGTACAACCTTAATTGAAACATTAGAAAATAACAAGCCTCTTTTCAAAATTTTTTTTGATCAAGATCGTTATATATTATACTGTGTACTGTTGGCTTTTAATATACCTGAAAGTGAATATGTGAAGTTTAAAGATAATGATTTTGGAAATTCCAGAATAAATGAAATATTAAATTATCAGTCAAGGCAAATGGGATTTGGGCATGGATACTATTGCTATAAAAGAGTTGAACGTCATTTAATAAAATTGAATATGATTGATGGATATATATAAGGTAAAAGGGGAATTAGAATGAATGAAGAGAATATAAATGATTACAAAACTCAACCATTTGGTGATCCTGACGGAGGACGTAATGATTTAAAAGATATTATGGCTCACTTTATTACATTTCACGATGAATATACATTAGAAGGGCTAGCTTTAAATGAAGATAATAGAAAAGCACGTATATTGGTTGGGCGTAAAGGTTCTGGTAAGACAGTACAATTAAGGAGATTACACGCATCAGCAAAAAAAGAAAATTCTATTTTTGTTGATAGCATAGAGAATGTAACACCTACAACTTCTCAAATTATTAAATTTTGTCAATGGTATGACGAACCAACTTTAACTGAGGCTTGGAAAAGTATATGGAGGGCAGCATTTTTCCAAGTTATTATTAGTCATCTTTTTACAAATGAAAGTTTAAAAAATAATATTGATGAAGCAGATATTAAATATATAATGTCAACATATAAAGAAATATTACCCCCTTTAGTTAGAAAACCATATTCAGTATATAGTCGAATTGGAGCTATAATTGATTATCATAAATCAGCTAATCATATAAATATATTTTTAAATCATGAACTATGGCAACCTTTAAAAAAAGAAATTACGAGTTTATTAGAAACTTCAAAACCATTATTCTTTTATCTTGATGCTATTGATGATGAGTTTGCACATGCCCCAATGTATTGGCTACGTTGCCAAAAAGGGTTGTTTTATCAAGTTATGAATTTAATGAAAGAAGAATTTGGTTCTAGTTTACATATAGTAATTTGTATTAGGGACATGGTATATTCTCATGTACTACAAGGGGAACATAGCACAAGATACTTTGGTGATAGTCATATTAAACTACTAAAATGGGATAAGGAAGCTATAGAATATTTTTTAAAACAAAAAATAGAACAATTAGATAATACATTTTTTATTGGCAATTTTGAGAATGGAAAAAATTTATATTCTTGGCTAGGACTTGAAAAATTAAACAATGGTTCTACTGTTCATAAAAGAAAGATCTCTGAGCCTATTTTACAGTACATATTAAGACATACAAGATTATTACCAAGAGATATTATAATATTGGGCAATATGTTGTGTCAGAAAATAAAAAGAAATAAAAGCAGTATTATTACCAAGAAAGCAAGAGAAAGTTTACTAATTGAAACTATAAAAGAAGCTTCAATTAGATTTGCAGATGAGCAGTTAACTATATGTGCAAATCATATTTCATCAAATGAAATACCACAAAATGCTGGAATTCAGAATTATAGTGAATTTTATACAGGAAATGATGAACACATACGCTCAATTAAAGAAAATCTTATAGAAGTTATTCAACATATAGGGAAGGATAGATTTACATTTAATGAACTATTAAAAGCAAAAGAATATTCAAAGCAATTATTTGAAAACGAAACATGTTTATTTTCAATTTTATGGGAAAATAATTTAGTTGGATATGTTGAACATAGCATTAAATATGAAGTATTTTATTTTGATAATTATTCTGTTGAATTTAATATACCAGAGAATAAGAAAGAATATACATTTCATTCTATTTTAATTGATAAAACTGGTATTAAACCTATCGGTAAACCGGTAATACCTTTTAAACATTAAAAATATAAAATATAAAAGAATATAGCGGTCAGGTGATAACAATAATATTTATTTTATAAAATTATGGGACAGATAGTATTAATCTATCCCACCCCACTCCTTTTTTATTTTACTTATTTGAAAAGTTGAGGATATGTTCCTATTCTCTACTCTCTACTTGGTTTATAAATCTTTAGTAATGTATTTGACATCTATATATCTAAATTATATAATATAAATATACTAAATTACATAAGTAATCTACACTCCTGGGATTGAATCTCTAAGATGTTATCATCTTAAAGAATATAAATTGACTTTTTAATGTAATTACAATATAATTACGAAAAAGGAGTTTACTATGACTACACTTACAAAAATTGGAAACTCACAAGGAATCAGAATTCCTAAACCATTAATAGAACAAGCACATCTAGAAAATGTAAACCTAGAACTAGAAGTTTTAGAAAATGGTTTATTAATAAAACCTGTACATAATACAAGTAGAAGCTCATGGAAAGAAAATATTGAAAAAGTTCTTTCAAATCATAAAGAAGTTAAAGACGAAGGTGTTTTAGAAGACTTACTTAATGATAATGACTTAGAAGACTGGCAATGGTAATAGATATCAAAAGGTTTGAGATATACTTGGTAAAGTTAAACCCTACAGTTGGATCTGAAATTCAAAAAACAAGACCATGTATTGTAATATCTCCAAACGAGATAAATATTTTAAAAACCGTTATAATTGCACCTATGACTTCCAAAGGTTTTGATTTTATATTTAGACCTAAAATAAAGTTTGAAAAGAAAGATGGTCTAGTATTATTAGATCAGATTAGAACAGTTGATAAAACAAGACTTATAAAAAAACTCGGGGATGTTGATGATACAACATCAAAAGAGATTTCAAAAATACTTGTTAATATGTTTGATTTATAATTAAATGATAACAACAACAAACTAGTAAAGCCAATAAGTTACCCTGCGGGCAATTTATTGGCTCATTTTAACGTTACTTTCACACTATTTCACAGTAGCTAAAACAAGTTCCCTTAAAGTCTTACAAGCAACTGCTGTAGAAACCCCACTTGCATCGTATTTTGGACTAAGTTCAACAACATCCATTCCAACTACATTTTCAAGTTTCGACATAATAGAGATTATCTCTAACATCTGATGAAAATCTATCCCACCTGGTTCTGGTGTACCAGTTCCTGGGAAAACTGAGGGGTCCAGTACATCTAGGTCTATTGTTATATATACAGGTTTATCTTTTAATCTTTTCACACACGATTCTAAAGTGTTATAAGTGAACTTTTCTAAGTGAGAGTGTTTTTTTGCCCATTCAAACTCCTCTTTTAGTCCTGAACGGATACAGAATTGATTTATTTTTCCGTCGCCAACTTGGTCATAGATTCTTCTTAAAACTGTTGCATGACTAAGTGCTTCACCTAAGTAGTCTTCTCTTAAATCTGTATGTGCATCAAAATGAATGATATTTAAATCATCATATTTTTTACTCAAAGCTTTTACAGGAGCTAGTGAAACTAAATGCTCACCACCAATCATAACAGGTATTTTACCTGCATCAATGATTTTTTGAGTGAACTCTTGAATCATTCTTAGGGCATTTTTTTTATCACCAAATGGTAATTCTAGATTACCATAATCAAAAAGTTTTAAATCCTCTAAATCTTTATCTTGATATGGACTATATGACTCAATAGCCCATGAGTCTTCTCTCATGGCATTTGGTGCAAATCTTGCTCCAGGTTTAAACGATGTTGTACCATCAAATGGCACTCCAAAAAGCACAGCAACAGATTCCTCAAAATCATCTTCAAAACCTATAAAACTACTACCTTGTGCTTCCACTTATAATCTCCTTTCAAAACTATACATATGCATATATCTAAATGCCAAAAGATTTTCTAATATAGCAAATAGAACAATAAAATTAATAAACGAACTACCACCATATGAAAACATAGGCAGTGGCAATCCAACAACAGGGGCATACCCTATCACCATCAAGATATTTACACTCATATTAAAAAATATTAAAAGTCCCAATCCGGAGGAAAAAGTACGTATAACAAAATCATCATGAAAAAAGTAATTCATGCTTAAAAGATGAAATATTATCAAACCATATATAAATATTAACCCTAATGCACCAATAAAACCATGTCGTTCTACAAAATAAGCAAAAATAAAATCACTAGTAGCAATAGGCAAAAACTTCAATTGTGTTTGTGTAGCTTCTTCTACATCTTTTCCTAAAAGTCCACCATTACCTATGGCTATGATTGATTGTTGTACTTGATAACTAGGTTTTTCAGATAAAAAATCTTTTATTCTTTTTTTCTGATAATCTTTTATCAAGTTTGTATAAATAAGAGGTGAAGTTAAAGCTATAGTTACTAAAATAGTACTCCAAATTCTCCAATTAACCCCAATTATAAATAAAATTCCATATCCAACTAATAACAATACTAAAGCTGTTCCCAAATCTGGTTCTTTTGCTATCAATACAAAAGGCAACAGTATATAAAAAGAAAAATACATAAAATCTTTAAATTCATATCCTGTTTTTGGTGGTGGTCTATTTTGGATTAGATATCCTAACATCAAAATAAATACAGGTTTAAAAAGTTCACTAGGTTGTATAGTTAACTCAACAAAAGGTAAACTAAGCCATCGTTTTGCTCCAAGTTTAGTTACACCTATAAATTCAACAGCTAAAAGTAAGATGATACCAATCCAATATAAAACAGGAATAATTCTAATATTTCTTCTAAGTGGAAAAAGAAAAACAACTATAAATGAAATAGCTGAAATCAAAAAATATAGCAATTGTTTATTAGCTAAAAGTTCACTTGTTTCACTAATTAAATTATGTGATAATAAAATTAATGGTATTATAAATATAATAATCAAATAATCAAAATGAGATATAATTCTTTTGTCAAATAAATACATAGTGAAAGAGTACCAAAATATGGATAAAAATTTTATTGTTTCTACAACTATGAGATTAGATAAATTTTTAGCAGAAAATTTAGATGAATCAAGAAACCAAATAGAACAACTAATAAAAAAAGGATTTGTGAAAGTTGATAATAAGACTTCTACTAAATCTGGTTTAAAACTAAAAGAGAATCAAAAAATAGAAGTCAATCTACCAATAGTTCAACCAAAAGAGGTTAAGATTGAAAAAGATTTAGAAAATATTGATGTGGAAATAATCTATGAGGATGATGATATTCTTGTAATAAATAAACCATATAATCTAACTGTACACGATGCCCCAAGTGTAAAAGATGCTACTTTGGTAGATTGGTTAAAACAAAAAAATATCTCTCTTTCAACTATCAGTGGTGAAGAACGTCATGGTATTGTTCATAGATTAGATAAAGGAACAAGTGGTGTGATGGTTGTTGCAAAAACAAATGAAGCTCATGTACATCTTGCAAAACAACTTGAAGAAAAATCTATGGGAAGATATTATTTAGCTATTATAGATTTACCATTAAAAGATAATATAATAATTGAAAAGAATATTGCTAGAAACCCCAACAATAGGTTAAAAATGGCAGTAGTCGAAAATGGTAGATTTGCTAAATCTGCATTTGCAAAAATAGCTCTTAGTCAAAATGAAAAATATGAATTAATTTCTTGTAAACTCTTTACAGGACGTACTCATCAGATAAGAGTTCATCTAAGTTCGATAAATAGGCATATTTTAGGAGATAATTTATATGGTTTTAAGGGCGAATTAAATAAAATAAATCGATTTTATTTGCATGCATATATTCTATATTTAACCCATCCAAAAACAGAAAAACAGATGAGTTTTACTGCAAAACTCGCGCCAGATATGCATGACTTTTTATGTACAAATTTTGATGCGGAGATTTTAAATGACAAAATTAATAAAACCAATATCTTTAATCACTTTACTTTTACTAGTTAGTGGATGTAGTTACAAAAACAATTTAGTAAAAATAGAAAAACCAAAAATAGATGATACTCTAGAAGTTGTTGATTCTAGTTCAATCAGGTCAATTTCTGATGTAAATGCTATTGCATTTGAGTGGAGAAAAGTTGATGACCCGAGAGTTGTTGGATACCATTTTTATAGAGCAAACATGCAAAAAGATGGTGAAAAACTAAAACTTATAGATACAGTTGAGAATAGATATACTACACACTATGTTGATAGAAACCTAGTACCCAACACAAGATATGTTTACAAAATTTCATCTGCTACAAAAGGTGAATTAGAATCAAGAACTACACAAGATTATTCAGTAACAACACTACCAAGAATCGAAGGTGTTAGCTTTATTCAAGCAATATCAAATCTACCAAGACAAATAAAAATTGTATGGAGACCCCATACAAACGAAAGAGTTGAATCTTATAAGATAGAAAGAAGTTCTCTAAAAACTTCAAAATGGGAAAAATTAGATACAGTTGAAGGTAGATTACAAGCTGAATATATAGATACTGATTTAAAAGACAATGTTGTATATAACTACAGAGTTACTGCAATAACATTTGATGATATGGAGACACTACCAAGTGAGATTGTAAAAGCACAAACAAAACCTTTACCAGAAGCTATTTTAACTTTAAAAGCTTCTACAAATCTTCCTAGAAAAATCAACCTAAATTGGGAACCTTCTCAAACTAGTGATGTAGTTAGATATAATATATATAAATCATCTTCAATAGATGGTTCATTTGATTTAATCAAAGCTGTAACTTCAAGTGTACTTGAATATGTTGATTTTATAAATGAAGATGGGAAAAGCTACTTTTATAAAGTAAGTTCAGTAGATAAAGATGGTTTAGAAAGTGATTTAAATATCAATCCATCTATGGGGACTACTTTACCAAAATTGAGTAAACCAATAATCACTTTAGCTCAAATCCAAGGTGAAAAAGCAATTTTAAATTGGCAGCCAGGTGATAGACGGGCTGTTTCATATGTAGTTCACAAAACAATAAAAGAGAACTTTTTTACAACTAAAAAAATTAGATTTGAGGGAATAAAAGCCCTTAGGTTTGAAGATAAAGATATAGTAAGAGGTGTCTCTTATAGTTATGCAATTCAAGCAGTAGATGAAAATGGAATACTTTCAGAAATCACAAATAAAACAGAACTTATCTTACCTAAAATGAAAGAGCAAAGATAATCAATGCCACATATTACATTTAATAGTCCTAAAAAAGAGTTATTAGTACCATCAGAACTTGATGGTACTAAATTTAACTTTATAGCAAAATCATATAATTTTACACAAAAACCAAGAGTTCCTGAGTACAAAATCTGTGTTGAAAGAGAAAACAAAGAGTTTTTACTTACTTTAAAGAACAAAGATGAAGATTTTATATTAAAAGCTGATAAGGTTACAAGAGTTACTCCAGTGCAACTTGTAAAAGATTCAATAAACTCTTATATCAATATTATTGAGGCAAAAGTATTATTTTCTAATACTCAAAATTTTTCACAAAAACTAAAACCGACGAAAAGTTTTTTAAAAGATATAAACTATTTTGTAAATGAGTTTAAAACCAATAAAGAGATTCAAATAGAGATTGGTTTTGGTAGTGGAAGACACCTTTTATATCAAGCAAAAAACAATCCAGATGTTCAGTTTATAGGATTAGAGATACATACCCCTTCTATTGAGCAACTTTTAAAACAATTAGAGATTCAAAATATAGAAAATGTACTTGTAGTAAACTATGATGCAAGACTTTTTATGGAGTTTATTAAATCAAACCAAGTGGGTAAAATCTTTGTTCATTTTCCTGTGCCTTGGGATAAAAAACCCCATAGAAGAATATACTCAAATGCTTTTATAAATGAAGCACTAAGAGTACTTAAACTTGATGGTACTTTAGAACTTAGAACTGATAGTAGAAAATATTTTGATTATTGTGTTGCTCTTTTGACAAATCTTTCTAAAGGTAAAATTGTTATTGATATAAACAAAGATTTAGAAGTATCTAGTAAATACGAAGATAGATGGAAAAGACAAGGTAAAAATATCTATGATGTTGTTTTGACATGTAACCAACTGGATAAAGAGTTAGATTTGAATTATGATTTTTCATTTAATCAAAATATAGATTATGAGCAAATTATAAAAACACTTAGTACTAAAGCAGTTGTAAAAGATGACTTTTTTATACACATTGAAGATTTATTTACAATTGAAAATAAAGAGAATTCTGGACTTATTCAAGTTACATTTGGAAGTTTTGACAGACCTTTGAGTAAATATGTTTTAATAAAAGATGGGAAAGCTTCTTATTTCCAAGACTTACCATTGCCTACAAGTGCAAACATAAAAGCACACAATCAATTAAAAGAGATGCTTAAAGTATGATATACGCTAAAAATATCTATCTTTCATATGATGAAAATAAGTATATTATAAAAAAAGGTAATTTTAACATCAAAGAAAGAGAGTTTGTTTTTATAGGTGGTACAAGTGGTAGTGGGAAATCAACACTTTTAAAATCGTTTTATGGAGATATTCCTTTAAAACATGGTGATTTGATTATTGCAGGTCAAAATGTTATGGGAATTAAAGGTAAAGCACTAAGACACTTGCGAAAAGATATAGGGATAATCTTCCAAGACTATAAACTAATAAAAGAGTGGACCATAGAAGAAAATATTATGATTCCACTTAAAATCAATGGTTATTCAAATGATATTTCAAGGGAACAAGCAAACAAACTACTTGCCCATGTAAAACTATCTCATAGAGCAGGTTATTATCCAAATGAGCTAAGTGGTGGAGAGCAACAAAGAGTTGCAGTAGCTAGGGCTCTTGCACACAATCCAAAAATAATAATTGCCGATGAACCAACAGGAAATTTAGATGATTATTCAGCAGAAGTTGTGTGGAATCTGCTTAAAGGTGCAAATGAACAACTTGGTATTACAGTTGTTGTAGTAACTCACAGAGTTCCTAAAAATTTTGGGATTAGATTTAGACAATTATCTATTGAAGATGGAATAATTTATGAAGTTTCTTAAAAATATTTTTGCATTTATAGTACCACTTACTGCTATGTTAATCTCTTTTTTAATATATCTATTTGCTTCTAATATTTTAGAAAATTATAGAATTACAATAGCAAATGATTATTCTATAGTTATAGTTACAAATACACCTTTAGTAAAAGAAGAGATAACTAAATTAGCTGGAATAAACGTTGAAAAGATTATTACCTTAGAAAAAGAGAAAATTATCAATGATATTAAAAATGATTTGTCTTCCACTTCTATAGAACTATTAAAACAAAAACTACCTTTCTTTTATAAAATTCAATTGGAAGTTTTTCCCACAACTTCTGAACTTAAGATTATAAAAGATACTTTATACCAAAATAAAAACATCAGAAAAGTTGAGATTTTCTCTAAAAATCATAACAATATATATCTATTGTTGCTCTTACTTAGTCAAATTAGTTTTATTTTATTTACTATAATTACTGTTTTTGCAGTTATTATAATCTCTAAACAAATTAGAATATGGTTTTATGAACACCACGAAAAAATCACTATTTTAAAACTTCATGGAGCTTCTATTTTATATAGTTCTTCTACTATTTTAAGATATGCCATTATAAGTGCTATTTTATCGTTTTTAATAGTTTCTGGTTTATTTATTTATCTTATTGGAAATATTGGTGTGATTTTGCCAAATGATTTAGAAAATATAGTTATTGTCAATCTAAATTTGAATGAATCATTAACAAAAATTTTCTTATTATCATTTGGTATCTCGATATTAACTATTATTGGTGTACTAATAAAATATAAGTTGAAACATGACTAGATATTTTTTTTTATTTTTTTTAGTGTTTATTTTATCTGATACTTTTGCAAGTAATATTGATAAAAAAATTAAAAATAATAGACAAATTTTAAATAAAAATAAAACTGTTCAAATTAGAACAGACCTTCAAGTAAAAATATTAGCAAAACAAATATCTAATCAAAACAACGAACTAACAAAATTAGAAAAAGATATAAAAGATATCAATAATGATATTGAAATTCATGAAGAAAAATTAAAAAAAGCAAAAAATACTTTAGTAGATTTACAACACAATTCAAAAACATTGATACAAGAAAAAAGAAAAAATGAGGAACAAATTGTAAAAGTTATTATTGAGGATTTTTCCTCATCAATAGCTTTAAAACTAGCAAATGAAAGTAGTTTGGATGAA
This sequence comes from Halarcobacter sp., assembly GCA_050296315.1. Classification (GTDB taxonomy): domain Bacteria; phylum Campylobacterota; class Campylobacteria; order Campylobacterales; family Arcobacteraceae; genus Halarcobacter. The sequence continues at coordinate 30,700 of JBNKRE010000008.1, forward strand.
TTGATTGATTCGGAGATATATAAATTGCTTTCACAAAATTCAAAAGATGAGATTTTAAAACTAAATAATAGTTATGAAATTGTCACTCAAAATAAAAAACAAAATCAAAACCAAATTGAAAAGATATCTGATTATATCGAAGATAGAAAAGAGAAAAAGAAACAACTAGATGTTTTAAGGGATAAATATTCAAAATCTTTAATTTCTCTTGGAAAAAAACACAAAGAGTATCAACAACAATTAAAAAATATAATCTCAAAACAAGAATCTTTAAAAAATTTACTTGCAAAATTAAATATCCTTAAAAAAGAAGAGATTGAAAAAGAGAGACAAAGAAGATTAGCTGCAGCAAAAAAAGCTGCAAAAAACAAATCTAAAAAATCAAATAAATCAAAAAAATATGATATAAATGATGAAAGAAATAATCAATATGCAGATGATTTAGATGTAAGAATGATAGGTTCCTCTACGTCTGGTATAAAAATCTCTAGATACAGAGGTAAAAAAACTATTGCTCCGTTAGATTCTTTTAAAGTTGTTAAAAACTTTGGTAAATATTTTGATCCGGTATATAAAATTGAACTTTTCAATGAATCGATGATTTTAAAAACAAAAATTCCACAAGCAAAAGTAAAATCAATTTGGAATGGGAAAATCGTATATGCTAAAAAAGATGCAGGATTGTTAGAAAATGTTGTAATTATTCAACATACAAATGGAATCCATACAATATATTCTCATCTAGATAAAATTTCACCCTCACTAAAAGTTGGCAGATGGATTAAGCAAGGATATGTAGTAGGAAGAGTAAATGATAGCTTAACATTCCAAGCTACTAAAAATGAAGCACATATAGATCCTAAAGATTTATTTAGAATTTGACTATTCATATAATAAATTAAGTTTCTTTTAAATAAAATGTACAGTTTTAAGGCGGTTTATTAATGAAAAAAAATATTATTTTAAATTCTATAATAATGGTAATTATTTTATCTATCTCTATAACTGTATTAAGTTTATATAACTTAAGAAGCTCTGGCATCAAATCATCTATTCATAATGCTCTATCCATCTCAGAAGTAGTAAAAAGTGGTCTAACTTCCCATATGGTTAATGGAAATATGGATAAAGTGGATACTTTTATGCAATCTGTTTCAAATATAAAAAATATTGATAAACTTTGGCTAGTTAGAAGTGACTTAGTAAATAATCAATTTGGACATATTAGAAATAAACCTAAAGATGAGATTGATAAAGAAGTTATTCAAACAGGTAAAATGTTATATACAATTGATGAATCTATAGCAAGAAGTACAGTTAGAGTTACTATTCCATACAATGCAATAGCAGATAAAGGAATCAATTGTCTAAACTGCCACAATGTTAAGCAAGGTGCAACTCTAGGTGCAGTTTCATTAGTTATGGATATTAGTACTTTAAAAGAGATAGGTATTGAATCCTTGTATATTATTTCTGTAATTATTTTAATAACTATTATATTTTTCTTAGTATATAGTAAAAAAATAATTTCACCATATTTTAAACTTTATGAATTATTTAAAATCAATATGTCACAAGCTACACTTGGAAAATTTGAAAAAGTAAATCCACCTGTTGGATTAGCTAAAGAGATGGTTCAAATTACACAAGATTATAATCAATTATTACAAACTTTCAAAGAAACTGCAGGAGATATTGATAAAAAACTTCAAGGTTTTATTGGATATAAAATTTCAAATATAGATAGAAATCCATTAAAAGAATCAAAAGAGATTATTGATAATTTATCAAACCTTTACCAATTTAAAAAACAAGTTGAACTAGATAGTTGCTTAAGTGAAATATATAATAGACTTGCTCAAATGTTAGAAAATAAATTTAACCAAAAAAACTTTACTTTCGTAGAGATTGATATGGTTAAACAAAAAATGAATAAAGTGATTCAAAGAGGTGATTCATTTTATTGTGAAGAAACAATGAGTGAAAATCCACAGTTTTGTAGATGTGCAAGAACAAAAAGTGATGTTGTATCAATAGATTTTCATAATAGTTGCCAATATTTTAAGAATAATGAAAAATTTTACTATTGTATAAATATAAATATTGCAAGAAATAAATTTTTAATAATACATTTTACATGTAATACAAGAAATGAATTAGAAGAATTAAAAGATAAAATTATTTTTATTAAAAACTATTTAACAGAAACTGCCCCTGCAATAGAAGTTAAACTTCTTATGAGTGCTCTTAAAGATTCAGCATTTAGAGATGGATTAACTGGTTTATATAATAGAAAATTCTTAGATGAACACTCTAAAAAACTAATTCCTCAAATAAAAAGAAAAGAATCAAATATTGGTGTTCTTATGCTTGATATGGATCATTTTAAAGCTGTAAATGATGAATATGGACATGATATTGGAGATAAAGTATTAAAAGAGTTAGCAGTAATTTTAGAAGATACAGTGAGAGAATCAGACTTAGTTATCAGATATGGTGGAGAAGAGTTTATTGTATTGCTTGTTGATGTACAAAGTGAAGATGATGCACTAAATGTAGCGCATAAAATCTCTCAAAGAGTCAGAGAAAATGAGATCTCTGTTTATGCAGGAAATAAACTTAAAAAAACGATTAGTATTGGTCTTTCAATGTTTCCAAAAGATTCTAATGTACTTGATACAGTTATTAAAAATGCTGATATAGCTTTATATGAAGCAAAAAGCACAGGAAGAGATAAAGTAGTCAGATTTAAAGAAGAACAAATTTCTAGTGTAGATTTATTTTAAGTATAAAATAAAAAATCTAGTTGTAAAACAAGGAAAAGCTTTTAAGCTTTTCCATCAAAATTATTCTCATTTACATTATTTACAATGTCATTTGCTATTTCATTTGTTTCTTTAGCAATTTCATTTGTTTTATCTGCTATTGAAGCATTTTCCTGAGTAAATTTATCTAACTGATTTACAGCATCACTAATTTGAATCATTCCAGTATTTTGTTCTTTTGCAGCATTTGTAACATCATCAATCAAATGGCTTGTACTAACTATTTTTTCTTCTAATTGATTAAAACCTTCAATCATAGAAGTACTAATTTTTTTACCTTCATCTGCTTTAACTGTTGCTAATTCAACAAGATCTTTAATCTCTTTTGCAGCCTCTGCACTTCTACTTGCTAAGTTTCTAACCTCTTGTGCAACAACAGAAAAACCTTTTCCAGCTTCTCCAGCAGTTGCAGCTTCAACAGCAGCATTTAGTGAAAGAATATTTGTTTGGAATGCAATTTGATCAATCACAGAAATAGCTTCATTTATTGCAATTACAGTTTCATTAATATCATCCATAGAATTAACAGTTTTTGTTGCTAAGTCTTTTCCTATATGAGCAGATTCTTGAGTAGACTCAGAAATTTGCAACATCTCTTGTGCTTTTTCACTTGTTTGTCTAATATTTCCTGTAATCTCTTCAATTGAAGCTGCTGTTTCTTCTAAAGAAGCAGCTTGACTTGTAGCATTTTCATTTAATACTTTTACATTTGATGTTAGTTGATTAGATCTATTTTGTAAGCTTATACCATCTTCTTGATTACTCTGTAGAATTTTAGTAATCATTCTATTCATATTGATAATATCTGTCCCAATTTTACCACTATTTTTAGCATCTATTTTCTCTGTAAAATTTCTATTTGCATATTGTTCTAATACATCACTTAATGCATTGATATTTTTACCAACTAAAGCTTCTACATTGTCAAGCATATTGTTAAGCAATGTTTTTAACTCTTCTAGTGATTCATTATTTGTAGAATTAGTTATTCTTTTATCCAAAAAGCCTTCTCCTACATGATGCACAATCTCTTTAACATTATTTATTAAAATATTATCTTGTTCTATAATACTTTTTGTTTTTTCAATATTTTCATTAACTAATAAAGACATTGTTCCGATTTCATCATTTGAATTTACAATTAAAGGTTTAATATCGCTTTCTTCTTTATTAACATATCTAAAAAAATGAAGTAAACCATTTTGAAATTTGCTCAATGGTTTTACAATAATATTATTCATAACAAGAATTGAGATAAACCCTAAGATAATTATAACTACTAAGACAACAATTGAAATTTTAATTATTGATGAATTTATATTTGAATTTGTTTTATCATTTATTTGTTTTATATCTTCTTCTACATCAGTTACATATGAACCTGTTCCAATTATAAAATCCCATGGTTCAAATTTTTTAACATAAGAGAATTTTTCAAAATCACCTTTTTTACCAGGTATTGGCCAAAAATATTTTACTAAGCCACCCTCTTTATTATTAGCAACTTTTACTATCTCTTTATATATAAAAGTTCCTTTTTTATCTTTTAAATCAGCTAAAGTTCTTCCAACCATAGATTGGTTTGAACCATGCATTAAAACTTTATAATTAGAATCATTTATCCAAAAATATCCAGTTTTACCATATCCCATATTTTTTATAGCTATTAATGCTTCTTCTTTCATCTTTTCTGAAACATTATCAATATATTCACCTGTACCAACAATCCAATCAAAAGGTTTGAAAATTTTCACATAAGATACTTTTGGTTGAGCTTTGTCAAAACCAGGTTTATCCCATAAATATTTTAAAAAACCTTCTCCTTTAGATGACATTCCAAGTGCAACCAAATCTTTTATAAGATACACTCCATTTTTATCTTGCAAGTGAGATAAGTTTTTACCTTCTAATTGTGGTTTTGGTGGTAAAGATACACATACACCATTTGGGTCATAGACAAAGAAATAGCCAGATTTACCAAATCTTGCATCATTTAAAATTGATTTCAATCTTTTTTTCATCTCATCATTAGACAAAGTATTTTTATATTTATTGTATTCTCCTTCCAAAATTGAGAATATATAATCGGTTTGTTCTCTTAAATAACCTTCAACTTCTTCTTGTATTTTATCTTCTGCAGTTCTTTCATAATAGGATTCTACTGTTTTATATGCTAAAGAAACATAGTTTCTAAGTTCATTTTCTTTGGCTTTATAAGCACTCTTTGCTGTTAATTCACTTGTCGATTTAGCTTCATTTTTCATAGTATTAATTGATTCAAAAAGCATTATAACTGCAACAAGAACTATTGAACCAATTACTGTTGAGAGTAATTTAACCTTAATTGAACTATTTCTTAACATATCATCTCCTTTAAATATATTATATATTTTATCACAGTTTTTTTTAATAAGATAAATAAAACTTATAAAATACTTATAATATTAACTTATATTTATAGTATTAGGATAGATAGATTAAAACTGAAGAAAAATGAAGTAAGAATATTATTTTATATAATCAAGAGCAAAGCAAATGCTTTACTCTATAAGTTTTAGTGTAGGTCAGCGTTTAGTTTTACTTCTCTAGTTGATCTCATTGCAATAATTTGACCATTTACAGAATTTTGTCTAAAATGAACTCCATTTACACCTAGGAAATCCATACCTCTCATAAGTGTTTTAATCTCTTTGTCTGGATTAATCTCTTTAATAGCAGCAACTGCTTTTTCAGAAAGAGTGATCTTAGTTCCTGGTAAGATTGTTACACCAGCATCTAAGATACATCCATCACCAATTGCAGTACCAGTACAAGAGTTAGCTCCAAGAAGTGTATTTTCACCAATTGAAACAGGAACACCATCAGTTCCAGAAAGTACACCAAGAATTGAAGCTCCACCACCGACATCAGAACCAGCTCCAACTACAGCAGAAGAAGAGATTCTTCCTTCAACCATTACAACACCTTCTGTTCCTGCATTAAAGTTAATATATGCAGCACCAGGCATAACAGTAGTTCCTGCAGCTAATTGAGCACCAAATCTAACTTTAGAAGTTTCTAAAATTCTTGTGTTATCTGCTGGGATTACATGAGATAAGAATCTTGGGAATTTATCAACCATTGTAATCTCTGGGTATTTGTTAGCTAATTTTAATGTAATCTCATTTTCTCTTAACCAATCTAACTCAATAGGAGTAGAACCAGACCAAGCACAATTATGTAACGCACCAAAAATACCATTTAGATTTAAACTTCTAAGTTTTGCTTTTCCTGTTGATAATGCATAAAGTTTTAAATAAGCTGCTTCAACAGATTCAACAACAGTATCTTCAAAAATAAATACAACTTTATAATTATCTGCTGTTAATCCAGAATCTATAGGTAATGAAGCTAATTGAGAAACAACTTGAACATTTTTATGTTCTTGACCTCTTGCTTCAGGGATATATGGTCTGAAAGACTCAATGCAAGCAGTTAAAAATGCATCACTCATATCACAAACTAGCTCTGATTTTGAAGTATCAATCTCTACACCTGCTTCTTTTAATGCATCTAAAAATATTGCTGCACTTCCAAAGTTTTCATTCCAATTTAGTACTGGAAAAGTTGCTTGTAAAATTTTCTCAGGGTTCAATTGTCCTCTGTCAACTCTTGCAATACCAAAACCCAATGGATTTTTGTACCATGACTGAGCTTGAATCTCTTCTACTTTCTTTGTAAAATCTTCTTTTGTAAATGCCATAAACCTTCCTTAAATTTTTTTGGATTATACTCAAATTTTACTAAATCTATATTAAACAATAAGTGTAGTATTTTTTATTAATAGTTAGTATCCATATCTATAGTTACCATAGTAGAGTCTATAGAGTGTAACGCAGTTAATAAAGCTTTTATATTAGATGATCTTATAATTATCTCATATCTATATTTATTTGCTATTTTAAATATACCACTTTGTCCAAAACCGACAACTTCTATATCACTTTTATTTTGTAAAAGTTTTACATGCTTATCCATTTCATCTTTTACTTTCAATCCATTTGCATGGGAGAATATAACTCTTGCTAGTTTTAGATGTGGAGGATATAGCTCTTCTCTAAATTGTAATTCACTTTCTAGAAACTCTTTATAATCACTTTGGATTAGATAGTATTTAAAGAACTCTTCATTTTGTGTTTGTATTATAACTTCACCCTCACCTTTTCTACCACTTCTTCCTGATATTTGGATTAGTAAAGATAAAGCTCTTTCTCTTGCTTTGTATGAGTTCATATTTAAAACAGAATCTATTCCTAAAACTACTGCAAGTTTTACATTGTGATAATCATGCCCTTTTGAAAGCATTTGGGTACCAATGAGTATATCTATTTTATTGCTGTTAAACTCATTTAAAACCTCTTTTAGTTTTCTATCTGTTTTTATCTCATCCCTATCAAACCTTCTTATATTTTTATCTGGGAAGTACTCTTTTAGTAAACTCTCAATCTCGGCTGTACCAACTCTTAGATTATGGATTATTCCATTTTCACAACTAGGGCATTTATCAGGAATTTTTTGCGTATATCCACAATAATGACATTTTAAAGCTCTATCATTTTTATGTAAACTCATAGATACAGAACAATAAGGACACTCTACTGATTTTCCACAACTTGTGCAAATTTGATATTTATAATTTGCTCTTGTGGGTAAAAATACAATAACTTGATTATTGTTTTGTAATGTTGTTGTTATTTTTTTTAAAATATTTAAAGATAAATCAGAAGAAGAATTATCAAAATATATTTTTTTTGATGTATCATAATAAGTCTTTTCTAATCTATAATAAGGAAGTTTTAGAAATGATGAAGTGGATGCTGTTGCACTTCCTAAAATAAGTCTAATATCATATTTTTTTGAAATATAAATACTTAAGTCTTTTGCGTTTAGTCTTGGTTTACTATCACTTTTATAAGATTCATCATGCTCTTCATCTACTATTATTAAACCTAATTTATCAAAAGGTAAAAATAATGCAGATCTAGCTCCTGCTACTAGTTTAATTTTTGAACTTAATATCCCTTCAATAATAGTTTCTTTTTTCTTTTTTGTAATTTTTGAGTGCCAAATAGCAACATGTTCTTTAAAAACTTTCTCTAATCTTTTTTGCATTTGAGGAGTTAAAGAGATTTCAGGCATCAGAAGAATTGCTTGTTTACCTTCATTTAATATCTTTTCAATTGTTTTTATATAGATTTCTGTTTTACCACTACCTGTATTTGCAAATAACAAAGCCTGTCTTTTTTCTTCTAAAAATTCAAAAGCTTCTTGTTGTTCATTTGACAATAAAATATTACTTACAAAATTTATTTGCTGGCTTTCTAAAGAACAATTTATATCAAAAGGGGTATAAACACTTAAAGCCTCACCTATAGAACAAACATAATATTGAGAAACAAAATTTGCAATTTCTAACATTAACTGACTATAGAACTTTGAAGTAACCTCTTCTATATCACTACATTTAAACTCTGGCTTAGAAACTTTTTTATATATAACTGCTTCATTTAAAACTTTTCTATTTCTTAATTTTATTAAAACTTTTGTTCCAATTTTCAAATCTTTTTCACATTGAAAAGTTAAAGGTGACAAAGGAGATTTTAATAAAACAACTTCATAATAAATCATTCAAACTCTTTACATAAAATTGTTTCACTCAAACATTTAAATATTCCATTTTGATATTTGAATTTTAAAGAATCATTTGAGTTTAGATATATTTCATAACTATTTGAAGAGGTTTTTATCCATTTTGCTTCCTCTTTTTTCTCTTTTGTTGTAGAGAGTAATGGAAAATCTAAAATATTTTTAAATAACTGACTATTTTCTAAGTTTAATTGTTCATCATCTAAACTGATGATATTATCAATATTTTTTAGAATATTTTCACTATTTAGTTTTTGTATAGAACTTCTAATTAGTGCAATTTCAGATTTTATTTTTGTTTTATTACTATATTCATAGAAGTCTTTATATTTTAAAAATGCAAAACCAAATATTATTGATAATATAACTAAAACAACTATCAATTCTAAAAGAGTAAAACCTTTATTCATAATCTAAAAATTAGGAATCTTATCAGTTATTTGTTCCAAGTCTTGTTTTAATCCATTAAACTCTTGTGCAAGCCTTATATATGCTGCTAAAAGTTCTTTTGTATCTAAATTTTTTTCAGTATCAAGATTTCTTGTTAGTTCCTCTTTTAACCCTTCATCTACATTTATAGTATATGCCATATTATTTATATGAAAAGTTAATTTATTTTGCACTTGTTTTAGCCTCTACAAAAGTTAAAGTACTATCAATTTTCAATAACATATCTTGATTATTTCTCACTAATTCATCATTTTTATTTTTTAATTCATCTAAATCATTTTTCAATATTTGATTCTCTTTTTTTAAAATCTCATATTCATATATTAATTTTTCAATTTTTTGATTTAATTTTTCAATAATTTTCATAAATTTAATTCTACCCAAATTTTCTAGAAAATTATTTAAACTTCATATACATAGCATTAATCTTGAATAAATATTTTACCCTGTTGATAAAGTGCAGCTACAGCTTTCCCCCATTGAGAATAAAGTTCAACATCATTATCACTAAAATCAAAAGCTTCTGAAATCTTAGAGATAAGTGTTCTTTCTTTTAAATCAAACTTATCATCGGCATGGATTAAAATTGTAAGTTCTAAAATAACTATTTTTTTACTTCTTTTTGATTTGAAATCTTTTAAAGTTTGCTCTAAACTAAATTCATTAATATCAAACATATCGTCATTGTCAATACCCATTTCTGCACAATATTCTAAAATAACCTCTTCTTCTTTTTTTCCATATTCATTATCAATTCTAGCTAAGTAGTGTGCAAGTTGTAAAAAAGAGAATTTCTCTTTTGGTTCTAATTTCATTAAAAGCATATTTTTCCTGTAAAGTATTTAATTATATTTTGTAATTCTATTCAAAAAAAGTTAATAATTGATAAATAGTATAAAACTATTTATCCTCCTAGATATTTTTTTCTAATTTCATCTGAATTAATTAGACTTGAAGCCTTATTTTCTAAAACGATCTCTCCATTTTCTAACACATAAGCATAATTAGACACTTCTAATGCTGCATATGCATTTTGTTCTACCAATAATATGGTAATACCCTCTTCTTTTAATTTAATAATTATTTCAAATAACTCCCCAACTATTTTTGGCGCAAGCCCTAAAGAAGGTTCATCTAACATCAATAATTTTGGCGAACTCATCAAAGCTCTTGCTATTGCTAACATTTGTTGTTCTCCTCCACTCATAGTACCTGCTAATTGATATCTTTTGTCTATAAGTCTTGGAAATAGTTTATAAGAGTGTTCTAAAAGTTCTTTATATTTTTCATCATTATTAAAAGCACCTATTCTTAAGTTTTCTTCAACTGTTAAATTTATAAATACTCTTCTTCCTTCTGGAACTAAAGAGATACCTTCTTGAATAATCTTATGAGTTTTAAAAAAGCTTATATCTTTTGAGTTAAACTCTATTTTTCCTTTTTTATTTACATCATTAACTATTGATTGTAAGGTAGAGGTTTTTCCTGCACCATTAGAACCAATTAAAGATATAATTTCACCTTTTGGTACTTCAATATTTATCCCTTTTACTGCTTTTATTAAACCATAATAAACTTCAAGGTTTTTTATCTTAAGCATGTTTGAAATCTCCTAAATAAGCTTTAATAACCTCTTTATCTTGTATCGCATCTTCTATATGACCTTCAAAAATAGTTTTTCCATAATCTAATACCATCACTCTATCACATAAATGATTTACAAATTTCATATCATGTTCTATTAATAAAATTGTGATATCAAACTCATCTCTAATTTTAAAAAGTAATTGTGCCAACTCTTTTGTTTCATTTGGATTCATACCTGCTGCTGGTTCATCCAATAATAAAAGTTTAGGGTTTGTTGCTAAGGCTCTAGCAATCTCTACTTTTCTTTGATTTCCATAAGATAAAGAGGTTGCTAACTCATTTGCATATTTATCAATTCCTAGAAATTTCATGATTCCATCTGCTTTTTCTTTAACTATCTTTTCTTGTGAAAAAAATCTTGGCATCCTAAATATTGATTCTAGATAAGTATATTTAGCTTGATTATCTAAACCAATCAAAATATTATCCAAAACACTCATTGATGAAAAAAGTCTAATATTTTGAAAGGTTCTAGCAATTCCTGCTTGAACTATTTTGTAGTTTTTTTTATTTGTTATATTATTTCCATCTAAAAATATTTCTCCAGATGTTGGTTTATAATTTCCTGTGATTATATTAAACATGGTTGTTTTACCTGCACCATTTGGACCAATAAGTCCAAAAATCTCATTTTTATTTATATGAAAAGAGGTATCGTTAATAGCAATAATTCCACCAAAACTTTTTGTGATATTTTTAATTTCTAAAATCATTTTTTCTTACCACCTTTGATTTTAAAAATATCACTTAACTCTTTTTTTCCAAGTAAACCCTCTCTAGCAAACAACATAACTAAAATAAGAATCAATGAAAATACAACCATTCGTAGCCCTGGATGAGCTCCTGTTTCAAATCCAAAAATATTCATAGAAGAATCTAAAAATCTCAACCATTCACTACCACCAATAACTATTATTGTACCAATAATAGTTCCAGTCATGGAACCCAGTCCACCAAGGACTATGATAATAAGTAGTTGAAAGGTTAAAAAGAAAGTAAATAAATCTGGACTAATTGTAGTTAATAAAATAGCTAATAATCCACCCCCTATTCCTTCAAAAAATGCTGAAGTTCCAAATGCCAATGTTTTTATTTTGAAAGTGTTTATACCTATGGCACTTGCTGCATCCTCATCATCCCTTACAGCTTTCATAGCTCTTCCAAATTTTGAGTAAACAATATTTAACATCACTATAACTGTGATAATTGCAATACCACCTGTCCAGTATATGTCTATAATTTGAGGAATCTCATTTAAACCTATTGAACCATTTGTAAGTTGAGGATTGTTTATTGCAATAACTTTTATAATAAAACCAAAACCTAAAGTTACAATAGCAAGATAATCTCCTCTTACCCTAAATACAGGTGCAGCCAAAAATACAGCTACAATCAATGCACAAATTCCACTTAATAACAAAGCAGGTATCAAAGAACTATTTAATGCTAAAACTAAAGGGGAAGGATCTTCTAGTTGAAAAAGCTCCCACTTCATATCTTCACTTAATAAAGATAAAGCAGTAACATATGCACCAATAGCTACAAAACCATTTGGTTCTAATGAAAACTGTCCTGTTACACCATTTATTAAATTATATGAAGCTGCAAGAATTAAAAAAATAAAAATATTATTTATGATTCTAATCCCATAATCATCAAAAATAAAAGGAGCAAGTATTATAAAACCTATTGACAAAGATAAATAAAGAATAAAATTTTTATTTAAACTCATAACTAAAACCTACTCTTTTCAAAATTAATCCCCATAATACCAGTTGGTTTAAATAATAGAACAAGAATTAAAAATACAAAAGCAATTGCGTCTTTATATCCACCAAGTTCTGGATAAAATGCCACAAAAACCACCTCTGTAAACCCTAAGATAAAGCCACCTAATACTGCTCCTGTAACAGAACCAATTCCACCTAAAACTGCCGCTGCAAAAGCTTTTAACCCAATCATAACTCCCATATATGGAGTAAGTATTGGATAAGAGATTGCCCAAAATATCCCTGAAATACCAGCTAAACTTGAACCTATAATAAACACTATCATAATAATTTTGTTTGAATCTATTCCCATCAAAGATACAGTTTTTATATCAAAAGCTAAAGCTCTAATTGCCATACCATATTTTGTTCTAAATAAAATAAACAATAACACTGCCAATAATAAAATCGTAATAATAGGAACTATAAATACTGTAGGAGTTAGCGTAGCTCCTTTTATAGATATTAATTGTTCAAAAAATTCTGGTACTGTAAAAGATTTTGGTGTACCTCCAAAAGTAACATTTACAAGATTTTCTAAAAAAAATGAAACACCAATAGCAGTTATAAGTAAAGAGATTCGAGGAGAGTGTCTAAGGGGTTTATATGCAACTTTATCAGTTAATACCCCAATTAGAACAGAGATTAAAATTGCAAATAACACAGAGACATAAAAAGCAACTTCAAAACTATCAACAATCCAAAAAGCAGAAAATGCTCCCACCATCATAATATCAGCATGAGCAAAATTTATAAGTCTTAAAACCCCATAAACCATAGTATAACCTATGGCTATTAGGGCATACATACTTCCAAGACTAATTCCATTTATTAGCTGTTGAAATAAAGTTACAATATCCATCTAAATACTTTAATTATGGATTAACTGTTGTTAAATATACTTTTTTACCATCTTTGATTTGATTTATTATTGCGGACCTTACTGCATCACCATTTTCTAAAGAGATAACTCCAGAAGCTCCTTGAAAATTCTTTGTTGCTCTTATTTTTTCATTTACACAAACTGTGTTTGTAGGGTCTTCACATTGATTCATTGCATTTACAATTACATTGTATGAATCAGCAGACAACACTCCAAAAGGGTGAACCTCTTTGTTTAATTTTTCTTTATATACTTTTGTATACTCTTTTGATAAAGCTGTATTTTTTGGTGCACTTGGAGAATAAAGATCAGTGCCATAGAAACCTTCTACAGCATCCCCACCAACTTTGAAAAATACATCATCAGCAGTCATACCATCAGTTCCTAAAAACTTTGCATTTATTCCTAACTGTTTTGCTTGTTTTGCTATAAGTCCTGCCTCAGCAGAATATATAGGAAAGAAAATCAATTTTGGATTTAAAGCTTTTATTGAAGAAAGCATTGCTTTAAAATCTTTATCTCCCGAATTAATTCTAACATTTTTAATAATTTTTCCACCAAGTTTTGTATACTCTTTTTTAAAAACTTTAGAGATACCAATAGAATAATCAAGTTTAACATCTGTGATTAAAACTGCTTCTTTTTCTTTTAGTGTATTTATAGCAAAATTTGCAGCTACTTGACCTTGGAAAGCATCAGAAAAACAAACTCTTGATACAAAATCTTTTCTTTTTGTAACTAAAATATTAGTTGCGACAGGTGCAACTACAGGAACTTTTGCTGCTTCTGCAATTTTTGTCATCGCCATAGTATTATTTGAAGTTAGTGCGCCAATTATCGCAGAGACTTTATCATCTGCTGTTAATTTTGTAGCGGCATTAGCAGATTCAATTTTATCTGATTTGTTATCAACTAATAAAAGCTTAATAGTATCACCATTTTTTAGTTTAGGTGCCATTTTATGCATAATATTTAAACCCTCTACTGCACTTTGACCAAAACCACCAATTGGACCTGACATAGGCATAATAACACCAATTTTAACCTCTTTTGCTAAAGCTAAAGAACAACTTAAAATTGAAGCTACAGTAATACTTATTAATTTTTTCATAAAATCTCCTCTAAACATAAATATTAAAAGAGTAACATATTATTACAAAAGCTTTAATAAGAGATTTTACTTTTTTAATTGTGATTTGTTTATTTTATGATACAGTATTTTTACCCTTATGCTTTGAATTGTATAAAGAATCATCAGCTCTTCTTAATATAGTTTCAATATTTTCATCATTTTTATTATATTCAGCAGTTCCTATACTTATAGTAATACTTACAAATTTATCTTCAAAAGGATATCTAATTTCACTAGTTTTTTCTAAAATCTTTTTAGCAACATTCATTGTATTTTCTTGATTTGTATCTGGTAATAAAACAATAAACTCATCTCCACCAAATCTAACAATAATGTCATTTTCTCTTAATAAATTTTTCATATGTTCTACTAATAAAATTAAAATTTCATCACCAGTATTATGTCCATAACTATCATTTACAACTTTAAAATCATCAATATCAATTATCATCAGTGAAAAAATACTTCTTTCACGTTTTACTATTTTTAGATAACTTTCTGTAAAGTTAGTTAAAAATCTTCGATTATAAGCCCCTGTTAAAGCATCAATATTTGCTAAATGTTCTTGTAGTTCTCTTTTTGATTCAACTTCAATAAGCTTTTTTGTTCTCTCTTCAAGCTCTTTTACCATATTATTAAAATTTTCATTTAATAAATCAAGTTCTGTAACTCCTGTTGAGGTTAATTCTTCTAATTTTTTCTTTTTGCCTATATTTTTTGTCAAAGTGATAATTTTTAGTAAAGGTTTGTTTATCTCTTTTACAAAGTTTTGTGCCTTTTTATATAGATATATGAAAAATATTGTGTAGAAGATTATAATTAGAGATATAATAAATATTCCTAACCCAATATAGTAACGTTTTAGTTCATTTACCTCTTTTAGAACATCATCCTCTTTTATCAAAGTAATTATATACCATGAGGTTTTTTCAATATATTTTGTAAAAATAAAATATCTTTTACCATCTATCATTAATTCATGTTTATAATTTTGTTTAGATAATAATTTTTTTAAGATGGAAACTAATTCTTTGTTTTTATGTTTTAAGATATTTATTTTTTCTTTTAAAATAGTTCCATTTATTTTTTCATTTTTTTTGTATTTATACTGATTGTTATTTGTACCTATTATCTTATCAATTTTATTGGTTGTGGCAATAATTTCTCCATTGTTATTTATTAGGAAACTACTTCCAGAATAAGGTATTTTAGTTTTAAATAAAGCTTCAACAATTTTTTCTATTGTGATATCAAACCCTGTTACTCCTTCTAATAAATTGTTTTTATAAATAGGAACAATGGAACTTATCATCCAACCTTGACCGGCTGGATCCAAATAAATATCTGTCCAAACAACTTTTTTATCAGGATTATGGGATAAATCTGCTTTATAATAAAAATTATATTTCTTAATATCATATGAAGATGGAAAAACATTATAGATATCTTTTATAAAAGGATAATATCTACTATAATTATGCCTAGAATTAAAATATGCAGAACTAATCATCTGATTGTTATCAACAATAAGTTTAAAGTTGTCATCAAAAAGTTCAGTTTTTATCAATTCATTTTCTAAATTTTTATCTATTTTTATGTGATTAGATATAACTAAAGAAGAACCTCCATTATTAATCGCTTTATAATACATACCATTTGGAGCTTTCTTAAATACAGGTACTTTATCAAGCTCTATATTTTTGTAATATTTAAAAAAGTTTTGATGCTCATTTTGAAACAAATATGCAATTCTTTCTATTTCAAATAGATTTCTATTTATATTACTTTTTATATCATCAACTTTTGAATATACAGTTTCTCTGATATCTTTTAATATAAATTCTGAACTTTTATTAACTAAACCATATGTAACATAAAAATATAAAATAAGTAAAGTAATCTCAATAAATATTATAGAAGTTAATGCGGTTTTTAAATAGTTTTGATAAATAAGTTTTTTTAAATTTATACTTTTCATAAATATACCTTATATTATCTACAAATCATAATTATTTTATTACTTATATTGTCAATTAATAATCAAAATAACAATTCAAAAAATTAAATTAAGTTTAATTTAATTTAATTTAATTCCAAACTCATCAAAAACATCTCTTCTCCATCAACTACCTTAACCATATTACTTTGACATTTAGGACAAGAAAATTCATTTTTTTCTAAAGTTGAAGTAGTGTTACAATCTAAACACTCAATGACCACTTTTTGATGGTTTATTATAAATTCTGCATTTTCACAAACTGTTTTTTCTTTAAAGGTATCAAAAGCTGTTTGTAACAAATCTGGTTCTACTCCACTTAGTACTCCAATTTTTACAACCACTTTTGTAACATTTGTAGAATCATTTTGTTTTGCGTGTTCTTCGCAACTATCTAATAAAGATTGTACTATTGAGTATTCATGCATAAAATTTCTCCTTTAGAAATATCCCATTTTTGAATAGAACCATTTAACATATCCTTGGCAATAATTCACCAGTTGGCAAATCAATAAATCTTTGAGTTCCCCATGATGTTTGAAGGATAACTTTCCCTTGATGTTTTAAAGTTGCTTTTCCAATGATACTTGACTCTTTTGTAATCTCACATTGTTTTAAAACTTCCATCGCTTTTTCAACCTCACTTTGAGCAACTGCTAAGACAAATGTTCCTTCATTTGCCAAATTTAAAGCCTCAAAGCCTAACATTTCACAAATACCATTTACCTCATCGCAAACAGGTATTTTCTCCTCTTCTATCTCCACACAAATATTCGACTGTTTTGCCCATTCATTTAAAACAGCACTAACTCCACCTCTAGTTGCGTCTCTTAAAGCTCTAATTTGCACACCAGCACAAATAAGTTTTTCAACAGCTAGCCAAAGCGAAGCACAATCTGATTTAAGTGTAGTAGAGAAATCTATCCCTTCCCTAGCTGCGAAAATAGTAGCTCCATGTTTACCAATAGAGTTAGAGACAATAATTACATCATCCTCTTGGATATTGTTTGATGAAATACCAGCTTTTTGAACCTCACCTATTCCAGTTGTATTTATAAATATCTTATCAACACTACCACGTGGTACAACCTTAGTATCACCACTTACAACCTTAGCACCATTTATCTCAAGCTCTTTTTTCATACTTGCAACTATTCTTTGTAAAGTTTCTACATCAAAACCCTCTTCAATGATTACAGAACAAGTAAGATACTTAGGCTTAGCACCCATCATAGCTAAATCATTGCAAGTACCACAAATAGCAAGCTTACCAATATCTGCACCATTGAATTCAATAGGACTAACTGTAAAACTATCAGTACTAAAAGCTAATTTTCCATCTTGAATAATAGCCGCATCTTCACTTTTTGCCAAAATATCATTTTCAAAAGCCTTGTAAAAAACTTGTGAGATAAGTTCATTGTTTTCTTGCCCACCATTTCCATGTGCTAGTGTTATTGTTTTCATGCTTGTAGCTCGCATGAAATGAATGAATAATGAATAATGAATAGTGAATAATTTTTTTTCATTTTTGTTTTACCTTTTTTACTTTAAATAAATTGATTTAGAGTATTAAATTTTTATTAAAATCAAGGCGGAAAGATAATTTTAGATAGGAGCCTACATGTAGTAAGTGAGTATCTAAAATTATCTTTTCAACGCAGAGTTTAGCAAAAAGATGATGCTATAAATCAATTTAGTAGGTTACCGTATTTATAGTATGCACTACATGCACCTTCTGAACTAACCATACAACTTCCTAATGGACTACTTGGTTTACAGGCTGTTCCAAATACTTTACAGTCATTTGGTTTTGCAACACCTCTCATAATATCTCCACAGATACAAAGTTTGTGATCATCAATTTTCTCATTTGGTAAAATATCTTTATATATAATCTCTGCATCTAATTTGCTATATTCATCTTTTAGTTTCAAGGCACTATTTGGAATATCTCCGATACCTCTCCATCTAAAACTTTCTCTTTTTTCAAAATATTTATCATTTAACTTTTGAGCTGCTAGGTTTCCATCGTATGATACTGCTCTTGAGTATTCGATTTCTAATTCACATCTATTTTCATTGAATTGTTTTAAAATACTTAAAATAGATTGCATCACATCCACTGGTTCAAATCCACTTACTACAACTGGTCTATTGTAATTTTTTACAAACTCATCATAAATCTTACTTCCAGTTATAACACTTACATGAGAAGGTCCAATAAAGGCATCAATCTTACACTCATCATTATCTAGTAGCACTCTCATTGGTTCAGGAACTGTTATATGATTTATATGAAAATAGATATTTTCTATTTTATTTTTTGTGACATGTTCTAAAAGTGCTGCTGTCATTGGTGTAGTTGTTTCAAAACCTATAGCAAAAAAGATTATCTTTTTGTTTGGATTTTCAAGGGCAATTTTTATTGTATCAAGGGGAGAGTAAACAAACCTTACATCAGCCCCCTTGCTTCTTGCATCTTGCAAGCTTCCATTACTACCAGGTACCTTTACCATATCTCCAAGGGTTACGAGAATAACATCCTTTTGTAAACTTAAGATATATGCATGGTCAATTCTCTCTTTTGGCATAACACAAACAGGACAGCCAGGTCCATGTATAAATTCAACATTTGAAGGCATCAATTGATTTAGTCCATATTTCATAATAGTGTGTGTATGACCTCCACAAACCTCCATGATATGAATTTTTTTATCTAACTTTTTTGCCTCTTCATCTATTAGTTTTTTTAAAGCTTTTATTGTTTGAGGGTTTCTAAAACCATCATACAAATCTTTTAGTTGTAGTTCACTCATACAAAAAATTACCTATTTGGACAGTTTTCGGCATCATCTATTGCAGCCAAGCGATCTTGTTCATCCATTTTGTCAATTATCTCTTGATAAACTTTCAAAGACTCTAAGGCATCCTCTTCATCTATTTTATTCATTGCAAAACCGATATGGATAAGTACATAATCCCCAATCTCTACTGGCTGATCAATTAAATCCAAACTTGCATGTCTTTCAACACCCATAGTATCTACAGTTGCTATATTGTTCTCTTTATCTATACTTTTAATTTTAGAAGGGATTGATAAGCACATATTTTCTCCTTAAAAATGTCCCATTTGAAAGGGACCAATAAATTTAATAACTTCTTTTTAACAGCGAAAATAAATTTCGCTTAAAGAAGTAAACCCTAAAGAGCGTAACGAGTTACGCTTAATGCTTATCGCATTTTTCTTTTAAAATTAATCCAGTCAACAACTGCTTTCAAACTCTCTTCATCTTTTGTTGAAACTTCTAAAATATCCACATTTGGTTTTAGTTTTCTAGCCATTGTTTTTTCTTTTTCAATATCATAATCAAAATATGGAAGTAAATCTACTTTTGTAAAAAGAATCAAGTCAGCTGTTCTAAACATAACTGGATATTTTTCTATCTTATCTTCCCCTTCAGGAATTGATACCAATACAATATTTAAATGTGTCCCAACATCATATGAAGCTGGACAAACTAAGTTTCCTACATTTTCCACAAAACATACATCTAAATCATCCAAAGGCATATCATGCAAACCTTTATGGACCATAAAAGCATCTAAGTGACAAGCACTTCCTGTTTGGATTTGTACAGCTTTAATACCTTTGTTTATAAGTCTGTCTGCATCTTTGTTTGTTTCTAAATCACCCTCTACAACACCATATTTAAAATCAGCTATATCAGATATATGCTCTAATAGTGTTGTTTTACCACTTCCTGGACTAGACATTAGATTGATTCCTAAAACTTTGTGATTATCAAAATGTGCTCTGTTGTGAGCTGCCTCATGGTCATTTTTATCCAAAATCTTTTTGATAACTGAGATTGTTTTACTATCATTCAATTGTGGGTTATGATGTAAAGTTTCATGAGCTGCTTGATGAGAAGCTGAGTCTCCATGAGAATGTTCGTGTGAGTGTGAATGTTCATGACTATGGTCATGGTCATGATGATGATGGTCTGTTATGCTACAACCGCAATCTTGGCACATATTAGTTTTCCTTTCAATATATGAATAATTATTCATTTTTTTTAAAGTTTAATAGATTGAATCTGAAACTAAACTAATAGTAGCATCCACTTATGTAATTTTAGGACTTTAATTGTATAATAGTGTATGAATATAACAACATGTCCCTTTTGCAACAATAAAAGACTGTATGATTTACAAGATGATTACAAAAAATGTGCTTATTGTAAAAGAAAATTTTCTTCAAGAAGATATGATACAGATATTACTATTATAAAACTATTTTGCAATAGTATTAATGCAAATAGATGTGCTAAACTATTAAATGTAAACTATAGAACAGTACAAAATAGATATATGTTATTTAGAAAACTTATTGCCATATTTTTAGAAGAAGAGTATCAATCCTCAATAAAAGATAATAGTTCCTATGAAGAGTATTATTATTTTACAAACAGACAAAAGAAAAAGAAAAAAAGATCACTTTATGATGCTATAAATATAATAGGTTTTTATTCAAACAAAAGAGTATATACACTTTTGATGCCAAGACTTCCAAAATACAATACTTTAGAAGATAACAAAACCTTTGAAAACTATCTAAAATGGCATAGAATATTTTCAAAAAACTCTTACTCTACACCACTTCATATTTTTTGGAAATATTTAGATGAAAACTTGAAAAAATACAAAGGGGTAAATGATGAAAATTTCTTTTATTATTTAAAGGAGTGTGAATTTAAATTTAATTATCTTCAAAATAAACAAATCGAAATTTTAAAAAAGATTTATTTTAAATAATTTAATTAATATTTAGCATAAACCTTATCTAATTATAAAATACTATAATTTCATAAAATTTTTGAAGGAAATTTATGTTTAGTAGTGCCATTAAAAGATTTAGAATGATTTCTGCAATAGAAGGTATATCTTTTTTACTTTTAGTTTTTATTGCCATGCCAATAAAATATATAGGAGGGAACCCTTATCCTGTTAAAATATTTGGAATGGGCCATGGGGTTTTGTTTATTATTTTTATGATTTCATTATTTGAAGCTAAAAAAAGAACTAACTTTGATACCGGTTTTATGTTTCAGCTTTTTGTTTTATCACTAATCCCATTTGGGGCAATTTTTATAGAAAAAAAGGTTAAACCCTTAGATAATAAAATTTAAACTTGTGAGTATATCTGTCCTACAGATATACCTGCATCATTTAAAGAGATTTTTTTTGAACTTCTATGTTCTTTTTTATACTCTCTTTTTTAAAACTATGATTTTTTCGAAAATTTGTTTTTCCTGAATAGGAGATTCCTTTTTTAAGACTACTTTTTTTTCATCTTCTAAAAAATAAAAATATGAAACTATAAAATACTTAAAACTAGAAAAAAAAGATTATATATTTTTTATACTCTTCATAATAATTAAGCATGTTTAACCTCACCTTTTATATCATTGTAATGCTTTAAAATAATATTATATCCATCTAGTCTTTCTTGATGTTGTTTTATAAATTCTGGATCTTTATTTGGCGGATTTGTAATTTCTCTTTCATGCATTGAGATAATATCACCTAAAAACTTATCAAAATCTATGTTCATATTGTCATAATCCCATTTCCACATATTTTCTGTTTGAGCATTTGCATAAAAGGATGGTAATAAATTATAACCAAAATGAGCCTGTGCCACATTCATCTGAACTTGCCCTAAAATTGTCATTCTATATGTATCATCATCTAATTCTCTTGCTGTTCTGTATAAGGCTTCATTAAAGGTTTTATCATTTGTTGTTCGTGTAGCAAATAGCATATCACCAATTTGATTTGTTTTATGTACAATAGGTGTATTATTAATCTGTTCTTTAGAAAAATCACCTTGTGGATAAGCAATATACTCAAACTTTTCTGCTTGCTCATAGGTTAAGCTATCCATCTCAGCCATTGTAATTTGATCATCTTTTAGTATTTCCCTAAATAGTTTTCTATCTTCAGGTGATAAAGAATCAAAATAGTTAAATTGGTCCATATATTTTATATATAACCCTACCTCTTCTTTCTCTTCTGTTTTTTCTGTATTTGTTAACATGGAAGAAAAAGAGCTTTCTTCTGTCTTTTCTGTTTTTGTTATATTATTTGTTTGAGTATAATAGTTTGTATATGTATTATTTGATACTTGCATAACAACTCCTTTATTATAATTCTACTCCCTCTTTAGTTAATAAAAAATAAATATAATTATATATTTTATTATTTAAAAAACCAAAACTGACTTTATATATGTAATCTACTACACATAAACTCTACATTAATAAATTATAATTATAACTCATTATAATATCGAAAAATTTATAAGGATGTTTATGTTTAGTAGTGCCATTAAAAGGTTTAGAGTTATTTCAGCTATTGAGGGTATTTCGTTTCTACTTTTAGTATTTATTGCAATGCCTATTAAATATATTGGTGAAAATCCATACCCTGTAAAAGTTTTTGGTATGATTCATGGAGTTTTGTTTATTATTTTTATGATTTCACTTTTTGATGCTAAAAGAAAAGCAAATTTAGACATAGGATTTATGTTTCAATTATTTGTATTATCTTTAATCCCATTTGGAGCATATTTTATAGAAAAAAGAGTTAAACCTTTAGATATTTAAAATAAGAGAATTCAATCTCTTATTTTAATTTTCTACTAAAAATCTTATATTATAACTTCCACTATAAGCTTCAATTTTACCATATATCTTTTTTCCATCACCTCTATCTTCTATTTCAAAATATAGATCATTGGAGTTTTTCCCTACAATCTTTGCATTATATAAAAAGAGTATATTTTCATAATTGCTAATTATCTCCACCCTAGAAAAACTTTTATCTATTTTCCCATTTGTAATGATTTGATAAGATATTAATTTGTGTAGTCCCTTATACTCTTTTATTTCATTATTTTTTGAATATGGTTTTGTATATCTAATATTTAAATCATCATTGGGATAATCTTTTTCAAATGTTATTTTAGAGTTTGGTATTGGTTTTATAAAATCAATATCAATAATTGCCTTTTTATTGCCACCACTTACTTTATGTATCTCTACACGCCTATTTTTTGCTCTTCCTTCTTCAGTATCATTTGTATCGATAGGCTTTAATTCTCCAAAACCATGAGAAACTATCCTTTTTTTATCTATTCCTTGTTCTATTATTGCATTTTTTACACTAAGAGCTCTTTTTGTTGATAGTTCAAGATTATATTTATCATCACCTTTATTATCTGTATGCCCTTGTATATCTATTTTCAAATCAGAATATCTTTGCATTAAAGAAGTAATAAGTAAGATAGTTTTATGTGATTCTTTTTTTAGTGTAGATTTATCAAAATCAAAAAAGATTCCATCTAAAACTATTTTTCCTTTTTCATCTAATTGGGATTTAACTTTATCAGGTGATAATATTAAAGTTTGTTCAAACTCTTTTTCTTTTATTATCTCTATATTAAAACTATTGTCATAAGAATTAAGTACTATAAAATATTTTGCACCATCATAATCTATTTCACAAAAAACTTTATTATCCTCATCCTCTAAAATTTTAGAAGAATAATCTTTTATTTTTTCTTTATAACTATGTGCTATTATATAACGATAAGAGGTTTTATCATCTGATATTTTTTTAAAATTTACTTTCCAATATTCCCCTTTTTTGATAATCGATTTTCTATTAATAATAAATTTTTTTTCATTATACTTATTGTGTATAAAAGATTGAATTGCAAAATCTTCAACAAAAGGAATAAATATAGTTTTTGGTAAAAGTGCATATTTATCTTTATATGATTTTTTTAAATATTTATACTCACTATTTTTGTCAAAAGTTACTATATTTTCAAAACCACCTACTTTTAATAAAGTAAAACTATAAGTAGAAACAAAAACATTTAAATCTAGCCAATACTCTTGATTATTGATAAAAAAATGTCCTTTACCCTTTTTATTTATATCTGTAGAATTTATTCCCAACTGTCTTACAAAAAATTCTTTTATTTCATCAAAATATTTTTTATCATCTGTTTTTTTATATTTAAACTTTTGATACCAAGTTTCGCCATATGATATTTTATTTTGTTTATTGTAATAGATTTTTAACTTATTATACTTTTGATATATTGATTTTTGTTCTTTAATTACAGTTGGATATTTTAAATCAAAAGGCAATGTTACAGAAAATAAATTTAAGCAAAATACTAAAAAAATAAAACAAATTTTATAAATCACGATATAACCTTTTTCTATAATAGGTTAGATTATATTGAAATAAAATTAAAAAACTAATCTATTTGAGAATATATCTGACCTATTGATATCCCTGCATCATTTAAAGGTACTTTTTTTGAACAAAAATATTTGATATAGTTTTTATCTAATTGCTTAATTACTAACTCTAAAAGGGTTTTATTTTGAAATACTCCACCAGTTAAAATAACAGGAAGATTTCTATTATCTTTACTAATATTTATAATAATATCAACTAACATATTTAAAAATTTTGTACAAATTATTTTTGCTTCATTATCAAGTACTATTTGTTTAATACAAGCTGATATATCAATCTGAGAGTTTACAATCTCATAACTATAGCTTTCTTTTATACTTTCATCATAAAACATCTCAATTTTTAAACCTGTTTCACCTTCAAAGCTTTGCTCATGTACTAAATTTGCAAAGGAAGCAATAGCATCAAAAATACGACCTAAAGAGCTAGTTTGTGGAGAATTCAAACCATTTTTCCACATCTTATGATATAAAATCAATTCAGAATATTTTATTTTTTTAAGCAATGGCAAATTTAAATTTTTTATTTCCTCTAAATTAAAATTTTCAAATAATAAAGATAAAGCTATTCTTTTGGGTTCTTTTATACTTTTTTCACCACCTAAAAGTTTAAAATATTTGAAATTAAATATTCTTTTAAAACTCTTTTTTGATGCACTGAAAACTTCACCACCCCAAATATTCCCATCATCACCAAGTCCTGTACCATCAAAACAAAAGGCTAATACTTTTTCATCTAAATTATATTCACACATAGTAGCCAATAAGTGTGCATAGTGGTGTTGAACTTGCACCACTTTGCAATTTTGTTCTAGTGCCCATTTTGTACTTTCATAACCTTGATGTTTATCACACACAATTAAATCTGGCTCAAAATCATAAAACCTTTTGAAAGTTTCAATTGTTCTTTCAAAATACTCCAATGAGGTTATAGAATCCAAATCAGCAATATGAGGTGAAGTTATTATTACATCTTCAAAAGCGATTGATATAGTTGATTTTTGATTTGCACCCAAAGCCAAAATTTTTTTATCAATTTTTTTGGGTAATTTAAAAGAAACAGGAGTATATCCCCTTGCATTTCTAAGTATTTGCAAATCATTATTTACAACTTGCACTACAGAATCATCACAAGCATTTATAATATCTCGATTAAAATCTAAAACATAATCAACTACTTTATCTAATTTGATTATTATCTCATCTTTAAATCTAATAATTGGTTCACCTGATAAATTGGCACTTGTAGCAATAATAGGTATATCTAAATATTTAAAAAGTATCAAATGTAAAGGTGTATAAGCTATAAAACATCCCACTCTATCAAGATTTGGTGCAATATATTTACTCAACCCCAGACTATTTGATTTAACTATTGTGATTGGTTTCTCTTTTGAAGAGATTATCTCCTCTTCTTTTGGAGTAATTGTAAGATATTTTTTTATCTGTTTTAAAGACTTAAACATTATGGCAAAAGGTTTAGCTGGTCTATTTTTTCTTTCTCTTAAAGTTTCAACTGCTAAATCACTTGTTGCATCACAAACTATGTGAAAACCACCCAATCCTTTTATAGCAACAATCTTACCTTCATTTATAAATCTAGCTATATCTTTTATAGCTTCACCATCTTTTGATATTTTATTATTATTTATATCAAAAAGTTCAACTTTAGGTCCACATTTACTACAACAAAGAGGTTGAGCATGATATCTCCTGTTTGATGGATTTTCATACTCTTTTTTACAATCTTTACACAAAGAGAATTTTTCCATAGAAGTATTTACTCTATCATAGGGAACCGTTTTAATTATAGAATACCTTGGTCCACAGTTTGTACAATTTGTAAAAGGGTATTCAAATCTAAAATTATTTACATCTTTTATATCATTTATACAATCATCACAAATAGCTATATCAGGAGAAATTATCGTGGTTTTATTAGAACTTGTTTCACTTTTTACAATCTCAAAACTCTCAAACCCTTCTACATCTCTCTCTAAAGTATTTATCTCATCTATTTTTGAAAGTGGTGGTGCAAATTCTGTAATATCATCTAAAAAAGACTCAATAGCTAACTCATCACCCTCAACACAGATATTTACACCTGTATCAGAGTTATTAACCCACCCTTTTAAACTATATTTTATAGCTAAATTATATATAAAAGGACGAAACCCAACCCCTTGAACAGTTCCTTTTATTTGTATACTAATTGATATCATAAAAATTTCTTCCTAATTTGTTAAAAACTATTATATAGGATATTTATATATAAATCAATTTTATTAAAAAAAAAACTATAAGTTCATCTTATATTTTTTGGTTACAATTCATTTTTAATAATTTAAGCTAATAACTTATATAATTAAAAAAGAGAAAAGTTTATTTTTTTATAAAATATTAATATTAATTCTTCTTATAATTATTTGACTTAATAATTAAATTGGTTGAGAGTAAATGTGTGGTTGATTTTATCACCTACAAAATATAATTGAAGGAGGATGTGATGAAAACTTTAAGATTTATAATGTTAATACTTATATTGAACTGTATAACATTATTTGCAGACAATCAAAACCCGACAAAAGATGAAGTTGCAAAACTGTATGTTGCTACATTTAATCGTGCACCTGATAATGGTGGTTTATTATATTGGATAAATAATAGTGGATTAACATTAGAACAAATAGCACAAAGTTTTTTCGATCAACAAGAAACTTTGACTTTATATCCTAATGGGACTACAAATAGAGCTTTTATACAAGCTGTTTATAATAATCTATTTAATAGAAATCCTGATAATGGTGGTTGGGATTATTGGGAAAACCAATTAAACTTAGGAAGAATAAGTAGAAATATGTTCATCATTGCTGTTATAAATGGAGCAAAAGATGATGAAAATGGTTATGATGCTACAACTTTAGAAAATAAAAAAGAGGTTGGAGTTTATTTTGCTAATAAAGGTTTGAATGATTATTATCAAGCAATATATTCAATGCAAGGTGTTAGCTCAAATTATGCATCCGTTAGTTTTATTAAATCTAAAATTGATAGTAATGAATTAACTTCTAATGTATGGGATACTTTTGGTAGCTTAAGTAGTGAAAGTGTAGATCTTTTAGCAAGAAATGCGGCAGTTATAATACCTGGTTGTAGTTATACAAGTGAAAACTCTATTGTATTTTTAAGTACAAATGATGCACTAACTTATAAAACAATAATTAGAAGCCTTATTGATAAAAAAGATGAATCAAAACCTATAAAAAGAACTGCTATAAATGAAACACTAACAGGAAATTGTGGTGGAAATGCTTCACTTACAGGAGATGAAAATAATGGTGATAGAAGTTTAGTCATTGTTTTAAATAATTATTGTACTAATAATGGAGATGATAAAACAGTTATAAATGGAACTATGAATGTCTTTGTTGATAGTGATGTTGTTGATGGTGAAACTACTATAAAAGGTGTAACTGCATCTACTTTAGGTAATGGCCTTTCAATTGCTACAACTGTAGATAATCAAACTGTAAATGAAACTATAAAACTGACAAATTTTTCAGCTACAATTGGAAATCAAAACTCTATAACTGCTGACAATATTAGTGTTGTTTCAAGTGAAAATGGAACTTATCAAATACTAAATTTAAATATTATAACTTATACTAATAATGATATAAGCTATTTACAAGTAGTAAGTTCCACATATATTGATCCTGATATAGGTTCTGTAAGTTTAACAACTACACCTATTGTGACTAGTGGAAATGCAACTAGTAGTGCAACAATAACAGTAAGTAATGGAGATAATTCAGCAATATTTACATCAAGTGATTCAAAAACTGGTTACTTTAATTTGATACAAAATGGTAAAACAATAGGTGCATTAGACTGTTATTCTTTAAGTTTAGAATAACTCATATAAATTTGTTAATAAGGACTTTAGTAGTGTATAAAGTTGGTTTCAACTATGCAATAAGAAATATATTAAGAACTCCATTGAGATCTTTTTTTACTATTTTTAGTATTTCTATGATTATCTGCATGTATACACTACTAACTGCAATTACAGATTCTTTTACAAATCAATTCAAAAAAATTTTTAAAGAAGAAAATATTGATATCATTATTCAATCTAAATTTGCAGCTTCACCTTTATCATCTTCAATTTCACAAGAAGATTTATCATCTATACTTTCAAATAATTCTATTTCAAATTATTTTACAATAACAATGGGTAAAAAACGTTATAAGGATAAAAGTATTATTTATCTACTTGGGATGAATGAATTTTCCAAAATCTCTAATAAGTTAGGAATAAATTTAATAGAAGGGAAAACTTTTTCTTTAGATACAAATGAGATTTTAATATCAGACAAATTATTAAATATGAAAAAACTTAAAATTGGGGATGAAATAAAACTCTCTAATAAAGATAGTTTTAAAATTGTTGGTACTTTTAATTCTTGGATTAGTTTTTTTAATAGTAGTATTATTGGCGATTTACATAAAATTAGAAAATTGATAGGAAAAGACAATAAAATAAATATGTTATTTTTAAATCTGAAAAAAGATTATAATATTGAAAATACAATAGAAAATATAAACAACAATTTTGATGATTTGCAAGCCATAAAGAGTAGTGATTTTTCTCAATCTTTAGGATCA
The DNA here is from genome assembly GCA_050296315.1 of Halarcobacter sp. Lineage (GTDB taxonomy): Bacteria > Campylobacterota > Campylobacteria > Campylobacterales > Arcobacteraceae > Halarcobacter. The sequence continues at coordinate 60,097 of JBNKRE010000008.1, forward strand.
ATTAAAAATCTTTTTTATTTATCAGATATTATTTCAATTTTAACACTAATTATTGCATCAGCAATATTAATAAATACATTTTTAATTACTATGTATGAACGAGCTAAAGAGATAGGTATCCTTAGTACTATAGGATGGTCTAAGACAATGATAATTTATATATTTGTTGTAGAATCTATTAGTTTAGCTCTTTTAGGGGGATTTCTTGGGTTTATAACATCTATTGGTTTTCTTTATTATCTACAAATCACGTATACTTCAATAAGTATTTATTTGCCAAGTAGTCTAAATCTTATCAATTTTATTTATACAATTTTAATATCACTTATAATTGGAGTTATAAGTGTAATTTTACCTGCAGTTTATATAACTAGATTAAGTATAGCTAAAGTATTACATTATGAATAAACCAATAATAGTAATAAAAAATTTGTTTAAATCTTATAATGATACTAATCAACCTGCAATAAATAATATAACTGTATCTCTTGAAAAAGGTAAAATTTATGCATTAGTAGGTTCTTCGGGATGTGGTAAAACTACTCTTCTCAATCTTATTGGAACATTAGATTATCCAGATAGTGGGGATATATATTACGAAGGAACAAACTACAAAAATATTAATTGTTTAGATAAATTTCGTGCAAATACGATTGGCTTTATTTTTCAATTCCATCATTTAATACCTATTTTAACTCTTCAAGAAAACCTTGAAGCAGCTATGCTTAGTATAAAAGATACAAAGCTTAAAAATGAAAGAGCAAAAGAATTATTAAATAGTTTAGGTCTTCATTCAAAAATAAACTCTTTAGCACGAAATATTTCAGGTGGAGAAAAACAACGTGTTGCAATAGCAAGAGCTTTATGTAATAATCCAAAATTAATTTTAGCAGATGAACCTACTGGAAATGTGGATTCTAAAACAACAAACTTAATATTAAATCAATTGAAAAGCTTTAATACATTATATAATTGTACAATCTTAATTGCAACACATGATCAACAAGTCTCAAAATTTGCAGATATAATATTAGAAATGAATGATGGAAAAATAATTTCTACATATAATAAGGAACCAAAATGAAAAAATTATCACTTCCACAAAGACTTTATGTAAATAATTTAGATTATTTTGCTTTTCTCAATACTTTATTATTTACACTAATGACAGTTTTTGTTTATTACAAAAGATTTATTAGCTTTAGAGGGGAAGCAAACCTGTATGAATTTTATTTTTATGCTACAGTTATATTTTTAACTATCACATACTCATGGTTACGGTTTAGACATTTAGAAATACATAATTATATTTTAATATTAATCGAAATAACTATTTTAATACATTTTGCTGGGGCATTTATCCAAATAGATGGTTCTAGATTATATGATTATAGAATTATGGAAATAAGATATGATAAGTTTGTACATCTAATAAATTCTTTAATTGGTTCAACGGTAGTAATCTATTTATTTATGAAAAATGGTTATGCAATAACAAAATTAATGTTAACAGTTACTGTATTATGTGTACTTGGAATTGGTGCTATTATTGAAATAATAGAGTTTATTGTTACTTTAACTGTTCAAAATAATGGTGTTGGCAATTATGTAAATAATATGTCTGATTTACTAGCTAATTTTATTGGTTCTTTAATAGGAATATCAATATATTCAAAATACAAGTATGAATTTAAAACCTAAATACATTCTTTATCTAAGTATTATTGAAATTTCAATTTCTATTTTTATATACTATATTATAATTTGGCATCTATCTTATCACCTAAATAATCCTCTATTATGGCAAATTATTCTATTTTTACTTTTTTCTAGCATTGCAATATATTATTTATTATTTATATCTCCTAAATTCTATAATGAAACTAATGAGGATAGAGGTATAGGAAAAGCCAAAAATTTATTTTTCCCAATTGATAACTTTTTGAGTAGTGCATCAAGTTATATACTCACTTTAGTAATTTTCCTTTTTATATTAATTGTTATGACATTTATAAAATATAATCACCAACACTTTGAGATAAATTATCTAAGTATTCTGCTAAAATTTATTTTTTATCTATTTAGTGCAACTGCACAAACATTGATATTTTTTTCTTTTTTATTATTAAGAATTCAATATATAATTAACTACTTTAATTATAAACAACAAAAATATATTGTTTTAATTTTATTTTCAATAATGTTTTCACTTTTTCATTATCCAAACTATATTATTTGTATATTTACTTTCTTTTTTGCATTTATTTTAGGATTTATATTTATAGAAAAAAGAAATATAGCATGGATTATTATAATTCATGCCATTTTGGGTACATTTATTCATAGAGTTTATCAAATAGATATGAAAATTGGAGTTTTTTATGGAACAAATTATAGTTTTTTTAGAAAAATTATTCCACAAATTGATGCACTTATAGGAAATTTATGGTGATTATAATCTTTTTATATAGGTAGTTGTACCAGGAGAGAAAAGGGGGAGTGTGTAATTATTGATCAAATTTTTTACATATAATTTAAGCAATTACTTAAAAAAATATTTTGACTGTGAGTATATTATTTTTAAGTATCTCCATGATACAACTACCAATATAAATTTTATATATTACAACTATTTAGAATTTGCCTTTTAAAAGATATTTTAGATATCTCTTCAATAGTTATATTTTCATTTTTTATTTCAATCTGGATTCCCAACTCCTTTAAATTTTTAATTATTATATTTTCCATCAAATCAACAGCTTTAATAATTTCATCACTTAAGTCAAAAGTTGTATCATCTACAAGTCTTTTAGGAATTACTCCTATAACATCAGTTTTTGGTAAATCTCCATTCATCTTTATCATATTTAATGTTTGTAACATCTCAACCTCATGGGCACTTCCTTGCCAATCAATATTTGAGGGTGTTTTCAAATAATCAAAGAAATATACATCTCCAGGTTTTGAGTTGATTGCATCAATACAATCAACTACAAATACCCTATCATGTTTAACAATTAAAGGAATTAACCTTTGTGCTAAAGTACCACCATCAACTAAATGAATTTTGTGCTCAATTGAACTAAACTTATATTTTTCATCGACATAATGGATAAAATGTACCCCTATACCTTCATCTTGGAATAATATATTTCCGATACCTAATATTAAAATCTTCATTATTTTTTTGATTTAATCCATCTATATCCACTGATTATAGAATCCATAGCACCACTTTTCCCATAAACAGAGTTAAATACAGCCAAATAGATATGAATAGGCAAAAATAAAATAAATACCCACATAAATATATGGTGTAGTTGTCTAACCCAAGATAGTCCACCAAACATAAACTCTAAACTTCTCATACTATCAAATAAAAATCCACCCATACCTTCATGATAAACATGTACATAAAGGATAAGTCCTGTTAAACAAATCATAACTATTGAAAGATATATTCCCAAATAGGCTAAAAACTGCAAGGGATTATAAACACCTTTCCCATGAGGGTGTTTACAAATCAATAGATAATAACCTATTTGTTGAATCCAAACTTTTATATTAACAAAATCAAAAAAAGAATCCCTTTCTAATTTACTTTGTTTATCAAATAAAAAAAGATAAAACTTTCCAATTGTTACAGCTATCAATAAAAATCCAAAAACTAAATGCCATGTTCTAAACAAGGCATTTAAAAAGTTTATTGGCTCACCACCATTGCCCACTGGAGATATAAAAGGAAATGCTATATAAAAACCTGAACCAATTAATATAATAATAGACAATGCTCTAACCCAGTGAGTTACTCTAAGCCAATAAGAAAACTCATAATGTTTTTTAATCATAATAATTTCCTAACAAGAAGTTCCATAAACTGGATCAACTCTATACATACCTAAATCATTCCCTTTTGTATCCATAACATGAACTGCACAAGCAATACAAGGGTCAAAACTATGAATAACTCTTATAATCTCTAAAGGCTGAGACAAATCTTTTACCTTCAATCCAATAAGATTTGTTTCATACGGTCCTTTAATCCCTTTTGCATCAACTGGACCTGCATTCCAAGTTGAAGGAACAACTGCTTGATAGTTTTCTACAACACCATTTTTGATTCTAATCCAATGAGATAACATCCCTCTTGGTACATCACCTATAAACCTTCCTTTATACTCTTTATCTTTATCAATATGGTAAGGGCTACAAGTATCTTGGTCAACTTTAAGATTTTCAATTAGAGTATTAAAACACTCTAAACCATTTTCAACAATTGCCATAGCTTGTAAAGTTCTTGCAGCAGTTCTTCCTAAAGTTGTATATAAAGCCTCTAATGGCAATCCAGTCTCATCTAAGAAGTTATCAACTAGTTTTACAATTTTTTTATTCCCTTTTGCATAAGAGATTAAAATTGAAGCTAATGGACCAACCTCCATAGGTTTACCTGCATATCTTGGTGATTTAATCCAAGAGTATTTCCCTTTATTATCAACAACTTTTGAATCAATCTCTTTCCCATCAGGACCAACTGTCATCTTGTCATTTAAACCTGTATAATTAGGGTTTGTCTTCCCATCATATGGATGTAATGGTTCATTATCTTTATACCAAGAGTGCGTTGCTTCTTCTGTAATAAGCTCTTCATTTATCTCATAAACAGTGGAAAGATCCCCATCTAAAATAATACCTGTATCAAAAAGATATTCAGTTCTATTTAGTTGCATCTCTTTATGACACATAAAATTCATAGTTCCAGCTTTTTGTGTTACACTCTCCTCTTTTGCATAAGCTTTGGCAACCATTTTAGTATCAGCATAATATGCATTTTTGATAAAATCTGATACTTCTTTATATTTTGTTAAATACTCACCCATTCTTGAAGGATCTAACAAATCCATAACACAAGTTATACCACCAACTGTTAAACTTTGTGGATGTGGATTTTTACCACCAAAGATGGCCATCAATTGGGCAGCAACTCTTTGAACTTCAAGCGCTTTTAGATAGTGAGATAAAGCTATTAGGTTTTGTTCAGGAGATAATTTAAAAGTTTTGTGTCCCCAATATGCATTTGCAAATGGTCCTAACTCACCCTTATTAACAAACTCTTTAAGCCTTTTTTTAACTCTAACTAAATCATCTGCACCTGTAGCAATTGGTGTATGAGTATATTCAAATGCTTCTTTTGAAGCTTTATTTACATCAGCATCCAATGCTGATACTACATCAACCCAATCTAATCCATGAAGATGATAAAAATGAACAACATGATCATGCATAAATAGTGCTTGATTCATTAAACTTCTAGTTAATTTTGCATTTAAAGGAGGAATGATTTTTAGTGCATCTTCAACAGCTTCAATGCCAGCTCTATAGTGAGAGAAGGTACAAACACCGCATATTCTTTGCATTAAAAAACCAGCATCTCTTGGATCTCTATTTTTTACAATTGTTTCTAACCCTCTCCATAAAGTAGCCGATGAATATGCATCTTGAATCACATTGTTTTCATCAATTTCAACCTCTATTCTTAAGTGTCCTTCAATTCTTGTGATAGGATCTATTATAACTCTTTTATTTGACATTTTTATTCCTCATCTTTAGGGTTATGAAATTTTGAAATTGCAGCGTGTGCTGTGATACCTATTGCTGTTACTGTTAATAATCCCACTCCAATTTTATCTGTTATAGCATCAGCACCTAAACCTTCAAATACAGTATTATATAAACTATCTGCAACTGGTTCTTCAAATGGTCCCATCTTATCCCAAAAGTCTGGTTCTGAACAACCAATACATCCATGACCAGCCTGAATAGGCCAAGAGGTGTGTTGATTAAATCTAAGTTTTCCACAGTTATTGAAAGTATAAGGTCCTTTACATCCAACTTTATATAAACAATAACCTTTTTTTGCACCCTCATCACCAAACTCTTCTACAAACTCACCAGCATCAAAGTGACCACGTCTTTCACATAAGTCATGTACTCTTTGTCCATAAGCCCATTTTGGTCTATTATAAACATCTAGTGCTGGTAAAGAACCATAAAGAATATAATGTAATAAAGTGCCAACAATATTTTTCTCACTTGGAGGGCAACCAGGTACATTGATAACTGGTTTATCTGTAACTTTACTCAAGGCGACTGAGTTTGTTGGATTAGGATTTGCTGCTTGAACTCCACCAAATGAAGAACATGTACCAATAGCAAAAATTGCTTTTGCATTTTCAGAAGCTTTTTTTGCACTATATTCACCAGTGTGTCCATGTCCACCAATAGTTAAATAAAAACTACTATCACCACTTGGAATTCCACCTTCTACCATAAGAATATAATTGTCTTTATATTTTTCTATTGCGTGTTCAAGATTATGCTCTGCTTGCCAACCAGCACTTGCCATCAAAGTTTCATGATATTCCAATGAGATATAATCAAATATTAAAGAATCTATTGTTGGAGCATCTGTTCTTAACAAAGCCTCTGAACAACCTGTACACTCAGCCATATGTAACCAAATGATTGGCAATCTATCACTTAATTCAGCTGCTTTTGCAACCAATGGAGTAAATGAAGAAGGGAGTGTTAATAAAGTTGTCATTAACCCAGCCCATTTTATAAAATCTCTTCTACTTACATTTTTTTCATCTAAAAGTTTTGGAATAGATTTTTTTTCATCTATTCTAGGAAATTTTTCTAACTCTTCTAACCTCTTTTTAAATTGTTTAAATAAAGCTGATTTATCCAATATACACCTCTATGAATAATTATTCATTCATAGAATTAGTCAAAAAAAATTGACTTAATATTTTTTATGAATGAGTATTCATTTATTTTTAAACAAGAATCTTACTAAACTAAAACTTAAGTAATAGTAAAAAAATTAATAATTAATTAGAAATATTTAAAGATTTTAAAACTAAGTGTTTTTTAAGAATTTAAAAAAATAATAAGAATATATCTGAAAAAAATAATTAGATTTACTAGATATATTTATATCTAGTAATCTAAAGGATACTCTTTTGGAATTAGTATATTAAGGTTAGTTATCTCTTTTTTTATTTTAGAAAGTAAAATTGAATTACCAAATAAATCTCCACAAAGTATTAAATCTTTTGCTTTTAATTCAGAGTTTATTTTTTCTACATTATCTTTAATAAAACTACTCAAACTTTCATAAAAAGAAAAGGCAAGCATAGTATCTTCAACACCAGCCATTTTATAACTCATTATACTTTGGATAATTTTTCTATAATCTAAATAGTTTTTGCCATCAACTTTCACAATATTCATATCTATCTGAATTCCACTTTTTGCATTGTATAAAAGTGCGGTATCTTCAAACTCTTTATAATCTCTCATTCCTAAAGTAAAAGCCAAAAGATTTAATATAGATTCAAAACCATCTGCATCATTATCTCTAAACTCTTTTTCAAAATATGAAGGAAATTTAAATTTATAGTTTTCTACAAGTTTTGTTGTATTTTCATCTATACTTTTTATATCTTCCATACAATTTTCAACACAATTAATCACATTTGGAATATAAATAATATCTTTTATTCCAATATTTGGTAGATTTATTTTAATAGCTGATTCATCACTTCTATATGAAAAATATACTCCAATTGTTGGTGTCATTTTTTTATAAAATTGGTCAATGCAAGCTTTATATACACACCCATACTCATCAAAATAATCATTTATATTTATAACTTTTCTATTTAGTTTATATTCATATTTAGGGAATAATCCTTTTTCTCCATGAATTATTATATTTTGATTATCACTATATGTAACTTTTAAACCATCTTGGTATATATCATCAGCTGCATAAAGTATATAATTTATCCCTTCACTTTTTAAAGCATTTGCAAAAAGTAAGGTCTCTTTATCATCAGGTATTTTCGCATAGATAAATCTTGTATTTGAAAACTCTTTATTTGCATTTTGAAGTAGTTTAAATTTCAATTTTACTAAAGGTCTCTCAATAGAGCAAAGAAGTTGTAAATCTTTTTGTGATATTTCACAAAGTTCAGAAATCTTGTTTATATCTGTAATTAAAAGTTTTACCTCATAACCATTTGATTCAAATTGTTCTCGTAGCTTATATGAAGGCATAAAAAAGTCTTTTAAACCATTATGAGTATCAATTCTTGATACTCTTCCTTTTTTTATAACAGCTAAGTCATTTCCAAAATCAATATGGTTTTCCTCTATTGTTTTTATTATTTCATCATTTGTTAAAAGTGCAAGATTCACTTTTATATCTTTATCTTCAATCTCTTTAAAGGAGTTAAAATCAAATTTTTCAATAACTCCTGATTCACCTAAAAAGATTGATAAAGGTAATTTTTGTTCTAAAATTTTAAATAAAGATTCTATTTTTTCTGCTTCATCATTGCACACAAGCAAAATTAAATCTTCATAAAATTTTGTTGTTGCATTAATTCCTGATTGTTCAATCAAATCATCAATTATATGTTTATAATAAAAATTTGTAGAATTAAATTCTATTTTATAGATTAGTTCCATGTGGTATCTTCCTCATTTGGCACTCTTGATAAATGTTCTCCATTATAACTTCCAATTAATTCTTGTGCTATTTGTTTCAGACTTTTATTGCCAACTTTTGTAGCTTCTATCCCTATTGATTCAATCTCTTTTATAGCTTGTAGTGTAAACTCTTCAAATCTATCTTCAATAGTTTTTGTAAGTCCAATTTCAACACTTTGTATATCTTCTGGAATAATTCCAAGTATTGTAACTTCTGCATGTTTATCTAAAACTGAACAAATCTCTAACATTTCCACTATTTCAACTTCATGAGCTGTTTTTCTATATTGTCCAAGACCTAATAAAACATCAGATGGCAATCTAAAAATCTCTCCTGCTTTATCCTCAATAGATACTGTATCTAATATAATTACATTATCATACTCTTGAAAATATGCCATCAATTTAAAACCTAATGTTCCACCTTCTATTATCTCAATATCTTGTTCAAATTCATAATTTTGTTCTAAATATTTTGAGGCGTAAATTCCTACACCTTCATCTTTAAATAATACATTACCAACACCAACTACAATATTTTTCATTAATAATACTCCTGTAAAAACACTAAAAAAAATAATTATTGAATATTTTTTTTAGTATTTTTAAAATAAAAATGGGCTGTAGGGAAATACTCTACAACCCATCTATAAATTTTACCGAAAGTTTAATAATTAAACTTATTAATCTTTACCTTTAGATGATTTACTTGCAAATTTGTAACCACCTAATACAATATTAATATCTCCCTCTTTCCAGAAGATTGTTCTCCAGATTTGATAATAAATATGAGACATAACCCACATAAGGATTAGATACATTGCAGTATGATGAGCAATTCTAACCCCCATATTTCCACCAAATACTTGAAGTGTCCAATCTGTTGCAAAGTGTAATAATGCAGGCCACCAAGAACCAATTGAACTATAACCAGACTCTAATCCATGAACATACATTTGTAGTCCAGTTAATAACATAAATATTAACATAATATGAAATAGTGTAAAAAACATAATGTTATAACTATCACTATGTGTTGAATCAAATTTTTTTCTTCTGTTAAATGTAATTAAGTTGAAGAAAACTTCACAAAATTCAACAAAATTTTTCTTAGTTGGTAATATTTTCTTATATGGTTTTTCAAATTTAGAAAACAAATATAAATAGCCAATTAAGATTGCAGTAACATCAAAGATGATTGCAGCAATAAAGTGCCCCCATCTATTCCATGCCATCACATATTTATCTACCGCAGGATCTGCAATAAATGTTTGATAATATGGATGACCTATATATAGCCCGGTTATAACTGCAACAACCATGCAAATCGCATTCATCCAGTGAATGCTTCGCATGATTGGAGTCATTCTCTCAACCCGATTCATTTTAGGCACGGCATCCTCCTACTGGATCTACTTTATAAACAGCCAATTCTTTACCTCTGACATCTACAATGTGAACTGCACAAGCAATACAAGGGTCAAAACTGTGTACTGTTCTAATAATCTCTAATGGTTCATCAGGATTAACAACTTTAGTACCTACTAAAGATGCTTCATAAGCACCCATTCTATTTTTATAATCTTTTGGAGCTGCATTCCAAGTTGATGGAACTACTGCTTGATAATTTACAACTTTTCCATCTCTGATTTTAACCCAGTGTCCTAAACCACCTCTTGGTGCTTCAGCCATACCATATCCTTGAGCATCTTTTGCAACTTTATCAAAATCAAATTCAGTCCAAGTTGATAAATCTCCAGCCGCAACATTTCCAGCTAATTCATCACACCATTCTAATACAGCATCACACATTAAAACAGTTTCAACACATCTTGCAGCAGTTCTACCTACAGTTGAAAATAAAACTTTTGTTGGAAGATTACCTTTTTTTAGAAAATCTGTTACATATTTTGTAATTCTTTCATCACCTCTTGCTACACCAACAATCATTCTTGCTAATGGTCCAACTTCCATTCTATTATCATCATATAATGGAGATTTAATCCAAGAGTATTTTTTATCAGTATCTAAATATGCAATACCATCTTTTTTCTCTTTAAAACCTGTATAATTTGGCTTAGTTTTACCATCGAATGGATGTAAATTATCTGCTCCTTCATACCAAGAATGAGTAACATCTTCTGTAATTTTTGATTGATCTAAATCAAATACTTTTGATAGATCTTTATTTAATACAATTCCACTAGGGAAAAGTTTTTTAGCTTCATAAAATGGTGTATCATCTAGGTTGAAATCACCATAAGACATATAATTACCAAGTCCAGCACCAACACCAGCTAATGCTTCATCTGCATACATAGTTCCAGCCATTAAAACATCAGCTGTATAAGCTTGTTTTGAAAATGCAGTTGCTTTTTGGATAATATCTTTAAACTCAGCAACTCTAACTGGGTTTTTAATATCTTGAACACAAGTTACACCACCAACAACTATTGATTGTGGGTGTGGGTTTTTACCACCAAAAATTGCTTGTGCTTTTGCAATATCTCTTTGTAAATCAAGTGCATCTAAATAGTGAGAAAGTCCAATTAGGTTTTGCTCAGGAGTTAACTTATATGCTTTGCTTCCCCAGTAAGCATTTCCAAATACACCAAGTCTACCTTGTTTTACATATTTAGTAACTCTTGCTTGAACAGCTTTGTAATTATCTTCACTTGCATTCCATGCTAATCCACCTGCAGCTTTTGCCCATTTTTGAGCTTCTGCAACTGTAGCTTTTGGATCTGCTTCTAATGCTTTTGTAATATCAACAAAATCAAGTGCATGTAAGTGATAGAAATGAACAATATGGTCATGGATGTATAATCCACCTTGCATTAAATTTCTAACTAATCTTGCATTTTTTGGAATAGTAACACCAAATGCATGTTCAACAGCTTCGATACTTCTTTGATAGTGAGTACCAGTACAAACTCCACAAATTCTCATAGCTAGTAGACCACAATCTCTTGGGTCTCTACCTTTTAAAATCTCTTCAATTCCTCTGAACATTGTAGAAGCACTGTAAGCTTCAGTGATAACATTGTTATCATCAATTACAGCTTCAATTCTTAAATGCCCTTCAATTCTTGTTATAGGGTCTATTACTACGTGTTTACTCATTGTTATTCCTTATCCTCATGAACTGATTTTTTTCCTGCTACAGCAGAAGCTACTGCATGTACACCAATACCAATTGTTGTTGCTGTTAATAATCCCAAACCGAACTCATCAACAGTTTTTTCTACCCCACCAGTAGGAGCTTTGATATTAGCATCTGACATTGGTCTTTCATATGCATATTTATCCCAGAAGTCTGGTTCAGAACATCCGATACATCCACGACCAACACCAATTGGCCAGTTTGCACCTTCGTTGTATCTGATAATTGAACAGTTATTAAATGTCATTGGACCTTTACAACCCATTTTATATAAACAGAAGTTATTCTTAGCTCCATGATCACCCCACTCTTCTACGAATTCACCAGCATCAAAATGTGCTCTTCTTTCGCAGTTATCATGAATTCTATAACCAAATGCAAATTTAGGTCTAAGTAATGAATCTAATTCAGGAATTTGACCAGTTAAAATAAATTGTAAAACTACACCAACCATATTAGCTGGATTTGCAGGACAGGCAGGGATATTAATAACAGGTTTACCTTTTACTAAATCCATAACACCAACTGCACCAGTTGGATTTGGAGCTGCTGCTGGAACTCCACCAAAAGTAGCACATGCACCAACTGCTACAACAGCTGCTGCATCAGAAGATAATCTCATTAGGTGTTCTTGAAAAGTTTCACCACTTGCACCAATTGTTCCATATTGACCATTCATTCCTGTTGGAATTGAACCCTCAACAAATAGTAAGTATTTACCTTTGAAATGCTCTATTGCATCTTCTAATTGAGCATCAGCTTGATGACCAGAAGCTGCCATGATAGTTTCATGGAACTCTAAAGATAATACATCAAAAAGTAAATCATCAACTGTAGGAGCTGAACTTCTAAGTAAAGCTTCTGAGTTACCGGCACAGTCTTGTAACTCAATCCAGATTACTGGAACTCTATTCATAAGTTCTGTTGCCTCAGCCACTAAGGGAGTAAACATTGGAGGTAACATTAAAGTTGCAGTTGTTGCACTTGCCCACTTCATGAAATCTCTTCTATTTACACCTTCACTTTCAACCACTTCCATCATATTGATGTCTTTAAGTGCCGGTTCTTTTCTTAATGCTGCTAATCTACTTTTTGCTTTTTCAAAAAGAGAGTTATAATATGCATCACCTTTGTTCGTATCAACTCTTGAAGAATTAGTGGTAAATACTTTTTTTACCATATCTTGAGAATCAGCCATATACTTCCCCTTAATAGTTATTAAATGAATGCTCATTTATCATCAGTATAAAGTTAACGTGATTAAACTTAATATTATCTTATAAAAAAAACGTTTTTTCGGTAGTTTCGTAGCAATAATATAGCATTTAAAAAATGAACATTCATTTACTACTATTATTAGTAACTATTTAGTTCTAAAAGTACATAAGTGTTATTAAATTTAATTTTTTTTTGATTTTATTTTAAAATGTAACTTTTTAACACGTTTTTTGATTTTTTTTAATGAGTTGTACAGACTGAACAAACATCAAAACTTCTAAGTATAATTTTTGCTTTTTCTATACTATCGCAACCTATGATTGCATTTTGTGCTATTCCTAAATTTTCATAACTTCCCGGTCCTAAATTCCAAACTGTAGGTGTGATTACATCATATTTTTCAATTTTTCCATTTTTTATTGTAGCTTCATGATAAAGCGAACCTCGACAAGCTTCAACTACACTAGAGGCACTAACTTCTTTTATCTCATTTAAACTATGTTTTGGTTTTATATATGATTGTTCATTTATATCTATTTTTGAAATAAGTTCTTTTGTATTTTGTAAAAGGTACGCAAGTTCATCCATCCTAGCCATTACTCTTGTAAATAATGAATCTTGGTATTCATAATGTATCTCTTTTATAAATTTTCTATTTGAAATTATTGCTCGTGATAAGGGACCTGATTCATAAAATTTTCCATCATATTTTACACTTTTTGCCCAACCATAAGCATCTTTTGATTGTTCCTCTTCATCAATATTAAAAGTAAAGGCAGAACTTTCAAGTATTTTTTTAAAATCTAACTTATAAATTAGTCTTCTATTTATTTTACCTCTTTCAAAAAGTGAAGATTCTCCTAAACATATATGTCTATCATAACTTTTCCCTATTGTTTCAAAACTATTTTTAAATGATATTTCAATGAAATCTTTAAGATTACCTCCAATTTTTAAAATATCATTTGATTTGGAAAAAGATAAATATGTATCAAAATCTAAAGAGGTAAGAGTTTTTTCAAAAAAATCAATTGAAAAATCTATATAGTTTTTCATTGTTGCCAAATCTATCAAACTTGGATCACTTACTACTCCACCTGGAACCATATATGAAGTATGTGGCCACTGCCCTCCAATAATTGCTAAAGCTTTTATTGTCTCACTAGCACAACTTAAAGCTTCAAGCCAATTTTTTCCCTTTAGAGGTTTATAATCTAATAAATCTTTTTTAGAAAACTTCACAATATCAGGCATAATAAACATATAAAACCATTTGATATGAGAATCAATTATCTCAATATTTAAACCTATTTCTCTTAATAGTTTAGCTTTAGGAGTAAGTGGTATATCAATACCTGCGTTTTTGTATAAATTTTCTATTAGGTTAACAGTTGCTAAAAGATGAGCTTGACCACAAATTCCACAGATTCTTGGTGTATAAACCAAGGCATCTAAAATTGGTTTGTTTTTTAGGATATATTCAAATCCTCTAAAGTTTAAAAACTCAATTCTTGCATCACTTATTTTATTTTCTTCCCAAGAACAAACAAGTTTTGCTTCACCTTCTATTCTTTCTATAATATCAACTGTTTTCATCGTAGCCTTTCTATGTGGAAAAAATTTTAGCATATTTTTAATATAAGTTTTGTGATGGTGTTAGCTTTATATTTTTTAAAGTGATGTTTATGTGTTTTGAAGTGGAGATTCAAGCTCTGGGAGGTATAACATTTATATGTTACTGGTACTTCTTACCATTATATTCTAGCCAACCAGCAGTGTGACGTTTTTGTGGGTCATGATGTGTCCAATGTATTACACCACCTTTTGAATTATTTTCATATTCACCACAAAACTTTATGAGCCCACCTTTTTGAAGTGAATAAATTTTTGGTGCTAAGTCAATATTATGTGTAATTAACAATGTTCTTCCAGATGGTTCTTTTATTATAAATCTTTGATGACGACTACCTTTATTATCATCACTGAGTAATCTAATTACTGTTCCTGAACCACACATTTGTGTGCCAGCAAAAATCTCAATACTAATAAGTAGTAATAATAGTGATTTTTTCATTTAAACTCCAATTCTATTTTCATATAACGTTTAAAATGAGCCGATGAATTGCCCGCAGGGTAATTTATTGGCTCCACTGATTTGTTATGTGCTTTGAGTGTATTGATTTTCTACACTTTCAAAACCAAAACTTACTTTATTTACTTTATAAATATCACACTCAGATATTGTTGCCATATTAAGATCAAAAAGTGCAATATTGTATTCATTCCCTAAAGAACTTTTGTATTGTATACCATCGTAACCAAGAGATTTTATCAGTTCAGCAATAATTTGTGTTGGAATATATTCGGAATTAAAATTTGTATTTGATGTTGGTATAGAAAACGCATTATCCATGTCTGTCCATACCGCTTCAATTCTTTTTTCTTCATCAGGTTCTTTAAGAAAAAATTTCATTTTACCTTGATGCTCTGAGAAATCAATTACTTTCAGTTCTTTAGTTGGTTTAAATTTTCCAATAGAAAGAATAGCTCCTAGACTAGGACGAACTTCTGACATTGCAGTTTCTTTATCTGTTGCAACATATAAATACGGTATACCTTTAGGGTTTGCTCTTCCTTCTGATGCACTATCGCTTAAAGGCTTCATACGCTCGAAAGTAAAAGGAACTGGTACATCATCAACATGAACATTTTCTTGATATTCTGGTACATAATCACAACCAATCTGAGCTCTCCACAATGAATCAGATATGGAAATTGTTTTAATCCGACTTTTACAAGTATCTTCAACTGCCTTTAAAAATTCTTTTGACTCATCATCTAAAATATATCTTGATTTATTTTTTATAGCATGTCTAAAAGTCCAATAGCTTCGCCATGATTTAAAACTCATTTTTTCCTTCTTCTTTATCCATCTGTGCACATAACGTCTGAACTCATCAGACCGTAGCCCGGCAGGGCTGACGGTTCGATGCAGTGAGTTGTTAGCATTGTTTCACCATTTATCTACAAGTGGAAGTTGTGATTCGGTTTCATCTTTTGATTTTAAACTTTGCGGTATCCGGTAGAATTCATTTCTATAGTTAGCTACACAAAATGCCAAAGCAAACTCAGGATCTGATACAAAAACTTTCGAACCTTCTTTTCCTGTAGGTATCAAGAAATTTATAGAAATTAAAGATGATATACCTGACATTGCTGCATCATCATTATGAAAATCGATTTTATATTCAATATCCGCAATTTTGTGACTACTTGTAATTCCATTATCGTATATATAGTGTATTACTTTTTGTACATATATATTTGAAGAAATAAGTGTAGATATATCTCGATAATTTCTCGTATAATAATCGATATTTTCTTGAGCTTTATGTTTCGCTACTTTAATCAATGCTTTTCCCTTAATAGATTGTGTTCTCATGTTTTTTTCTGCTATTTCAAACCCTAGTTCTATTAGGCTTTTTAAGTTTCCTCCTGTTGCATCATATATAAAATCTTGACAGTTTGGAACCTGTTCATTTTCTCCATGAAGCTTACTTGTTCCAGGATGGAATATATTTAATGCATCAAAGCCATCAGATAAAAATTTCCATGAAAGTCCTTTGTTCTGGAGACCACCTAATGTAATATGAAGAATTCTTTTACTTAATGTTTTGTCTTTTTCGATCATTTTTTGATATGAACTATGACAAGAAGTAATAAAAAGTTTTGACTTTGGAGTGTTATGTCTTAATGTGCTCAGCTTTTTTGAAAGTGAAACAATTTTTTTAAACAAATCATCATTTACTTTTTCAAAATCATCAATTAATAAAGATACATTATCATTAATAATAATGTTGGCTAAGTCAGTAATAGAAATTTTATTTAAATACTTTTCAGAATATTCTATATCTTTCAATGGATCAAAAGTCGTTTCATGCTCAGTATCTAACGCACCACCTGGCAAAAATTTTTTTACACTAAAACCTAATTTTATCTTTGATTTTTTAGTATCAGATTTTGGAATAGATACTATCTGACGACAAAACTCATGCCAGTCCATATCTTCATCTATAATAATTAAGTTATGGGGTATTTTTTCTTTATAAAATGTGTTAAAAACTAGTGATGTTTTACCAGAACCAGTTGGTCCATCAATCAATATAATTTTATTACTTTCTGTAGATAAAAGAACTGTTTTAATTTGTTCAGCTTCATTTTCTTGTCTTGGGAACCAAAAATAACCACCACTTCTTGGAGAAGTGCCAAAAATATTTGCTATATCGTTTGGTGTAAGCATACTGTTCCTTTTTCAAAAGATGCTAACTCTTTATTAATAATACATTATATATAAATAATGTATAAAATCACATAATAATATAACACTTTTAATGTTAAGATATTAAATTAACTAAAATCCCTTAAATAAGGCAATTTCAATAAAATATACTATTATATATTTTAATAAGTGATATTTTATATCATTTTTTATGTATTTGATTTAGTTTTTAATGTTAGATTATCAAGGTATATCCTTAATATCTTAACATTTTGTATGACTATTGAATGAAAATCTTGATAGTTTAACAAAATGATAAGTATATTATATTTTGTTTGGTTAAAACTATTATCAAAATATTTGAATATAGAAAAACTTTTACTGTACGTCTCAACTTATTTCGACTTTTTTTTATGAAAAAAAAAGTAGCAAAAAAATCACCCACAGGATTTCGAAGGCGGAAGCTTCCCTCGCTTATTATTTATCTCTTTTGAGTGCCTAAAAACTTGCTAAAACGTGAGTTAGTCACGTTTCTTTGCGCTTCAAACAGTTTAGTCACTTGTTTTCAAAAGAGATAAATAAACACTCGGCTTCTCAAATGCGGGAAAAAGGGAAATTGACCTTTGAATTTTTTGTACCATTTTATTTTAGTTGGTGTAATACTCAAATAGTAAAAGAAAGTTCATGGCTAAGGAATTTGTCCAGACTTTGTTGAAGCCGGAAGTTTTCTAATTATTTTCGGAAAAGACCGAGGACATGTTCGAAGATATAAAAGGTGACTGAATGTCACGTTTTATATCAAGTTCCGCAGGTCACAACTGGAGGGAACTTTAGCTTCAACAACTTGTCTGGTTGCTTTTTGTCTTACTTTTTACAACATGTAATCCTGCTTGCAGGCAAAAAAGTGAGAAAGCGGAGAGCTTTGCTCTACAAGACAACTACATACAATTAAAACTATTTGAAAATAAAAAAACTCAACAAATCCCTATTCAATTAACTTCTTATGCAACCTATCAATCTTAAAAGTCTTAGCAACCCCAGTTAATGATAAATAAGCTCTTTTGCTTATCCCTAATGGAACCTCTGCTGGTATACCTATGTTTTTTTTGGTTTCAAGCATATTTTCTCTTGGAAAATCAAACTCTGTACATCCAATACATGGCATCCCTACTCTGGTTTTTGTACTTACGTCATTCCATAATATTTTGTTACAATTTGAGTGAGTCATAGGACCTCGGCAGCCTTGTTCGTAAAAAAGGCATCCCTCTTTTTCTCCAAAATTTTTTGCTTCAACTTTCCACTCAAAATACTCATTTCTTGTACAGCCATGATGGGCTAAACCATAATATAATTCTAAAGGTCTTCCATATTCATCAAGTTTTATTTTGCCATAATCTTTAAGAGTAAACATCGTTTGAAAAATCCATTCTGGATGTACAGGGCAACCAGTAAGATTTATAATTGGATGTTTTAATCCATACATATTATCGATTTCAAGTGATTTTTCTAAACCATCAATATCATTATTGTAGATAAACCTACTATGAACTCCGCCATAAGAAGCACATGAGCCAATTGCTACAATATATTTTGATTTTTTTACAAAAGTATTAAATAGATCATATGTTGATTTATTTGAGATTTGATAGTATTTTTCACTAGAACTAATTGCACCCTCAACTAATAAAAAGTCTATTTGTATATCTTTTTCTAAAATTTCATTTAATGTAATATTTTCTGTTAAAGATGGATGATAGATTAGATCGAAACTATTTAAAAATAGTTTCATTCTAATTGCATTAGCACTTAAAAAAGAGTGTGTATTTCCATTGCAAGTTATTGCTTGTAACCATAAAACTTTTGGTTTTTCATTATTCATCAGACTTTAAAGCTCTATAGATATTTTCAGCAACTTGCTCTGAATATTCTAAAATATCCTTTTCAAGAACTTTTTCTCCACTTAAAAAAGCAAAACCACCAAGTGCTCCCATAATAACTGCAAATGCAGGGAAAAACTCTTGTTGTCTAAATTCATTTTTTGCAGCACCCTCATCAAGTAAAATCATAACCTCTGTTACAAATTCACTTACACATAAGAAACCTTCGCAACCTTGATTAAATACCTCTCTATTTGATAAATAAACTCTTAAAAAATATTCAATAACCTCAGGCGATTTTTTTACATTTTCTAAATATTTTCTTGTAAAGACAAATACTTTTTCTTTTGATGAGATATCCATCTGATTTATTTCTCTTAATTCTACAGCAAGTATATTAGTTGAGTATTTTATAGCATATTTTGCTAACTCTTCTTTTGATTTAAAGTAGTTGTACATATTACCAACACTCATACTCATTGCTTTTGCTATATCAGGAATAGTAGTGTTGTAAAAACCCTTTGTAGAAAAAAGTTTTAATGCATTTTCAATAATATTATTTTTTTTCTCTTCTTTTGCGGACAAGGGAATACCTTTTGATTTAGATTTTTTTATTATATAATTTAATAAGTTAATAGTAAATGAATACTCATATTTCAATAAACTTATTTAAAAAACTATTACAAAGAGTAAAATAAAAGAATCGAAAGGTAAATTATTATTTTATTATTGTAAATATATAGTATTTGGATTTACAAAATAAAGATAATGATTAACTTCATTTGATGGAATATAAGTATCCCTAATTACAAGGTCAAGATCTTTCACTAAATAATTATAATCAATTGCATTTAATTTATTTTTAGTATAACTTGAACATTTTATAAGTATTAGATTTTCATATTTAAAATCTGGATAATTTAACTTATCTTGTTCTGTTAATGAATCACCAAATCTTTTCGTAAAAACGCCTTCTTCATTAAAAATTTTTAATTCATATAAAGATAAAGAATTAAGCTCTTCTATATATTCACAAACAGAATACATTCTATTTCCTTGAATATCGTTTCCTAATTCTGTAGTTACTTGCTCTTGTTTGCTCATATATCTATCATCTACAAATACAGATTCATTAAGTCCATCAAAGTTTGTTGTAGTTATAAATTCATTTGATAAAACTGTTCTACTAACAATATCAAATTCTGATATATTTAGCATTTCAGGTTTTCGATATAATTTAAATTCTTCATTACTTATTTTTTTTACATAATCATGGGCATAATAACCATCTTTTAAATATGTATCATTTCTATAAACATTATTAAAAATGAAATTATCATTTGCATCCATTGTATAACTTAATAATCCATAGGTATAATGGAATTCAGTAAAATCTCCAGATATTAATTTTTTAAAATATGAATAATCAATTTTATCAATTTTATTATTTGTAGATGTATTTTGATTTAAAATATAAGTATTAATATATTTTTTTGCAGATTCAACACTAGATTTATTTGAAGTTATATTCTTCATAATAGCAATTGCTTCATCTATATCACTAAGAGATGCATTTGCAAAATACATTCCAATCTCATTTTTATTAGCTAAAGTTGTTTTATCTAATCCATCTTCCGTGTCCTTAGCTCCATTTATAACTACAAGAATAAATTTATCTCTAGAGTACCTATTTTCATCTAATTCTTTTTTCCAATAATTCAAACCTCCCAAATCAGCAGTTCTATTAAATAAATTTTGATATACACTATTAATAAAAGTACTATTTGTTGTCCCACTTGGGTATAATTCTTGTGTTTCTGGTTGCTCAAAAAATGATGTTGCAATTTCACTTAATTTAAGTCCAGAATTATATATCCAATAATTTAAACCTTCATTGTCTGGAGCTCTATTAAATGTTGCTACATATAATTTTCCAACTTCTTCTTTTGTAGGATATTCTTCACTTGCAAAGGTATATGAGACAATTATTATAAATAAAAAAGCTAGTAGTTTTTTCATAATATATTTCCTATTAAATTTTTTATCAATATTATTAAATAATATATTAATTTATGATTATAAAGTGATTACAAATTACAATTTCCATAAAATTGGCTTACAATATCTAGCTAATCTAAATATTACCTTTGTCATATGACTTAATATTTTCATATTTATCAGTTGTATTAATTAATTTACTTTATAGAATAATATTAAATCATATTTATAAATAAATATATTTGTTATTATAAAATTTTAGAGAAATAAAACTGATAAAAAATAGTGAAAGAGAAATAAGATATCTTCAGTCTAAAGACTGAAGATATATGATTTTTAAGAGTGAACTAAGTTAGTTAATTCATCACTACTTAAAGTATGGAAATTTAAGTATTTATAGATATCATCTCTTTTTTCTGGAGTGATTTTCTTAGGTACTATATTTAAGTACTCTTCTTTAGTTGGAAGTCTTCCTAATAATGCTGCAAGTGCTGCAACTTCTGCAGAACCTAAGTATACTTTAGAGTCTTTTCCAAGTCTGTTATCAAAGTTTCTTGTTGAAGTTGAGAATACAACTGCACCTTGACCAACATTTGCTTGGTTACCCATACATAATGAACAACCTGGAATCTCCATTCTAGCACCAGCTGCTCCAAATACTGCGTAATATCCCTCTTCAGTTAATTGTTGTTGATCCATTTTTGTTGGAGGAGCAACCCATAATTTAGCAGGAACTGTTCCTTCACCTTTAAGAACTTCACCTAAAGCTCTAAATAAACCAATATTAGTCATACAAGAACCAACAAATACTTCATCGATTTTTTCAGTTGGTCTATTTGGATCAGCTAAGATGTTAGATAATGTATCAACATCATCTGGATCGTTAGGACAAGCTAAGATTGGCTCAGTGATTTCATTTAAATCAATTTCGATAGTTGCTAAATACTCAGCATCTTCATCTGGAGTTAATAACTCTGGATTAGCAATCCATTCTTTCATTTTATCAGCTCTTCTTTGAAGTGTTCTAGCATCTTCGTAACCCTCTTCAATCATTTTTTCAATTAAAGCGATGTTTGAAGATAAGTACTCAATGATTGGTTCTTTGTCTAATTGAACAGAACAAGCTGCTGCTGATCTCTCTGCTGCTGCATCTGATAATTCGAATGCTTGCTCAACTTTAAGTTGTGGTAAACCAGAAATTTCAATTACGTTACCAGCAAAGATGTTCTTTTTGTTTTTCTTAGGTACAGTTAATAATCCTTGTTTAATTGCATAGTAAGGAATAGCATTAACTAAGTCTCTTAATGTGATACCTGGTTGTAATTCACCTTTAAATTTTACGTGAACTGATTCAGGCATAGTTAAAGGCATCATACCAGTAACACCTGCAAATGCTACAAGACCAGAACCTGCTGGGAAAGAGATACCAATTGGGAATCTTGTATGTGAATCTCCACCAGTACCTACTGTATCTGGTAAACAAAGTCTATTTAACCAAGAGTGAATAACACCATCACCTGGTCTTAAAGTAACACCAGATCTTGAAGTAATGAACTCTGGTAATGTGTGTTGTAAGTTAATATCTGCTGGTTTTGGATAAGCAGCAGTGTGACAAAATGATTGCATAACCATGTCAGCACCAAAAGATAATGCTGCAAGCTCTTTAATCTCATCTCTTGTCATAGGTCCAGTTGTATCTTGAGAACCAACTGTAGTACATACAGGCTCAACATACATACCAGGTTTAACACCCTCTAATCCGCAAGCTTTACCAACCATTTTTTGTGCTTGAGTAAATCCTTTACCATTATCAGATGGTTGAGTTGGAGCAATGAAAATATCAGATGCACCTAAACCTAAAGCTTCTCTAGCTTTTGCAGTTAAACCTTTACCAATAATTAATGGAATTCTTCCTCCAGCTCTCATCTCATCTGTTAATGTATTTGGAGCTAAGTTAAATTCAGAAACAACTTTACCATCTTTTTCAATTACACCATCATATGGTTTAAGAACAATTACATCACCAGTTTCTAATTCATCAACTGGAGCTTGAATTGGTAAACATCCTGAATCTTCTGCTGTATTGAAGAAAATTGGAGCAATAATAGAACCAATAACAACCCCACCAGTTCTTTTATTTGGAACACCTGGAATATCTCTACCCATGTGCCATTGAACTGAGTTAATACCTGATTTTCTTGATGAACCTGTACCAACAACATCACCAACATATGCTAAAGGGTGACCTTTTTCTTTTAAAGAAGCCATTGTTTCTAGTGGTTTTTCCATTCTTGATTGTAACATAGCAGTCGCATGTAATGGAATATCAGCTCTAGTAAATGCTACAGTTGCAGGAGATAAATCATCTGTATTTGTTTCACCAGGGATTTTATAAACTGTTAATGTAATCTCTTCTTCTAAAGCTGGTTTATTAGTAAACCACTCAGCATTTGCCCATGATTCGATAACCTCTTTAGCTTTTGCATTTCCACCATCTGCTAACTCTTTTACATCATTGAATGAATCATAAACTAAGATAGTATTTTTTAATTGCTCAGCAGCAGCTGCTGCTACTTCATCAATTTTAAGTGCTTCTACAAGTGGAGTAACGTTAAATCCACCCATCATTGTTCCTAGAATTTCAATAGCATCAAGCTTTGAAATTACTGAACATGCAACATTTCCTTGTACAATATCATTTAAAAATGCAGCTTTTACATAAGCAGCATCATCAACACCTGGGTTGATTTTATTTTTGAATAATTCTAATGCGTATTCTGCATCTTCTACAGTTGAAGCTTTTAAAATTTCTACTAACTCAGCTGTTTGCTCAGCTGTTAGTGCTAATGGTGGTAAACCACCTTCATTTAATCTTTCTTCTGTATGTGCTTTATAAGTAGCTAATAAACTCATATAGATCTCCTATTTAATTTGTAGCGTTAGTATAGCATAATGTTTATTTTCTATGATGTACAATTTTTGTTATAACAGCTACAATTTTTTTATTATCTAATAAAAGTTACTAAAAGTAATAAAATCATAGCTTTCAGTCATCAAATTGTACTATTTTATTGGTATTTTCATTTATGATACATAAAAGAATTAGTGCTATCTAAATCAATTTACATATATATTAAAAACTTGATGTACATTTTTTGTACATTGTTTTTTAAATTGTACATGTGTGTTTTCTAATAATATTCTTAAAGTTTTGGATTAGTTTTTTTGTTTCTTTTTAACTTTTGTTATAATGCTAGAATATCATATATAGTTATAAGGATTATGCCATGAATTCTTACAATTTTAAAACTTATAACGAACTTTTTGACTATATAGTTGAAAACTACTCAAATGAAAAATTTCTTAACTATATAGCCAATGACACATACAAACATATTAGTATAAAAGAGTTTGAACAAAAAGTTATATGTTTAGCTATAGCCCTTAAAAAAATTGGTATAAAAAAAGGGGACACTGTAGGTATATTTTCTAAGCCCTCACCTTTTTGGCTCATCTTTGATTTTGCTATTCATAAAGTGGGTGCAATATCAGTGCCTATATTCGATAATATCTCGAAAAAAAATCTCAATTTTGAAATAAAAGATGCACAAATCAAATATCTATTTATTGATTCAATCAATAGACTTGATGATATTGACAAAAAGTTGATATTTATTACACATGGGTTTTGTATAAAAGAAGAGAACTACTACAATGTAGATGAGATTTTTCATGCACAAAATACAAGTTGTGATTTTGATTTATTAAAACATGATATACCAAATGAAGATGATATATTTTCAATCATATATACAAGTGGGAATACAGGAACACCTAAAGGGGTAGTTTTAACTCACAAAAATATTATCTCGCAACTACATAGTATAAACCAATTGTTAAAACTAGATAGTAAAGAGGTTATATTATCTTTATTGCCATTAGCACATATTTTTGAACGTATGGTTATGAGTTTTTATGTTAGTCATGGAGTATCTATCTATTTTGTAGATGAGATAACAAATACTGCAAATTTATTAAAAATAGTCAAACCAACTATGATGACAGTTGTGCCAAGATTGTTAGAAAAAATATTTTATAAAATAAAATTAAATATTGAAGAGAAATCATTTTTTTCAAAACTAATAGGAAATTTGGCTTTAAATTATGCCTTAAAAGAAGATATAGATAAAAACTCTATACTTTATAAACTGTATGATGTACTTGTATATAAAAAACTAAGAGAGATATTTGGAGGTAGATTAGATAAGTTAGTAAGTGGTGGAGCTTCTTTAAATGAAGAGATTTGCAGGTTTCTTATAAATATAAATATCCCTACATACCAAGGTTATGGACTCACTGAAAGTTCCCCTGTTATTTGTACAAATTATCCAGGAATAAATAAGATTGGTTCTAGTGGAAAAGCAATACCAAATATGGAAGTAAAAATAGAAGATGAAGAGCTTCTTGCAAGGGGAGATTCTATAATGAAAGGTTATTTAAACGATTCTTTACTTACTTCTAAAACTATAGATAAAGATGGTTGGCTTCATACAGGAGATATTGCAACTATTGATAAAGAGGGATTTATATTTATCAAATCACGAAAAAAAGACCTTTTTAAACTATCTACTGGTAACTATGTAAATGCCATAAAAATAGAACAACAATTATCAAAAAACAAATATATCGAATTTGCAAATGTTATTGCAAATAATAAAAAATATGTAACTGCCCTACTCTTTGTAAATAAAGAGTTATATGAAAACAATAAAAATAATGAAACTATAGATGAATTTTATAATAATGATATAATTCATAATAGTATAAAAAAAGATATCAAAAAAATAAATGATACTTTAAATGAATGGGAAAAAATAGTTTATTATAAATTGATAACAAATGATATCTCAATTGAAGGTGGAGAATTAACACCATCGATGAAAATTAGTAGAAATGTAATAGAAGAAAAATACAAAGATATAATAGAAACCATGTATTAGGAGTCTATCATGAAAAAAAGAATTGCTGTAATAGATGGGCTTAGAAGTCCAATAGCAAAAGCTAACGGAAAATTAGAAAAACTTAGTGCAGATACCTTAGGAAGTATAATTGCCAAAGAATTAGTTCTAAGAAGTGGTATTGCTTATGATAGATTTGATGAAGTAATAATTGGTAATGTTGCACAACCAATAGATGCTGCAAATATGGCAAGAGTATTAGCTATAAAAGCCGGTTTTCCTAAGACTACTCCTGCTTATACTGTACATAGAAATTGTGCCTCAGGTATGCAAGCTATCTCATCAGCTATTGAAAAAATTGAAACAAACCAAGGGGAAATCTATCTAGCTGGTGGGGTTGAATCTATGAGTAATATCCCTTTATACTTTAATGACTCATTTAAAGACTTCTTGACAAAACTAACTTATGCTAAAACTTTTAGTGAAAAACTAAAAATAGTTTCAACATTTAGAGTTTCATTTTTAAAACCTGTTATTGGACTGATTACTGGTTTAACAGATCCAATCTCAGGAAAAATCATGGGTGTGACAGCTGAGAACTTGGCAAATGAGTTTAAAATCAGTAGAGAAGAACAAGATAAATACGCGTTAAAATCTCACCAAAAAGTTCAAAAAGCTATTGAAAATGGAATATTCAAAGATGAGATACATCCTATTATGACAAAAGAGTGTTCTATGATAGATGATGATGGTGTAAGATTTAACCAAACCATTGAAGCCTTAGCCAAATTAAGACCTATATTTGAAAAAAATGGAACTGTAACAGCAGGTAACTCTTCACAAGTTTCAGATGGGGCATCTATGCTTATTTTAACTACAGAAGAGAAAGCCGATGAATTAGGTCTTGAACCTATTGGATTTATAAAAGAGTATGCTTATGCTGGATTAGATGCTTCAAGAATGGGTTTAGGTCCTATTTATGCTACAAAAAAACTTTTTGATAAAACAGGAACAAACTTAAGTGATATTGATTTAATAGAGTTAAATGAAGCTTTTGCTTCTCAAGTTATAGCAAATATAAAAGCTTTTAACTCAAAAGAGTTTTGCAAAAAAGAGTTTGGAACTGATGCTTTAGGTGAGATAGATGAGTCAATTTTAAATGTAAATGGTGGTGCGATAGCTTTAGGGCATCCTGTTGGTATGAGTGGAAATAGAATTGTACTTCATACTTTAAAAGAGTTAAAAAGAAGAGGTTTAAAAACTGGTCTAGCTACCCTTTGTGTTGGTGGTGGACAAGGGGCTTCTTTTTTATTGGAGGTGTAAGATGAATAATGTATATTTAGAAGTTATCCAAGATATAGCAACTATTACTTTTGATTTAAAAAATGAAAAAATCAATAAACTAAGCTTTGAAGTTTTAGAAGAGTTTGATTATTTATTAAATCAAATCAAAGATGACACCTCTATCAAAGTTTTAATAATCCAAAGTGCAAAAGAGAATATTTTTATAGCAGGTGCAGATATAAAAGAGATTGAAGCTATGAAAGATGAAAGTGAAGTTTATGAACAAATAAAAAAAGGTGACAAAATCTTTGAAAAACTTGAATCTCTTCCTTATCCAACAATTGCATATATAAATGGTGCTTGTATGGGTGGAGGTTTAGAGCTTGCTTTAGCATGTAACTATAGGATTGCTACAACAAACCATAAAACTAAACTTGCTTTTCCAGAGATTAAGTTAGGATTTTTTCCAGGACTGGGAGGAACACAAAGAGCACCAAAACTTATAGGTCTTATTAACTCACTTGATATGATACTTACAGGAAAAACACTAGATTCTTTAAAAGCTTTAAAAATAGGATTAGTTGATGAGATTTTTAATCATGGACAAAAAGAGACTAAACTTGAAGAGTTTGTAAATAAAGTTTTACATAATAATGTAAAAAGAAAAGAGAGAAACTCCATAACTAAATTTTTAGAAAATTTTTATTTTACTAGAGAGTTTATATATTATAAAACATTAAAATCTATAGAAAAAAAAGTTAATAGAGATTTTAACGCTCCATATATGGCTTTGGAAGTCATAAAACAAACTTTTAACAACACATATGAAGTAGGCATTGAAGTAGAAGCAAGAGCCTTTTCAAAACTTGCAGTAACAAAAGAATCAAAACATATGATTGAACTATTTTTTATGTTTGAAAAACTAAATAAAGATTTCAATAAAGTAGATGATATTATAGGAAATGTTGCAATAGTTGGTAGTGGTACTATGGGGATTGGAATCATTTGGTTGTTTTCAAAGTTTTTAGATGAAGTTAGAATAAAAACAAGAAAAATATCTCAAGTAAAAGATATAGTAAAAGCCGTATCTAAACTTTATGATTCATCAATAAAAAGAAGAAGTTTAACTAAAAATCAAGTTGATTTTAAACTAAACAAAATATCTTATACTCATGATTTCAATGGTATGAGTAATAGTGACTTTGTGATTGAAGCAGTTGTAGAAGATGAAAATATCAAAAAAGAGACTTTTTCTCAACTTGAAGATGCTTTAAATAGCAATGCAATAATTGCCACAAACACCTCATCAATATCTATTGAAAAACTAAGTGAAAATATACACAACAAAAAAAATTTTTTAGGTGTACACTTTTTTAATCCTGTAAATATTATGCCTTTGGTTGAGATTATACCAAACTCAAAAACAAGTAAAAAAACTATAAACAGAGTTAAAGAGATGCTAATTAGATGTGGTAAAACACCTATTGTTGTAGGTGACTGTGCTGGTTTTATTGTAAATAGGATTTTACTTCCTTATTTAAATGAGGCAGCCTTTATCTTAGAAGAAGGCTCAAATATCAAAACTATTGATAAAGTTTTAAAAGATTTTGGTATGCCTATGGGACCATTTACTCTTGCAGATACAGTTGGTATTGATGTTGGATATAAAGTTGCAACTATTTTAAATCAATCTTATGGCGATAGGATGCCAGTTGCACCTATATTAAAAAGAGTACATGATGAATTAAAACTTTTAGGTAAAAAAGAGAATAAAGGTTTTTATATCTATAAAGGTTTTTCAACAAAAATAAATGAAGAAGTAACTTTACCTTTTAATCTAAATAGACAGTTTAACGATGAAGAGATAATCCAAAGATGTTTATATATCATGGTAAATGAAGCTAGCAGATGTTTAGAAGAAAAGATTGTAACAGATGCAAATATAATCAATTTTGCCATGATTACAGGTACTGGATTTCCACCATATAAAGGTGGTTTGTTAAGTTATGCAGATGATATAGGATTAGAAAATATTCTAAATGCCTTAAAAGAGTTTCATGGAAGATATGGGAAACGATTTGAACCAAGCAAACTTTTAATCAAACTTGTTGAAGAAAAAAAAGATTTTAAAACAGGAGAAGCGTTATGGAATTTTTAATTTTTTTACTAATCATAGCAGTTCTAAGCTATTTTACTTTTCCTTTGGTATATAGCCTAATTATTTTAGGTGTATATGGTTTTATATTTTTTGATTTAAATATTGTGTTATGGCTATTTTTAATTGCCCTTGGTTTAATATTTAGTATCAAATCATATAGAGAGAAATATATAACATCAAAAATTGTAGATTTTATCAATAAAAATCAACTAATGCCTAAAATCTCCCCTACGGAAGAAGCAGCACTTCAAGCTGGAACAAACTGGATTGAAACCTCTTTTTTTGAAGCAAAAGTTGATTTTGAGAAAATAAAAAATGAAAAAATCACTATGCTTACAGAAGAGGAAGAAAGTTTTTTAAATAATGAAGTTAATCAACTTTGTGAACTAACTACAGATTGGGAGATTTTTCAAGATAGGGATTTGAAACCTGAGGTATGGCAATTTATAAAAGATAAAAAGTTTTTTGGGATGATTATTCCAAAAGAGTATGGTGGTTTAGGTTTTAGTGCCACTGCACACTCAAAAGTTATAGAAAAACTTGTCTCTCGCTCACAGGTTTTAGCTATCACGGTTATGGTTCCAAATTCACTTGGACCTGCTGAATTGATTTTAAAACATGGGACAAAAGAACAAAAAGAGAAATATCTAAAAGATTTAGCAAAAGGGAAACAAGTTCCTTGTTTTGCTCTAACAGAACCAAATGCAGGAAGTGATGCAACATCTATACAATCAAGTGGTGTAGTTTTCAAAGATGAAAATGGTTTTATAAAAATAAAACTAAATTTTGAAAAAAGATATATCACTTTAGGAAATATTGCAACACTAATTGGTCTTGCATTTAAACTATATGACCCTGAGAGAATCTTAGGTGAAGAGGAAGATTTAGGTATCACCTTTGCACTGATTGATTCAAAACTAAAAGGTGTTGATAATTCAAAAAGACATGACCCACTAGGAATACCATTTGTAAACTCCCCAATAATAGGAAAAGATGTGATTATCAATCTTGAAGATGTAATTGGAGAAAAAGAAGGGATTGGTAAAGGTTGGCAAATGCTAGTTGAGTCTTTATCTATAGGACGTGGAATATCACTTCCAAGTGTAAGTTTAGGTGGAAGTAAGTTTGCTTTAAATGTTGTTTCTTCTTACTCTATGCTTAGGGAACAATTTGGATTGAGTATAAATCACTTTGAGGGAGTTGAGGAAAAAATTGCAAAAATAGCAAGTTTTACTTATATGTTAAATGCAGCAAGAAACTACACTTTGGATGCAATTGACAATGGAGAAAAACCAGCAGTTGTAAACTCTATTATGAAATATCATGCAACAGAGAAGTTTAGAGAGATTATAAACGATGCAATGGATGTTTTAGGTGGTAGTGCTATTATTAGAGGTGAAAAAAACTTTTTAGCACATGCATATTTTGCTTTGCCTATTAGTATTACAGTTGAGGGTGCAAATATATTAACTAGAAACTTGATGCAATTTGGGCAAGGTTTGATTAAATCACACCCTTATATTTATAGACAAATCAATGCTTTAAAAACAAACAACATCAAAGCCTTTGATGATGCATTTTTTTCACATATTGGTTTAGTTTTATCTGCATTTTCAAAAACAGTGTTTTATTACCTTACAAGAGGTTTTTTTATATCAACAAAAGGTTCATTTAGAAGATATAAACAAAAACTAGTTTGGGTTAGTGCAGATTTTACTTTTCTTTCAAATCTAATACTTGCATTAGTGGGGCCTGCTTTGAAAAAAAGGGAGAATATAAGTGCAAGATTGGCAGATATACTCTCATACTCTTATTTAATAACAGCAACTCTAAGGGAGTATGAGAATAATTCAAACAAAGAACATGTTGTATTTGTTGATTATATTTGTAACTATTGTTTTAATCAAATCCAAATAGCAAGGGAAGAGATATTTAACAATATGGGAATTTTAAAAATTTTTATACCATTTGTGAAACTAAATGCAATAGGGATTAAAGCACCTGATAAATTAAATGCTCAAATTGTAAAACAGTTAAAAAATCAATACTTCTTAAATGAGATAAGTGACAATATTTTTATCTCAAGCAATAAATCAGATAGATTTACAAAACTTCAAAAAGCTGTTGAATTAAACAATGAGGTTTTAAACTCATTTTATAAAATAAAAGAGGCTATAAAAGAAGGGAAAATTCAAAAAGATAGTATTGAAAATATGGTAGATAAGGCTTTTGAAATAGAATTGATAGATAAAAATCAAGCAACTTTATTGAAAAAAGCTTATAGTCTAAAACAAGAGTTGATAAATGTCGATGCATATAAAGTCAAAGTCTATAAAGGATTAAGATAATGCGTGAAGATTTGCTTATAAATACTAGTGGTTTTGTTTTAAATATTTTAGAAAAAATTCTAAATGCAAATATTGAGATAAAAGGGGTAGAAAATATTCCAAAAAACAACCCTAGAATTTTTGTAGCAAATCACTTCACACGAATGGAAGCTATGATTGTTCCATATGCTTTATATAATTTAACAAATAAAAAGGTAGGTGTTATAGCAGATGATTCCTTGTTTGAAACATATTTTGGAACATTTTTAAAAAATCTTGGAGCAATGAGAAAATCTGAACCTAATAGAGACCAAATAATTTTTAAAGATCTTTTGACTGCTCAAAAAGATTGGATGATATTTCCTGAAGGCAGAATGGTAAAAGCAAAAGATATAAGTAAAGCAGGGAATCATTATTGTGTAAAAATTGATGGAGTTTGTCAAAAAGTTCATACAGGTTCTTCATATTTTGCTATTGAATCTGAACTTTTAAGGGAAGATTATTTTAGTAATAAAATCAAAAATATAAAAAAATTCAAAAGAAAATATTTTTTTAATAAAAAAGATGAAATCTGCCAAGAAGAAACCATGGTAATACCTATAAATATTAGTTACTCTAAAATTAGAAATGGTGAAAACTTTCTTACTAATATGGCTATAAAATTTTTAGACAATATAGGTAAACACTTTTTAGAAGAGTTAGAGATTGAGGGTAATTTAGTATTAAACTCTAAAATCACTGTTCAAATATTAAAACCAATCAGTATGAAAAATATATTAAAAGATATCTATGAAAAAGAGTTAAATCATAATAATATTTTTTCAAAATATAGATATCAACTAACATATAAATTTATGGAAAAAATCTATGAAAATCTTACAGTCAATTTTGATCATATTTTTGCACTTATTTTGTTTTTATATCCTAAAAAAGATATAAAAAAAGAGTTGTTTAAAAGGCTTATTTATCTAAGTGTAAATGAGATTAAAAAAAACTGTTTGACTTATGATTCGATTTTAAATCAAAATATGATTAATCTAATCTCTTTTGAAAAGTATAAACCATTTGAAGAGATTTTAAATATTGCCATAAAAGATGGAATAATAGTAGAACAAGAGGATAAATATATAATAAAAAAAAGCAATCTTTTAGATAGTTATACTCACCACACAATTCGTTTGAAAAATATATTAAGAGTTATATTAAATGAGATACTTATAATTAACAAAGTAAAACTAATAGTAAAACAATTGATTTTACAATCAGAAGATACTATCGATAAAAAAATATTTGAACTTCTAAAAATTGAAGAGATTTATGAGTTTGAAAACGATAGAGTAAACTTTTTAAGTGAGGCAAAAACAAGAGAGATTGGACAGCCATTTTTATTTGAATCAGAAAAAAGTGATGAATGTGTTATTGCCTTACATGGTTTTTCATCTGCACCAAAAGAGGTTTATAATATCAGCAAATACTTACATAAAAAAGGTTTTAATGTTTATGCTCCAAGACTTAGAGGTCATGGTACAAGTCCAAAAGATTTAAAACAAACAACGTGGCAACAATGGTATGAAAGTGTATCAAGAGCTATTACAATTGCTTCTTTAAAATATAAAAAAATTCATATCTTAGGTTTTTCAACAGGAGGTTTATTAGCACTACTTTCTACAAAAAAAAATAATAGTAAGATTAAGTCTATTATCTGTATTAATGCAGCTTTAAACCTAAAAGATATTAGACTAAAAACTTTATTACCCACAATATCTTTTTGGAATGATTTAGTTGAAGCTTTTAATGCCAATAAATATGCAAAAGAGTTTGTAGATAATTTTTCTGAAAATCCAACAGTAAATTATGATAAACACTATATAGATTCAATTGAACAATTAGATGAGTTGATGCATAAAACAAAAAAATCTCTTCAAGATGTAAAAATACCAATTTATATAGTACAAGCAAAAGATGACCCTGTAGTTAATCCAATCTCTGCTTATGAAATATATGATAAAATTCAATCTACAAATAAAGAGTTGCTCATTTTAGACTTAGATAGGCATATTATAATAAATGGAAATGACACTTACATTTTATTTGATAAAATATACAATTTTTTGAAAAAACAAGGTAATACATGAATCTTAATAAACTAGAAGAAAAACTTTACACACAAATACCTCTTACAAAATTGATGCAATTAAAACTAATTTCTATAGATGAAAATACTTTAAATACATCTGCACCTTTAGATATTAATATAAATGACAAAGGAACTGGTTTTGCTGGAAGTTTACTGACTACTTGCACTATTTCTGCATGGAGTGTTGTATATCTTACTTGTGAGCAACTTGGATTTAATCCTCCAATTATTGCAATAGTAAAAAATGAATCAACATTTAATAATCCCGTTACAAAAGATATAAGATGTAAAAGTTTTTTCCCATCTAAAGAGCAAATACAAATACTTAAAAATAAGCTAGATACAAAAAAGAGTGGTTCAATTTTGATCAAATCTCAAATCATAGAAAATGGAAAAATTTGCTTAGATTTTGAAGGAATATATGTAATCAAGCTGTAATATTCACTTTTTATATACAATGGGTATGGTATAATTTAATTATGAAAAAAATAATATTAACTTTAATGATACTTTTATCACCCCTTTATATTATAGCAAATACAGTATCTGCAAAATATAATATCACCTATGGAAATTTTTTAGATTTAGGTATTGCATATACAACACTAAATATAAATGGAAATAAATACTCTATAAAAATAGAAGCTAAAACAACAGGAATGGCAAAATATCTTACTAATAATAGGGTTGAGATATATGAAAGTCATGGGGATTATATTGATAATAAATTTTTACCTAAAAAATTTATTAAAATAAAAAAAGATGATTTAAAACAAAAAATAAGAACATATACTTTTGATAATAAAAATCAAAAGATTTTAATAAATGAGA
Organism: Halarcobacter sp.; assembly: GCA_050296315.1. Classification (GTDB taxonomy): domain Bacteria; phylum Campylobacterota; class Campylobacteria; order Campylobacterales; family Arcobacteraceae; genus Halarcobacter. The sequence goes on from JBNKRE010000008.1 coordinate 94,883, forward strand.
TAAATAAAGGGTATAAAATAAAACTTCAAAATGATTTATCTCAAAAAAAAGTGAAGTTTAGTGATGAAGAAAATTCCACTTTAGATTATTTTGCGAAAGATGATATTTTATCTTTATTTTTCAATCTACAAGAACTACTCATAGGTTTTGAAGATGGTAAAGAATATACCTTAAAAGCTATTGGAGCAAATAAAACAAAAGGTAAAATCAGCATTTTAATACCTGCTAAAGAACAAATGAAAATATTAGATGAAAATCTAAAAATTGATTCTAAATCTAAATTTATAGCATATATCAATCAAAAAATATTTTCAAGTAAAAGGGGTGAACTTTTGATATCTTTAAATGACTATGGTTTTTGTAATAAAGCTGTTTTAAAAGATGTTTTATTATTTGGAGATATTTCTGGTGAAATGGTAGAATTTAAAATAACAAAGGAAAAAAATGAAAAAATATAGCTCTTATTTAATCTTATTTATCTTAATAATTTTTATCTCAGGGTGTACAGCAAAAGCTCCATATACTAACAGAAGTCAAATGATACTAATCTCACAATCACAAGAGTTAGCTTTGGGTGAAGAATCTTACAAAGAAGCTTTAGAAAAATCAAAAGTGATTACAAATACAAAAGATGCAAATAGAGTTAAAAATATTGGTATGAGAATAGCAAAAGTTGTAAATAGAAGTGATTATAAATGGGAATTTAATTTAGTAGAAAACAAAGCTAAAAATGCCTTTTGTTTACCAGGTGGAAAAGTAGTAGTATATACAGGAATTTTAGATGTTGCAAAAAATGATTCACAACTAGCAACAGTAATGTCTCATGAGATTGCCCATGCACTTGCACGTCATGGTGCAGAGAGAGTAAGTAGTGGGATGGTAGCAAATGGTATTCAAACAGTAGGAAATATAGTTCTTAAATCTCAAGCACCAGAATTAACTCAAACATTTAATATAGCTTATGGATTAGGGGCACAATATGGAGTACTACTTCCTTATGGAAGAATGCAAGAAAGTGAAGCAGATGAGATTGGTATCCACTTAATGCACAGTGCAGGTTATGATCTAAATGAAGCTTTAAAATTTTGGGAAAATATGAAAGATGGGAAAAATGAAGGTATTGAATTTTTTTCAACACACCCAAATTCATCTACAAGAATCGAAAATATTAAAAGAGTTATAAGAGATATAAAAAATTAACACTACTACAAACATGGTAGTGTTATTTTAAAACAGGCTCCATTATCTATATTATAAACATCGATTTCACCTTTTAGCCTATCATCTAATATTTTTTTTGTCATATACAACCCTACTCCACTGCCTTCCTTATCTATTTTTGTTGAAAAATATTTTTTAAAAATATTTTTTAGATTTTCATTTGCTATACCACCTGCATTATCTCTTACTTCTATGAAAGCTTGATTATTAAGTTTATATATCTCAATTTCTATTATTTTCTTTCCACTTTTATTCCATAAAGCTTCATAAGCATTTGATAAAATATTCATCAAAACTTGTATTAAATCATTTTGATAATTAATAATCTCAATATCTTGTAAATCAGTTTGAATAAGTATATTTTCTGTTTTAAATTTTATTTGAAGAAGTTTTATAGTTTTGTTTATTATATCTTTTAAATTAAATCTATGTTGTTTAGTATCATTAACTAAAAAATTTTTAAAATCATCAATAGTTTGATTTAGATGTTTTACAGACAATTCAATACTTTCCATAAAACTTATTAATCTCTCATCTGTTAATATATTATGCTCTTTTTCAATTTTTATACCAGTTGTTGATACACTTATTGAAGATAAAGGCTGTTTCCATTGATGAGTAATATTTTCAAACATTTCACCTAATACTGCAAGTTTTGACTGATTTAACAAAAGTTCATCTTTTTGTTTAATATCATCCAATAATTTATCTTGATAGCTTTTAAGTTTTAAGTGAGTGTTTATTCTAGCTTTTAAAACAATAGGTTCAATTGGTTTTATAACATAATCAACAGCTCCAAGTTCAAAACCTAAAACTATATCGTGTTCATTTTCCAAAATAGTTACAAAAATGATAGGTATATTTTTATATTCATTTATAGATTTCAATTCTTTACACAACTCATAGCCATCCATTTCAGGCATAATTACATCAAGTAATATTAAATCAACTTTTAATCCTGAATCTAATAACTCCAATGCTTTTTTTGCACTTGTTGATACACTTACTTTATAATCTTGTTTCAAAACTTCAATCATCACTTGAAGATTTTCTGGTGAATCATCAATAACTAAAATAGTTTTTTTTATATCTTCCATTGTAACCTCAATATTTTTATTTTCAATATAATTTTTATCTTCATTTATATATTTTGAAACTATATCCAAAACCTTTTGCTTAGAAAAAGGTTTAGAGATAAAACCATCAGCTTTGATTTTTAGTTCAGATTCCTCTTCAAAAGAACTTGTAAATATCACTGGTATATTAGCACTTTTTTCATCACTTTTTATCTCTTTTAGAACTTCATAACCATCCATTTGAGGCATTAAAATATCTAATAAAACAATATCTATAGAACTATTTCTAACAATTTCAAGAGCTTTTTTTCCATTTGTAGCTGCAACAATCGAATATTTATCTTTTAACATCTCCATTAAAAGATGAATATTTGAAGGTACATCATCTACTATTAAAACTCTTTTTTTATCCATTTAAAGTTCCTTAAAAAGGTTTTTTATAAGTTGTTTTAACTTATCTGTATCAAAATTATTCAATGCTTGATCCATTTCTACGTAAATATCTTTATAGTCACTATTTTGTAAATAATCTCCTAACTCATTCAACTTTTCAGTAGTTTCAACAATATCATTATCCATCGTTTCTTCTATTTTATTCAATAATTCAATAACAACATCTTTATTAAACTGTTTTACCTTCTCAATCTCTATTAATTCTAATTTATTTATATCTGTAATAATACTATTAAATTCTTCTTTAAACTCTTCTATTAATTCTATATTAATAATATCTTTATTTATCAATTTTCCATTTATTATAGATAATAAGTTGAAAAGTTTTTTTGCAGCAATATTACCTACAACACCCTTCATCTCATGTATCTTTTTCTCTAACTGTTCTAATTCATTATCTTTTAGTAATTTATCTATATCATATAACACATTTTGATAATTATTTTTAAACTGCTTCAAAATCTTAATATAAAGCTCTTCATTATAAGATATTCTATTCATCGCTTCATCTATATCAAATAAGTTTTTATCTAATTGATTTATATATTTATAATTAGGTTTTTTATTTATACTATCACTACTAATAATAGTTTTTTCTGGTATATATTTTTTTAATACTAGATATAAAGTATTTGGATTTATTGGTTTTGTGATATGTTCGTTCATTCCTGCATCTAAACTTTTTTGTCTATCTCCAACCAAAGCATTTGCACTTAAAGCAATTATAGGTAAAGTTTTAAAATATTCTTCGCTTAAACTTCTTATTTTTAGTGTTGCTTCTAAACCATCCAATTTAGGCATTTGAATATCCATCAAAACCAATTTATACTTTTGTGTAATTACTTTTTGAATTGCTTCTATTCCATCAACTGCAACATCAACATTTAATCCAAACTCTTCTAACACTAAAATTGCGAACTCCCTATTGAGTTCATTATCTTCAACTAATAAAACATTTTGAGGTTCAAAAATTTTATTTAAATTTCTATTATCAGAACTTATGCTATTTGTATTAGAATTAAAAATTTCTATAATTTTATCATGCAATGTTGAAGGAGTTATTGGTTTTTGTAAAAAACCAAAGATACCAAGTTTTTCTATATCTTTTTGTAAAATTTCTCCCGAATATGCAGTTACAATTATTGTTTTGGGAGTTTTCTCTTTTAATATACTTTTGTACTTACTAAATGTATCTAAACCATTAAGATTAGGCATTTTATAATCTAAAAAAACTAAATCAAATCTTTCTTCTTTTAGTATTTTAATTGCCTTATAACCACTATCTACACTTTTTACTTGATAGTTAAAGGATTCTAAAATATGTTTAATAACATCAGCTGCTAAATTATTGTCATCAACAACTAAAACTTTTAAATTTTTTGTATATGATGGGAATATAAATCCAACATGCTCTTGAGAAACTGCAATTTTAACTTTTATTGAAAAACAAATTGTAGTTCCAATATCTTCTTTACTAGATTCAACCCAAATATCTCCACCTAACATATTTGATAACTTTCTACTAATTGCTAAACCCAAACCTGTACCATAAAAACTTCTAGTTGCAGAATTATCTACTTGCACAAATTCATTAAAAAGACATTTCTGATTCTCTTTAGAAATACCAACGCCTGTATCTTGTACACAAAATTTTAAAACTACTTTTTTTGAAGATTCTTTTTTATATAAATTTGCACTTACTATCACTTCACCTGCATTAGTGAATTTTATGGCATTAGATACAAGATTATTCAAAATTTGAGCTAGTCTTAATCTATCAGAGATTATATAAACTGGAATTTTATCATCAAATTTTGTTATCAGTTCAATATTTTTATCTTCTGCTTTATTGCTCATAACAGACATAATATCATTTATTAATTCATAAATATTAAATTCACTATTCTTTATCTCCATTTTATTTGCTTCAATTTTTGAAAAATCTAAAATATCATTTATAATTCCAAGAAGTGAATTAGCTGCAATATTTGCTTTTTTTAAATAATTTCTTTGATCTTGAGTTAATTTAGTCTTTTCTAAAAGATACATCATCCCTAAAACAGCATTCATAGGTGTTCTTATCTCATGACTCATTTTTGCCAAAAAATCTGATTTTGCTTCATTTGCTTCATTAGCTTCTTTTTGAGCAATAATTAATTTTTCTTGAACTTTTACTTTTTCTGTAATATCTTGTTTGATAGAAGCAAAAAATTTAATATTTTCATCTTCATCAAATATTGGTGCAATAACAGCACTCTCCCAAAAAAAATCTCCATTTTTTTTCTTATTTAAAAATTCACCTTGCCAAGTATTTCCAGATTTAATTGTGCTCCATAACTCTTCATAAAACTCTTTGCTTTGATGACCAGATTTGAACACACTAGGAGTATTTCCAATAAGTTCATCTTTTAAATAACCTGTTTCACTTGTACTATGTGGATTTACATACAAAATTTTTCCATCTAGATTTGTAAGTATTATAGAAGCTTGACTTTGTTCAATAATTTGTAAAAATTTATTTAATTCTTTTTCTGCTTTTACCCTTTCTTCAATCTCTTGTTTTAATTTTCTATTCCAATAAAAAATTACAATAATAATTACTATAAACCAACCTAAAATCTTGTATACTAAAGTATAATCCACATTTTCATCAATTTTTACTTTTAGCCATTTATCTTTTATATTGGTTATCTCACCTTTACTTGTTTTATCAATTATTTTATTAAAAATATCAACCAATAAGGGTTCATCATTTCTTAAAGCAACTCTAATTTGATAATCAATTCCAATTTTTGAAGCAATTTTTAGATTCGTCATACCATTTTTTGCAATGGCATAACTTACTGCAGCAGTTGTATTTACAAATCCATACAATTCTCCACTACTAACTTTAAAAAGTCCATCTAATATATTTTCTACCACTACTAAGTTTATATTAGGATATTTATTTTGAAGTAATTCTGCAACCGCAGAATCTCTAACAACGCCAATTTTTTTATAAATAACTTCATTAAATTCTATAATAAATGGTTCTTTTTCTCTTGTAACTAAAACTTCTGGAAATGTCATATAAGGTTTAGAAAAATTCATATATTTTTCTCTATTTGCTGTTTTTGCAACACCACTTATTAAATCACATTTTCTTAACTTTGAAGAAGCTAAAGATTCAGACCAAGTTTTAGTTGGAACTATCTTTATAGGTACAATTAAATTTTCATTAAAAAGTTTATAAATATCAGCAATAATACCTTCATACCTATTCTCTTCCAAGTGCTCAAAAGGTAACCAAGCAGGATCAACACACATTTTTAATTCTTTTTTATAATTTAAATATGATATTTCATCTTTTGTAAAAAGTATTTGTGTTGTTGTTTTATCAAAATCATTAAAATTTAATTCTTTTGTCCATTTTAATTCAATTTCTTGAATTTCAGATTTGCTGATTTTTGAGAAACCTTTTTCTATCAAGTCTAAAAGTTTTTTGTTTCCTTGTTTTACTGCTCCATAATAATTTTTGGAATAAGCATAAGTAGCTTCATTGTATCTATATTGATTTTCATCAATATTATTTTTCTTTAAATAATAATAAAAAGTTGATAAAGAAGATAAAACAACTTTATATTCATTGTTAAAAAAAGCACTATTAGCTTCATCAGCACTTTTAAACTCTTTCCAATAAAAACTTGAAAGATTTTCCTCCATATATATCTTTGGATATCCATTATCTATAGCTATCACATAAGGCTTTAAATCATTTATACTAAATATATCACCTAAACTTTTATGATAAAAAAAATACTTTTTATTTGTAAAAAAAGGTTCAGAAGTATAATCTAAAAAATTATCTCTTTCTTTTGTATAATATATTCCAGCATGAATATCAGCACTTCCCTCTTTTACCATATTAATACTATTATCCCAAGAGGTTTCAATAAATTCAATTTTTTGATTTGTCTTTTTAGCCCAAAGTTTCCATATATCTATAAACATACCATTTGGATTATTGTTAGCATCTGTAAATTTTAAAGGTGGTGTACCAGCATTATAAACTATCTTAATAGTTGAATCTGCATTAAGAAAAGTAATGGCAAATATAAAAATCAATATCAATTTATCTATTATAGTTTTCATTTTTCAACTTTAAAAATATATTAATTGATTATATTGAAATATATATTAGATATAAATATAATAAATTTTTAGTTTTTTTCTTTTATTAATGCATCTTTTGATTTGTTAAAGCAAAACATTCCCATTTTTTCATTTGTAAAAGTCATAACACAAGTGCTTCCAGGGTCACTTACTGGTGTAAATTCATAAACTCTTACATTATAACCTTCTGTCTCAATATTATATTTTACATCAGGTTCTATTGTTTTATTTCCCCAACTTTTTAATTGAGACCATGAAATTGCATTTGCAAATGAAATAGTAAGTATACTTAATAGTAAAATTTTTTTCAAAATCTTCCCCTTTTAGTTTTGCATAAAAGAGAAAACTCTTTTATGCTATATTTGTATAAACAGCTTGAACATCATCATCATCTTCAAGCTTTTCAATCAGTTTTCCTATATCTTCTTGTTGTTCTTCACTAAACTCTTGTGGATTATTTGAAATTCTTTTTAGTTCTGCTTTTGTAAGCTCAATTCCTAAGTCTTCAAAAGCTTTATTTAAAGTACCAAAATCAGTATAATTTGCTGTAACTAATACAATCCCCTCTTCCTCTTCAATCTCTTCTAATCCTGCATCAATTAGTTCTAATTCCAACTCTTCTAAATCCATATCATCAGTTTTATTAAACTCAAAAATAGCTTTTCTATCGAAGAAAAACTCCAAAGAACCAGTAGGAACAACTTGACCACCATTTTTATTAAAATGCATTTTTACATTTGCAACTGTTCTTGTGTTGTTGTCTGTTGCAGTTTCAACAAAAATTAAAACCCCATGAGGACCTTTACCTTCAAAATTTACATCTGCATAATTTGCTGCATCTTTTCCTGTAGCTCTTTTTATAGCTGCATCAATGTTTGTCTTTGGCATATTTTCAGCTTTTGCATTTAAAATGGCAGTTCTAAGTGCTGAATTCATTTCAGGATCTCCACCACCTGCTTTAGCTGCAATTTCTATCGCTTTTGCTAATTTTGGGAAAACTCTTGACATATTCCCCCATCTTTTCATTTTAGCTGCTTTTCTATATTCAAAGGCTCTACCCATAAAAAACTCCAATATTTATTTTCTATTTTTTGGGATTATACCTTTTTTGAAATAATAGCTTTATAAGAACATATTTTTTTAAATAAATTATGTTTTATTTTTACTCAATTTGTTAACTATTTGTTAACTTTTATAATAATAAATGTATTTATTAAGTAACTTTTGTGAAAAAATTAGGTAATATATATACTTATTATTATATTAAATAAGGTTTGATGAATGTTTTTTATCACAAGGTTTTTATTTTTTATTTTTATATCATTTGCTATAACTTTAAATTCGTATGCTCAAGATTTTGATGGATTTGAAGATGAGTTTAAGACACCTCAAAAAGAGATTTACGACCCACTTGAAAGTTATAATAGGACAATGACTTCGTTTAATGATTTTGTTTATATTAATATTTTAGAGCCAACATCAAAAGGTTATTCTATAATTGTTCCAGAACCTGCAAGAGTTGGAGTATCAAATGCAATATATAATCTAAAATTTCCTATTAGATTTATAAATAATTTATTACAATTTAAAATAACTAATGCTTTCAGTGAATTAGGAAGATTTACAATTAATAGTACATTTGGTCTTTTAGGTTTAATTGATGTTGCTTCAAATAATTTAGAGATGAAAAAATATGATGAAGATTTTGGACAAACTTTAGGTTTTTATGGAGTTGGTCAAGGTTTCCATGTTGTTTTACCATTTTTGGGACCCTCTAATCTAAGAGATATGGTTGGATTAACAGCAGATGGATATATAAGTCCACTAACAGATACTAGTGCTTTAAATTATAAAATACCAGAAAAAATTGAACAAACAGTAGCAATTAAGGTATATGACGTGGTAAATGAAGTATCATTAAATCAAGGAAAATATGAAAACTTAAAAAAAGATGCAATAGATTTATATCCATTTTTAAGAGATACATATAATCAAAAACGTGAAAAAGAGATTCAGGAGTAATTTATGTTAAAAAGATGCCTTGCTTTTTTTATATTATTTTTCTTTTCAGTTTCTGCATTTGCATTAACAAAATCTGAAATTGAACCCGAAATGAGAAATAAAATAGACAAAGTATTATTGATTTTAAAAGATAGTAAATTAAATAAGGATTCAAAATCGAAAGAGATTATAGATCTAATGGATTCAGTATTTGACTACTCTTTAATGTCTAGATTATCTTTAGGTAAAACATGGAAAGATATAAATAAAGAACAACAAGATGAATTTATAAACCTTTTTACAAAAGAATTAAAAGATTCATATGTAAGTAAACTTGATTTATATACAGATGAACTTGTTAAAATCTTAGGGACAAAAACACCAAAATCAAATAGACTAGAACTACAAACTGTTTTAGTGGGAAAGACTGATAAATATGAGATAAATTATAAGTTTTATCAAACTTCAAAAGATGAAGATAAATGGCTAATTTATGATGTTGAATTAGTAGGAGTAAGCATTATTCAAACATATCGACAACAATATGCAGGATTCTTAAAAGAAAAATCTTTCCCTCAATTAATTGATTTTATGAAAAATAAAAAATAGTTTAGATGATTAAAAAATTTTATGACTTGATAGTTTTAAAATACCCTATTAAAGTAATATTATTACTTTTTATAGGGATACTATTTTTAGGTTACTACTCTACAAAACTTGAAATTGACGCTTCTGCTGAAACACTTCTTTTAGATAATGACAAAGACTTGGAATTTTCAAGAACTATTGCTAAAAGATATTATACTCCAGACTTTTTACTTGTTACATATAAACCTGATGAAGAATTACTTTCCAAAAAAAGTTTAACAAGATTAAAAGAGATAATTGAAGAGTTTAAAAAAATAGAAAAAATCGAATCTGTTACTTCTATTTTAAATGTTCCTCTATTAGAGTCCCCAGTAGAAGAATTAACAAAACTTGTTGATAATATACGAACTCTTTCAAATAGTGAAGTTGATAAAACATTAGTTAAAAAAGAGTTTCTAACATCCCCTTTATATAAAAATAGTTTAGTAAGTAAAGATTTTAAAACTACAGCCATAATCCTTAATCTAAAAACAAACAAAGAGTATTTTGAATTATTAGAAAAAAGAAATACTCTTCTAAATAAAAAAAGAAAATCTACTCTAACAAAAGATGAAGAAATAGAATTAAATAAAGCTATAAAAGATTTCAAAACTTTTAGAGATATTCAAAGATATGAAGATCATCAAAATTTAGAAAAGATTAGAAAAATAATTGCTAAGTATCAAAATAAAAATGCAACACTTTTTTTAGGTGGTGTAAATATGATTGCTGATGATATTATCAGTTTTGTTAAAAACGATTTACTAATATATGGTTCAACTCTTATTTTACTTTTAATAGCAATTTTATGGGTAATTTTTAGACAGATTATTTGGATTGTATTGCCTGTTTTAATTTGTACTTTATCTGTTATATCTACAGCAGGAACACTAGGATTATTTGGCTGGGAAGTTACTGTAATATCTTCTAATTTTATAGCTTTACAATTGATTATCACACTATCAATAGTATTACATTTGATAGTAAGATATAGAGAATTAAAATTTAGATATAAACATGCTACACAATATAAACTTGTGATAAATACTATTCTTTCTAAGTTTAATCCATCGTTTTTTGCAATTATTACAACTATTGCTGGTTTTGCATCACTTGTTTTATCAGGGATTGAACCTGTGAAAAATCTTGGTTGGATGATGAGTGCAGGTATTGCTATTTCTTTAATAATCTCATTTATCCTTTTTCCTACAATTTTAATATTGATGAAAAAAGTTGATGCAGTAAAAGAATCAAATTTTAAACTACCAATAATACCTTTATGTACAAAACTTGTAGAAAAAAATGGTTATATGATTTTATTATCAAGTTTTTTTATAGTTATATTTAGTCTTACAGGAGCTTCAAAACTTATTGTTGAAAACAGCTTCATAAACTATTTCAAAAAAAATACTGAAATATACAAAGGGATGGAAGTAATTGATAATAATCTAGGTGGAACAACCCCTTTAGATGTAATATTAACTTTCAAAGAAGAAAAAAAAGAAAAAGTAAAAATGGATGATGAATTTGCATCATTTGAAGATGAATTTGCACAAGAAGAAAATAGTGAACAATATTGGTTTAGCAAAGATAAAATGGATACTATTATAAAAGTACACAACTATTTAGAATCTATTCCTGAAATAGGAAAAGTACAATCACTTGCAACTTTATTAAAAGTAGGAAAAGTTTTAAATCATGGGGAAGATTTAGATGGATTTAAACTTGCTTTACTTTATAATAAACTACCACAAGAGTATAAAAATCTGATTTTAAGCCCTTATGTTAGTATCGAAAATAATCAAACAAGAATAAATACAAGAATAGTTGATTCTAATCCAAATCTAAGAAGAGATGAATTAATCAATAAAATCAACACTGATTTAAAAAATATATTAAATGACAATTATGTTGAATTTAGATTATCAAATCTAATGATTTTATACAATAATATGTTGCAATCACTTTTTGATTCACAAATTAAAACTTTAGGATTTGTAGTGATTATACTTTTTCTAATGTTTGTAATCTTATTTAGATCAATTTTGGTAGCAACAATTGCAATAATTACCAATTTAGTTCCAATAAGTATTATTTTTGGAATAATGGGTTGGTTAAATATACCTCTTGATATTATGACTATTACTATTGCAGCAATTTCTATTGGTATAGGAGTTGATGATACTATTCACTATATTCACAGATTTCATGAAGAATATAAGAAAGATCATGATTATATAAAGGCTATGGAAAGATCACATGAAAGTATTGGTTATGCAATGACATATACTTCACTAGTAGTTGTTGTTGGATTTTCAATTTTAGTGCTTTCAAACCTTATTCCAACTATTTATTTTGGTTTATTAACAGTAATTGTAATGATTACATTATTAGGTTCTGCTCTTCTTTTATTACCAAAACTTTTAGTTTTATTCAAACCATATAAGAAGAAATATGTTTGAACAACATCTTCAATGCCCTTACTGTCGAGAGGCAATAAGTGTTCTTTTGGATCTTGGAGTTGAAGGTTATAACAATGTTGTAGAAGATTGTGAAGTTTGTTGTAGACCTATTGAAATCGAATATTACTGTGATGAAAGTGAAATTAAAAGTTTTTCATATAATACAATTGAAGGAAATGAGTTTTAATGAATATAGCAATTTATTGTGGTTCAAATTATGGAAATGATAAGATATATATCAAAAGTGCAAAAGAGGTTATTAGTTTTCTAGCTAAAAAAGAGGTAAATATAGTCTATGGAGGGAGTAACTCAGGACTTATGAGTATAATCTCAAATGAAGCCTTATCATTAGGTATGAATGTTACAGGAGTAATAACTCACAAATTAGCACTTAAAGAGCTTGAAAACCACAGTCTAACGAAAATATACAAAGTAAATAATATAAGAGAAAGAAAAGCTAAAATGGAAGAGTTATCTGATGCTTTTATTGCATTACCTGGTGGTTTTGGTACTTTAGAAGAGATATCAGAAGTTTTTACTTCAATACAAATAGGAACACACACTAAACCTTGTGCTTTATATAATCTTAACGGATATTATGACAAATTAATAGAGTTTTTACAAAACTGTGTAAAAGAAGGGTTTTTGCAACAAGAACATTTAGATGCAGTAATCATTAGTGATGACATAAAATATATTTATGAATCTTTTGAAAATTACAATGCCCCAAAAAGTAAATGGGACTTACTTAAGTATTAACTATTTGTTAATTCTTTGTTTTTTTCCCATTAATATTAATATTTTATAATTGTTATAGAAATAAGTAGTACTAAACGACTTATTCCGAATTTTGCAACAATTCTCCTTTAAGGTAGAGTAATCTCCTTTACTCTACCTTTCTAAAAAATACATTTTGTGTTTATTAGTGACACTATTCTTATATAAAACTTATAGATATTATTTAATTGTTGTTATCTTACAAATTGTTTAGTATAATTATAAAAACATACAAAAGGTAATTTATTAATGAAAAGGCTAGATAATATCCAAAAAGATTTACTCTATACAAATTTGGATGAAGATGGAAAATTATCTTGTCTAAAAGCTTTCAAAGTAGCTAGACTTATTGGAATGAAGCCAAAAGATATGGCAGAAATAACTAATTCACTAAACATAAAAATCACAAATTGTGAATTGGGTGTTTTTGGAAAACTTAAATTTGAAGAAATGGATGACAATATATATGATAAGCTATCAAGAAATTTTGCACAAGATAAAAAAATAGATTGCGAAGTTGCATGGCATATTGCAAAAGAAAAAGGGGTAAGTCTAAAACAAGTTGGTTCAACTGTTAAAGCCTCTGATGTAAAAGTAAGGCACTGCCAATTAGGTTGTTTTTATGATGAAGAGTTTGAGAAGTATAATGATTAAACTTCTCAAACTATAATATATTTAATATCTGTTCTAAACTTTCTATTTTATATTTCGCTTTTGAAAAATCTTGAGTTTTTGTAAACTCATTATGAACAACGACACAATCTATTCCTGCATTATAAGCTGCGGTTAGTCCTCTTTGGGAATCCTCTACAACAAGAGCTTCATTTTTTGAAGCACTAAAAGTTTTCAAACCTTTTAAATATGGTTCTGGATGTGGTTTACAATAGGTATAATCCTCTTCACATAAAACAAAATCCATAAAATCTACTATTCCTCTATTTGCATGAATTAATTCAAAATCAACTCTTCTAGAAGTTGTTACAATTCCCATCTTGAAACTTTTTGATAACTCTTTTAATATATCTTTTACACCATTTATCTCAATATCTTTTGTACTTAAATACTCTTGATAATATCTATTTCTTTGTTCTCTTGCTTCTATAATTGCTTTTTGAGAAAAGCCTTCTTCTATAGCTTTTTCCCAAGCAGTACCACCTCTTGCCATAATTTTCATATAATCTTCAAACTCTAAATTTAAATCAAAAAACTCTTTTAAAGCTTGTTTACTTGCTTCATAATATAAAGGTTCTGTATGAACCAAAACTCCATCATTATCAAATAATATATATTTTTTCAAAGTTCCTTACCTTTTAAATACTCTTTTAATCTTCTTACTCCCTCTTTCATATGCTCTATATCTCTTGTATATGCAAATCTTAAATACTGATTTGTATTGTTTGAGCCAAAATCAATCCCTGGTGTTGTTGCAATATGAATCTCTTCTAATAACTCTTTTGCAAAATCAAAACTATTGTTTGTATATTTTGAAACATTTGCCCATAAATAAAATGCACCTTCTGGTTTAGCATCAATATCAAATATTTCATTTAACTCATGATATAAATAATCTCTTCTTTCTTTAAAAATATTTTTTATTGAAGCTAAGTATTCATAATCAAAAGCTTCCAAAGCAGCATATTGAGAAAGTGTAGGAGCTGATATAAATATATTTTGGGAGATAATTTCTGCTTGTCTTACTAGATGTTTAGGCACTATTATCCAACCAAGTCTCAGTCCAGGCATACAATAATATTTTGAAAAACCATTTATAACAAAAACATTTTTACTAAATTCTAAAGCTGTAACTTCCTGTTTTTCATAAACTAAACCATGATATAACTCATCAGATATAAATGTGATATCTTTATCATCGCAATACTCTATTAACTCTTTTAAATTCTCTTTATCATAAATATTTCCCGTAGGATTAGAAGGTGAAGAGATTTGAAGTGCATCAATTTGTACATTTTTTAAATGATTTGTTGTTAATTGATAATTTGTAGTTTTATCTATATTCATAAAAACAGGCTCAATATCAAACATATATGCAAAGTTTTTATAACATGGATAAGATGGATCACTTAATCCTAATCTACTTTTGGTTTGTAAAGTTAAAGTATAAGCAACTAAAAAAGCTCCTGATGTACCAGGGGTAAGTAAAACTTGTGAAGGGTCTATATCTACACTATAAACTTTTTTATAATGTTCAACTATCTTTTCTCTTAGACTTAATAAACCTAAACTTTCAGTGTATGCAAATTTTTCGCTATTTACGGCATCTAGTAGATTTTCTTTTACCTTAGAACTAGGAGGTAAATCAGGCTGCCCTATTTCAAAATGGATTGTATCTTCATATTTTAATGCATCTCTTACAATATCCATTACAATAAAAGAGCTCATTTTATCATATCTCATAAAAATTCCTAAATTTAAAAGTGGTATTATATCTTAGGTTTGATTAGATAAAAAACAACGAAACCAATTAAAGTGAAGGAGAAGAATTAAATACTTTAATTGATTTCAATTGTCATGTTTTGGCTGTGTAGTTTTACATCAAATTTTTTAATGTAATGAAAATATATCACATAAGACTTAAATTAACTTTTAATATTTTAAATAAATAAGAGTATTTTAGTCTTATTTAAGTTTAAAGGATAATTTTTATCAAAAGCTAAATATTTTATTGAGTTTATTTTCATTGACATAAATGGATTTGTGTGATATTATTTAATATTATAATCTAATGACAAAGGGAAATTATGAATGTTTATGAATATGCAATGAAAGTTGAAAAAGATGGTGAAGCTTATTATAGAGAGTTAGCTTCAAAATCTCCTAATAATGGATTAAAAAGAATTTTTACAATGTTAGCAGATGAAGAGGTAAAACATTATAATGTGTTTAAAAATATGATGAAAAAGAATGATATTGATATTAACAAATTAGATATTATTACAGACACTAAAACTATTTTTGAAACCCTTTCAAATGAAAAAAACAATATCAATTTTAGTGAAGAACAAATTGAGTTTTATAAAGAAGCTATTAAAAAAGAAGAAAATTCTCATCAATTTTATTTAGACAAATCAAATGAAGTTGAAACAGAAAATGAAAAAGCTATCTTTATTAAAATAGCAGAAGAAGAGATAAAACATAGAAAAGTTCTAGAAGAGATAGTTGAGTTCATACAAGAGCCTGACAATTGGGTAGCTAGTGCAGAATTTTAAGATTGTAAGGATTTCCTTATAATCTATTCTACATAGAAGCAAGTCTTTGAATAATTTGCTTCACCTCAGTTTCATCAAAAAATATATTGTTGTGTAGTTCTTGACTTATATTTTTTAGATACTGCATTTTTTTTGTTTTTAACAACTCTTTATTATGTTGATTATCATTTATAATACTTTTTAACTCATCTTCATAAGATTGAATCAAATCACTCTTTTTTTCATAAGAAGGCCTTACATTTGCACCTTTACTTTTAAATAAAAATACAAAAACACCAATTAATATTAAAACTACAATTAAAAAATAGTATTCCATACTTATTCACTTTTATTTTCAGATGAAGTTAATAATCTCTTATTTAAAGATTTTGCTTCTAAAGCAATTGTTTCTGCTCTTTTTGCAATTGTTAAAGCTTCATCAATTTTCTTTTTATTTTCTTCATTTATAGCTATATTATCTATTCTTTCAATCAATGTTCTAAACTCTAAATGCCCTAATACATCTAATACACCTGGTGCTTTTGATACATATTCTATATGTTCAGAGTCTCTCCAATTGTTTGTCAAGGATTCATCAATATATTTTTTATATTGATTATTTATTTGTGTTGGGTTAGAGATAAATGCTAAATCCAAATCTAAATCATCTTTTTTATTAAACAATTGATCATGAAGTTGTTGTAAATAACTTGTTAGTGTAAGTGTTGAGATATATTCATAAACTTTTTGTTTTTCATCATTTTCTAACATATACTCTAAAATTAATATAGATACTTCATCTTCTTTACTTGAAAATATAGATTCTATTTTTTCAGCACAATAAGTATAAACCTGTTTAGAATCATCTTTGTCAAGTTTTTTAATAAACTTATACAAATCAAGATTATAATTAAAACTATATCTGTTTAGTTCTTTAAAAAATATATCTAAAATTTGAAAAGGATTTTCCGTACTATTTGTATATTTTATTATTTTATTTACATTTTTAACTTCATTTTCATCTAAATTAGTATTTTTTATATAATATATTATCTCTTCGTATAAATTTATAGATAATAACTCTTTTGATTTAGTCTCGTAAAAAGAAGTTAAATCTTTGTTATTATATTTTACTGAACCTTGTGCTAATTTTTCATATTTTTGTGAAATCTCTTGATATTTATCAATCTTCTCTTCAATAGTAAGTGAAGATAAAAGTTTTGAAGTTTTTAATAAAATAGATTCTTTTAGTTCATTTAAAAGTAATGCAACTTTTTCTCCCCTTTTAGGCAGCTCTTCAACTAATTTTGAAATTTGACTGTTATATTCATCAAAATCTTTTACATCTTTTATTTTATCAATCAATTTAAGTGTATTTTTTATTTTTATTTCTCTTTGAATAAAAAAGTAAATTATAAACAATAGAAAAAATATAATTGCTATTATTACAAAAGATTCATTTGGTGCTTTTGAAAAAATTTCTGATAATTGATAATTTGATTCTTTTACGATAGATATAAATTCACCCATAGACATAAGACTCATAAACTTCCTTTTATAGTTAAAATCTAAGCTATAGTATACTGTAATAAGTTTAATTTTAGCAGATATAAAAGGTGTTTAAAAAACCAAAAAGTCTCTTAGTAACTTTTTGGAATTTAATTACTATTTAAAATTGTTTCCAAACTTTTAGGATTTACTTCACCTATATAACTTCTTATATATTTTCCTTGTGTATCATAAAGATATGATTCTGGAACTTTTCTTACATCATTGAAGTATTTTGCTAATCTAAAGTTTTCATCCCCTATTACTACAGGAAATTTTATATTGTATTTTTTTATAAATTCATCAAGCTCTTTTTTATCTTTATTTTTTTCAAATAAAACTGCAACTATTTCAAATTTGTCTTTATATTTTTCATAAATCTTGTTAAAAACAGGGATCTCTTTTATACAAGGAGGACACCAAGTAGCCCAAAAGTTTATCAATAGATATTTACCATTTAATTGTTTTGATTTTACCATTTCATTTTCTATTGATAAAGTTATTGTTTTATCATCTGTAGTTTTTAAGGTATATGTTTTATTACTTTGTTTTTTTAGTTGTTCAAAACTACTTGAATCATCTACTATTGTTTTAGCTTCATCATTTGAATTACATCCTGTAAAAACAACAACTGCAAATAAAAATATTATAGTATTTATAAATTTCATGATTAACCTTTATTTTGATTTTTTATTTTGCCAAAGTATTAATAAAACTAAAATTGAGATATATGAAATTAATGATAAAAATGGAATATTTATAAATCCAAAATAGTCAAAATATTTTGTAGAACAAGGAACACCTTGTTTGCAAGGCACTATAGTTTCTGGTATTATTCCCCACATTAAAAGATTATGATAAATTGAAAAAAATAAACCAACTAAAACCAAAGATATAGAATATTTAAACACTTTTTCATCGGGATATAATAGATTTATTAAAAATATTAAAACCAATGGATACATAAAAATTCTTTGATACCAACACATTGTACATGGAATAAACTCCATGATTTCACTAAAAAACAATGAGCCTAAAGTTGCAATACTAGCAATCAAAAAAGCCAAAAAAATATATATTGAACCTGTATTTTGTTTTTCCATTTGTCACCTGTTTAAAAAAATTATATCATTTAATATGTGTAGAACTTGTGGATTATTTTGAGTTTAAATATTCTCTTCTAATCTCTTTTGCCAATTGATATATTGACATCGCATAATAAACACTTCTATTATAATTTGTTAATACTTTAAAATTTTTTGTACCATACCATAATTCATCATAATCTTTT
Source organism: Halarcobacter sp. (assembly GCA_050296315.1). Lineage (GTDB taxonomy): Bacteria > Campylobacterota > Campylobacteria > Campylobacterales > Arcobacteraceae > Halarcobacter. Next base: position 113,697 of record JBNKRE010000008.1, read on the forward strand.
CTACTAAGTTTTAATAAATAAACTTTATTTTTATAAAAAAACTTTTCTGATTTTGGTTTGATTCCTTTTAAATCTATCCTATTATATTTATGTTTTAGTCCTGTTTTATATTTTGAAAACCTTTTCCCTATATAAGAAACTCTTGTCGCAACTGGAGCATGCGAATTCCAACCATGCTTTTTTAAAAAGTTTGCAACACTTCCTATTGCATCAGCACTACTGTTTAAATCTATTTTTCCATCATTATCAAAATCAACTGCATATGCTTTAATATTAGTTGGCATAAATTGAGTTAAGCCTATTGCACCGGCAAAAGAACCTTTTTGTGTGGATAAATCAATTTTATTTTTCTTTGCTACTACTAAATACTCTTCTAACTCTTTTTTAAAAAACTTATTTCGTCTATTCTCTTTAAATGCTAAGGTTGCTAAAACATCAAACACATTTTGTCTTCCGGTATTTGCACCATATAAACTTTCTACTCCAATTATTGAAGCTATATATGATGAGGGAATTTTATATACCTTTTGTGCTTTTAGAAAATATTTTTTATTTTTTTTTAGATATTTTAAACCATATTCAATTCTTTTTTTATTTATGATTTTATTTTCATATTTATCCCAACTACCTATAAAACTCCCCTTTACTTCAAAATCTTTTTTTACTGTTTTTGAATAATACTCTAAAGAAAAATTTTGAACATCAACTTTTGAAAAAAGTTTTATTAACTCACCCTTTGTATACTTACTATTTTTTGAAAAATTATTAACAAACTCTTTTACTTCATTTTTTTTTGTAAAATCTTCAAATTTTGCATTTGAAAATGTAAAAATAATTATAAAAACAAATATAAATTTCATGCTATTTTCTTATTGATGTTGCAGTTAAAAAAATGTAATATTTACCAGTTATAGTAACTCTAAATTTTTTTTGTTGAAGATATTTTTTGCAAAACATAACATCTTTAAATAAAATTGACATTTCAGAATATGAATAATTAGGAGCTTTTGCCCCATAAATTATCTCCGTATCAATCCATCTACAATTTGGAAAGCCTAAAATCATTGAACCATCTTTATTTAAATAGTTTTGAACTATATTCATAAATACTTCATTGAAGTTTAGATTTGTACTTTGTAAAGTACCAATAGAGATAATTAGATCAAAAGTGTCTAAATCTAAAGTTTTTAAATCATTTATATCATGACAATATAGTTTTACATTTTTATCATTTGAAAATATTTCTTTCGCACTATCAATTGCACTTTGGCAATAATCTATTCCTACAAACTCAATATTTGAAAACTCTTTAAAAACTTTTTTTATAATTTCAAACTCATTACCAGAGTTAATACCAAGATTTAATACTCTTTTTCTATTCTGAGTTTTTACATTATTTAAGGCATTTAAATAGTTAATTAGAAACTCCGGCTCTTCACTTTTATTTATATTGTTATACTCTGAATCTAAACCATATTTTTCACTATTTTTTTCATTATTGTGAAATGACTTTTTTAAATTTAACTTTTGATATCTAATAATTATGGACTTTTCATCAATAATTTTAGGTATCAACATCTTACAAAAAAATTTTTGTGCTAAATCATTCCAAGTATTTAGACTTCTATAAATATATTTGTTATTTTCAATTGTAACTATGGTACCAGAATATACATTTTGAAAAGAATCTGGATTTAATACTTCAAACTCTAAAACAGCTTTTTCTTCTATTTGTGATAATTCACTTGATAACATATCTATTATCGTAATTAATGATTGATTATAAAATTTTAACATTTCGTATTATAGCAGTTGTTTTTTTATAATAAATTAATAGATATTTTTAATAAAAATAACTTTTTAATAAAATTTTAGATATAGTTTTATTCTTTAAAAAACTTTTTATATAGAAACCTGGATTTAATATGAAATTTCAAAATGAAAAAAAATTATTAAAGATTATAAAATACACTCCTTCAATATTTATTATCCTAATTTCTATAATAATACTAAGTTTACAATTTATTGAAAAAAATAATTCTATTGAAAAAGAAAAAAGAAAAATATATCAAGAGTTTACAACAAAAAATAAAATAATAATAAAACAAAGAGTAAATGAAATTTATGACTATATAATAAGAGAAAAAAATCTAACAACAATACAATTAAAAAAATCTCTAAAAAACGAACTAGATAACGTATATAATATAGCAAAATCAATATATAAAAATAATCCAAACTTACCAAAAGAAGAGTTAAAAAAATTGATAATTGAAGCGATACGACCTATTAGATTCAACAATAATAGAGGGTATTTTTTTATTTATGAAAAAACAGGTAAAAATTTACTTTTACCGTATAATCCTGAACTTGAGGGTAAAGATTTTATCAATCATAAAGACTCAAAAGGAACTTTAATTATTCAAGATATGATTAAATTATTATCTAAAAAAGATGAAACTTATTATAAATGGTTTTGGTTTAATCCATTAAACCCAGACAAAATGAGAGAAAAAATAGGTTTAGTTAGAAACTTTGAACCTTTTAACTGGTTTATAGGAACAGGAGAATATGTTAAAGATTTTGAAAAACAGATTCAAGAAAAAGTTTTGGGAAATATTAGAGAGTTTAGATATGATAAAAATGGATATATCTTTGTTATAACTTACAATAGTGTATATTTAAGTCATATAAGAAAAAACTTTATAGGAAAAAATGCAATTGAAAATAATGATACGGTTAATATACAAAAAGTTATTAAAGATATTATAGATATAGCAAAAAATGGTGAAGGTTATTATAGTTATATCCAAAACAGAAAACCTGATAATAATCATTCAATCCAAAAAGTAAGTTTTATTAAAGGTTTAAATGATTGGAATTGGCTAATTGGGACTGGTTATTATGAAGATGATACTAACGAACAAATTAAAAAAAGAATAGATGAATTAGATGACAACTTTAAAAAATCTGCAAAACAGATTATTAAATATTCTATAATTTTAATTATTTTATTATTACTGTGTTCTATATATTTTTCAAAAATCTTGCAAAGAAAATTTGAAATTTATAAAAAAGAGATAAAACAACATATAGAAGAAAACAACAAACAACAAAATCTTATTGCATACCAATCAAAAATGGCAGCAATGGGAGAGATGATTGGAAATATTGCTCATCAATGGAGACAACCTTTATCAACAATAACAACTACTGCAACAGGATTAAAACTACAAAAAGAGATGCACATATTAGATGAAGAGTTTCTACTAAAAGGATTGGAAGGGATAAATCATTCTGCACAATATCTCTCTCAAACAATTGATGATTTTAGAAATTTTTTCAAATCAGATAATAAAATGGAAATATTTAGTCTTAAAACAGCTATAAAAAAGACTCTAACTCTTTTAGACGTACAATTTAGAAATAAAGATATAAAAATTATACAAATATTAGAAGAGATAAAATTAAAAAATTATGAAAATCAATTTATACAAGTGATCATCAACCTTTTAAACAATGCAAAAGATGAATTTGAAAGAGGTAAAATAACGCATGAAAAACTTATACTAATTAGTTGTTATAAAGAAAATTCAAAAGTAATAATTCAAATACAAGATAATGCTGGAGGAATACCAGAAAATATTATTTCAAGAGTGTTTGAACCTTATTTTACTACAAAGCACCAATCTCAAGGTACTGGAATAGGACTATTTATGAGTAATGAAATCATTACAAAAAATATGAATGGTAATATTGAAGTAAAAAACAGTGAATTTGATTATGAAGGTAAAAAATACATTGGTGCTTTGTTTGAAATCACACTTTATTTGAATAATAATTGAAATAAAAAATTAAATAATTTCATTTTTTATACAGTAAATAGTATATTATTTAATAAAATTTCACTACAATATGTATAAAATTTATAAGATAATTCAACAAAGGAAAGATATGTTTGGCAATGTATCAGATAAAGAATTAGATATTATTGATGAGTATTTTGTGCAGCTACTTGAATATACAAGATACAAAAGGAATAGATTTAATTATATTGAAAATACAGGAAATAAGAAGTTGGATAAACTTCTAAAGAAATGGAATTCTTTAATTGAAGAAGCAGATAAAGATATTAAAAATGATATGAAGGTTATTGGAGAAATTGTTTTAACATCAGATAAAGTTGAACAAGGTATTTATAGTTGTAGAGTTAAATCAACATCAACAAATCCTATGATTGCAACTTTAATTAAAACTATGAATGCTATGCTTGAGGGTTTAAATGATTCAACAAGTAGAATTTTAAGAGTTATGAATAGTTATACAAACAATGATTATAGAGATAAAATAAACATCAACCCCAAATTTAAAGAACAACTTCTAGAATTAATGGAAAGCATAAATACTTTAGGGGAGACATTAGGAAAAACAGCAAAAACAAATCTTGAAAATGGACAAATATTAGAAAGTAATTCAGTTGCAATGAATACTTCAATGAATAACTTAGCAGCAAAGTCAAATGAGCAAGCTGCATCATTAGAGCAAACAGCTGCTGCTTTAGAAGAGATTACATCAATTACAAGAAGCAATGCAGACAACGCATCAAAAATGGCAAATTTGGGTCAAACAGTAAGAAAATCAGTTACCACAGGACAAGATTTAGCAAGTAAAACTGCCTCTTCAATGGATGAAATAAATGAAAAAGTTGGTGCAATCAATGAAGCAATTACTGTTATTGATCAAATAGCATTTCAAACAAATATTTTATCACTAAATGCAGCAGTTGAAGCAGCAACAGCAGGAGAAGCAGGAAAAGGTTTTGCAGTTGTAGCGCAAGAGGTTAGAAATCTTGCAAGTAGGAGTGCAGAAGCTGCAAAAGAGATTAAAGATTTAGTTGAAGATGCAACTCAAAAAGCGAATAATGGAAAAACTATTTCAAGTAACATGATAAACGGTTATGAAGAACTAAACAAACATATTTCAGAAACAATTCATATCATAGAGGATGTAAGTTCTGCCTCAAAAGAGCAAATGACGGGAATTGAACAAATTAATGATACTATGAATATGTTAGATAGAGTTACTCAAGAAAATGCGAGTGAAGCAAATAATGTAAAAAATATTTCTCATGAGGTGTCTCAAATGGCCAATGAATTAGTTGCTGATGCACAACATAAGAAATTTAACTAAGGAGCACAATAATGTCACTAGGACAAGAAACAATATTAGATGAATATGCTTTTTTAGTAAGTGAAACAGATTCTAAAGGTATTATAACTTTTGCAAATGATGATTTTTGTAAAATTGCAGAGTTTGGATTAAATGAATTAATAGGTAAACCCCACAATGTAGTAAGACATAAAGATATGCCTAAAAAAGCATTTAAAAGTCTTTGGGATACTGTAAAAAAAGGTGAAGTTTGGACAGGATATGTGAAAAATGCCACTAAAGCAGGAGGATATTATTGGGTATTTGCTACAGTTTATCCGTTCGAGTCTTCTGATGGTTCAAAAGGTTATTTATCTTGTAGAAGAAAAGCTACAAAAGAAGAGATTTTAGAAGCTGAAAGTCTATATACTATTTGGAATAAAGAGGAAGGAAAATAAAATAATATTTTCCTAACTTAATTAATCTTCACTAAATAACTTTTTCATTTTTATTATATATATTTAATATTTTATCCTTTTTTAGTATTTTTTTTTGTAAAATAACCGATTATTAATAAAATAATATTATAATTGTATAATAAAATTACTTTTTACAATAATTATTGTTTTTATGGTTTTATAAAATTTATATAGTTAAAAACCTCTAAACAAAAAACTTATAAAAATGAGGCTGTGTATGAAAATTAAAACTTTAAAAAATTATTTTAGAACATCTATTTTAACAATTACACTTAGTCTTTTTTTTATTTTTTATATATTTTCTTCTAATATACACACTAATCTTACAATCGAAGAGAACCAAAAAATTTCAGAATCTTTATCTAAACAAATTTTTAACTCTATGTATCAAGTTATGAGAAAAGGTTGGACAAGAGAAGAACTTTTACAATTTATAGAAGATACAAAAAGTTCTTTTAAAGAGAGTTCTCAAAAAATAGAGATTTACCGTTCTAAAAATGTAGAAGAGCTTTTTGGAAAAATTAATCAAGCTAGAATAACAAAAGATGTTAAAAATGTTTTTGATACAAAAGAGAAATATTTTACATCGACCAATAATACTACACAAATAATTACTCCCATTCTGGCAAAAAATGAGTGCCTAACTTGTCACACTAATGTAAAAGTTGGGGATGTATTAGGAGCAGTCGAAATATCATCTGATTTTAGTGATGTAATAGATGATACTCAGTTTAATTACTTTATATTTTCACTAATAATCTTACCAGTAATGATAATATGTGCTTTTTTATTATCAGGAAGTCTTCTAAAAAAAATAAATTTATCGTTATTAAACTTCAAAGATAAACTTGAAAATATAAACAGTGTCAAAGATTTTAAAAACTTAGATACCTCAAATACAAAAAGAAGTTTTAAAGAGTTTGATTTATTAATGGATGGGCTTAACGATTTAAGTAGTAAACTCAAAAATATTGCTGTTGATAAAAGTATTTTAGAGTTTGAAGTAAAACTTCTTGATAAAATGGTTATTACCTCTGATGTAATTAGAGACTGGAAAGATTATATAAAAGATTTATTACATGAAATAAATATAGTTTTACCTGTTTATTGTTTAATTACTATATTTAAAACAAATGATGAGTATTATGAGATAGAGATATTTTGGTTAGGGAAACCTAGTGATGAAGTTTTAAATTATATGGACAATGTATCAAAAGAGATGATTAAAACTCATCATAGACTTGATATAGTTGATTGTAGAATTAATCATAACTTTACAAATGAATCTTACTGTTTAACCTCTTTAGCTATTCATGAAATAGAACATGAAGCAAAATCTTTATTATTAGATTCTCCAAAAATTGGAGGGATTGTTGGTTTAGGAATACAATCAAAACTTGATAAAGACTCTATTCAATCTATAGTAATTGACTCGATACTCACAACTTTACTTAATCTAGTAGGTTCAATAAAAGCAATAAACAAATATACAGAAAACTTAGAATTTTATGCGACAAGAGACCCTCTTACAGGTCTTTTTTCTCAAAGAGTTTTTAGAGATTTATTAGAATATGAGGTAAAAAGAGCTGGTAGACATGAATATGAGTTTGGTCTTTTAGTTATTGATTGTGATAACTTTAAACCTATAAATGATACTTATGGACATAGTTTTGGTGATGATTTTTTGAAAGCTTTTGCTGATGTTTTAAATAAATCAAAAAGAGATGAAGATATTTTATCAAGATATGGTGGTGATGAGTTTACTATCATATTACCTGAAAGTAGTGAAAAAGATACATACACAGTAGCTCAAAGAATACTTAAAAATGTTGAAAGCCTTGAATTAAATGCTCCTGATGGCACAAAATGTAGTATGACAGTATCAATTGGAATGGCAGTATTCCCAGAACATTCAAAAGAACCAAAAGAACTGTTTAATATAGCTGATGCCATGATGTATGAAGCTAAAAATGAAGGTAAAAATGCTATTAGATTCCCTAATGAAGCAGAAATAGAAGAGATACATAAAGATAGTGAAGATAAATCAATGATTGTTTTAGATGCTATTAGAAATGAAAACATAATACCTTTCTTCCAACCAATTGTAGATATAAAAACAAATAAATGTGCAATCAATGAATTGTTGATGAGAATAGAATTAAATGAAGAGATACTGCCTGCTGGTAAGTTTATTGAGACTGCGGAAAGTTTAGGTATCGTTCATAAAATGGATTATATTGTTATAGAAAAAGCTTTTGAGAAAATCAAAGCTACAAACTATAAAGGCTTATTATTTATTAATCTTTCTCCAAAAGCTTTAATTATTGGAGAGTTTATCAATAAAATAGTAAATCTTACTGATATATATGAAATTGATAAAAGCCAGATTGTATTTGAGATTACAGAAAGGGAAACAGTAAAAAGTTTCTCATTACTTGAAAAATTTGTACAAAATCTAAAACTAGAAGGATTTAGTTTTGCCATAGATGATTTTGGTTCAGGATTCTCATCATTTCACTATATAAAAAGATTTCCAATTGATTATATAAAAATTGATGGTGATTTTATTGTAAATATTCATAAAGATGAAAAAGATTTAGCCTTTGTGAAATCTATAGTTGCCCTTGCAAAAGATTTAAATGTAAAAACTATTGCAGAGTTTGTAGAAAATGAAGAAATACTTAAATTTTTACAAGATATTGAAGTTGATTTTGCACAAGGATATCATCTAGGAAAACCAGCAGAAAATTTTAGATAATTGTTATTGTTTTGTTATAAATAAATGATATAATACTTTATGAAAGATAAAGTATATGTATTAGATACCAATATTATCCTACAAAATGTACAAAACTTAAATAGAATATCTGACAATAACACAAATATAATTGTAATCCCTGAAACAGTTTTATTAGAATTAGAGGACAAAAAGAAATTAACAACTGAACTGGGTTATTATTCTAGAGAATTTGCACGATTACTGGCTAATATGAAAATAAAAGAGGTTGATTATAAGGCTGGTTTTAAAGTTGTAAAACTTTACAATGACAAACTAAATCTACATATTATCTCAAAAGATAAATATGAATCCCAAATAGAACAAGTACACATAAGTGAAAGCAATGATAAAAGAATAATTGAAGTAGCAGTGATAGCTCAAGATTATTATAAAGGGGCACAAACACTTTTTTTATCACTTGATGTATATGCTAGAACCTTTGCTTTGTTTAAAGGGATTAAAGCTGAAACACTGCATGATGATAAATCTACTGTACCAAAATTTGAATTTTTGAAATATATCAAAGTTGATTCTTCTTTATTTAACTCGCTTGATGGAAGTGATATTGAAAACTTTGATGAAAATTATGGTTATGAAAATTTTTGTTATGCTTTTGAAAGTGATGATGGAAACTCAACATTTGCAATAATTATAAATAAAAAAATAAATATCTTAAGTGAATCAGATTTTAAAGCGTTGCAAGTAAAACCTGTAAATCTAAAACAAAAACTATTTATGAAAGCAATTTTATCTAAGATGTTTGATCTACTTGTAATAGATGCAAAAGCAGGTTCTGGTAAAACACTTATGTCTATTGTATCATCTATGAGACTTATAGATTTAGGTCACTATTCTAAAATAGTTTATGTAAGAAACTCTATTGAATCACTTGATAAAGGTGCTGATATAGGATATTTATCTGGAAATGATGAAAAATTTAGAATCTATAATATGGCTTTACAAGATACTTTAGAATTTATAGCAAAAAAACAGTTGAAAAAAAGTGAAAATAGAGAGAACAAAGAATCTATTGAATCAAAAATATCAGAGTTAACCTCAAGGTATTGTATAGAAACACTTTGGCCAGGAGAAGCTAGAGGTAGAACACTATCTGAAGCAATAGTTATTATGGATGAGTGGCAAAACTCTTCTGAAAAAACTACACAACTTATCTTAAGTAGATTGGATGAATCATGTATGGCTATAGTAATTGGTTCAAATAGACAAATAGATAACCTATACTTAAACAAATATAATAACGGACTTACTACACTTCTTAAACAAACAAGGGAAAAACATCCTGAAATAAATATGTTTGCAATAGAGTTGGAAAAAGCAGTACGTGGTAAATTTGCAGAATTTACAGAAAGAATATTCGAAAGGAAAAAATAAAATCCAAAATAGAATTATAAACGATACTATATATAATCATATTCAGTATACAAAACTTGAAGATAAACTATTACAAACAAAAATTGTAAATAGACTTCAATTTATAACCCAAAATGCTTTGGCTTATTTTTCTTATCCGTCTATTACAACCAAAAGATTTATACACTCTTTAGGTTGTATGCACTTAAGTTCTTTTATTTTTAAAAATGCACTTTTAAATGCAAATAAAGAAACAAAAGATGAGTTTCTAAAAGCTTTAAAAAAAGTTATAAAAAATGTAATAAAAGAAAATAATCTAAATATAAAAATAGATGATTTAAGTTATTTTGATAATAAAGCGTTATACCAATTTACAATTCCTACAAAAAATAAAAAAGACAGAGTTGTATATACTATAATTTTACAAACAATCAGAGTAGTTGCCCTACTCCATGATGTTGGACATCTACCTTTTTCACATCAAGTAGAATATTCTTTAAAAAATGTATACGATAGTTTGAAACAAAGTAAAGAGTTAAATCCAAAACAACAAGAGTTTAAAAACTTTTATGAAAAATTAACACACAATGAAGATTTAATTTTACATGAAGCAATAGGTAAAAACTTTTTAAATCTTTTATTAGAATATGAAATTCTTGATTTTATAGAGTTAAAAGAGGAAAAAGAACATATAAAACTTATTAAAATACTATCTTCTTATATCCTCGAAAACAGAGTTTACAAAAACTTTGACTTTAAAGTTTTGCATAGAATTATTGATAGTACAGTAGATGCTGATAGATTAGACTATATAAACAGAGATATGTTAGCAAGTGGTTATATAACAGGACCTAATGACCATATTAGAATCACTAAAGAAGCAGTTTTGGTAAAACAAAAAGATGAGTTTTATATAAGCTATTTCGATATGAGTTTGATTGATATAGAGCATATGCTTGAGATGAGATTTAATCTTTATAAAAAAGTGATATTTAATCATGGTATTGCAAAAACCGATGCACTTTTGGAAAATGTGGTTCAATACCTATGCAATAAATATTTTGAAAATAATATCATAGAGGATAAACCATCAAACTCTATTTCTATGTTATGGAAATTTTCCCATAATTTTGACAATGAAAAAAAACTGGACCTAATTAGTTTATTAGATGAAAACTGGTTAATTTCATTTTTTAAAGATGAATATTTTTCAATAAAAAACAAAAAAAAGCTTTCACAAGAAGATTTAAAATATAAATACTGCTTTGAAGAGGTTTTATTTGGAAAAAGATTTTTTAGATCTCCATGGAAAAACCTAAATGAGTTTTATAAAGTATTAGATTTTTCAACAGTTCAAAGATATCAGTTTAGAGAGAGTTTTGGTTTTATCAATGAAAATAGATATAAAGACCTAAGAGATAAACTTGAAAACTTTATATCAAAATATGAATCACAAGAAAAAAATCTATTTTTTAGCTACCAGATTGTTTCTTTTAAAATTGGTATTGAAAAAGATTTTAAACTATTTGATGGGGAGAATATCATCTTTATTGATGAGATTTCAACACTTAGAAAAAGGCTGAAACAATCTATGTTGAATACTGTTCCTTTTTATATATATTCTAATACTAAAGAGTTAACTTATGAGATGAAAGAGGAGTTGAGGGATATTATTTTTGAGGTTTTTAAGGATTGATGGATAAGATGATTATTGTTTAAACTCAAATACTTTTGAAATAATTTTAACTGTATGCACTGTCTTGTAGAGCGAAGCTCTCCGCTTTCTTACTTTTTAGTTGTAAAAAGTAAGACCTGTGCTTGCACTCTCTTTGAGAAAAAGCAACCAGACAGTTGTTGAAGCTAAAGTTCCCTCCAGTTGTCTAATTATTTTCTGACCTGCGGGACTTGATATAAAACGTGACATTCAGTCACCTTTTATATCTTCGAACATTCCTCGGTCTTTTCCGAAAATAATTAGAAAACTTCCGGCTTCAACAAAGTCTGGACAAATTCCTAGCCACGAACTTTTAAAATAATTATTGAGTATTACACCAATTCAAATAAAATGGTATCAAAAATGCAAAGGTCATTATCCCCTATTCCCGCATTTGAGAAGCCGAGTGTTTATTTTACTTTTCGGAAAAGTTTTTCAACTGTTTGAGCATAACAAATATGCTGGGAGCATATTTTTATGTGAGTTTTGAAAAACAGAAAAGTAAAATAAAAAGCGAGGGAACCTTCGGCTTCGAAACCCTGTGGGTGATTTTTTGCTACTTTTTTTTCACAAAAAAAGTCGATAAAAGTTAAGAGGTACAATAAAATCATATAATATTCTTGTAATAATTCCCATTGTTTTTATTCTGTTTAAATTCATTACTTTTCTCCTTTTATATATTTATTGTAAAGCTTTTTATTTATATTCTCAATATGTTTAGCTGAACCGTAATAACCAAAATATGCAAAAATATCGCGTTCAAAATAAAAATATTTTTCTCCACAAACTTGTTTCTGAGAATAATACCATCCACCAATAACAATATCAGGAAAAATATTATAAAAAAACCTCATAATTCTTCTATTATAAGCTATTACTTTATTTGTCATATTATCTACTACTTTTGTTTCATCACTATAAAGAAATTTACTTGAAAAAAAATCTAGTTTTATCTCATTAAAACTGACTGTATAATTTGTTTTGGGTACATTATCTTTTGTATAAATTTGTTGAGATGTTTTTATAATTTCTTCTACTATCTCATCTACTTTATCATAATAGACTTGTCCATCTTCTTTTTTTAAAGGCTTTAAGTTATCCCATATTGTTGGATTTGCTGTATAGAGATATATTTTTCCATCATCTCCATTTAAAACCATTGTTTTTAAATGAACTCCATCCAAATAATTTTTAATCATCAGTTTTCTATCTTCTTTATCAAAGCCTGGGTAAATATTATCTTCCCAATATATACTTTTTGGATATTCTATTTTTTCATTTATATATGAAGAAGGTGTTGTCAAACAATAAAATGTACCTAATATATTTGTAATTATGATGTCATATGTTGGTATCAATATAAAGATTACAATAACCATACGAAGAACTATTTTATTTTTATTAACTTTTTTTACCAAATGATAAATACCTATTGCAAATAATATATATATTATTAAAAAAAATAAAAATACTACTCCCATTTCTTTTCCTTATATAATCATTTAGATTATTATAACCAACATTTATATAATCAAATATTGATTCATCAATCTATTCATTGCATTCTGCAATATTTCAAAACAAAACCATCTTTTACTGCTAAAATACAATCAAAAAAGGAGATAAATGTCTATACTAGGTAAATGCCCCTATTGCGATGGAAGTGTTATTTCTAAAAAAATTACAGTAAAAGGTAAAAATATCAAACTATACTCATGTGAAAACTCTAAAAAAGAGTATGATGAGAGTGAACAATATATTTTTACTGCTGATTCAACTTGCAGATTTAGGGTATATTCAAATAGTTTTCTAAGATACAACAAACGCTCTATTAGTGAATTTGAGATGAAAAAACTTTTAGAAGATGGACAAATTGTTGTAAGACTGCATGGCAAAAAAGGTGGAAGTGAATATTTTAAATATGCCATACCCCATGAGGAGTATGGTATCTCTATCTTATGGGATGAGGAAATAGAAGAGAAAATCTCTTAAACTATTTACAGTCGTTGTCTTTTAAAATAGCTTCCTCTTTTTTTAAGTATTCACATTGTGTTTTACTTAAAAAAGAGTTTGAAACTTTTGCATTCCAAAAGATTGCTCCATCTATATTTAGTGAAGAAAAATCAACTGCATTGAAAATCGCATATGCTGCACCTGCGTTTGAAAAATCTACATCATCAAAAGTTGTATCTAAAAATCTTGCAGACCAGATAGATAGGTTTTTGCATTTTACATTTATAAAAGTTGCATTTGAAAAATTTACACCCTTGAAAGTTGTATTTTCACACTTGATATTGCTAAGTTCTGAACCTTCTAGATTTGATGCTCTTATGTTTGCATTATTAAAATTTGCATCTTTTAAAGTCACACCCCACATATTTGATTTTACAAAACTTGAGTTTTCAAAATTTGCACCATTTAGATTTGAACTAGTTAAGTTTGCTCCATCAAAATTTTGATTTGAAAAATCTGCATTTGACAAATCACACTCTTGACAATCTTTTGAAAATAAAAATTTATCTAAATCATCTTGATTAAATGCAAAAAGAGAACTCACTACAAAAATAAAAAGAAATAAAACTTTTTTCATAATCTTACTTCATCTTTTCTAATATTTCTAATAGTTGTGTTTCTCTCGTACCACCTATTTTTTTGCCTACAAGTTTCATATCACTTGCATTTGCAAAGAAAAGTGTAGGAATACCTATAAATTCATAAGGTAACTCAGCTTTATCTTTTTTTATATCCATTACAACTGGTACAAAATTTTCATTTACATATGAGATAACTTTTTCATCTTTGAAAACTTTTTTCTTCATATAGTTACACTCTGGACAAGTTGGAGTTGAGTACATAATCATAAGCTTTTTATTTTGAGATATAGCCTTTTGTTTTGCAGATTCTAAATCTTTTTCAAAATTTATTGCACTTGCAAAAAGTGAAAGTGTTAAAACTAAAAGTGATAATACTATTTTCATAAAATTCCTTTATAATCTATTTTTCATATGCTTTTAGAAAACGACCTTTAACTTTATTGTTTTTTAATCCATCTAAAGCTTTATTTAAAACCTCTTTTTTAACTGCAACATATGAGCAAAAAGTTAAGATATCAATTTTTCCAATATCTTCTTTATTTAAACCAATAGCTGCTGTTAAAGCACCCAAAATATCTCCTGCACGAAGTTTATTTTTTTTGCCACTATTTAAATAAATTGTTCTAAAAGCAGAATCAATTTCATAAATTTTACTATTATTTATATTAGAGATTTCTTCTAAATTTAAGTTAAATTCATCCACTAAAAATTTTTTATTATCTATATCTTCATTATTAAAAAAACTAATAGCCAAGCCTTTTTTACCAGCTCTTGCAGTTCTTCCTATTCTGTGTTTATGAGTGTGTAAATCTCTTGCTATATCATAGTTAATAACTAAGTCTATATCATCAATATCTAAACCTCTTGAGGCAATATCAGTTGCTATTAAAATTGGATACGATTTATTTGAAAAAAGTATCATAATTTCATCTCTTTGTTTTTGGTCTAAATCAGAGTGTAAAACCAATACATCAAGACCTTTTTCATATAGTTTGTTTGCAATATTCTCACACTCAATTTTTGTATTTGAAAATATTAGTGTAGATTCTGCCTCATTAGAAGCTATGAAATATGGTAATAAATCAGCTTTTTCTTCATCATTTATACAATAAAACTTTTGATTTATTGTTTGTGGTGTATGGACAGATTCATCTTTTAAAAATAAAGCTTCATTAGTAATCTTTTGAGATAACTCTTTTATATTTTCATCATATGTTGCAGAAAAAAGCAAAGTTTGTCTTTTTGAAGGTAGTTCATTTATAATTTTTAATATATCATCATAAAATCCCATATCAAGCATCTTATCTGCTTCATCAAGAATCAGACAGTTAATATTTGGAAAAGTGATTTTTGTCTCAAAAAGATGTTGTAAAACTCTTCCAGGAGTTCCTACTATAATATGAGCTCCAAATTTCAAAGACTCAACTTGTACTTTATAGGGAACTCCACCTATCAAAGTTAAAACCTTTACATTGTGAATATGACGTGCAAGTTTTCTTATTTGCAAAGCTACTTGATTTGCTAACTCTCTTGTAGGAACTAAGATTAAAGATTGTGTTGCAAAATTTTCTACATCTAAATTTTCTATTATAGGTATAGCAAATGTTGCTGTTTTTCCAGAACCTGTTTTTGCTTGTGCAATAACATCATTTTTTTCTAGAATAGGCTTTATACATAACTTTTGAATATTTGTCATTTGTAGAAAGTCTAAGCTTTTTATATTTTTTTTGAACTCTTCTTTTATATCTAGTGATTCAAAACTATTCTCTGTATTTTCTATCATATTTCCTTAATTATATTTTTCTAAAATAATACCCTACACCTAAAATTATCGCTAAGATAAATGCTACAGCATAATATTTATACTCATCAAAATAGGTTAAAACAACCTCCCCCATCATATAACTTGCATATCCTACAAGTATTGCCCAAACTATTGCTGCAAAACCATTATAAATAGTAAATTTTTTAAATGAATATTTTGTTAAACCCATTGCAAGAGGAATTAAAGTTTTTATTCCATATATATATTTCTGAATAAAAACTACAGAAGATCCATATTTACGCATCAAAAGATGTGCTAAAGCAACTTTTCTTCCATATTTTTTCATAATATCATTTGCATATGCTTTATTTGTTCTAGCCATATAAAATAAAAACTGATCCCCAATAAAATTTGATGTTCCTGCTATAATCATTGATAAAAAAATATTTAAATCACCTGCATAAGATAAAACACCTGCTATTACCAAACCAACAAATCCACCACCAAATGAATATAAAAAAAGAGCTATATATGCTATAAAGCCCCCATCTCTAATCAAATCTTCCAAACTATACCTTTATATTAAAAAACTGCAATGATTCTAAAATCTCATCATCATCTAAATCTAATTTATTATTTACTAATTTATCTTTTAAATTATTTATTATAAAAGTGTAAACTTTGTTTCTTACATCTTCTATATCTTTTACTATAACAAAACCATTAAATTGAACCTCATTATCATAAAAAACCAAACAACCATCACAATTACTTTCTATAAATTCTGATAATTGTCTATAACTTATGTCACAAGGAATACAATGCCAACCATACTCTTCTAAAGTTTCATCTTCAAAGATTTCAACTCCATCTGTTTGATGATCAAAATATAACATTCGAGATTTATTAAAATCAATAATTTGTTGCCAAGCACTGACTAAATTTAAAACACATATAGTACCATTTATTTCTGGTTTATAATCTTTAAAAATATTAGAAACTAAAGATTTTGAATCAACTAATAAGTTATAGTTATCATTTTCATTTGATTTGAATATAATTGGATTTTTATTTTTTTCTTCTTCATCAATTATAATATTTCCATTAAAATCTATTTCAAATCTATTTTTCAAAGAAATAATATTTAGTAATTTTATAATATCAATTCTTATTTTTTTATTTTTTATTGCTATATGTTCCAATATATCACCTCCTAGTGAAATTTGATTGTAACAAATTTATATTAAAATTTATTAATAAATACAATTTAGTAATTAAATAAGAAAACTTTTCACTTTATGATAAAAATTAGACAATATTTACATTTCTTAAGATTAAATTATGATATACTATTTCAGCAGAAAAAAAAGGTTAAATGTGTCTTTATTCCAATATATATGTAAACACCTATATAAGAATAGAACTAAAACAATTTTTATTGTAGATATACTCTATATGAAAGATATAAATGCTTTATATGGTTTTAGTAGTGGAGATTATATTATTTCACAAGTATATAATCTACTTAAAACTAATATTAGAAAAGAGATTTTATCTATTATAAAAAAAGATATATGTATAGAGGTTAAAAATTCACATGTAGATGTTTTTATAATAAATATTTTTGAAGATTTAGAAAAAATTGATATTATAAAAATAAAAAACTATATTTTCGATACTATTGTCTCAAAGCAATTTAAACTAATTAATGATTTACATACTATTGATATAGATATCACTATAGGTTGTTCAAAAGGGAACGATAAAAACTTAAAAATATTTGCAGAAAAAGCTCTACACAATGCAAAACTAAATTATATAAATTTTATGTATTATGATTCAAATCTATATAAAAATCATTTTCTAAATGAAGAACTTTTATCTACACTACATAAAAATATTGATGAAAAGACAGTGGAACCATTTTTTCAACCAATACAAGATAATAAGTCCTCAACAATAGTAAAATATGAAGCTTTAATGAGAATATTTGATAAAAATGGGAATATTATCATGCCACAGGTTTTTATTGAAAAATCGAGAAAATATAGACTTTTTAATAAACTTATGGAATTAATGATTTTAAAAGTGATTGATTATATCAAACAATATAAAATCCATGTAAGTATAAATCTAGATTACAATGATATTTTAAACCCAACAATGAAAAAACTACTTATAAAAAAAATCAAAGAAACAGATGTAGGAAAATATCTAACTATAGAGATACTTGAAAGCAAAAAAATAAACAATTACTATTTAGTAAATGATTTTATTAATGATTTAAAACAACATAATACAAAAATTGCAATAGATGATTTTGGTTCAGGTTTTTCAAACTATGAACAAATATTAAATATAAATACAGATTATATAAAACTTGATGGGAGTTTGATTAAAAAAATTGATGAAGAGATTTATTATAACCTTGTAAAGAGTATAGTACAGTTTTGTAAAGAACAAAATATTAAAACAGTTGCTGAGTTTGTGAGTGATTTAAAAATATTAAGATATGTAAAATCTTTAGATATTGATTATTCACAGGGTTACTATATTAGTAAACCAAAAAGAATTGATGAAATTGTTGGGAAAAAGAGATGAAAAATAAATTAAAAGTGATAACAGATAATACAATAAGTGAGTTATTAGGAGAAGATATTATTCTACCATCTAGTTATTTTGAGTGCTTTGATAAACATGCTAGAACTATTAATGTTGATTTAGATAGTGGTAAGTTTGAAAAAGAACTTCAAAATTTTTTAATTGAAGAATACAAACAAATTGATGGTTATATACATAGTGCTATGAAAACTATTGATGAAGTCTCTGAAATTGCATTGGGTGCTCAAGAAGCAATAAAATCAAAAAATCATTCTGTTTTAGATTCTCTTTATTCTCAAATAAAAACACTACAAACAGAATTGGAAAATATAAAAAACAATGTTTATAAAGATTATCTAACAAAAACATACAATAAACAGTGGATTTATCAAAAATTTCTTACAAAAGATGCAAATATACAAGATGATTGTATATTAGTTTTATTAAATGTCAATGATTATGATTATATTGCAAAAAATTATAGTAACCTAATTTCAAATAATCTTTTAATTTTTATATCAAAATTTTTAAAAGATAAATTAAAAGATGAAAATATAAATTTTGAAATAGCTAGATATTTGAAAAATAAATTTTTAATTATTATAAAAAATGATACTGTTTCAAATATAACATCAATTTTAAATAATATAGCTAATCTACTTTCTAATACAACCTTAAAAAGTAATTCAGGGATAATTATAAATCCAAACTTTATATATGAAATTTCTAATACAAAAAAAGATTCTTCTTTTCATGACACTTTAAATACTATGATAAAAGAGTTAAGTGAACAATCTACTCAAAAATAGAGTAGAATAGTTTCACTTTTTCTTGTGCCAATTCTATATCAATAGGCTCAAATTTTATTTTTGAACCAACTTTCATTTGAGCTAATTTAAAACAATCAATACTCAAAACAGTACCAATTTTTGGATAACCACCTATAGTTTGTCTCTCTTTTAATAAAATTATAGGTTGTCCATCTTTTGGTATTTGTATTGAACCAAAAGCTATTCCTTCTGAGATTATACCATCAACTTCTGATTCTATAGGTTCACCATTTAATTTACAACCCATTCTATTAAAATCATTAGTTATAGTATAGGTGCTTGAAAAAAACTTATCTTTTTGCTTTTTTAAAAACTTATTTTCTTGGTATGATAAAATAACTCTTAGGGTTAATTCATCCTCATAATTTGGAATAAATTTCTCTTTTAATCTTTTTTTATGTTCAAAATAAAATTCATTATATGGTAATATATCACCTTTTTTTAGTCTATCTCCATTTAAACCACCAAGGGTTTCTTTTATAGTTGTACTATTACTTCCAAACTCTTTTTTTATATTAAAGCCTCCATGTACTCCCAAATAAACTCTAGAACCTTTTAAAATTTTTCCTATTTTTATTATATCCCCTACTTTTATATTATAAGTATGCCAACATTTTTGGGGTATCTCATTTATAAAAAATTCACAAATTGCTCCTGTAATTGCTATTTGGGTATTTGCATTTGCTTTAAAAATTACATTGGAAAAAGATATTTCTATAATATTCGTGTCTAATTTATTTGCTAACATTTTGTTTGCATAAAGATAAGCAAACTCATCCATTACTCCAGAGATTGTTACTCCAATATGAGAATAAGAAAATCTACCCTTATCTTGAATTGTTGCAAAAATAGGATTATTTAATAATTCTAAACTCATATTAATCCCCCTTGTTCTAAATACTGTTCTTTAGAAATGGGATTAAACTTCACCTTATCTCCCATACGCAAAGGTGATAACTTTTCTAAATTTTTATCAAATAATTGCATTGCTGTTCTTCCTAGGATGTTCCATCCACCTGGAGAATTTTGGGGATATACTGCTGTTTGAGTATCTGCAATAGCAACACTACCTTTAGGGATTAGTTTTCTTGGTGTTGATAACCTTTGCATAGCTATAGCCTTATCAACACTTGCAAGATATGCAAATCCTGGTAAAAATCCTATCGCATAAATATCATACAATTTTTGTGAATGAATTTGTATAATCTTTTCAATACTTAATTTTGTTTTTTTACTTATGTTTTCTAAATCTAAACCAACTTCAGTGCCATAATATACATCAATAGTAATAATATTTTGTTCTAAATCATCTTCATGTTCTAAATCAATACTCTGTTTTAATAGTTTACTTATAGAGTTAAAATCATATTTAAAAATATCATAACTAATAAATATAGTAGTATATGAAGGGATAATCTCAAAGATACCTTCTATATTTAAATTTTTTAAACATAAATAAGCTTTTTTAACTATTGTAGCAATATCTTTATCAATTTTCTCTCCAAAGTATAAAATCAATGAGTTTTCAGAAGCTATTTTTATCTCCATATTTATAATACCTCTTTTAATATCTTTATAAAATCTAAGGCTTTTTCATTATCCCCATGAACACATACAGTGTCAGTTTTTAAAAAAAGCTCTTTTCCTGTAATTGTATTTAAAAAACCTTTATTATTAAGATTCTTAACTCTTTTTATAACCATTTTTTCATCATCTATTACAGCATCCTTATGTGTTCTTGCTACTAAAGATCCATCATCATTATAGTTTCTATCTGCAAATACCTCATATAATAAAGATATACCATAAGAGGAAGTAAAAGATTCATATAGTTCATTTTTATTACTTGATAATATCATTAGCTTTATACCCTTGTCAAATGAAGAAACAGCTTCTAAAATAGCTTTAAAGATATTTTCATCTTTCATCATATCATTATATAAAGCTCCATGGGGTTTAACATATTCTAGCTTCACATCATTGGCTTTACAAAAACCAGCCATTGCAGAGATTTGATAAAGTACTATTGCTTTAATCTCTTCTAAACTACATGGAATACTTCTTCTACCAAAGCCCATTAAATCTTGATATGAAGGGTGGGCTCCCAGTATCACATCATGCTTTTTTGCAAGTTTTACAGTAGAATTCATTATAAGTGGATCACTAGCATGAAAACCACAAGCAAGGTTTGCCATATCAATATATTGCATAACCTGCTCATCCAGGCCCATCTTCCATATACCAAAGCTTTCACCCATATCACAATTTATTCTGATTGTATTATTACTTTGCATCAATATATCCTCATATTCTGTTGTTTTCTATATAAATAGCAGTATCAAAATACTAATATTTTTAAGTGTGTAACTAGTGAGTTTTTTATTTTTATATTAAAAGTAAAACTAATGACAGATTTTCTAGCAATATTATATAATATAGTATAACATTGGTATTTAATGATTTTTTATCACCTGAAAATAAAAAGCACACCAATAACACATTTCTAATCAATAATATTTAGGAATAATAGGAGTCTCTTTGTTTAATGAAAAAAACATACCAATTTTAATAATACTAACACCAATATTTTCTATTTTGATTTTAGTATCAATACTTCTTTACTATTTAATAGATAATCAACAAACATATTTTGAAAAAGAGAATACTCAGTTTGAAAAAGAATATGTTTTTAAACAAAAAGAGATTTTAAAAAAAGAGATTAATGGTGTAATAAAATATATCAACTACCAAAGAAATCTACTTATTGAGAATAGTAAAAAAAATATTAAAATTCAAATGAATGCATTTTTAGAAAATATAAAAAATGGAACAATTAATAATAAAGAGTACAAAAACTATGTTTTACAAAATGCAAATTCAAATACAGACTTTATAATTTTTGATATAAAAGATAATAGAGTTATAAAAGATAAAGATGTTTTTTTCTTTTATGAAACTTTAGATGATTTCAAAAAGATATTAAAAAATAAAAATGAAGTATTTAAAATAGAAGATGAAACAAATATTTACTTTTTTAAATATATAAAAGATAGTGATATCATTATTGTTTTAAAAAAAGATATCTTTTATTTGCTAGATGACTTAAAATATAATATAGCTCGATGGGTTGAATATATTAATTTTGGGAAAAACAATTATTTCTGGATACATACAAATACAAACATATTAATTTCACATGGAAAAAGAAAAAATGAGATAGGTATAGATGATACAAACAAAAAAGATTTTCAAGATAACTATTATGTACAAAATTTAGTTCGTATAGCAATAAAAAATAAAAATGGAGCTTTTTCAGAGTTTTATTCAATTGAAGATAAAACTCCAAGAAAAAAACTTGCTTTTGTAAAACTTTATAATGAATGGAATTGGATAATCGGTTCAGGGATTTTTCTAGATGAGATAAATAGTGTAATCTCAAATAAAAAAAGAGTCTTAGAAAATAGAATAAACAAATATATTCAAACTGCCATGGTTATCTCATTTTTACTTATTATCTTTATTTCAATATTATCTCTATTTATCTCTCAAAAAATAAATTTAACTTTTCTTGCATATCAAAAAAAAGTAAAGAAAAAAGAGCTTAGACTAAAAAACTTAAATAAAAATCTAAACACTAAAATAGCTAATGCAATTAAAGAGGTTAAAGCAAAAGATAGAGCTATGTTTCATCAATCAAGACATGCAAGAATGGGAGAGATGTTAAGTATGATTTCCCATCAATGGAGACAACCTCTATCTCGTTTATCTGGCATATTAATGGAGATTGAGACAAAAGTAATTTTTAAAAAATATGATGAACAGTTTTTGTTAGATTCTGCAGACGATGCAACTCATATAATTGATTATATGTCAAATACAATTGAAGATTTTAAAAACTTTTTCAAACCAGAAAAAGAGAAAGAGGAGTTTTTAGTTTCTAAAGCTTGTGACAATGCAATAAGTTTATTAAAAGATTCTTTTCAAAATCAAAAAATCAATTTGAATTATAGAATTATAAAAGATAAAAAAATAAAAGGTTATCCTAGAGAATACTCTCAAGTGATTTTAAATCTTTTATTAAATGCTAAAGATGCCTTGTTATCAAACAATATAAAAAATCCCCATATTAATCTAATAGTAAATACATATAATAATCAATCATTAGTTATTGTAAGTGATAATGCAAAAGGGATAAAAGAGGAAGATATGGAAAAAATATTTGAACCATATTATTCTACTAAAAGTAAACAAGGAACAGGTCTTGGACTTTATATGTCAAAATCAATTATAGAAAAAAACATGTTTGGAAGTCTTACTGCAAGAAATAATAAATACGGCGCAATATTTAGAGTTTTAGTTTAAAGGAACAGAAATGGAAGAATTAAAAAACAAATTATTATCATATTCAGTTTTAATAGTTGAAGATGATGATTTTATTAGAGAGAAACTCACTACAACTTTAAAATTCTATTTTAAAGAGGTTTTTGAAATAGATAATGCAATAGATGGATATGAGATATATTTAGAAAAAAAACCAAATTTAGTTTTAACTGATATTGAGATGAAAGAAGAAAATGGAATAGAACTAATAAAAAGAATTAGAACAATTAATTTAGACACACCTATAATTGTACTAAGTGCTTATTCTAAAGAGGAGTATTTATTAAGTTTGATAAATCTAAATATTTCTCACTATATATTAAAACCTGCAACTAATAAAAAACTATTTGAAGCTATAAGTATAGCTCTTTTTAATAAGATAAATACAAAAATCCAATTATATAAAGATACTTATTTAGATATTGAAAACAGCTCTTTATATTATGAAAATGAAGAAATTAAATTAAGAAAAAAAGAGAAATACTTCTTGGAGCTTTTATATAAAAATAAAGAACAGATTATAAACTATGATATGATTCAAGAATATATTTGGGTCGATAAAGTGATGACACAAAATGCACTAAAAACTTTTGTAAAAGAGTTGAGAAAAAAACTTCCTGTACAAATCATCGAAAATGTTATACAGGAAGGATATAGACTAAAAAAATAGTTTATACATAATACTCAGAATCTTTTCTATCTGAGATAAACATATGACCAGGGCTATGAGTGATAGCAAATGGAAGTTTAACTTGTTTTAATACATTTTCAGGAGTTACTCCACAAGGCCAAAAAACTGGTACTTCATCTTCATTTACACCAACAAACTCACCATAATCTGGTTTAGAAACATCTTTTATACCTATCATTTCAGGATATCCAACTTGAATAGGTCCACCATGCATATTAGGGAAATGACTTGTTACGACACAAGCATCAGATACTCTATGCTTAATAATTGGTCTCATTGAAACTACCATATTTCCACTAAACATATCAACATCTTTTAATTTGATATTTGTATCATACATAGCTACATTTTTTTGTTCATTTACATGTCTTAAAGAGATATTTGCATCAATTAGTGAAGTTTCAAATGTAAAACTACACCCTACTAAAAAGAAAACTAAATCTTCAGTATAATACTCTTCAATACTTTTAACACTTTCTATATATTTACCATCTTTAAAAATATTATAAGAAGGAAGTTCATTTAATAAATTTGCTTTATCTGCTAATATTTTCGTATGATATGAATCCCTAATAACTTCTAAAACTGGTATAGCTTTATTGTTTTGTTTTGCAAACTCTTCAAAAGAGTCTGCATATTGTTTTGGAATCACTAACATATTTGCTTGAACATAACCTTTACAATATCCAGCAGTGGCACTTGCAAACTCGCCACTTGCTATTTTTTTTCTAAAATCTTTTGGTTCCATAAAATTCCTTATACATATTCAGTTAAAAAAAGACTTATTTGTGGAAAGATAATCAATAAAAAAGCCATTAATAACATAATCAATACAAAAGGTAAAGCACCTTTCATAACTTCAACAATATTTCCTTTATTTCTAATTCCTTGAACTACATACAAGTTTAATCCAACAGGTGGAGTAATTAAAGCCATTTCAATAAGAATTATTAAATAAATTCCAAACCAAACACCATCAAAACCTATAGAGATCATCACAGGAGCAATAATAGGAATAGTAATAACCATTAAAGAAAGTGTTTCAATAAATAATCCTAAAACAATAAATAGTAAAGTTACAATTGCTAACATCACATATTTTGATACTTCTAAATCATCAACAAAATCTGCTAAATCATCAGTTAAACCAATAGAAACTAGAACAAAATTTAAAAAGTTTGCAGCAATGATTATAAACATAATCATTCCTGTTGTTCTCATCGTTCCTTTAATAGATTTTTTTAAAACCTCTAGATTTAATAAACCTTTAAAAGCGATAATAATAATTGTTAAAACAACTCCTAATGCTGCACTTTCTGTAGGTGTTGCAAATCCAGTATAGATTGATCCCATAATAAATACAAACAATATAGCTACTGGTATTAAATCTTTTAAAGAGATAAACCTTTCTTTCCACGTTACTTTTTCACTTTCTATTTTTTCTTCTTTATTACCTTTTATAGAAATAAGCAAAATTAATAACATAAATAATAAAGATAATAAAATACCCGGAAGTAAACCTGCAACAAAAAGTTTTGGTATTGATGTATTTGTTAGAAATCCATAAATAATTAGATTAATTGAAGGTGGAATCAAAATACCAAGAGTACCACCAGCAGCAATTGTTCCAGCAAAAAAACCTTGTTTATATCCATATTTTTCTGCTTGTGGCATTGCAACTGTAGTAATTGTTGCAGCAGTTGCAACAGATGAACCAGAGATAGATGAAAATATTGTAGCTGATGCAATATTTGCATGTAACAATCCACCAGGTAACCAAGATAGCCATTTGTTTAGTGAAAAATATATCTCTTTTGCTATTCCTGAGTGTAATAAAATTTCACCTAACAATACAAATAAAGGTATTGATAATAATAAAAAATCTGTACTTGCTGTCCAAGTTATTTCACCTACAGCTTCAAAGATAGGATAATCAGAAAAAAACGCTCCAACTATTATACCGACCCCAGCAATTGTAGAAGCAACTGGAACTGATAAAAATAAGAATAGTAATAAAAAAGCTATACATAAAAGAACTAAAGTCATTAAAACTCCTTTTTTACAGTTAGATCTTTATCTACTCTATTTTCAATTGATGCTTTCACTGCTTTAAAAAACAAAAATAAAACGCAAATAAGAAAAAATGTTAGACCAAGAAACCAAATACTTTGAGGAATCCATAAAGGCGTGCCTAAGGGAGTATTTGCAGTTGAATTTTTCTCAACTGATATAAAAAATACTGAAGCTGCATAATAAAAAAGAAAAGCGCTAAATATTAGTGTCAAAAATATTGAAAGTAAATCCATTAGACTTTTATACATTTTTCTTGATTTATTATATAAAATGTCCACTCTAATATGCATCTTTTCAAATAACACATAAGATAAAGACCAAGTAATACAAATACCTAAAATATAACCCGATATCTCATCTACTCCACCAAAAGAAAAAAGGAAAAACTTTCTTAAAAAAACTTCTGCACTTATTAAAAGTACAGAAGCAAAGAGTAAAATCCCACATATATATACTATAAACTCGGAACCCTTCTTTAATTTATTTATCATAAGGAACCTTTTTATTTAGCTGTTATATTAACAACTTTTCCTACTGAATTATTCCACTCTTCAACTATATGACTTGGAACTTTACTTACCCACTTTGGAATAACATTTTCAACTAAAACTTTTTTTGACAACTCTTCATCTTTTTCTTGAACAGGTACTAATTTCATACTGTTTGCTTTTCCATATGAACACTCTTGACCTGTTAAACATTTTTGTCCTTCAGTTGTTTCATAATCTGTTTTTTTCCAAGCTGGAGTAACAATATTTGCATCAACAGAAGCCATCAGTTTTTGTTGTTCATCTTTTGAAAACTGTTTCCAAGTATCTAGATTCATTGCCGTTATAACAAATGCCCATCCACCAATTGGTAGCGGATAAAGGTATTCTGAAACTTCTCCCCAACCTGATGAATAACCAGATAATCCACCAGTTACAGCACAATCAATAACTCCTCTTTGCAAAGATTGAGGAACTTCACTATAAGACATAGTAATGCCCGTTGCACCTAATCCATCTAAGAACTCCGCAACAGTCCATCCTGATGCTCTAACTTTTTTTCCTTTTAAATCTGCTAATGATTTAATCTCATCTTTACAAAATAAAACTTGTGATGGATATGGAACAATCGAAATTAATTTTGAGTTGAAATCTTTTTGTAAAGCTTCATCAACTACTGGAGAGTAAGATTTCACTACATCTTTTGCTGTTGATAAATTATTTGCAATCGCAGGAAAATCTAATCCTGCTAATGTTTGAGAATCAGAAACTACATATCCTCCTACAGTAGATACAACATCAAAAACTCCATTTGATAGTTGTCTATAAACTGCAGCACCTTTTAATTTAACTTGATCTAAAGAACTTAATCTAACTTTTGTATTAGAAAAATCTTTTTCAAACTCTTTTTTCCAAAATGGTTTTTCATACTCTTTATATAAAGATAAACTACTCCAAGAACCTACAACTCTCAGTTTTTCAGGTGCTGCATATGCACTAGCAGATAATACTGCACAAGCTAATGTTGCCATTATAGCTTTTTTACCAAATATATTTTTTTGATAATTTTTCATTATTCACTCTCCTATTTTTAATATCAAAAATTCTAACAACGGCAAATGTGTAAGAGGTGTGAAATTTTATTTTTTGTAAGAAATATTAAAAAATAAACATCAATCTATATAATATTTAATCATGAAAGGAAGTTTAATGAGGTTTACAATAGCTACGTATTGTACAACCTCTTTATTAAGTTTGAAACTATTTAGACATCATATATTTTGGTAAATAGTAAACTATCTCTGGAAAAGCAGTAATAAGAACAACTGCAACAATCATTAGAATAAAAAATGGTAATGTAGCTTTTAAAATATACTCAATCTTTTCTCCACTAATACTTTGTATTACAAATAATGAAAAACCAACAGGAGGTGTGATTTGAGAAAGCTCTACCATAAATACTAAAAATATACCAAACCACAATGGATCAAATCCAGCTGCAACTATTATTGGTAGTACAATTGGTAAAGTCATTACAACAATAGAGATACCATCTAAAATCATTCCTAAAAGAATATACATAATCCCAATAATTAAAATCAAAGTAAAAGGTGATAAACCTAAAGTTCCTATAAACTCACTAATTGCCCTTGCAATTCCTAAAAAACCTACAACTTGTGATAAAAATCCAGCACCAACGATAATAAAACTAATCATAACAGAGGTTTTAATAGAGTTTAAAAGTGCATTTTTTAAAATCTCTAAAGAGAAGTTTTTAAAATATAATGCTAAAAAAATAGAACCTAATACTCCAAGTGAAGCAGCTTCTGTAGGTGTTGCAAAACCTCCATAAATAGAACCTAATACAACTGTTACGAGTAATAAAACTGGAAACAACTCTTTCATTGAGTTTTTAAAATCACTTGCTGTGTATTTATCCTGCGTTTTTGGTACACATGAACCATCTATTTTTGAAACTACCATAATATATACAGAGTATAAAGTTGCCAATAAAACACCTGGTAAAATACCTGCTATAAAAAGCTTACCTATAGAAACATTAGACATAACCCCATAGATAATCATAATAAGTGAGGGTGGGATTAAAAACCCTAAAGTACCACTTCCTGCAAGAGAACCTAATGCTAAAGATTTAGAATATCCCCTTTTTTTAAGCTCTTCAAGGGTAATTTTACCTACTGTTGCAGTTGTAGCTGCACTAGAACCTGAAATAGCAGCAAATAAAGAACACGCTGCAACATTTACATGAAGAAGTTTCCCTGGAATAAAATTTAGCCAAGGCATTAAACCATTTAATAATCTAGTAGAGATAGAAGATTTATATAATATCTCACCCATTAATATAAACATAGGTAAAGCAGCCAGAGACCAAGAGTTTAAAGAGTCATACATTGATGAAGCTAAAAGGTCTCCTATTTTGTCAAAAATAGAGATAACAGGTGGCAAATTGTGTTTAAAAATCAACATCCCAACAATTCCAGTTAAAATCAAAGAGATTCCAATCCAAATTGAAGAGAGTAGAAATGAAAACATCACAACAATTATAACAACAGATAAAACTAATGGATCAGATATCATTTTTCAATCCTTTTAAAACAAAAGCCAAAACAGCCAAAATAAATAAGATAATTCCTATTGGCATGACTATTTGAGTTAGATACAAAGGTGTCTCAGATACAGCTTCTGAAACCATTTCCATTTCATATGAGTCAAAAGTAAATAAAATAGTTCTAAAAAGAGCAAAACCTAGTACTGCTATTGTAATAACACCAGCTATTACATCAACTATACTATTTGCTTTTTTACCTAATTTTGATGTTATTATATTAATTCTGATATGAGCATCTTGTGTAAAAGCATATGCCAATCCTAAAAAGATTGAAGCTAAATATAAATATCCACTATATTCATCTGCAATCATTGTAGACATATCAAAAAAGTATCTAATAAATATCTCTATCAAAATCAATAAAACCAAAGATACTAATAAAAGTGATGACAAATAAGCTCCCCACAAAGAGAGCTTATTTATAATATTAAAAAAAGTTTTCATGATTATTTTCTATATTCTTCGAATATCTTTTTTGTATCTTTATTAGCATCTTCCAAATACTCTTTTAACATCTTATTAGCAATAATAGCTAACTCTTTTTTTAGTGTATCACTAGCTTCTGAGATATGCATACCATTTTTTGCCATAGTATCAAGAGCATCTTTATCTTCAGCCTTTACAGCTTCCCATTGAGCTTTTTCAATCTCTGCTGCTGCTTTTAACATTGCATCTTTTTGAGAAGAGTTTAAAGAGTTCCAATAATCAAGATTGATAGTAACAGCTTGTAGTGGATAGGCATAGTTTATTTTAGTAAAATCAGTTAAAACTTCCCAAAATTTTCCATCTTTTCCCGATGAAGATGAAGTAATTACAGAGTTAACCATACCTGTTCTTAAAGCTGAATATACTTCTCCCCAAGGTAAAGCAACAGCATTTCCACCTGCATCATTTACAAACTGTGCAGAATTTTTATCGTAAGTTCTAGTTTTAACACCTTTAAAATCTGCCAAAGTTTCTAATTTTTTGTTTGAATAGAACCCAGATGCTGGCCAAGTTACAGAGTAAAGAAGCTTTTGATTCCATTTTTTTGCTGTTTTTTCATATGCTGGTTTAGAAATTTGATAAAGTTTAAAAGCATCATCATATGAAGTTGCAATAAAAGGTAAAGCAGAGATACCAAATACTTTTCCCCCACCTGAAGTAAAAGGTATAAACATGTCAGTCATAGCAACTGTACCATCTTTTACAGCTTTTAAAGGGTTACCTTTTACTAAAGATGAACCAGCATGAACTGTAATATCAACACTCCCCTTTGAATACTCTTTAACTAAAGAAGCAAATTGTTCAGCACCTTTTGTGTGAAAGTTATTTGCACCATACTTTGCATTTAAATCCATCTTTACATTTCCTGCAAACATTAGTGAAGCAAGAGAAGTAACTAGTAAACATTTTCTTAACATTGAAATCTCCTTATATATTGATAAGAAGATTTTAAAGGTTTAAAGTGAGAAATTAGTGAGTTTTAAAAAGTTTTTAGTCTATATCCCTCTTGTGGAACATTTATTATCAAATCTATTGGTAGTCTTTGTCTTAACTCTTTTATAAAGGTTTTTAAAGCACTCATACTCATAGATTTATCTCTCCAAATATACTCTTCAATAATAGAATAAGTCAAAACTCTATTTTTGTTTTCATAAAGTAAAACCAAAAACTCCTTATCCCTTTTTCGTAAAGAAATAATTTCGTTTTTAAAATATAGTTCCCTTTCATCCATATTAAAATACAACTCATCTGTAAAGCTTAGTTTCTGTACTAACTTATTTGAAAAAGCTTTATTTATACCATTTAGTAAATTATCTGAAGTAACAGGTTTTAGAAGATAATGGTTTATATTCATATTAATCAAATCCAAAAGATACTCTTCATTTGAATATGCTGTTAACATCATGATTAAAGTTGTTGAATCCTCTTTTCTAATATCTGCTACCATTTGTATCCCATTTTTTTGAGGCATCTCTATATCTGAAATAATTAAATCAGGTTTATTTTCATAATATAAATAATACCCCTCTTCCCCATTTGAAGCTTCGTAAACTTCTTTAAAATAGTATTTTAGAGTATTTACCAATCTTTTTCTAATACCCTCTTCGTCTTCTACACATAATACTGAATAGTTTTTTAGTTGTTCTGCTATCTCATCCATTTTATGCCTTTATCTTTACTTTGAAAAGTGCTCCACCTTCTACATTTTCAACACTTAATTCACCACCCATATTTTTCTCAATAATCATTTTTGACATATATAATCCCAAACCTGTACCTTGTGAGCCCGATTTTGTTGTAAAATATGGTTCGAAAATCAAATCTAAATACTCCTCTTCAACTCCCAAAGCATTGTCTTTTACAGTTACTATAGAATATCCATCAATATAATCAACTACTAAATCAATTCTTGGATTTTCAATTTCTCTTTGTATTAGTATATCTTTTGCATTTGACATTAGATTTAATAAAACTTGAGCAAACTCCCTTTTATATCCATAGATTTCACAATTACATTTAATGCTTTTATCTAATGTTATATTATAGTTTTTAATAGAAGCTGAGATTAAAGAGATTGCTTCCATAACTGAATCTTCCACATAAAAATGAACTTTTTTCTTATCAGGTTTAAAAAAATTTCTAAAATCATCAATTGTATATGACATAAATTGTATCAACTTATTTGATTCTTTAACTGATTCTTTTATCATATTTTCATCAGCTTTTTTAAATTTAGAAGCTGTTTCAAGCTCCATTAATATACCAGCAAGTTCACTTAAAGGTTGTCTCCACTGATGAGCAATCATAGATAGCATTGTTCCCATTCTAGCTAGTCTCGACTGGTGAAGCATAGCTTTATCTTTCTTTTTTGCTTCTACTATGGCTATACTAACTTTCTCTTCAAGATTTTTATTCATATCTTCTAGTAAAAACTCTTTTCTTTTTACATTCTCTTTGTATTTTCTAAAAACCTCAGTGATTTTTTTTGACATGATAAAAGATAAAAATCCCACAAATAACATCACAAAACTTGAGATTAAAACAACTATTCTAATATATTTGTTAATTCTCTCTTCTAACATCTTTTTGTTTTGTGCAATTGAGTTTTGAATATCATCTAGATATAAACCCACACCAATAACCCAGTTATACTCTTTATAAAGTTTAAAAAATCCAAGCTTTTTAGAAGGATTTATAGTTTTAGGTTTTCTCCAATAATACTCTATATATGTACCATTTGGTTTTTTTAAAGTTTCATCAATAAATCTTTTAGTGATTAGATTTCCTTGTGGGTCTTTCAACTCTATATCATAGGTATCAATTTTATCTTGTCTAAAAGGGTGTGCTCTTAAATAATAGTTGGTATCGTGTATCCACACATATCCATCTTTACCATATCTTATAGTTTCTGAATACTTTAATATCTCTTTTTTTAGTTCCTCTTCGGTAAGTTTAGTGTTTCTTTTTCTATAAAAATCTATATAATTTATTAAACTATCAATCTCTCTTTTTAGGATATTTTCTTGTTTTGTAATATACTCTTCTTCAACTCTTATACTCTCTTCTTTGAAATAGTTATATTGGCTTTGTACAAAGAAGTATGTATTAAAAAAAGCGATTAATACTACAGTGATAATTGGTGTTAATATAATTAGTTTTGGTATATTTTTTTCTGTAAACATAATACTCCTATTTAAACTAATTATATTTTTATAAAGTGAGATAATAGTGAGTTTTAATAAATAATTTTCTGTAAAGCTTTAACCAATGCCAAAGCACTTTCACCATCACTATGTACACATACAGTATCAACTTTTAAATACAATCTTTGGAAGTTTATACTTTGGATATATCCATTATCTTGTAAAGATTTTATTCTTTGCATAACTTCTAGTTCATCAGTTATAACTGCATTTGGCTGAATTCTTGAAACTAAAGTTCCATCATCATTATAATGTCTATCTGCAAATACTTCAAATAGTAAATCTACTCCATAAAGTTTTGCAGTATATACATAAGCTTCATTTTTAGGTCCTGATAAAATCATCAGTTTTATATTTTTGTCAAAAGATGCAATTGCATTTAATATTGCTTTGAAAATATTTTCATCTCTCATCATATCATTATATAAAGCTCCATGGGGTTTTACATAAGATACATTTGTACCATGAGCTTTACAAAAACTATTTAATGCTCCAAGTTGGTACAAAATTATAGATTTAATCTCTTCTAAGGAACAAGTCATGCTTCTTCTTCCAAAACCTATTAAATCTAAATATGAAGGATGTGCTCCAATAGTTACATTATATTTTTTTGCTAATTCAACTGATCTATTCATCGTAACTGCATCGGAAGCATGAAATCCACATGCTAAGTTTGCCAATGAAATATACGGCATAATCTTTTCATCTTCACCCATCTTCCAGATTCCAAAACTTTCACCCATATCACAATTCAATCTAATCATCATAATACCTCATCATTTTAATACCTTATTTTACCAAAATAGAATAAGTTTTTTATAACATTGCTTTTTTTAGACAAACACGCTTTTTATTAAGATAAAATAATTATAATAATACTCATATTTTAAATTAGGAGAAAGATGAAAAAAGAAGAAATTTTTCATAAAGACAAGATTGGTCAAGATTTCACAAATGGTAAAAAACTGTTAAAAAATCTAGATCCAAATGTAACAATTTTTGGAAGTGCTAGAACTAAACAAAGTGATAAGTACTCAATTTTGGCACTTAAACTTGCACATAATTTAGCAAAAAAAGGTATAAATATAATTACAGGTGGTGGAAATGGTATTATGCAAGCTGCCAATAGAGGCGCATTTAAAGCAGATAATGCTGAATCTATAGGATTGAATATCGTGCTTCCCCATGAACAAACATCAAATCCTTATACTACAAAAGATTTAACTTTTAACTACTTTTTCTCACGAAAATATATGCTTGTAAAATACTCAAAAGCTTGTGTTATTTTTCCAGGAGGTTTTGGTACACTTGATGAGATGTTCGAGGTTTTAACACTGACACAAACAGGAAAAATGAATGGTTTTAAAATATTTTTAGTTGGGGAAGATTATTGGAAATATCTGATTAAATTTATAAAAAAATCTTTATATAAAAATGGGATGATAGATAAAGAGGATTTAAATATTATCACTTTAAGTGATGATATAGATTTTATCCAAAAAGAGATAGAAAAACTTATTTAGTTTTCTATCTTAATACTGATACATATGATATTTTGTGTTCTCTTTTGCTTTTGATTCTTCTATTTTTTTATAAACTTCTAAAGCTTTCTTTTTTAATTCATTATCAAAACTATTAGTTTGATATTCGTTTATTATTTCATTTAAAACTAAAATATATCCTATACTGTTCTCTTTTAAACTTTTTTCATCTTTCATTAATTTATCTAAATCAATAGTTTGTACTGCTTCTTGAAAAGTGAAAAACACTCTTTGAGAAAGATTTTCTAATCTATAAGAATATCCAAGAAGAATTAAAAATTTCTCTTCACAATCTATGTCTAATTTATTCTCAACAATATATTGATTATATTTTTTTATCTCTTGTGTATACTTTGAAACTAATTCATCAGTTTCAATAATCTTATTTTTAAAACTATAAAAAAACTCTGAAATTTGGTTTATCATAAAATTCCTTTTTATCAATTGTCAAATTATCCTATATAAAATCCTAAGATTAACTTATATTTACATATAATAATAAAAAATTTTATTAGGAAAAAAATATGTTTAAATTTAATTCAAAAATATTACTTGTTTCATCAATCGTTTTATCGACAACATTTGCTTATGGTTTTGATTTTGAAAGTGTTGCTAAAGATGTTGTTCAAAATATCAAAAATGATAATAGCTCAACTTCAACAACTAATTTAAGTAATTCTACCATATCAAGTGGTTTAAAAGAAGCACTTAAAGTTGGCGTTGATTATGCAGTTAAGAACTTAGGTGCTAATAATGGCTATTTAGATAACTCTTTAGTAAAAATACCCTTACCAAAAAACTTACAAAAAGCAGAAGCTTTGATTAGAAAATCTGGAGGGGAAGAGATTGCAAATGATTTAATCAAATCTATGAATAGTGCGGCAACAAAAGCAGCACCTAAAACAGCTGAAATTTTTGTAGATGCAATAAACAAAATGACTTTAGAAGATGCAACGAAGATTTTAAATGGGGATAAAAATGCAGCTACACAATATTTTCAAACAAATACAACTTCTTCTTTAAAACAGATGATTAAACCAATTATTCAAGAAACAATGGCTCAAAATAGTGTTGCTAAATATTATGATACTTTTAATACTTACTACAAACAATATGGTAAGTCTTATGTAGAAAATAGTTCAGTCATGACTATTGCAAAAGATTTTGGAGTTGATTCATACTTACCTAGTTCTAGTGATGAGAATCTTGATGATTATGTAACACAAAAAGCTATAGATGGATTATTTAAAATGATAGCTCAAAAAGAGGCTGCTATACGTTCAAATCCAATTGAACAAACAACCTCAATTTTAAAACAAGTATTTGGAAAATAGTTTATAGTCTATCCACTCTTTCTATCTCTTTATAGAAATAGTGGTAGAAAATATTTTTTCTTACTAAACTATCATTGTATGTTTTATTAAATCTTTTTTCACTACCATATTTATCAACATAATTTTTATCATAGAAAGATAATAATTTAGAATATAGTTTTCCACTGTAATCTAAAATAAATTTTTCTGTTGTTACATCATAAATATTGATTAAACTTATATAAGAATCACCAATTTTGTAAGTTCTAAAACTAACATTCTTTTTCTCAAAACTTTCTACAACTTCAATATTTTTATCTTCAACTTCTCTTTCTAAATTGTTTTTAAAAGAGCTTAATGCCAAACCTCTCCATTTACAGTTTGAATCTAATGTTATTGATTCAACAAACAATTTCCCAAAATTTGAATCTTCATCAAAAATCGTGTAACTACTACTTACACATCTTTCCATCCAATCTTTTTGAATACTATTTTTAGAAAATTCTACTTTTGTACCATCATTAAATAATAAGCTATTCTCATTTTTTTTAAAATTATAGTTAAAACCTGTTTGAGAACACCCTATAAAAGTTAATGATACTAAAATTAAAGCTATCATTTTATTTCTAATCTGATTCATTGAAATACCCTCTTATACTATTATCTTTAACCAATGAGATATTAAAATTAATATCACCTTTTTCCTCATCTTCATAAGCATATTTATAGTTTTTATTTAATTTTAACTGCAAATTTTTATATAAATTCCCTTTTACATCAACCACAAAAAGTTCTGAAACAGGAGTAAAAAGATATATCATGTGTAAAATAAATGAATCATTCACTCTATATGTCTTAAATACATAGTTTTGATATTCTCTATTTTCAATCACATCTAGATATCTAATCCCAAGCTTTTTTTTAAAAAATCCTTCATACAAACTTAATGGTTGCCCGTTCCAAGAAGCATTGATATCTGGTCTTACATACTCTAAAAAAATCTCATTGTTATTTAAAGTATAAGCTTCATATACAAAAGGATCATGCCTTGTTTTCATATCATATTCACCCAATTCATATTCAAAATACTCCTCTAAATCTATTTTGAAATAGAGTTTGTTATCTTGAAACTTATATAAAGGGATTGATGAATTGAAAATTCCCTTTAGTATTTTTTTAAAAAAGCCCATTGTTTCGTTCCATTTGTTTATAGTGATATAAAACAATACTTTAACATAAATATTATAATTATATCAATAAATAAAAATTATCATTTAAATTTAGTTGAATGGATTAATAATTGCATAATTTTTTCTTGATAAACTTTTCAAAAAAACAAATATAAGGTATAAAAATGAAAATAGCTATTCCAGTAAAAGATGAAAACTTAACTTTTTTCCCAAATGCAGGACACACCCCTAAATTTGCTATATTTACTATGGCAGGAGCTGGTATGTTCAAATCATTCACTCTAAATGAAGTTAAAAACAATCCAAGAACAGATATAGACCATGACCATCCAGAAGAGGAGCATGCTTGTGATCACAGTCATGATGATGAAGAGCATGTTGAACAACATAACAAAATGGGAAGAGTTTTAACAGATTGTAACTACGTAGTTGTAAAAACAGCTTGTAAAAATACAGCTAACTCTTTTACCTCACAAGGTATCAAACTTGTAAAATACAATGGAGAATCTTTTCAAACAGGAGAAATTTTAAAAGAGCTTTCTGCTAAATTTGTATAAATTAAGATAGGAGAGAACCTATCTTAATTGTTAAAATATATTACTAAGAGCTATAAAAGTAATAGCAGATAATATACCTGCGGCAGGTAGAGTGATTACCCAAGCAAGAGCGATTGGTTTCATTAAATCCCAATTAGTATTGTGATTTACTAAACCTACTCCTAAAACTGCTCCAATCAAAATATGCGTACTTGATACAGGCAATCCCATAACAGAAGCTAACATTACAACTCCTGCAGCTGAAAGCTCAGCAGAAAATCCTGAGGCAGGGTGCATTTTTGTTAGATTATGTCCTACAGTTTGAATAACTTCTTTACCAATAAACCATAAACCTACAATTAAAGCTATACCAAAAGTTAACATTGCTATAGTTGGAACAGCTGCACTTGAACCAATTTCTCCTGTTCTCAAAATCTCTAAAATTGCAGCAAATGGTCCAATTGCATTTGCAATATCATTTGAGCCATGACTAAATGCAAAACCTGATGCAGTAAATACTTGCATCCAACTAAACATCAAAAATGTTGATTTATCTAAATCTTTTCCTTTTAAAGTTTTTGCAAAAATTGCTGTTGCAAGCCAAATCAATGCACCTAACATACCAATAATAAGATAATTATCTAAAGAACTAAGTCCTAAATGCATATGTTTAAGTCCTTTAAATAATAACATACCAGTAATAAGCATCCCACCAATAGCTGCAAATAAAGGGACATAAGTTTCTAATGCTCTAGTTGCATTTATATTCTCTTGTTTCTTCTCTATATCATAAACTTTTTTATAATAATCAGATTCTAAGTCATCTGGATCAAAATCTTTGTCATTTATAGTGTGTGCATCTCTTGCCATAGAACTTGTGTAAGATAATTGTTGAAGTTCAGATAATCTTTCAAAGGCTTTTTTATGTTCTTTTTTTAACTCTTTTTTCTCTTGTTTTATTGTTTTTAATTTTTCTGCACTTTCATCATTATAAATCAAAACATATTTTTTTATTTGATAATAAAGAGTATATGATACTAAACCTCCAAGAACTGGTGAAAGAACCCAAGAAAAAGCAATAGTTCCTATTTTTTCCCATTTAACTAAGGCAAAACCAGTATCTGCACCACCAATTATAAATCCTAAAGTAATAGAACTTCCAACTATACCACCAATAATAGAATGAGTAGTAGAAACAGGCCATCCCTTTTTTGTAGCAATCAATAACCAAATAGCAGCAGATAAAAGTGCAGACATCATAATATAAACAAACTGCATAGGTTCAACTGTAATTTGTGATAAGTCAACAATACCTTTTCTAATTGTCTTAGTAACTTCCCCTCCTGCAATAACTGCACCACTAACTTCAAATATAGCTGCTACTAATAAAGCTTGTTTAATAGTTAAAGTACCAGCACCTACACTTGTACCAAATGAATTGGCAACATCATTACCACCAATATTAAATGCCATAAATACACCAAAAAATGTAGCTAAAACAAATAAAATCATATGGGAACTATTTGTATAACCTAACCCCCAATAGATAAAATAACCCACAACTGCTATAAACCCTATAGAAAACAACATATTTAATCGAAAATCAGAAACTAATTCGTTAGTTGTCTTTGACATCATAACTCCTTCATAAAATTTCCGTAATCTTATTATTATTTAATTACCTATTAATTACAAAAAAAATTATTTGGTTTAATAATATGGTTATTAATATTGATTAAATTATTATATGTTAGTAGATAAATGAAATACTTAAATAGATTAAAATGTATTTTTATTAAATTTTTCTTTATCTTTAATCACTTCAGCAGTTGAAACAATATTTGCTATCATTTCATCACTACTATTTGCAAACTTTTCTATAATAGCATCACAAGTTTTCATTAACTCTTCATCTAAGTGAAGTTCACTTAAAAGTACAGATTTATTATGCAATGCTAAGGCAACTTGATTTCTTATTTGTCCTGTTGCATTATCAAACTTTTCTACAACTTCATCATAAAGTTTTAGCGCTTCTTCATATCTATCAAGCTCTTGTTGTCTTGCAGCTTTATTTACTAATGATTTTGCAATAAACTCTTGAATTTTTTCATTTTCACTATTATCAAATTTTGATAAGATATAGTCATACTCTTTTATCGAATTTTCTATTTGTGAATCTTTTCCAAGTATCAAAGCAATATTATATGCTGCATGAACTACATATTCTAAGACCTCTTGATTTTGAGTATTTTCAAAGTTTTTTACTAACTCTTTATAAACATCAAGTGCTTCCTGAAAACCTTTTAGTTCATTTATACAAATAGCTTTATTCATATAAGATTTTGCCAACACAATCTCAATCTCTAAAGAAAAATCTTCAATATATTTTTCCAAAAGTTCATTATATGTAGCTAACTCTTTTTCAAACTCATATTTTTTTGCATAAATAAGAGCTTTGTTATAATATGCATATGCCAAAAATCGGATGATTGTTTTATCTTGAGAATGTGAAAAATTATCAATCACTTCATCATAAGTTTTTACAACATCTTCATCTCTTTTTAAGCTTGTTAAAGTTGAAGCTTTACCCATAAGTGTATAAAATACATCAATATCACTTTGTGCACATTGCAGCAAAATTGTTATTAAATCTAAAGCCTCATTGTATTGTTTATTTTTAACTTTTTGATTAAAATCATAATAAACAGCTTCAAAACTATCAAAACTCAAATTATACTTCCTTGTTATAAAAGATATATATATTTTTACTAAAAATAACTTTTAATAGGATTAATTAATTTTTTGCAAAATTTATTAAAGAATTTCCTTCAAGTCTATAACCAATCCATTCATCCTGAGACTTTGCACCAATACTTTCATAAAACTTTCTTGAAGGTGTATTCCAATCTAAACAAGACCACTCAAATCTTCCACAATCCTCTTCTAAAGCTTTACGGGCAAGATGTTTTAACATAGCTTTTCCTGCACCTTGGTTTCTTTTAGATTCTGTTACATATAAATCTTCTAGATAGATACCATTTTTACCAAGCCATGTTGAATAATTATAAAAATATATAGCATGGCCTATAGCTTCACCATTTTCTTCACAAATCAAAGCTTTAACTGTTGAATTTTTACCAAATATCTTTTCTCTTGTTTCTTCAACAGTAGTTTTAACAGCATCGGGTTCTTTTTCATAAATAGCTAATTCAACAATAAAATTATAAATTATTTTTGCATCACTTGAAACAGCTTCTCTTACAATAATAGACATAAATTCTCCTAAATTAATATAAAAAAATATAACAAATTAATCTTAAATAGCACATAAATAAATTACAAAAATGTAACTTGCATTAAAGAATAAAAAATCAAACAAAAATTTAAAAAATTTATAAAACTAGAGATAAGATTTTTAATAAAATATATTAAATTCTATTATAGTAAAAAATTTTACTATTTTTTAAGCCAAAATAAATATAATTCGCTTAACTTATTAATAGTTAACATATTAACTATTATCATATAACTTATTTATATCATTTATAAAAGATTAAAAGGATTTTACATGGGATTTGAGATTGATAATGCATTTGGCATACTTATTGCCAATATTCGTAACCACTTAAAAAATAGTTTAGAAAAAGAATTAATGGAGCATGGAGTTTCACCTGCACAAAGTATAATATTAAGAAGGCTTTGTGAAAAAGACAACTTAAATCAAAAAGAATTAGCCAAAGATACTTTTTTTAAACAACCAAGCTTAACTAGACTTATTGACAAATTGGAAGAGAATGGTTTAGTAGAAAGAAGAGCAAAAAAAAATGACAGAAGAGCATATTTAATATGTATAACACCTAAGGGTAGAAAATTAAAAAATATATTAATAGAAGCAAATGATAAAATTGAAAAAAAAGCTTTAGAGGGTCTTGATGAAAATACAAAAGCTATTTTAATAAATAATCTAAAAAAAATATATACAAATTTAAAGTGATTAAATGAAAGAATTAGTATATATAATTTTAATCACTTTTCTATTTAATGGTTGTGTACCAAAAATAGAAAAAATAGAAAAAATAGAAAACTCCAAAATTGAAAACGAATTAATTAAAGATTTAAATAGATTTTCAAGCAATGATATAGAACTAAACTATTATTGGTGGAAAAATTTCAAAGATAAACAACTAAATGATTTAATTAGTAATGCAATAAAAAATGCACCAACATTAAAACAATTAGAAGCAAAATATCAAAAAGCAAACAATATTATAAAATCAAGAAAAGCTAAGAATCTTCCTAATATTAAATTTGATTCAAATCTCTCAAGACAAAGATTTAGTGAAAACTATATTTTTCCTGACCCACTAGGAGGAGATTATTATAATTTGTACCAAACAGAATTAAACTTACAATACAATTTTGATTTTTGGGATGAAAGAAAATCTTTAATTAATGTTTCTAAATATGAAGCTTTAGCACAAAATGCTCTTATGAAAGTAAAAGAGTTAGAGATATCAACATCAATAAGCAAACTATACATCTCTTGGTATTTTCAAAATAAAGAAATAGAAGAAATAAAAAAAATAAAAAATTTGGTTAAAGAAAAACACCATATTTTAAATAAACTTTTTGAACTAGGACTTATAAATAAAAAAGAGATAAACCAAAGTAATTTTATTATCGAAAAAATAAATCAAAATATATTAGATAATAAAGAACAAATTATTAATATAAAAAAATCAATTGCAATTATTGCAGGGATTTTACCCTCTAAAATAGAGAAGTTAAACAATCCTTCTATTTTAAAAGATTATAAAATATATATTCCAAAGGATATCCACCTTGATGTTGTTTCACATCTTCCACAAATTGCAGTACAAAAATATCTTATAAAAAGTAAAGAGAGTTATATTAAAAATGCAAAAGCAAAATTTTATCCAAATATTAGTCTAGTAAGTCTAATAAACTTCACTTCATTTCCTTTTTCAGAGTTATTTTCTAAAAGTTCATTTTCTCCTCAAAGTAGTGTAGCACTATCTTTACCCATATTTGATGCAAAAAAAAGAGAAGCAAATCTAAATAGCAAAGTAAATGACTATAACGCACAAGTCTATGAATACAATAATACAATTATAAAATCTGTAAATGAAATAGTTAGTATATTAAAAAGAGTAAATCTAAATAAAGAACAACAAAAATCAGAAAATCTTGTGTTATTTAATAAAAATAAAAATAAAGATATTGAGAAGAAAATTTTTAATTTAGGGCTAAAAAATAAAATTGCATATATTGATATGGAAATTAATGTGGAGAATGAAAAACTAAAAAATATAGCTTTAAAAAATAAAGAATTTCAATTACAAGTGGATTTAATAAAATCTCTAGGTGGAGGATACAAAGAGAAAGGGAAAAATATTGACAACAAGTAAACAATATATAAAAGTAGCTGCACATGAGTGGTTTATTAAAGATTTACCTGGATTTTTGTATGTAATAAAATCAGTTTCAGCATCTTTATTAGCATTATCTTTATGTATTGTATTTAATCTTTCAATGCCACAAACAGCAATATTTACAGTGTTTATTGTAATGCAACCTTTTAGTGGTCCTGTATTTTCAAAAAGTTTTTATAGGTTAATTGGTACTGTTGTTGGAACTACAATGGCTATTGTATTTATGGCATTTTTTGCACAAGATCGAGTTTTATTTACAATATTTTTCGCACTTTGGGCAGGGGCTTGTTCCGCTATAGGGTTTATGGCTAGAAACTTTATGTCTTATGGATTTGTAATGTCAGGATATACTATTGCAGTGGTAAGTATGCCTATTATTCAAACCCCCCTAGAGATATTTACTTTTGGTATTGATAGATTTTTTGAAGTAATTATTGGTTTGATTAGTGCTAGTTTTATTAGTGAAGTATTATTCCCACAAAGTGTAAGTAAAAATCTAATAAATAGTGAAAAAAATAAATTTAATTTTTTAATAGAAACCTTTTCAAATATGAAAAATATATTTAGTTTTGACAAGCCTTCTATGAATTATAATAGAGATATCTTAGGAACAAATACTCTAAGAGTTAATAGTAATTTTGAAACAAATATAAATAAAAGAGATAATATATATTATAAAAGATTAAATCATGAATTTATGCATATTAGTACCACTTTTTTATCTTTAAGAAATATCATAAGTAATAGTAAAGAGAATGATGAATTTATTTATAGCTTAAAAAATATATATAAAGATTTAGGAAACACTTTAAATAAATTTAACCAAAAAGAGACTAATACAAAAAATATAAATTCTCTTTTATTTGAATTAAAAAAACTAAAAGAAGATACAAAAAGTGAAATTCATGAAGAGAATGATAAACTAAATATAGATAATTTTGAGCTAAAAAATGATTTTAAAACTATTTGTTTTTTAATACATAGATTAGAAAATGAAATTTATGAGTATTGTAATACTTATATATCTTTTCTAAAAAAAGATACTAAAATAAAAAATGATGAAAATTTTGTACAAAATATAAAATTTTCAACATATAGTGATAACCTATTGATTTTTTTAATGATTGTTAGAGCTACATCTGCATTAACTGCAATGATGTGTTTATGGTTGATTTCTGGTTGGAGTTATGCCGCATTTGGTGTTATCCCAGCCATTGCAAATACACTTCTTTTAAGTACGGCACC
Source organism: Halarcobacter sp. (assembly GCA_050296315.1). Classification (GTDB taxonomy): domain Bacteria; phylum Campylobacterota; class Campylobacteria; order Campylobacterales; family Arcobacteraceae; genus Halarcobacter. The sequence continues at coordinate 158,206 of JBNKRE010000008.1, forward strand.
TAATCCGACAGGAATTATAAAAAGTATGATGATAGGTACAATTTTAGGACTACTAATTACACCTTTATATAATTTTTATATTATCCCCTATTTTGTGAGTGATTTAGCAACTTTATGTTTTGTATTAACTCCAGTATTTGCATTAGTATCATTTTTAATGATTTTACCGGGAAAAAGTTTTGTGGGGTTTGGTATCTTACTTATTTTTATAACAACAAGTGCAATAAATACATATTATCATGTTAGTTTTGAATTTTTCTTTGATACAAGTATGGCAACTATTGTTGGAATATTAATCTCTACACTTAGTTATGTACTTTTTGATTTCACATCAAATGATTGGATTGAATCAAGAGTCAAAAAAGTTTTAAATAAACAAATAAAAATTTTATTAAAAGATAATCTTGCATTACAAAGAGCAAAATTAGAGATGCTAAATTTTGATTTAATGCAAAGATATTCAATAGTAGGAAGATTGGATAATGAAACAAACTCAAAAGTTTTCGTATGGATATTATCTACTCTTGAAATAGGAAAGGCAATTATAAATATTAGAAATAAATTAACTCTTTTTCATGGGAGAAAACCTATTCAAATAAGAATAATACTTAATTATATAGAAAAAATTTTTGATCCTAAAAACAAAGAAGATAAAACAAAATATAGAAAAAAAATAGAAAAGCTAATGCATGATTTAGAAAACAAACAACAAAAATCTGCAAATGACCAAAAACTAAAAAAAGAGATATATTTAGAGATTGCAGTTATCTATTCTATTATAAAAAATAGAAAATTTCTACCAATTGAAGGAGAAAAATAATGGATCCAATAGTATCATTATTTGGGATACAAATCCCTGCATTAATCATTATTTTCATATTCTCTGGGATAATTCAAATAGCTTTAAATAAAGTTTGTTTGGAGTTAAGAGTTTATGAGTTTGTCTGGCATCCAGGACTTTTTAGAACTGCACTTTTTATGTGCATATTTACAAGTTTTTCATTATTAATTTATAAATAAGGATATATATGAATAAAAAAATTATAAAACTAATTAGATACTTAATCACATTTTCAATTATTGCTATAGCAGGGGTATTAACAATCCATTTATGGAATAATTATACAGATACAGCATGGACAAGAGATGGTAGAGTAAGAGCTGATGTTACACTTGTTGCACCTGATGTATCTGGACTTATTACTAAAATATATGTAAAAGATAACCAACATGTAAGAAAAGGTGAAAAACTTTTTGAGATAGATAAAAAAAGATATGAAGCTACACTTAATACACTAAAATCTATACTAGAAGCTAAAAAAGCAAACTATCTAATGAAAAAATCGGCATATCAAAAAAGAATAAAAGCAGATAATAGTATTGTTCCTAAAGATGCTAAAGATGATGCAAAATATTCTTTTATGATGGCAAAAGAAGAATTAAATGAGGCAAAAGCAAAATTAGAACTTGCAAAACTTGATTTAAAAAGAGCAACAATATATGCTCCAACAAATGGATGGATTAATAATCTTCTTTTAAAGGAAGGAGATTTTATACAAGTGGGACAAAGTCATTTATCAATACTAAATGAGAATAGTTTTTGGGTATATGGATATTTTGAAGAGAATAAAATACCAAAAATAAATATTGGAGATAAAGCAACAATGAACCCCCTTGGAACTGATTTTGTATTAAAAGGGCATGTAGAAAGTATAGCAAGTGGTATTACAGATAGGGATAATAACAGAGGAAGTGGTCTTTTGGCAAATGTAAATCCCTCTTTTACTTGGGTTAGATTAGCACAAAGAATACCTGTAAGAATAGCTATAGATGAAGTATCAAAAGGATATATTTTAAGAGCAGGTATAACTTGTACAATAGAAATAAATAAATAACAACTTTTAAATAGTTGTTATTTAAAATACTTACATAATCAATATAAATCCTTTTAAAAAATTTTTATTAATAATAATATTTTCTTCTTTTCATTACATCTTTAATTGGAATATTTATACTTATGTAAAAAATCTAACAGACAAAAGTTATATTAGTACAGTTAAAAGTGATACAGGGGATTATTTAGTATCCTATGGAGAAGGAAGATTTATAGGAATAGGATTAAATTATAGTTTTTAAAAAAGAAAGAAGAGATTCTTTTCTTTCTTTTTCATAAGTAAAATACTTTTTAAATCAATTTTATATCTCTTAAATATGTTTCAATCATAGGAATATAATCTTTTCTACAGACCATATAAGTATCTAGGTTCAAATCCATATTTGTGATTTTCAACATATTTGAATATCCAAACTTTTCAATAATAGGTCTTGAAAATAAAGCTACTCCATACCCAGCTTTTACACAAGAAAGGATAAGTTCATAATTTTCTAGATTTACTTTTTTATACACACTTTTTTCTTTTTTACTTAGATACTCTTCTAAAAAGATACGGTTTAAACACCCATTTTTATAAGCAAAAATTGTTTTCTGTGGTTTTCCATCAAGTGGTTCAACTAAAACAATATCTTCTTTAAATATATTTAAAACCTCTAAATCCTTGTGATTTGATTTTCCATTTATAAAAGCAATATCAAGCTTGTAATCAAGTAATTGATCTATCAAGTTTAAGCTACTATCTACTATAAACTCTAGTTTCATCTCTTTGAAATCTTCATTTAATCTATCAATAAACTTTGGTAATCTAATAGTTGTATTTGATTGAGTTGAGCCAATTCTCAATAATTCTTGATAGTCTAAGTTTCTTATTTTTAGAGTTACCTCTTCAACTTTTTTTAGTATATCTATTGCATATGGGTAGAGTTTTTCACCCTCTAAAGTTAATATAACTCCCCTATTTGTCCTATGAAATAACTCATATCCTAAACTCTTTTCAAGTTGTTTAATACGCAAAGTTGCATTTGATTGAGTATAATTTAACTCTTTCGCTCCTAAAGATATACTCTTTGTATTTGCAACAGCAACAAATACTTTTAAAAGATTTGAATCCATTTTTTTCCTTTTACAAACTTATAGTTTGAAATAGTAAAGTACAAGCTATAAAAAACAATAATACTTTTAATATCTTTACATAAAATTTTGTATCAATTCTTTTTTTAACTTTGATACCTAAAAACATCCCTAACAAGACCACCATAACACTTATCATTGAGATATTAAAATCCTCACTTGTAAAAGTTCCATAATATAAAAACACAGATAATTGCCCCATTTTTGTAAATAAAAAACATAAATTTGAAAGCTGAACAGTATCTTTTCTAGAGTATTTTAATTCTAAAGTGTACATAATCATAAGTGGAGCAACTATATTTGTAAGACCTGATAACATACCACCAAATATCCCTAAACCATAAGTTGAAGCCTTAGGATATTTTGAAACAAAAGTTGCCTCAATTTTTACAAAAGATTGTAAAAGATAAACAAAAATAATCAAAGCTAACAAGAGTTTAAAAAATTCTGAATTTGTAAAAATCAATAATATTGTACCAAGAGTACTACCAATTACCATAAGTAATATAATAAACCAAAATTTTTTTAAAGCCTCAAAAAACTTACCCTCACTTGAAATACTAATAATATTTACAACCATAGTTGGTAAAAGCATATATAAAATAGTTGTTTGCATATCAGTAAATAATGCAACCAAAGGTGTAGAGATCATCCCAAAACCAAAACCAATACTTCCATGTACAACTGAAGACCAAAAAACTATTAAAGCTAAAGCAATGATAAATGTCATTTCCATATGAGCATCCTTAATATTACATATAATGATTTGTAATACCAAAAGATATTACTAAGCATTATATCAAAAAAGGATTAAATTATCAACTATTTTTTAAAAGTTTAAAATACTCACTTCGAGGGATCTCTTTAGCTCCTAGTGATGATAAATGGTCATTGTACACTTGACAATCTATAAGTTTGATACCATTTTGTTCTGCTTGTTGGCATAGATGATAAAAAGCAACCTTTGAAGCATCACGCTCTTTTGCAAACATACTCTCCCCACAAAAAATATCCCCAATAAGTAAACCATAAAGCCCACCCACAAGCTCATCATTCAAATAACACTCAATAGAAAAAGCAAAACCAAGTTCAAAAAGATAACTATAAGCTTCAATAAACTCCTCACTTATCCAAGTCTCATCTTCATGTTTTCTTTTGATATTAGCACAAGAACGAATAACCTCCTCAAACCTTTCGTTTGATTTGACTACATAACCTTTGTTTTTAATAACACGCCTAAGACTTTTAGAAACCTTCATCTCATCAGGATATAAAACCATACGCTTATTTGGACTAAACCAATGAATATAATTGTACTCATCAATAAACCAAGGGAAAATACCATTTTCATAAGCATTGATAAGCCGTTGAGGATGAAAATCCCCACCAACAGCAACCAAATCATCATCCATCATATCAAGTGTAGGAAAATCAAAGTTATCATCATCTAGTAAGTATATTTTATGTTCGTTATCAAGTAATTTCATGGTGAAATAGTATCTAAAGTTTTTGAAAAGGTAGGTTTGAATTAGTATTTATATTTAATTTTATTTTTCATCTCTTTATTAGATATTTTTTTATTTTTAGAAGAATCATCTAAACCCTTTTGAATCATCCTATCAAATGCCAACTCTTTTAAAATCTCATCATAAGTGGAATCATCAGGTAAAGAATCAACGATTTTTTTAACTTCCTCTTTAGGTGCAGTCATTCTAAACTCCAAGTTTTTCTTGATATATATTATTATAACATACTACTATCTTATTGAATATTAATTAAAGGCATACTAAATGAATGAATTAATTTGTAAAAGAGAAGGCTATAATGATTTAATTTTAGAATATAAGATTGTTGATAATAATCAAAACAATAGCAAAATATTTGAATTTTATGACAACAGTATAAAAATAACTGATATTGATATAGAATATATTTTTGAGGATATATACATACATTCAAGTAAATTATATATTGAAAATTCAAACTATAGAGGAAGAGGTATTCCTGATGCAATTATATTTGAAATAAAAAACCTATTTAATAAAAATATTAGATCTAGTAGAAAAGCAAGTTGGTTTAATACAGAATTTCCACCTGAAAATAGAACTAGTGATGCAACAAAAGTATGGAAGCGTTTAGTATCACAAAATCATGCAATATATATTGAATCTGAGGATTATTATGTAACTTGCTAATTCTTTTAAAAGAGCTAGTTGTATGAAGATTCAAGGCAGAAAAAGTTTTTAGCGATTGAGCATACTAAAGTATGTGATTGAGCTAAAAACTTTTTCTAACGCAGAAGATTTATGCAAATAGCTCTTTTTAAAGAGCTTTTGCTGTGATTCTTGATAATCTTTGCGCAAACGCCACTGTATCTGTTATCTCCATACCTTCACTTAATTTTGCTTGGTCTAGTAATACCCATGATACATCTGCTATCATTTCATCATCTGCACAACCATTTAGTTTTTTTACTATTTCATGGTCTGGATTGATCTCTAAGATTGGTGCTCCTAGAGGCATCTCTTGTCCCATTGCTCTCATCATTTGCATCATTTGAGCCATTTGTGCATCACCTGCATCTTTTGTAACACAAGATGGTGATTCAGAAAGTCTGTTTGTGATTTTTACCTCTTTTACCTCTTCACCTAAGATATCTTTGATTTTTTTAGTAATTGATTCAAATTTCTCTTCAACCTCTTTTTTCTCTTCTTCTGTTTGCTCTACTTTTGGAGCTTCACAAGAAGTAATATCTTTGAATTCCCACTCTTGATATGCTTGTAAACCTGGAGTGATAATCTCATCAATCTCTTTATCATCACAAATTAAAACTTCAATATCATTTTTCTTATATGCTTCTAATAATGGAGAGCTTCTTAGAACTTTTTCATTATCACCAATGATATAATAAATAGCTTTTTGTTCTGAATCTGCATTTTCTTTATATTTTGATAGAGAAGTCATCTCACCAAGTTCTGTTTTTGTTGATTTATATCTTAATAGATCAAGAATCATATCTTTGTTTGTAAAATCTTGGTATGCACCCTCTTTTAATGGTCTATTGTATTGAGCTATAAACTCTTTGTATTTCTCTTCATCTTTAGCTAGTTTTTTGATTTCACCAAGGATTTTTTTAACTGAACCTTGTTTGATATTTGCTAAGATTCTATTTTCTTGTAAGATTTCTCTTGATACGTTTAGTGGTAAATCTTCACTATCAATGATACCTCTAACAAATCTTAAATATGTTGGTAAAAGCTCTTTTTCATCATCTGTGATAAATACTCTTTTAACATATAGTTTTACACCTGGTTGATAATCAGCTCTGTACATATCCATTGGTGCAGTTTTAGGGATATAAAATAGCGTTGTATACTCATTTACACCCTCTGCTTTTGTATGGATTGTTACCATTGGATCTTGTGAGTCATGTGAAATAGATTTATAAAAATCGTTATACTCTTCTTGTTTTAATTTTGCTTTTGGTTGCATCCAAAGTGCTGTTGCTTCGTTTGCTTTTTCTCTTTTGTTTTCAATTGTTTTTTTAGGCTCTTTACCAGCTTTTTCATCCTCTTCGCTTAACTCTTCAGTTACCTCTTCACTGTAGTTTAAGAAAATAGGATATGCTATATGGTTAGAGTATTTTTTAACAATAGTTTCAACTCTATATTTAGAAGTATAATCTTCTACTTCATCATCTTTTAGTTTGATATAAATAACTGTACCAATACCATCTTTTGTACAAGGTGTTAAATCATACTCACCTGTTCCATTACTAGACCATTTATAAGCTGTCTCTTCACCTGCTTTTTTAGAGATAACATCTACTTTATCAGCTACCATAAATACAGAATAAAACCCAACTCCAAATTGTCCGATAAGATTTGAATCTTTTTTTGCATCACCAGTTAAAGCTTCAACAAAAGATTTAGTTCCAGATTTTGCTATTGTTCCAATTGAAGCGATTAAATCCTCTTCATTCATACCAATACCATTATCAGAGATAGTGATTGATTTATCTTCCTCATCAAGTTTGATATTGATAGTACCTGTCCAATCCTCTGGAAGTGCTGCTTTCATTTTTTCATCAGTTAATTTTAAATAGTTTAATTTATCTATAGCATCACTTGCATTAGATACAAGTTCTCTTATAAAAATCTCTTTATTTGAGTATAAAGAGTGTGTCATTAAGTGTAAAAGTTGTCCAACTTCTGTTTGAAATTGATGTTTTGCCATAAATTTCTCCTGTAAATTTGATTTTTTATTATAGAATTTTATCAAAACTTTATAAAAGGAAGCTAAAGTTTTTAACTTTTTTAGCACTTTTTAGATTTAAGTGCTAAATTAATAGAAATTAAATATTAATAAGATAAAATATTTCTCATATTAAGGATGTATTATGGAAAAAGAAAAATTTTTAAATGATTTAAAAGATTTATATGAGTTTTTAGATGCACAAAAAGCAAATATAAATAAACTAATAGGATATTTAGAAAATAAAGAATATGAAAAACTAGAGCTAATTGGAGAGTTTTCTAATACTTTAGGTTTAGAGTTAAAAGAAGATTTAAGAGTTGCATTAGTTACTAGACTTGTAAACCTTAGGGATGATTCTTTAGTTCAAGTTCTTAAAAAGTTAGGCAAAAATGAAAGTGAAATAATAGAACTTCAAGAAAAAGCTTATATATTTGTAAGAGACTTTTGGCAAGCAAAACATAAAAATACAATAGATTATATAAAACACAACAACCTTTTGACACCATTTTATCAAGCTATTTTTGAAGGTGTTTACAATGTTGGTTTAAAAATGTCTTTATGGCAAAGTGACTGGACAGCACATATCATAAATGGTATAAATAAAGAGTTATCTTCTATGTTTGAAGGTGACAATGAAAAAGTTATGGACTACTTAGAAAAAAACAATCTTTTAGATTTAGGTCATGGGAATATTACTGCTGATAGGTCTTACTCAGCTTTAGTAAAAGATAAAGACAACTTTTACTCAAAAGCTTATATAGACAGTTTCAAAACTCAAACGACAGCAGTTATTGATGCACTTGAAGATTTTGAAACCAGTTTGATAGAACTTGAAGATGATATTTATGGTCAAAAATGGGATTATATCCTTTATATTCAAGCACTTATTAAAGCTTTTAGTGAAACACAAACTCATCTTTTAGTTGAAAGATGGGCAGATGTAGATAGGGCTTGGATGAAAGTAAAATCTCCTGTTCAAATAGGACATCCACTAGAATATTATGAAGATCATTATAGAAAAGCTGTAGCTTTAGAGTGGGATATTAGACTTACAAATCCTGAGTTTGCACAAAATGACCATAGAGTAAACAAAATAAAATCTGCTTTTGCAAAAATCTTTGATAGTTTTGGAGAAAATAATAACTATAAAAAGATTTATGATTTTTCTTTAAAATCATTAGATAAAGTACAATTATATATAGGAAGACCAGCACTGTTTTTTGCAGCAGAGTTCAATGGACTATTTTCAGCACAAGTTGTACCAAATGATGAAGTTGTAAGTAAGGAAGAAGGTAAAAAAATCTTTGCTTTTTCAGATGAGATTCTTCAAACAAGCCGCGCTAAACCATTTTTATCTTTAAGTAAAGAGATTTTTGGTCAAGAGTTTCTAAGTGAAGATAGAAAGTTTTTATTTAATGAAACTGCTGCTTGGCATCAAGTTTATGATATCACAACTATTGGGCATGAATTTGGACATATTTTATGGTGTGATGAAGAAACAGAAACAGTTATGAATAAAACAGGAAACTTCAAAAATATAGAAGAGTTCAAAGCCACAACTGGTGGTTTAGTATCATTTTTCTTAGATGAAAACTCAGATGAAAAAGAGTTAGAGAAACAAGTTTTAATAGATACAACAAAAAGAGCCGTAGGACTAATGGGTTGGATGGAAGTTGATGAAGTACAACCATACTATTGTGAAGGGCTTATCCACTTAAATGGACTTTTTGAAAGTGGTATTTTAGATTGGGATGAAACTAATCTTACAATAGATTTATCAAATGAAAAATATGAAGCCCTAAAATCTTGGTATATCCAAACATACACTGCTTTAGCAAACCATTATTTGGATAAAAAAGATGCTACTTTATTTTTAAATAAATATGCAAAAAAAGATGGTAAGTATTTTATGCCTATTGACTCAAAGATCAACTCTTTTGTAAAACATTATTTTAAAAGATATCAAGAGATTGGTCAAGAGCTAGATACAAGTGATAAAAAAAGTAATTATATAAAATAAGAGAACTTCTCTTATTTTATTAAAAAGTTCAGCAATTCTTTTTTCCTCTACTTTGGGTTACTTTAATTTCGTATAATAAAATATTGGAAGTTTCTATTTTTTCTATATATTTTTCTAATACTTTTATTATATCACTATATCCACTTGGCTTTATTAAGATAATCTATAAGATTTAAAAGTATAGTTTTTAAGAATACTTCAGTATCTGTCATAGCAGAAAATACTACAACTGGTATATTTTTATTTTCTTCTCTTAAGTTTTTAAAAAAATCCAAACCATCTTTTTTATCATTTTTCAAAATGAATATTCAATGAAACTTATTTGATATAACCTTTGATATAATATTTAAGTTATTTAAAATTAGGGAAAAAATTGTTTTTTAAATTATTGTTATTATATTTTGTCCTTTTTTACACCAATTTATATGCTAATAAAGATTATGTTATTTATATAAATTCAATAATCTCAGAAGAATATACAATTAAACGCTGGAAACCTACAGTTGATTTTCTAAATAAAGAAATTCCAGATGCAAATTTTAAAATTTTGCCTATAGCTCCAATAAATCATAAAAAAATAAAGAATTTACTTGATAAAAAGAAAATAGATTTTCTTATTACTCAACCTGCCATATATATTCAATTAGAAATATCAAATGGTATTTATAGAATATTAACAATGTCTAACCTTTTTGAGATGAGTAAGTTTGGTTCTGTATTTATAACTTATAAAAATAGTACAATAAAAAATCTCGAAGATATTAAAAATAAAAAAATTGTGGCAGTTGCTCCTTATGGTTTTGGAGGCTGGCTGATAGGATACAATAAACTTTTTGATAATGGCATAGATCCATTAAAAGATAAAAATGTTGATTTCCTAGGAACTCAAATTGCAGTAATAAAAGCTATTTCTGAACAAAAATATGAATTTGGAGTGATAAAAACTGGGATTTTAGAGAAAATAAAATTGAATAATCCAAGACAAATAGAAAATATCAAACTTATTGATGCTAACTTGATTGATAATAAAATATATAGCAGTACTAGACTATATCCTGAGTGGGCTTTTGCAGTTGCTAAACATACAGATAATAAGATTGTAAATAAAGTCTTTAAAGCACTAAGTAAAATTAAAAATACAGATACTGCTGCCCAAATAGGAGAATATAGTCACTGGAATCTTCCTGAAAGTTACAAAGAGGTAGATGATATTTTTAAAAAATTTAGACTTGGGAATTATAAAAATCTTTCAAAATACACTTTAGAATATATCTTAAAAATTTTATTTTTTGTCATATTAGCATCATTATTTGTTTTAGTTTATAGTAGATATAAATGGTTTAAAAAAACACAAAAAAAACTAGAAATACAAAATTTAGAAAAAGAGCTTATACTAAACGAGTCTCTAACAGCTATAATAAAGTTCACATATGATTTTAAAATTGTATATTTAAACAAAAAGTTCAAAGAAGTTTTTAAAATCGATAATCCAGATTTTATTCAAAAAGATTTTTTATCATCAAACTTTGAAACTCTTTTAAAAAGTAAAAAAGAGTATATAAATGTAGCTCTTAAAAAATCAGATGATATTGTTTTTCCTGCAAGTGTGAAAATTCATAAAGATAATACCCCATTTTATATAATTTTTATAAATGACTTAACAAAAGAAAGAACTAATAAAAAAGAATTAATATCTGGATATGATGAATTATATAAACTTTTAAAATCCATAACTCATCAATGGAAACAGCCAATTAGTAGCTTAAAGGTAATAGTAGATTACCTAAATGATTTATATAAAGATGATACACTTACAAAGAAAGAATTTGATGCAATATATTCTGATTTAAATAGAACTATTACATATCTATCAAATACTATAGATGATTATCAATCTTTTTTTTCTGATAGTTCAGATAATATAATCGATTATACTACCTTTAATTTTATCTTTAAGTTGATGAATCCTCTTTTTAAACAATACAACATTGATTATATTATCAAGTTTGATGAGATATTAGAAAAAGAAAAATTAAAAGTGAAAGGTTCAAAAAGAATCTTTGAACATATAATAATAAATATATTAAATAATTCCTTTGAGGCATTTTTAGATTTAGATTTAAACAAAGAAAATAAAAAAGTGATTTTAGAAACAAACATAAAAGATAACATACTACAGATAAAAATTAGTGATAATGCAGGAGGGATAAAAATACTCCAAAATCTAAATAAAATATTTGAGCCATATTTTACAACGAAAAAAATTGGCAATGGTTTAGGTTTATACTTATGCAAATATTTTATAGAAGATGAGTTTGAAGGCACTATTGATGTAGCTAATATTAAAAATGGACTTACATTTCTAATAAATATCCCTGTAAAGGAAATAAAATGAAAATATTTTTAGTTGAAGATGATAAAACATTAAGAGAATACATCTATAAATATTTAAAAAAAAATGGTTTTATCATATATTGTTTTAATTCAGCAGAAGAGTTTTTATCAGATGCAAAATTAGAAGATAATGATTGTCTAATCTTAGATATAAATTTACCAAAAAAAAATGGGTTTGAATTATTAGATAATATCAATAAAAGAAAATTAAAATTAAAAGTTATTATTATAAGTGTATCAAAAGATATTGAAAATATAGAAAAAGCTTTTTCATTAGGTGTTATAGACTATTTAAAAAAACCTTTTGAATTAAAAGAACTTCTTTTGAGAATACAAAATATTTTTAAAATAAAACATAATCCAATACATACAAATAATGAGCTAGATGGTATAGACTTATCAAAAAATGAAAGGTATATATTAGATATTTTATTATCAAACTCTTCATCAATTATAAGTTTAGAAATGATACAAGATTTTATGCATGATTATCAATTAGAAGATATAAAAAAAAGTTCTATAAGAAATATTTTAACAAATCTGAAAAAGAAAATTTCTTATATAGATATCCAAAATATCTATGGTGAGGGTTATAAAATAAATAAAAAAAAGAAAAAAGAAAAAATCTCATTAGATAGTTTGCAAGAAGTATCAAATCTTCTTAGTAAAGAAAATAATTTGCATAATATGTTTAAAATATTTTGTGATTATATGTTTAAAATATTTAATCCGGATAGAGTTTTTGTAATGTATGTAGATTTTGACATAAATAAACTAATAGTTCCATATGAAAGTTCCAATGAAAACTATCCTGGTGCAGGAAAACTAAATATACAAGTACCTATAAATGATATTCAACTTAATATCTACAAATCTATTCTTAAACTTACAGAACCTTTGATTTTAAATCATAGTGAAATGAAAAAACTATTAAAAGCACCATATGCAGAGATTTGGGAACAAATGGTTTTACCAAAATCAGCTGTTATTTTTCATTTTAATATAAAAGATGTTGTTTGGATATGTGGGGTTCATCAATGTTCTTTTGAAAGAGTTTGGACTGATGAAGAGATTACCTTTTTAAAACATTGTACTATGATATTAGAAAAAGAGATGTATTTATTAAATAATAATGAAATGAAGGTTATTTGATAAGCTTAAAAATATGGGAAAATGAGACTAAGCAAATGATGGTGCACATTCAAGAAGTGCTAAATATAAAATATTTGCAAACAATATTATTCAAAATGAAAACTGGAAAAACCTATAGAGATAAAATTAGCAACAAGTAATGATTGTAAAGAACTAGCAGTGATGACCTAAATTTGACAAAAATCTTTCTTTTTATCAAGATAATTTATTTAAAATTGGTGGTAGTAAAAAATTGAAGTATGATATTTAAATAATATAAAATATTTTTTAAATGAATGTTCAATGAATATCTTTATGTATGATTTTTTAAATTATTATATAAGGAAAAAACTTGAACCCATATAGTGCAAGATACAGCCCAAAGTTTCCTAATATATTAAAAAGTTTGGGTGGAACAATAATGCATACAACCTACCAAACAAGTAAAGTGATTTTATTTTATTTACTTATTTTATCATCACTCTTTGCAAAAGAATCATGCATCATAAACTTTCAAAAAGAAATATGTAGTGACTTCAAACTACTCAACAGTGTTATAATAAAATCATCTCTTTCAAAACAAGAGCTCAAAGAAAAACTAAATAAACCAATAAAACAGATAGCATTTCTAGAAGCTTCAAATCTTTACCTAGTAGATTCAAACGACTCTTTGAACTACTCAAAAGAGTTAGCAAAAAAAGAGTTTATCTCTTACGCTCAACCAAACATATCACAAACAAAAAATCTGGATTTTAAACAAGCTCAAAACATAACTCAAAAATACAATTTTGAAGAAATATGGCAAAGCACACAAGGAGAAGGTGTAAATATTGCCATCATAGATGATGGTTTTGATTTAGAGCATGAAGACTTAAAAGATGTAAATCTTCTTTTTAGATATGATGCTGATAATAAAACTATAAACTCCAATCCAAAAGTTTCTATAGACACCCATGGGACACAAGTTGCTGGAGTAATATTCTCTTCTCACAATGGTATTGGTGCAGATGGTATAGCACCTAAAGCAAATTTCATAGCTATAAGACAAGCTACAAATGTAACTTCTGATACAATCTTAGCGTTTACTGTTGCACAAAAAGCGGGAGCCGATATCATCAACTGCTCTTGGAACTCCCCGATACTACTCCAACCCGTTTATGATGTTATAGAAGCGGTAGCAAAAAAAACTGCAATCGTTTTTGCAGCCGGAAACAATCATAAAGAGATACAACCTTTTAGCACCGAAGCTTCTATCCCTGAAGTTATAACTGTAGGTGCAACTCAAAAATATAGTAATTACGGTGATATGCTAGATTTTATTATACCAAGTGGAGTCGTGAGTACAAAAGCAAACGGAACTTATGGAATCTTTGGCGGTACATCTGCAACGGCTCCTATCATTAGCGGACTTTTAGCGCTAAAGATGAGCCAAAATCCACATACCGCATATACTAAACTAGTTGCAGAGTTAAAAAAGGAGATACAAAGTAAATGAAATATTTAATTTTGTCACTATTGCTAGTAATAACTTCACTCTTTTCAAGTGAATCTACATTTAAAAAGTTTGAAAACCTTAGCCCTATAAAAGAGAGAAATATAAAAGTCAAAGAGTTTAAACTCCAAGATGGTATCTATATGCTTCGAGGCACTCTTCCTACTAAAAGAGGAGAAAGAAGCATAATGCTTTTTGTTTCAAAAGATTTAAAATACACTTTTTTCGGTAGAGTAGTAAACAATGAAACAGGAGAAAATTTATATTTAAAAAAATCACTCCTCCCTTATAAATCACTCGTAAATTTTACTTATGGAAGTGGTAAAGAAGAGTATTATCTTTTTATAGACCCACAATGCCCATACTGCCAAAAGTTTGAACAAAACTTAGCAAAGTTAAACATAGCAAAAAAAGTAAAAATCCACTACTTTTTATTTCCTCTTGCTTTTCATTCCGAGGCACGGGGTATGAGCAAATATATCATAAGCCAAAAAGATAATGCCTCAAAACTCAAAGCTCTCAGTGATGTAGTTTTAGAACACTCAGCAGAGTATAAAAACCTACATGTAGAACAAAAAGAGTTAAATGCTATAGATGAGCAAATAGCTTCAAATATAAAAATAGTCAATGAACTTGCTATTCAAGGAACACCGACACTTTTAAAACCAGACGGCACAAAGGTCAATATAGCTGACTTTTTAAAGGAGATGCATGTCAACTGAAAAAAAAGATAAAGCTTTAGCACAAGAGGAGGAGTTTGACTTCTCAAGTACTTATACGGATAACTTCCCTAAGATACTAAAAGCACTCAATATCTCACTTGCAATCACAAGCTACCAAAGTGCAAGACTTATCCTTATACGCAGTGAGGGTGAGAGTATAGATACACGCTTTAAAGCCTTTTCACGCCCTATGGGAATCTATGCCGATGAGAGCAGAATCACGCTGGGAACCTTTAACCAAGTAGTAGAGTTTAAACGAAGTGATACTTTGCTTGAAAAGATAAAAACAGGAGCACTTGACAATACTGGCAACTTCTCAAGAAAAGTACTTGAAAAAGATAAAGAGCAGATGGAAGAGCTCAGAAAACAAAGAGAAGAGGAGATAAACGATGTAAAACAATCTGATTCTTTGTATCTACACCGTGCCGCTTTAACAACGGGTATGATAAACATCCATGATATCGCATGGGGAGATGAGGGACTTTGGGTAGTAAACTCCACCTTCTCATGTCTTTCAACTCTCTCACCCGATAGTAGCTTTATAGCAAGATGGAAACCAAAATTCATAAGTGAACTTCTCCCGGAAGACAGATGCCACCTAAACGGTATGGCGATGTTAAACGGTCGTCCAAAATATGTAACAACTTTCAATATGGAAGATAGCCGTGACTCATGGAGTGAGGGACGTATAGATTACGGAACACTCATAGACATAGATACCGATGAGATACTTATAGAGGGGATGATAATGCCACACTCTCCAAAAGTATATAAGGGTGAAGTCTATGTTTGTGAATCAGGTTTAGGTGTAGTCTGGAAATACAGCCCAATCACAAAAGAAAAAACAGAGGTCGTAAAACTTCAAGGCTTTACAAGAGGTCTTTTCTTTTACGGCGGAGTGATGTTCGTAGGACTCTCACAAGTAAGAGCAAGTGAGATAAAAAACCCAACACCACTTTCAAAGGAATATGATGAAACTTATGCAGGAGTATGGATGATAAATTTAGAAGACAATACAGAGATAGGACATATAAAGTTTGATGGAGATGTTGACCAGATATATGATATAGCCATCATACCTAATAGCACGATGCCTGAACTGTTAAATGTAAGTAGTTCACTTACACGACACTTATTTGATTTTGAAGAGATGAGAATATGAAACAGTTAAATTTAAAAAAGGGAGATATTAAATGAAAAAAATAAAACTAGCAGGAGCACTACTTCCAGCACTGCTTTTTGGCGCGCCCGCACAAGCAAGTAGCCGTGGAGTTAGCCGAAGCAGTCGCAGAGGTTTTAAAGCGGTAAGTGTTCAAAAAGAGAGCTTACATGTAAAAGAGTTGCAACAAGAGCAAAAGAAGATAGCACACAAAGACCCGTTTACCCTTTTTGGTGCTAATAAAGCTCACAAAGTTTCTAAAGAAGAGAATACCAAAGATGTTTTAAGTTTTTTACAAAATGAAGGACTTTTAAGTGGAGATAGTGAGAACAAAAGTATTGAGAGTGGTGAGAGAAAAGAGAGAAAAACTTTTGCTTATCAGCAGCCTTACCATAACAGCGGTAATACTTGTTTTGATGCGCACTATGTACAAATTCCTTTATCTTGTTGTACAGCGACATGTGGTGGCGACACTACCGCACCAACCCTCTCCGCCCTTAACTCTGCAAATGTCACTGCAACAACAGCAGATGTTAAGGCTACATCAAACGAAGATGGGACGATGTACTATGTTATCACTACAAGCTCCACTGCTCCAACGAATACACAAGTTGTAGCAGGACAAGATAATACAGGTGCAGTCGCTGAAAAATCAGGGAATAGCGCAGTAACTGCCGATACAGAAAAAATCTTTAATGTAACGGGATTAAGTGGAGGTACACAATACTACTACTATTTTGTAGCTAAAGATGCGGCAGATAATGTGAGTACGGTATATACTGGATGGGGGACCTTTACAACACCAGCAGCCAATTCAGCTCCAACAATAACGGGAGCAAGTGCAGGACAAACAGTCGATGATAATGCAACTATTATCCCATTTAGCGGAATTACATTAGCAGATGCAGATGGAGATAATATCTCCCTCACAATCACACTAGATGATAATATAAAAGGAACATTAAGCGGAACAGGACTTAGTGGAAGTGGACCATACACACTCTCAAGTGATACAGCTGCAAATGTGCAAGCTAAATTAAGAGCTTTAATATTTACTCCAACAGAAAATAGAATAAGACCAAACTCAACAGAAATAACTACATTTACACTCTCAGCATCTGATGGGACTACAACAACAGATAATAATACGACAACAGCAGTTGTAAAAGGTATTAACGACTCATCTGTAATTACACTTGCACAAAATACTATAAGTGTAAATGAGATCCAAGCAAAAGAGTTTATTAATATAGCAAGCGGTGCAACCTTTAGCGATGCAGACGGAAGTGTAGCAACCAATGCAAACCTTATTATAGCAGCAGATGGAGCAGCTCACGGTGGACTCAATGGTAAAGTTCTTGATGATGTTCGTATAGATACGAACGGTACTGGATTTAGCATTGACTTTGACTCTTCAACAAATGAAAATACACTTTATTATAATAGTAATTATGTTGGTGTAATTGGAGGAGGAACAGGACTCTCTCCTCTTGTGGTTAAGTTTGCAAGTGATACAGATAATACAATAGTAGAAAAAATTTTACAAAATCTACAGTGGCGTAATACTGCAAATATTCCACTAAGTTCAAGAACATTTGATTTTCAAATGATCTACAACTATAGTGGAACAGATTACTTTTATAAAGATACTACTAAGCTGGACATAAATATTACATCTATTAATGAATCTCCTCGTAATCGTACAAATACGATTATAGGTGATGTAGATGCATCACTTGTATCTAAAGAGTATTTTGCAAATGATGCTTGGCACCTTGATAAAGGACCTTCAGCTTTTTTTGGTAATGAAACGTTTGCTGGAGATACCCGTATAAAAGTTACGGCAAGTGATAGTGCTAGTGGTTCACACGGCTATTTTTATGAGGCAAAAGATGCTACTGAAGTTTCGATACAACTCTATGTCCCTTCTACAGATTGGGATAATAGTGATGGCGCTTATGCAGGTCTATATCCTATCGGTTTTAAAGATGATGGTACCCGTATTGCTTATCCTGTTATATTTGTGGAGAAAGATAGCAATACTGCACGAGTTGATTTTTATGATGATATAACCGGTGATGATTATCAAGACTTCCCAGCTGATGCAAAACTAGACACTTGGATGACTCTTAGCGTTAAACTTCACGACGGTATTATTAGTTTTTCCATTACGGGTGAAACAACAAGCGGAGGAACATTTAGCTTAACACATGATGAAATTAATGCAGATCCAAAATCACTTAATAAATTGGGTCTAGTAGTAGGTAAAGCAGCGGCGGGACAAAGTTACAGTGCATACTTTGATAATCTAACATTTAATACAGGTGATGCTTCTACTTCAAGTGTATGGCAAACACATAGCTTAGATTCTAACCAAACACTAACACTTTCTGATCTATATGTAGTAGATCATGATTCAAATGATACGCTAACAAGTGAATTAAATACAACAGCGGGAACACTTGTAGAAAATAGCGGTTCAGGTGCACAAATCTCAGGAAGTGGTACTGGTAACTTAAGTATACAAGGAACAGTGGCACAGATAAACAGTGCACTCAATGGACTTGTATTTACACCGCTAGCAACTGCAAATGGTGCAAAAACTATCTCAATAAAAACTAAGGATGCAGCAGGATTATTTGATACTGATACTATAAATTTAAGTATAAATGATATAGTTAAACCAACCCTAAGTGAGATAACAGCAGTAACAACACCAACAAATGACACAACACCAAGTTATACCTTTAGTACAAGTGAAGCAGGAACATTAGCGGTAGGTGGAAGTTGTGGAAGTGCTAGTGAAGGAGCAGTTACAAGTGGTAATCAAACAATTACTTTAACTCAAACAGATAATAGCTCAGCTTTATCTGATGGAACATATAGTGATTGTACAATTACTGTAACAGATGGTGCAGGAAATGCAAGTAGTGCTTTATCTATTACAAGCTTTACAGTAGACACAACAGCCCCAACAACAACCTTTGCACCACTAAATAGCTCAACAATACATCCAATAAATGGTGCAATGACAATCACTTTTAATGAAGCAATAAGAAATACAAATGATAGTGAAATAACAGATACAAATGTAGATTCTTTAATCACTTTAAAAGAAACAAACTCAAGTGGAACTGATGTGCCATTTGATGCAACAATAAGTGTAGATAAAAAAGTTATAACTATAACACCAACATCTAACCTAAGTGAATCACAAGTTTATTACCTAGCATATAGTGATGTAGAAGATAATGTAGGAAATACAAGAACAGGAGAGAATATAAGCTTCACAGCAGCACCAGATACCCAAGTTCCAACTATAAGTAGTTTATCTCCAAGTAATAACTTAACAGATGTAGCACTAGATTCAAACCTAGTAATTACTTTTAATGAAAATATCCAAAAAGGTACAGGAAATATTGAATTAAGATTAGATAGTGATGATAGTTTAGTTGAAAGCTTTGATATAGCAACTAGCTCTAATATTCAAATATCAAATAATATCTTAACTATAAATCCTACAAGTAATTTAAATGTAAATAGTAAATATTATGTAACAGTTCCTAATACAGCTATAAAAGATGTAGCCTCTACTCCAAATAGCTTTGCAGGTATATTAAATAAAGGTGATTGGGACTTTACAACAATAACAAATGCAGCACCAACAGTAACAGGAACATCAGCTCAAAATATAAATGATAATAGTAGTATCTTTCCATTTGCTAATGTTGTTTTAAATGATGCAAATGGGGATAATATCTCTGTAACATTAAGCTTAGATGATAATTCTAAAGGTAGTCTTTCTTCAACTAGTATTGCAAGTGATACTATTGCAAATGTACAAACTGCTTTAAGAGCTATTAAATTTACTCCTGCTAGAAATAAACTAAGTGTTGGAAGTAGTGAAACCACAATAGTTACTCTAAGTGTTAGTGATGGTGTTTTAACAACAAATGATTCAAACACAGCTATAACTTCTACTTCCTTAAATGATGCTCCAAGTAATATTACTCCTAGTAATTCTTCTGTTAAGTTTGATAGTGGATTAAATACAGTTGTAGGATCTTTAAGTAGTAATGATCCTGATGCTAATAGTAACTTTGTATACTCTTTAGTTCAAAAAGGAAGCTCTACAAATGGATTGTGTACTAGTGATAGTAATAATAACTTGTTTAATATAAGTGGTTCAAACTTAATAGTGTTAAATCCATTAAATATGAATGGTACTTATAATGTATGTGTTCAAACAAATGATGGTATAACTACATATGAAAAAACTCTTCCTATTACAATAGTAGGAAATAGTACTCCTGTTATTACAAATATAAGATTACTAAATCAAAGCTCTGTAGCACAAGATGAAGATTTTAATATAATTGCATATAAAAACTTTGGAACAATAAATGTTGAAGTTGTAGCAAGTGATGAGGATAATCATAACTTAACTTATAATGTAAATATTGAAAATCAAAACTTGTTTGAATCATCTAGCTTTGATAATAATACTTTAAAATTAATATCTAAAAAAGATATAAGTGGTAATACAAATATAACATTAAGTGTAAATGATGGATATGATACTATCTCTAAAACATTTAAAGTAACTATCCTTTCATTTGAAGATAATGATGATGTTGAAAAAAGTGGTGATGTTACTATTGAAGTAGATGATGAAGGAAGTGAAGTTACTACTGTTGATGTTCCTCAAGATAACCTAAGTGTTCAAACTAAAACAAAAACAGATGGAACAACTCAACACCTAATAGATATGAATGGGGTACAAACAAAAGCAACATCATCTTTAACTGGAGCAAATGTTGAATTAACAGAGAATGGAGTACAAACAACATACTCAGATTCAAATGTAGATGTTAAAATAGAAGCTTCAGTATTAGGTGAATCAACAAATAGTCTAACAACAAATGGACAAACAACAAGTGTTACTTCTAATGTAATAGGAGCACAAACAACACTTCAAGAAGATGATGAAGGAAAGGTAGAAGTAGTAGTAACTGTATCAAATATGCAAGTTACAATAAAAGAAAATGGTACAGTATCATACTCAATACAAAATGATACAGGTTCTTCAAATGTACACTCTAATATTTCTGGTGGGGAAACAAATATAACACCAAATGGTAATATAGAAACAAGTGTAGGTAATAAAGCAGATGGTTCTTCAATAATAAAAGCAAAATCTTCAACAACACCACAAGGTACAACAGTAACTAAGTTTGTTTCAGTAGATGAAAATGGAAATGAGACAGAGTTAGATTCAACTTTGGCAGATAATGAATCGTTTGCTAATGGAAGTGATATAGAGATATTTGAACAAAATGGGGTTATTTATATAAAAGTAACAACACCATTAGAAAATAACTTAAAGGTGAAATAAGATGAATAAAAGAATATATAAATATTTATTAATACCTACCCTTGCACTAATATTTAGTGCTTGTGGAGGTGGTGGAGGTAGTTCATCTACTGATCCAGATAATCCAGACAACCCTGATAATCCAGATACTCCAACTTTAACACAGATAGTATCTTGTGATTCATCAACTAATATTGCTGATTATACAAGTTTAAATAGTGAAGATACTATTGTTAAAGACACTCCTGATACTGTTGTTACTATTTATCATGACAGTGATGGCAATAAAAAGGTTTGTGTTGAAGCTGGTTCTGCTGCTGTGCAGCCTAGTTTATGATTTTATTTAGTCAGAGTTCTTTCTCTCTGGCTAAATTTTTATTAAAAAATAATTTAACATAAACTATTATCAAAAGCCTTTGGTTCTCCAAAATAGAACCCTTGAGAATAATCAACACCTATTTCATATAAAAGATTAAAAATTGATTCATTTTCTACATATTCTGCAATAGTTGAAATGTTTTGTTTTTTTGCAAAAGTTACAATAGTTTCAATAATATTTCTACTAAACTTATCTTTTTCAATATTTTTTATCAAAGAACCATCTATTTTAAGAATATCTGGTTCAAAATCAAGTAGTCTTTCAAAGTTTGAATACCCTGAACCAAAATCATCAATTGCTATCTTTACACCTTTATTTTTCACTTTTCTAATAAAACGTTTTATACTTTTAAAATCTTTTACTCTTTCATCTTCAAGTAGTTCAAATACTATTCTTTCATTGTCACTTTCATATTGATCAAGAAGTTTATAAACCTCTTCTCTTGTTTCTTTTTTTTCTATATCTAAAACAGAAAGGTTTATTGATAGTTTAGTATTTACATATGATAACATTTTAAATGAATTTTCTAAAACTCTTAATGTAATTTTATTATAATAATTACCTGATTTAGTAACATGTAAAAATTCATAAGGGGATATTATATTTCCATCTTCATCAATCAATCTAACTAAAGATTCGTATTTATCAATCTCTTTAGTTTTGTTATTTATAATTGGTTGAAAATAAGATACTATTTTATAGTTATCTAAAGCTATTTTAACCATTTTGATTATTTCAAAATTCTTTTTTATATCTTTATTCATTCTGATTGAAGAGTCATTTGAGTAGTTTATTACATTATTCTTGTTTAGAGCATCTTCCAAACCAGCTCTTGCATCATCATAAAGATTATATTTTCCACATGCATAACTTAATACAATATTTAAATCATATTCGATTCCATCAATCTCAAGAATAGATTCTTTTACATTTTTCACAAACTCTTCTAAATAATCATTTATATTGATATTTAATTTTTCAATATTATTATAATCAGTTAAAATTGCAAATCTTCCATCACCTAAGGTATATACATTTTCATATATATAATTATCTGGTAAATAAGATAAAAGATGAGATGCAAATGCTTTTTCTAGTTGATCTATTTTTAATACATTGTAAAACTTTTCTAATATTTCAAACTCTTGGATTTGAATCATGATTAAAAAAGACAATACATTTAATTCAATCTGTTTTAATAGATGTTTTTTATCATCTAAAACAATATCTATACTGTTTCTAAATGCTATAAACTCTATAATATTACCATCAGAATCCAATAAAGGTTTTATAACAGAATTACTATAATAAACTGCTCCATTTTTCGAAACATTTTTTAGTATTCCATGCCATGGTCTTTTTTTATCTTTTATTGTTTCCCATAAATTTTTATATATAATTGTAGGTGTATCTTTGTGTCTTAGAATATTATGATCTTTTCCAATTAATTCTTCTTTTTCGTAACCTGTAATTTTACAAAAATTGTTATTTACATAAGTAATTTTTCCATTTAAATCAGTTTTAGAAACTATTGTACTGTTGTCTATCACATCAGAGAATTGTTCAATATAGTTTATATTGTTTTTTAATTTTCTATTGTTTGTTTCTTTTTTAATAACTTTATTTATAACCGTATTAAATTGTACCAAATCAATTGGCTTTATGATATAACCATCTGCACACAATTTTATAGCTTGTAAAAATGATTCTTGTCTCTCAAATTTTGAAAAGATTAAAACAGATATATTCTCATTTATACTTCTAATTTTTTCAATTAATTTAACCCCATCCATACAAGAAGTTTCAATATCTATAATAACTAAATCAATTTTATTTATATTGATAGTATTTAAAGCCTCTTCTTCGCATGAGATTATTTTTATAATATGAAAATACCTTTTTAATAACTCTAATATCTCATCTGATATCTCTTTTTTGTCATCTAAATACAACAAATTTAGGTTGGTTAGATGAAATGATCGTGATATAATACTTGAAAACATACATAACCTTATTATTTATAATAAGAAATATAATTGTGACATAAACTATCTTAAGATATGTTATTTTGATTAATAACTAAAATAACATATCACTTTTTCTTATGTTTATATAAAATAATATAACTGTATATATAGTTTTTTTTCTTAAGTTAATATTTTGATTAATTAGTTTATTATTAAATATAATCATATAAGGTTATATATTATGTTTAATAATCCAAGTATTTTAGAACTACTTTTCATTTTCAACATCAAAAAACTTCAAGATGAATTAAGAATGGTAGAAGAAAAAAACTGGCTTCTTCATCCAAACAAAAGTACATATAAAGGTTCTTGGTTAGTAACATCTTTAACTTCTACAAATGCAGATACTAAAAATATAATAGCTGTAAAAAATCAAGATTATTATGAGACTTTATTACTTAAAGATAAACCATATATAAAAGAGATTATTAAAACATTTGAAACAAAAGTTGAAGCAGTACGTTTTATGAAACTTGATTCAAACTCTATAATAAAAGAACATTGTGATAAAGGTTCGTCATTTGAAGAAGGATATGCAAGAATACATATCCCTATTGAATATAAGATGAAACTTGGAAAATGTTACTACATAGATGCAAATAATCCCCATAGTGTAATAAATGATGGAGATAGTTCTAGAGTTCATTTATTAATTGATTGTCATATTAATAGTTGGTTTGAAAAGTTTTTTTTAAATAAAGGATTTAAAAAATCAGAATATAAATATATGAATAAAACTATAACAGATGATAATGTAAATGAGGTGATTGATTCTTTAACAAATATAGGAACACAAACTGCTATTACATTAGTAAATAAATTAGAAAAGATAAAAAATCAAAATAACTTTTCTAAAAAGTATTAAAAATGTTAGCAAACTATATTATTAGCAAAGAACAAAAGAAAGAATATCTAGAAAAAGGATATACCTTAATAAAAAAGGGCATCTCTCCAGAGTTATTAAATCGTTTACAAATTATGGCTGAGAAATTTGAGAAAAAAATAATTAAAGACTATAAAAATGGTATTAATACTCTCGACGCATGTATATCTAATGAAAAACTTATCCGTTATAATAATATAATTGGCGTAGAAAGTAAAATAATACTCGAATTATTATCCTCTCCTATTATCATAGCAATTTTTAGGGATATTTGTGGAAAAGGTGCTATTCCATTAGGAGTAGATTTATTATACAAACAACCATCAATAGATTCAGCTGTGCTTTGGCATCAAGATGCTCCCCACTCAAGAAACTATCCATATATTAATGTGGGAATATATCTTGATGATTCTAATGAAAATGATGGATGTTTACAATATGTACCAAAAACACAAAATAAAAAACAAGATATATATAAATTAACTCAACAATTTGGTTGGGATATTCCCAATAGTATTGAATTAGCTGCAAAAGCTGGTGATATTAATATCCATGATATGATGATTTTACATGGTTCTAAACCAAAAAGAATACAAAATCCAAGACGTACAATATATCTAGAAATACGTCCTTATGATGCATTTGTAGAAGAAGGCATTAAATCAAAAGAATGGATCGAATCTCGAAAAAGATTAATGGGAATTATATTAAGACAAGTTAATCCTTTATTTTGGCCAGAAAATTGGAAAAAAGATTATCCAAATAATCTTAAAATGGCTGAAAAAGAGATAAGCAACATTTTAAAAAAAAGTGAACCAGCTATTGCAGCTAACTATGCTTTTCCACCTGTAAAAAGAAAAAATTACCCTATTCCTGAAGATTATGAATATAAAACATTAGATAAAAAAATTTTTAATATTACAAAAAAAATAAAGGTTAATAGTAAACTAGAAAAAAATAGTATGGATATAAGTTTTAAATTGGGTGAACTTGGTATATTTCATATAAAATCTTTTTGGCTAAGAATGATAGGCGAAGTTACAAATACTCATTTTCTTAAACAACTCGATTATTTTGTATTAGATGGTCTAAATATAGATATAGCTAATGCCACAAAATATATACTTACAAATCAGCCTAGCTTTAAAGAATTTGAAAAATGGATACTTAAACAAAATCATAATTATATATCACCTGATACTACTAATAAAATAAATAATGCTGTTAATGATTTTATAAAAAATGGTCAACAAGAATATCCTATTAAAACTATTGTAGAAAATTCTATCTTTACAGTTGATGATAAAATATTTTGGGAAAAAAATGGTTACATAGTTTTAAAAAATGCAGTTGATAAAAAAGATTGTAAAGATTTAGAATCTGCAATATGGGATTATCTTAATTTATCTCCTAAAGAACCTAAAAATTGGACAAATTCAAAAGATTTATTTTGGTTAAAAGAGTTTTATCACCCCATATTAGAAAAAAATATAAATTCAAAAAAAATATATAAAGCTTTTTCAGAACTTTGGGGAACAGATAAGCTTTTTAACTCTACACATAGAGTTAGTTTCAATCCACCTTTAGATAAAACTATTAATAACTATGGACCAAATAATATTCACTGGGATATTAGTCTTTCAACTCCTGTACCATTTGACACTTTTGGAATGCTTTATTTAAATGATATTAAAGAGGAACAAGGAGCATTTCAATGTATACCAGGATTTCATAAAAAATTAGATTCATGGCTTAAAAATTTAGATAAAAATATCAAACCTAGAGAGGAAATATTAAAAAAGGAATATACAAAAGATTTAATAAAAATTTCGGCAAAAGCGGGAGATTTTATAATATGTAGAAGTTCTTTACCCCATGCAAGTTCTTTAAATAATTCAGACTACCCTCGTTTTGTACACTATATTAGTATGTATCCCCCTAATAGAAGGATAAATGAACTATGGAAATAAAAGACTTAAAAATGGCAACTACAAAAAAAATAAACTTTGAAGATAAAACTACTAAAAAAATTGTAGATTTTATTTTATCTATAGGTATCCCTGTAAATATCGAAAAAATTGAAGAAGATACTTTTCTTCCGGGAATTTTAATAAAAAATGGCGCTATATATATAGACAAAGAAAAATTAAAATATCCAGGAGATCTTTTACATGAAGCGGGACATCTAGCAACATCAACTCCTAAAAAAAGAGCTTGTGTTTACAATGATGTAAGTAAAAATCCAGGAGATGAAATTGCAACTTTAGCTTGGTCGTATGCTGCCGCAAATTATTTGGAACTTGATGCTAGAGTTGTGTTTCATGATAATGGATATAAAAGAGACTCAAAATGGTTGGCAGAACATTTTTCTACAGGTGGAGATATGGGAGTACCACTTTTAGATTGGATGGAGCTTACTATATATAAAAGCAAACCAAATGATAGTAATAATATCTTTCCAAAAATGAAAAGATGGCTAAGGGAGGAATAAATTTGAATCAGTTAGTTAATACAGACAAAAAAATCAGAGAACTTTTAAATCCCCAAAGGGATTTAAAAATAGAAAAAAAAGAATTAACTCTAATATCTAATAAAGCTATTGAAAATATTTTATCATCAAAGAAATCTTTGAAAACTTATGATACAACAAAGAGCTATTTAAGTAATCTTTATGAAAGTTTAAAAGGGATATTTGATTTTGCAAAAGTTCCCATGGAGCTTAGAGATAGACAATTTTTAAACAAAACTGGTTTTGCAATGAGTCCAGCAAATGCTATTACAACTATAAATGATGTATTTAGAGTAAGTGGATTTATAAGAGCTATAGATTTGGCTATTAAAGATTTAAAAGAAAAATTTAAAGATGAAACTCTACATATAATCTATCCTGCATGTGGTCCTTTAGCACCACTGTTATTGCCTCTTTTAGTTTATTATAATTCAAATAATATATATACAGCAAAAGATTTTAAGATCACTTTTATAGATATCCAACAAGGTGCAATCATAGCTTTAGTTAACCTCTTAAAAGTATTAGAGTTGGAACACTTTGTAAAAGATATATTATGTATTGATGCTGTTGAATATAAAAGTAATGAAGATAATCATTTAGTAATATTAGAAGCCATGCAACATGGATTTACAAAAGAGGGTCATCTAAGTATATCTAAACATTTTGCAAATTTACTACATAAAGATGGAGTATTTATTCCCAAAAATGTAAAGATAACAGCTATGTTTGCAAATGGTGAAGAGGAATATAATACTCAGTTCAAAAATAAAAAACTTGTCTCCTCTTATAGTATGGATAAA
Organism: Halarcobacter sp.; assembly: GCA_050296315.1. Lineage (GTDB taxonomy): Bacteria > Campylobacterota > Campylobacteria > Campylobacterales > Arcobacteraceae > Halarcobacter. Next base: position 186,381 of record JBNKRE010000008.1, read on the forward strand.
GATGAAGAGTCAAAAAGAGTAGTTCTTGGAGATATATTAGATGTTAATATTGAAACCTTAAGGGGTTTAGAAATACTCGAACTAAGTAAAAATACAAAACTTATAAAGTGTAAAAGTTATGATATTCCTTTTTTTGAGAAAAATAACGATAAATATATTATGATTTTTTGCACCAATATACACATTTATAAAGATGAATATATAGATGAATATGATTCAGGTATTACCCATCCACTACCAGATTTAAATATCTGCATAAATTTTATTCCAAAAGATCAAAGAGAAGAAGATTTATATATTAAAAGTGGGGATAAAATTAATTTTTTCTATAAGTTAGTAGGAATTCCAGGATTTTTAGTAACAAAGGAGGAAAATGATGAATAAAAAGATAACTTTATTTATTGGCTCTTTAAATGCTTTTTCTCTGATAGATTATTTTCTAAAAAATAATTTACTTGCATGTATAGTAGTTGCAGATAAAAAAAATGTTGATACTTATGAACTTGTAAAAACTTTACAACATTACAAAATACCTTTTTTTATTTATAATCAAAAAGACTCTATGAATATCGATAATTTAAATAAGATAGATAGTGATTTTGCTTTTGTATTTGGATTTTCTTTTAAAATCTCCCAAGATATTATAGACTATTTTAAAGGAGATATATTTAATATCCATGCTTCACCTCTTCCTAAATATAGAGGTATCAACCCTTTATTCTGGCAACTTAAAAATGGAGAAAAAAATACAGCTTTAACAATACATAAACTTACAACAAATTTTGATGAAGGGAAGATTGTTTTTACAAAAGGTTTCGAAATAGATAGTCAAGACACCTTTGGAATCTTAAATGGAATAGTATCTCAGTTTGTAATAGGTTTGGTAGAAGAGTTTTTAACTCTTTTTAATAAAAATAAGTTAAATGCATCAGCACAAATAGGAAATATAAGTTATGCTAGAGAGGTGGGACAAAAAGATATTATCATAGATTGGAAAACTATGAAATCATCTGATATCTACAACCTTTGTAGGGCTTCAAATCCTATTTTTGGTGGTGCAAAGAGTATGTGGAACAACTCTATGATAAGTCTTTTAGAGGTTACTATAGTAGATATGGATAATCTAGGTCTTGAAGCAGGCACTATTATACATATAGGTTCACCTGAAGGATTTATCGTATCTACCATAAATGGGTGTATCAGGATAGATATAGTCTCTGTACCAGATGGTTTTTTCAGTGGTTTACGCTTTGCTAAGCGTTTTAAAATAGATGCTGGAGACAAATTCTCAAGTATAAAACTATAAAAAGGATATTTATGGGTGATCAATATTTAGCAAGTATTCAACTTTTTGGAGGTAGTTTTGCACCACGATACTTTGCCTATTGTGGTGGACAATTAATGCCTATTTCAGATAATACAGCATTGTATGCATTGCTTGGAACAAGTTTCGGTGGCGATGGTAGAACAACTTATGGAATTCCTGATTTAAGAGGAAGAGTAGCTTGTGGTACTTCTCAAGGACCAGGGTTAACAGATAGAAATATTGGAGATAGATTTGGTGCAGAGTGTTATCAAATGACTATAGCTCAAATGCCTACACACACTCATAGTATAGCTACGCTTAAAGGAGCTAGTACAAAAATGAATGCTACTGTAAATGTAAATAGTGATGTGGGAATAACTGCATCTCCTATGGATGCTTATTTAGCTACACAAGTGCTTACTATAAATAGGGATACTTATAATCCTTTAGGATATGGATCAAGTGCTGATACAACTATGGCAACAGATGCTGTACAAGTTGATCTTGCAGGTATCTCATCTATACTTGGAGCAACTGCTACTGGTGAGGGTTCTCATTTTCCAGTTACTCAACCAACTACAGCTATTACATATGTGATCTGTATATCAGGAATATTTCCATCAAGAAGCTAGTATAAAAGAAGGGGAGATAAATTTTATCCCCTTTTCTTTATATTTTAAAACATATTAATCTATATATAAGTTGGTATATTTTACTTAAAAAAATAAATAGGAAACTTTTTTTAAGTAAGCTATAGATGTAAAAACTTTTAAGCTTAAATAAATTTATAAAAAAGGAGAGTTATTATGAAATATTCAAAACTCTTAGGAAAACTATTGTTTATCATACCCTTTTTATGGGTAAGTAATCTTTTTGCTACAACAGTAGATATTACGACAGCAACTTTAGGTGGTGCTTCAGGTGGCTATAAGCAAATTGATTCAACCAACTATTCCATATCAGATACAGGAGATAATACTTATAATGGGGGTAATGCATATTATAGTAACGTAACAAGTTTGGCTACATTTACATATACTATAAAGTCAACTAGCAACCCTTTTACATTAACAGAACTTAATTTAAGACATTATTCATCTACTACTGGAAATTATTTGGATAAAATCTCCATAACATTAAAAGATAGTTCAGGTAATACTCTTTTAACAAAAACTGTTGGTGATGATACGAGTTCTAATGTAGGGGCAGATACAGCAAGTGCAGGGACAGAGACTTTTACTCTTACTACAACACCTCAAAATGTACTAACAAATAGTACTTTAAGTGCATTAACTTCCCAATCAGGAGTATATCAAGTAGAAGTGACAATGACAGACTCTACAAGTGTTTCAAATAATGGATTAACATCTTTTGTGATTACAGAAGGAAGTAGTGGTCCAAGTCTAAGTAGCGCAACCTATGATGCAAGTACAGGAGTATTGGTAATCACCGGATCAGGATTAACAGCAGGGGATGGAATAGATGAGACAACTTTAACCCTAACAGGAGAAGGTGGAGAGACATATACCCTAGCAGAACAAGGGACAATAACAGCAGCAAGTACAACAAGTATCTCTATCTCCTTAGATGCAACAAATAAAAATGGAGTAAACCTACTGTTAAATAAAGATGGTACAAGCTCAACAGGAAGTACAACCTATAACCTAGCAGCAGCTTCAAACTGGAATACAACAAGTAGTAGTGAAAGTGCAGTAAATACTATGGCTATAACAGTAAGTAATGTACAAACACCAACATTAGCAAGTGCAACATATAATGCTTCAACAGGAATATTAGCAGTAACAGGTACAAACTTAGTAAAAAGTTCAGGTGCAACAAATGATATTACAGTATCTAACTTAACTATTACAGGTGAGAGTGGAGGAACTTATACTTTAACAACTTCTAATGTAGAGGTTACAAGTACTACTGCATTTAGTGTTACATTAAATGCCACAGATAAAATAAATGTAAATGGACTTTTAAATAAAAATGGAACATCCTCAGGAATTGGTACTATATATAATCTAGCAGGAGCAGAAAACTGGGCAGCAGGTTATTCTGGAACAGATGCAGATACTACAAGTAATCAAATTACAGTAAGTTCAGTTACTGCTCCAACAATAACAAGTGCAACATATAATGCCTCAACAGCTACATTAGTAGTAACAGGTACAAATTTAGCAAAATATGTAGGTGCTTCAAATGATATTGATGTTTCAATGATTTCCTTAACAGGAGAGGGATCAAATACTTATACCCTTACAAGTAATGATGTAGAGATTACAAGCTCAACACAATTTTCTATAACATTAAACTCTACAGATAAATTAAATGTAAATGGACTTTTAAATGCAAATGGTACAACTTCAGATGATAGTACAACTTATAATATAGCAGTAGCTGATAACTGGATGGTAGCAGCTGATTCTGCTACTGATATATCAGATGCATCAGGAAATGCAATTACTGTATCTAATGTTCAAACACCAACAATTACAAGTGCAACATATAATGGCTCAACCGGAGCCTTAGTAGTAATAGGTACAAACTTTGTAAAATACCCAGGTGTAACGAATGATGTAGATATAAGTTTAATAACAATGACTGGTGATGCTAATCAGACTTATACTATCACAAGTGCTTCTGATATAGAGATAACTTCTAATACTTCATTTTCATTAACTTTGAGTGGAGCAGATAAAACAGCTGTAGATAATCTACTTAATAAAAATGGTACAAGCTCTAATAGTGGTACAACATATAATATAGCAGTAGCAGATAACTGGATGAGTGGTGCTGCTACTTCTGTAAATATTGCAGATTTAACAGGAAATGGTATTACTGTAAGTAGTGCACTAGATACAATAGCCCCAGTAGTAAGTAGTGTAAGTGTACCAGTAAATGGGACATATAAAGTAACACAAAATTTAGATTTTACAGTAAATACAAATGAGAATGTAACTGTTAATACAACAGGGGGAACACCAAGATTAACCCTAACAATAGGAGCAACAACTAAATACGCAACATATGTTTCAGGGAGTGGAACACAAGCATTAGTATTTAGATATACAGTTGAAACAAATTTAAGTGATACAAATGGTATAGCATTAGGTGGAACTATAGATTTAAATAGTGGAACATTAAAAGATAGTGCAGGGAATAATTTAGTAACAACACTAAATAGTGTAGGTTCTTTAGCTTCAGTTTTAGTTGATTCAATAGTACCAACCCTAAGTGAGATAACAGCCGTAAGCACACCAACAAATGACTCAACACCAAGTTATACCTTTAGTACAAGTGAGACAGGAACATTAGCAGTAGGTGGAAGTTGTGGAAGTGCTAGTGAAGGAGCAGTTACAAGTGGTAATCAAACAATTACTTTAACTCAAACAGA
>JBNKRE010000009.1:0-185252 GCA_050296315.1 Halarcobacter sp.
TGGCTCCGGCACCTGGGTTCGAACCAGGGACCAAATGATTAACAGTCATCTACTCTACCGCTGAGCTATGCCGGAATCTGTCTTCCTTTTTAAATGGGATGGAATTATATTTAAAAAAAACAAATTTGTCAAGAATTTTTAGTAAAAATTAGCAAATTTTATAAAAATTTAAACCACCACTATTTACAAGCGAAACTTCATCACTTTTTACCATATTTTTAAGCAAAATTTTACTTTCTTCATCAAACATATTTTCTATATCTTCATTTGTAAGAGGTCTTCTTTTTAAGAGTGCTTTTATTTCATCTACACTATATATATTTGTTTGTTTTGGCCTATTTTTAAAAGCTATATTCACATTTATACCTTTAAAGGTATTTGCAACTTTTTCAAGTAATTCAAAACTTACTGGCTTTACTTCATATGCTGGTGGTCTATCTATTGTCCCTATATCAACTCTATGTGGATTTATCTTTTTTACAGCTTCATATAAAAGATTTATCTCTTCATCTTTATCATTTATATCTTTTACAAAAAGTATCTCTAATACAAACTCATTTTTTGTTTGTTGTCTAAACTCTATCATAGATTCAACTATCTTTTCTATATCTATACCACTGTGGATTCTATCTAGTTTTTTAAAACACTTTTGACTTACACAATCAAGTGATAGTTTTACTATATCAATTGATAGTAAGGTCTCAAAAATCTCTTTTTTGTAGATTGTACTTCCATTTGAAAGAATAAGTATTTTACTGTTTTGTTTGATTTTATTTAATCTTTTTACTAATTCATCTAAATCTGGATATAAGGTTGGTTCTCCATTTGCAGTGATAGTTATCACATCTATTTTAGGATGTTTATTAAAAGAATCTTTTACAGCTTCTATAACCTCATCTACACTCGGATAAGTTGTCATTTTATCAACTGTTTTTGCCTTTTCTAGTTCACAATAAAGGCAGTCAAAATTGCACTGTTTTTCTGAAGGGGATAGGTCAATTCCCAAAGAGATTCCAAATCTCCTTGAAGGAACTGGACCAAAGATTATTGAGTTTGAGTAGCTCATTTTTTTATTTTTTAGATACTCTTTGACATTCGCTTACAAAGTGTTTTGCATTTTCAACTGGTACATCTGGAAGAATCCCATGCCCTAGATTGAAAATATGACCTTCACCTTGCATGATATTATGCAATGCTTCTACACACATAGTAGTTGCTTCTTTTGAATACAGTCTACATGGCTCCATATTTCCTTGAAGTACATATTTGTCACCAAGCTTCTCTTTAGCCATAGCCATAGGTGTTCCCCAATCAACTCCAAATACATCAAAGTTTCCATATACAAGTCCTCTTTCAATGAAAGCTGCAACACCTTTTGGGAACATAATTACTGGTATATGTGGATACTTTTCTTTTAAGTATTCTGCAATTTCAACCATATATTTCCATGAAAACTCATCGTATTTTGATGGTTCAATTGCTGCTGCCCATGAATCAAAAATTTGAACTACATCTACACCTGCTTGGATTTGTTTTTCCATATAAAATTTAACTACATCTGTTACTTTTCTCAAAATATTATGTAAAAACTCAGGATTTGAATACATCATTTTTTTACAAATATTGTATGTCTTTGTTCCTTGTCCCTCTATCATATAAGTAGCTAATGTCCAAGGTGCTCCTGTAAATCCAATCAAAGCTTTATCTTCTGGAAGTCTTTGTTTTAATAGTTTGATTGTTTCATATACATAAGTTAATTTATCAGCAGCTTCTTCTCCACCAATAAGTGCATCTAAATTTGCTTGAGTTTTAATTGGTTCATCAAATTTTGGTCCTTCACCTTTTATAAAGTCAAGTTTCATTCCCATCTCATTTGGTACAACCAAAATATCACTAAATAAAATAGCAGCATCAACTCCAACTAAATCTAGTGGTTGAATAGTAACTTCACAAGCCATCTCTGGATTATGGCAAAGGTTTAAAAAGTTACCTGCTTTTGCTCTAACTTCCATATACTCAGGAAGATATCTTCCTGCCTGTCTCATCATCCATACAGGTGTATATGGTGTAGGTTTTCTAAGACAAGCATCTACAAAAATTTTTGACATATAATATTCCTTAAAAATAGTCCCTATTTTTAAGGGACCTTTCTTCTCTTTCTACTTTTTAGCACAATTTATAAAAAATTGTTAAAAGTAGCAAAATCTAAAGTGCTTTATGAATAAAGCTTTGGAAATAGTCCCTATTTTTAAGGGACCTTTCTTCTCTTTCTACTTTTTAACACAATTTGTAAAAAATTGTTAAAAGTAGCAAAATCTAAAGTGCTTTATGAATAAAGCTTTGAAAATAGTCCCTATTTTTAAGGGACCTTTCTTCTCTTTCTACTTTTTAGCACAATTTATAAAAAATTGTTAAAACTATTTATTAGTGTTGTTTTCCAACTTTTCCTAAGAAAAATAGCCCTACAGCTAATAATCCAATTGAAAGTGCAAAATATAACATCTCTAATGCACCGTTATAACTAGTATGTAAAACTTTTTGAAAGAAACTTACTACTAGAACCATCACAATAACTTTTGCAATTTTATCTTTTAACTGGTCTAAAGATGAGATATTTAAAATATTTGTACCATTATTTGAGTTTTCTGCCACATCAATTTTTGAGATAAACAGCTCATAAAGTCCAAATGCAAATATCAACATAACCACAGCAATTAAGTATAAATCAACTGCTCCGATTATCTTACTTACAATTACTTCATGAAAGTCTACAGGATGAAGCCCTTTTGTATATACATTTAACGCATACATAAGAACTTCATATATATCAACTGATGCAACTATGAAAAGAATAGTTGAACCAATCAATCCAAATATTACTGCTAAAAGGACAAATAATCTTGCCTTCCACATAGTACTTTCAAAAATTCTCTCTATCATAGGGAAACTATTCTCCTAATTCTATCCATTTAAGTGCGATTCTAACTGCATTTGTAGCAGCCCCTACTCTTACTTGGTCAGCAACATTAAAATAGTGTACTATATTTGGTGCATATACATCTCGTCTAATTCTTCCTACATAAGTGATATCTGTATCTGTAGAGATAATTGGCATAGGATAAGCATTGTTTTGTAAGTCATCAATCACTTCAACATTTTCAAATTTTTCTAATGCTTCTCTAACTTCTGCAACATCTACTTCTACATCATCTTCAAAAGTAACTGTAATAGACTCAGAGTGACTTCTAAGAACTGGAACTCTTACACAAGTTGCAGATATTTGCATATCTTTGTGCATAATTTTTTGAGTCTCTTTTACCATTTTCATCTCTTCTTTAGTAAACCCATTTGATTGGGCTACATCAATTTGAGGGATTACATTTAAAGCTATTTGGTGAGCAAAAGCATTTTTTTCTGCATCATCTAATTGGAAAGTAAAAAAAGCTTGCATCTGTTTAACAAGTTCTTCCATACCAGTTTTTCCAGCACCACTTACGGCTTGATAAGTTGATACATCTACTCTTTTGATACCATAAAGTTCATCAAGAGGTTTTAATGATAAAACCATTTGAATAGTTGAACAATTTGGATTAGCTATGATTCCTGATTCTTTCCATTTTGCAATATCTTCTGGATTTACTTCAGGAACTACTAATGGTACATTTTCATCCATTCTGAAGTGACTTGTGTTGTCAATAACAACAGCACCCGCTTCAACAGCATATTTTGCAAATTTTTCAGATACAGAACCACCTGCACTGAAAAATGCTATCTCTACTTCTTTTTCTTCAAAAACTGTTTCAGTTAATTCAAGTACAGTATACTCTTTATTATCAAACTCAATTTTTTCCCCTGCACTTCTAGCACTTGCTAGTGGGATTAAATTATTAATAGGGAAGTTATACTCTTTTAAAACTCTAAACAACTCTTCACCAACAGCACCAGTAGCACCTACTACTGCCACATTAAATTTTCTCATTATTCATTTCCTTTATCATCGTTTAAATCTAAATTATTTGATGGTTCTTCCTTTGATTCGTCATCATTATCTTTTAAGTTAAACTCTGTCAAATCAATACCATCCATAGTGTCTGCATTTTCTATATCAAGTTCATCATCATCCTCTTTTGGACATTTTGCAATTGATACAACTTTATCTTTTTTATCAACATTTACAATAATTACACCCGAAGTATTTCTTCCAGCTTTTCTAATTGTTTCCATATCAACTCTAATCATCTTACCAATTGATGTAAGAGCCATCAAGTCTTGTGATTCATCAACTAATACAGCTCCAACTACATTTCCTGTTTTTGCGCTAAGTTTCATAGAGATAACACCTGAACCAGCTCTATTAGTAAGTCTGTATTCATCTACAGTTGTTCTTTTTCCTATACCTTTTTCAGATACAGTTAATAACTCTTGCTCTTCATTATCTACAACATTTGCATCAACTACAAAGTCAGTGTCTTTTTTGAATCTAATACCTCTTACACCTCTAGTGCTTCTTCCTTGTTCTCTTGTTTTTTCAACATCAAATCTAATACATTGACCAAGACTTGTAAAAATCATCAAGAATTGTGTTTCTGGAGTTGTAATCTTAGCTGTTACAATCTCATCTGCATCATCAAGAACAATAGCTCTTACTCCGTTGCTTCTTATGTTACTAAACTCTGACAATGAAGTTCTTTTTACAATACCATTTCTAGTAAAGAATGCTAAAGATTTAGACTCATCAAAATCAGTAGTTGGAATAATCTCCATAATCTTTTCATCAGGTCTTAGATTGATAAGATTTACAACAGCTTTACCTTTTGCTGTTCTACTTCCTTCTGGAATTCTATATACTTTTAACCAGTATAATTGTCCCATATTAGTAACAAACATCAAGGTATCGTGAGTATTTGTTACAAAGAATCTTTCAATAAAATCATCATCATGGGTAGTAACTGCAACTTTACCTTTACCACCTCTTCTTTGTTTTTCATAAGATTTGATTGGTACTCTTTTTACATATCCATTATGAGTAATAGTAACTACCATTGGCTCATTTGGAATTAAATCTTCGATATCAATCTCATCATAAGAATCTTCTATTTCAGTTCTTCTTTCATCAGAATATTTATCTTTTATCTCTACAATCTCTTCAGTAATAATCTCATTTAATTTCTCTTCTGATTTTAAGATAGCTTCAAGTTCAGCAATAAGTGCTAATAACTCTTGGTATTCAGCTTCTAATTTATCTCTTTGTAATCCTGTTAATCTTCCAAGTCTCATATCTAAAATAGCTTGAGCTTGAATATCACTTAAACCAAATCTTGCAGATAAACTCTCTTTTGCTTCTGCATCATTTGCAGAAGCTCTGATGATTTTAACAACCTCATCTATATTGTCAAGAGCAATTTTAAGCCCCTCTAAAATATGAGCTCTTGCTTTTGCTTTTTCTAAATCAAATATTGTTCTTCTAATAATTACAGTTTTTCTATGTGATAAAAACACATTTAAAAGCTCTGGCAAAGTAAATACTTTTGGCTCTTTGTTATATACAGCTAAAAGGATAATACCAAATGTTGTTTCCATAGGAGTAGATTTATAAAGGTTGTTTAATACAATCTCTCCCATAGCATCTTTTTTAAGCTCAATAACAACTCTGATACCATCTCTATCAGATTCATCTCTTACTTCTGAGATACCTTCTATTTGCTTATCTTTTGCTAGGTTTGCAATTTGTTCTATAAGTCTTGATTTATTTACTTGGTATGGTAGCTCATCAAGAACTATAATCTCTTTTTTACCTTTTGTTTCAATATGGTGCTTAGCTCTAATTCTAACTCTACCACGTCCAGTGTTATAAGCATCTATAATACCACGTCTTCCAAAAATAGTTCCACCTGTTGGAAAATCTGGACCTTGAACAAATTCCATCAATTCGTCTGCTGTAGCATCTGGATTGTCAATTAGATGTAAAACTGCTTCTAAAAGCTCACTTAAATTATGAGGAGGAATTTTAGTAGCCATACCAACAGCAATACCTTCACTACCATTTAAAAGTAGTGTAGGAACTCTAGTAGGTAAGACATCTGGTTCTTTTAATGTATCATCATAGTTTGGTACAAAGTTTACAGTATCTTTATCAATATCTTTTAAAATATCTTCAGAAATTCTTGTAAATCTTGATTCTGTATATCTCATAGCTGCTGCATTATCACCATCAATAGAACCAAAGTTTCCTTGTCCATCAATAAGTGGTGCTCTCATAGAGAAACTTTGAGCCATCCTAACCAATGCGTCGTAAACTGAAGTATCACCATGAGGGTGGTACTTACCGATCACATCCCCAACTATCCTTGCAGATTTTTTGTATGGTGCTCTTGCACTCATATTTAAATCATGCATAGCATAAAGGATTCTTCTATGTACTGGCTTTAATCCGTCTTTTGCATCTGGTAATGCCCTACCAATAATAACACTCATAGAGTAGTCTAAATATGAAGCTTTTATACTATCTTCTATATTAATGTCTATAATATCTTGGTTTTCAAAGAGATTTTCCATTAATAAATACCTTTATTATAAAATTTAGATATATTATCTAAAAAAGGCTTAATTTTCGGTATAATGACAAAAAAAAAGGGATGAAAGCAAAATTTGCTTCCATCCCTTTATATAAGTGTATAATTGTGTAATTTATTACAGACTATTATCTTTTTTATACTTTACAATTAAATCATAAACTTCATCTTTTAGTTTTAATTTCTCTTTTTTTCTCTTTTCTATTTCAAACTGATCTACATGATTTTTTTCCATTTCAGCTATCTCTTCATCTAACTCATTGTGTCTATCGAAGATTTTGTGAAAATGACCATTTTCTTGTCTAAGTTGTGTTATAACATCTCTATATTCATGAAACATAAGATCCATCCTTTTTTGAATTTCAATTAAATTATAACAATACTACTCTTAATCTGGTGTAAAAATTTTTGATGGATAATCTAGATTAATTTTTGTGTTTTTATTTAGTTGTTTGTATTGATTTTATATGAAGGATAAAGTGAGGTTCACTCACTTCATGTAATATCCAAACTTATGTTCTATAATCAGCATTTATCTTCACATATTTCGTATGTGCACGAAGTGAGGTTCACTCACTTCATGTAATATCCAAACTTATGTTCTATAATCAGCATTTATCTTCACATACTCATAACCTAAGTCACATCCGTATGCTGTAAATTTACCTTCCCCTATTCCTAAATCACATATAACTTTGTATTTGTCATTTTTTAAAACATCAGCAGCTTTTGCTTCTTGTGCGCCATCAAAATATATTTCGCCTTTGTTAAATACAATAACATCATTATAAGCTATTACTAGTTTAGTATCATCACAAGTTACACGACTTGCTCCTATTGTTGAAGCAATTCTTCCAAAATTTGGGTCTTCGCCAAAAAGTGCAGTTTTTACTAACAATGAATTTGAAAGTGCTTTTGCTGCTATCTCAGCTTCTTCATCATTTAAAGCTCCTGTAACTTCAAAAGCTACAGCTTTTTTAGCTCCTTCACCATCTGCAACCATTAACATAGCCATATCATGCATTACAAGTCTTAGAGCCTCTTTAAAAGCCTCTTTATTATATGCATTAGATTTTTTATTTGCCAATAACAACACTGTATCATTTGTAGATGTATCACCATCAACAGAGATTGCATTGAAAGTTGTATGGGAATTAATCTCTAATAATTCCTTCATATCTTCTCTTGGAATTGCTGCATCTGTACAAATAAAACAAAGCATTGTTGCAAGATTTGGGTTTATCATCCCTGCACCTTTTGCAACTGAACCTATTTTGAAACTAGTTCCATCTTCAAGTTTTACTTTATACATAGATGTTTTAGGGTATGCATCTGTTGTCATAATTGCACGACTTAATGCTTCACCATTTTTTGAACTCAAATCAAAACTATTAGCACCTGCTATTATTTTTGCTTTTGGTAAAGGGTTTGCTATAACTCCAGTACTACTCATAATTGGATTTGTTAAATCAAACTTCAATGAACTAAATATTTCATTTATATCATCAATACCTTTTTGTCCCGTTAAGGCATTTGCATTTTTAGAGTTTATTAATACAAAGTTTGTTTTAAAACCTTTTGGATACATTTGAAAATGTTTCAATGGTGCAGCTTGAAACTTATTTAGTGTAAAAACAGCTTCAACTTCACATAATGTATCACTATAAATAAACCCTATATCATTATTTCCATTTGGTTTTAATCCTGCATGAATCCCATCACAATAAAAACCATCAATTTGGTCTATAAAACCTTTAATTGGTAAAATTGTAAACATTAATCTAAATCCTCTGGTTTATTTCTTAAAGCAATCATTCTTTTTGCTTTTGCAATATTTCTTTGACTCCCTACAAGAAGTAGTTTAGAATCAGCACTAATTACAGTTGTACCTTTTGGCATCTGTATAAATCTTCCTTTTTTCTCAGTAATCCCTATAACTGATACTTTAATCCTATCTCTAAGTCTTAAATCTTTTATCTCTTTATTTACTATCCATGAATTTTCACTAACAAATGCTTCTTCCATATCTATAGGAGTATCTGCTTTATATAAAAATTCCTCAAGTACATTTTCCATATCTGGTCTAATGGCCATAGCTGTAACTCTTTTTGCCATAAGTGATGGTGTTGCAACCACTTTATCAGCGCCAAGTTTCATTAATCTTATTTTTTCATTATATGTTTCTGCATTTGAAATAATCAAAAAAGGATTTCTTCCAAGCTCTTTTTCATACAATCTAACTGATGCTATCAATGTAATATTGTTTGAAATATTTTTTGATAAAGATATTGCCCCTTTTGCCGAACTTAAATGTGACTTTAAGAAAGCTGACTCTTTATATGGTTCTTCTTTTACATAATAAGGATAATTACACTCTTTTGCTATTTGTTCTATATCCTCACTTGGATCTACAACCACAAATGGTACATGATTTTCGTTAAACTGTTTTGCCAATTGTGCAGTGTATTCATTGTGATAAAAAATAACAAAATGTCGTCTAAGTCTTGCAATTTTATAAAGCATATTTCGCTCCTTGTATAGTTCAAACAAATTACCTTTAATAACTGCATCAATAAGCACAGCTGTTGAAAGAGTAAACAGTGCAAACCCAAAAATAATAAGTGTAATTGTAAAAAATCTTCCAGCTGGAGATATTGGAGCAATCTCTCCAAATCCTACAGTTGTAAATGTAATACCTGTTTGATAAATAGCATCTAATATTGGAAAATCATCAATAAGTATATAACCCATTGTTCCAATTATCATAACAACTTGAACAAGAACTAAAGGTAATCTAAAAGGTTTTAATTGAGAATAAATTAAAGGATTTAAGTCGTATTCTGGTTTAGCTGAACGTATCTCCCAGCCTAGAGCTTTCTTTACTTTTCTAAAGATGCTCATGAAAGCACTTTTCTAAGTGCTCTCTTATGAGTTTTTCTTAAGAGTTCTTAACTCTTTAGCAGAAATTCTGATTTTTTGAGTTGTACCATCTTCTAAAGTAACTCTAACTGTTCTTAAGTTTGGTAAAAATCTTCTTTTTGTTTTGTTGTTTGCGTGACTTACGTTGTTACCAACCATAGGTCCTTTTCCTGAAATCGCACATCTTCTTGACATTTTCTTTCCTTAGTTTTTTAGTGAAAAATATTCGCGTATTATATCTTGTTTTTCTTAAGGTAAATTTAAATTTATTCACAACAACTAATTTTATTGTAAGTTTATATTTTATAATATATTTTATTATATTTAAGGAATTATTATGAAACTTTTAACTTTACTACTCATTGTATCTTTTACTTTTGCTATGAACTTACAAAAACCTATGATATACAAAGGAAAGGAAAACTTAAAAGGTTGGATTATGAGTGAAAAGTTAGATGGGATAAGAGCTTATTGGGATGGGAAAGAGTTAAAAACAAGAAAAGGCAAAAAAATATATGCTCCAAAATGGTTTTTGAAAAACTTCCCAAAATTTCAGCTTGATGGTGAATTATGGAGGAAAAGAGACAATTTTGAAATTATCCAAAGTATAGTGATGGATAAAGTACCAAGTAATAAATGGCAAGATATAACTTACAATATCTTTGAAGTACCCAATCAAAAAGGAGATTTTTTTGTTAGATTAAAAAAAGCACAAGATTGGTTTAAAAAATATCCAAATAAAAATGTAAAGATAATAAAACAGATAAAAATAAAAAATAAAAACCATCTAAATAGCTATTTAGAAAATATAATCGCAAAAAAAGGTGAAGGAGTAATAATAAAAAATCCAAAGGCTAAGTATATAAGTGGTAGAAATCCAAATATCTTAAAAGTTAAAAAATTTAAAGATATGGAGGGTGAAGTAATAAAGATAAATATTTCAAATAAAACAAAAGTATTAAAAAGTTTAACTATAAAACTTCAAAATAAAACCGAATTTAATTTAGGAACTGGTTTTTCAAAAAAAGAAAGAATAAATCCACCAAAAGTTGGTTCTATAGTTACATTTAAATATTATGGTTTTACAAAAAAAGCTAAGCCAAAATTTGCCTCATTTTTGCATATTAGAAAAGATTAATTATCTAATTTAGACAAATACTTTTCAAATTTTTTGAAATTATTTTCTAAAGTATACTCTTTTGCAATTTTTCTATTTTGTTTTTTTATTAGTTTTAAATCATCTTTGTTTTGCAATAAAGCATCCACTTTAAACTGCATACTTCTATCATCTGGTGTTTCCATAGTTGAAAATATATCAATCAATTCTGAAGCAGCATTTATCCTTGTAGTAAATACTGCACATTTACAAAACATTGCTTTTAGGATATTTGATGCAATATTTTTATTATTTGTTGGCAATATAAAAATATCACTTGCCAAAAATATTTCATCTATATTTTCATAATCTTCAAGAAGCAATAACCTATCACCAAAATTATATTTAGAAATCTGAAATTTTAGATTATAAATTTGATTTTTTTCACCTGCAATTATTACTTGAAAATTTTCAAAACTTAAAGAGATAATTAAATCAAGAAACTCTTTAACACCAGAACTTTTTAGATTTTTTGCAGTGAAAAATATAAATTTTCTTTTTTTATCCAAATTATGTTTTTGACAAAAACTCTCTTTTATCTCTTTTGTTTTTTGGTATTCAATATCAATAGAAGGGTATACAGTCAAGATTTTTTCTTCATCAATCAATGTTTGTGCAATAATCTCATCTTTTGCACTATTTGAATTTGAAACTATAAGTTTAGCATTGTTTATATTTTCTATAGCCTCATTATCTAATATTCCACTATGAAAATATATATTGGCATACTCTTTTGAAGAAAACATTTTAGAAAAAAAAGATTTTTTATCCATAGGTTTAACTAAATTTTCATTTTCTAATTTTTCTATCAAAGAATTTTTTGTTTTGTATGATATTGTGTACATTTACCTTGCTCCTACTTTTGAAAAAACCACTTTTATTGTTTTTACAAATATTACAAAATCTAACCATAAAGACCAGTTTTGGATATACCATTTGTCTAACTCTAGTCTTTGTGAGAAAGTGAGTTCATTTCTACCACTAACTTGCCATAATCCTGTAATACCTGGTTTTACTTCAAGAATAACAGCTTCATCGTTTTTTCCTATTTTATCTTTTTCATTTAACATATAAGGTCTAGGTCCTATTAAGTTCATATCACCTCTTAAAACATTGAAAAACTGAGGAATTTCATCTAATGATGTTTTTCTTAAAAACTTACCAATGGGAGTTATTCTAGGATCATTTTTATATTTATGATAGGTGTTATAATACTCTATTTCATCAGGTTTACTTTCTAAATACTTATTTAATATATTTTGATTATCTTCATACATTGTTCTATATTTATAACAACTAAATGGTTTTGCATTTTTACCAAATCTTTTTTGTTTAAAAATTATTGAACCTTTTGAATCTATTTTTATAAGTACTGAAATTAATATATGAACCAATAATACAAAAGGCAATAAAATCAGAACCAATAGTTTCTCTGAAAAATATTTTATAAAAAGGTTTTTATAGTTTAATAATCTATTTTCTATATGTATAGCAGATAATCTAACATTAGAATAATCAACAATTGTAGCCTGTGAAAAATCTAAATGATTTATATATGGTATTACAAAGATATCTTTTGTTCTTCTTGTATATTTTTTGATTAATGATTCTAGTTTTTCAATATCAAAATCTTTTGAACTAATTAAAACCATATCATAGTTTTTATCATAAACTTTTAACCCTAAGTACCAATTATCTTCAAACTCTTTTTTCAATATTTCTTGATATTTTTCTTTTGCTACAACTTTTACACCTATTTTAAAATAATCTTTTGAAAATAAAAGTTTTTTTGATACTCTTTTTATAAAAGGGATAAAAAAAGAAGCAATAAAAAAATATACTAATATTATTGTTTTAAACTCATTATCTGAGATTTTTGTCAAAGTAAAAAGTGTAAAAACAATTATCAAAGTTAAAAAAGTTGATTTTAAAACTTTTTTTGTATCTGCCCAAAAATCATATCTGATTGAATAAATTTTTTCATTGATAAACATAAGTATAGTTAAAATAATTATCCAGTGATTTTCATTTGAACTTATACTTTGCATAAAATTAATATGATCTGTAAAATAATAATATATACCAATAGATAACTTTAGAGATATAAATAAACCTATATAGTCTATTAAAATTGATATAAAAATAAAAATATATTTTGAGAATGAGATCTTAGTTAAATTCATGTGATATTATATCAAAAATGATTTAATTATTGATTTTTTCGTTTACAAATTCAATTATCTCTTTTTTAAACCGTTTGTCACAATAAGATTGAACTGAGTTAGAGATATATTCTAAATCAAAACTGCTATTTTCAAACTCATCAATAGCTTTTATAATATCCTCTTTTGTTTGTTTATTAAAATGTATTCCTGTTTTTTTATTTGTTACAGTTTCAGCAGTTCCACCATCATTTAGTGCAATTACTGGTGTTCCACAACTCATAGCTTCAATAGGAACTATCCCAAAATCTTCAATCGCAGCATAAACAAAAGCACGGGCCTCTTGCATATATTCAATCAATTTCTTATCTTCTTGAAAACCTAAAATTTTTATGTTCTTTTTTGCAATTTGTTTTATTGACTCAAACTCTTCACCCGTACCAATTACCACTAATATTTTAGATGGCATTTCGTTAAATGCTTCTACAATCAATTTTGTTTTTTTGTAAGAAACAAGACGTGATGCTGTTAAATAGTATTCCTTTTTCTCATTTTTAAAAGTAAATTTATTTGTATCAACAGGAGGATAAATCATTTCACAATCTTTGTTATAAGTATTATTTATTCTTTTTGCAACAAATTTTGAATCTGCAATAAAATAATCTACCCTATGCAAAGTTTTTATATCCCACTCTCTTATATATTTTAAAGTTTGTTGAACAAAAAATTTTTTGGGTTGTTTTAAACTTGAAGTGTATTCTTCATATAAATCCCAAGCATATCTAATAGGTGTATAACAATAACAAATGTGAAGTTGGTCTTTATGAGTTTTTACTCCCTTTGCAACAGCCCAAGATGAGCTTATAATCAAATCATATTCTTTTAAATCAAAGCTCTGTATTGCTATTGGGAAAAAGGGTAAATAATTTCTAAAATAATTTCTTGAAAAAGGTAGCTTTTGAATAAAAGAGGTTTTTACATTTTTATTTTTTAAGATCTCTTCTCTTTGATTATCATTTAAAAAATCAACCAATGTATATAAATCAGCTGTAGGATAAATCTCTATAAGACTTTTTAAAACTTTTTCTGCACCTGCATTTGTAACAAGCCAGTCATGAACTATCGCTATTTTCATTGACTTATTGTTATTCATTATACATTTCTTCTAAAGTTTGCTTTAGTGTTCTTTGTTCTACTTTTCCAATGAAACTATATAATTTATCTATTGAACCCGTTAATCTTTTGATTTCATTTTTTCTGACAAACTTTTCATCAATTTTTATTTTTATTTCATGTCCTGTAAGGTTTTTCATCTCTTTAAGTATGTCTAGTAATTTAATACCCCTATTTGAACAAACATTTAGTATTTGTGAATCAAAGTTTGATTCTATAAATCTTTTATAAATTTCACAGATATAATCAACATCATTAAACTCTCTAATAACATCAATATTTCCCAACTCAATAAACTCTTTTTTCTCTTTATAACATTCTACTATTTTAGGAACTAAAAAATGTTTGCCTTGACCTACTCCTGTATAATTAAAAGGTCTAGCAATAATAATAGAAAGTTTATCAAAATAACTTTTAGCTAAACATTCCATAGCAAATTTACTTGCCCCATAATGGTTTGAAGGTAAAGGAGTTAATGTTTCATCTAAAATCTCTAAACCTTGATTTCCATATACAGTTGCACTACTTGCTAAAACAATTTTTTGTGGTTTAATACCTAACTCTAAAAAGGCATCAAGTATATTTGTAACTCCCACAGTGTTAATTGAATAAAAATCTTCATTATTTCCATGAGCAGGGAAAGAGATGCCAGCTAGATGTATAAAAAAATCTGGTTGTATATCTAACAAAACATTTTTTATTTCATCTTTTTTTCTTATATCACATTTATATACATTATCTCTGATTTTAAATAATGAAGTACCAAAAACTTTATAATCACAAGAACTTAATAGTTTATTAAGATGTTTACCTGTGAAACTATCAATTCCTGTTATTAAGACTTTTTTCATGTTATTAGAAACTAAAACCTAATTTATTTCTTCTTAAATCCTCTTCTACCATCATTGAGCATAGCTCTTCTAAAGTACATTTTGGTTCCCAACCCAAATAATCTTTTGCTTTTTGTGGATTACCAATCAATAAATCAACCTCTGCTGGTCTATGGTATTTAGTATTTATTTTTACTAGAACTTTTTTTGTAAGACTATCAATTGCGACTTCATCTAAACCTTCACCTTGAAACTCTAATTCAATACCAATAGCTTTAAAAGCAAGTCTTACAAAATCTCTTACAGTTTCAGTTCTGTTTGTAGCTAAAACATAATTATCAGGCTTTTGGGCTTGTAACATAAGATACATACCCTCAACATACTCTTTTGCATATCCCCAGTCTCTTTTTGCGTCAAGGTTTCCAAGCTCTAAACAATCTAATTTTCCAAGTTTAATTTTTGCAACGCTATCAGTTATTTTTCTAGTTACAAACTCTTGACCTCTTAGTGGAGACTCATGATTAAATAAAATCCCGCTACATGCAAAAATATTATATGATTCTTTATAATTTATTGTCATCCAGTGAGCATAAAGCTTTGCTACACCATAAGGGCTTCGTGGGTAAAATGGAGTTTTTTCAGTTTGTGGTATCTCTTGAACCATACCAAACATCTCTGAAGTACTTGCTTGATAAAACTTTATTTTTGGATTTACTATTCTAATAGCTTCTAAAAGATGAACACATCCCAAACCTGTAATATGTGCAGTCGCCAAAGGCTGTTCAAAAGAAACCCCTACAAAACTTTGTGCAGCAAGGTTATATATCTCATCAGGATTGATATTTGCAACCATTCTAATAGAGTTTGCTTGATCTGTTAAATCATACTCAATCAAATGTAAATTTTTATCCTCTTTTATACCTAACTCTTCTATTCTCCAAAAATTTACAGAAGCTGTTCTTCTATAAGTACCATATACTTCATAACCTTTTTTAAGTAAAAGTTCTGCTAAATATGCACCATCTTGTCCTGTAATACCAGTAACAATTGCTTTTTTCATATAATATATTCCTAGTTTTTGATTATAGTATCTATTAAACTTAAATCATCAAGATTATCAGTTAAGATTAGAAAACCTACATAACTATCTATAAAGTTTTGTATGTTTTGTATATATTCCGCTTCAATTTTAAAAATCTTATTTCTTGCTTCATAAACATCAATTATACTCTTTAAACTATTTTTATAACCTAAATTGATAGATTCTTCATAAGTTTTTGCAGAAAGTAAAGCATCATTATACACACTCATACTTTCTGTTGAATTTTTTAATTGAGACTTCAACTCAGCAAATTTAACCTTTAAATCTTTTTCAATAGCTTGTAAATCTTGATAAGAAGAATTCTTCATAAGTCTCTTTTCCTCTACCATTGATGATATTGCTCCACCTTGATATAAAGGAATCTCTAAATTTACAGCAACTTTACTATAGTTTTCATAATCAGTTGTAGCATCATCAGATTCATATAAAGTATACCTTGCATCTAAAGTCAATTTAGGATAATGAGCACTAAAAGCATTATTTACTTCTAATTCACTTACTTGCATGCCAAGTCTTGCTTGAACAATTTCTAAATTATTTTCTAACTGATTTTCTTCAAAATCAAATTTACTTATGTTGTTAAGTACATTCGTAGAAAATTTATCTAAATCTAAAACAGGTATATCAATATCTTCTTTATTGATTAGTTGTTTTAGTTTCAACATATTCATATCATATGTTTTTTTCTCTTTTACTAGTTCTATTCTATTTCTATCAAATTCAACTTTTGCTTCTAAAAAATCCATTTTGTTTGCTAATTTCATCTCAAACTTTTTTTCCATTAGCTTTAGTCTTTGTTCGCTATAATTTATAGCTGAATCTAATAGATTCATTTTATTTTTTGATTTAAAAATTTCCAAATAAACACCTAGTACCTCACCAGCTAATTTTTGTGCATCTATTTTATAATCTATATTAAATAATTCATTTCTTTTTTTCTCTAATTTTATTTTTGTATAAATCTCATGGTCATATAAAGTTTGTCTCAAACTTACCATATAATCTAATGATACTTCATTTACTTTAGGATTTGATGATCTAATCAATTCATTCCTTTCATAATTCGTATCATTATAATTAATAGATGCGCTAACTGTTGGATAAAGCCTTGCATAAAGTTGATTTAAGCCTTCTTTCTTTGAGAGAACCTGATACTCTTTTGATTTTAATTTATTTGAATTATCAAGTGCCAATTTATAAGCTTCATAAGGAGATATCATTTCAGCATATACAAATTGACTAGAAACAAAACAAATAAAAATAAATTTTATGATATTATTCTTCATTGAATCCTCTACTTAACATATCCATAAATGGTTTTACAAAATAGCTTAATGCAGTTCTTTCACCAATATTAATCATAACTTCAGCAGGCATACCTGAAACTAAAACAAATCCATAATCTTTTAGATCTTCTAAACCTTTTTTTGTCACTTCAATTTTTGCTTCATAAAAATTTGTTTTTGATTGTTCATCACTAAAACTATCTGCTGATACATGAATAACTTTCCCTTCAATCACATGTGCTTTTCTTGAGTTAAAGGCAGAAAATCTTATATCTGCTAATAATCCAACTTTTACTTTATCAATATCAGTAACTTGAACTTTTGCTATTACTAAAAGTTTTGAATCATCTGGTATTAATTCTAATATTTGATCTCCAGGTTTTATAACAGCACCTTCTGTGTGTATTTTCAATCCAACAACAGTTCCATCAATGGGAGCAACGATATCTGTTCTAGTTAGTCTATCTTTCGTAGCTGCAATTTTAGATCTTAGATCTTCGATTTGTGATTTTGATTGAACCATTTGATCTAAATTTGTTTTTTTAAAATCTTTTTCTCTTAACAATTGTTGTAACTTTATCTCTTCAATTTGTTCTCTTGTTTTTGCAACTTCTGAATTTAAATTTGCAATATCACCAATTAGTTGATTTCTCTCTCTTTTTAAATCTCTAATTTTAACTTTATCTACTAGTTGCTGTTTTAATAACTCTTCCCACTCTTTTATCTCTTCTGTTATAGAGTCTAGTCTTTGAGTTTTACTATTTAATACTGAAATTATTCCATTAACTTGATTTTGAGATTGAATTATTCTATTTTTACTTATTGCTTTTTCATCATTTAAACTTTTCTTTTGTGTTTCAAAAATATTAGTTTGATTTAATTTTACTGCTTCATTTATTAGTTCTTTTGGGAATATCATTTTTGATACATTATTTTCTAAAGCTTTAGTTCTCGCATATACACCTAAAGCATCTTGAAGTTGAGATTGAAATATCTCTAGACTTGCTTTTATTTGCAATTCATCTAGTTTTAATAGTTTTTCACCTTTTTTTACCTTATCTCCATCTTTTACATATATTTTATTTACTATCCCACCCTCTAAGTGTTGTATAACTTTTTTATCCAAATCTGCAGAAACCTGTCCTACTGCTACAGCTGATGTTGCTAGAGGAGCAACAGCCATCCAACCACCAAAGATTACAAATACAATAATTATTACACTCATACCAAAAGTAATAACTTTTGAAGAATCATCCGAAGGTCTACTTATTTTATTGCTCATTATTATTCCCCTGGTTTACTTAAAGATATTTTTGGTTTTGATGTAGAATTATTTTGTATCGGCTGAACAGGTTTTCCTGAAATTTTTGCTAACACTTCTTTTGTATTTCCATATTGTTCTAATGTACCTTGATTTATTAAAGCTAACTTATTTGTAGCCTGTAAAATTGAAGGTCTATGTGTAATAACTATTACGGTAGTTCCATTTTCTTTTAAATGTTGAATTGCTTTAATCAATGCCAATTCCCCTTGTTCATCAAGGTTTGAATTAGGCTCATCAAGTACAACTAAAACTGGATTATTATATATAGCTCTTGCAAAACCTATTCTTTGTTTTTGTCCACCAGACAAAGAAGCTCCACCTACACCAATTCTTGTATCATACCCTTCTGGTAATCTTAAAATCAACTCATGCACTCCAGCTTTTTGTGCAGCATCAACTACCTTGTGAGAATCTACTTCATTGAATCTAGCTATATTTTGTGCAATTGTCCCTTCAAAAAGTTCTATATCTTGTGGTAGATACCCTATATATTTACCAAGATTAGTTTTATCCCATTGATGAATATCTGCTTTATCAAGTCTTACTTTACCTTGCATTAAAGGCCATATACCTAATATCGCTCTTGCCAAAGATGATTTACCAGCTGCACTTGCTCCAATAATACCTACAACATCACCTTTTTCAATTTTCATACTAATACCTCTTACAGATGGAATATCTGAACCTGGAGGAACCATTACAACACCTTCTAATAATAACTCTCCACTTGGTGCAGGTAACTCCATATACTCTTTATCTTTTGGAAAATCTTCAAGTAATTCATCTAATCGCTCATAAGAACTTCTTGCACCACTAAATCCTTTCCAAGTATTAGTTATCATATCAAGAGGAGCCAATGCTCTACCCATGATAATAGAACCAGCAATCATCATACCTGAACTAACTTCTAGATTAATAGCTAAATATCCACCCAAACCTAACATCAATGATTGAAACATCATTCTAGTTACTTTTGATGTATTAGACCATACAGCTGCTTTGTTACTTGCATCGTTTTGTGCATTTAAGAAACTAAGATGTTTTTCTCTCCAATTTACTTTTATAGCATCTGTCATACCCATTGCATTTACAACTTCTGCATTTCTTAAATTTGAATCAACATACATAGTTGCTGACCTATTATATTTACTAGCTTCTGCTAATTTTTCTTTTGTTGAATATTCATTAATAATTGTAAATGCAAGTATTACAATAGCAGCAAATATTGCAAACAAACCAAAATATGTATGAAACATAAATAATACAGCTATATATATAGGTATCCAAGGAGCATCAAAAAAAGCAAAAAGTCCATTTCCCGTCATAAACTGTCTAATTTGAGTTAAATCATTTAATGCTACAGCATTTGCTTTTGATGGGAATTTATTTGCTAACTCAAATAAAATATCAAAAACTCTTTCACCTAAAATAGCATCTAACTTATTTCCAACTTTTATTAAAATCTTTGATCTTACTATCTCTAAAAGTGCCATTGTTACAAATAAAATAATTACAAGACCTGTCAACATAATCAGTGTAGATTCACTTCTACTTGTAACAACTCTGTCATAAAGTTGCAACATATAAAGTGGTGGTACTAACATAAGTAAATTTATAAATAAACTAAAAAAACCTGTTATAAAAAAAATCTTCTTTGAAGATAATATTGCAGCTTTCAGTTCTGCTCTTTTTTCTTTTGTTTTATTTGGTACTGCCATAAGTTTCCCTATCCTTGTCTTTGATTTGATAAATCAAATAAAATATTTATATTGTCAAGTGACTTTAAATGTATATCTATAAATGTTATAATTCCAGTTCTAACCCATGATGCTAGTACATCATCACTAAGTGCATTTAATTTTTCTTTACTAACAACTTTAAATCCACTTACTAAAACTTTTTTTTCTTCACCTTCTCCTACTGAGATTTCCCTATCTTCTAAAATACCACTTTTTACTACTTGTTCAACAAGCTGTTTTGTCATATATGTGTATTTTTCATTGTCAGATAAAAATTTTATTGCATTTTCTAAAAGCTCTGTTTGAGTACCATCATCTTTAAACAAACTTTCACCTTCTGTTTTTGAAACTAAAGGAGAGTCTTCATCTATTAAAATAATCTTTTGTTCTGGTTTATCTTTTACAGATGCAATGGAAAAAGGGTATTTTCTAAGAGCTATAGGAATATATTTTGTAATCCATTTGCCCTCATGATTTACCGCTAAATTACCATTTCCCAAAGATAAAAGTGAGATTATCTGTGGTGCATTTTCATCATTTGTAAATACTATAGGAAAACTTCTCCCTACTATAGAAGCTTCATTAAGCATTATAGGCAATGATGCAATATCTTTTGCAAAAAACAAATCTTTTATGGGAGATATTTTGAAGTCTTTATGTTTTTCTTTATCTAAAATTTGTAAATTTTTAAACATTTTTTTACCTTTATTTTCTTTTTTCTTCTTAGGTCGTCCTTTTTTTCTCGATAAAAGAACTGTTCCCAACTGTTTTTCTAAATTTTGTATAAACTCTTTTGTAGCAGTTATATTTTGTTTTTCTATACACAATTCTATAAAATCTTTTTTCTCTTTATTATATTTTTGGAATAAAGCTTTATATTTTTCTAACCTATCTTTTTGTGTATATCCCAATTTTTTATATAACTCATGATAAGTTATAATTTCATCTTCTTTATCTTCAAAATTTTTATTATAACTATTACAAAAACTTTTTTCTCTTGTTTCAATAAAAAACATAACATCAAATAAATATTTGGATGATTCTACTAAAGAAGATTTATATCTACCATCCCAAATAGTACCACTTCTATCATATTTTTTATTATAATAAAATGCATATTGTCTAGCTAAATTTTGCATAAGTTTAGGTATGGCATCAATTGTTTTAGGAGTTGCCAAAAATTCAAAAAAGTTTTCAAATACACAATATGCATGTATATCTACTTCTGATTGAGATAAAATCTTTTTAAGTATAGATAAAAAATAAGATTCATCCTCTTTTTCATTGAAAATTACCATAGAATTCAAACTTTTCAAAAGTATATGAACAGGAATATCTTCAATAAAAACTCTAGTTTTTCTAGCCAAACCACACCTTTCTTAATTTATAGAAAATGAAGTTTACAAAAAGAAATCTTAACTCTTGTTTAATATGGTACAATTTATTTATCAAAAAAATAGTGTCAGATTGATTTTTTTAAGTTAAAAATAGGTAGACGATAAAAAAATATAAATATTATAACAAAAGTAAATAAATATTTTCGAATTTTTATTTTAATTAAAGAGTGTTAAATATAATATAGGTTTACCCTATATTATATCTATTTCATAGCATTTTTTAAAGCAAGGCTATAAGCTGATTTTGCAGTTTTATTGATAGCTAATTCTGATTCTAATTGTGTAATCTTTTTATCAACTACACCTATTGATAATGTATCTTGTACTGCTTTTTCATTCATATCTTCATATAAATATCTTTTTTCGTTGATTGTAACTACATCTTTTTTTCTTGTTTTTGGTGCTTCTTTTTCAGGTAGATTCTTACTCAATGATTCACCATATGCATTTCTAGCTGTTTTTGCTATAGCCAATTGTCCTTCAATTCTTTTTATCTCATTATCAACTATTTTCAACATATTTACTTGAGCTAGTGCATTTTCATTTAGTTCTTCTTCTTTGTACTCTTTGCCATTAATATTTATATTTGCCATATAATTTTTATACTCCTAATTGTTTTTATTTTTAATTGTATCAAATTAGTGTTAAAATACATATTTGTCATAAATAAATTTTCCAATTATTGCATCTTGTACTGCAACACCTGTAGAAATAAACATTACTCTTTGATTTTTTTCTTTTTCTTTATAAATCAAATCTTTCAGTTCAGTTATACTTTGTTCATTTAATAATTTCTTTTCTTTCCACTTTTTCATATCACCTAAAAGTGTTGATTGTTTTGAATCAGTAATTATTGAAAATTTACCTATTAAACTTCCATCAAGTTCAGATAAATTGTCTGCATCAGCACCAATACTACTTACAAATTTTATATCATAAATATTTGCATCATTTAAAATTGACTTTGAAGAATCGGTACATAAAAAGATTGATTCAGAATTTTTATTTAATTTTTCAATTTTTTCTTCATATATAATTTTTAAATCTGGTATATAAGTTTGACATAACTTTTCAAAATTTAATCTATTTTCAAGCTTAATGTCATTGTAGTATATTTTATCTATTTTTAAATACTTATGCAAAATTACCGCTGTATAAAATCCAATTCTGCCAGTGCCAATTATAGATATATTACCTGTAAATTCATATAATGAATATGCCAGTACACTTATGGCAGCTGTTCTAAATGAAGATAATACACAAGCATCAATGGCTGAATATACATAATTATCATACCAATCTATTAGCAACATCTTTCCTACACTAATTTTATCTTTTATTGTGTTGTTTTCTTCATTTGTTCCTATAATTTTAACAGCTTTTATCTTTTTATCTTTATTTATTATACAAGGCATAATTCTAAAATCACCTTTTATATTATCTGTAGTATAAATACTTTTTATAGGTAAATTTATAAAGTTATCATTTACTGACCATTCTTCATAAAATATTTTTAGAAAATCCATAAAAGAAATAATGTCGTTGATAAGTAGTTCATGAACTGTAATATCATCAATAATCTTAAATGGTTCATCTTCAATTCTTAGTAATTTCTTTATATCTTTATCCATAAATAATCCTTTAATTTTAATAATTTAATTCGTATTTAGTAAAGATTCTAAAAAAGTTATATTCTTTTTTGTAAAATAGTTTTTATCTTCTTCTATTATGATTAATTCATCAATTTTGTCAATTTTAAGTGCTTCAATTTGTTCATCTTTTTGTATGACTACGATTATATGTTCCACTTCTTTATCAAGAAACAAAGAGTTAATTCTTTTATTTAAATCATTACTTGAATAATACAATTGTGTATTCGTTGAGGAATAAGTACTTTTATCACTTGTAACAAATGAATTTGAAATTTTTTTTTGTAATTGTAATGCCTTTTTTAAAGCTTTTTCTTTTCCTAAAACAATCCAAATAGGTATCCTTCCATTGTTTTTTATTATTGAATTTAAATATATAGGTATTTTATCTTTTGTAAATTCATCTCTTCCTAACTGTGGAGAAAAGTTTACTTCATTTATAATCGCACCATTCTCATACCAAGGTATTGAAATATCCTCAGAAATAATATCTACCCCTGCAACTTCCATACCAAATAGTCTAGCTGCTTTTAGTGCAATATGTATATTTTCTGGGTGAATTTTATCAGTTAAATCTATATTTCTACCTCCATATAAAGAGGACTCAATATATCTTAAAGGTATCCATTGGTCTTTTTTAGGCTTTGAGTCTAAATTAAACCCAAGTTTAGATATAACTTCTATAGTCTCTTCATCCAATGGAAAAGGTTCACTTTTTTCCCAAATTGGCAAAAGTTCATTGTGTTCATTTGCTTTTATTATCAATTCTTTTATTGTACTTAACCCATCTGCCTTTATTGATTTTGGATCTCTTTTTACAACATAAAGTATTTTTTGATTTACAATAAAAATACGATGACATTGACCTTTTACTTGTTTTTCAACAAGTATTTGACCAGAAGATGAAGCTTTTTTTGCAATATTAAAAGCTTGGATTAGTTTTTTTTCATCTTTTACATTTATTGTTACTCCCCTACCTTCATTTTCATCACATGGTTTAATAACGACAGGAAAAGATAACTTTTTTATTGCTTCTAAACACTCTTCTTCTTTAAAAACAAGTTTATGTATAGGATATGGTAAAGCAGCTTTTTTTAAAAGAATTGCTGTAAGCATTTTATTCCCTACTATTTGAGAACCAATTTTTGAGTCATTATCTACTGATGTTCCAATAAGCATAGTAGAATTATGTCCCCACCCTAACTGAAATATCCCCCTAGATAGGTTTAATATTGGAATATTCATCTTAGTTGCAGTTTTTAAAATAGGAATAGAAGATTTACTAGCTCCAGAGTACTTTTGATATGGTTTTATAATTTCATCGTCTATTTTTTTATAAAAATCAAATATATTTTGTTTTGAATTATTTCTTAAAAAATCATTTGAAATATATTTAAAAGATAAACTAAAAATTGTATTAAAAAATGTTTGAGGAAGATATTCTAAATAATATAACAAAATCTTTATTTCTATATATTTATCATTTTCGATTACTGATAAGCACTTAGGTTGATTAAAAATAGGAATTTTTAATAAATACAAAAATTTATTGTATAATCTAAAAATTCTATTTAAAACTTCTTCATTAAAACTTTGATTAAGTGTATTTTCACTCTTTTCTAAAAGAAGCACATCCTTGAGCCAAATGTCAATTGATTTTAAATCTTTTGTTGTTGGAAATGTATTTTTATCTATTTTAAAAGAGATAGTATAAGTATTTTTCATACATGATTATATCAAAAAAATATAAATCTTTCTCTAAATAACATAATTTGTTTTCTTAGTACAATCTATTAATAATTGATATTTGTAAAAATCTATTTATTGTATAATATTAGCCTTTATTGGATTTCTTTCTATATATTTAGTTACGTACCAAAAATGTTCATCATCGTAAAGATAATATGAAGCAAATCTCCCCTGCCAAAAATGACCTGAACGATTATATTTTTTATTAAAATATTTTGAGTATTTATCATTTAGAAATTGAATAGCTTTTGATATATTTGTATATTTTGTTTCTAATAAAATATGATAATAGTTTATCATTAGACAAAAAGAATGGATAGTAATATCAAAATCTTTTGATAACCTTATTAAAAGAGAAATAAAAAAATCATAATCATCTGATTCTAGATAAATATTTCTTCACTCTACTCCAGAATTGATAATATGCTAAAATCCATTATTCTTTCTTTTCTTGCAATTAAAAACACTAACAGAAATAAACATAAATATTTTCATAAATAATGCTTGATACTATTTTAGTGTATATTTTTTAAAATAGAAACAACTTCTTCTTGTAATCTCTTTTTTACTACTTTTCCTAAACGATTTTTAGGTAACTCTTTTTTAAAAAATATTTTTTTTGGTCTTTTCCATCCTAGTTTTTCATGACACCATTGCAATAATTCTATTTCTTTTGTTGGTTTATTTACAACAACAACTGCAAATGGTATTCCATCTTGTTCATTAATTGTCATAGGGAAAACAGCTGATTGTGTTACATTTGGGTGTGATTCTAAGATGGATTCTAATTCCCTAGGATATATATTGACTCCTGAATATATCATCATATCATCTTTTCTACCCTCACAAATTAGGTTTCCATCTTCAGTTAATTTTCCAAGATCACCTGGATAATAACCATCTTTTTTAAATATTTTTTTTGTATCTTCTTCATTATTTAAATAAGATGACAATATAGGTTTATGATTTATTCGTATATTTCCTACTTCACCTATTTTACATTCATTGCCATCATTATCAACTATTCTAAGATCTATATTTGCTTGAATTTTTCCTACTGTTCCTGGAGTAAGAATAATATCTTCAGGTGTTGCGATTGAGATAAGTCCAAACTCATTAGTGGCATAATTTATATATAGTTTTTTTGTGATTTTTTTTATGATTTTTTCTCTAATTGATTGAGAAATCAATGAACTTGTTAACATAAGTGATTTTAAATGTGGTAAACGTAGAGTCGTTTTTTTTTCAAGTTTTTTTTCTTGGGATAATAATATTAAAGCTTGATTTGCTGTTAATTCAAGGTGGTCTACTTTGTTTTCAAGACAATAGGTGATTATACATCTTGGTTTTGACTTTGGAAGCAATAAACTTACACCTTGAGACAATGATATAATAGAGAGTTCTCTAGGATCAAGATAATAAAGCTCTGAGTACATATAGTGACTTTCTCCACGATTAAAGATACTTGCAGAGATTGCTCTTTTGTATCTATCAGCAAGAAGTGAAGAGGTGAGAAAAAATACTTTTGGCTCTCCTGTTGTCCCTGACCCTACAATAACTTCTGCATTTTCATCATTAATAGAAATTTCTGATTGATTATTTGTATTTAATTCAAAAGATAAAGCTAATTGTTTATCTTGTTGGTAAATATATAATGTAGATTCCATAAGTTTATCATCGATAGGTATATCTTGTATAACAAAATCAATATTTGTCAAGTTTAAATGTTTTTTTTGTAAAGTTATAGGATCTTTTGGATTTAGTGTAAGTTGGCAAACACCCATTTTTAAAAGTGCAAAATAATAAACCAAATGAATAGCTGGATCTTCGAATCTAACTGCAGCATTCATCCCAGAGCAGATACCAAGTGACTTTAAGTATTTAATGGATTTATTAACTTGATTAGATAATTCAAAATGAGTTATTATAATCTTGTCATCTGTAATTATTGCAGGTTTATTTGGGGACTCTTTGAGATTATTTTCCAACAAATAACTAATAAGTGTTCTCATATTGATAAAAATATTATTATTGATTTTTTGATTACTTATAATTGGATTTGTATTTGATATTACCATTATTAAAAAATTCCTTTTTTTTTCAGTTAAATATAACTTAATAATTTTATATTCTGTAGATATTAATAAAGACCTAATAAGCTTTCGAATTAAAAAATTATATCTAGTTATTTATAATAAATACTCTATATATTATGTGACCTTTCTTCTACTAATGTTTTTTTAATAATAGATTAATATATTTTGCAACATACCAGAAATATGTATCATCTAGATATTATTTGACTTTTGATATATTTATTTTTTTTTGTATTAATATATGTTAGTGATTTGTCATAAGATAAAATGTATGGATAATAATATCAAAACCTTTTGATAACTTTTCTAAAAGAGAAATAAAAAAATCATAATCATCTGATTCTAGATAAATATTTCTTCACTCTACTCCACGATTGATAATATGATAAAAGTTAGTTCTATTATTCTTTCTTTTCTTGCCATAAGAAATAGTAACAAATATCAACTTAAGACAGATTAAAATTTGCATAAAATAGTGCCTGACACCTTTTGATAACGATAAAAAAACCTAAACCCGAAGGTTTAGGTTTTTGAAATGCTAAATATATATTAGTTATTACGCTAATTGAACATTTGCTAAATCAATAGAGTTACCGAAATCAATTGTTCCTAATAAATCTACACCAGTAAAGTCAGTAGTAGCTGCACCACTTTCATCTACTGTTAATTCAAATACTTTATACTCACCAGCATTATCAGCACTTTCAACCATTAATAATGCAGTATAAGTTGTACTATTGTATGCAGCTGTAGCAACATTAGTATGTGAGAATAATGTTGTTGCACCAGCAGCATCATTTAAGTCTGCTAATAAGCTAGACTCAGTTAATGCATCATATTGTGCTTGAGTTAATGATGTATCAAGTGTAATAGAGTTTGCTTCAATTGTAGCATTAGTGTTTACAGTTGTAGCAACTCTTACAGCAGATAATTCTGAACCAGAAGCAGAAGTTCTAGTATCTAAAATTGCTGTAAAGTCTAAAATATGTGAACCTTCTGTAGCTTGTGCAATACCATCAGTAAAGAAGTTAACAATTGAAACTTTACCGTTATCTCCACCCCAGTTAGCTGTGAATTCAATAGTATTTGCTGAATCATCATCAGAGTTTAATACAACTAAGTCATGAGAACCAGTACCTACGTTGATTACAGATACGTTAGTAACTGCAGTTTCGTCAGCTGAATTACCAGCAGTTTCTGTTGCAAATGTACCACCAGTTACACCTGTGTTTTGTAAGTTACCATCAATACCAGCCATTAATGTTACAATTTCAGCAGCTGTATCAGCAGCATCAGAGTTAGCAGCTACACCAGTAGTTACTAGACCATTTTGCATTGCAGTAATATCAGCAGTACTTAAGTTAACTTGAGTACCAGTAGCACCTGTAGCTACTACTTCTGGTTGAGTTAATGTAATAGTTAAACCATTTTCACCTTCAACATTAGAAGTAACTGTTAAATATTGTTCACCAGTACCATCAGCATAGCTTAATAATTTTGCCATTTCAGGAACAGCAGCGTTATCAATTGCAGCTTTGATAGCATTGTTGATTGTAATTTGATCTGCAATAAAGTTACCATTTGCATCAGTTGCAACTGTAACAGTTGATTCAAAACCAGCAAATTCTAAAGTTAATGTAGCATGATATAATACTCTATCAACAAATGGTTGGTTACCAGTTACAGCACCAAAATTCCAAGTACCTTTTGAAGCATCTTGAGAATCTGCATCAGAAATTGAGTTGATATATACGAAATCAGACTCTGCACCAGTAGTGATATAGAAATCTGCATCTCCATCAAGAGATAATTGTGTATCAGCAGTTGTAACAGATGCACCTAATCCATCTTGAGTAGTATTTGCAGTTACAGCAGTAGCAGTTACACCATGAGATAAACCATCATTATAAGTAACAGTAAATACATTTGTTGCACCAGCAGGATCAGAAATTGTAACTGTACCAGCAACAATTGCAGCAGCAACATCAACATCTCCAACTACTGCAGTATAAGCTGTATCAGCTACAAGATTAGCATCTGTAACATCAACACCAGTTAAATCTACAGCAACTACAGTTTCTAAAGTACCATCACCATCTAAGTCTAAACTAACAGACATTGTTTCATCACCATCATCTGTAGTATCTGCTGTAAATGTTAATGTATCAACTTGAGTTGCTTTATCAGAACCACCAATTAAAGTAACAGAATCAGCACCTGTACCAGTAGTAATTGATAAGTTATCTAAGTTTGCAGTAGTTGTTCTAGATACACCACCTTCAACCATTGATACAACAACAGTGTTATTTCCATTTCCAGCATTTAATGCAAAAGACTCACCGATAGTATCAACTGCATCACCATCTAAAGTAATGTTTAAGTTATCATCACCAGCACCAGTAGTTACAGTGTAAGCTACACCATTTTCAGCACCACTAATATCTTCTCTTAATGTAACATCACCACCACCAGTAGCACTGAATGCATCAATATTTAATGCTCTAACTTCTTGACCAATATATAAGTCACCTAAGAAATTATCAGCGTTAAATGTAGTTAATGTTCCACCAAATGGGTTTGCATCATCAGTGTTAGATGTACTTCCAGCAGTAAGTGCGCTATCTCCAGTAACTGATAATGCCGCAGCATTATTAGCATCAGTACCAGTTTCAGAAGCAACAGTTACAATATCTAAAGCATTGTTTGTAGATTGGATTACACCTAAGTTAGAAGGTTTACTTGAATCACCTTTTACAGTGATGTTAAATACTTGAATACCATCGTTTTTATCAACATCAGTATTTCCATCTAATCCTTGGTCTTTTCCACCAATGATTAGGTTACCACCTTCACCATCTCTACCAACTTTTTCTAACTCAACATTGATTGAGATTGGGTTAGTTGATTCAGTAGCATCAGTTTGAGTCCAAGTATTATTGATGTCACCATCAGTTTGACCTTGAGCTAAATCAATTGTACCTTTTGTTAAAGTTTCTGATCCAGAGTTAGTGATAACGATTGGATAGAATGTTCCTGCAATTTGACCAGTAGTATAAGTACCAATGTTCATAGAAAATGCAACACTTTCCATAGTACCTAATGCAGCAGAAACTGTAGTAAGACCTTGAGAAGCTAATTGTGCATTAATTGCATTTACAACATCTTGGTATGAAGTAGAACCAGTAATATCAACTGCAACAGCTGTAGTTCCTACAGTGAAGTTAATACCTGTAAAGTTTTCTACTGGGTTAGTACCTTCAGCAATGTTAAGAACGTTGTTAATCTTAACAGTTAAAGCAGAACCTTGAGTTGTTGTAGTAGTATTTAAGTAATCTTCATCAAAATATACAGTTAAATCTGAAGCATCTTCATCAGAGTTAAAGTTATCAGTATGATCCATAGTAATAGTCATAGCTGAAGTGTGTCTAATCTCACCAGCATCAGTAAGAGTAGTTAAGTTTTCGATTACTAAATCACCATCAGAATAAGAAGAACCAATTTTGTTAACACCAGTCATATCTTTTGCATCAACTGTTACTACAGCATTTGTAGGAAGAGTATCAGTACCACTTACAGCAGATGAACCACCAGCATCTCTAGCTTCAAATTCTACATTTTCAATACCTGAAGTTCTAACTTGGATATCAATTTGGTTGTTACCAGTAACACCAAAGAATTCAGGAACTAATTGTGCATAAAGTGAATCTTCACCAGCTCCACCGTCTAATTTATCTCCAGAAGATAAAGTGTTTGATACTCCACCAGCTAAAGAGTTTTGTGATAAGTAAGCTTCAAAAGTATCGTCACCAGCAGTAGCAGTAATAATATCATTATCAGAAGATAATGTATAAAGATTACCATTTCCAGCAACTTCATTAATAACTTTTAATGCTTCAGTTACAGATGAAGAATCAGAACTAACATCTTGCATAATGCTAATTGCTTGAGAAACACTGTCTAATCCAGCGTCAGCAAAAGCTGTTCCAACTGTAGCTTTGTTGTTGATAGTTGTTTTGTCTGTCCCTAAAGCACCATCAATTAATGCTTTAATCATAAGGTTAAGGTCAACTGTAGAACCTCCACCATTTACCCAGTAAATTACACCTGTATCAGAACCATCAACAGTTCTGTTGAATAGGTTGTCATACATTTTGATTACTGTAGCTTCTCTATCTAAACCAGAGTATAATGCAGCAGCTTCAGGGCTTTCTAACATTGCAGCAGCAATGTCCTCGATATCAGTCAAACCTGTAGTTACAGGACCTGTACCATCCCAGTAAGCAAGTCCACTTGCATCAGCAGCTCTATTAAAAGTTGCAACATATAATTTAGCTATTTCTTGTCTTGTAGCCATATTTTTTTTCTCCTTAATATATTAAGTTTACCTAAGTGTCTAGTCCACACTAGATGCCATTGTTTACAATTTGGATTAACATCTGAGTGCTTATAAACTAGATGTTAGCATGCATTCCTTAGGCGAAACTGCAGAAATTTTAACATTACAAAACTTAAAAATAGCATAATTTTACCTTTATTTAGGGTCTTATAGAGATATTTTGTAGCTAAATTGTAACTTGTGTAGTAAAAAATGAGTTTTATTTGTTTACTTTATTGAAATTGCAATGTTTCTCATAACATTTTAATTAATAAGTAAAAAGTTGTATTATTAATTAAAAAAACAAATTTATATAGATATTTTATCTTTTTTTTATTTTTTTAATCATGTTGGGAATAGCAAATTCTATATTTTTGTCTTTTATCAAAGTATTTGCAAGGTCAAATATATTTTGGGTATTAAATAATCTAAGTAGATATAAATCTTTGCCAAGTTTTTCTTTTTCTTTTATGTTGTATGTATTTAATATCTTATTATTTAGGGTATATTCATCACATTTTACTATCAATTCATTTGTTATTATAGCTACTGTTTGTTTTTTATCATTTATATAATATTTAAGATTAGTATTTGTGGATTTTTTTTCTAAAAGGGGAGTTAATGTGACTTTTTTTCCAAATTCATAATAATAGTTTTGTGCAAATAAACTTGAAGAGAGTATTGAAATAGTGAATAAAATATAGTATTTCATTTTTTGCCTTTAATTAGTTTCTTAGTAACTGTATAGATGCTTCAACTGCTTTGTTCGCATTTATTTTACCATAAGCTCTATATTTTTGTGTATCAAAACCATCTAAACCATATGTAGTCGCCCCAATTTTATCTGCTGTATTGATTAATATTGTTCTAATTTCAGCTGGTGTTAAATTTGGATTTACACTATACATCAATGCAATAATACCAGCAGTAATAGGAGTAGAAAAGCTTGTCCCACTTGTAAAAGAATAATTTTGATTTACTAAGCCTAATTGGTCTGTATATCCTTGGTTATCCATATCATCTAAGCCTAAAATTCCTGTAGAGATATCATAATCACCACCAGGTGCTATAATATCAATATTGTACCCATAATTTGAGTAGCTTGCAATTTCATTTTCTTCACTACTTGCCCCTACTCCTATGACCCATTGAACTTCTGATTCATCATCATAATACATTGTATCCATATCTGCTGAATCATTTCCTGCCGCAAATACTACAGTGATTCCTTCATCATAAACTTCTTTTAATTTTGTAACAAGAGCTTCTGATACACTATTTGTTCCCCAACTACAACTAATCACTTTAGCCCCATGAGTTTGTGCATAATCAAATGCTCTAATCATTGCATAAATAGAACTACTATCAAGTTTTATAATTAATATATTTGAATATGGAGCAGCTCCTACTGTTCCTATATCATTTATGGGAGATGCTGCAAATCCTGCACAAGTGTTACCATGCGAAGCAGGATATTCAAAATCTGGGTAATATTGTACATCACTAGTTTGAGTATCTGCGTTGTATGTTCCTATTATATTTGTAGGTAAATCTTCATGCCCTAAGTTAATACCATCATCTATAATTGCTATTGTTACACCTTCACCTTTGGATAATTTCCAAGCATCTTCTATATTTATATCTGCTTCATTATCTATTGTATATCCATATGTATTTAAAATATTGTTATATGAATTAAAATGCCAAAGATATTTATAGTATGGCTCATTTTGAGGTTCACTACCAAAGTGATCTAGTTTTAATTTTGCTATAGTTACACTATCATTATAACTTGTAATTGTTTTCATAATTATTTTTGCTTCATTTTGATCATTTAATCCACTATTAGCAAAATAGATACCAACTTCATTTTTATTTTCTAAGATAGTTTTATCTTGACCATTTTCATTATCTAAAGCTCCATTTATTGCTGCTAATATAAATTGACTTCTTTGAAAGTTTCCTTTTTCTAACTGTTCTATCCAATAATCCCACCCTTCAATGTCTGGATTCCTATTGAATAGATTATTATATACTGATTGGACAAACTCTCTTGTTGTAGTAGTATTTGGATATAAGTTTTGGGTTTCAATTTGATCAAAAAAAGATTGTGCAATTTGATTTAGATTTAAACCAGAATCATTTAACCAATAATCTAAACCTCCACTATCTGGTGCTCTATTAAATGTAGCAACATACAATTTAGAAATTTCTTCTTTAGTAGGTATTTCTTCACTGGCATTTAAATTAAATAAAATAAATGCTAAAATAATTATACTTTTCATTTGTTATACTTTAATTATTTAGGTTTATTATTTTAGCAAAAAACTATTAATAAAACATAATTTAATATTTAGTTGTACAAAAGATACTATTTTAATACTGATTTTCACTTAACAAGTGAAAAAAAAGAGATTAGAACTAATCAACTGATTAAAGATTTAAAAAATAAATTTCAAATTGGCAAATTGCTCTTTAAATACTACTCGAAATATACATCTGTACTATTTAGACCTGTTAAATCAACAATTCCTTGAAGTTTAACTACGATATCATATAAATCATTAAATACAGAATCATCTGATAAGTCTTGTACTACATAAGTACTATCTTCATATATAAACCAACTTACATAGGCATTTGTAGAAGCATCAGTATGTGAAACTGCCATATCTACTGCCTCACCTAAAGTAGTTGCAGCTGATATATCAATAGAATAAGAAACAATTGTTTCTAAACCTTGATTTACAAATAAAAACATATCTTCATTCATAGTAAAATCTAAGATTATATCTAAACTATTTGTGGTACTTTCTGTTTGTTTGAAAACGAATAGATCAGCATCATTTCCACCAGTTAATTGATCAGCTCCAGCTCCACCACTGATTCTATCATTTCCTATCTCCCCATTTATGATATCGTCTCCACCATTTCCATAAAGAATATCATCACCTTCATTTCCATTTATGATATCATTTCCTAATCCACCATAAATCTCATCATTACCTAATAAACCATCAATAGTATCAATCCCTGATAAACCATAGATTAAATCTTTTCCTGCTCCACCATAGACGGTATCATCTTCTGTTCCTGCATAAATAGTATCATCACCTGCTCCACCATCTATAAAGTTCACGCCATCACCAGAGTCAATAAAATCATTTCCTAATCCTGCATAAATATTATCAGCACCTGCTCCACCATAGATAAAATCATCCCCAGCACCTGCTATTAATATATCGTTTCCATTATCTCCATATAAATAATCGTTGTCATCACCTGCATTTATCGTATCATCACCCTCACCTCCATGAAGAGAATCATCACCCTCATCTCCATAAATAGTGTCATTCCCATCACCTGCATAAACTGTATCATTGCCAGTTCTTGCATATATCATATCATCACCACTTTGAGTATATATACTATCAACACCTGCTCCACTAACAACTATATTATCACCGCTAAGCGTAATTATTGTATCATCACCTTCAAAACTATATATTGTAGTTCCATCTTCTGTAGCATTGATTAAATCATCTCCTGATGTACCCTCTATTAGAGTTAAACCTTCTGTCTCCTCTGCCACAAAAAGATTTTGCATATCTTTTGCCATATCTATGCTTGCAGAAGTATTATCAACAAGTTGCATACTACTTCTTGCCAAATCTAAATCATTTAACCCCAAAGTTAATGCAAAATGCTTACCTATTTCAACTTTATTTTGTAAGATTTCTTTATCTGCAGTACTTCCAGTATCTGCATTTGCACCATTTAGAATTGCAATTATCATAACATCTCTATTAAGTCCATTTCCCATTTGATTTACCCAATAAGCTAAACCTGCACTATCGGGTTCTCTGTTTAAAACATTTTTATAAATTGTTGAAATAAATGCACTATTTGATATACCACTTGGATAAGTTTGAGCTACTTCTTGAGATTCAAACATTGATTGGGCTACCTCTTCTATACCCCAGCCATTATCAGTAATATTAGCAAGCCAATATTCTAAACCACCACTGTCAGGAGCTCTATTAAAAGTAGCAATATAAAGTTCAATTATTTTTTCTTGTTGTTGTGAAGTACTAGCCATCTATTTTCCTATTGTATGTTGCATGAATTTTACTGCATATTTTTTTAAGTGTTGCTTAGCATTATTTTTATTTAAAATATATTTAATCTAGTTCAACCAAATATTTTATTTTTGATAGGTATTCTTTTATCATATTTTTATTAGACAATTCTAAATTATCTATATTATCTAGCAGCAAAGTATTTCTATATATTTCAAATTCTTTTAAGATATTCATCTCTTCCAAACTAAAAACAAAGATTTGAGAGAGTAATTGAAAACTTTTTGAAATATTATTTACTCTATACCAAAATAAAAAGACTCTTATATTATGTTTTGTACAAAACGATATTAATTTTTCTAATCTATCTATTGTGATTTTATTTTCTTTATCTTCTATAATTAGATGAGTAATCCTATTTTCTAATAATAAAGCTTCTAAATCTAAACTATAATTCTCAATTGATACTTTATCATCAAAACTATTTTGATTATATTTTTTATATATTTCAATACTATTCATTTTTGAATAAATCGCAAGATTAACTTCAGATTCAAAAAAATTATTATTTATTGCTTCTTCTATATTTTGTGCAATCTTTTTTGATGAATAGTTTTCTAGTATAAATTTTTTTGCTTCTTTTGTTTTTTTCTGTATTTGTATTGGGTTCAAATTATAAATTTGCTTTATTTGTTCAACTATAGACTCTACTTTTGCAACTTGCCAAACTGAGTTTTTTTGATTCATATGTGTATTTGTATATTCAAAATCAAAATCACACAACCAAGAGGTATCATCTGTACAAAAATCACTTTGTCCCCCATATTTTGTAGTAATCACAGGAATATTCATTAACATTGCTTCAGCCATAGGAAGACCAAAACCTTCACCTTTGGTAGGTGACACTAAAATATTTGAATTTTCGTATAGATATTTTATTTTTTCTTTTGAAATATCTTTATCTATTAGCAATATTTTTTTTGCATCTTTTTCAAAAAGTTCTATTCCATCTTCATAAACTTTTACTTTTAGGAAATCAAAATCATTTAATAATTGTTTTACATTATTATGGGGATTTGGAAAAGTTTTAATAATCAATGATAGATTGTCTATACCATCTAATAAATCAAATGCCTTTAATAATTCTTCTACCCCTTTTCTTGGAAATGCAGAAGAGATATGTAGAAGGTTAAAGCCTTTTGGAAAATCAAAATCAAAAGATTTTGATTTTATATACAGTAATTCATCTGCAACAATACCTGTAACAGTTACAGGTATTGTTAAACCATTGTTAATTAGTACTCTTTTTACATAATTTGACATTGTAAAAACTTGTGTCAAGTCTTTATTGAACCATTGAATATATTCTTGTGGTATTTTAGATTCTTCCCAACCATATGGACCTATGATTTTTATTTTTGAAGTCATATCCTTGGTATGTGGTGGATATATATTTCTAATAGATATATCTACATTTTTTATTTTTTTCTTTGATAGCTTCAATATCTTCTCATCTACATCTTTGCACTCTGACATATAAGCTTGATGATATTTTGTAGCATCTATTTTTATATCATATTTAGTATATTTTTCTAAAGCAAGTGCCGTAGTAGTATTTACTATGGATAAAGAGTAGTTTTTTTCATAAGTACCCTCTACTTGTATAGATTTTTTTCTAAAAAGATTAGTTAACCAACTCATCAATTTTTTCTTTATATGTAATATTTGGATAAAGCTTGCATAAACCAATAGAGAAATTGTTTATATCTCCTAATACTTGAAAACTAAAATCATCATCTATCCAATGGTAACAATCATTTGTATGCCAATCACTTGTATGTAAAGCAGCACCTATAGTATATTTTCCCTCTCCTATATTTAGTTGCATAGAAAAAGTACAAGTATATATTTTCCCTTTTTTTAATGAGATAGTTTTTTTCTGATAATGAGTATTTGTACCATATATATCTTGTGAGTATTTATCTCTAATATGTATACCAAT
Source organism: Halarcobacter sp. (assembly GCA_050296315.1). Classification (GTDB taxonomy): domain Bacteria; phylum Campylobacterota; class Campylobacteria; order Campylobacterales; family Arcobacteraceae; genus Halarcobacter. The sequence goes on from JBNKRE010000009.1 coordinate 37,611, forward strand.
TGTAATATTTTCTATATCAATATTTGAAGATATATCTATATCTATATCTACCATATCACCAGTTACAACACTTTTAATACTACTATTGTCTTTTTTTAAATCTATTTTTTCTATTTTAACATCAAAACTACCAAAAGACCTCTCACATTGTGAATCCATTTTTAAACTATCATCTTCATCATTTAATTTTGCAATTAAAAAATTGTATTGATTTATAACATCTTGGGGGGTACCTACTTGGACAACCTCTCCTTTATTTAATAACACAACTCTATCACATAATAGTTTTAATGAGTTTAAATCATGAGATACATATATTATACTCATATCCTCTTCTTTTCTTTTTTTCAAAGCTTTGGTACATTTTGATTGAAAGTGTGCATCCCCTACAGATAATGCTTCATCTACTATTAGTATTTGAGGTTGTGAATGAATAGCAATAGAAAAAGCTAATCTCATCTTCATACCAGAAGAATAGTTTTTTATAGGTTCATAAATATATTCCCCTAATTCACTAAATTTTATAATTTCATCTTTTCTTTCTTCACACTCTTTTTGGCTCATACCTATCAAAGTACCATTTAAAAATATATTTTCTAAACCTGATAATTCATTGTTAAATCCTGTTCCTAACTCCAAAAGAGCAGTAACTCTTCCCTTTTTGATGATTTCACCTAAAGTAGGAGAGACAACTCCTACTATTATTTTAAGTATAGTCGATTTACCTGCTCCATTGACACCAATAATACCTAAAGTCTCTTTTTCAAAAAGCTCAAAAGAGATATTTTTATTTGCATAAAACTCTTTATGATATTTTCTTTTTGAGAAAATTTCTTTTAGTCTATCTAAATTATTTGTATAAGATTTATATATCTTTGTGATATTTTTTACTTCTAATATTTTTTTCATAGAACTATTATAACAATCCTTTTATATTATTTGACATCTTTGTATATAGGTTTTTCTCTCTAAATTTCAACATTTTTGTTTTCATATTATATGTTTTTTCTTTTTTATTTTGAATTGTGAAAATTGTATTTTCCAAACCTTTTGCTAAGTCCTCTACACTATCACCTGGTAATACAAATACAAACTCATTTAACTCATCAAATATTGATTGAGGAGTTACTGCTATATTCGTCTTTGCAGCTATTGCCATTCTAACTGCTGCACTTGAGGATTCACCTGTTTTTAAATATGGATATATAACTAAATCAGTTTTTGAAAGTTCTTTTATACTATATTCATCAGTACAATAATCTGTATTTAACTCTATATATTTTTCTAAATTATAGTTTGATATCTTTTCTTTTGCTTGTTCTATTAGATGATTCGATGCTTCATCATTATATTTTGCATTGTACATTTTTAATTTAATATTCAAACCATTTTGTTTTAAAATATTAAAACAATCAATCATATTTAAAAAACCTTTGCTCTCTAAAAAAAAGCCATAAGTTGCCAATATAAATTCACCATTAGAATTTTTTTGTATCTCTACTTCATCATTGCAAATATCAATAATACCTTGAGGTAAAAGAACTATATTGTTTTTTATATTTAATTTATTTAGATTTAATTCATCTTTTTTAGTATGTATAAAAATATTTTTACATCTATTCAATCTATCTTTTAATATAAATAGTTTCTTATCATCCTCATCTTTTATATCAGTTGTAGAATGGAAAGTGATACTAACTTCAATATTCAAATCAAAAAGTTTGTCTAAAAAACTATTTAGATAATAAAAATTAAAAAAACCATAATTAAACTCTATTAATATCTTTTCTAGTTGTAAAGAGATTATTTTGTTATAAAGTTCATCTAAGTTATCATTTGACAATTGCCAACAACGAAGAGTATTTGATTCATCATTTTGAGTCATATTCTTTGTAGATATATATGGAGCAAGAATAACACTATCATCAAAAAAGCATTTTGTAAGATATTTTGTATAAGAGGCTATTCCACATCTTGTATTCCAAGTAGAAATCACCCCTATTTTTCGTTTATATTTGTTTATATTTTTTTCAATTAGATAAGATAACTCAATTAACTGCTCTTGAGAGTAGTTTTGAAGTTCATCTATTTGTTTGAGCTTCTCTAAAAATATATTGTAACTATCAAAAAAATTATTTACATAATTTTTATCAAAAGTTAAAGTTTTATTCAGAGATAAAAGATTATCTAAAGCAATATTCGCTGTAATATCCCATGAGAATTTTTTTGACTGCTCTTTTGCATTTTGTAGAAGTTTTACTTTAAAGTTTTCATTTGTAAGAGATTTTAAAATTAAATCACTTATTTGATTTATATTTGTAGGATTAAATAATGCTTCTTTCATATTTATAACTTCAGTAATACTTGTTGACTCAGATCCAATAGTTGGTATCTCACAACGCATAGCTTCAAGTGCTGGTAAACCAAACCCTTCAAATAAAGAGGGAAATATAAATAAAGAACTTATTGAATATATTTTTAATAGATCATCATCACTAATAAAACCTAGAAACTTAACATTATTTTCAACACCTAAATCTATAGTTTGTTTCTTTAAAGTATCAATAATATTTTTTGAACCGTTTCCTATTAATACTAATTGATATTTTTCTTTTATATCTTTAGAAAGAAGAGAAAAAGCTTCTATCAAAGAGGATTGATTTTTTCTAACATCATAACTGCTTACATAAAGTATGATATTTTCTTCTAAACTATATTTTTCTTTTAATTGATTTTTTTCATCATTTGTAACTAAAACTTTTTTAAATTTTTCATTAACTCCCGAAGAGATATTAACTATATTTTTTGTATCTAAAAACTCTAAGCCCTCTTTTTTTGAATACTCAGAAATAGATAAGATTAAAGCTGCTTTTGATAACTGTTCAATTTTTTCAAAATAGTGTTTTTTTGCTAAGGGATTAGACAAATATTTTTTTTGTTGTACATAAGGAATTAAATCATAAAGAATTACACAACTTCTTTGAGTAGGAAAAATTTTTCCTATAGATACAACTACATTATCCAAATAACCTTCTACTAAACTTGTTACAAATACTAAATCAGGATTTATCAATGATATTACAAGTTCCCGTATGAGTTGAGATATTTCACTTCTTGTTTTATTTTCTTCAAATTTTTCTTGAGTTTGTTTAAATCCATAAAAATTGTATATATTTTCTTTAGAAACTAATGTAGTAAGATATTCATAATAGTCCATAGATAAACATCCATTAAGAAGTAATGAAAATTCAATATTTCGATTGTTTTTTATCATATACTCTAAAAGGTTTAAAGAGTATCGACCAATACCACCTTTTGCACTTCCAGCTTGTATTGATTGCATATCAATTAATAGCTTCACTTTTTTCCTTTTGCAATGTTATTAATATCTTGATATATCTTATTTATAGTATATTTCTCAAAATTTGGTGTAGGTTTTACTCTTTCTAATCGATCATAAAATGAAGGAAAAAGTTTTAGTATAGAGATTAATATTTTTTTCAAAAATGGAAATTTATTTAATAAACTTTTTAGTTTTATTATAATTTTTTTTATATAAGATTTAATATTCATTAAGATTCTCTTTGCTCTAACATATTTATGTATTGTTCTAATTGATTATATATATTTTCACAAGAAAATCTTTTTAAATACTCTTCTTGCTGTGTTAGCATCTCATCAAAATGTTTATTATCTTCTATTAGTTTTATAATTGTTTGTGAAACATAACTTGATGCTTTTTTATCCAGTAAACATATTTTTGGTATTGTAGTTTGTGTTCCTCCAGCATTGTAAGCTAATACTGGAATATTGCATTTCATAGCTTCAATTAAAGGCATACCAAAACCTTCGTGATTACTTAATGACAAATATAGATTTGAGATTTTATAATAGGCTTCTAACTCTTTGCTACTAACTTTTCCTGTAAAATTAATCTGCTTTTTTAAACCCAAAAATTTTGCATAATCTTTTAAAGTATTCATATATTCTACATCACCAATGGAACCAACTATATGAAGTCTAAATTTTGTTATTCCATGTTTTTTTAATTGGAAAATAGTATCGATTAGATTTAATTGAGCTTTATGGGGAACTACTCTTCCTACAAAAAGAATATTAAAATATTTTGAAAACTTTTTGATAATTTTCTTACTTGGTTTAATATTTTCTGTTTTTTCAAAATCAACTAAAACTGGTAATACTTTTGGATTTTTATAACCATAATATAATAATTCTTTACGATTATAAGTTGAATCAGCAATAGCACCTATAAAAAAAGAAGATGATGTTGATAATTGTTCTCTTCCTAATCTACATAAATCTATCAAAAATTTATCTTTTTTGAAATAAAAATCAGGTGTGATATTATGATAAATAATCACTTTTTTATCTTTGAGCTTTACTATCTTTTCATGATCTTGATGCCCAATTGAGTGATGATATAGAAGTAATTGTTCTTCATTTTCTTTATATTCATTTATGTGATAAACATCATTTTTGAAATTTAAATCAACTCTTATACTTCCAATGTAAATATTTGATTCATATCCCATCTTACGTAAAAGTCTTTGGGTATAAAGTAGTGCATTTGAAACACTATCCCCAAAAGCTACACTAGGTGTAAATTGATTTATAACTTTATATTTTTTCATCTAATAATTTTGAATCTATTTTATTATCTTGAACAAATTGATCTATTCTTTCATTTAAAGAATCAGATTGATAAGATAACTGTTTATATATATCTTTTTTAATCCTCTGTTCAATAGAATCAATATATTTATATTGTCTATTAATCTCATGTTCCTGAATATTAACAAGTCTTTGCAGGTTTATTATTTGTGCCTCTTGTTCATCAATTTTTTCTTGCATTTGCGTTAAAACTTGTTGATGTTTATAGACATTATGTTTTAAATTATTTAGTCTTAGTAAATTATAACTCCATCTAAGTAACCATCCAAAAAAAGGTATTGATTTTATTTTTTGTTTAAGTATTAATTCATTTTTTCGATTTTCTTCTTCACCTAATAACAAAGGATCACCTAATATCTCATTTACTTCTTTATCTTTAGATACTATAAGTTTCATAGAGTATGGAGATTTACCTGAGTATATATGATTATTATTTACTAGCACATTAAAATATAAAGTATAAATACCTTGTTCTAAATTTTTAGCACTAATTGTAAACTCAATTAATGATTCTGAAAATAAATCATTTTTAAAAGTATCAATATGTCTTAGTGTTCTATAAGAATCTTCGATAAAAACAACTATTGATAAATCTAATTTTTTTTGATGTAAATTCAATAACTTATAATTTAAAACAATTTTAATATCAGATTCTGATTCAACAACTGAAAAATAAGGTATATTTGATAAATAAAACCTCATATCTTCTGTTTCAAATTTTGCTGTTGGGTGAACCATATTGTTTTTAAATAAAATATCTTTTATAGTATTAAAATACTCTTGACTTTTTTTGTATGGTGCAGTTTGATTTTTATGTTTCTCACATTTTATTTCATAACTATCATCTTGATTAAAAAATTTAGTGTCATAAAGTTCTTTATAATAGTTTTCAAAACTAAGCTCTTTTGGAAAATATTGATACTGCCAATCTGATGGGCTTGCTGGCCAACTTAATGTTTCGTATAACTTCTTGTTAAATAGATATGGATAAGTTGAAATTGCATAATTAAAATAGATATTCCACTCTTCAATTGGGTTATTTAGTCCAAAATCAAAAAACTTTTCACTGGCTTCTTTAAATATTTGTTTATTTATAATTTGGGGACAATGACATGAATAAGAGATAAATTCATAATTATTTTTTACAAGAATATCTCTAGTATATTTTTGTCCAATATCATAATCTGTATGATTGTATGTCCAATCTAACATATTAAAAAAATAGTAAGCATTGTATTTGCCATCAGAGGTAATAAACTTATCTAAATTTATTTTTTTTAATGGTCTATTATCATCATCTAACATAATAAACTCATCATCTAAGTTTTCAATATTTAATAAAGAGGTTCTAAGTAACCAATTTTTTGTAACATGATCTCTTTTTGAAAAGTTATCTTTATATTTTCCTAAAATATCATTTTCATCAATTATTGTAATATTATTTGAAGTACTAATCTCTTTGAAAGAGTCAATATATTTTTTTGAAGTTACTATAATATACTCTTTGACAAAATCAATATTTTTATCGATCACCTTTATTGTACCTTCTAAATTGTGTTTATTAATACTTATAAATACAAACTGAAATTGTTTTTGATGACACTCTTTTAATTCGATTGATTTTTCAAAATTAAATAAGATATCAAATATTGAATTATAAAATTGTCTCCAAGAGATAGTTTTAAAATCTCTTTTTATAATCTCTTTTTTTGTCTCATATAGTAATTTATCATTTAGATACAATTTTATAAGACCTGTTAGTTCATTTAAACTATTATAAACTACATAATCAGCAAAATCTCTTCCAACTTCATACATAGAACTATTTTTTGAAGTGATTGTTATATTTCCATATCTTAATGATTCAGCTATAGGTAATCCATACCCTTCATATTTTGAAAGATACGTCACTAAAAATGAGTTTTCGTATAATTGGCTTAATTCAAAATCATCCACATCTGATGGCCAAAAAACTCTTTTTTCAAACAATTTATGATTTTTGATTTTGTATGCCAAATCATCAATCTTCCAACCTTTTTTACCAACAAAAACTAAATTTAAATCTTCATATTCGTCACATATAGCATCAAAAGCATCCAAAACATCTTCTTGGTTTTTTCTAGGTTCTATAGTTCCTACAAATAAAATATATTTTTTATTTAAAATATTTTGAATATCTTCTCTTGTCTCTTTAGGTTTTGTTTCATAAAAATTAGAACCTAAACCTAAAAATCTAGTAGGGATATCTCTATAACAGTTAAATTGCTTTTTTAATTCTAAAAAATCATTATTTGAAGAGTATGAATTGAACAATACTAAATCACTATAATCATACACTGCTTTTAAGAAAATTGGGAAATTTTTTGCTGTATCATCATGAACAATCTCTTTAAATAAAATAGGTATAGTATCATGTATAAAATTGAAAATCAGAAAATCACTATTTTTTAATTTTGGATATAAAAGATTTCTTCTATACGATATATTCCAAGTTGAATCAATATCAAAAAAGATTTTTAAATCATCATAATTAGTACTAAATAAATCTATTTTTGAAACTTTTGTAAATTGATAATTTTCAATATCTTTTAAAAACTCTAAAACCTCTTTATTATCTAAAAGATTTGTTGTGTTTAAATCATCTTCAAAAAGTATTATTTTACAATTTAAAATAGAATCAGTTAAACTATTGTATAAAAACTCTTTTACAACACGCTGTATTCCTGTGTTTGCTCTACCTTTTTCAAGTTGTGTAATATCTACATAAATTGTCATATGGCTTATTTTCCCTCTCTTATATTCTCTACTTCTTCTTTTATACTTGTTAATAAATCACTACTATAGTGCTGTTTTTGTTTTGTTTTAGGAACATAAGAATTATCTCTAATATCTTTAAGTTTAACTTTTAAGTTTGGAAAGTAAACAAATATTTTCTTAGCAATTTTTCTTAATGTTTCATTGTATGACAATTTAAAAAAAAGTGATTTTAAATAGTTTTTCATTTTCTTTGAACTCCGTTTTAAATTATATCTTTTATGGATGAAATCATCTTTTTATATAAAAATGCTGCAATTATTAAAGTACCAATTGATAATAATAAAATCATTATCAAACTACTAAAAGCTGGAGCTTTAGAATATAAAAATATATTATGATAAGTAGATGTAAAATAGTAAAAAGGATTAAATTTTATAATATATGGATATTTGTCCATTATCATCTCTTTCATATAAATAATTGGTGTCATCCAAAACCATAATTGAATTATGATAGGTACTGCTTCTTTTAAATCCTTAAAAAAAGGTACAAACAAAGATATTATTACCCCTAAAGAAAATGCAAATACCATTTGACAAAACATAATAGGTATCAACCATAAAAATGTAAAAGTTATAGGTTGACCAACAATTAATAAAAAACCTAATGCCAAAGAGAATGATAACAAAAATAAAAATGATTCTGTTATCATTATACTTCCTTGAAACACAAACATTGGTACAGGAATTTTTTTTATCAAATTTGCTTTTTCATGAAAAGAGTTACTTAATCTTGAAAGCATCGTACTAAAAGTAGTCCATGCTAATAATCCAGGTACTAAATATATACTATAAGCATAACTATTATCTACAATATCTAATTTCATCTTCATAAAATCAGAAAATATCACAGTATAAATAAAAATCATCACCAAAGGGGATAAAATATACCAAAACTGACCCAATCCAGTTCCTACATATCTCTCTTTGAAATCCCTTTTTGCAAAAGAAAATGCTAAAACTATTAAATGTTTCAATTAGTCCCTTTTAAAATCATCATCAATTCTTGTAATATCATCTTCACCAGTATATTCACCAACTTGTGCTTCAATCAATATAACTGGTATTTTACCCTCATTTGCTAAACGATGAACTTCACCCATTTTTATATATGTTGATTCATTTGGTCTTATATATTTTGTTTCTTCACCAATTGTAACAGTAGCTGTTCCAGATACAACTATCCAGTGTTCATTTCTATGAAGATGTTTTTGCAAAGATAATCTACAACCAGGTTTCACTTCTATTCTTTTGATTTTATAGCCTGGTGTATCTTCTAAAACAGTATATGTACCCCATGGTCTATGAGCTGTCAAATGGATATTATGTAGTTCAGTATCAAGTTTTTTAAGCTCATTTACTACTGTTTTTACCTTTTGAGAACTTCCCTTTTTAGAAATAAGTAAAGCATCACCTGTATCAACAACTATCAGGTTATCTACATCTATTGTTGCTATTTTTCTTTCTCTTCCATAAATCAAATTGTTTTTAGAATCACATGAAATATGGTTTTCATTTATTGTATTACCATTTTCATCTTTTGGTAACTCTTCATATAAAGAATCAAAACTACCTAAATCAGACCAATTGATATTTGAAGGTACAACTTTTACAATTGAACTTTTTTCCATAACAGCATAATCGATACTATCTTCTGGAATATTCAACATATCATCATACTTTATTCTTATCATATTATCTTTGTTTGCATTTTCTAAAGCTTTTAAAGAGGTTTCATATATTTTTGGAGAGTATTTTTTTAATTCATCTAAAAATACACCCGCTTTAAAACAAAACATTCCACTATTCCAATAATAGTTTCCTGCTTTTAAATATTCATTTGCAGTAGCTTCATCTGGTTTTTCATGAAAAGCTTTTACATCAAAACCAGTTGCTTCGATATATCCAAATCCAGTTTCAGCATATGTGGGTGTTATTCCAAAAGTTACTAACATATTTTCACTTGCGAATTCTTTTGCTTTTAATGTGACTTTTTCATACTCTTCATAATCTTTTATTAAATGATCACTCGGCGTTACTAAAACTATCTCATCATAATCTAGTTCAAAACAAGCAAGGGCAATAGCAGGAGCTGTGTTTCTTCCTACTGGTTCTAAAAGATATTTTGTTTCTATTTCATTATCTAACTCTTGGGCTTGATCTAATGCTAAAAAATATTGTTCACTGTTTGATACTATAAAGTTTTTACTACAAAACTTTTTATTTCTCTCTACTGTTAATTGAAATAGCGATTGATTTTCAAACATCTTTACAAACTGTTTTGGCATCAATGTTCTACTAATAGGCCAAAGCCTAGTTCCATTTCCACCACATAATACAATATTAGTCATTTTTTTCCTTTGAAAATTTTTCTTCCCATTTTAACGCTGTTTTACAGATTAGTTCCAAACTATTAAACTTAGGCTTCCACTGCATTTTATCTTTTATTTTTGAACAATTAGCAACCAAAAAAGAAGGATCACCCTCTCTTTTTAGTGCTATTTCTACTTTGAAATCATGATTTGATACTTTTTTTACTGTATCAATTACCTCTTTTACTGAATACCCATAACCATACCCACAATTGAAAATATCAGATTCATTATTTTCAAGATAATCTAAAGCTTTTATATGAACATCAGCTAAATCACACACATGGATATAATCTCGAATACATGTACCATCTTTTGTTTCATAATCTGTACCAAATATAGCAATACTATCCCTTTTTGCTAATGCTGTTTTTACAACCAAAGGGATAAGATGAGTCTCTGGTTCATGACATTCACCAAGTAATCCATCCACATCAGCTCCAGCAACATTAAAATATCTATATATCACATATTTAAAATTTTTATTAACCTTTGCTGCATCTTTTATAACCTGTTCCGAAAATAGTTTTGAACTACCATAAGGATTAATTGGCTGGGTCGAACACTTTTCACTTATCAATTCTAAAGCATCTCCAGGTTCTCCATAAACAGCTGCAGTTGATGAAAAAATAAATTTTTCAACACTATATTTCAAAGCAATATCTACTAAAACTGTCGTATTAACACTATTATTTAAATAATATTGCAAAGGTTTAGTTATAGATTCTGCTACTTGTGAAAATGCAGCAAAATGAATAATCTCTTTTATATTATTTTCTTTAAATATTTTTTCTATAGATTCAAAATTTGCTAAATCTTCTTTATAAAATTTTAGCCTTTTATTTGTCTTATCAATTGTTTTAAGGGTATTAATTGTATCTAAAAACCCTGTACTTAAATTATCAATAAGAATAATCTCTTTTTGCGTTTGTTCTAAAAGTTGTTTTACAACATGACTACCAATATAACCTGCTGCTCCGGTAACTAAAATTTGCATATATTTAACTTCTTTAAAAAATAAAAATTTTAATTTTTCGCAATTATACAAAAATGTTAGTTAACATTGATTTAATGGTAATTTTAATCTTTATTTTATAACGATTTAAAAAAATTATTAATTTTAAAAGCAAAAAATCTAAATAAATCAGGTAAATACCTAAGTCTCATAATTCGTCTTGAATATATTTTAGTACCTTTATCAGAATTTGAATCTTTTGACTTTTCAACTATGTTACTAATCATTGCAAGTAAATTGTACTCTTCTATCACTTTTCTTCTAGCTTCTTTTACAGCTTCTAATCTTCTTTCATATTCTCCTGGAGTTGAAATCAACTCTTTGATTTTTTTTATAGATTGTTCTTCATCGTAAATATCTATAGTAATCAAACTCTCTTTTGGAAAATAGTCATAAACATTTGGGCAACCATAATATATAGGTACACAATATCCTAAAAAGGCATCAGCAAGTTTTTCTGTCCAAACATCTTGAGCTATATGATTTTCAACTGCCACATGAAACTCATAATCATCTAAAGCTTCTGCCTTTGTGTCAATCCATTTTATTCCATGTCCAAATCTTTCTAGTTCAGGGATTTGTTCTTCCATCTTTTTTGTAAAATCAAATCTTAGTTTATGTAAGGTATGACCTTGTTGTTTACTAGAACAAATAGTTGATATCTTTTTTGTTTTTACAGGTTCTTTTATAGCAATAATATCATTGAAATCTTTTCCATACATCCAATAGTTTCCACTTTGACTTCTTAAAACATTTGGATGGGGTAATATTGATTCTTCTTGGTTTGTTATAAGATACTTAAATTGTTTTGCAAAACCTCTTCCATATCTTGTTATAGAGCTAGGTTCTGTTGTTACTAAAATTGTGTTATTTTTAGAACAAGATAAACTCTCCGTTCTATTTGGTATGATTTTAGGTATATCATCAACAATTACTAACCAATCATAATCTTTTTCCAAAGGATTAAATGTAAATTTACAATTATTCCAAATAGCTTCGTTATTTGGAGATTGAGCTTTATAAATAGACTCTTCATCTGCTTGACTACTTCTATTTAAAAGCTTAACTTTTATATAGTTGCTCATCTAGTATACTTTATATTGTCAAGTTGACTCAAATACCAGCTATACATAGTTTTTATACCATCTTCTAATTCCATTTTATATTTCCAACCAAGAGAGTTTAGTTTACTAACATCTGTTAATTTTTTCATTGTTCCATCTGGTTTGTCAATATTAAAATAAAGTTCACCATTAAACCCTACAATAGATTTTACAAGTAAAGCCAACTCTTTTATAGAAATATCTACACCTGAACCAATATTTATATGTGTATTTCTTATCTCTTTATCTTTGTCTTTTATAACATCTTTAAAATCTACATTTTCTAAAAGAAATACACAAGCATCTGCCATATCTTCACTATATAAAAATTCACGTCTTGGTTTTCCCGTTCCCCAAATCTCTACTTTTTGTTCATCCACACCAAAACTTGATAGATATTTTTTAGCTTCATCTATATTCGAAACTTTCAAGTTTTTAACTACCTCATCATATTTTTGCTCATTTAATAGTTTTGCCAAATGAATTTTTCTAATCATTGCTGGTAAAACATGAGATTTTTCCAAATCAAAGTTATCATTTGGTCCATAAAGATTTGTAGGCATTACAGAAATAAAATTTGTTCCATATTGTAAGTTATAACTTTCACACATTTTTATCCCTGCAATTTTTGCTATTGCATAGGGTTCATTTGTATATTCTAATGGACTTGTTAATAAACTATCTTCATTCATTGGTTGTGGTGCTTCTTTTGGATAAATACAAGTTGAACCTAAAAATAATAGTTTTTTTACACCATATTTAAAACTAAGATGAATTACATTATTTTGAACCTGTAAATTTTCATAAATAAAATCTGCTCGGTATGTATTGTTTGCGATTATTCCACCAACCTTTGCAGCAGCTAAAATAACATATTCTGGTTTTTCTTCTTTAAAAAAATCTTCAACTGCTTTTTGGTCTAATAGATCTAATTGCTCATGAGTTCTACATATAATATTTGTAAACCCCTTTGAAATTAGATTCTTTTTTATTGCAGAACCAACTAAACCTTTGTGTCCAGCAACATAAATTTTACTATTTTTGTCCATTTACTCTCCATATATACATAATACAAATCAAATATTTATTTTATTTAACTTTTTGTTTCATTCCCATTAAAATAAGTTTTTTCATAGTTTATACTAATCAATACTAAAAAAATTAAACCTAAATAAGTTATAAATTGCCAATCACCTTGTGTAAAATTTTTTGCAAACTGTAAGGGGGTGATGCAATATAAAAAACCAATAGAAGCTAATAATCCCAATTGATTATTTTTTATAAATTTATTATAAATTGTATATAAGAGCCCTAGAAAAATAATTGTTCCTAGAAACCCATAACTTAATATAATATCCAAAAATACACTATGTACATGTTTAGGTGCATGACTTAAAAAATATTTTGAAAAAGAGTCTTCACCCTTCCAATCAAGTTTTTTAACATATTCTAAATGATAATACTCATAATTGTGTGAACCAATACCCAAAATTGGATAATCTTTTATAATCTCTAAAGCTGTACTATATATTATGAATCTGCCATGTGTTGCTTCATTTGAAGTTGGATTAAATAGCTTAGAATAAGCACTATTTAGTTTTTCATTAAAAAAAGACAATGCAAATACAAAAGTAAAAATAGCCAAAAAAGTTAATAAATATTTTCTATATTTACTAAAAATTGCAATAATTAGGAAGCTTGAAACGATTGCTAATATTGGACTTCTATTCCCTGATAAAATAAACACTACTAATACCAAAGAAAAAACTATAAAAGCTAAAACTCTTTGTTTTGATTTAAAAATAAAAAGTGAACAAACTAACAAACCAAAAAACTCTCCCATCATAAGACCAACTTTTGGTGTATTGTTCCATGCTGATATTCTTAAACCATTTTCATACATGGGAACTCCAAAAAAATCATACCCAGTATAAAATTGATATAAAGAATCAATAGATATAAAAGCTAAAATAAAAAATGATACATAAAAAACTTTTTTTAACTTTTCTTTTGTATCAAAAACTTTTAATACTGCAAAAAATAAAATAACATAAAGTATAGTCTCCAATGATGATTTTAAAGATTGAACTTTATAATCCACAAATAAGGATTGGGCTAATATATAAAAAACATAAATTCCAAAAGAGATAAATAAAGCTTTATATTTATAAAAATACTCTTTTATAATCTCTTTATTTTTAAGTGCATAATATATAAAAGTAATATCAATAAATAAAGTTATAGGTTTAAATAGCTTTCCTACAAAATATAATAATATTAAAAGATAAAATAGATACTCAATTACCTTTAATGAATCAAACTTTATATCTTTTAATACCAAAACTTTTCTATCCATGTAGTTGGTTTACAAACTTTATAAAGTCTTTTCCATTTTTTGTCATTTGATTTTAAATCCCAAATACCTTTTATAGCTTCTCTTGGGTTTGGTGTACCATGAAATACTATAAACTTCAAACCTTTTCTATCTGTTGGAATTTTAGGCTCAATAAAATGTCTTAATGGACCAAATTTTGGTAAACAATGAAATCTAAAAGAGCAAAACCAACTATCTGGCCAAAAGTTAAGTTTTCCAAATTTTTCAATAACTTTACTTGAAAGATATTCTTGTGAAGCTGTAAAGAATTTATCTACTATTTGTTTAGGATTTTCTTCAAAGTATTTTTTTACATATCCTAAAGTTCCCACTTGCCAAGAGTAACAACTCGCTTGTCCAACTGTATCACCTTTTGTATTCCAATCGTTTATGATATAAAACTTATCATCTTGAGGAAAATCAAAAAACTCATCTAAATTTGAGATTACTACAACATCTAAATCAAAGAAAAATACTCTTTGTCCAGTTAAACCTCCAAGCTCATCATCGCATAAAGCAGCTTCTTTTCTATATGCATATTTCGTTTGATACTCTTTTATAGTATCTAGTATAGGTAATGGTTTTGTGATAATATCTGCATTTAACCCTTTGGTATCATCTGTGAAGCAAAAAAAGTCAATCTCATATGAAGTGTTTCTTTTTATCATATTTGATAATTTATTAACATATTCTGCATCATAAGCAGTACCCCATTTAATACATATTACATTAAACTTCTTCACTTTTTATACCTTTTACTTTTAAATATTCATTTTTAGTTTTAACAATCATATTTTCAATAAGAAACTCATCTTTTGCTTTTTGATAATATGAAGTAAAATCTATATTATTTTTGTTTTCAAGAAAATAAGTGATTTGTTCTTTTATAGATACAACCTCTTTGTTTTTTATCAATGTTTCATTAGGAATAAATTTTTTGATATCTGCTACATCTGTACTTATTAGTGGTTTGTTTAAACAAAGTGCTTCTGCAAAAACATAAGAAAAGCCTTCAAACCTTGAACTTATTATTACACCATCACTACTTTTCATAAGATTTAAAGCATCATCTCTAAACCCAGCTATTATAAACTGATTTGTTTTATTATATTTCTTTATAAGTGCATTTAGATTATCTTCTTCTTGTCCATCACCAACGATTATCAAGTTTATATCCAAATCTTTTACAGCTTCAATTAAAAGATCAAAACCTTTAGCCTTTACTAATCGTCCCACTGATACAAATGTTGGATAATCATTTTTTATATGAAAAAGCTCTTTGATATCTATTTGTAAAGCTTTGTTTATATTTTTCATATCTAAACCATTATAAATAGTTACACTATTTGTTTTTACTTGTTTACATACAAAATCTGAAACCCCAATTACTAAATCCATTTTATTAAAATATGAGATATCTTTTTTCTTATTGTGTAAGCTTGCTATAAACTTTGTAGAACTATCAAAAAATCTTTTTAATTTACTTAAGATAAATGTAGCTTTATTTGCTTGGGCATGAACTATATCAAAATTATTGGCTTTTAATATTTTATATAACTTAACATATACAATTGGATTAAACCTATTTGTTGATAAATCTAAAGTTATAAAATTTATATCATCTGGAAAATATTTTCTATAACTTTCATGGGCTATTACACTTATATCAAAAAACTTACTTAATCCTATAGTTAACTCTATAAAGTGTTTTTCTAAACCAGCTAATTTTTTTAACCTACCACCAATAATCAAACAAACTTTCATCTAGATAAAACCTTTTTATATACACTTAATGTCATATTCAACATATTTTCCAAACTAAAATTTTCTTTTATATAATTGTACCCATCAAATTTTAAATCTTGGGCTTTTAATATTTTTTGAGATAACTCTTTTTCATCCCCTATCTCAAAAAAATATCCATTTTTATCTTCTACAATTATATCTTTCACTCCACCATGATTTGTAGCTATAACAGGTGTATTTAAAGCTATCGCTTCTGCAACTGCTCTACCAAAACTTTCTGGTTTTTTTGAACTACTTACTACAATATCACTTAATGCATAGATTGAAGATATATTGCTTTGACTACCTGTAAAAACAATATTTTTTTCTAAATCTAACTGTTTTATTAAAAGCTTCAAAGAGTTTAAATACTCTTGTTTATCACTTCTAACACCACCTACAATCAAACCTACTATATTGCTGTTTGTTTGTTTTATCAAAGCTATTGCTTTTATAAAGGTTTCATAATCTTTCAATTGAGTAACTCTACCAACAGAAGAGATAACAAGTTTATCATTTAAAACAAACTCATCTTTAAAAGATTTTATAAAACCTTCATCTATATTCAAAGGGTTAAACACTTCTAAATCAACCCCTCTTGGTATTACTGTTATAATCTCACTTGGGGTATTGTAGTTTTTTTGAATATACTCTTTTATAGAGTTACTCACACAAATAACATGATTGGCTTTTGTCATAATAGAACTATAAAAACCAACTGAATTAAATCCATGAACAGTGCTTACAACTTTGATATTCAAACTTTTATTGGCAAAATATACAAGCCAAGCAGGAACTCTACTTCTTACATGTAGAATATCTGGATTTAACTGTTTTAAAATCTTTTTTAGTTTTGAAGCTCTAGAAAAGACACTAAAAATATTTTTTGAGCAAACATCAAATTTTAGATGAGTTCCCCCATCTTTTTTAATAATATCTTCAAGTTTTCCACCGTTACTTATAACAAATGATTCTATACCATTTTTTACATATTCACGGTTTAACTCTACTACTCCCCGTTCAACTCCACCTTCATTTAACTCAGGAAGTAATTGTACTATTTTCATATATTATAGTGTCCAAGTTGGATTAGGAACAATACCTTTTACATCTATGATTAAACTTTCACCAGAAATTATACTTTCATATTGTTCTTGGCTAAACTGTTTAAATTTATCGTGTCCAACCGCTACAACTACAGCTTCATATTTTTTATTTGCTTCAAAAGGGTTTTCTACAAAGTTATAATTATAATAACCTTTATCTTTTTCATCAATCCAAGGCTCATAAACATCAATATTTGCTCCATATTCTTTAAGCTCTTCAATAATATCTACAACCTTTGTATTTCTAATATCTGGGCAGTTTTCTTTAAAAGTAAGCCCCATAATTAAGATATTTGAATCTTTAATTATTTTACCTTTTTTAATCATCTGTTTTATTGTCTTTTCTGCAATAAATTTACTCATACCATTGTTTATCTGTCTAGCCCCTAGTATTAAGTTTGGTTTATAACCTAACTCTTCAGCTTTGTATGTAAGATAATATGGATCAACCCCAATACAATGACCTCCAACTAATCCTGGCTTTAACTTTATAAAATTCCATTTAGTTGCAGCTGCATCTATTACTTCATTTGTTGCAATTCCTAAATTATCAAATATAAGTGCAAGTTCATTTATCAGTGCAATATTTACATCTCTTTGAGTATTTTCTATTACTTTTGCAGCTTCTGCTACTTTGATACTTGAAGCTTTAAAAGTTCCTGCTTCAATTATTGAAGAGTAAAGTTCATCTACAATATCTGTAATCTCTGGTGTACTTCCTGAAGTGATTTTTAATATTTTTGTTACAGTATGTTCTTTATCTCCTGGATTTATTCTTTCTGGTGAATATCCACAATAAAAGTCACTATTAAATTTTAAACCTGATACATCTTCTAATTGAGGTACACAAACCTCTTCTGTTACCCCTGGATATACTGTAGATTCATAGATTACGATATCATCTTTTTTTAGAACTTTTCCAATTGTTTGAGAAGATTTAATCAAAGGTGTTAAATCTGGTCTATTTGAATTATCAATTGGTGTTGGAACCGTTACAATATAGATATTACAATCTTCTATTTGTTTTATATCGTTTGAAATTGTTAATTTATGATCTTCTAATTGTGTGTTAAATTTTGGCAATACCTCTTTTAATTGTTCACTCGTTAATTCCAAAGTTGTATCATTTGCTTCATTTAATTCTTTTATTCTTTTCTCATTTATATCAAAGCCTACAACATCATATTTTTTTGCAAAGGCATGAGCTAATGGTAATCCAACATACCCTAAACCTACTATACATATTTTTTTACTCATAATTTACCTTAAATTAAATTTCTATTTTTTTTAGTATTTTTTCAAAATCAACTTTTTTATTTAGACTTTCAACTTTTGAAGCTAGTCTATGATATTTTGTATTATCTTTTTTTGATTCTAATTGTATTATATTTATCTTTGCATCACTATTTGCTCTTGCTTCACTTAACATTGAAGTTGAATCAATAGTAATAAAAAGTTCATTGCAAAGAGTTAAAAAGTCTGGTATTGGATTTACAGTTGGCTCTTTTGAATATATTAACTTATAATCAAAATTGTAAGTTTCTATCAAAGATTCAACTTGTTTTGGCGTTCTTCTTGATGTTGTGATATATTTTGAATAATTTTTAAATTCACTAAATAGCTTATCCAACACCTTTTTTAAATCTTCACTTTTAAGTGTAAAAATGTCATTATTTCCACCTATTATTATACCAATTGCTTTTTTATTTGACTCTTTTTTTATCAAGTTTTTAGGAGTGGAAAAAGAGAGATTCAATGGAGTTTTGATTATATTATCAAGTTTTGGTGGATTATCATGTTCTTGAGCCAAGATATATGTAAAATCTTCATACTTATAAGATTTTGGCAACATCAAAACTATAGATTTTTTATCATATTTTTTTGATAAATATTTATTTA
This sequence comes from Halarcobacter sp., assembly GCA_050296315.1. Taxonomy (GTDB): domain Bacteria; phylum Campylobacterota; class Campylobacteria; order Campylobacterales; family Arcobacteraceae; genus Halarcobacter. The sequence goes on from JBNKRE010000009.1 coordinate 56,773, forward strand.
GATAATATGTACTTGAACCTGTACTTATTATTGCACTATAAGAGTTAAAATCTTTATTTTCATATGGTTTATATAAAAAACTTGTAAAAAAACCCAACTTATCAAAAAGGTATGAAAATGATTTAAAAAGTTTTGATTTAAACTCAACTGTTAAGATATCATATTCAATATTTTTAATTTTACAAAAAGCTATTGATTGATTTAGATGTCCAGGTTTGCCATCACTGATTATTAAAATTCTTTCCATATATCTCTTTATAATGAGTTTTAAATCTTTTGTGTGGCCAAAACCACTGCTTTTTATCCTCATTAATTATAGCAGATATTGCATTAGCTTGCAATTGAGCAAGCTTTTTCATATCATCTTCATCATTTTGGGTATTAATTGGTTTTATATAATCATAAAATTTGATTTTATATTTATAGTCACCTTGATTAAATATTGCAACAGGAAGTAAATAAGCATCAAATTTCTTTGCAAATGCTGATGTTGAAGCTGTTTGATTACATTTTTGACCTAGAAACTCTACTTCAATCCCCTCTTTGCTATTTATACTTTGATCAATAATCAAAGATATAACCTCTTTTCTTTTTAAAGACTTATATAAATACTTTAAAGCACCACTTCTAAATATGATTTTTGAACCAAACTTTTCTCTACTTTTAACTATAAAATTATCTATTTGATTAAAATTTGATTCTCTTGCAACTTGAATTATAGGTGTTACAAATCTATTTAAATAGCTACTTAACATCTCCATATTACCAAAATGAGCAGAGATTAGAATAATTGGTTTATCTTCTTTTTTAAGTTTTTCAAATATCTCTAAATTTTCAAGCTCTACACTTTGTTTTAACTCTTCATCACTCATTGTTAAATTTTCTATTAAAGTTAATATCCAAAGTGTGATATTAAAATAAGAGTATTTTTGAATTTTTTTTATCTCTTCTTCACTTATATCTTTATAAACAAATTTTAGATTAGCTCTTATAATACGATTTGTTTTCTTTGCAAATATATATACTAATCTTGAAAATACAAATAACAATCCTCTTCTTAATTTTTTTGGTAAAATTTGCATAAATTTAACAAAAGTTAAAAAAAGTATATAAGTAATCTTCTCTAACATATAACCTTTACCTTAAGGCCTTTTGGAGTTTCTACTTTTTCAATATCACTAGAGATTAAATAATTTGGTTTTACAAGACAGATTTTGAGTTTTTTATTTTTTAGTTTATATTCAACTTTTGGCATTGAATAATCTTGATTAATCGTAAGATTTAGAGATATCATAAAGGATAGCCACTGCATCACTTCTAATTCAGGCAATAATTTTGCATATTGTTCCAAATCTTCAATTTGAGGTAGAGACTTTTTAGAAAACTTGATTATATGAGCAACAACTACTCTTGTTGTGTGTTTTATATCATAATTTAAACCATTTAATATAAAATCAAAAGTATTGTCATTTGACTTATAAAAGTTTAATGTCTTACCAATTGAGTGTAACTTAGAAGCATCAATTAATTTCTTTTTATATTTTTCATCAAGTTCATGTAAAGGTTTTAAAGCATCAAAAATATCAGCTGCATTTTTCCCTAAATAAGCACTTTGTTTCGCATCTATTTGAAACCTATCTAACATACTTCTAAGACTGATATTAAAATTAGCTGGGAACTTATTATTACAAGTTCTTAGAAGATCTGCTAAATAAACACCTTCTCTAACCCCTGCTCCAGAAGTTATCACTTTTTGGATATTTAACTCTTCTAATATTGTATTAAAAATAAAAGTTCCCTCTTTTATGGTATCAAATCTATCTTTTTTGATACCTATATCTTTTAAAGCTTTTTCATCTTCTGCTTCTATGATTGCTTTAAAGATATACTTGTTTGCATTGTACTCATAAGTAAATCCATGCAATATATCTAAGGGATAATTGTTTTGGTTAATAATTACTTTACTTAGTGCTCTAATACTTCCCCCTATTCCTACAACAGTAGGAGGAATCTCATGTCCACACTCTTTAACTTCATTTAGTTTTTCAAGAATATAATCTTTTGCACCTTGGGTATTGCCTTTACTAAAGAAAAGTTCATTTAATCGAACAGTTCCTATATTTATTGATAAACATTTTTCTATTCTACCATCTTTAATAAAAGCAAACTCTGTGGAACCACCACCAATATCAACAGTTACAAAATTACTTCCAAATATCAAGTTTAAAGCTGCAACACCACCATAATATGCTTCTTTAGGTCCATCAATAACTTTTATATTTAAACCTAGTTTATTTTTAACTAGTGTTAAAAACTCTTGTGCATTTGGAGCATCTCTTAATGCAGAGGTTGCCACACACATGATTTTTCTAGATTTTAAAGCTTTTGATATATTTAAAAAAGACTCCAAAGAGTTAAAGGCTCTTTGCATAGCAGGTTCCTGAAGGTTGCCATCATTTTCATAACACCCTTCAGATATTTTAACCCTTGCTTTTGTCTCATTTATAAGATTAAAAGCATAACGGCTACTTTTTTCAAATACAACCATTCGCATTGAGTTAGACCCAATGTCGATGATAGTTGTTATTTTCGCCATATTATACTTCTTCTTCCTGTAACTGCTCGTACTTAAACTGTAACTCTTCCATTGTTTCTTGATTATCAGGATCTACGATAATACAATCAACTGGACACACCTCTACGCATGCTGGTTCTTCATAATGTCCCACACACTCTGTACACCTATCTGGATCGATTACATATATCGGATCACCCTCTTCAATTGCATAATTTGGACACTCTTCTCTACAAGCATCACATGCAATACATTCATCTGTAATTATTAAAGACATACACATTTCCCTAATTCAAAATATCGTCTTGGATTTATAACCTAAATATCTTTAATAATTTCTTTAACTAAGTCAAAATTATCTTTGTTTTTTGAAACTAATAAAAATTCATGGTCACAATAAATATTTAGGTTGCCATTTATATACAATCCAGCAGCGATATCAAATTCTCTAATTTTTCCTGCAAAAAGTAAAAATTTGTAGTTTATTACATTTGCTAAAGATAAAGCTACAGCCCCACAACTTCGATATTTTATATGACTTTGTGATAGTTTAATACATATTTCGGGATAAGCATAAGCTCTTTCAAAAATTGCAATTTTTGGCTTTTTAATTTCATAAAATTTTATACTTTTATTTGTCAAAATTGAAAGTTGTTTTATATCTTTACAATTTTGTCTATATGTTAAAATTCCAGTATTTAAGTTGCAAATATACCCAGCTTTTAATTCATCATCAATTTTTAATGCAACTGATGTGGCAAAATATGGCAAATTTGAGAGAAAATTATGGCTCCCATCTAAAGGATCTATTATGATTTTTATATTTGAGTTTGAAGAGAGTAAACCTACCTCTTCTGAAAAAATATCTCCAAATTTTGAAAGATATTTTATAAAAATATTCTCAGCAATTAAGTCTATATTTAAAGAGTGATCTCCTCCAAAACCTATAGTATTGGATTCATCTAAATCAGTTGAGCTTAAATGAGTATTTATATACTCATAAAGCTCTTTGTTTGCTTGGATAACTGCATTTTCAAATGAGTTATAATCAAACATTACATTAATGCTTTGATTATCTCTTTAGCAGCTTCTCTACCATCTGCTGCTGCAGTTACAGCTAGATGTGCACCTCTTCTACAATCTCCACCAGCATAAAATTTAGAGTTTGAAGTTTGAAATTTATCATTAATTTCAATTCCACCCCATGAGTTTGTTTTTATATTAGCTTGTGATAAAAAGGCAGGAACTTCTGGTGAAAAACCTAATGCCATAATAACAACATCAGCTTCTTCAACAAATTCTGAGCCTTCATTTATAATAACTTTTTGTCTTCCTGATTCATCAGGTTCACTCATAGTTGTTTCTAAAAGCTCAACTCCAGTTGCTATTCCATCTTTTGATATAATTGATTTTGGGCTTACATTAAATAGATATTCAACACCCTCTTCTTTTGCATTTACAACCTCTTTTTTAGATCCAGGCATATTTGCTTCATCTCTTCTGTAAAGACATTTAACAGATTTTGCACCCTCTCTTACAGAGCTTCTAACACAGTCCATAGCAGTATCTCCACCACCAATTACAACTACGTTTTTATCTTTTACATCAATATAATCAGCTTTATTGTTCATATTTCTTTTTTGAAGTCCTGTTAGGAACTCCATTGCTAAATGAACATTTGAAGAATCTTCCCCAGAGATTTTAGCCCAATTTCCTGCTTTTGCTCCAATACCAACAAAAACTGCATCAAATTCAGATTCTAGCTCTTCTATTGATTTGTCTTTTCCAATTTCACAATTTAGGTGTAGTTTCATACCAGCTTCAAGTAACCAGTTGATTCTTCTATCTACTGTTGTTTTATCAAGTTTAAATCCAGGGATTCCATACATAAGTAATCCTCCCGCTCTATCTTCTCTTTCGAACATTTCAACAGCAATTCCACGTCTAAGTAAAAATGTAGCAGCTGAAATTCCAGATGGTCCAGAACCAATAACAGCTACTTTTTTATCACTTTTGATTTCAGTAAATTTAGGTTTCATACCTTTTTCGAAAGCTCTTTCATTTAATGAAGTTTCAATTGCTCCAATAGAAATTGCACCATGCCCAGTATTTAAAGAACACGCACCTTCACAAAGTACATCTTGTGGACAAATTCTTCCTAAAATTTCAGGGAAAGGAGATGTTTCATTTGATAAAGCAAATGCTAAATCTGGATTATCTTCTGCTGTTTGTTTTAACCAAGCAGGGATAAAGTTTCCTAATGGACATCCTGTATGGCAATATGGATCTCCACATTGCATACATCTATCTGCTTGCTCTTTCGCTCTTTGTTTTTCAAATACTTGATAAACTTCATTATAATCTTTTAATCTTTGTAATACATCCCTTTTTTCAGGGTTTATTCTTTCAAATTTAGTAAAGTTTAACATCTCTTAGTCTCCCTCATCCGGATTTAAAGGTAATACAGTCATATTTTTTGGTTTAACCATCCAGAAATTTCTAACCTCTGCTCTAAAGTTTTCTAAAATAGATTCAGCTCTAGCAGATTCTGTTTCATTTAAATACTCCATTAGAAGTCTTTTTAAGAATAATCTTTCTCTTTCTGTATCATCTGTATCAATTCTAACTGCTTCAATTAACTCTTGGTTCATTTTATCTACAAAAGTTTTTAGTGGGTCATAAACAAAAGATAATCCACCTGTCATACCAGCACCAAAATTAACTCCTGTATCTCCAAGGATAACTACAATACCACCTGTCATATATTCACAAGCGTTATCTCCTGTACCTTCTACAACAGCTGTAGCACCTGAGTTTCTTACACCAAATCTTTCACCAACTGCTGCTCTTACAAATAGTTTACCACCAGTTGCTCCATAAAGACAAGTATTACCAGCACCAGCAAACTCTGGACCTTGATGAATAGTATTTACGATGATTTTACCACCATTCATACCTTTACCAACGTAATCATTTGCTGCACCTTCTAAGTATAAGTTCATACCTTTACTAATAAATGCCCCAAAAGATTGTCCAGCAATACCTTTTAAGAAGATATTAATAGACCCGTCAGGTAATCCCGCATCACCATAATATTTAGCGATTTCACCAGAGATAAGTGCACCAAAACTTCTGTTTAAGTTACAAATAGTATCTTTGATTTTAATAGGAACTGTTGGTTTTTCAATTGTTTTATGAACTTTTTTCAATAACTCTTTTTCAAATTTATTTTTATCAAATGGTTCATTTGTTGGTTTTTGACAAGTATTAACTCCGTCGACTTTTCTTAAGATATTTTGGAAATCAAATTTTTGTGCAAACTCATCATCAATAACTTTTAATAAATCACTTCTTCCAATTAACTCTTCTAAAGTTGTATATCCAAGTTTTGCCAAAATTGCTCTAACATCATTTGCAATAAATGTAAAATAAGAGATAAGTCTCTCTACAGTACCTGTAAAGTGTGCTCTTAAATCTTCATCTTGAGTAGCAACTCCCACCGAACATTTATTTGTATGACAAATTCTTAAGATTTTACATCCTAATAGTGTTAATGAAGCTGTACCAAAGGCATAAGATTCTGCACCAAGTAATGCAGCTTTTACTACATCAAGACCAGTTTTTAATCCACCATCTGTTTGTACATGTACAAACTCTCTTAAATGGTTTGCTTTTAGTGCGTTGTGAGCTTCAGAAAGACCAATCTCCCATGGGTTACCCGCATGTTTAATTGATGTTAATGGAGCAGCACCTGTACCACCATCAGCACCAGAGATTACAATTCTATCTGCATATGCTTTTGCAACACCTGCTGCAATTGTTCCAACACCAATTGTTGATACAAGTTTAACTGTAATTTTAGCTTCTGGATTAACTTGTTTTAAGTCAAAGATTAATTGTGCTAAATCCTCAATTGAATAGATATCATGGTGTGGTGGAGGTGAAATTAATGTAACACCCTCAATCGTATGTCTAAGTGTTGCAATAAGTGGAGTTACTTTATGACCTGGTAATTGTCCACCTTCACCTGGTTTTGCACCTTGTGCAACTTTGATTTGAATCTCATCTGCACTTCTTAAATATCCAGGAGTTACACCAAATCTACCAGAAGCAACTTGTTTGATTCTAGAGTTTTTAAGTGTTCCAAATCTTTTAGGATCTTCTCCACCCTCACCAGAGTTTGACATACCACCAATTGTATTCATAGCCATTGCCATAGCTTCATGAGCTTCTGGTGAAATAGAACCACATGACATAGCAGCAGTTGCAAATCTTTTGAAAATATTTTCAATTGGTTCAACTTCATTTATATCTATTGCTTGTCTATCAGAATTAAACTCTAAAAAGTCTCTAATAAATTTTTTATCTCTATTTTCTACAAGATCTCTTAACTTATCAAAATCAGAGATATCCTCTTTTGTAGAAGCTTGTTTATTATGCATTGCTCTTGTTGTATCTGGACCATAATCGTGATATTCACCACCTCTAATAAACTTGTAGAAACCTCCAAGTTCTAATGGGAACATATTTTTATCATCAAAAAATGCTTCAAAGTGTTGTTTTTCAATTCTTTTTTCAATATCTTCGTATGAAAGTCCAGCTAAATCTGAATGGCTTCCTTCAAAGCAATCTTGAATAATATCATCACTTAATCCAATAACATCAAATAATCTTGAGTTTCTGTAACTTGCAATTGTACAGATACCCATTTTTGACATAATTTTAAGTAATCCAGCATTTACTGCTTTTTGAGTATTTTTAAGAACTCTTTGCATCTCATACTTAGATACACCTTTTCTTTTATAAAGAGCAACTGTAGATGCATACATCATATATGGATAAATTGCTGTTGCACCATATCCAATCATTACAGCAGCTATATGTGGATCATAAACTTCAGCACTTACAGCTACAATTGAAGCATGGTGTCTAACCCCAGCCTCAAGTAATTTTTGATTTATAAAACCTACTGCCATTGCCATAGGGATAACTTTTACATTATCTGTAATATCTTTATCACTTAATATTACAACTGTAACTTTATCCTCTTTTACTGCTTTTACAACATATGTTGCTAATTTATCTAATGCAGCTTTTAAGTTTGTTTTGAAAGTTGTAGTAAATGTTCTATTTTTATAATATTCATCATATCTTGGAGATGAAGGATCCCCAAAAGAGTTAAGTACATCAAATTTTTCTTTCATTAAAATAGGACTTGCTACTTTTAATCTTTTTGCAAACTCTGGTTTTTCATCTAAAATATTATGAACATGTCCAAATCCTGTTTCTAAAGACATTACAATCTTTTCTCTATATGGATCAATTGGAGGATTTGTAACTTGTGCAAATTTTTGTCTAAAGAAATCAGTAAAGTTTCTATTTACTTGAGAAAAACATGCTAAAGGAGTATCATCCCCCATAGAACCAACAGGTTCTTTACCATCTTTTGCCATAGGCTCAATCATTTGGTCTAATACTTCATAAGTGATATTAAAGTATTTTTGTTTTTTCTCTAAATCTTTTAACTTATAATCAGTAGTATCTAAAAATGACTCATCAATATATTCTTGTAAGTATTCCATATCATTGTTTAACCACTTACCATATTTTTGACATGATTTTAAATAGTTATTAATATCTTCTTCTTTTAAAACTTTTCCATGTTTAAGGTCCAATCCAATCATTTGACCTGATTGTAATCTACCTCTTTCTAAAATGTTATCTTCATCAATAGCTAATGTTCCATACTCAGATGTAATATACATCTTATGATTTTTTGTAATCACAAATTTTGAAGGTCTTAATCCATTTCTATCAATTAAACATCCTATATGTCTTCCATCTGTCAATGACACAGCAGCAGGTCCATCCCATGCTTCCATTGCCGTTGAAGTGTACTCATAAAATGCTCTTAAATCAGAATCCATATGTGGTGCATTTTGCCAAGGTGCAGGGATTAAACTTCTTGCAGCTTTAAAAAAATCAACACCATTTGCAAGTAAAAATTCAAACATATTATCCAAAGAAGCAGAATCAGAACCACCTGGTTGTAAAATTGGTAAAATTCGTTTTATCTCTTCATCAGTAAATACTTCTGATTGGATTTGTTCTGATTTTATTTGAACATTAAATCTATTTGCTTCAACTGAGTTAATCTCTCCATTATGAGCAATTGCTCTAAATGGTTGTGCTAATCTCCATTGAGGTAAAGTATTAGTAGAGAATCTTTGATGAAAAAGTGCAAATGAAATTTGAAAATCATCATCTCTTAAATCTATATAAAAATGTTTAATATGCGTAGGCATTATAAGCCCTTTGTACGCAATTACTTTTGATGAAAATGTTGGAATATAAAAATCTTTCTTATCAATTAGTTGGTGTTCACACTCTTTTCTAGTTAAATAAAGCATTGCATCAAATCTTTTTGCCGTCATAATTGCATTGGCAGATACAAAAACTTGAGTTATGTGTGGTAAGCTATCTAAAGCTTGTTGACCTAAAGCATCTTTATCAACAGGTACTTTTCTTGTTAATAATACTTTTAAATCATTGTTTTCACAGTGTTGTTTAAAAGTCTCAATATCTTCTAGGTCTTTTGTAAATATCATTGCAACTGCATAAACTTCTGGTAAATCAACACCTTGTTCAGTAGCAATTTTTCTCATAAATTTATTTGGCATAGATAACAGCAGTCCAGAACCATCTCCTGTTTTACCGTCTGCTGCCACTGCACCTCTGTGCATCATTCGCTCAAGCGAAGTTATAGCGTCTTCTAAATTCTCATGACTTGGTCTATTCTTCAAATCAGCCATTAAACCAAAACCACAATTGTCTTTAAAAGAAGTTAGTAAATCTAAATTACTTCCCATCATTATCCTTTGTGTTTTTAATCTTTATATTCCTCATAAAGTGGGGGATTATACTTTTTTTTTGATTAAAAGATGGTTAAAAAGTTTAAACTACATTTTAACAATCATATATATCAATACAAGTTTCACATTCAGTAATATATTAAATTTAACTTAAAAAATACAAAATGCTATTTTGATGCTATTTTTCTTAAGTTTTTTTTTAAAATTTGATAAATTTTACATAACTCTTACACAAGTTTTCATTATACTTTTTCATATCTAGAATATACAAAAGGAGTGAAAATGAAAAAATTAATTTCTACAGCTGTTGCAGCTGCAGTAATGGCTACATCAGCAATAGCTGCTGAATATACACTAAAATTTTCTCACGTAGTTAGTGAAAATACGCCAAAAGGGAAAGCGGCAAAATACTTTGAGAAAAGATTAGAGGAACTATCTGGTGGAAAGATTGATGTACAAGTTTATCCATCATCACAATTATACAATGATAACGCAGTTGTTAAAGCATTAAGACTTAACTCAGTACAAATGGCTGCGCCATCTTTTTCTAAATTCGGTAAAATCGTACCTCAATTAGCATTATTTGATTTACCATTTTTATTTAATGATATTGATCACCTACATAGAGTTCAAGATGGTAAAGTTGGTAGAAAACTTAAAGGTATGGTTACTGCAAAAGGTATTGTAGCTTTAGATTTCTGGGATAATGGATTTAAACAATTTAGTTCTTCTAAAAAAGCTTTAATTATGCCATCAGATGCAGAAGGACAAAAATTTAGAATCATGTCTTCAAAAGTACTTGAAGCTCAAATGAAAGCTGTTGGTGGAAACCCTCAAATGATGCCTTTTTCTGAAGTATACTCAGGTTTACAACAAGGTGTTATTGATGCAGCAGAAAACCCAATTTCAAATATCTATACTAAAAAGTTCCATGAAGTACAAAACTACTTAACTATTTCTGATCATGGTTATTTAGGATATTTAGTTGTAATGTCTAAAAAATTCTGGAACTCTTTACCAAAAGATTTACAAAAAAATGTAGTTCAAGCTATTCATGAAGCAACTGCAAAAGAAAGAGAATATGCTCAAGAATTAAATGATGCTCAATTTGCAAAAATCAAAGATTATGCAGAAAAAACTGGAAAATTAGAAATTATTAAATTAACACCAGAACAAAGAGCTGCTTGGAAAAAAGCTGTAAGCAAAATCTATCCAGAGTTTTATGATGAAGATAAAATTGGAAAAGATTTAATCGAAGGTGCAATTAACACTAAATAATTTAAACTCTATAGACTATCGGTAAAACCGATAGTCTACCCTCTATTTTTTCTCTAAATCTATTTTATTTTTTCAAAATTCTTACCAAAAAATTTAAATTTTTAAATTTAAGTTAAAATACATAATACCTACATAACTTTTCATTATAATTTATTTATAAAGGAAAAAGGAGAAAAAGTATGACTAGCATTAAATACTTAAGTTCTAGTATTGCACTAGCCACACTGCTTTTATTTTCTGGATGTGGAGAGAGTGAAAAAGCTGAGGCTAAAGTTTCAGATAATGAGTCAACAAAGGAGCAGTTTGTTCTTAAGTTTTCACATGTAGTAAGTTCAAACACTCCCAAAGGAAAAGCAGCAGACTTTTTTGAAAAAAGATTAGAGCAGTTAAGTAAGGGACGAATAGATGTACAAGTCTATCCATCTTCTCAACTTTATACTGACAATGCTGTGTTAAAAGCTTTAAAATTGGACTCTGTTCAAATGGCTGCACCATCTTTTTCAAAGTTTGGCAAAATTGTACCTCAATTAGCTTTATTTGATTTACCTTTTTTGTTTAAAGACAACAACCATCTTCATAAAGTTCAAGATGGAAAAGTTGGTCAAAAACTAAAAGATATGATAACTTCAAGAGGTTATGTAGCTTTAAGTTTTTGGGACAATGGATTTAAACAATTAAGTTCATCTAAAAAAGCTTTAATTATGCCAGATGATGCAAAAGGACAAAAATTTAGAATTATGTCTTCAAAAGTACTTGATGAACAATTCAAAATTTTAGGTGCAAACCCTCAGATGATGCCTTTCTCAGAAGTTTATTCTGCACTTCAACAAGGAGTAATAGATGGACAAGAGAATACTAACTCAAATATTTATACAAAAAAATTTCATGAAGTACAAAAATATCTTACTATAACAAATCATGGTTATTTAGGATATTTAGTTGTGATGAGTGAAACTTTTTGGAATAAATTGCCAAAAGATTTAAAGGATGTAGTTATTCAAGCTATGAATGAAGCAACTTTAAAAGAAAGGGAGTATGCACAAGAGTTAAATAAATCTCAATTTGATTTAATCAAAAAGTATTCTATGGAAACTGGAAAACTGGAGATTATTGAACTAACATCTGAACAAAAACATGCTTGGAGACAAGCAGTAAGTAAAATCTATCCTGAGTTTTACGATCCCAATAAAATTGGTGAGAGTTTAATTAAGGATGCTTTAGCAACGGAGTAGAATTATGATAAATATTTTAAGTAAAATAATTGGTTTTATAAACCAATCTATTGCAGCTATTGGTATAACAGCTGGTGTTGCAATATCATTTACAAATGTAGTAGCTAGATATGTTTTTGATGCTTCATTAGTTTGGGCAGCAGAATTATCTATCTTTATGTTTTTATGGAGTGCTTTTTTTGGTGCTGCATATTGTTTCAAAAAAGACGCACACATTGCAGTAACCATTGTTTTAGATGTAATGCCATCTAAATTAGCAAAACTAATGCTGATTATTTCTCACATAGTGACAATAGTATTTTTAGTGGCAGTAGCATATTATGGATATGAATATCTTCTTTTAGTTATTGATTTAGAGGAAAGATCAATTGACCTTTGGGGGATGCCAATGTGGATACCATACTTAGTTATACCCGTTTCATTCGCTTTTGCAGCATTTAGAGTTATAGAAAGACTTTATATAATCATAACTACAAATCATGAAATGATTTTAAAAGAGAGTGAAGCAGAACATGTTTTAGCAGAGATGGGAATTGGAGCTAGAAGAAATGCTGATAATGAGAATGTTAAGGAACTAGATAAAATGGTAAAAGAAGTTGAAAAGAAAACAGGAGGTATGCTATGAGTATAGCTTTATTATTTGGAATATTTTTCTTCCTTGTTATTTTAGGAACTCCGATAGCTATTTGTTTAGGAGCATCGACATTTATTACACTTATGGTATTTACTGATATTTCTCCTATTGAAATATCTTCTATGATGTTTGAAAAAGTTGAGCACTATTCACTTATGGCAATCCCTATGTTTATTTTTGCTGGTAACTTACTTTCAAAAGGTAGTGCAGCACAAAGAATTATTGAATTTGCTAAATCTTGTGTAGGTCACTTACCTGGTGGTCTTCCAATCTCAGCAATTTTTGCATCAATTATTTTTGCTGCTGTTTCAGGAAGTTCTCCTGCAACTGTTGTTGCTATTGGTTCTATTATGTTTGGTGCTATTATGCAAGCTGGTTATCCAAAAAAATATGCTGTTGGTACTATTGCTACAGCAGGTTCACTTGGTATCTTAATTCCACCTTCAATTGTACTTATTGTATATGGTGTTACTGCTGAAGTATCTATTGGTAAACTATTTATGGCAGGGGTTATTCCAGGGCTTATGCTAGGGGTTATGATGATGGTTGTAACTTATATTGGTGCTAGAAAACTAGGTTTTGAGAGAGAAGAGCCACAACCATTTAGAATAAGACTTAAAAAGATGAAAGATGCTTCTTGGGGATTAATGACTATTGTTATTGTAATTGGTGGTATTTATGGTGGTATCTTTACTCCAACAGAAGCTGCTGCAGTTGCTGCTGTTTGGGCATTTATTGTTTCTGTATTTATTTATAAAGATATTAAATTATCAAAAATTTATATTACAGCTTTAGAGTCTGCTAAAACAACTGCCATGATTATGTTTATCATTGCAAATGCGATGCTTTTTGCACACTTCTTAACTATTGAGAATATTCCTCAACATATTACAGAAGCGTTAGTTGAAGCAAATGTAAATAAATATATGTTCTTATTGATGGTAAACCTATTATTAATCTTAGCTGGTTCATTTATGGAACCAAGTGCAATTATTATGATTATGGTTCCACTTTTACTTCCTGTTGCAGTTGCACTTGGAATTGATCCAATTCACTTTGGTATTGTAATCACTGTTAATATGGAGTTAGGAATGGTGTCCCCACCAGTTGGTCTAAACCTGTTTGTTACCTCAGGTCTTACTGGTATGAGTATCAAAGATGTAATTGTCGCAGCTTGGCCTTGGACACTTACAATTTTAGTTGGATTAATACTAATTACATATATCCCAGAGATTGTAATGTTCTTACCAAATTGGATGTATGGAAGCTAATAAAAATTTAAATATCTGATAAATGAGATAACTTCTCATTTATCGATATCATAATATAATTAACTAATCTTCATATCTTCTTAATCTAATTTTTCTAATGAAATTATCATCATTATAATTTACTCTATGTAAAAATTACTATATATTAATTAATAATTTATATTTATTATACGATAATTATTCCTCAGAAGGATTTTTATGGATAGAATTGATATTATTCCTTGGAATGATAATTTTAATACTGATATTGAGACAATTGATAAACAACACAGAAAACTTGTTGATATCATCAATAAACTTGCTACACAATTTGCTTACAATGCCAACAATATAAATATAAATAATATTTTTAATGAATTAGTTGATTATACAAACTATCACTTTGATTCTGAAGAGCTTATTTGGAATAAATATTTTAACAATAAAAAAAGTGAAGATGAACATAAAAAAACCCATAAAAGTTTTATTGAACAACTTCACAAATTGATAAATAAAGAAAAAAATAGTTCAGGTGAAGAGATTGCAGAAAATATTTTGGAATTTCTAGTACAATGGTTAGTTTCACATATTTTAGAATCTGATAGATTTATGGCTTATAAAGTTTTATCTTTGAAAGAAGGTAAAACTTATAAAGAAGCACATCAAATTGCATTGGAAAAAATGAGTGGAAATACCAAAAAATTAACTAGCCTTGTTATGGATATGTATAAGGTTCTATCTACAAATACTCTTAAACTTATGAGAGAATCTGTAAAACAACAAAAAACAAAAGTTGAATTAGAAAATGAACGAACAAAATATTTAAAACTAATGACTTTATCCTCTGATATGATATTTATCATGGATTTTAAAGGAAATTTACTTGAATATAGTTACCAAACACAAAAAAGTTTGGGATATAGTGATGAAGAGATGAAAAACTTAAGACTTTATGACTGGGATAAAAATATCACTTCAGAAGAAAATAAAAAACTTCTTCAAATTATTTCTGATAAACCATATAAATTAGAAGCAATTCATACAAGAAAAGATGGCTCTACATTTAATGTAGAAATATCTATAGTAAAAATAGAGATTGAAAATCAAAACTATGTTTATGCTTCTGCTAGAGATATTTCACAAAGAATACAAAATGAAAATCTTATAAAGTCACAAAAAAATGAGTTTGAAACTATTTTTAATTATGCAAAAGATGCAATTGTAATTACAGATTTGGATACAAACTTTTTAAACTTTAATCAATCTTTTTTAGATATGACAGGATATAGTAGAAGTGAACTTTTAAAGAAAAAATACAATGATATTACAATAAATGAACACAAAAATAAAAATTATAATGCACTTGAGGATGTTTTTAAATATGGTTATTCAAAAGACTTGGAAGAGGATTGTTTAGTAAATGGTAATAGAAAAATAACTGTAAATATAAGAATGTCTTTACTTCCTGATAAAAAAAGAATTCTTTTGACTTTAAAAAATATATCAAACCTAAAAATAATGGAACAACAAGCAAGACTAGCTTCTATGGGTGAAATGATAGGTAATATTGCTCACCAATGGAGACAACCTTTAAGTGTAATTACAACAAGTGCAAGTGGACTTAAACTAGAATCTGAATTTGGTATTATAACAAAAGAGTATATAGATGAGTGTGTTGATAATATTATGAAACAGTCTAATTATTTATCAAATACAATTGATAACTTTAGAAATTTTATAAAAGGTGAAAATATAATCCAAGAGGTTTTTTTAAATGATGTAATCAACTTATCACTAAGTTTAATAACTCCATCACTAAAACATAATTATATAAATCTTATCTTAGATATACAAGAGGATGGCAAAATTTATGGAAATAAAAATGAATTATCTGAAGCTTTGATAAATATATTAAATAATGCAAAAGATGTATTAAAATATAAAATAAAAAAAGAGGAAGATAGATTACTTTTTATCTCAACTAAAAAAATAGAGAGAGATAAAATTCAATTATCTATTTTAGATAGTGGTGAAGGTATCTCTGAAAAAATTATAAATAAAATATTTGACCCATATTTTACTACAAAACATGAATATCAAGGGACAGGTTTAGGGCTTTCAATGAGCGAAAATATAATAAGAGAGCGCCATAAAGGTTCTATAGTAGCATTTAATAAACAATTTGAATATAATGGTAAAACATACAAAGGTGCATGTTTTGATATAACTTTTGATTTAGTAAACTAAAAATCTATTTTTCTATTATTTTAAACTATTTAATGTATAATTCAAAAAATTAAGAAAGGTTTTTTTGTTATTTAATAGTTTTGAATTTATTTTTTTATTTTTACCTATAACATTTTTTATCTACTTTTATTTAAATAAAAAAAGATTAACAGAAGCTTCAAGAGGTTTTTTAGTAGTATCTTCATTGTTCTTTTATAGTTGGTGGAATATTATCTACCTTCCAATTATACTTTTATCAATGCTTTTTAATTATATTATAGGCAAATCTTTAACAAAAGAAAAAGAACATAAAAAGGTACCTAAGAAAACTTTACTTATTATAGGTATTGTTATAAATTTAAGTTTATTAGGATACTTTAAATATTCAGATTTTTTTATTTACAATCTAAATTTAGTTGCTAATACAAATATACCACTATTACATTTATTACTACCATTAGCTATATCATTTTTTACTTTTCAACAAATCGCATATTTAGTTGATTCTTATAAAAAAGAAACAAAAGAATATGATTTTTTGAATTATGCACTGTTTGTGACTTTTTTCCCTCAATTAATTGCAGGACCAATTGTACATCATAAGGAGATGATGCCCCAATTTGCAAATAATAAAAACAAAATAATAAATTATAATAATATTGCATTAGGAATATTTATTTTTTCAATTGGATTATTTAAAAAAGTTGCTATTGCTGATACCTTTGCTATTTGGGCAACAAATGGTTTTGATCATGCAGAGATTCTCACTTTTTTTGAAGCTTGGGGAACTTCACTAGCTTATACATTTCAACTTTATTTTGATTTTAGTGGATATACAGATATGGCAATTGGTGCGGCACTATTGTTTAATATAAAACTTCCGATGAACTTCAACTCACCTTATAAAGCAACAGATATTCAAGATTTTTGGAGAAGATGGCATATAACACTAAGTAGGTTTCTAAGAGATTATATCTATATTCCATTGGGTGGAAATAGAAAAGGAAATTTTTCTACAACAAAAAACCTTATGGCAACATTTATCTTAGGTGGTATATGGCATGGTGCAGGATGGACATTTATTTTTTGGGGATTTTTACATGGTACAGCTTTAATAATACATAGAGTTTGGAGTCAATTAGGTTTTAAATTAAATATATTTTTTGCATGGTTTATAACTTTTAATTTTGTAAATATAGCTTGGGTTTTTTTTAGAGCAAAAGAATGGAATGATGCAATCAAAGTATTAAAAGGTATGATTGGTTTAAATGGATTTGTTGTAGCAGAAAAATTTGAAAAATATTTAAGTCCACTTAAAAGTATTGGAGTTACTTTTGGTCAAGTTACAAAAAATACAAACTTTAGTTCAGAACCAATTGGTTGGATTATTGTTAGCTTTATAATAGTTTTAATGTTTAAAAATTCGATGCAAGTAAAAGATAAATTTAAATATAGTCTATATCAAACTCTTTTTATTGCAATTTCAATATGGGTATTTTATTTCAAATCATTATCTGGAATAGAATCACAATTTTTATATTTTAACTTTTAATGTATGAATAGGAATCTTTAAATGAAAAAATCTAAAAAATTTATAGCTGTATCATTTATTTTAACAGTTTTATTCCCTATTTTATACATTTGCACATATCTTATTCTAGGAAGACTAGAGATTAATATTAGCCACTCATATAAACAGTTTTTGTTAGAAAATACAATTGGACCACGTTTGATTATAGAAAGTGGTTCTAACTCTGGTTTTGCTTTTGACAGTTATAAGTTAGAAAAAAAATTGAATCTTCAAGTTATAAATCTAGCGGATAATGCAGGGTACCCCTTTGAACAAAAATTATTACGAATAGAAAAAAATCTTCATAAAGATGATATAGTATTTTTACCTTTAGAGTGGCAATACTATAGTAGAAATGATGTGAGTCAAATATTAGGAGAAAATATATTAGGAAGCTTATCTTTTTATTATAACTTTAATTCTATATTTGATGAGTTAGAGTTGCTGTCTAAAATTCCATTTATTTATACACTAAAGAATATCAAAAAAAAATTCACTTATATAAAAAACCAAAATAAATATTTTTTAGAACATATGTCTAAATTTCTTAATAACGATAGAGGAACTTTAAGTACAAATAAACTATTTGATTCTAATATTAAAGAGTCATGTGACCAATATCTATTTTATGAACAGATAAAAAATGGATTTATATTATCTAAACAATTCAAAAAAAATATACAAATATTAAAAATGATAAAAAATAAAAATAAAAATATTTATCTGATATGGCCTACTGTTGCAGGAGATAATTGTTATTCAAAAGAATATCTTGATAAGCTTAATATCTTAATTAAAGAGATAAAAGATTACTTAAAAGCAAATGATATAGAGATATTAGGTAATCCATTTGATAATAAATATTTGACTAAAGATTTAGCAAATACTTACTATCATATCAATCCAAAAACAATGGAAAGAAGAACAAAAAATTTTATAAAAACTCTACAGGAAAATCCAGAAATCAATAAATATCTTTCTAATAAAACAAAAGAAAATTATGAAAAGAATATTTCAATATTTGAAAAAAAAGTATTTGATTTATTAGAATACATCACTTCAAAAGAGCTTATAGAATACAATTCAGAAAAAGTGTTTTATAAAGGTTGGTCTATACTTGAAAAAGGTTTTAGATGGTCTTTAGATTATGATTCAAGTATTGACTTTAATATCTCTTCAAATAGTATAAAGGGTATATTAAATCTACATATATTTACACTAGACAAACAAAATATAAAAATAAGAATAAATGATAATCTTATTTATGATAAAATAATAGATTCAAAAGATACAACTTTAAAGATAAAATTTAATCCAAAATTTTTAAACACTGATAGTTTAAATACTATTAGTTTTGAGTTTCCAAATGCACACAGTCCAAATGATATAGATTCAAGAAAATTATCAATGGCACTTAAATCATTCTCTTTTGAATAGTCAATAACTTTTTAGGAATTTGCGAATAATCTGCGAAATAATCTAAATACAATATAAAATGAAAGGATTTTTATGTTTGATTTTACTACTATATTTTATCTTATTATTTTAGGAAGTTTTGTTGGTATTGTATCTGGATTATTTGGTATAGGTGGTGGTGGGATAATTGTACCTATCTTAAGTTCTATTTTGCTTATGAACAATTTTGATATTGATAATGTTGTACATATTGCTTTAGGAACAAGTATGGCTACTATTATTGTAACTTCATTTTCAAGTTTTAGAAGCCACCATAAAAAAGGTGCTGTAAGATGGGATATAGTTAAACTAATGGTTCCAGGCATTATTTTAGGAACATTTTTAACAACTTTTATAGCTTCAAATCTAAACTCATTTGTTTTATCAATTTGTTTCTCTATTTTTATGGCTTATAGTGCTTTAGTTATGTTTTTTAATAAAAAACCAAAATCAGAAAAAAAAGTTTTTTCAGCACCTAAACAAATTTTAGCTGGTTCTATAATTGGTTCTTTATCTTCACTTGTATCAATTGGGGGAGGAATATTAACAGTACCATATCTTGTTTGGCAAAGTATAGATATAAAAAAAGCGATTGGTACCTCTTCTGCTGTTGGTTTTCCAATAGCAATAGCTGGAACAATAGGTTATATTATAAATGGTTGGGAATATACTTCATATGATAATTTAATGATTGGTTTTGTAAACCTTCCTTCACTTTTATTTATAGCAACTTTTAGTTATCTAACAGCTCCTATTGGCGTTAACTTAGCTCATAAATTACCAATTGATATACTTAAAAAACTATTCTCTTTATTGCCATTAGTTTTAAGTATAAAACTTTTATCAACTTTTTTAAATTAATTATTCCTAAAATTGTTTTTTCAATCAAAAATATAAAAAAGCGATTAAAGTGCGATTTCATTTAACTATATTTAGTGTTGAAATTCAATCTAAGAATCTTCTTTAATATTTTTGGCGAATTTTGTATTAAAGAAGACTTCTTAGTTTTGAAAATCCAATCTAACATAAGGGAATAAAATGAAAAAAATCTCATGTTTAAGTCTAATAGCTTCTATGGCTATATCAACGCCACTTTTAGCAGATAGCTTATCAGAAGCATTTGAAAAACTTGAAGTAAAAGGTGAAATCAAAACTGCATATGTTGACTCAAACTTTTTAGGAGCACCAAAATCTGATAGTGTTTTTGCTATTGGTGGTAATCTAGGTGTAGTTACAGGAAGTTATTACGGGTTTAAAGCTGGAGCAACTTTTCAAACTTCAAGTGTATTAAGTGATGATGTTGATAACGGCAATGCTTCTCCTTTTAACGTAAATAATGTAAGCAAAAGAGCACATTATTTTGATGCATCGGGAGCAGTATTATCAGAAGCATATTTACAATATTCTATAGCTAATACTTCACTAAAAGTTGGTAGACAGTTTATCTATACTCCTTTAGTTAGTACAGGATTAGAAGGAAAATCATCAGAAGCAATTATTAAAGATTCTTTTGAAGCTTATATCCTAACAAATACTGATTTACCAGATACTACAATTGTTGCAGGATATGTAAATAAATGGCAACCTCAAAGTGATGGATTAGGTAATACAGGTGATTTTATAAAAGTTGAAGATGGGGCATATACAATCTATGCAAAAAATACTTCAATTGAAAATTTAACTTTACAAGCCCAATATTTAGATATCAATGGTCAAACTAGCAGTGGGGATAAAGATGCTTTATATTTACAAGCAGACTACCAAGTAGGACCTCATACATTATCTGCACAGTTTTTAAGTTCAACAGATAAATCTCAAGCTTCAAATGCACAAGATGGAACTCTGTATGGATTAAAAGCTACTGGACCTTTAGGATTAGGAAAATTGGGTTATTTAGTTGCATTTAACTCAAGTACTGATAAAGATGCTGGGATTTTTACAGGAGCTGGTGAAGGAGCTACAGATACACCTTTTACAGCAATGCCAGTTCATGATGGTGGAGTACCAACAAGACCTGATACAGATACTTTAGTTGGAGCAGTTGTTGTACCAGTTTCAAATACTACACTTATAGGATATGCTGGGAAATCTATGTCTAAAACACATCCTCTTGGAGATGTTACAGCATTTGGTGCTATAGCAATTTATCCAATCGCAAAAAATCTGTTATTAAAAGCAAACTTTGAACATGTAGAGTGTGAAAATATTATTACAGAAGATACAGATACTACAAGAATCTATTTATCTTATAAATTCTAATTTAAATCGTGCTCTTTTATATTCCTCCATAAAAGGGCACTTACCAATACTTTTTTCATCCTTTTAGAAGTAAATGATAAAATACCATTAAAAACAAACTTATATTTAACAATAAAAAGTGTAAGCCCAAGTGATCTTTCATAACTACACCCTAATACTATTTTAATATGAATATAGTATTAAAATTATGTCGTATATTTATCGCAAATTGGGCTAGTTGCAGATAACTATCAAAGTTTTGATAACATAACTAAAATAAATGGAACATGGTATTTCGGAGCACCAACGATATCAAATATTTTACATATTGCAGCTGCAAAATTCAAAATATCCTCTTTTGTATATTCATGGTCGTATGCATCATTAAGCAACTCTAATGTCTTTTGGGAAACTACTTCTAAATCCTCACAATTAACCATATCTTCATCAAGTGTTTTTACAAATTTACATGCATGTGGAAATGTTTCAAATAATTCTTTTAATCCCTCTTCATCTACGCCTTCTAAAAGTTGTGGGTACTTACTAAAAAAATCGCTTATATCATCTAGTTTACAAACCATAGGAGTCCTTTTGTTTATTTTTTAATATACAAAAAGTGTACCATATATTAAAGTATGTGAATGGATTTAATTTACTATTTATTATACAGTTTATTTAAAATAAATTTTTACAATACGTCTTAATATTTTTTATGATAATAATCCTGATTGTAGGCGAAAGGAAAAAAAATATTTGAAGATATAAAAAGTAATTGAAAAAACAAAATTTATTAAAAGATTTTGATAACTATTAGGACAATTGTTCTGTTCTTGCTAGCAATGCTTTCATTAATTCAGCTTTATTTTGTAACTCATAGCCCTTATTTTCTACCCATTCAATTATCACATCTTTTTTATATTCCAACTCTCTTTCTTTATAAGCTTTAGCTTCTGCTTCTACATCCCAATTTCCATTTTCATCTAAAAATAAATCTTGTTGAGGAACACCTTTTAAAATGATTTTTGTAGGTACCTGAATATTATTTTCATCAAGTCTAAATCCATCTAGTTGTGCAAATTTTGTAGGTGGTGGTGGGTTATAAGGTTCAATGCTTATTACATTAAGAGTATCTTTAAAATCAGCTAATTTAGGAGGCGTTGAAACATCAAGACGGATAGGATTCTTAGTATTAATATTTGTGCTAAAAAAACCAATATCAAAACTATTTACTATATCATTAATTGAAGGCATAGTAGACTCCTTAGTTATTAAATAAATATAAAAAGTATAACTTAAGCAACTTTAATTTTACATTATAATAAATAATTTTATAAACTCACCCTTTTCTCTTCAAAAAAGTAGATAAATATATCCCTACTCCAATTAGTAAAATCCCAACAAAATGGTATGGATGTAAAATCTCACCTAAAACATAATAAGCCATTACTGCACCAAATATAGGCATAAGATGTGCAAATTGTCCCGTAACATTTGCACTAAGTTTTGCTGTTGAAATATTCCAAAAATAAAAAGATAGAATAGATGGAAAAATTATGATATATGACAATGCCATAAAAACCTCACCTTTACTTATAAACTCTAGACTAAATTGTTGTTCTGAGAATAAAAATACAAAAAATAATATGATAGTTCCTATTAAAGTAGTCAATCCAAAAAACTCGAATGCATTTAAATCTTTTGGTTTATATTTTAAAAGTACAGAGTATAAAGCCCAATCAAAACAAGCAGCTATAATCCAAAAGTCACCTTTTGTAAATTCAAACTCGATAATATTGTCAATATTACCTTTTAGTACAAGATAAATGACTCCTAAAGTTGACAAAATTATCCCTGATAACTGTACTTTTGTTACATGCTTTTTTAGTATAAATGCTGATAAAACTACAATTATCATCGGTATGCTTGAGTTAATCAACAAGGCATTTGTAGCTGTAGTAGTTTGCAAACCATAATATAAAAATGTATTAAATCCAGATATACCAAGAGCAGATTGTATAATCAAAAGTAGATAATTGTTTTTAAACTGAAGCCATAAGTTTTTATATCTTAATATAATATAAGGCATAAGTAGAAGTAAAACAAAAAACCATCTATAAAATGCTAACTGTAAAGGATGAATATCAGAAGAGATATATCTTCCAAAAATAAAATTTCCAGACCAAAATAATACTGCTAAAATAACTAATACATAATATCTCATAAAATACCTAACTTTGTAATAAAAAATATAAAACTATTGGAATATATACAATACTAAAAATTGTACCAACTGCGACAATGGAAGCTACCATTTGTGAATCTTTATTGTACTTTTCAGCTAAAATTGCATTTAAAACAGCAGGTGGTAATACAGCAAATAAAATAAGCAAATCTTTTTGAAGTTGCGTATAATCAAATATCCAAATTGCAACTACAGCCATAACAATACCTGATAATGGACACAATATAGCACCCAATAAACCTATCTTCCAATGTTTAAGTTCAACATCTGCAAGTCTTATCCCAAGAGAAAACAATATCAAAGGAATCGCAACCTTTGAAAGAATTTCAATACTTGGAAGAAAAAGTTCGGGTAGGTGTAAATCAAAATAGTTAAAAAATAGTGCTAAAACCGTTGCAATAATCACTGGGTTTTTTAACAAATCAATAAACTTTATACTCCCACCATACATAACAACAGCAACAGTAAACTGCCCTATTACTTGTACTAAAGATAAAGCTATAAACATAGCCATTGCTTCATCTCCAAAGGCAAATAAAGCTAAAGGTAAGCCCAGATTTATTGAGTTGTTAAACATCATTGAGGGTAAAAAACTATTTATATCTATTTTTAAAAACTTAATAAAAGGATATAAAATTATTCCTGATCCAAATACTACTAAAACTGCTCCTAAAGAGAAATATCCAAGAGTTGTTATAGATGGTAGTTTCTCACTAATTGCATAAAAAATCAGTATAGGTATAAAAACATCAAGATTGATTTTATTTGGTATCTCCATACTAATTTTTTGAAATCTGGCATAAAAAAATCCTATTGAGCTACTCAATAAAACAGGAAATAAAATATATATAATTTGATAAAACATCTATAATCAATCTTTTTGATTATATGTAAAATCTAATAAAGTAGAAATTGTTCTTGTATAAGGTGCATCTACACCTAACTCTTCACAGTTCTTAACTACAATAGCACAGATCTCATCCAACTCAATAGCTCTATTGTTTTCCACATCAACCAACATAGATGGTTTTATAGAATCAAATTTTTTTATAAGCTCATACATCTCATCTATATCTTCTTCTGAGAAATTTACATTTTGTACTTTTGCAGCAATTGCAGTTTCTCTCATTAGACCTAAAACAATTTTTGAAAGTTTTTCGTGGGACATCAACTCACCTGTTTTGATTCTTAATAATGCACAAATAGCATTTACTCCATTGTTAATAATCAGTTTTTTCCATAATTCAAATTTTATATCATCAGTAATTCCACAAAAAATATCTGCATTTGTTAAAATATTTTTAAAATCCAATAAAAAAGCTTTTGATTTATTTGTAGATTTCATAGCTCCAATAATTGTCTCAATATCACCAGTTGATTCTATAACTCCTGGTTTTATAATATGGGCTCCTATTTTTCTACATAAACCACCAATTACTTTCTCTTTAGGAAAGTAATTGCAAAGGATATCTTCATTTTCAACCCCATTTTGTAAAGAGATAATGAAAGGGAAATTCTTTCTTACAGAAGCTAACTTTTTAGATAACTCCTTTGCAATATATTCGGTTGAAGTTGATTTAGTGGTAATAATTACAGCATCAACGTTAAGAAGCTCAAGAGAGTTTAAATCAGACAAACTGGAGACATTTATTTGTCTTTTAAACTCAAACTTTGGGTGCTGCAACTTCAAACCATTTTGCTGTAAAGCCTCTAAATGTTTTCCTCTTGCTACAAATAAGACATGATGATCGGATTCAATAAGTTTTGCACCAAAAAAAGAGCCTATACCACCAGCACCCAAAATTATAAAATTCATTTTTATCTCCTTAAAAAAGTCCCTTTTTTAAGGTACCTTTCACTTTATTCTTTTTAAAAAGCATAAACTATACAATATTAATCTTCACTAAAAAAATCAAATAAAAGTTTATTAAATCTATCTTTATGCTCAATTTGTGTCCAATGACCACATTGACCAAATACATGAAGTTGTGATTTTAAAATCAATTGATTTAATCTAATAGAGTTTTGTAAAGGTATAACCTTATCCTCTCTACCATGTATTATTAACACATCTTTGTCTATTTTTTTTATATCATTTTCATCGCTTTCCATCAAATCAACACCATTTTGTCTAGGAGATGGAAACATAGAAGAGAAAGATTCTTGAAACCCTGGTCTAATACTAGCTTCATATCTCATTCTTGCCAAATCATCAGTTACCAACTCTCTACTATAAGCAAAAATATCAAGTAATTCTTTCATATTTTCAAAACTTGGTGTATATCCCCAGGCTTTATCTAAACCATATGTTAAATCAAACGGTACACCAACTGCCCCCATAAGAACAACTCTATCAAATTTTTCTGGATATTTTATAAGTAAAGCTAAAGCCAGAGCTCCACCAAATGAGTTACCAACTAAATGAACTTTTTCTAAATTTAAAGCATCCATTAAATCAATAGTTTGTTGAACCCAAACATCCATGCTATAAGTTATACCTTCTGGTCTATCAGAGTATCCAAATCCCACCATATCAGGAGCAATAACTCTAAATTTTTTTGAAAGTTCTGGCATACACAATCTCCAGTTTGCATAAGCGGATACTCCAGGACCAGAACCATGAATAAATATTATTGGTTCACCATCTCCAATATCGTGATAATTTGTATTAAATTCACCAGTTTTTATACTATTTGCAATTTCAGGATTTTCTGACATCTATTCCCCTTTATTTAAATTAAACTCTTTTGCAAGAAGTGCATAAGAGCGTTTTCTTTGTTCAAAAGAGTATGTAACATTTACAACCATCACCTCATCTACACCATACTCTTTAGCTAGTTTTTCAATCTGTTCTTTACACTCTTTTGGTGTACCTAAAATCATTGTTTTCATTGTTTCATGATAATAATTTTTATCATCATAACTTAGTTCATTATATAGTTTTTCTACTTGAGTAGGACTATGCAAACCATCTCTTTTTGTATGTCTAAATGCTTGAACTTTCCAATAAGTATGAGTTGTTGCAATCTCTATGGCTTCATCTTTGGTAGGAGCACAAATACAAGCAACTGCAATCATTGCTTTTGGCTTATTGAAACTTTTTGAAGCTTTAAATTGTTTTTTATAATTTTCAATTATCTGTTTTGGTCTATCGTGTGTTCCAATAAATAATGCCAAACAAAAACCAGCTCCTAAATGAGCAGCCAAAGATGAACTTCCATCACTAGAACCCAATAAATATACAGGTGTTAATTGTTCTGTTTTAGGTGATACTCCTACCCCATAAAAATAGTCATCATTAGGAACAGTATCATTTAGATAGTTTATTAAGTCTGTTGCTTTTTGTGCGTAAGAATCACCATTTTTGTCATGTAATGCTCTAGCACTTAAAAAATTAGCACCAGTAGCTCTACCTATTCCCACATCTATTCTTTTATCATAAAGTGCATTTAAAGTATTAAATGTTTCTGCTACTTTATATGCACTATAATGATTGAGCATAACTCCACCACTTCCAACTCTAATCTTTGAAGTATTGGCCGCTACTGCACTAACCATAATCTCTGGACAAGCACTTGCATAACCTGGTGTGTCATGGTGTTCTGCACACCAATATCTATAATATCCCAAATCCTCACATGATTTTGCCAACTCTAAAGTATCAAATAAACCATATTTTGGTTCTTTATTATCATGAATTGGAGATTGGTCTAAAACACTTAATTTTAAATCCATTTATTTACCCAATTTTTTAACACTTTTTCCTGCAATACCATAGTGTTGTTTTGGCATCTCATTTATAATAACCCTAACACTTTCGATTGGAGCATCTAAAGATTCTGCAATTGCAAGAGAAACTTTTTGGATAAGTTTCTCCTTTTTTTCATCATCTCTACCTTCTATTATATTTATTGTAGCTATTGGCATAAAATCTCCTTAAAAATAGTCCCTCTTTTAAGAAACCATATCTTTTCTAATTATATAAATCTAAATGAAACAGTTCCTAAGTTTTGAAACTTAACTGTAACATTATCCCCTTTATTTACACTTACAGCAGCCGTAATAGCTCCTGAAAGGATATATGAACCAGCTTTTAAAACTTCACCTCTTTCACCCATCATATTAGCAAGCATTGCAATAGATGTTGCAGGGTGTCCTAAAACAGCAGCTCCAGCTCCTAGTTGTACAACTTCACCATTTATCTCCATAACTACACCTAAAGTTTTCAAATCAAGTCCATCAACACTTCTTGCTTGTCCACCTGTTACATATCTTGAAGATGAAGAGTTATCAGCAATTACTGATTTTAAATCAAATTTAAAATCTTTATATCTTGAATCAATAACTTCAACTGCGGGCATTACAAAATCTGTTGCAGCTAAAACATCACCAATATGACACCCAGGTCCAGTTAAATCTTCTTTTAAAACAAATGCAATCTCTGCTTCAACTTTTGGATGAATTAGTTCATCGATTTTGATCTCTGCACCATCTCCATATGAAAAATAATCAGCCAAATATCCATAACATGGATTAGGAACTCCCATTTGTTTCATCTTAGCTTGTGATGTAAGTCCCATCTTCATACCAACTATTTTTGTTCCTCTAGCTTCTTTGTTAGCCCTTGCAGTCCATTGAATATCATATGCATCTTCATATGTCATCTCTGGATAATCATCTGTAATTTTAGTAATCTCTACTGCATTTAACTCTGCATCTTCACAATGCTTTGCTAGTTTTTCAATTGTTGCTTTATCTAGTGCCATTATCTTAATCCTTGTGCTTTTGCCATATCCAATGCCAAGTCTTCAATCATATCCTCTTGGCCACCAACTGTTCCTCTTCTTCCTAACTCTTCTAAAATAGCTCTTGCATCAACACCATATTTTTCTTGTGCACGTCTTGCAAACAATAAAAATGATGAATAAACACCTGCATAACCTAAAGTTAAAGAATCCCTTGAAATTCTTGTGGGTTTACCCATAATAGGAAGTGCAATATCTTCTGCTGCATCTTCAATTTTATTTAAATCAATTCCAGTTTCTACACCCATTCTATTTAATACAGCTACTAAAACCTCTGTTGCAGTATTACCTGAACCAGCTCCAAAACCAGCTAATGATGCATCTATTCTATTTGCTCCTGCATCAATTGCTGCAAGTGAGTTTGCAACTCCCATTGACATATTATTATGACCATGGAAACCAACTTCTATATCATCCCCAAAATGTTGTCTAATTGCATCAATTCTTTTATAAACTCCATCAGGAAGTAAATATCCTGCTGAATCTGTTGCATAAACAGTTGTAGCTCCATAAGAAACCATAAGTTTTGCTTGTTCTAAAAGTGCTTTTTCATCAATCATATGAGACATCATTAAAAATCCAACTGTATCAAGCCCCATTTCACGTGCAGCTTTTATATGTTGAGCTGATACATCTGCCTCTGTACAGTGAGTTGCTACTCTAACCATTGAAGCACCATGTTTTACAGCACTTTTTAGATTATTAACTGTTCCAATTCCTGGTAATAATAGTACTGATACTTTTGCATTTTTTAAATTTGGAACAACTGCATCTAACCATTCTTCATCACTATGTAATCCAAACCCATAATTCACAGATGTTCCACCAAGTCCATCCCCATGAGTCACTTCAAGATATGGAACTCCTGCATCATCCATAGCTGTTGCCATATTTTGCATTTGATCAAGAGTAAACTGATGTCTAATAGAGTGCATTCCATCTCTTAAAGACATATCATGTATTTTTATTTTTTTACCATTTAAGTCCATCTTATACCCCTGCTTTTATTTTTTCAGCCATTTGCTCTGCCACATCTGTTGCTGCTGCTGTAATGATGTCAAGATTTCCTGCATATTTTGGTAGGTAATCTCCTAAGCCTTCAACCTCTAAAAAGATAGATACTCTATTTCCATCAAATACTGGTCCATTTTTTAGTTTATATCCAGGTACAAACCTTTGAACTTTTGCTATCATCTCATGAACAGATTTTGTAATAGCCTCTTGGTCTGGTTCCCCAACTGTTAAACAATGAACAGTATCTCTCATCATAAGTGGCGGTTCTGCCGGATTTAAAATGATAATTGCTTTACCTTTTTTTGCCCCACCAACTTTTTCAATCCCTAAAGCTGTAGTTTCTGTAAACTCATCAATATTTGCTCTAGTACCAGGTCCTGCTGATTTTGAAGCAATTGTTGCAACAATCTCACCATACTCCACTGCTTGAACTTGTGAAACAGCTGCAACCATAGGAATAGTTGCTTGCCCACCACAAGTTACCATGTTTACATTTTGTGTATTTTGTGCCAATAACTCTTGTAAATTTACTGAAGGCACACAAAATGGTCCAATTGCTGCTGGTGTTAAGTCAATAACCATTACACCTTTTTCTTTTAATTTTCTATTATTTTCACCATGAACATATGCTGATGTTGCATCAAAAGCAATTTTTATATTATCTTTTTCAATATACTCTAATAACCCATCAACACCTTCATGAGTTGTTTTTAATCCATTATCTCTTGCTTTTTGTAAACCTTTTGAACCTTCGTTGATTCCAACCATCCATAAAGGATTTAAAGTTTTACTTCTTTGCATCTTATACATCAAGTCCAAGCCAATATTTCCTGGACCTATAATTGCACAATTAATTTTTTCCATACCATAATTCCTTAAAAATTGTCCCAAGTTTAAAGAGACTTTTTTATTTAAATAACTTCTTTTAGCAGTGGAAATAAATTCCACTTAAAAAAGCAAATCTTAAAGAGAACAACGAGTTGTTCTTAACTATACAAATCTACAAGAAGCAGAACCGATTCCACCAATATTTATTGTCATATTATCCCCTGCTTCAATCGTAACCATAGCACATAATGCACCTGAAAGAATAACCTCACCTGCTTTTAAACCAACACCAAATTCACCTAATTTGTTTGCTAGCCAAGCCACAGCATTTACAGGACTTCCAAGTGCTGCTGCACCTGCTCCTGTATGAAGAAGTTCCCCATTTCTTTCCAATGTAATTCCGCAAGTTGTTAAATCAACATTTTTAGGATCTACATACTGTCCACCAAATACCATATAACCACAAGAAGCATTGTCTGCAACTGTATCTTGGATTTTAATTTTCCAATCTTTGATTCTTGAATCAACAATTTCAAAACAAGGCATTACAAATTTTGTTGCTCTTAAAACATCAGCAGTTGTAACACCAGGACCCATTAAATCCTCTTTTAATACAAAAGCGATTTCACCTTCAGCTTTTGGTTGAATCATAGTGTTTGTTACATCAATCTCATCACCATCACTATAAATCATATCTGATAATAAATATCCAAAGTCTGGTTGGTCAACACCTAACATATCCATTACAACTTGTGATGTAACACCAATTTTTTTACCTATAATTTTTGAACCATCATCATTCATTCTTTTTTTTATCAATACATCTTGAATTGCATAAGCATCTTCTATTGTAATATCTGCTTCTCTTGAAGTAAGAGGCTCAATCACTTTGCATGATTTTAAAGAATCATATAACTCATTTCCATATTTTTCAATTTTTGATTGTTCCATAAATAAAACCTTACATTTTTATACATACATTTTTAAGTTCTGTATAGAATTCTAGTGAGTGATGACCACCCTCTCTTCCTATTCCTGAACCTTTCATTCCACCAAATGGAGTTCTTAAATCTCTTAAAAACCATGAATTAATCCAAACAATTCCCGCATCAATCTGAGAAGCTACTCTATGAGCTTTATCTAGATTTTCAGTAAATAGCGTAGCTGCTAATCCATAAGGTGAGTTATTTGCCATTTTAATTGCCTCTTCTTCTGTATCAAAAGGTTGTACATGGCAACAAGGTCCAAAAACCTCTTCTTGAACAACAGTTGCAGTTTCTGGAAGTCCTGTCCAAATAGTAGGTTCTACCCAATATCCATCTTTCATATTTCCAGGCATCTTAGGAGCACCTCCACCTAAAACAACATTAGCACCCTCATCAACTGCTTTTTTATAATAATCTAATACCTTATCTCTATGTGAAGCACTTACAAGTGGTCCCATATCAGATGATTCGTCATGTTGAATACCAAGTTTCATTTTAGAAGCCGATTCTTTAAGTTTTGCTACAAACTCATCAAAAATCTCTCTTTGTACATAAACTCTCTCTGTTCCTAAACAAACTTGTCCTGAGTTAGCAAAGCATGATCTTGTTGTTTCAGTGATAGCTTTTTGCATATCACAATCAGCAAAAACTACAGCTGGATTTTTTCCACCAAGTTCTAGTGAAACATCTCTAACACCAACAGAACAAGCTTTCATAATCATCTCACCAGTTACAGTTTCACCTGTAAAAGTGATTGCATCTATATCTTTATGTGCCGTTAATAAGTTTCCTGTTACTGAACCTTTTCCTTGAACAACATTGTATGCTCCAGCTGGTACTCCAACTTTAGTCATAACTTCACCCAATAAAGATGTAGTTGTAGGTGTAACTTGTGATGGTTTTACAACAACTGTATTACCACAAGCCATAGCAGGACCAACCTTCCAAGTCATTAAAAGTAGTGGTAGATTCCAAGGAGAGATTACACCAATAACACCCTTTGGTTTTCTCATAGAATAGTTCATAGCCATTTTTCCATCAGGCGTATCCATTCTATATGCTTCATCTGCAACAGATTTCATAGTATCTGCAAATACTTTGAAGTTTGCAGCTCCCCTTGGGATATCAATATGTCTAGCTATAGAGTATGGTTTACCAGTATCTAAAGCTTCCGCTTCTAGAAAATCATCAAATCTTCTATCAATCTCATTTGCTATTTCGTACATTAAAGCTATTCTATCGTTTAGCTTCATTTGTCCCCATTCACCTGTAAGCGCATTTTTTGCAGCTTGTACTGCTGCATTAACCTCAGCTTCTCTACCTAAAGCAACCTTTGAAATTAGTTCATTTGTTGCTGGATTAAAATTATCAAAAAACTCACCATTTGCTGAGTCTAAAAATTGTCCATTAATATAATGTTGTACTTTTTTCATAAAACTTATCCTCCTATAGTCCTAAACTTTTAATACCTGATTCGGCACAAATAATGTCCTCATCTTCCGTTCCACCAGAAACACCAATTGCTCCAATTTTCTCACCATTTTCAACTATTGGTAAACCACCCCCAAAAGGGATAAGTTTATCTCTATTTGAAAACCCTTGTTCTAAATGTGGTGCTTCCTTAAAAATATCTGTCCATTGACCAGTAGCAAACCCAAAACTCGAACTTGTATAAGCTTTGAATTTTGCAATATCAATTGAATGTATAAATGAATCATTCATTCTTAAGAAAGCTAATTCTAATCCTGATGCATCACAAACACTAACATTGATTTGGATACCTAATTCTTCTGCTTTTTTAACTGCTTGCTCACAAGCAGCAAAAGCTGCTTTGTAAGTCAAGTTATTTTTTGAATAACTTACTTTCATAAAATTTCCTATTTATATGCTGATAATGTATAAGCAGTAGTAAATGCCCCATCTTCTGCACCAGTATGATAGAAAATTCCTCTCCATAATTCATCTTCTGTCCATGTAACCGTTGGCATATCTGGTTGCATTAAATAACCAAGTCCTGCAAATGTTTCCAATCTATGCCCAGATGGGTCAAAGAAATAAATAGTTTCACCTCTTGTAATACCATGTCTTTGTGGAGTTACATCTATTTTTACATTATGCATAGCCATAACATCAGCAGCTCTTAAAATATCATTCCATCCATCTAAGAAGAAAGCAAAATGGTGCATACCAGTTTCAGGACCTGCAACAAATGCTAAATCATGTGGAGTAGATGTTCTTGCTAACCAAGTAGCAGCTTGAAGTGAACCTTCTGGTCCAACTGTAACTTGTTCTGCTAAATTAAACTCTAAAACCTCTTGACAAAATTTAGTTGATGCCATTACTTTTTCTGGACCTTCACACATCAATAATACATGATCAATCCAGTGAGCTTTAATCCCCCTACCTTCAAAAGGCCATGGTCTTGGATTTGTATCACCTACATCTTTACCTACAAAAGTTTTTTCTGCATAAAGATTAAACTCATGTCCACTTGGAAGGTTAAATTTTAGAACTCTTCCACATTCAGGAATTTCTCCAGCAGGTAAAATATCTGTTGAAATACCATAAGCTTCTATCTTAGCTTTCAAATCATCAATATCAGAATCTTTTTCAACTTTATAACCAACATTATTAAAAGTTGCCTCATCACTTGGTCTAAGGATTAAACTATATTTATCCCATTCATCCCAACATTTTAAATAAAGTGTTCCATCAGTGTCTTCTCTTGTTACTTCCATCCCCATGATATTTACATAATAGTTTCTTGATTCATTAATATCTAAAACATTAATATCAATATGTCCCATTCTCATAATTCCACTCATTTTTTTCTCCTTAAATTTAGTTACCTAATACATATACTTTTTTTTCTTTTATTGATATAGACTTAGGAATAAATTCTATCTCCATATCACCTTTGGGGAAAACTCTACATGCCAAAACTATGTTATTTTTTTCCTCATCCTCTGATATATGTTTTCTATTCATCTTCCCTTTAGAATATTCTCCATTAAGAACTCGAATCTTACATACACCACATGCTCCATTATGACAACCTTTTGGAACTAAATCTGCATAAACATTTAGTCCATCCATAAGGTTTTTAGTTTCAAGACAAGTTTTTTTTCTATCTTTGTCTCTTACTAAGATTGTATGTTTCACATTTTCCCTTTCAATAGTTCTTTTAAAAAGTAGACTAACTTTTTAACTAATCAAACTTTACTTTAAAAAATTCGCAGAATAATCGCAAAACAAACAAATTTTAAAAAAATGAAATAAGTTATAAAACAAATACCACTATATATTTTCATCAAGCTTATCAATCAAAGTCATAACAGAGTTTACAGACTTTGAAAATTGATTTTTTTCGTTATTACTTAACTCATGTTCGATGATTTTTTCCATTCCATTTTTGCCTAAAACAATTGGAACTCCTGTAACTACATTGGAAAAACCATACTCCCCGTCAAGTCTTACGGCACATGGAAAAACTTCTTTTTTATCTTTTAATATAGATTCAATCATAAGTGTAGTTGAGAATGCAGGTGCATAATAAGCAGAACCTGTTTCAAGTAATCTAACTATTTGCAAGCCACCATTTTTTGTTTTTTTGACAATATCATCAATCTCATTTTCTGTTAATAATGTTGATAACAACTTCCCATCAACTTTAGAAGATTCAATTAAAGGTACCATATCATCTCCATGTCCACCCATAACAGAAGCCTCAATTTTTTTTGCACCAATTTTCTCTTTTATAAAATGAATCATTCTAGAACTATCTAAAACTCCTGCCATTCCAATTATTTTATTTCTAGCCCAATTTGATATTTTAAGTGCTGTATATACCATGGCATCTAATGGATTTGAAACAATTATAATTATTGAGTTTTTATTGTATTTAATAACATTTTCTATGATAGATTTCATAATTTTTGCATTTGCATGTAATAAGTCATCTCTACTCATTCCAGCTTTTCTTGCGATACCTGCTGTAATTATTACAACATCACAATCTTTAAAATCACTATCTTTTTGAACTGCTTTTACTGTAGTATTTGAACTTACTAAACTAGCTGCTTGTGATATATCCAAAGCAACTGCTTTTGTAAAATTATCTCTTATATCTTTTAATAAAATAGAATCACAAATCCCCTTTGTAGCCAAAGAGTATGCAATAGTTGAACCTACATTACCAACACCTACTATTCCTACTTTTTTATCCTTCAATATACACCTTTATTAACTAAACTACTTAAGTATATAAAAAATTATTCGCGAAAAAATCGCACTGTTTAACTAAAAAATATTTATATGATATAATTTTGTCAAGGTGAAAAAATGATAAATGTAAGTAAAACTTTTTTAAATACAAACAAAATGGCAAAACGTTTTTCAATTGTATATATCTTAATTGGAATATTAGGATTAATATCACTTGATAAATTAGTTACAGTATTTTTTGAACACAATGATATTACAAAACAAGGTCCACTAACTTTTGGAATTTTGTTTATAATCTCAACGGGGATTATTTTATATTTGATGATTTCTCATATGCAAAAAGTTATAAAAAATATTGAAAAAGCATATAACGATTTAAAACAAAAAGAGAAAGATAGATTAGCTCCATATGAATTTGCACTTGATCATTCTGTTGATGCTATACATTGGTTCACTTTAGATGGAAAATTTATTTATGTTAATAATGCCACTTGTAAGATGGATGGATATACTAAAGAGGAATATGAAAATATGTATTTAGAAGATATAGATCCAAACTTTACAAGAAAAACTTCTCCTTTTTGTATGAAAGAGATAAAAGATACGCCAAACTGGAGATTAGAAACTACACATAGAAGAAAAGATGGTACAATCTACCCAGTAGAGGTTTCAGGTCACTCATTTATATACAATGACAAAGAATATATTTGTGCTTTTGCAAGGGATATGACCCAAAGAATAGAGAGTAGAAAAAAAATAACAACAATGAATGAAGAGTTGCAAAAATCTGTAAAAGAAAAAGAGATTTTATTAAAAGAGATTCATCATAGAGTAAAAAACAATATGGAAATTATCTCTTCACTTTTAAATATGCAAGCTTATAAATCAAAAGATGAAAAATTTAAAGAACAAATGAAAGAGAGTAGAAGTAAAATTCATGCTATGGCTTTAGTTCATGAATTTTTATATTTAGGGGAAAATCTAGCATATATAAATGTAAATGAATATATTGAAAAACTAGTTGAAGACATAAAAGAGTTATATATCTCTAATAACACCCATATTGATGTGGATTTAAATATTGATAAAATGGAATTTTCAATAAATAGATGTATCCAAGTTGGAATGCTTTTACATGAACTTTGTGTAAATGCTTTTAAATATGCATTTAAAGATGATAGAGATAATCTACTTTGTATCCATATGAATGTAGAAGATAAAAATATTCATGTGAAGATAAGAGATAATGGTGAGGGCTTGAAAAATTTAGATGATTTAGAAAAATCAGATTCTATAGGTATGCAACTTATTCATTCAATAGTTGATTTTCAACTACATGGAACAATAGAATTTAAAAACAATAATGGATTAGAATGTAATATTATATTTCCAAGAAAGGAGATTAGATGATTAAAACAAAAATCTTAATAGTAGAAGATGAACCAATAATTGCTTTAAATTTAAAACAAGTTTTAGCAGAGCTTGGTTATGAACCTTGTGGAATTTCAAATAATCGTTGCAATACTATGAAACTTTTAAATGAAGAACAAGTTAAACCTGATTTAATCCTTATGGATATCTATTTACAAGGTCCAACTACAGGAATTGTTTTAGCAAAAGAGTTAAAAGATATTTTACCAAATGTTCCTGTGATATTTTTAACTGCAAACTCTGAACTTGCAACTATAAAAGAAGCTTCTGAAACTTTGGCTTATGGATACTTGATAAAACCATACAAAAAAAGTCATCTTCAAGCAGCTATTGAGGTTGCACTTGAAAAAGCAAAAGAGGATAATAAAAATAGACTTGATTTAACTGCTGTTAAAAATATAAATAAAACACTAGAACATAAACTTTCTTTAGATGTGGAAACAAAATCAAGAACAATAAAACTAAAATACGGATATTTATATGACAAAGAAAAAGAGATTTTATATTTTGGTGATGAACCTGTAAAACTTACTTCAAAAGAGATCAAAATAATTAAAGTTTTATGTCAAACTCCGGGACAAAATGTATCACAAGAGCAACTTGAATATGCAATATGGCAAGATGAACCAGCAGGTTATGCCGCTTTTAGGTCACTTCTATTTAGACTTAGAAATAAAATCCATAAAGATTTGATAATAAATCAAAATAATACAGGTTATAAAATAGAGTTGTTATAACTCTATTTTATCTTTTTTATGGTTGCCAATCATTATAAGGTAGATCAATTTGGTGCATAATTTTTTCTAGCTGGCCATTAGCTCTTAGATTTTGAATAGAAGTTGTCAACATAGTGTCAACTTGTTTACCTCTTTCATTTTTAGGCAATACCATTTTAGATTCAAACACTTTATATAAACCTCTTTGAATATCTTTATATCCTGATTCTTTCAAAAAAGGATCTGTCGCAAAATCTGCAAAAATAAAACCATCGATTTGTCCATTGTGTACCTTTTCTAAACTCTTAGCTATTGAGTTTGTTGGTTTTATATCAAAAGGAAAATAGTTTACATGGGCTCTATCTGTTTCAATTTTTTTAGATGATAAATTATCTAAAGTCACGTCACTTCCTTTTTTTGTATATAAAACAAAATTTACATGAAATATAGTTTCATTTGAATAAGAAAATGGTAACTTCTCTTCATCTAAAATATCGTTTTTTATTAAAGGCATATGAAAATCAGTTTTACCCTTTTGAGCCATATAAACAGAACTAGCAAAAGGCATCACCTTTAATGAGATTTTATTTCCACTCTCTTTTTCTATAGCTTTTACTAAATCAACTAAAACACCTTTATCAGTACTCTCTGCATAAACTGGCATTTGAGCCAAAGATACCTTATACTCATCTGCAAAAGCCATAAATGGCAACAAGATTAAAAACATCGTAAAGAAAACAATCTTTCTAAACATCTCTTCTCCTTTTGTTTTAAAATTTTAAACAAAATATAAAATTTTGTATCCAAAATTATTGCCAAAACCTTTCGCGAAATTATCGCTAAAGGAAATATTTTAAATTTTATATAGTTTAATAAGTTAATTTTTTTATTAATTCGCGATTAAGAAGCGATTTCTTTAAGTAATAATTGTTTTGAAGGACGACAAAACTATTTTAAAGGGAAAAAGATGAATAACAATACTTTAACTCGTCGTGAAGCATTAAAACGTTTAGGAACTGCTGCTGTTGGAGGTATGACTATATTAAATAGTACAACTTCTTTTGCTGCATCAACTAAAAAAGGTAAAGCTTTTAAAATTGGTTATGTAAGTCCACAAACTGGACCACTGGCAATTTTTGCAGAACCAGATGCTTTTACATTGGCACAAGTAAAAGAAGCTGTAAAAGATGGTATCACTATAGATGGAACAACACACCCAGTTGAAATAATCTACAAAGATAGTCAATCAAACTCAAACAGAGCTTCTGAAGTAGCTTCACAATTGATATTAAATGATGAAGTTGATTTAGTAATAGCTGCTAGTACTCCTGCTACTACTAATCCTGTTGCTGACCAATGTGAACTAAATGGCGTACCTTGTATTACAACTGATACACCTTGGCAACCACACTTTTTTGGACGTGGTGGTAATCCTAAAGAGGGATTTGAGTGGACATACCACTTTTTCTGGGGATTAGAGGATGTTATTGGTTCATATACTAGTCTTTGGGAACAAATCCCAACTAATAAAGTTATTGGTGTTCTTTTCCCTAATGACTCAGATGGAAATGCATGGGGAGATAAAGAACATGGTTTCCCTCCAGTTTTAAAAGAAAAAGGTTATAAAATCGTTGATTTAGGAAGATACCAATCTCCATCAAGTGATTTTTCTTCATATATATATGAATTTAAAAAACAAGGTGTCGAGATAGTAACAGGAGTTATTCCACCACCAGATTTTGCAAACTTTTGGAATCAAGCTGGGCAACAAGGTTTTAATCCAAAAATCGTAACAGTAGCAAAAGCTAGTGAGTTTCCTATTGCTATTGAACCATTTGGGAAAAGAGCAAATAACTTAAGTGTTGAAGTATGGTGGTCTCCAACTCACCCATACACTTCTGGTCTTACGGGACAAACGTCAGAACAACTTGCAACTGCTTATTCAAAAGCTACAAACAAACAATGGACTATGCCACTTGGATTTAAACACGCACTATTTGAAGTAGCAATTGATGTATTAAAAAGATCAAAAGGTCCTGGTAATCTAGATGCAATTAAAGAAGCTATTGCAAATACTGATTATGCTTCAATTGTTGGACCTGTTAATTTTAAAACAGGACCTGTCCCAAATATAAGTAAAACTCCACTTGTAGCTGGTCAATGGAGAAAAAAAGAAAAAGGTTTAGATTTAGTTATTGTTGAAAATTCTCAAGCACAAGCTATAAAAGTTCAAGGTAAATTAGAACCTATTAATTAAAAATCAAAACAAATTGTCCATGATATAGATATATATTGTGGACTTCAAATTATTAATAGGAGTTTATTTGAGTTTATTAAAAGTAGAAAATGTTTCCAAAAATTTTGGTTCATTAAAAGTCACAGATAATATATCTTTTGAGTTAAAAAAAGGGGAAGCTTTAGGTGTTTTAGGACCAAATGGTGCAGGGAAAACAACACTTTTTAACCTTATCTCTGGAGATTTAAAACCTGATAGTGGAGATATTTTATTTAATGACAAAAGTATTTTATCTTTAAGCCCATCTGATAGATGTTTAGAAGGGTTTGGAAGAACATATCAAATTCCACATCCATTTGGAGGAATGAGTGTATTTGAAAATGTTCTAGTTGGTGCAGTTTATGGAAATAACTATTCAGAAAAAGAGGCACAGGAATTGGCTCTTTTTGTGTTAGAACAAACAGGACTAATAGACAAAGCTGAAAAACTTGCAGGTTCTTTATCTTTACTTGAAAGAAAAAGACTTGAACTTGCACGTGCTTTATCTACACAACCAAAAATTTTACTTCTTGATGAGATTGCAGGAGGTTTAACTGAACATGAAGTACATGAATTAATAGAACTAATCCAAAATATAAGAAAAGAGGGAGTTTCTATTATTTGGATTGAACATATTGTTCATGCTTTATTATCAGTTGTTGATAGAATCATTGCAATAAATTTTGGACAAATGCTGGTTCAAGGTGAACCACAAGCTGTTATGAATAGTCCTGAAGTAAAAGAAGTTTATATGGGGATTGAAATAGAATGAGTATTTTAGAGTGTAAAAATTTGATAGCAAAATATGGGGATTTTCAAGCACTATATGGAATCGATTTTTATTTAGATGAGGGTGAAACTGTTTGTATTATAGGCTCAAATGGAGCAGGAAAATCAACATTTCTAAAGTCACTTACAGGACTTGTTAGTGTAGAAAATGGTTCAATTTCACTAAATAATAAAAATATTGGTGGTTTTAGTGCTGATGATATTAGTAAACTAGGTATTGCTATGGTTCCAGAGGGAAGAAGATTGTTTCCTAGTTTAAGTGTTGAAGAAAATCTTCTAATTGGAAAAGAATCAAAAAGGGATGGGGAATGGAACTTAGAAAAAGTTTATGAGATATTTCCTATTTTAAAAGAGAGACGTTTATCACCTGGTACAGCTTTATCAGGAGGTCAACAACAAATGGTGGCAATTGGTCGTGCTTTGATGTCAAATCCAAAAGTTTTACTTTGTGATGAGATATCTTTAGGACTTGCACCTGTTATTGTAAAAGATATTTATGCAATCTTTCCACAAATAAAAAAACAGGGTATTTCGATTGTTATTGTTGAACAAGATATAAATCAAGCGATGAAAGTTTCAGATAGAGTTTATTGTTTTCAAGAGGGACGTGTTTCCTTACAAGGAAAACCAAATGAACTTACCCATGATGAAATTTCAAAAGCCTATTTTGGAGTATAGTTATGATAGAGTGGATTAATGTAATTATTCAAGGTATACTACTTGGTGGGCTTTATGCACTTTTTGCAACTGGTCTTTCATTATCTTTTGGTGTTATGAGAATAATCAATATGGCTCATGGAGATTTTATTATTGTTGCTGCATATTTAGCTTTTGCTATTGTTCAACCTTTACAAATCAACCCATTTTACACCATACTGTTAGTTGTACCTCTTATGGCTGTTTTAGGTTATGCTCTTCAAAGATTAGTTTTAAACAAAACTTTGGGAACAGATATTATGCCTGCTTTACTTGTAACTTTTGGTATGTCTATTATCATCCAAAATTTACTTTTAGAGATTTTTTCTGCTGATTTTAGAGGATTAAATGCAGGTGAAGTTGAAGTTGCAAGTATTCCTTTAGGAAATAATATTGCCATTGGAGTGTTTCCTCTGATTACTATTATTATAGCTATTGCAGTAATTATGACTTTACAATATATTTTTTACAAAACAAATCTTGGAAGATGTTTTAGAGCAACCTCTGATGACCATGAGATTGCACAACTTATGGGTATAAAAACAAAACATATTTATGGTATGGCTATGGGCTTAGCTTTAGGGGTTACTGCTATTGCTGGGGTATTACTAGCTATTAGAACAAATTTTGATCCAGCAGCTGGTCCACTTCAACTTTTATACGCTTTTGAAGTTGTAATTATTGGTGGATTAGGTTCATTTTGGGGTACTTTAGTTGGGGGAATTATTTTAGGTATTGCTCAAACTATTGGTTCCAATATAGATCCAGGTTGGGGAATATTAGCAGGTCATATTGTGTTTATTATTATTTTAATGGTTAAGCCAAATGGATTATTTCCAAAAACAAAGGAGAGATAATGGATACTTCAGATAAATATGAGATAACAAGAGGTAATAAAGTTACCAAAGGTTTTGGTATCTTTACAATATTCTTTATAATATTTTTAGTATCTACTCCTTGGTGGTTAGGTCGTGCTGATATTAGAAAAATCACAGAGTTTTTATATATACTATCTTTAGCACAAATGTGGAATTTACTTGCTGGATATGGTGGTTTATTATCAGTTGGTCAACAACTCTTTATAGGAGTTGGAGCTTATTGTTTAGTAATATTTGCTTATAAACTAGGAATGGATCCATTTATGGTAATCCCACTTGCAGGTTTAGTTTCTGTTTTAGTTGCTCTACTGGTTTCAAAAGTTGCCTTTAGATTAAAAGGAGCCTATTTTGCAGTAGGAACTTGGGTATTAGCAGAAACTTTTAGATTACTTTTTTCAAATGTATCTTGGTTTGGTGGTGGTTCTGGACTATCAATTACAAAAACTATGAGAGGAATTCCTACTTGGTGGAGAGAGTCTTTAACCCTTTGGTTTGCAATATTTTTGGGTATTGGTTCAGTTTTACTTGTAAGTTATTTACTAAGATCAAAATACGGTATCTCACTTACAGCTGTAAGAGATAGTGAAGTAGCAAGTGAAAGCTTAGGGATAAAAGTAAAAAAAGTAAAACTAATGGTATATCTAATCTCAGCCTTTGGTTGTGGTATGGCAGGAGCTTTAATTTTTATAACAAAACTTAGAGTATCACCAGAAGCAGCTTTTTCTATAGATTGGACAGCAATTATGTTTTTTATAGTTGTTATTGGTGGAATTGGTACAATTGAAGGACCTATTATTGGAACTTTAATCTATATAACCATGAGAGAAACCCTAAATGACTTTGGAACTTGGTACTTAATCATTCTTGGATTATTTACAATAGTTATTATGATAAAAGCACCACAAGGTATTTGGGGAGTTATTAAAACCCGCTTTAATAACTTCCATCTTTTTGCTACAAAAAGGCATGTAAAGAAAAAAGATATTGTTGTGGAAGAATCTGTGAATTAATTTAATTCACGGGTTTTTTTATGAAAAACTTCTGTCTTCGAAACCCGCGGGATAACTTCTTTCTCAAAGAGAGTGCAAGCACAGGCTACTTTCTTTTTTATAAAAGAAAGTTGATAGAGTTAAGACGTATAAAAAGTTTATTTATACTCAAATGTTTTGATAATAGTTTTAATTGTATGCATTTGTCTTGTAGAGCGAAGCTCTCCGCTTTCTCACTTTTTAATTGTAAAAAGTAAGACCTGTGTTTACACTCTCTTTGAGAAAAAGCAACCAGACACGTTGTTGAAGCTAAAGTTCCCTCCAGTTTTTAAATAAGTTTTGCCTGCAAGCAGGATTACATCTGACCTGCGGGACTCCTTCCTAAACGTGACATTCAGTCACCTTTATCCAGTCAAACATGTCCTCGGTCTCTTCCGAAAATTATTTAAAAACTTCCGGCTTCAACAAAGTCTGGACAAATTCCTAGCCTTGAACTTTTAAAATACTTATTGAGTATAACACAAGTTTTGAATGTAATGGTATCGAAAAAATGCAAAGGTCATTATCCCACCTTCCCGCATTTGAGAAGCCGAGTGTTTATTTATTGTTTCGGATGTCAATCCTGCTTGCAGGCAAAAGTTTTGTAACTGTTTGAACAGAACAAATATGCTGGGAGCATATTTTTATGTGAGTTTTACAAAACAGAAACAATAAATAATAAGCGAGGGAAGCTTCCGCCTTCGAAACCCTGTGGGTGATTTTTTTGCTACTTTTTTTTTCACAAAAAAAAGTCGATAAAAGCCAAGACGTACAGCAAAAGTTTATTTACATTCAAATATTTCGATAATAGTTTTACCCAATCACAATATAATATATTTATCACTTTGTTAAACTATCAAGATTTTCACCCAATAGTCATACAAAATGTTAAGATATTAAGGATATACGTTAATAATCTAACATATAAAAGTACATATTTATTTACATTATTTTATATTTTATTGAATTTTGACTATTTAAGGCTTATTTGAGTTAATATCTTTACATTTTTAATGTTAAGATATTAAATGTTTTTATACATTATTTATATATAATGTATTACTAATAAGTAGTTAAATGTAAAGGACAATAGTATGTTGCAATCAGATTTTGCAAAAAAATTTATCAAAAGTGAATATGCAGACTCAATTTATTATGCTGATTTATTTCGTATCAATGATAAAGTTTGGATGATAATGGGATATGGTAAAAGTAATGCTGCAAGAATTGCTTCCAGTAATAATC
Organism: Halarcobacter sp.; assembly: GCA_050296315.1. Classification (GTDB taxonomy): domain Bacteria; phylum Campylobacterota; class Campylobacteria; order Campylobacterales; family Arcobacteraceae; genus Halarcobacter. The sequence goes on from JBNKRE010000009.1 coordinate 101,260, forward strand.
GAGATAATGATTTATCAAGAGATGCTACTGCAATTAAAGTTGAAAACAATATTTTAAAAGCTAGAGTTGATTTTGGTGCTATTAACATGGAGTTAGAACAATCAAAAAGAGATGAACTAGATAGATTTTATAATGTCGACTATATTGTATATTGCTTATCTCCTGAACAAACAGAGGATATTTTCCATAAAAATGAAAGAAAAGTTGTTCAAGCAACATTAGAAGATATGTCATATTGTTCTACAATATATCCATATTCTGGAAGTGCAGCTCAATTTGTATTTTCAAATGAAGAATTAACATATTTAAATAATCAAGAAAGAAGAATTGAAAGATTTAAAGAAATTGTTTCACAAGCTAAAAATATTGAATTATTATTTATACCATTTATGGATACCATTGAACAAAAAGCGGAGTTGTATCAAAAGTACATTTAACAAATCAGTGGAGCCAATAAATTACCCTGCGGGCAATTCATTAGCTCATTTTAAACGTTATCATGAGGAGCATTATTGGAAAGTATTTTTCAAGAAGAATTATTAAAAGATGAAAAAATATTATGGATGGGACAACCAAATCCTAATATTAAATACACATCAATGGATTGGTTTCTCATCCCATTTAGCATAATGTGGGGTGGATTTGCTATTTTTTGGGAATTAAGTGCTTTAGGAATATCATTTGTCGCTAGTGCAAATGGATCTGATGCTCCAATAGTTTTCCCATTATTTGGAATACCCTTTGTTATTATAGGTTTATATTTTATATTTGGTAGATTTATTTATAAGAAATGGAAAAAGAAACGAACATATTATGCAATTACAAACAAGAGAGTATTAATTATAACAAATACAAATAGTAAAAATATTGTAGCTGAATTTATTGCTAATATTCCAGCCATAAATTATTCACAAAAAAACAATGGAACAGGTAATATCAGATTTGGGAATTTTAATTTTATGACTGATATGTATGCTAATACTGGAATGGATTTTTTTAGTGGATTTTCAGGTAAATCATCACCTGCATTTTTTGATATTGATAATGTAAGAGAGGTATATACTTTAGTTAATGAAGTTAGAAATAATGATAACAAAGCTTAGGAGAGAAATATTTGACCCTGCGGTTCAAATATTTCTCAACTCAAACGTTATATTAGAAGGATTTAAATGAGAACAGGACTTTTAGTAGGAGTTTTCCTAAAATATATTATCGCTTTATTACCAGTTATTTTAATACTTTTTTCAAAATTGGTATCTGGCAAAACAAAAGTAAAATGGGCTTTAGCTGCACTATTAATACCATATATTTTAAAGGAAATTGTTTATGTAGTTGTTATGCTCCAAGGAGATGCATTACAAATGCATAGTTCTATAGTTTTAGGTGGATGGGCACCTGCTATTCCATTGGTTTGGTACATTTCTGCGTGGAGTATCTATTTTTATTTCAAAATAAAATATGAAAGTCCTAAAATACAAAAACGAACAAAGATAATTGCAGGAATTCTATTGACAATTTTAGTTCTTTGGGGTTCAGTATTTGTATTTAATACCTACAAGGAACAAGAAGCAAAAACAATATTGCAATGTGGAACAGAAAAAATATTTACAAAAAATCTACAACCAAATAAACTCTATCTGACGAAAAACTACATACATAAAACCTTCTCTACTTATATAGGAGACCTTGAAGGCAACAAAATAATTTTATCAAATAAGATTGTAAATATGCGTGATTTACATGACTGTTTAAAATACTCAGATAAACAGTTTAATCTTATTTATCCTAAGGACTCAAAATATAATAAATCTTGGGCATGGGAAAAAGATACATATGATGTTAACAGTAAAGTATTGTTTAGTAGTAAAGAATCAGTATGTCCTTCTGACAAATCTGACAAGCGTGAAAAGGATGACTATACAAAGTGGACAACTCAATATGCTGATCATAGTATAAAAACTAATAGCGATAGTTTCGTGTTTGATATTAATAATACATCACATACAGTTAAAGCAGAGACTATTGAATTTAGCCAATATTTTATAGGAACTACTTTTTCAACAGATGAAAATAAATATATATTTAGAACATCAATCAATGATTCATCTAAAATTATTTTATGGAAGTTTTCAAAAAATGGAGACTTTATAAAAGAAGTTCATATAAAACTTCCAAAAAATGTAATTGTAGTAGCAGGTAGAGGGTATTATATCAGTCACATTATAATAGATAAAGACAAAATACAATTTAGACTATACGAAAGATATCGTAGCGATCAAGATCGAGGTTGGAAAATTATGTGTAGTTATCACACTATTGAAATAGAGAACAAGATATAACAAATCAGAGGAGCCAATCAGTAACCCGCGCGCGGGCTACTGATTGCTCATTTTAAACGTTATCTTAAAAAATCCAACATCTTGACAAAGCGTACCTCATTTAGTACATTATGTAAAATTTACAAAAAAGGTTAACCATCACAAGAATCATGTCAGTAAGTCAAGTTAGAAAAGATATTTACAATGTTATGGATGAAACAGCACAAAGTCATGAGCCAGTACTTATTACTGGGAAAAGAAACAATGTAGTTATGCTATCACAAGAAGACTGGAATGCAATAGAAGAAACACTATATTTAAACTCTATACCTAATATGGCATCTTCAATTCAAGAGTCAATGAGTGCAGATGACAGTGAGTTTACTGAAGATATTGAATGGTAGAGTATAAAATACTTTACTCAAAATTAGCACTGAAAGATGCTAAAAAATTAACAAGTGCAAATTTAGATGAAAAAAAAGTAAGAATTTCTAGAATGTGGTCGTATTATGGAGAATAAGCGATAACATAGATATAAAAAAAGATACAATATATATACTGTATCTTTTTATTTATAAAGACTTAAAAAGTGGGCTTTTTTGATTTTGTGCATCTAAATCTGCTTTTGAAAAGAATTTCTCTATATAAATATCTCTTTCATATAATCTTCCCCTCATAAGTGCAGTTATACACACATCAAGCATAGCTGGTGGTCCGCATAAATAAGCTTTATGCCCTGCAAAGTTGTTATCGTATGTTTTTATTGCTATATCATTTAAATATCCAACCTCACCATCCCAATCTTTTGCTTCTTTGTTTGATAAAACAGGAATATATCTAAAATTTTTATACTCTTTTTCATACTCTTTAAATTTATTTGCATAATAAAGTTCATCTTGATTTCTTGCCCCATGAAAAAGTGTTATTGATTCTTCACAACCTCTTTCAAGTAAATCCTCTATCATAGATTTTGGACTTGATAATCCTGAACCTCCTGCAAAAAATAGCATTGGTTTTTTTGCAGACTCTTTTACAAAAAATCTTCCAAAAGGACCAGAGATTATAGTTTTATCCCCAACATTTGTATTTTCATGTATCCAAGGAGTAGCTTTTCCATCTGGAACTAAAGAGATATTCAACTCTATAATTTTCCCATTGCTAGGAGAACTTGCTATTGAAAAAGCTCTAGGTTCTTCAAACCCTGGCACATGGTATTGAACATATTGTCCAGCTTGAAAATCCATAGCTTCATTTAGCTCTAAAACTATCCCTTTTATTCTTGGAGTTAAATCTTTTACTTCTATTACAGTTGCTTCGAAATCCTTTACAGGAATATTTCTCGCATCTTCATCTTCATCAATATCTGCTTCTATTGCACAATCACCTTTAGGTTTTGCCGTGCAAGCTAAACATTTACCTTCATCTCTTTCCATATCCATTAAAGCAAAAGGTGAAGCATCTCCAAGATCTACTTCTCCTTCTAAAAGTTCAACTTTACAAGTACCACACAATCCATGATTGCAGGCATGGGGTAAATATACCCCTTGTCTTAACGCTGCATCAAGGATTGTTTGATCTTCTTGTACTTCAATAACATCACCTGTTGGTTCAATCTCAACTGTATAACTCATCTTACATCCCTACGCCATTTAATCCTGTAAGATTTGGTGTTTCAAATCTTAAAATAGATTTGTGGTCGATTCCATTTTCTTCCAATGATTTATTTACATCAGGAGAAAAAGATTCACCATTTAGATTCCAAATAACAGAATCATCCCAAACAACTTTTTCAAAATCTGGATGGTCTTTATAACACATTGGCATCACATCACTTAAAAGTGCTGAAAATGGCATTTGTGGTGGTAAAGGAAACCCCATAGCTGAATTTATCATTCTATGTTTATCCCAACCAATAAAAACCAGTTGATTACCATGAAAGTTCTCAACTCTATCCATCATTTTTGCTTCATATTTACCTATTGATTTAACAGCCATTTTATCTCCTTATGCTTGTCCATGCCACTTTTTCCAAGTAGCCTCATCTTCTGAACCTTTGTAGTCACAGTTATCTACACCAAATTTTACTTTATACCAATCTAATACTTCTGGAAGTGTTGATCCACCACAATTTCCTTGGAAAATTTGTTGAACAGGCATCCAAGAGTGAGTAAATTTTTCTGGTTCATCTTCAAAAATCTCTTTACAATGATCTGAACAGAAATGGAATCTTTCCCCATTATACATCGTATGTCTATGGGCGATTTGAGTTGGTTCACCTTTTTCAACTTCTGTATATAACATTGGAATTTGACAAGTTTGACAAAGTTGAGGAAGCATCTCAGAGTAATATCTTTTTCCCTGTTTTTCTAATTTATCCCAATGTTCATACACTGGTCTATAATATTTATCAAAAGTATTTGGATATTTTTCACTCAACCAATCCATCTTTTTCTCATCTGGAATCCAAGTATGAAAAGGTGCAGCTGCTCCATGAGTATAAAATGTCATCCAAATTTGATGAGATAGATGCTCTTTTTCTGCTGCAACTGTTCCAGCACATTTTGGAATTGTTATTCCATATCTTTCTAAATCTTTAAATAAAGAAACTGTATTTTCTTCAAAATATAATTCCCAAGCTTCTTTCCAAGATTGAGGAGATTCAGGTAACATATAATCCATCATCATAGATACAAGTCCTAAAACCTTATATCCTCTCCATGTCCATTTATCAATCCATTTTTGAACAATAGGAACATTATCTGGATCTTGTTCTAACATGAACTTAATAGCTTGTAAACCTAAAGTCATATGTCTAGCCTCATCACTTTGTGCTGAGAATCCAAATGTTACTGTCGCCATATCTCCATTATATGCAGCACCACTCATAAATGGTACAAATAATAGATTTGTTAGAACATACTCAAATGAAAAACCAATTGCAATCATAAACTCAAAAGGTCCAGCTGTTCTTGCATCATCAAAGAACGATTTTGGAACTGAAAGATACCATACTCTATCATGCCAATGAGACCATTCAGAGAATCCATTAAAGTGTTTATTATAATGACTTAAAGTATGGATTTGTGTTTGTACATGTCTTAACTCATCTATTGCTTGCATTTGACAAGCAACTCTTGGACCATCTCCTCTAAAGTTTCTTGCCACATGAGCAAAACCTCTATGTGCTTGATATTCCAAAGGAGAAACACCTGTTAAAAACAGTTTTAATGCTGATACATATCTTGCATCTGTAATGTTTTTTTGTCCATTATTTTGTGCAAAAGCATCAATAATCGCATAAAGCTTTTTATCTTTTTCCCCTTGATATTTCCAGTAAGCATCCATTGTCATTCTAAATGGATCTTCCCAAGCTTCCCAATCATGTATCTTTATACCCTCAAATTTATCATAAGGGAAAACCTTATCCATATCTTGATATGTTGTATCCCATCCAAGTCTTGTCATATGGTGATACTTCTCTTTCATATTTAAACGTTTTTTTCTGTTTTTTGTATTCATTGTCATAAGTTTCTCCTAGTTATCCCAATAGATTGTAAAATGATCATAATCTTCATCAACATTACCCGCAAGAGAGATTAACACTAACTGTAACTCTTGTGGATCCCACTCTCTACCAATAAGCTCTTCCATAGTATCAGCTTTAACTACTAACTTATTTGGGCAAGTTATTTTTATCATTGCAGGTTCATTTTGAACTGTAGCTGCTGTATTATCCTTTAAAATCGCCTCTACCATTGGTCTTGCTTCTTCAACACTTTGAAGAATTAACATTACATTATTATCAGCCATAACATCTCCTATAGATTTAAACCGTTTTTATTTAAACGGTCAATTAGATTTTCTTTTATTTCATTTACAACAGCTTCTGGGTCTGATACTAAATTTTTTGCTAAAGAAAGAGTTGCTTCTTCCATGATGTCAATATATCTTGCTGCCCAACTAGTTAAAATCTCACAGTTTTCAGAAGATTCACTACTAGCTACACTTACAGTTTTATCTATCCATTTACTTGATTCCTCAAACCAAGTTGTAATAAACTCAGTCATCATTCCTTGTGCAGAACCACCTTTTGCATTTAACTCTTGTTCAAATACATTAAAAAATAATGGGTGTAAGAAGCCATCCATAATCACATTTTGAGCCATATGTAACTCAAACCAATCTTCTAATACAAAACTATCTTCCATAGCTTTTCTAAGTGGTTGCCAAGATGCATCATTTAGCCAAATCTCTTTTGACTTGTCTAAAAACTCTGTTTCATTTTCACCAATTAATAATCCGATTCTAGTTATATATTGAGCATTTCCTAGTCTATCTTCTGCATGAAACATTGCTGCACTCGCATATGCTGCACCATATGATTCTGATACAAGCTGAAGATTATTCATATTTGCTCCCCACTCATAATGACGCAAAGGTAAAACACAAGTTAATATTTGCTCTTTTACATCTTGAGGCATAACAGCAAGGAGATCTCTTTTTTCAATAAAAACAAAATTTTGCTCAGCTACTTCTTGTTGTTTTGCCCTAGTCATCACATAATTTGAGTAGTAGTATTGTCTTGGGTCTAAAAACTTATACCAATCACTCATTTTAATTGCAGTTTTTCTTTCATCATATAATTCATACTTTGGATTATATGTAGGTCTATAATGAAAATTTGTAACTGATTGTAAATCATAAGTTGCTTCTTCGTATCTTGTTGCAGCCTTACCTTCTCCGATTCGTCTTGCAACGTGACCAAAAGTCTCTCTTTTAGGTTTTATATCAACGCTTTTTATATCTAATGTCATTACATTCACTCCTTCTTTTATATTTCCTTTGATGTTCCAACTACGCCGTATTTCCATTTGTGTTTGTCGTTTTCCACATCTATTAACTGTTGTTTTGTTAAAAACTTAACTTGGTTTTTTCTACAAAACTCCTCAAACTGTTTCACTGGCAATGCAAGTTCTACATATAAAGTTGGATTACCAACTGAAAAATCAAACTCAATTAAACCTTTTGTAGTTTGATTTGTTATATGTACAAACTTATCCAGCTTGGTTTGTAAAGTACATGCACCCATAACACAACCTTTTTTTTATATTCAGATAAGTCACAAAATGTAATTCATCTTTGAATAGTGACACTTTAAAAAAATAATATCGCTAAAATATCGCACTTTTTTTTTATACTAAAATTTTTTGATATAATCTACTAAAGGTAAAAGATGATAAAAACAATAAGCAATTTAAAAAATACGTTGCTAAATAAAAATAAATTAGCAAAAAGATTTTCTATCACATATATAGCTGTTGGTGTATTAGGGGCAATGTTTTTTGATAAATTAATAACCATATTCTTTGAGCATAACAGTATCTCACAACAAGGACCACTAACCTTTGCCATACTCTTTGTAATATCTACTGGTATTATTTTATACTTTATGATTAACCATATGCAAAAAGTGATAAAAAATATTGATAGAGCTTATAATGAACTAAAAAGAAAAGACAAAGATAGGCTAGCTCCATATGAATTTGCATTGGATAACTCTGTTGATGCTATATATTGGTTTACTTTAGATGCTAGAATTGTATATATTAATAGTGCAGCTTGTAATATGTTGGGTTATACAAAAGATGAGATGCTTGATATGTTTTTAGAAGAGATGGATCCAAATTTTGATAGGAATAGTGCCCAAGAGTGTATGCTTGAAATAAAAAATACAAAAAACTGGACACTAGAAACTACCCAAAGAAAAAAAGATGGAAGTATCATAAATATAGAGGTTTCAGGACATGGATTTATTTATGGTGGTCAAGATTATATCTGTGCCTTTGGTAGGGACATCACTCCTAGACTTGTATATAGAAATAAAATAACAAATATGAACCAAGAGTTGCAAAAATCAGTTGATGAAAAAGAGATATTATTAAAAGAGATTCACCATAGAGTAAAAAACAATATGGAGATAATCTCATCTTTACTTACTATGCAATATAGAAGAGTGCAAGATGATGAGGTTAAATATATATTAAAACAAAGCAGAAGTAGAATAAACACTATGGCATTGGTTCATGAGTTTTTATATCTTGGGGAAAATCTTGCATATATAAATTTGGAAGATTATATAAAAAGACTCATTGATGATATAAAAGAGTTATATATTTCAAATAAAACTTATTTGAAAGTTGATTTAAATATTGATCAACTTATATTCTCTACAAATAGGTGTATCCAAGTAGGTATGGTTTTACATGAACTTTGTGTAAATGCATTAAAATATGCTTTTAAAGAATATAGAGATAATCTATTATGTATCCATATAAAAAAACTAGAAGATGAGATTCACTTAAAGATTAGAGATAACGGGGATGGACTAAAAAACATCACATCCTTATATAAAACTGATTCAATTGGGATGCAACTAATTCACTCAATAGTTGAAGACCAATTAGATGGAACAATTGACTTTAAAAATAATAAGGGATTAGAGTGTAATATCTTTTTCCCACTAAGGGAGGAATAATGGAAAAAATTAAAATATTAATTGTAGAAGATGAATCTATTATTGCAATGAATTTAAAAGAAACATTAGTTGAATTAGGGTATGAACCTTGTGGTATTGCACCAAATAAATGTAAAACTATGAAACTTCTTGAAAAAGGGATTAACCCTGATTTAATTTTAATGGATATATACCTAAAGGGTCCTACAACAGGTATTGAATTAGCAAAAGAGTTAAAACATATTTTACCAAATGTTCCAGTTGTATTTTTAACTGCAAATTCTGAAATCTCTACCATAAAAAAAGCTTCTGAAACTTTAGCATATGGATATATTTTAAAACCATATAAAAAAAGCCATCTTCATGCAGCAGTTGAGATAGCCTTAGAAAAATCTAAAGATGATACAAAAAGAGATAATGAACTAAATGCTACAGAAAATATCAATAAAACATTAAGTCATCAATTAGAGTTAGCAAGGGAACAAAAATCACGCACTGTTAAATTAAAATATGGATATCTTTTTGATAAAGAAACAGAAATCTTATATTATGGAGATGAGCCAGTAAAACTTACAAAAAAAGAGACACAAATTATTAAAATTCTTTGTAATAGTGCAGGATATAATGTATCTCAAGAACAAATAGAATATGCAATTTGGCAGGATGAACCAGCGGGATATGCTGCTTTTAGATCTGTATTATTTAGACTTAGAAATAAACTCCATAAAGATTTAATTACAACACGAAATAATACAGGATATAAAATAGAAACACTATAATTTTGCGATTTTTTAACGATTTTTTAAAACTATAATTCTCCTAAGTAAGGAGTAATTATGGATTTAAAAGTAGAAAATAGGATTGCACTTATCACTGGTGCCACACAAGGGATAGGACTAGCAACTGCAAAAAAGTTGTGTGAAGAGGGTGCAGAAGTTATTATAAATGGTAGAGATGAACAAAAACTACAAAAAGCAATATTAAGTATAAAAAAACAGATTCCTGAAGCAAAAATAAGTGGTGTTGTAGCAGATTTAAAAGATAATGAGGGTTGTAATTATCTTATTTCTCAAATACCACAAATAGATATTTTAATAAACAATTTAGGAATATTTGAACCAAAAAACTTTGAAGACTTAACAGAACACGACTGGCTACATATGTTTAATGTAAATGTGATGAGTGGAGTTAGACTTTCTCAACACTATTTATCTAAAATGGTGGAACAAAACTGGGGAAGAATTATCTTTATTTCTAGTGAATCAGCACTAAATATTCCAAAAGAGATGATACACTATGGGATGACAAAAACAGCTCAAGTTTCAGTGGCAAGGGGGATTGCCCAACTTACAGAAGGTACAGCAGTAACTTCAAACTCTATTATAGTAGGACCTTCAAAATCAGAAGGGGTAATGAAATTTTTAGATGAACTAGCAAAAAAAGAGAATAAAACCTTTGAAGAGATAGAAAAAGAGTTTTTTGAAGTTCATAGACCAACATCACTTATAAAAAGGTTTGCCGAACCAGAAGAAACAGCAAATATGATTGTATATGCAGCAAGTGGTTTATCAAGTACTACAAATGGTGCAATGCTACGAGTTGATGGTGGAATTGTAATGTCTGCTTTTAATTAAAGTTTTTTATATAAAACAACACGAGATTTATCTTTGATTTTCTTGTGCTGTTTTATCTGTGCTAAAAAATACTATAAAATTACATAAGGTTCCCACTACTAGTCCATCTATTTGAAATGGATTATTTAAGATAAAACTCCAGATTAATACACCTAAAATACCTGAAATAGAACCAAATATAAATCTTTTTCTACTAACTTTCAATCCTAAAAGTGCTGCTGCAAGAGGTACTAATACAGTTGGAGCCCAAAAATTATATGAATAGATTAAAATGTCAAGAACACTATCTATTGATAATGCAAAAACAACTGCCAAAACACCTACTAGTAGAGTTGTATATCTTGCTATTTTTAATTCATGTTCAATTTTATAATTTGATTTTTTCAACGGTTTTAATACATCATTACTAAAAGCTATTGCAGCTGAGTTTAAAAATGAATCAGCAGATGACATAATTATAGAGATAATTGCAGCTATTACAACTCCTTGTAAAAGTGGAGGTAAAGACTCTTTAATAACATATGGCATCGCTAGGTTTGCATCTAAAGATGGATTCATAGCTAATGCAATTAAACCAACTAATCCCGTCATAGCAAAAAAAGGAATAGAAAACAAGCCACTTAAAAAAGTCCCTTTTGAGACGGCTTTTACCTCTTTTCCTATTAATAGTCTTTGTAAATATGGTGGAACTAAAGTCTCCCCTAATAAAAATGTTAAAAACAAAGAAATTAAAGCTATGATTGATTTTGTATCAGTTGGTAAAGATAGATGAGTTGCAGGAACACTACTTTGTACAACACTCCAACCTCCAAGTTGTTGTAATCCAAAAAATAAAACCAAAGGGATACCTATAACTAAAACTATAAATTGCATAATATCAGTCCAAACAACTGCTCTCATACCACCCACAGTTGCATAGGCTATTACAATTCCCATACCAATTAAAATTCCAAAAACTCTATCTAAACCTAAAAAAAGATTAAATATATAACCTATTGCACCAATTTGAGCTCCTAAAATTCCTGCACATAAAATAAAGCCAAAGATACCACTAAAAATTCTAGCTTCCACTCCATAGGCTGGCTCCATAATATCACCAACAGATATTGCATGGGGATAGTGTTTCATATTAGGAGCAATATATTTTGCAACTAAAATCTCTTTTAAACTAAATCCCCACAAAGCTACAATATTTGAAACCCCTACTAAAAAAACTTTTTCGGCATTTCCCATTGAAAATCCACCGCCAATAAATGAAGCTGATAAAGTAGCAAAAATAGCTAATGTTCCAAATGATTTACCTGCTACTGCATACTCTTTCATCCCTTTTATATTTTGACCAGCTTTTAAACCAACAAATAAAACTAAAAGTAGATAGATAGAGATAACAGCTGTTTGCATAATAATCCTTTTTAAATAAATTGAAATATTATATCTATAAATTGTCTCATAAACGTCTCAGGAATTTTAAAATTAATTATTTTTCTAAATATCATATGATATTATTTCATTTTTGAAGGAGTTTAATTTGATAGAGGTGATTATCTTAGCACTTGCACTTAGCATGGATGCATTTGCTGTTTCAACAGGAATTGGTGTAAAAACAAAAATATTTGATAAAACTTTAGCTTTTAAAGTAGCATTATTTTTTGGTTTTTTCCAAGCACTTATGCCACTTTTTGGATATCTAGCAAGTGTAGGAGTGGGTAATCTAATAGAATCCTTTGACCATTGGGTTGCATTTTTTTTACTTGCTTTAATTGGAGGGAAAATGCTTTATGAAAGTTTTCAAGAAAATACAGAAGAAGAGATTTCACAAGTTACAAATAAAATACTTTTGGTTTTAGCAATAGCAACAAGTATTGATGCAATGGCAGCAGGATTTACTCTTACTTTAATGGATTTAAATCCCTTTGTATCTATGGTAGTAATAGGAATCATAACTTTTATATTTAGTTATATTGGAGTATATTTAGGTACAAAGGGTGGTTCATTTTTAGAGGATAAGGCAGAAAAAATAGGTGGTATTGTTTTAATAGCTATTGGACTTAAAATATTAATTGAACATACACTTTTATAATTTAAGAGTTCAATTTTATTGAACTCTTTTAATTGCTTCTTTTATAACCTGCTTCATTTCATTATTTATTACTACAAAATCTATTTCATTATTGTTTGTTTCTATCTCATTTAATAGATAATTGTAATTTTCCAATGTTTTATTAAGTTTTTTATCATCAGATACTATAATAACTTTATTTGATATAAATTTTATAATATTATTAGTTTCAGATAAATTTGATTTATCCAATAGTGTAATCTTCTCATATAGTTTAATCAATAGTTTTACTTTGTAATCAATTAAATAGTTTTTTTCTTCTTCTTTTTTCTTTCTATTTTTTGATTCTAAAAAATTATGTACTGCTTTAGTCAATAAAGTATTAAATACAATTTTACCAGTTGTTTCGCCAATAGCTAATAACATTTTATTATCCTTTTTTTGATATCAATTATCATAACTATAATATACTTAAGCTTATGCAATTATTAAATCAATAATAATTATCATTAAAAATATGTTAAGTTTTCTAAATGTATAATACTGATAATTAATATTAAGGAATAAAAATGAAAGTGAAAAAAGAGTCTACAGACTTTGACTCATCAATTTTTTTCAAAAAAAATATGCAAATAAATAAAAATCTGCCAATAGTTTATGGTATAACCCTAGTTATATCTATTATTGTGGCATATATAGGGAGTAATTAATGTCAATTAATCAAAAAAAAAGATTTGAATTATTCCTCAAAAACTTTAAAACCCATATTTCTAAGTTAGGATTTAAAAACTCTATACAAAAAGACTATATTCTTAAAATTTTATTTTATAGTAAAGAACACTTAAGCGCAGAAGAGATTGCTTTGGAAGTTCAAAAAGAGTTTAACTTAGATATTGGAATAGCTACTGTGTATAGAAGTATAAACTTCTTTGAAGAGATGAAAATCGTTGAAGTACTTGATGTGGGAGATGGGACTAGAAGATTTGAGTTAAATTTAGAACATCATCATGATCATCTAATTTGCACCTCATGCCATAAAATTATTGAATTTTCTGATGATTTAATTGAATTAAAACAAATAAAAATAGCTGAAAAAAATGGCTTTATATTAAAAAATCATGTTATGTCAATTTATGGGTTATGTGAAGATTGTCAAAATAAATAACCATAAAACTGATAATGACTACGATTTTAAAATAAGTTTGAGTTAAGTTATATAAAGAAACAATTTGATTAATAAAGGATTTTTTTGATCACAGAAGAGCAGATAATAATGATTGCAAGTTATTTTACAATAATTGCACACACCCCAGGTAGATTAAGAGTAAGAGTTAATCCAAAGATTCAAAACGAAAGCGACAATATATCAATTGATGATATTCAATCACTTCCATCAAAAATTACAGGTATTAAAAGTATAAAAATAAACAAAATAATAGCTTCTGTAACAATCTTTTATGAACCATCTGTTTTTGCACCCTCTTTGTGGGAAGATTTAATTAAGGGTAAAAATATTGATGAGATAAGTAAACTCATAAACAACTTGGCAAAGGAGGTTATATAGGTGACAAATAACGATGAACTTATACTTGTTTCACAAAAAGTAGATGAAAATGATCCTCAACCAATAATATCTCAAGTACTTAGAATAGCGATGTATGATGAGATGAAAGCATATGAGGCATATGTAAAGATAATTGAAAAGTTTGGCATGGTTCAACCTTTTGTTCATATCAAAGAAGCAGAAGCAAGACATTATGCTGCTTTAATTCCACTTTTTCAAAAATATGGTGTAGAGATACCTTTTAATAACTGGCCTATGAATCTTCAAGTTCCTGATACTTTTATTGAGTGTTGTGAATTAGGAGTTGCTAGTGAGATTAAAAATATAGCTATGTATGACCATCTTTTAATATATGTGCAAGAACTAGATATAAAAGATGTTTTTTATAGACTTCAAGCTGCTTCATATAATAATCATTTACCTGCCTTTAGAAACTGCGTGGTTGACCACTATAATGTGGCAAATACTATGCAAGGTTTTAATCAAGACCAAATAATGGAAAAAATTGGTGAATACCAAATGATTTTAGATGATATGTTAAGTGGAAATATAGACCAAGGAAAACTTACTCAAATGTTTTCTAAACTTAATATATCTATGCTTGGTGGTGCAGCACTTGGAGCTGCTGCAATTGCACTTTTAAATAATTATACAAACAAAGAAGAGGAGTAAATTATGGCACTTCCATTTATAGCAGGATTAGTAGTAGGAGCTGGTGCAATACTAGCTTATAACAAATCTGACAAAATTAAACAAAAAGTTGACTCACTTTTTAACAAATCTAAAGAGGTAGCAAACACATCTTTAGAAAAAGGGAAAGATACAGTTGAAGATGTAAAAGAAACAATTAATGCAACGGCAGAATGTATAAAAAAGAAAAAAGAGGAAGCCCAAACAAAATTGGAAACTGAGGAGAAAAAATGATAAATAATATTGCTACAAATAATACAGATAACCCTATTTTAAGAAGTGTAATAACTGGTGCTGTTGCATCAGCTGTTGCTGCAAGTACAGTAAATTATAGAAAAGTAAAAAATAAAGAGATTACAACAACACAAGCAGTAAAAGAGACTGTAAAAAGATCATCACAAGGTGCAATTGCAACAGCAGCGGCAGTTCAAACAGCAAACTATCTAATTCAAAAAGGTGGTTTTTTAAAAGCTATGACAACATTATCTGTAGGTATGGCTGGCATTTATGCAATTGAGATGTTAGATGATAAACTTGAAGAAAAATATTCTTTATCAGGTTGTTGTCAAAAAGAGGAGATTGAAATATCTGAGGAGAAAATAGATGAATAATCCAAATATTGATAACCTAACTACAGTTAATCAAATTGGAGCAAATAATCAAACACCAATATATGATACTAATATTGAAAGTACTAGATTAAATGCAACATCAAACATGAACGTAGGACAAAATCCATATATCAATCAACCACTAAATGTAAATCAACAACCAGCACAAAATACACAAAATGGTTTTAATAATGCTGATTTTATAAAAGGAGCATTAATAGGAGCTGCTGCTACATATTTATTAACAAATAAAAATGCTCAACAAACAATTATGAAAGCATTTTCAAAAGGAACTGAACTTTTCCAAGCTGGAATGGAAGAATTAAAAGAGAGATATGAAGATGCAAAAGCACAAATGGAAGCACAAAATAATCAAGAGTCATGAGTAATAAATTTAAATTAGTACATAAAGTACCCTCTAGAGTTCGATACAAATATCCATTATTAAAAAGTGATTCTATTGATGCAGATGTACTAAAAGAGTATTTTGAACAAATTGATGGTGTCTTATCAGTAAGAATAAATAAAAAAGCTTTTAGTATAGTTTTTAATTTAGAAAATGATTCAATAGTGGATACTATTGAAAAAAAACTACAAAATGCTACAAGAGAAGATTTTTTAGGTAAGTGCAAACAAACAGCTATTTGCGTATCTTGTATAAGTAATGAACAACCAAGTATAGCTGGAGTAATAAGAGCCGGAAGTGCTTTAGTTGGGGAAAGGTTAATAAAAAATGATCTTTTAAAAGCAAGCTTAACTTCAAGTGTTGCTATTCCACTTATAATAGAAGGTACAAAAGAATTATACAATGAAGGACTAACTTCAAAGGTATTAGAAAGCTCTGCAGTTGGAATATCTATATTAAGAAAAGACTATCTTGCTGCAAACTCAACAAACTTAATGTTAGAACTTGGTGAATATATCGAGGAAACTACGGTTCATAAAAGTGATGACTTACTAAAAGAGCTATCAAAGCCAAATGTTGAAGAGGCTTGGGTAGAAAAAGAGGTTAATGGTAAAACCACTGAAGTATTAACAAAAAGCTCTAAAATAAAAGTTGGAGATATAGTTGTAGTTGGTATTGGAAATACAATTCCTGTAGATGGACATATCTTAGAAGGTAGTGCAAGTGTAAATCAAGTATCGATGACAGGAGAAGCTGAACCTGTAGTAAAAACTAGAGGTGATAGAGTTATTTCTGGAACTATTATTGAAGATGGAAGACTTAGAATTTGGGCAGAATATGTTGGTGCAGATACTGCTACACAAAGAATAAGGCACTATATTGAAAACTCTTTAAATGAAAAATCATCTATACAACTAAAAGCAACAAGACTTGCAGATAAACTTGTACCTGTTACACTTGGTCTAGCAGGTATATCTTATGTACTTTCAAAAAATATGGAAAGGGTAGCTTCTGTTTTACAAGCTGACTATTCCTGTGCATTAAAACTTGCAACTCCAGTTGCATTTAAATCAACTATTTCAAAAGCTGGACATGAAGGGATAATGATAAAAGGTGCAAAATCTATTGAAGCATTAAATAGTGCTGATACCTTTATATTTGACAAAACAGGAACATTAACTTCTGGCGAGTTAGAAGTGATTGAAGTTCAATCATATGATAAAAATTGGACAAAAGAAGAGATCTTAAACCTCACAGCTTCAACAGAAGAACACTATTTTCATCCAGTTGCTGAAGCTGTTGTAAAAGCAGCAAAAGATAATGGATTTGTTCATATGCACCACGAAGAGGTTGAGTTTATAGTTGCACATGGAGTAAAAACTCAAATGAATGGAAAATCTGTAATTATTGGTAGTAGACACTTTTTAGAAGATGATGAAAAAATCGATTTCTCTGCACATATAAAGAAAATAGAAAAATCTATTGAAAATGGCAAAACTCTACTTTATATTGGTTATGATGGTAAACTATTAGGGACTATTGAACTTATGGATAATGTTAGAGCCAATGCAAAAGATGTAATAGATAGATTAAGAACATTAGGTGTAAAAAATATAGTGATGCTTACAGGTGATATTGAGAAAAAAGCAAAACTTATAGCAGATGAATTAGGTATAGATGATGTTAGAGCCCAATTATTGCCACAAGATAAAGCCAAAATTGTAAAAGAACTTATGGATAGTGGTAAAAAAGTAGCCTTTGTAGGGGATGGTATAAATGATGCCCCTGCCCTAATCTCTGCTCATGTAGGTATATCTATGAGTAAAGGTGCAGATATAGCAAAAGCTACAGCAGATGTGAGTTTACTAAAAGATGATATCCAAGCAGTTGCCGATGCTAAAGAGTTAGCAAATAAAACAATGAACCTAATAAACAATAATTTTAATGCAACAGTAGGAATAAACTCGGCAATTTTAGCAGGTGCAACTTTTGGCTTGTTTACTCCTATTACAACTGCATTTTTACATAATGGCACAACAATAGGTTTATTATTTAGATCAATTCAAGGGGTAAAAGTAAGTTAAGGTACAATATTTGCATTATATGATAATAATTATCAGTTTAGTTTTAGGAAACCAGTGATAAGATTTTAATAATTATTATCATAAAGGAATCAATATGCCAATTTTATTACCACTCGCAGCTGTACTAACTACAGCTTTAACAGTTAAAACCTTGAATACAACCGCTAGAAAAATGGAAAAAAGAAGAAAAAGGAAAGAAAAACTATGAATTTAGATTTAGAAGTTCAAAAAGAGATAGCAAAAGTTGGTATGACTGCAACTTTAGGAGCAACAGTTGTTACATCTATGTTTATGAAAAACAAATTAGCCAAAAATGTACACATAGGTGCAGGAGTAGCATTTTGTGGATTTGCTTTATGGCATCATATGTTATACCAACCAGTAAAAAAAGAGAAAAAAAAAGTGTCAATTAAATAATTACTTAGGTAAAATTATTTCAAATTTAGCACCAAACTCTCCATTTCTAACTCTTAATTTTCCATTCATATTTTTATCCACAATAATTTTTGACATATAAAGCCCTATTCCTGTTCCATCACTGTCTTTTTTTGTAGTAAAATATGGTTCGAAAATTTTACTTTTTGGTTCAACTTCTACTCCACCACCATTATCTTCAACATAAAGTATGATATGGTTTCCTTCCTGTTTAGTATAAATTTTTATCCAAGGATTTTTTACCTTTTTTTCTATCAATACATCTTTTGCATTTTTAATTATATTTAACATCACTTGTTGAAACTCATTTAAATAGGTATTTAATACAATTGAATCATCGACACATACTGTTAAATAAATTTGATTATTTGTTAAAGAACTAGAAATAATAGTAATAACAGAATCAAGTGCAGAAATCAAGGTAAACTTTTCTTTCTCTTTTTTAGGTAAAAAGAAATTTCTAAAATCGTCAATAGTATGCGACATAAACTCCAAAACAGCTTCTGCTTCTTTTGTCTTTTTATCCAATACCTCATCATTTAATTTACCCATCTCATATTTAAATTTTATAAACATAATTATTGATGATAACTCAGATAAAGGTTGCCTCCACTGATGAGCAATATTAGATATCATCTCTCCAAGTGCTATAAGTTTTGATTTTTGTACCATTATTTGTTCTTGTTCCCTATTCTTTTCAACCTCTTCTATAACTTTTTTTTCTAAAGTTTCATTTAACTCTTTTAATGCTTTTGATTTGGAATGAACTCTTCTTTGATACGATTTTAATACATCATCAATTTTTTGAGATACTAGAATTGAGATAACTATGGCAAATGACAAAAACAATAAAAATAATAATATATTTTGAATAACCTGATTTTGAACTTTTCTTTTTAAATTTTCTTTATTTTTTGCAATCTCTTTTTCTATATCATCTACATAAACTCCAACTGCAATAACCCAATTCCATCTAGGGAAATATTTAAAATAAGAAAGTTTTTGTTTAGGAATATCTGTATCTAATTTTCTATAAGAATACTCAGTATAAGATTCACCCTTTTTTCGAATATCTTTCATAAAAAATTCTCTAAATTTTTTCCCATTTGAATCTTTATAATTTGTAGAAATTAATTTACCTACTAAATCCAATCGATTTGGATTTACTAAAAGAACAGCAAAATCATCTCCTCCATTCATTTTTTTTATATCATACACAAATATATAATTACTTCTATGTCTGTCAAATGAGATATTATTTAAAAGCCTTATAGTATCCTCTTTTAAAAAAGTCTCACTTTCATTATTCTTTGTGGCATTATATTTAATAATATCAATTATTGTATCAATCTCTTTTTTTAAAGCAATTTTTTGATTTTTATAATGTTCTTGTATATATTTTTCCATTTCATTATCAAACTCTTCATAAGTATTTTTTACATAAAAGTAAGAAATCATCAGAATCATAGAGGTCATAATAATAATGAAAATATAAATTATAATTTTTGATAAATTTTTTTCAGTAATAAACTTCAATTGTTTTTCCATTAATCATATTTTTGGTATGATACCATATTTCTAATAAGGTTTTTTGAATGGATAAAGAACTAATCTCTAAATTAAGTGCCTTTACAGTTTTATATGTGGAAGATGAAGAGGGAATAAGAAACAATATCTATGAGATATTAAAAGATTTATTTAAAGATACATATGTTGCAAAAAATACAACAGAAGCATATAATCTATATGAAATCAACAAACCAGACTTAATAATAACTGATATAAAAATGCCTAATGAGACTGGTATAGACTTGATTAAAAGAATCAGAAAAACTGATAGTAAGATAAGAGTTATAATAACCTCAGCACATACTGATTTAAACTATATGCTTGATGCTACAGAATTACATTTGGTAAAATATATTGTAAAACCACTTACAGATGCAAATCTTTTTGAAGCATTAGCTGCTTTTATAAAAAGTTATGATACAGCTAGAGTTTATAACCTTTGTGAAGGATGGCTTTTCGATGAAAGTAAATCATTGGTTCAGGCTCCAAATGAAGAGTTTAAACTAACAAAAAAAGAGAACCAATTTTTAAAACTTTTAATACAAAAAAATAGAATTATAACATATGAAGAGATGGAAAATATTATCTGGAATGAAGATAGTGTAATGACTCCAAATGCCATGAGACTATTTATCAAAAACTTCAGGAAAAAACTTCCCGACAATGCTTTAAAAAATATTCAAGGTACAGGATACAGACTAGTTTTGTAAAAGTTTAGTATCCTCTTTTTCTTCATTTTTTATATTGCTATTCCCATTTATCTTTATCAATTCTTGAAAATATGCATGCCCTAAATAAATCACAAAAAATACTGCTGAAAAAAGTGTGAGTGAAGGTATCATAGAGATAAAATATAAAAACATTGTTCTAAGTCTAAAACTATTTGCACTTTTTTTATGAATTATTTTATACTCAGACTCAGTTAAAATTGTAGAAGCTATATCAAAAGTCAACATCTTATGGAAAAAGTAATAAAAAGGAAGATTAATAGCTAATAAATTAAGTACAGGTATAAAATAAGCAGGAATCAATACTATAAAAAGAAATATCATCACAATAATACTTTTTAATAAAACCCATAAAGGACTCATCAAATTACCAAAGCCATTTATTTGAATATGACTATAATGCCTTTTATGCACTATATTTAAAATCATTGGTGTTAAAAAACCTATTATAATTAAAGTTAAGAATACAGAAAACATCATAATAAAAAGTGTACCTACTGTATAGATCAAAAATCCTACAAGCCATGATGTTATCGAATATTTAAACAAAAAAGCCACTACATACATAATCCAAATAAAATAAAAAGGTGCATTAGGGTCAATTTGTGCTTCTTGTCCTTGTTGAGATGCTTCCATAAACTGTTGAAAAGCAGTGAAGCCATAATCAGCAGCTGTATAAAAAAGAGTAAGCATAATTACCATTGTAATAACTAAAGGCAATAAGGCTATCTTTAACATCTGTTTAGTAAAAAAATCTTTAAAACTTATTGATAAAATTTGTCCCTCTAACATAAATAAATAATCCTTCAATTTTTAATAAGAAATTAGATTATATCTAAAAACTACTTATCGAACCTTGTTCTATATTGACACTTCTGGCATAGTTCCTCTACTAATATATTGTTTTTAAATCCTTTTTGAATATCTAATACTTTTTCTGAATTCAAAATCTCATTTAAACTCTCTTTTTTTATATTTCCTAAATCTACTACACCATCCTTATCTAAACAACAAGGTACTACTTTCCCACTACTTAAAATTCCAAAATGAGAATCTAAACCATAACAAAATCCAGTTTTAGATATAGTTTCATTTGTTAAATTTGGCCATGAAAAATACTCATCAAAATTAAAAAATATCATCCTTGCTATTTTTATATTTTTTGGTTTAGTACTATAAACTTCATTTAAATCAATATTTGTATTAAATCTTTTATTTACTGTTTCAAAAACTTCTTGGTTGAACTGTTTAGCACTTTGGGATTCATCCAAATTCCAAATTCTTAGATTAATAAAAAAGTGTTGTTTATTTTCTATCGCATATTCACAAAAATCCAAAATAGGTGATAAATACTCTTGTAAAGATATTTTATGAGAATTTGCATTGTATGAATTTAAAGAGAAGTTTATTTGTCTTATTGCCTTATGCATCAAAGTATCAAAACTATTTTTAGAGATATTATATGCGGCAGTTGTAAGATTTACCTCTAAAGAGTTTTCTAAACTAATATCTAAATATTTTTGTAAGTTTGATAAAACCAAAGGATCACCTACAACATGATAAGCTAACTGTTTTGTTATATTTTTAAGTTGCTCATTTATATCAGAAAAAACCTCCAAACTCATAGTTTCATTTGCTAAGGTTTTGCTAGGACAGAAACTGCACTCAAGATTACAAATATTTGTAATCTCCACATGCACCTTTTTAAACTTTTTTATTTTGTATCCTTATTTCAAAAGATATGGTAAATCTCTTTTTAAAGATTCCAGTAAATCATCATTTAAAAAAAATCTTGCAAAATCTTGTTCTTTATTTTTAAAAGCATAAGCGCATACATATCTATTTCTTTTAATTAACTCTATAGTTCCTTCTAACGCAACTTTTAACTCATCATCACCATTTATATAATATTCATACATAGCTTTTAAAGGCTCTTCATAATTTGTATCTTTAAAAAAAACTACATTATCTTCAAGTAACTCAATAACATTCTCTTCATTAGAAGTTATATGTAAAAATGCCTCTTTAATATCTTCCATTCTAAGATCAAATTTATATCCAAGAATCAATAACTCCTTTACATTGTTTATACTATTTTGTTGAAAATAATATTGTAAAAGTAACTTTAAATAATGTTCTTTTATATCATCTTCATAATTCTCAAGATATTCAAAGACATACTCAATATCATCTATTTTCCCATCATTGATTAAATCTTTATGTATTACACCTATTTCGGCTATTATTTCATGTAATCTATCACTCATATTTTTCCTCATTTAAAACTAATGGTATTTCAATTTTAAAGCAAGCACCTTCAAATACTTGATTATTATATTCTAAAATATCATTTTTTACTTCTATTTTACCTTGTAAATGCCCTACTATATTCTGACACATATAAAGCCCTATGCCTGTACCATGATAATTATGTTTTGTGGTAAAATAAGGTTCAAATATTCTATTAATAATATCTTCTCTAATTCCACCACCATTATCTTTTATTTTTATTACAACATAAGCACCTTTTACATAACACTTTATTTCAATAACTCTTTTATATTCTTTATCTATTAATTCATCAACTGCATTATTTATTATATTTAACAAAACTTGTAAAAGTTCATTATCATAACTATACAAATCAATACTATCTAACTTCTTTATAAACACAATATCTAAAGAATTAAACCTTGATTTTATAAGTTTAATTGATTCCTTGATAATTTTATCTACCTTAAAATTTGACTTCTTTTTATCTGGTTTGAAAAAATTTCTAAAGTCATCTATTGTCTTTGATAGATATTGTATTTGATCATGAATTTTATTCAAATTCAAAGAGAGTTCATCTTTTTCAAGTACTCCTGCATCGTTTTGAATTATTAAACCACTTGATAAAACAGAGATTGCCGACAATGGTTGTCTCCATTGATGAGCAATATTTTCTATAATTTCTCCCATTGCAGCCATTTTTGACTGTTTTCTCATTATATTTTCATATTCAATTAATTCATTTTTAACTTTTTCAACCTCTTTTTCAAGTGTCTCATTATATTTTCTAAGTTTTTTGTTTAACTGCTCTTTTCTTACCTCTATTTCAATTCTCTCACCAATATCTCTTGAGATTGCTATCACAAAATTTCTACCTAAATAGTTTTTAATATGTAAAGAAGTCTCAACAGAAACTTTTTTACCTGCTTTTGTTTTATATATCCCAAAAGTAATCAAATTTTTCTCTTTTTGTAATTTATCAAATACTTCTGGTATATTAATCTTTAATTCTCCTTCAACAGGTTCTCTAATATCAGAGATTTTCATATTATTTAATTCTTCTAAACTATATCCTAACTCTTTACATACAATTTTATTTGCAAATTCAATTTTCTCATTATGTAAATCTACTAAGAAAATCATATCTGAAGAGGAATTTATTAGCTCAAAATAAAGATTAATTTTTTCTGTTCTTTCCAACCTATAAGTTATATCTTTTGCATAAGAAATCACATACTCTTTTCCATCCATTTGTTCAAAACTTGAAACAACTTCTACAGGGAAAAACTCTCCATTTTTTTTCTTATGTATTGTTTGAATTACATTTGATAAATCAATCTCTTTATTTTTAAACTGCTCTAAAGCCTTAAGATATTTCTCTTTTGTATTTACATTAACATCCACATCCCAAAGTTTCAAATTTTGAAGTTCATTTAAAGTATATCCTAAAACATTCAGTGCCTTTTGATTAGCAAAAAGTAAATTACCTTCTATATCTAACCAATAAATTGCTTGATTTGAAAGATTAAAAGATGATTCCCAAATTTTAACTAAATTTATATCAGAAAAGTGATTCATCAAAGCTTCTTTTATTTATAATTTTGATAGATTTTATTTAACTTCCAATTAAAAGTAGTTAAAAAAATTCTTATAATATTTTATATTATAAATAACAATTAGGAAATTTCATGATAAAAACTCCAAACCTTAGTACTGATGGCATAATAAAACTTTTTGATAATAATGAAAATTTAAAAGGTATAATTTTAATAGAAAGATTAAATTATCCCCATGGTTTAGCACTTCCTGGTGGTTTTGTAGATATTGGAGAAAAAGTGGAAGATGCTTTAGTAAGAGAGATGAAAGAGGAAACAAACCTTGATGTTGAGATTATATCTTTATTAAATATCTATTCAGATCCAAAAAGAGATCCAAGATTTCACACTGCATCAGTTGTGTATATTTGTAAAGCATATGGTGAACCAAAGGCACAAGATGATGCAAAAAATGTTTTTGTATATAAATTAGATGAAATCCCTTTAGATAAATTAGTTTTTGACCATAAAGAGATTGTAGAAGATTTTTTAAAAACTATATAGTCTCTACTCTATTTTTTCCTAATTTTTTTGCTTTATATAATGCCCTATCAACTTTGTCAACTAAAAACTCAATATTTTCATCTTTTTTTATAGTACCTACTCCAAAACTTGCAGTTTGTTTATCTATAAACTTAAAATCGTATTCCTCAATTGATAGTCTTACTTTTTCGGCTAACATTATTGCACCTTTTTCATCTGTATAAGGACAAATAATAACAAACTCTTCCCCTCCCCATCTACAAAGACTATCTACTTCTCTAATATTACCTTTTACAATTGCTGATATTTCTATTAAGACTTTATCACCTATATTATGTCCATAAGTATCATTTACTATTTTAAAATCATCTAAATCAATAAAAATTAAACTAAAATCTTTTTCGAATCTTTTCCAAATAGAGAATTGATATTCCATAATCTCATCAAATTTTCTTCTATTGTGTACACCCGTTAAACTGTCAGTCAAAGATAACTCTTCAACTTTTTTCTTATCAGTAATATCAAATCTAACTGACTGATACCCCATAACTTTTCCAAAACCATCATAAATAGGCTCTATTTTTACACTAACCCAATAAAAATCACCATTTTTCTTTCTATTTTTAATCTCTCCAGACCATGCCTTTTGTCCTTTTAATGTTTTCCACATTTTTGCATATAAAGAAGAAGGCATATCAGGATGCCTTATAATATTATGTGATTTTCCTATTAATTCTTCTTTACTATATCCACTTATATTACAAAAAGCATCACTTGCATATACTATAATTCCATCTACATTTGTAATTGAGATTAAAACATACTTATCCACTGTCTCAACATAGGTATCAAGTCTTTTCTTCTGTTTTAGAATTTTCATCATACTTAAAATATTTGTATTAAACTGCTCTTTATCAATGGGTTCAACTATAAAATCAATAACTCCACTTTTATAAAATCTTCCTCTTATCTCTTTTAATTCTAATTCATCATTTCTATTTTGTGCCCCACCAAAAATCACAACATCTTTATAATCAATATTTTGTTTGATTTCCCTGCATAACTCTATTCCACTTCCACCATTTAAATCTTCATCTATATAAACAAGCTTTATATTTTCATCTTTACTTAAAATACTTCTTGCTTCTTCATAACTAGTGGCTAAAATAGGCTCAAATAACAAAGAGTGAAAGATTTGTACTAATGACTCTAACTTTTTAACAGCTTTATTATCAAAACAGATTAATACTTTTTTTCCATTAAAATACTCTAAACCTTGCAATAAATCAGAAAGATAAAATTTTCCAGCATAATTATTATCTATTACATAATCTATAATTGAATATTTGATAAGTTCATTGTATTTTTGAGATGTCAATTCATCTACAGTCGCAATTGTCGGAATATTTTTTTCTAAGACATATTCTATTAGTTTTTTCCCATTAGTATCATATGTATCAAAATCAACTATAGCAGCAAAAAATACTTCTTCTTCTAGTTGTTCCAAGATTTGTTCTAAAGACAAAGCCAAAATAAATTGAAATCTTCTATCTTTTATCCTCTCTTGTAAAAAAGCTACAAGTTTTACATCACTATCTGATACTAGTATTTTATGGGTCAACTATTATCCTTTATTTTATTATGAAAAGTATAATATTATCTAATTATTTTAAATAAATATTTACTAAATTACAATAAACCAAAAGTTTTAAGTAATATTCTTGTACTTCCTGATACAATTGATTGTTCAGCTCTAAATGTCATATCTGACATCTGTTTTAATAAATCAAACAACTCATCATACTCATATGTTGGATAGTCGCTTTGCAAAGCAAGTTTATTATAATCTGTATCCATCATCCCTTTATTTGTCCAATTTTTTACAGAATTATGTGAAACAGAATATACAAAGTTTATAAGCTTATTATCTGATTCTTTTGCATTTAAAACAACACCTTTAATCTCTTTTTCATTTAATATATTTATAAAATCATTTGATAAGTTATTTGATTCAACTACTATAGGTAACTTTTCAATAATATCTAAATCTTTAATCTCTTCAATTTTTATAGCTACGCAATTTTCATCTTTTTCATCATTAAATTTAACAGGAATTGAATATTTAAATCTTACACATTCACTACAAATTTTTTGAACCTCTTTTAATTCCTCTTTTGTTTTTGGATTTATCAAAAAATATTCAATTCTTGAGTCTTCTATAAAATCATCTAACTCCTCTAAAAACTCTTCATCTATACCTTCAAGCTTAATATTCAAATCAAAAATCATCTAATTCCTTTATTTTAGTAGAATAGAAATATTAAGCATTTATTATTCCTTTTATGATATATAGATAAAAATAAATATAATATTTTTACTTGGTGTAACTATAAGATACTACTTTAAATATTATTTTATATTAATATTGAAATATTCTAAATAATTTTTATACTTAAATCTATGGAATTAAATAGCCATAAAAATTGTGTTATAATGAATAGTTTTTGAAAAACAAATACCCTCAAAAGAGATAAATATAATATGCAATATAATATATTATTAGTAGAGAAATATAATAATGCACTTAATATTGAAAATGAATTAAAAAATATAGATGATAAGTCTATTATTATTGCAGATAACTTAAATACTATTACCTCAACATTACAAAAAAATAATATCCATATTATAATAATAAATACAAAAATTTTAGAACTAAAAGATTTAGCAAATCTATTCTCACAAATGAACATAGATTTTATACATATTCCTATACTAGTTTTAAATGATTCTACAAATATAAATGATAATAAAACACCCCTTTTAATTTTTGATTATATAGATTATGAAAAAGATAAAAAACTAATTTATAACAAAATAAAATTTTGTCAACATCTACACAAAAGAGAATTTGAACATGAAATCAAATTAAAAAAACTATTATATATAGATAATCTTACACAACTTCCAAATAGAGTAAAATTGATAAAAGATATACAAGATGATGAGATTGGAATAAATGGATTAGCGGTAATAGATATTAAATCATTTAAAGAGATAAATGACTTTTTTGGAAATCGAATTGGAGATCAAGTTTTAAAAGGTATTGTAAAAGTCATAAACAGCGTAATAAAATTTGTAGAAGACAAAGTTACTCTATATAAATTTTCAGCAGATGTATATTGTATTTCAAACCATGGTTTATCCAATAAAGATTTTGAAGATATTATAATCTATGTTTTAGGTAGTATCAAATCAGAAATCATAAAAGAAGATGAATATGAAATAGATATTAATGCAACAGCAGGTATCACCTTTTCTCCAAAAAATAACAAACTTATCACTGCTGATTTAGCTTTACAAGCTGCAAAAAAACAAAACAAAGACTATATTGTATTTTATGAAGAATTAGATGATTTAAGAGAATATGAAAACAATATGTTATGGACTAAAAAACTAAAAAATGCACTTGATAAAGATAATATAATCGTCTACTATCAACCATTAATTAATAATGAAACAAAAAAAGTAGATAAATATGAGTGTCTAGTTAGATTATATGATGAAGATGAAGATAAAGTTGTTGCTCCATTTTTCTTTTTAAATGTATCAAAAAAGGCAAACCTTTATACAAATATTACCAAAATAGTTATCGATAAATCTTTTAAAGAGTTTGAAAACTTAGATTTTGAGTTTTCTATAAATGTATCCTATGAAGATATAGCAGATAAAAATTTTTTAATCTTCATAGAAAATAGACTAAAAAAATATAAAGTTGCTCAAAGAGTTGTTTGGGAAATACTTGAAGATGAGAGTATAAAAGATTATGAAGTTTTAATCAATTTTATAAGCGAAGTAAAAAAAATGGGTTGTAAAATCGCTATTGATGATTTTGGAAGTGGTTATTCAAATTTTGAACATATTTTAAAAATGAATGTTGACTACCTAAAAATAGATGCTTCTTTAATAAAACACATTGTTACAGATAAAAATAGTTTTAATGTAGTAAAAACTGTAGTTGATTTTGCAAAAAGTTTAGGAATTAAAACAATTGCAGAATATGTAGAAAATGAAGATATTTTTAATATTTCAAGAGACTTAAAAATAAATTTCTCTCAAGGATACTATTTCTCTGCTCCTATTGCAAAACCAGAATTAGAACAGTTTTGATATTTTATATTAAAAAGGAATAGCTGTATCGATTGCATCACCTGTTGTTGTAATACTATCTCCAACGATATCAGGAGTTACAACATTAACCACTGCACCAGTAACTCTAAAAGGTAAAGCAACAGCATCTCCAACAATACATCCATTAAATGTTATTGCTA
This sequence comes from Halarcobacter sp., assembly GCA_050296315.1. Lineage (GTDB taxonomy): Bacteria > Campylobacterota > Campylobacteria > Campylobacterales > Arcobacteraceae > Halarcobacter. Next base: position 130,552 of record JBNKRE010000009.1, read on the forward strand.
TAAATATTCCCATCAAAAAATACTTAATCATATTTAAAACTCTTTTTTATTTGATTTTTGTTTTAATTGTAAAAAAGTGGAGCGGGAAACGAGACTCGAACTCGCGACAATCTGCTTGGAAGGCAGAGGCTCTAGCCAACTGAGCTATTCCCGCAACAAAAAAGTGAAGTTGCTAAACTTCTTAAAATATTATATACGTGGTGGGTCATGAAGGACTCGAACCTTCGACCACTCGGTTATGAGCCGAGTGCTCTAACCAGCTGAGCTAATGACCCACGCATACTAATATCGAATTAGTGGCGGACAAGGAGGGATTCGAACCCTCGGTACCGTTGCCAGTACGCATCCTTAGCAGGGATGTGGTTTCAGCCAACTCACCCACTTGTCCTCTTGATTTTGGGATGTAATTCTACTTGTTTTGTACTTAAATATATCTTAATTTTTTACATTTTTGAAAGAAATATCAAATAGTAGAAAATTATATACTTTCTACTATTTTTTCAACTACCTCTTTTGGATTTGAAGCTTTATAAATTGGTCTACCAACAACTATAAAATCCACTAAGTTTTCTTTTGAGAAACTAATATCTGCAACTCTTTTTTGGTCCCCTGCATCTTCACCAAATGGTCTAATACCTGGACAAAGTGTTATAAATTCTTTTGAAGTATTATTTTTGATATCTAGACTTTCAAAAGCTGAACAAACCACACCATCAACTTCTGCTTCATATGTATCAACAGCTAGTTTTGTTGCTTTTGTATCAATATCTTCATTATAAACATGCTTAAACTCATCATTATCAAAGGAAGTTAAAGCAGTAACAGCAATAACCAAAGGTTTATTTGGGATATCTTTTATTCTGTTCATAACTTCACTCATTGCTCTTTTTCCTGCACTTGCATGAAGATTAAACATATCAACTAAACCAAACAAAGCTATCTCTTGTGCAGCATCTGCCATAGTGTTTGGAATATCATAAAGTTTTAAATCAAGAAAGATTTTAAAGTTTGGATTTATCTTTTTTAGCTCTTCTAAAAATGGTTTACCATCTCTAATATAACTTCTAAAACCAACTTTTAACCAAACATCAAAATCTTTTATCTGTTCTACTAAAGCTAAATTCTCTTTTGCACTAGGTAAATCCAAAGATACGCAAAGTTTCATTGAACTCATATATTAACCTTTGTTTATATTGTCTAAAACACCATTTATAAATTTAGGTGCAGAATCAGAAGCTAATCTTTTTGATAGTTCTATAGCTTCATTTATTACAATAGCTCTTTCCAATTTTTTAAACTTTAGTTCATAAATAGCAAGTCTTAAAATAGATTTTTCTACACTTCCTGTATCTTTAATACCACCTTGTTTTAGATGACTTATAATCTCTTCATCAATATCTTCAAGATTGTTAACAACACCATTAAACAAATCAAGAGCAAACTCTTTTTGTTTATTTCTGATTTTTTTCTCTTCTAAAATCTCGTCAATAAACTTTACAATACCTTCATTACCTAAATCATATGCGTATAATAAACCAATAACAGACTCTCTAGCTTGTGTTCTTGTTGCCAAATTTTTATCCTAATTCACTATATAAATCTAACATCTCTATGATTGTAACCATAGCTTCAGCACCTTTGTTTCCAACTTTACTTCCAGCTCTTTCAATAGCTTGCTCAATAGTATCAGTTGTTAAAACACCATTTGAAACTGGTTTACCATATTTTAAAGCAACAGTTGCAATCCCTTTTGTTGCTTCTGCTGAAATATAATCAAAGTGAGGAGTTGCACCTCTGATTACAGCACCTACACAACAAACTGCATCATATTTTCCAGTTGCAAGTGCTTTTTCAAGTGCAAATGGTATTTCAAATGCACCAGGAACTAAAATAAGGTCAAGATTTTTATCATCACCACCATGTCTTACAAATGCATCTTTTGCACCTTCAACTAATCTATCAGTAATGATATGGTTAAATCTTCCATTGATAATAGCAACTTTTTCGTCACCTTTTAATCTTAATTTACCCTCTATTATATTCATTTTTTACTCCATAAATAGAAAAAAAAGATTTTTCTTTTTTTCTTATAACAATATCTAATTTTGCGATTATATCTAAATAATAATTAAAGGTGCGAACACCTTTAATTTTCGAAAGTTTCTAGTTATTTAATGCTTGTTTTATAGCAAAAATTTCATCTAAAGTTTTATATAAGTTATCTACTTGAAGCATATTTGGTCCATCACTTTTTGCCACACTTGGATCAATATGTGTTTCAAAGAAGAAACCATCAACTCCAACTGCAGCTGCTGCTTTTGCCAAACTTGGAACAATAGCAGAGTTACCCCCTGTAGTTCCTCCAGTACTTGGAACTTGCGCAGAATGAGTTGCATCAAAGATTACAGGAGCATATTCTCTCATCGAAATAAGATTTTTCATATCTACTACTAAAGCACCATATCCAAATACATTTCCTCTTTCACATAACCAAACACCTGCTTTTTTTGCTGTTTCGTAATTTACCTCATCAAAACCTCTAGTTTTGATAACTTTTTCAACTGGATGTTTCATAGAATCAGCAGCTAAAAATTGCCCTTTTTTAATATTTACTATGGCATTTGTTTTAGCAGCTGCAACCAATAAATCAGTTTGTCTACATAAAAATGCAGGGATTTGTAAAATATCTACAACCTCAGCAGCTACACTTGCTTGGCAAGATTCGTGAATATCAGTTATTATTCTATATCCAAACTCTTTTTTAACCTCTTCGAAAAGTTTTAACCCCTCTTCTAGTCCTGGTCCTCTATATGAACTAAGGCTTGTTCTATTTGCTTTATCAAATGAAGCTTTAAAATAAAAATCTACCCTTTTATCTTCACTCAATGGTTTTAATTTTTCTGCAATTTTCATCACAGTATCTCTATCTTCTAAAACACATGGACCTGTTAATACAATCATCATTTTTCCTTAAATTTATTCAATTATTTTCTAAAAAATATTGTTTTTTTCTCTTCACCAGTGTATGCATAATGAAATTCATACAAATTTTCAGAAATATATTCTATTTCATCTTTCCCATTTTCATCACATGCAAAAAGAATCTCATCATTTATATCTACCAACTCATCATAACTAGGTAATAAAATATATTCATCTTCCCTTTTTAACAGCAATGGTATTACATTGTTATTTTGTTCTTTATTATATAAAGAGCGACGAAATAGTTCTAATTTTATCTCATTTGAGTTTTCAAGTGCATTAAAAATTTGTGGTGCATATTTTTTATCAATTCTAAGTTCCTTCAATAAAGGGTTTTCATCTATTTTTGATATCAAATCTTTTACAAGTTTTGCTCCCCATTGCTCATCTTTTTTACTACACATCCTTATAAATTTGTCAGATAGTGGACTTATAAGTGCATTTGTTGTTTTATTTATTAAAATACGAGACATCATAAATATATGGTCTATTTTTGCACTTCTAAAGATTGAAAAATCATCCATCTCATTTTCTCTAACAATTGTCATAATCTTTGGGTTTAATTTTTTCGCAGTTGCTAAAATAGAAAGGTTGGTTGTATCATTGTTAGTTGCAGATATTATAGCTACTGCATCTAAAACTCCAACCTTGAGTAATACATCTTTATCATCTGCATCACCTTTTGTAATTGTTAATTTATCATGAATAATAAAAGACTCAACTTTATTTTTCTTTATCTCTACAAAGTGAGCTTCAATATTATGTTCTTTAAATTTTTCATATATATGAAATCCCATTCTTCCATATCCACAAATGATATATTTACCCATTGGGAAAACTGGAACCTTTGCACTTAAGTTATCAATTTGATATACCCACTTTTCAAGTTTCAATAAATTTGGGGCATTTAAAGCCATACTTATTTCACTAGATATTATAGAAAAAGGATTTGCAATAATCTCCACATCTAAATCTCTTAGATTTTCTGTATGATTTGTTGTTGTTGATTTTATTGCTAATTTTACTTTTTTATTTAAAAGTTTTGAAGTAAGTGCTATTCTTAAATTTAAAGAATCTTGCTCAAAAATAGAAACTAATCCTTTACAATTTATCTTTTCAAGCCCTGCTTCTTTAAGTGCTTCAGATGAATGTACATCAGCAACCAACACAGGAACTGTAGGGGTAAAATTTTCCAAAATAAGTTCATTGGCTTTGTTTTCATCTTTTTCTATTACTACAGCTCTTAAACCCTGTTCTAAAGTTCTATTAATTATCTCATTTGTGATTTGATTGTATCCTAAAATTATGATAAATTTATCTTTTAGGTTTTTTATCTGTCTTTTAAATTTTGCTTTTTCTATCTCTCTTAAAAAAAGTTTATCTTGGAGTAAACTAACTAATGTTCCTATTCCATAAAACCAGCCAAGAACTGTTAAGTAAATAGACATAGAAGCCCATATTCTTTGAGCATAGGTAAACTCATATGGCAATTCTCCAAACCCTATAGTGCTTGCCGTATAAGTTACGAAATAAAAGGCATCAAAAATAGTTAATTGATAAGGATTTCCTTCATTATCAACCCCTTTTATAATCAAAAAACCAATTATTGCTATGGTATATGTTATTGTTATCACCAAAAAAGGTTTTCTCATCCTTTGAAGTATGATAAACAAAGAACTGTTTTTCATATTTAGCCTATCGTTTAGATTTTAAAGTATCGCCAACATATAAAATAACAGAGATTAGATTTGCCAAAAATGCTCCACCAGATAGTGAGATAATAATTGCAACAATCTCTTTATCAACAACAAAAGCATAGTGAGCAACAGCCCAAATAGTAGCTGCAACTATTAGTTGAATATCTACTACCAATGAAGTTGCTAACAATACAGAACCCATCTGTGTTTTATCACCAAGTTTTAAAATTGTTGCAATCAAGTTTATAATAATCGCTGCCATAAGTTCATATTTGCTATGTGTCTCTAAAGAATCCATATCACCATAAAAAAAACCAAAGTTTATGGTCATAGCTAATATAATAAAAAATCCTGAAATAACTTTATCTAGATTCATGAAATTCATCCCCCATATCTTTTCCTATATCTAATATTCTTTGAAATACTTTATCTATATTATCATGCACTTTTGAGTCTTTATCTATAAATATAATTTTATGTTTATCTAATTGATTAATATTTTTCAAACCCATTACAGCTAATAGCCCTCTAATACTTTTTAATAAATTTTTATGATAATCTCTAACTTTTCTTGCTTGTTTATGTACAAAGTATTTTCTTCTTTTCTCTTTATTTTGAGTTGCCAAACCAACTGGACAATCATGTCCATTCGTACCAGAACAATACCTTGCTCTAATACAACCTGCACTCATCATAAAACCACGTGCAATTTGAACAAAATCAGCTCCAAGTGCCATAATGATAATAATATCATCAGGTGTTAGAAGTTTTCCACTTGCTGTTAATTTGACCTTATCCCTAACTCCATACTCTTTTAAAACTTTATCTACTAAATATATAGAATCTCTAATATTTAAACCTATTCTTTCCATCATCTCAATAGGAGCTGTAGCACTTCCTCCACTTCCCCCATCTATTGCTATATAATCTGGATAAGCATCATTGCCTTCATCAATTCTTTTTTTAATCTCTTTAGCAAAAGGTACAATATTTTCATAATCTGAGATAACTATTTTTATACCTACTGGTTTTTCTGATAACTCTTGCATAGTTCCTATAAAATCAAATAACTCCTCCACAGAGTTTGCATAAGGAAATCTATTTGGTGAAAACAGATCTTTATTTGCCTCTACATTTCTATAATATGCAATAGCTGGACTAACTTTACTAGCTATTAGTTTTCCACCTGTTTGTTTTGCTCCTTGAGCTAGTTTAATCTCACTCATCTTACAAAATCTCATAACTTTTTGATATCTATCAGGGTCAAATTTTCCATCTTTTGTTCGTACAGAATATAAACCAGAACTTATTTGTAAAATGATATCGGGCATATCCTCAGGTACATCTTTTGGGAAGTTTTCCAAAGGTGCATCCCAATCTGGTCTATGAAAATCTTGTGTTTTTAAATCAAATACATAAGTTTCAGATTCAGGGTCATTTTTAAAAATCAATTTTCTATATGCATCTGCTGCCATTGCTCCATTAAAAAAGAATTGAACTAGATTTTTAAGCTTTTTTTGAAAAGGTGTACCCTGGAAAACTTTCATATATTTATCTGTATAGTTTTGATGTGTTACGAAAAAGTTTGAAGTAAGACCACCCTCACCTGAGTTTATAGGAAACTCTCCCATAAAAGCTCCTCTTACAAAAGCTCTAGTACCTTCAGGAGAAATAGATCCATCACTCATAGCACTTCTTGCAATTATAGATTTGGCAGTAAATGGATTTTTTCTATTTTCTCCAAAAGTAACTTCAAATTTATTTTCTACTTCATTTTCATTTAAAACAATAGTTGCATGTCTTAACATAAATTTAGGTTTGGGTAGTGGTTGAGAAGGTGAAAAAGAAGCGTAGTTTGGCAAATCTCTTGCTGCTTTATAAACCCAATCTAATTTATCTTTTGATTCATAAAACTTTTCATCACCAAAATATTGTCTAAAAGGTTCTCTTACCTCTTCAAGAACATACCTTAATCGTCCAATAATAGGATAATTTACCAAAAGTTGGTGATCCCTTTGTACATATTTATCATGCACATACCAAGCTAGAATTATTATGAAAAATATTAAAATAATAATCTCCATATATAATGCAAGAATTTCCATCTTAATCCTTTTTAGTAGATACTAAAAGTCCACTTATAACAATAAGTATTATACCTAAAACTATCCAAATATCTGGAAATTTATCCCCTAAAAACATCCCTATTGCTATACTAAAAATAATATTTGCATAAGATATAGTTCCAATAATACCAGCTTTTGCCACTGAGTAAGCTTTTGTCATATAAATTTGTGCAAAAGTTGCCACAACACCTAATAAAACTATAAAAATCCAATCCTGCCCATGAGGCATTACAAACTTTGAAAACATAAAATCTAATTTTGCATTAGTATAAAACTCAGAGATAATCATCAAAATAAAAGGTCCAACAGTACCAATTGACATAAAAGATAAAACTATTGTTCTTCCATCATAGTATTTTCTAAGTTCTCTTATAGAAGTGTATGCCAAACCAGCTCCAACACCACATAAAATCCCTAACCAATCAGTCTTATCTAAACTACTTCCATCAAACTTTGTAATAAATAATATTCCAATAAAACCTACAAAAACTCCTATCCAACCTTTAAAACCAAGTTTTTCTTTTACAAAAAGATAAGCAAATATGGCACTAAATATTGTTGAAGTCTTTGAAAAAGTCATCGCTTCACCCAAAGGGATATTAGCAATGTTATAAAAGAAAAATAAAAGTGCTGTAAACCCTGCTATTCCTCTAAATATTAAAAGCCAAAACTTACCACCTTTTTGAACAATAGGTTTTCTGTATATTGATATTAAAATTAAAACTACACCAAAAATATTTCTAAAAAATACAACTTCTAATGATGGAATTGAACCACTTAATTCTTTTGCAAATGCTCCCATACAAGCAAATAAAAAAGAAGCAAATAGCATATATTTCACACCAAGTAATACATCATTTGTCATTAATCATCCTAATAAAAAAGGCAATTTTAGTTACTTTTAGATAAAATATCAAAATTTATTAACACTTATGTTACTTTTTGATTAGGAAGATAATGGAATACTTAAAAATCAGTGGTGAAACGAAACTTCAAGGGGAAGTTGAAATCTCTGGTGCTAAAAATGCAGCCCTACCTTTAATTGCCGCAACAATTTTAGCTAAAAACGAAATCTCAATTTGCAATATGCCAAATGTTGTAGATATTAACACTTTTTTAAAACTTATACACATGCTTGGTGGTTCATTCAAAAAAGAGGAAAAATGTATCAAAATTGATACTTCAAAGATAAATAAAACAACTGCAACATACGATATTGTAAAAACAATGAGAGCATCAATCTTAGTTTTAGGACCACTTTTAGCTAGATTTGGTCATTGTGAAGTATCACTTCCTGGTGGTTGTGCAATTGGACAAAGACCAGTTGACTTACATTTAAAAGCCTTAGAACAAATGGGTGCAAAAATCACAATAAATCATGGATATATAGAAGCAACTGCTCCAAATGGACTAAAAGGAGCTAAGATAGTATTTGACAAAGTTACTGTCGGTGGTACTGAAAATACAGTTATGGCAGCAGCACTTGCCGATGGAGTTACTACTATTATCAATGCAGCAAAAGAACCAGAAGTTCAACAATTATGTCAAGTTATAAAAGATGCTGGTGTTCTAATAGAAGGTATTGGAACCTCAACACTAATAGTTCATGGTACAAATAAAAAACTTCTTCATATAAAAGATTTTGATGTAATCCCTGATAGAATTGAAGCAGGAACATATATGTGTGCTGCGGCTATCACAAATAGTAAATTAAAAATTAAAAATGTAATACCTATTCATTTAGAAGCAGTAATCTCTAAACTTCAAGAGATGAATTTTGAAGTTTTACAAGATGAAACAAGTGTAACTATTATGCCAACAAATGAGATTAAACCAGTTAATATCATAACTACTGAGTATCCAGGTTTTCCAACAGATATGCAAGCTCAGTTTATGGCACTTGCAACACAAGCAAATGGTGTAAGCACAATAGATGAAAGACTTTTTGAAAATAGATTTATGCATGTAAGTGAATTATTAAGACTTGGGGCAGATATTCATCTAAATGGAAATATTGCCACCATCAATGGAACAGTAAATGAATTGTTTGGAACCGATGTTATGGCAACAGATCTTAGAGCTTCATCAGCACTTGTTCTTGCTGCACTTGTAGCAAAAGGGAAAACATCAATTCATAGAATTTATCATCTTGATAGAGGTTATGAAGATTTAGAAGGAAAACTTTCAAAAATTGGAGCAACAGTAGAAAGAGATAAAGAATAAATTTATATTTTAAGTATAAATTTTATAAAATCAGCTAATAAATAAAAAAGGTTATTTAAGATGAAATTAGAGATATCACTTTTCAGATTTGATTATAAATCTGATTATTTACCATACTATGCAAAAAACTATATAAAAGTAAAAAATGAAAGAAATCTAATAGATATACTTGATAAGATAAATATTGAAGAACCATTTGAATATAGAAGTACAGAAAATTTCAATCTTGTAATAAATGGTGTTTATACAAAAGCATCAATCACTATTGAAGAACTTGTTAAAAATTTTGGTACTGATTTAATCATAGAACCAATATCAATTAGAAGAGCAAAAAAAGATTTAACAATTGATGACTCAGATTTTAAACAAAGATTAGAACTATTAGAAAAATTTATAGATGATGAAGATAGATTAACTTATCAAAACTATAAATTATATTTTTATGCTTCAAATACTATAAATTATGAGTATGAATATATTGGGGATTCATTACTTCTTTTAGCTTCTGACTTAATTGAAAAAAACAGTTCAAATGAAAAAGAGATTTTAGAAATACTTTCACAATATGAATGCTCTGCTCAATACCATACTAGTTTAGAAAATAGAGTTTTTAATTTAGATAAAGAAGTGGAAGAAAAAATTCAAACAATAAGAAAAAAACTTCAACTTACTAAAAATATAAATGAACAAAACTTTAATATAGATAAAAAATCAACTTCAATAGCCTTTGAAAAAGTTGAAAATATTGGTGAGATAAAACACTACTTTGACAACTTTAATATTGCATACTATAAGGGATTAAAAGAGGATGAAAAAACATCTTCTTTATTAACTAAATTAAATGCAAAACTTATTAATCCTTCAAGTATGAGAAGTGATTTAGCTCTGGAAACATTCCATTTAAATTCGGAATTTACAATGAAACTTGCTTCTACAGTTATGTTAGATGCTTTTGATAATAGTGCCGATTTATTAGTTGTAGATGATGAAAAACTTTTTTCACTATTTGATTCAAATAGAAAAACATTAAAAGATATTTCAGGAAGAGAGATTATTTTACCAGTAATTCACACAAGTGAACTTGCAAAATTAGCAACAGGATTACATGAAGAGGTAAAACAAACTCTTAATAAACACTCAGTCAATCCTGAATTAGTATAAAGATAAATAATGGTATTAGATTTTAAATTTATTATCTCAGGAACTTTGATAATTTTAGCTCTAATACCTTTATATATTTATAGAAAAACTATTTTCAAACACTTTTATAAAAAAGGTGATATAAAAACTTTTCTTAAAAGTTTAACAATAATATTAAAACAAGACTATCCAAAAATATCATTTAACTTTAACATTTTAGAAAAATACAAAGATGAAAAAGATATTAGAATTCAAGAAACACTAATAGTAGAAGATTTTGTAAGACAATTTTGTAATTATGAATATGAACTAAATACTCAACCAAGTGTTTCAAAAGAGCATTTATGGAGTACATACGAGCAAAATTCAAGTTTAAGAAAAGATAATCAATATCCAAAAGACTGGAATCAAAGAAAAGAAGTTGCTTGGATTAGAGATAATAAAAGATGCAATAGATGTGGAACAGAACTAAAACTATCAGATGCACAAACACTTTTAGTAAAACAGATGAAAAATGGGGGTGGTTTTAATCTAGAAAATATAACAATTTTATGCAATGATTGCACAAAAGTCTTAAAATCTACAAACATAGAAAGAACAGCAAAAGATTTACATATCTTAGATAGATTGATGATAAAAGTTGAAAACTAATAAACCTTCATAAGTTTTTCTCTTACATTTTTTGTATCTTTTTTATCAATATTCTCTTTCTTTTTTTTTAGTTTTTCTAAAACTAAACTCAATAATTTATCTTCTAAAACTTGTAATTTTGTTAATTCACTTCTTATAAAACTCAAATCTTTATTTTTAGGTACTATGTAAGGTGTTAAAATTACAGTCAAATTCTTTTTCGAACTGTCATCAAATCTATTCTTAAAAAGTTCACCAATCAAAGGTATGTCTGAGGCAACAGGAATTTTTTCAATCCCTTTTTCATTTTTATACTCTATTAATCCACCTAAAACTACACTTTCACCATTGTTTACGATAGCATTAGTTTTTATTAGTTTTTTTGTTGTATTTGGATTAAGACTTGAACTATCTATATTTTTTACTCCCTCTAAAGTTGTATCAATATTTATTAATACCTTATTGTTTTCTATAACTCTTGGTTTAACTTTTAGTGTAAGTCCTATATCTTGTCTTTCAAAGCTATTTTTAGTAGTACCTCCATCTGTTGTTGTTGAGGCTGTTTGCATTGATAAAGTCTCACCAACATAGATTAAACTCTCTTTATTATTAATACACAATAATGAAGGTTCTGAAACTATATTTAAAGCATATGTTTTATTTAGTAAGTTTATTGTTGCACCAAGAGCCAAAGATGAGGATAAATTTGGAATTGATAATCCAATTGAAGTTATATCAAAAGGTAATGCCTCACCAGAATTTAAACTAGAAGAGATAGAGTTTATTCCTCCTCCATATACTTTTGAACCTAAAATACCATATTTAATCCCAATCTCATCAACTAAATTATCATTCACTTCAACAATTTTTGCTTTTATATAAATTTGAGATTTAGAAATATCTAATTTATTTAAAATCTCTGCTAAATAATCCACAGATTTTTTATTTCCATCTAATATTAAAAAGTTTGATTCTTTATTAATTGAAATTGTAACGTTTAATTTTCTATCTTTACTAATCGTATCTAGTATTACTTTTATCTCATCTACTTCTAAATATTTTAAATAAACAATTTTATTTATAAACTCTAGTTTAATAGAGGGATTGATTTTTTTAGCTTTAATTTTTTCAACACTATAAAAATTTTTTTCTCTTTTTAAAACATATCCATTTTTATTTAAACTTGTTTCCAATAGATTAAATAAACCATCTTTAGACATTGGTTTATTTGATATAAAATCAACTTTTCCCTCTAACTTTGTAGCGATTAAAATATTTTTGCCAGTTTTATTTGAAACTATATTTACTAATTCTTCAAGTTTCAAGTCTTTAAAATTCACATTGATTTTTTCATCATTTGCAAATATTGATATACTTAATAATAGTATTAAAAGTAGATATCTCATTATAATCTCCTTAAAAGATATTATAATTAAAGATAACTTATATTGTTATTTATTACTTATTAAAACTTCTCTTGGTAATTCTAATTTTAATGCTGATGCTTGTTCTACTGTTAATTCAAGTGATAATATAACATCTGTAGTAAACTGTTTATTAATAATACTAATATTTAAATTATTTAAAATATATTCAACTTTTGATAAAAGATTGTAATCACATTGTAAGCTAAGATTTTCTAACTTTTCATACTTGATAAGTTCACTACTATTTATTACCAAATTTACAGCATCACTATAAGCTCTTACAAGTCCACCTGTGCCTAGTTTTATCCCACCAAAATATCTTATGATAATTACTGCACTATTAATTAACTCATTTCCTGCTAATACATTTAAAGATGGTTTTCCACTAGTTCCTTTTGGTTCTCCATCATCACTACAGTTTTCTACAACTTGGTCATATTCATTTAAAAACCTATATGCATATACAAAATGTCTAGCTTTAGGATGTTCTTGTCTTAATTTTGACATAACTTTTTCAAAATCTTTATAAGGACACAAATGAGATATAAATTTAGATTTTTTCTCTTCGAGGGTTTGATTTGATTCTTCTTTTACAAAATACATAAATCTATTTTACACTAAATCTACAAATAATCTAATATAGAGCAATTTTTTTATATAATTTGCCATGCGATTAGACCTATATTTAACACAGAACTTTGATATACAAAGTAGAAATAAAGCCAGTGAGCTTATTAAGAACAAAAAAGTAAGAGTTGATTCACAAGTTATTACAAAACCCTCTTTTGAAGTAACAGAAGATTCAAAAATTGAACTATTAGAAGAAGATTTTTATGTTAGTCGTGCTGCATATAAATTAAAATATTTTTTAGAAGAGATGAATTTAGACTTAGCAAACCTAAAGGCATTAGATATTGGTAGTAGTACAGGAGGCTTTACTCAAATTCTTCTTGAAAAAAATGTTAAAGATGTAACTTGTGTAGATGTTGGTTCAAACCAATTACATGAAAGAATAAAAAACAACACAAAAATTAAGTTTTATGAAAATACTGATATTAGAGATTTTAATAAAGATTCAAACTTCGATATAGTAACTTGTGATGTTTCATTTATCTCTATTTTAAATATACTTGAAAATATTGATAAATTGGCAAAAGATAAAATTATAGTTTTATTTAAACCCCAATTTGAAGTTGGAACAAATATAAAAAGAGATAAAAAAGGTGTTGTAAAAGATAAAAAAGCTATATTAAAAGCTAAGGACAAATTTTTAGATTCATGCGTTTTAAAAAACTGGAAATTGATATATAACAGCGCAAGTAAAATTGAAGGAAAAGATGGTAATGAAGAAGAGCTCTTCTATTTTAATAAATAAGAAAACTATTAAAGCTATAGCTATAGGTGGATTTGATGGGATGCACATTGCACATCAAAAACTTTTTGAACAATTGGGAGATAATGGTGCAATTGTGAGTATTGAAGCGGGGTTTGCAAATTTAACTCCAAAAACATATAGACAAGAATATTCACCCTATCCTATTTATTATTATATTCTTGATAATATAAAAAACCTAAGTGGAGAAGAGTTTATTTATCTATTGCTTGAAGAGTTTCCTAATTTAGAAAAAATAGTTGTAGGTTTTGATTTTTGTTTTGGAAAAAATAGAAAGAACTGTATTCCTGAACTAAAAAAACTTTTTAAAAAAGAGGTTATAGTTGTTGATGAAGTAAAAATAGATGGAATTGCTATTCATTCAAGAGTTATTAGAGAATATATCAAAAGTGGAGATATAAAAATTGCAAATAAACTTTTAGGTAAAGAGTATAAAATATTTGGAAGACAAATAAAAGGTCAAGGTTTGGGCTCTAAAAGTTTTGTACCAACTATAAACCTTTTTGTAGATGATTTTTTACTTCCAAATGAAGGAGTTTATTTTACAAAGACAATTATTAATGAAATTGAATATAATTCCGTGACATTTTTAGGACATAGAGTCACAACTGATGGAAGTTTTGCAGTTGAAACACATATTTTAGATAATGTTATTAAAAATATGCATAGTTCGGTACAAATAAAATTTCTTGATAAAATAAGAGAAAATAAAAAATTTGATTCTTTTGAAGAATTAAAAGAACAAATAGAAGTAGACTTATCCTCTGCAAAATCATTTTTTGATAAATAAAAAAGATAGTATTATATACTATCTTTCATCTATAAAATTTATCTATCTCTTACACACCTTACATAATTGCTAACATTTTTAAAGTCTGCATAACCATCACTATTACCAAAATAAATACTCCAAGCAAGTTCATCATTTATAGAACTTGTTGTATCACTCCAGTACCAGTTAGTACCAACATTTTTTAAATATTTTTTTTGAAAAGAGAGATTCTTTAATTCATCTTTTGTAGGTAATCTCCAATCTTTAAAATTTCCAAGAATAAGTTTTTTACAATATGTTTTAGCTGTGTCACCTTTTGTGTTAAAATATTTTTTAGTATTATAGTTCTCTTTTGTTATCCAAGGTTTTTTAATAATTAAAACCATATTATCATCTTGCCAAATAAGTTTTTGTTTTTTATCTATATAAAGTTTCTCTTTTCTCTCTTTTTCAATTCTTTCTCTTCTTAGTTTTTCTCTTCTTAACTTTTCTTTTTTTTCTTCTTCAACTTTTTTTATAGCTATTCGTTTTTTTTCTGCCTCAATATCAAAATCCAAAGCTATCTCTACTTTAGTATCTTCATGAATTTCAATATTTAAACTTTTATCTAAGTATTTATCAGCTTTAATATCAATTTTATAATTGCCTATAGGCAATCTTTTATTAGATATATATTCTTCATTATTGATCATTATTATTGAATCAGAAGGATTAACTATCAACGTTAAAAAATATGTTCTTTGATTTTCTATATCATCAAAATTTATCCAAACATCATATTTAAGATTATTACTCTTTTTCTTTTCTAGCCGAACAAAGTTTTCTTTTATATCTACAATATTATACTCTTCACCCCTTTTTAAAACTTGTAAAACCTTTTTATCTCTTTCATATGTATCATATGCATTTGCATCATTTTTAATAAATATTTTTTTTGTAGTTTTTTGTTGTTTTAACATAGTTTGTAACACTTCAGAAGAAGGTAAACAACCACTCATGAAAAACACTATAAAAATACCTAAAAAGAATTGAATTATATTTTTTATTTTTATTGTCATTTGCTCTCATTTAATATTTTTAATTATTTTGAATGGAAATTATAACAAATAATTATTAATCATAAATTATATTACCCCACCTTGATAAGCAGATTTGGAGCAATATTTTTGTACAATTATATCTTTAAAAATTATCTATATAAATTTTAAAATTATAATGCATAAGGAATCTATTTGAGATACATTATATTTAGTGTTATCATGGTGAGCTTATTTCAAATGTTTTTTTGGATTTCTCATAATAATTTAGTTTCATTAATTGAAGCACCGTACAAAAAAGTGGAATCATTTTCATATACACCATACTATGGTTATGAAAGGAAAACTCTATCATCTAAACAAATAGAGAACGATTTAAATCTATTATCTCCCATTACTAAAAAAATTAGAACATACTCTTCAAAAGATGCTAAAATTATTTTAGAAGCTTCACATAAAAAAATAATACCTATTGATTTAGGTATTTGGTTAAGTAACGATTATATAGAAAATTACTTAGAGATACAAAGAGCTCTAAAATTACTAAAAACTTATCCCAATGGTATTAAAAATATAATTGTAGGAAATGAAGTCCTTTTAAGAAAAGATCTAAATGAAATTGAATTATTTGCATATATTAACTTTTTAAAAGAATTTACAGACAAACCTATTTCAACTGCTGAGACATGGGATATATGGGAAAAAATCCCAAATCTAACTAAGCATGTTGATTTTATAACAATTCATATTTTACCTTATTGGGAAAAAATATCAATTGAAAACTTTGATGACTTCGTACTAAAAAAATACTCCACTATAAAAAGTTTATTCCCAAATAAAAAGATATATATTGGAGAGATTGGATGGCCAAGTCATGGATATAATAATAACAAAGCAATACCGAGCTTGGAAAATCAAGCAAAAGCTATTAGAGGTTTTGTAAACCTTGCAAAAAAAAACAACTGGTCTTATAATATCATTGAAGCTTTTGATCAGCCATGGAAAGGTTATGAAGAGGGAAATATTGGTCAATACTGGGGAATTTTTGATGCTAATAGAAAATTAAAATTCAATTTAGCTGGAGCCATTGAGACAAACCAATATTGGTTTTATCAGATGATGGGAGCTGTATTTATTGGAGCATTACTTACGTTTTTTGGATTAAGATATAAAAAACTAAATCTAAATCATACTTTGGCATATGCAATTGTAGCTCAAGGTATGGGATTTGGTATTGTGATGGCTTTGATATATCCATTTATCAATTATATGAATTTTGGTATGTGGATCATGTGGGGAGTAGGAACATTTTTAATGATTCCCCTTGTCATTATTACCCTTGCAAAAGCAAATGAACTATTTAAATCCTCACTTGGAACACCCCCATCAAGATTAGTTCCTATTGATTTAACATCTAAAAATATCCCTTTTGTTTCTATTCATGTTCCTGCATATAAAGAGGAACCACATGTCTTGGAAAAAACTTTAAGAGCTTTGTCAAATCTAAATTATCCAAATTATGAAGTTTTAGTGATTATAAATAACACACCTGAAGAGTATTATTACAAACCCATAGAAGATTTATGTAAAGAGTTAGGCGATAAATTTGTATTTATGAATATAATTTGTTCTGGATTTAAAGCTGGCGCATTAAATAAAGCTTTGGAACAAACAAATAAAGAAGCTGAAATAATTGCAGTAATTGATGCAGACTATGTAGTTGAACCATCTTGGCTAATAGATTTAGTTCCATTATTTGATGATTCAAAAGTAGCTATCGTACAAGCACCACAGGATCATAGGGATGGAGAAGAATCAATCTTAAAAACTGCTATGAATGCAGAATATGCAGGTTTCTTTGATATTGGGATGGTTGATAGAAATGAAGAAAATGCAATAGTAGTACATGGAACTATGGTTATGGTAAGACTAAGTGCTATGCTTGAAGTTGGTGGTTGGGGAACAGATACTATTGTTGAAGATAGTGAACTTGGTCTTAGATTATTTGAAGCTGGTTATATAGCTCATTATACAAACAAAAGATATGGTTATGGATTATTACCTGATACCTTCGAAGCTTTTAAAACGCAAAGACATAGATGGGCTTATGGAGCTATTCAGATTTTGAAAAAACATTGGAGAGAATTAAAACCAAGTGCAACTAAACTTACACCTACCCAAAAGAAAAAGTTTATTGCAGGATGGTTTTTTTGGCTAAGTGATGCTATGGGTCCAATAATGGTTGTGATGAATCTTATATGGGTTCCTGTTATTGTTTTTGTAGGGGTTACAATCCCTACTATTCCATTAACAATTCCAATTATTACAATGTTTTTGGTAAATCTTTTCCATACATTTATTTTATATAAGATTAAAGTAAAAGCAAATTTAAAAGAGACCTTTCTAAGTGCAATAGCTTCTATGAGTCTGCAACTTATTATTTTCAAAGCAGTATGGGATGGATTTGTAAAAGATGGATTACCTTTTAAAAGAACTCAAAAAGGTGGAAAAGCTAAAAAAAGTAAAAGTCCTATAATATTTGAAATAATTTTATGTTTATTACTATTAAGCTCTTTTTTCACATTGATTTTTATAAATAAAACAAATATTATTGAGATTTATGTATTTGCAGCAACTATATTTATTCAAAGTATTCCATATATCTCTGCTATTATTATGAGGTCATTAGAATTATACTCTATTAATTATCAAAAATCATCAGACTAAATATATCTGATAATATAAAGAAAATGCTACTTTTTAATACTAAATTGCTATATCAGATATTATTCAAAAAATAAATAGTTATTAATCTTCATTTAGCTAAAATATTATCTATGACAGATAAAGTATTTGATAAATCAATAACAAAACAGTTCGAGTTTGATGAAGAGGTTGCATCAGTATTTGATGATATGTTAAACCGTTCTGTACCATTTTATAAAGAGATGCAAAGATTAACAATAAACTTTGCACTTAACTATTTAGAAGATGATGATAAAGTGTATGATTTAGGTTGTTCTACTGCATCAACTTTAATTGAACTTAGTAAGCATTCATCTAAAAAACTTCAATTAATAGGGATAGATAACTCAGAAGCTATGCTTGAAAGAGCTTCTAATAAATGTAAAGCTTTTGGTGTTGATATCAAGTTTATAAATGAAGATTTACACAATACAAGTTTTGATGATGCAAAATTGATTATATCAAACTATACACTGCAATTTATAAGACCTCTTCAAAGAGAAAAATTAGTTAAAAAAATCTATAATAGTTTACAAAATAATGGTGTTTTTATTTTTAGTGAAAAGGTGATTTCATCAGATAAGGTTTTATCAAAACAATCTATCGATGAATATTATGAATTTAAAAAAACTCAAGGTTATAGTGAATATGAAATATCTCAAAAAAGAGAAGCCTTAGAAAATGTTCTGATACCATACACTGAAGAAGAAAATAAAAAAATGATTTTAGATGCAGGTTTTACCCACTGTGAAACTCTTTTTAAGTGGGTAAATTTTGCTACATTTATTGCAATAAAAAAATAGATATTTAAAAGGAATTTAAATGTTAGAAATTGGACAAACAGCACCAAGTTTTTGTGCTCAAAATCAAGACGATATAGAGATATGTTCTAGAGATTTATTAGGAAAATGGATTGTATTATATTTTTATCCAAGAGATTTAACTCCTGGATGTACTACTGAAGCTTGTGACTTTACAGCTGCTGAACCACAATTTGATGATCTAGATGCAATTATTTTAGGGGTAAGCCCAGACGATAGTGCAAAGCATAGAAAATTTATTGAGAAACACAATTTAAATATCACTTTATTAGCTGATGTTGAGAAAAAAATATGCGAAGATTACGGTGTTTGGCAACTGAAAAAATTTATGGGTAGAGAGAGTATGGGGGTTGTAAGAACAACTTTTATAATTGCCCCTGATGGTAAAATTGCTGCAGTTTGGCCAAAAGTAAGTGTTAGAAAGAAAAAAACTGTAAAAGGTGAAAAAATTGAAGTTTTACATGTTGATGAAGTAAAAATAAAACTTCAAGAATTACAAGCTAAATAAGGAAAAAAATGAATCTATTTACAAAAAGTTTAATCACGCTATTTTCTACTACAATTTTATCTCAAACATTGTATGCTAAAGATACTACATGCTATAAAAGAAATTGGTTAAAACCTTCAACAATCGAAACTGTAACACTAGATGGTGGAGAGTGTAAAAGTAAATTTAACTTTAAACAAATGAAAGCAAATGGGTGGAAACTAAAAGATTTAAAAATTGAAAAAGGTGAAAAAGGCTTAAACTATGTTTATATTTTTACTGATAAAGAATTAATCTCAATCGATACAGTTAACTTTATGAAAAATAAATCCGCTAAGCTTGATTATACAACAACAACTACTACTGTAAAAGAGATTTTAGATGACACTATTATTATTGAGAAAGGTAATTTAAGACCGGGACAGAGTGCAGTAATTGAACATGAATATGAAAATGGTCAAAGTATGATAGTTTCAAGTGCTTATGTAATAGAATCTAATCAATCAACTTCAAAACTAAAACTGATGCCTTTTTTAGATATTAAACAAAATGCCATACCAACGGCAAATAGAGGTACATCAGTTGGAGATAAAGTAATCATTAACTATCTTTATAATGCTTCATTGATTATTGCCCCATCAAAAGATGCTTTTACTCAAACTAGAAATAAATATGCTGATATAAACTTTTTACATTCAGATATGTTTGGTGCAAAACTTAAAATTGATGAAGAGCCTTTACCATCAAAACAAACGATACAAGACTTTGCAATGTCTCAAAATTTAGGGACAGTATTTTTTATAATTGGTAGTAAATTATATATTGTTGATTCAAGAACATTTACAATTTTAGATGAAGAAACAATATCTTATAACTTTATGGAAAATAAAATGATGCCATTTTATACAAGGGTAGAAAAGATTGAAAAATCTGTGATTAGTTCACTACTAAATATTTCAGAATGGTCAACTTTTATAAAAGATTTTTTAGAGGATAAAAGAACAGAAGATGAAGTTCTTTTAGAAGATGAGATTCAAAATGAAACCCTTCAAGTAAAAATTGAAATTTATAATAACTATTATAAAACATTATTAGGATTGAATAAATGATAAATCAAGAACATTTAGACTACTTTACATCAATTGTAGGTAGTGAAAATGTAAAAAGTGATAAAGCTCATCAAATAGCATACTCATATGATGCTACAAGAGAAAGATTTGAGCCTGATGCAGTTGTTTTCCCAAGAGATGAACAAGATGTATCAAAGATTTTAAAATATTGTAACGAACATCAAATTGTTATAGTACCAAGAGGTGCTGGAAGTGGATTCACAGGTGGAGCACTTCCTGCAAATGGTGGTATTATTTTAAGTTTAGAACGTCATATGAATAAACTACTTGAAATAGATATGGAAAATATGGTTGGTGTTGTTCAGCCAGGACTTATCAATATGCAATTTCAAAAAGCAGTTGAAGAAGTTGGACTTTTTTACCCACCAGATCCAGCAAGTGAAGAATACTCAACATTAGGTGGAAATGTTTCAGAAAATGCAGGTGGAATGAGAGCTGCAAAATATGGAATTACAAAAGATTATGTAGTTGCACTTAGAGCTGTTTTACCAAATGGAGATATTATATCAGCAGGTAAAAAAACTATTAAAGATGTTGCAGGATACAATACAGCAGGTATTTTAATAGCAAGTGAAGGAACATTGGCTGTTATTACTGAAATAACTTTAAAGCTAATTCCAAAACCAAAATTTAAACAAACATATATGGGAGTATTCCCCGATGTAAATAAAGCTATGAATGCTGTATTTAAATCATTAGCAGCTGGTGCAAATCCTGTAGCAATGGAATTTTTAGATGCACTTGTTATTAAAGCGTTAAAAGAAAAATTTCCTCAAATAGAACTTCCTCAAAATGCAGGAGGAATATTAGTTGGTGATGTAGATGGAAGCAGTGAAGCTGAAATAAAATCACAATTAGAAACTCTAAAAAATGCCTTTGCAAAATACGGTTCAATTGATTTTATTGAAGCAAAAGATGAAGAACATGGTAAAGCCTTATGGTTTGCAAGAAGAAATGCAAGTCCAGCAACTATGATTTATGGTACAAAAAAACTTAATGAAGATATCTCAGTTCCAAGAAGTAAACTTCCTGAAGCACTTGATGCTATCTACGCTATAGGTGAAAAATATGGATTTAATGTGCCTTGTTTTGGCCATGCAGGAGATGGTAATATCCATGTTAATGTAATGGTAAAAGATAAGACAAATGAAAAAGAGATGGAAGATGGACACAAAGCCATTGAAGAAATTTTCCAAATGGTTTGTGATATGGGAGGAACTCTTTCTGGGGAACATGGTATAGGTCTTTCAAAAGCACCTTTTATGAATATTGCATTTAATGATGCAGAGCTAAATTTATTTAAAAATATCAAAAAAGCTTTTGACCCAAATAATATTTTAAACCCATTTAAGATGGGATTATAAAAGAGTAATTTTGGAAGAACCAAAATTTGTAAAAAATCCAATAAAAGGTTTGCTAAAAATTTTAGATTCATTTTTTAATGATGATACAACCTATTATGCCGCAAGTCTTAGTTTTTTTACAATATTTTCACTTCTTCCAATTATAACTTTACTTATTGCAATTATTTCAAGTATAGATGTAGTTCAAGATTATTTAGATGTTTTTATTAAATATACCTTTGATATTTTAAATCCAACTCATTCAGAAACATTTATAAAATCTTTTGAAAACTATATATCAAATTCTAATAAATTAGGATTTCTAGGTTTTATTTATATGTTTTTTGTTTTTATTATGTTTTTTAAAGATTATGAATATATAGTAAATAAAATACACAATGCAAAAAGAAAACCTTTATTCACATCTTTCTTTTTTTATTTATTTTTTTTAGTAACATTACCTTTGCTATTAGCTTTATTAAATATTGCCTTGTCATTTTATGAAAATAATATAGTAAACTGGCTTTTAACTTTTTCTTTTGCATGGCTTATTTTTTATGGCTTATTTAAATTAAGTGTAAATAAATACATATATCCCAAAGCTGCAGCAATATCTTCTTTAACTACATTAATTGTACTATCTATTACAAAAAATTTATTTGTTTACTATGTTATATATAATAAAACATATACAACAATTTATGGTTCATTAGCAATTTTACTATTTTCATTCTTTTGGATTTATATTTCTTGGATTATTTATTTGTATGGTATTAAAATGTGTCATAAACTTAATATTAAAGAAGAAAAAAATATAAAGATTTATAACAATTAATCCCCTAGATTAATATCTATTATTTTTTATCAAGAAAGTCAAAACTCTTATCATCTTCTATATTAGTTGAATCCATAGAATTATTAATTAAACCTGTTTCTGAATCAATATTACTTTCCACTGTATCTTCACCAAAAGCTGTAGGGTAATCTGCAGATATTTTTTCTATATTAGATATTGCTAATTGTTCTGTAGCATTAATTTGATTTTGATAATACTTACTCATCCCAATAATCAATGCAAAAGAAGAAGTTAAAAGTAATAATGAAATAAATAATCTTGCCATATAATAATAAACTTTAATATAATTTTAATTAACAATTTTAATTAAATATTAATTAAAGTTCACTTAAAAGTATTTAAGGTAATTATTTTGTAAAAGGAATTATAATAAAATGCTAAAATGGTGCCCACAACAGGAGTTGAACCTGTAACCTCTTGCTTACCATGCAATTGCTCTACCATTGGAGCTATGCGGGCTTTATTTAAAAAAAGTGAGAAAAGAAGAATACATAAAAAGGAGTATATCATTGGTAAAATATATATGGAATGATAGCAAAAGACTAATTAATGAATAATGAAATACAACTTAAAAAGAATCAATAATCATAAGATATAGAGATATCATTTTTTTCAAGTTGTTTGTTGTGTGTAGCTTTAGATTTTTTAAGTTTGTACTCTTTAAATTTAGAAATTTTATCTGAAGAAATAGAAGTATAGGATAACCTAGAATTGTCATAATCAGGGATATTCAATCTTTTTATTTTAGAATCATACTCTTTTTTATCCATAATAATAACCCTTCTTTGTTTATTTTTTCTATAAATAATATTATGTTCTTCTGAATGATGAATAACTACAGAAGGATCATCTTTTAAAGGAAGTTTTGTATCTTTAAATAACTTCTCTTTTGTGTCAATCATTTTATTTAAATATTTATTACCTATATCTTTACTATATAAAGCTAAACCATTTTTTTCATATCCTCCCCCAATATCACTATGACAACCAGAAAGAAAGATTTGTAGTTGATTTTTTCCTTTAACAATTTGAGATAAAGGAAATAGATTTCTATACTCATCATTTGCATTAATCTGAAAAGCAGAAATGGTTGAATTAGATAAAGATAAATTTTCTTTCATATTTGTAGTTACAGGGTCATATAATAAGACAGCTTGAGGTATTTGTCCAGGTTTTATTAGATATTCTCCTGTTAATTCTTTTTTACCATCTTTCCAAACTCTATTTACTGTATCTTTAATTCCTCTTTCATGAATCATTTGATTAAGTAAAGAGATAACACCAGAACCTCTACTAAAACCAACTTCAATAATTGATATATTTGCTTGTGGGTTTTTACTTTTCCAAATATTTGCTTGTTTTGAAAACTCTTCGTATATCTCCTCAACCCTTTGTTTATGAGAAAAAGAAAAAACAGCATCTAATTTAGCTTTTGTTTTATCTACTAAATTTCCTTCTCCTTCATAGGTTCCAACTCCTTCTTTATAGTGAAAAGATATGTTTGAATTTTTATTATCTTTTAGTTCTTCTTTAAGTTTTGCCACATTGGTATATCTATTTGGATTTTTTAAATCATTTTCAGTACCATCAGCTAAAACAATAAAAAGATAATCATGTTTATTTTTTTCATCAAAGATTTTAGGGATTTTAAATGACTTAAAACTTTTTATACTATTTTCATACAGTTCCCAATCTTTTTCATTGGGTGAGTGATAAGAAACCTTTTCTTTAGAAACTACTCCTCCCATTTTTAAAACTGCTTAGTATATACTTTTTCATGGTATCTAATAGATTCTATTTTATTTGTTCCAGGTATTAGTGTATCTATATCTACTAATGTATATATATTTAGTGTTCTATCTATTATCTCTAAAATAATTCCTGGTGTTCCAAACAAAGGTTCTTCCCAAATGATTCTATCTTCCAACCCTTTTGGATAAGGGATAGTTTTTGTAGGAAATATATCATTAAAATCAAAATTATATTCAAGTGGTCTATCATTATAATCATGCCATTTAAGTCTAACTTCTCCTGCAAAAACAGGATATGTACCCATTCTTGCTTTCATGTTTTCTTCATCTTCAGGTTTTTTACTTGGTGCTAAATTTCTTGGTTCATCTTTATTCTCTGTAGTATGACTTCCAACAAAAGTATTACTATATCTAATTGATGCATCACTTGCATCATATAAATAAATATCTAAATTATGTCTTTCTCCAAACTTTATAACATGCTCTTGACCCATTAAGTTAACTCCTAACATACTTAAAATGATTATTTGTAATATTTTTTTAAACATTTTTTTCTTTTTTTAAATTATAACTTTTTACTTATTAATTAGTCTTAAATAATATATAAAAATATTATATTTTTATACTAATTACTTCATTTTAGCTGTACAAATCCATATAAACCTCTAATATAAGCACTAATTTGATAAAATACATCCTTTAAAAAGTATCAAAAACAAAGGGTTTAATAGATGAGTGAGCATAAAGATTTTTTACATGTCAAAGTTGAAGAAGACTTAAGAAAAGACAAATATAAAGAGGTTGTTACAAGATTTCCTCCTGAGCCTAATGGCTTTCCACATATTGGTCACGCTAAATCTATCTGTATAAATTTTGGTATCGCAAGGGATTATAATGGTCACTGTAACCTTAGAATGGATGATACAAATCCAACAACTGAAGATACAAAATATGTTGAAGCACTAAAAGATGCTGTGCAATGGCTAGGCTTTAGCTGGGGTGAAAATGTATATTTCACATCAGATTATTTCCCTAAGATATATGAATATGCTATACAACTTGTAAAAATGGGTAAAGCTTATGTTGATAGTTTAAATGAAGAAGAGATAAGAGAATATAGAGGAACTGTAACACAAGCTGGACAAAGAAGTAAATATGCCAAACGTTCTGTTGAAGAAAACCTTGATTTACTTGAAAAAATGAGAAAAGGTGAATTCAAAGAGGGAGAGCATGTCTTAAGAGCAAAAATCGATATGGGTGCAGCAAATATGAAGATGCGTGATCCACTTTTATATAGAATCAGACATGCACATCATTTTAGAACTGGCGATGAGTGGTGTATCTACCCAATGTATGATTTTGCACATTGTTTATCTGATTATATTGAAGGTGTATCACACTCTATTTGTACTTTAGAGTTTGAAAACAATCGTGATATTTATGATTGGGTTTTAGATACACTTGAACTTGAACCTCCAAGACCTTATCAATATGAGTTTGCACGTCTAGGTATCAACTATACTGTTATGAGTAAAAGAAAACTTCTTGAACTTGTAAATGGAAACTATGTAAGTGGTTGGGATGACCCAAGGATGCCAACAATTGCAGGATATAAAAGAAGAGGATATACTCCTGAATCTATTTTAAATTTTTGTGATCAAATAGGTGTGGCAAAAGCTAATTCTATGGTAGATGTTTCTCAATTAGAGTTTTGTATCAGAGATGATTTAAACCAAAAAGTACCAAGGGTTATGTGTGTTCTTGATCCTATTAAAATTGTGATTGAAAACTATGAAGGTAGTGAAGAGATTGAAGCTTCATACTATCCACACGATGTACCAAAAGAGGGTTCAAGAAAAATACCTTTTTCAAATGAAATTTTTATAGAAAGAGAAGATTTTAGTGAAAATCCTGTAAAAGGTTATAACCGTTTAACACCTGATCAGCCAGTAAGACTTAGACACGCTTATATCATCACTTGCAAAGAGGTGATAAAAGATAATAATGGAAATATCACACAAATAAATGCAACATACCATCCAGATTCAAAAAGTGGACAAGATAAAAGTGGTATCAAAGTAAAAAGTGCTATCCAATGGGCAGATGCAAAAACAGCTAAAAAAATAGAAGTAAGACTTTATGATAGATTATATAAAAATGAAGCACCAGAAAGTTTAGAGGATTTAAACCCTAATTCACTATCTATTATAAAAAATGCATATATAGAACCTGCTGTTATTGAAGAAAAAGCTGATGAGAGATTTCAGTTTGAAAGACAAGGTTACTTTTATGCTGATCCAATAGATTATACTGATGAAAATCCAGTATTTAATAAAATAGTTGGACTAAAAGATTCTTGGGCTAAAAAATCAAAATCAAAACCAAAAGAAAAAGAAACACAAGTAAAAGCTGATAAAAAACCTGAAATTAAAAAAGAGGTTGTTCATGGGGAAGCCCAAGCTATGAGTGATGAGCAAAAAGCCCTATTTGATAGATACACGACACAACTAATGCTAAATAGTGAAGTTGCAAATATCTTGGCTAGAGATGAAAAACTTTCTTCATTTTATGAAGAGTGTTTAACTTATCTAAACAGTCCTATAGGATTAGCAAATATAGTAGCTAATGATGTGGCAAAAGAGTTAAAAGATAAAGAGTTAAATGAACTTAAATTTTCTGCTTCTCAAATCTCAGAACTTGTAAAAATGATTGACGAAGAGACAATTTCAAGTAAAATTGCAAAACAAGTATTTGAAGATATGTGTAAGACTGGAAATGAACCAAAAACAATAGTTGAAGATAAAGGTTTAATTCAAATAAGCGACCCAGAGCTTATCTTACCAATTATTGATGAGATTATCACAAAAAATCTCGAAATGAAAGAAAAATACAAAGCTGGAAACCAAAAACTATTTGGCTTTTTTATAGGTCAAGTACTTAAAGCAACCCAAGGAAAAGCAAACCCAAAAGTTGTAAATGAGCTTGTAACACAAAAATTAAACTCATAATAAAAAGCTAGTATATTTACTAGCTTTTTCTCTATACTAATTAAAACTAAGTTTAAGTACATCAGAATATTACAAAATGTAATATTTTTTACTATTTTCTTTTTATACTGCTAAAATCTATTTACAAAACTTGAAAAAAGGACAAAAAAAATGGATGGGAAAATGATAATAACATATAAAATACTGTGTAAAAATGATTTTAATTTGGAATTATCTCTAGAAAAACTATTTTCAAATGAAAAAGTCTCAAAGATTATAAAAAGTGAGTTTGCAAAAGGGATTAGAAATATTGATATCTCAACAAAAGAAAATGGAACAAAGATTAAAATTGAGACCCAAAAAGAATTATATCAATTTGAAGTAAATAAAGATGATTTTGCAGATTTAATAACATTAGCAGAAGAGGATGCAAAACAAAGAAAACTTACAAAAAAAGAGTGTGCCCAGATAGAACTTGTAAATATAGAAACCATAGATTAAAATACAATTATCAAATTTTTAATTTATAATTTACTTAATTAAAAAGACAATTAATGTAAAATGTAATAGTATGTTATAAATTTTATTGAAAAGGTTTATTTTATTAACAAATGAAACAAGAAACTATAAAAATGGCAGCCGCTGTAGGCTTTACAATTACTATATTAACTCTTTATTCAATTTGGAACTATTTTTATGAAAAAGATCGTTTAATTGCCCAAATAGATAAACAGCTTTATTCAGCAGCTGTTGCAGTTCCATTTGTATTAGAAGATGACTTTCATGATAGAGCTATATCACCTAACTCAATAAGTGAAAAAGAGGATAGTCAAAATATAAAAAACCTTACAAAACTAAATAATCAATTAGGTACAAAATTTCTTTATACTGTCATAAGATATAAAGATAAAAAATATTATCTCACTAGTTCTAATGCCTTAGATTCAGAGATAAAAAATCATACAGAAGTTCGATATTTTACACCTTATCCAGATGCAAGTGAAACTTTAAAAAATAGTTTTGAACATTTAAGTACTGATTATATAACACCAAATAAAATTTATAAACCATTTTATGTTCCAATATTTAGTGATAGATGGGGAACATACCGTTCAATTGTACTTCCCATACAAACAACAAAGGGGAACCTATATGTAATAGGTGTTGATATGGATATTACATATGTTAACCATATTTTAAAACAAAATACAATCCAAACACTCCTATCATTTTTATTATTTTTGGTTGCAATTATACCTATTATTATTGCATATAGAAATATAATTGAAGACAAACATAAAGAATATCAAGAAGTTTCCCAAAAATCTATTACAGACCCTCTTACAGGAATTTATAATAGATATAAGTTAGATAATGAATTACAAAAACACTATGAGAACTATAAAAAAGATAATATCTCTTTTGCTTTATTAATGCTAGATTTAGATCATTTTAAAAATATAAATGATAAATATGGACATCAAGAAGGAGATAAAGTTTTAAAACAATTTGCACAAATTTTAAAAGAATCTACAAGACAAACAGATATCATAGGTAGATGGGGTGGAGAAGAATTTATAATAATCTACCCAAATAGCGATTTGAACAATGCTCATTTACTTGCACAGAAACTACACTTAGCAATTAAAGAGTGCAACTATATTCAAAAATACAATCTTACTGTTAGTATTGGTTTAGGTATTCCAAAACAAAAGTTTACTTTAGAGCAATTTGTAAAAGATGTAGATGAAGCACTTTATAAAGCAAAAGATTTAGGAAGAAACCAAACAGTTATAGTTAAATAATCTTCTAATTTAAATAATAACTTTATCAGTTATAGAATACTTTATTATAAAATAATATTTTCATTTCAAGTTTTTAATGCAAATAAATAGTAAGTTTATTTTATTGTTAGAATAGGTATAATCTAGATAATTAATTGATTTATTCAAATATAATTATTAAAAAAAGGTTAGATAGCATATGAGATTTTTTCAAAAAATACTCTTTTTTTTGTTAATTAATTTAATACTACTTAGCCAAATTAACCTATATGCAAAAAGTTATGATAATAATATTTTAGAAATCTCTTCAAAAATTATTCCACGTATAGTTTTAATGAGTAGTCTGAAAAACATTATAAATACTAATATAAATATTTGTGTATTAAGAGATGATTTTGACAAAGATAGTGCATCATTTTTAATTAATAAAATAACTGAAAACTATCCAAAGGGAATTGGTAAATATAATCTTGTATTTATAGAAAATAATTTTTCAAATGTAAATTTTTGTAAAGATAGCCATTTAACCTATATTTTTAACTCAGGAGATGAACAAATAAAATCTGCTTTATCAATTTTAAATAAATATCAAATATTAACTATGTCATACAATAACAAATATCTTGAATATGGCGTTACTACATCTTTATTTATTGGTAAAAAAGTAGTTCCTTATCTAAATACAGAAGCAATATTTAATAATAAATTAGAGATAGATAATATACTTCTAAGAATATCTAAAATATATAGAAAGAAGAACTTATAATGAATAATATAAAGATAGAATACAAAATCATTTTAAGTATTTTTATTTTAACATTTTTAATTGTTTCAATAGGAAAATATGAATTTTCAAAAAATATTGAACAACAATTTATAGAGTCAAAAGAATCAAAAAACAATTTATTAATAAATACAATACTTCCAATAATTGGATTAAATATATCATTAGGTTTAGATGAGTCAAATGTCGAATATCTAAACTATATCGGTAAACAAAACTTAGATTTAGAATCAATAATATTATTAGATGCCAAAGAAAAAGTAATATTCAAATATTTAAAAAATGAAAACCAAAAAATAGAAAATATACAATTTTATGAAAAAGATGTCCTAGATCCTATTTTAAAAGAGAAAATAGGAACAATAAAGTTAAGCTTTTCAAATGAAGGTTTTCAAGAAATGTTAAAAAAGAATAAAGTGTTAACAATAAAAATATTTTTAACAACTCTTATTTTACTTATTATTTTTATTATTATAATAAAAAGAGAATTTAGGTTTTTAAAAAACCTAAGTCTTAAAGTTACAAACTATGATCCCAAAAAAAATAATTTTGATTTAACTTCTACTACAAGAAAAGATGAAGTTGGGATTATTCACAACTCAATTGTATCTATGGTATCGAAAATAGATACTTATGCAAAAATACTTGATGAAACAAATCATACATTAGAATTAAAAGTTAAAGAAAGAACAAAAGAGTTAGAGATAACTAATAAAAAATTATTAGACTTATCACTTACAGACTCTTTAACAAAATTATCAAATAGAAGACACTTTGAAGAGCGTGCTGAAAATATGTATGATATTGCAAAACGGAAACAAATGCCAATATCAATTATTATGTCAGATATAGATTACTTTAAAAAAATAAATGATTCTTATGGACATATAGTTGGAGATGAAATTCTTAAAAAAATTGCAGAAATAATGAAAAAAAATCTAAGAAGAAATTCTGATTTATTGGCTAGATATGGGGGAGAAGAGTTTGTAATAATCTTATTTGATACAAAAGATAATGAAACTGTTAAATTATGTAAAGATATTCAAATATCTTTAAAGGAATTAAACAATTATAAAACTCATGGTATTGAAATAAAATCAGTAACACTTAGTTTTGGTATTAGTAGCACTATACCTCAACAACAAACTAACTATAAAGACCTACTTAACAAAGCAGACATAGCACTTTATAAAGCAAAACAAAATGGAAGAAACTGTATTGTTTTGAACAATTAAAACTGTTTACTATAACTTAATAACCAATTTCTACCCTCTCTTGTAATACTTTCATGATTTTGAGTATATGAAGGGTATTTTATAGTTTCATCAAATAAGTTTTTTACACTAAATGATACATTTGATGATTCATCAATCTTATATAATATAGTTTGATCCACAACAAATGTAGAATCAAAAGCTTGTGAATTACCTTTATTTCCTGGATCAAAACCATTTTTAGATCCACTATAATACCAAGCAGTATTTAGATTTAACTGTTTTGTTAAAGGATAAAGTAAATACCCTTTACTTAAAACTTCAGAGATTTCAGGACTTGTATACTCAACTGGATTGTAATAATCTGGTGTAAAATATTTAGTTCTTACATAAGATAAGTTTGACATAAACTCAATACCATTTTCAAATATGTATGTAAACTCTACTTCTAAGCCCTTTGCTTTTCTATCTTTATGATTGTAATAGTCACCTTCAAAACTATTAGGTTCATTTAATAATATATCAATTACATCTTGCATTACAGAATAATAACCATTTGTTCGTAAAATTAAATTATTGTTCTTATAAGTATATGATAACTCATAGGTATCAATATATTCTGATTTTAAATTAGGATTTCCTCTTTTAAACCCTGGTATAAGCTCTTGAAAAGCTTCAATATATGAGGGTGCTCTATATGACCTTCCATAAATTGCTTTAAATATATTATTATCATCCAAACGATATACAGAAGCAACTCTATAACTTAACATTTCATCAAATATAGAATAATCATCTAATCTTAAATTTGCTGAGATATCTAAGTTTTCATTTATAGAATAAATATTTTGAAAATAAATAGATTTAAGTATCTGATCATGATCAGCATCTAAAAACTTATCTGCTGTAATACTAGGATAAAAACTTTCAAGTTTATTTTCAATGGTATCTATTTTTTTAAGATTTACACCCAAGATCCAATCATTGTTGTTAAAATTCTTACCCTTTAAATTCACATCAATATATGTATTCACTTGTTTATAAATAGGAGCAATACGAATAAAATCTTTAAATATCTCAGTATCAAACTTAAACTCATAGTAGTTTAATCCAAGTTTTGATTCTAAGCTTATATTAGAATTTACTCGTGTAAGATTTTGTAATTCAAAAACTAAACTCTTGTTTCTTTGGTATCCTCCTATAACTGGTTCTAGCTCTTCACTACTTCCATAAAAGTTATCTGTAGTTTCTGATTTGTATCTTGTGATTATTTTAAAATAATCATTTTGTGCAGTTAAGCCCAAAGAAAAATCTTTAAAGTTTTCTAAACTATTGTAATCATCTCTTGCATAATTAGGATCAAAAACAAAAGATGGACCTGCATACATTGTTTTGTTATTTGTTTGATAATATCCATCTAAACCAATAGTCCAACTATTTGTTTTATAATTTTGTGTAAAACCACTTTTTACATATTCATAACTTCCTATAGTTGCAAAAAAACTATTTTTACTATCAACTTGAGAGTTTCGTGTAATAACATTTATCGCCCCACTGAAAGCTCCTGGTCCATAAACAGAAGATGCAGAACCTCGTAAAACTTCTATTCTATCTATTAATTCTATTGGAAAATCAAGGTAAAAATAACTTGTACTATATAAATCACTTCCAACATCTACCCCATCAATATAAAGTTTATATTTATCAAAAACAAAAGTATCAGGACTATAGTTTCCTCTAATAATAACTTGTTTCCATCCTGTATGCAAAATAGAGGTTTCAATTCCAGGAAGTAAACCTAAAGCTTCATGAAGATTAGTGATTCCAATATTCTTAAGTTTTTTAGCCTTTACTACAGATACTACAGAAGGTTGATAATCAATATTAAGTTTTGTTTTTGTAGCAATTTCTGTCATTTCATCTAATAAAGATGAAAAATCATCATTTGCAGAAATACTATAAGCAGTAATTATAGAGAGAAATACTAAAAAATGACACTTCATTATAAACTCTTTAAAAAATAATTTATAAATTGTATCTATTTCTATTAAATGTAAGATTAATTCTTATTAAGTTTCAAGCACTAATTTTTGGTACTTAAAGAATAAAAAAGATTATCAATTTATCTTTTATTTCTTATAAAATCATATAAAACTTAAAGTTTATCTTTAAAGAAATAACTTAAAATTATATCAAAAAAATTTCTACTTAAAGTAACATCTATTTATAAAATGAATCTATTTTTTTACGATGATTTTCTGCCCATTTTTCGAAACCCATAGCTTTTTCTTCTAAAACTCTTTTTTTAGTTTCTTCATACACCTCATCAGCTTTGTCTTTTGGAATAACGACAACACCCTCTTCATCTGCAACTATAATATCTTCTGGATTAACCAAAATACCTCCAGCAACAATTGGAGTATTTAAAGGAACTATAGCTTTTTTAACCCCTGGCATTGGATGAACTCCTCTTCCAAAAATAGGAAATTTTATCTGTTTTACTTCACCTATATCACGAACAACACCATCTATAACAAATCCAGCTATTCCTAAAGCTTGTGCAATAGCACATACATTCCCACCAGATACAGCATAATCCATAGAATTTGTTTGAGCAACTATGATTGAACCTTTTGGTGCTTCATATATTGCTTTATGTAAAGCTAAATTATCTCCTGGAACCATATTTACTGTATATGCAGGTCCAGATATTCTTGGAATCTCACTCCAAAGTTCTTTTATTCCATAATCCATAAAACTATCTCTTTTTAAAGGACCTGCATAATCACAAGGACTAAATTCAGCAAACTTCCTATAATCCATTTTTACTCCTAATATCTTTGATAACTTGATAAGCTTGATTTATCTCTTGTGTTTTTGCAGTAGCTTCTTCCATATAAGATTCATCTTTATCTTGTGAACTTATAATATCAGGATGATACTCTCTAATTAATTTACGATATGCTTTTTTAATAGTATTCATATCATCTTCTTCTTTTACACCTAAAATTTTATAAGCTTCTGTATCACTCATAGTTTGAGTTCTATTTTTCATCCTATTTTCAAAACTATTAACAATAGTATCATAAATTTCAGCTGGAATATTTAGCTCTTTTATAATATCTCTTAAAAGCTTCTCTTCTTCAGAACTAATTCCACTATCTATATATGCTAATTGAATTAAAAAGCTTACATATTGCCTACGTTTTAATATACTTTTACCAAGTAATTTATTTAAAGATTGTGCTATTTGTTTTGTATCATCAAGTGCTTGTTTCTCATCGTTGAAAATCTCTTTCATAAAACCTCTAGCTTTTTCTTTTTCATCAAAAACTTTTGAGATATCATCAAACATCATTCCAATTAGCTGAGCTTCTAACTCATGCACTCTACCATCAGCTTTTGCAACTTTTGCAACAAGCGCAATAAAATGCCCCAACTCACTTTTCCTAAATAACTCTTTAGAAGTAGCCAGTTTATTCAACTTCTTTTTAGAATAAAACTTATATAACTTAAAAGCTATAACTAAAGAAGCAATAATTGAAAGAGTGAGAACTGTATTTACAATAAAAGTATAATACAATACCAAAAGTATAACTGCTAAAAATATCCATTTTTTTAATTTCATTTTTTATCCATATAATATTTAATGAGGAAAATTATATCTTCTTAAACTTATATTGTATCTATTAGTTTAATTTCGTTTTTTTGATATTTGTTAAATCTTTAAAGAAACAACCTTTAAGATACTCTTTCCCATCAAAATCTTTATCATATTTTTTCATTAACTCTAAATCTTCTTTACGAAC
The DNA here is from genome assembly GCA_050296315.1 of Halarcobacter sp. Taxonomy (GTDB): domain Bacteria; phylum Campylobacterota; class Campylobacteria; order Campylobacterales; family Arcobacteraceae; genus Halarcobacter. The sequence goes on from JBNKRE010000009.1 coordinate 165,690, forward strand.
ATTATATTTTTTTTTACAATTATTACAATATAAAGGATATGTATTCATAAAAATCACTATGCAAGATTTGTTCTTAAACTTTAGTTAAAATATTATCAATATCCTCTTCTAACTTTTTCAAGCTTTCATTTAGTTTTGTATTTTTACTTACAAACTCTTCAAAGCTAACATTCTTCATAGAAAATTGTTTTGAGAACTTTATAAGTTCTTCATCTAATTGAGTTACTCCCATTTTTGTCTGAATCAAATCTATACAAAAATAATCATCTTTTATAAAAAACTTTACATAGTTATAATAAACTGAAACTTCTTTATAAAGTTCATTTAAACTCATTGTCTCTTTTCGAAAAAAAGTATAGGGCTTTCTAGCTTCTCCTAAAACCAAACTAAAAAGAAAGTAAGGAAAATTATCAACAGTGATATTCTCATAATCTATTTTTCTATCGAAACTTTTACAAAAAAACTCATCAATAAGGATAACAAAATAGTTAGGACTTATTTTTCCTATATCTTTTAGTATCTCAGAGTTTATATATGTATAAATCGCTATTGAATGTTGTTTTACAAAAGCTTTTAGTTCATTTTCTTGCATATATTTTTCCTAATCTTTTTAAAAATCTCCAAAATTAGCAAAGGCATTTTCTATACTTGGAATATTTTTATAAGAAGTTTTTGATAACCTTACATTTTTAGTTTTCAAATCACATATTGCAATTTTAAAACTAGAACCTATATATGGTTCAACAACACAAATAATCTTATCTTCAATTTGTCGTGTTGCATAAATAGTACCTTGCAAAGAATTAAAAAAATATTTCGGATAAGTTAATGGTGTTATTTCAACAATATCTATAGTTTCTTGATTTTCAAGAGTTTGTACTATATCCATAGCTTCTTCGTAACTCTCAAACTGAATACACCAATCATCAAAATTTTTATTAAAATGTTCCAAATCTTCATCTAAAAATCCACCAGCTAAAGATTGTAAAGCAAAAATTGACACAAAATACCTTTTAATATATAGATTTATAAATTGATTTTAACATATATTGCATATATTTTAAAATCTAAAATTTGTAGTGATTTAGAATAATCATTTTCCAATACCTAAAAAAGTAATCACCTCATACATAACTTCACTCTCAATTACCAATGATATAAAAAAAATCACTTCAAATTTAAATAAAATAAATTTATTTATTTTTTCATTTAAAAAAGTAAAATCTTTTTTTGATATATCATAAGTATGCATAGAAAAACTATGTTGAACATTTTGCTTATACCAAGCAATATATGCCTCTCTTTTATTTATATTTTTTTTAGAAGTAATCTCATACAAAAAATAAATATGGAGAATAGATATAAAAAAAGTTCCTATCAAAATAACATTTTCAAACAAAAAATAGATTAAAATAATTACAAAAGGATAACTAATAAGAAAACAGCTAATTTGCTTATGATTGTGATAAATATAGTTAATAAAAAAATACTTTGAACCTAGATTTTCTAAAATATTTTTGTTAAAAATCAAAATATTTATATAAATTACTAGAAAAGTAATAATATGTAAATGAAATAAAGAAACCAAAATAATCCCTCCAATTCACCTGATAATAAAACATCCTTTTAAAATTTATCTTAGTTCTATTTAATTATAAATTAAAATCTTGACATAAATAATTATTTAAAGTAATAATACTTTTCATAATAATTTATTTTTGACTTAATAATTTCTTTTAAATCCTATTTTTTCTATCTATTTCAAGTAGTTATGCTAAAAATCTTATATATAAAAATAGATGGAATATAAAAAATGAAAAAAATCTCCAAAGAAAATATAAAAAATTTTGAAGAATTTGCTAAATTAGCAAATTACTCATTTGTTGAAAAACTTAATTGTGATCCTGATACAAAAAATAATTCAGAAAACAAAACACCAAGAGAGGTTTTTAGTGGACACTATGTGAGCGTAAAGCCAACACCAATAAAAGAACCAATATATATAAGTCATAGCAAAAACTTTTTTAAAGAATTGGGTTTTAGTGAAGCTCTTCTAAAAGAAAATGAATTTATAAAGATGTTCTCTGGGGATATTTCAAATATCCAAAAACCCATGAAAGATAAAGGTTGGGCAACTGGATATGCTTTATCTATTTATGGTACAGAATATTATGCACAATGCCCTTTTCAAACAGGAAATGGCTATGGTGATGGTAGAGCCATCTCAGTTCTAGAAGCTGTAATAAATGGCAAAAGATGGGAATTTCAACTAAAAGGTGCAGGTAGAACACCATATTGTAGAGGTGCTGATGGGCGTGCAGTTTTAAGATCAAGTGTTCGTGAGTTTTTAGCTCAAGAACATATGCACTCTTTACAAGTTCCAACTTCAAGGTCTTTGACTCTATTTACCTCTAATAAAGAACAAGTATCAAGACCTTGGTTTAGAGGGAACTCTTATTCAAAAGATCCTGAAGTTATGATTGAAGAAGATGTTGCAATAACTACTCGAGTAGCACCTTCATTTATCCGTGTGGGTCAACTTGAGCTTTTTGGAAGACGTGCTAGAAAAAATGAACATCCAAAAGCATATGAAGAGTTAGAAAAAATAGTGTTACATCTAATTGATAGAGAATATAACAAAGAGATAAATCAAGAGTTAGAACTGGAAGAAAAAGTTATCTTATTAGCAAAACAATTCCAAGATAGACTTACATTATTAGTAGCAAACTGGTTAAGAGTCGGATACTGCCAAGGGAATTTCAACAGTGATAATTGTGCTGCAGGAGGCTTTACTCTAGATTTTGGACCCTTTGGCTTTATTGAAATGTTTGACCCAAGATATCAACCTTGGACAGGTGGAGGCTTACACTTCTCCTTTTTTAATCAACCCCAAGCAGCTAATGAAAACTACAAATCTTTTATTAGTGCTTTAAGACCACTACTTAAAACTAAACAAGCCTTGCAAAAACTTGAACAAGTTGAAAAAAACTTTTCTAAAACAATGCAAATAAAAATAGAAAATATGTGGGCAAGTAAACTTGGAACCAACAACTTTGACTTTGAGTTATTTGATGAGTTAACAGAGTTGATGATAGAGACAAAAGTTGACTACACCATATTTTTCAGAGAACTATCAAATATCCCAAGTGATATAAAAGAACTTGAAAAAAGTTTTTATAACAATAGCTTTGAAAATGAAAATCTAAAATCAAAATGGAACAACTGGATAGAAAAGTGGAAAACAAAACTAGATATAAGTTCAAAGGAAGCAATAGTAACTTTATCAAATAAAATGAAACAAATCAATCCAAAATATACCTTAAGAGAGTGGCACTTAGTAAAAGCCTATCAAGAGGCCAAAAATGGAAACTATGATTTAATAAATGAGTTACAAGAAGTGATGACAAATCCATATGCTGAACAATCAAAAGAGATAGAAAAAAAATATTATTCTAAAAAACCCTCTGAGTATTTTGGTATTGCTGGGGTATCTCACGTTAGTTGTTCATCATAAGGAGTCTATAATATCTAATTAATCATATAATTATTTCAATATTTAGTCAGTAGAATTTTCAATTCTACTCTATTTTATAATTTACGATTTCTCCATTTACAGATTTTAGAAAAGCTTTTATCTTATCAATTTCTTCATCTGATAAATTATTTCTACTTTGATGAGTACCCATAATTCGTATTGCATCTTCGAGCTTTTCTACACTTCCATTGTGAAAATAAGGTTTTGTTTCAACTACATTTCTAAGTAAGGGTACTCTAAAATATTTTTTTGGCTTTTTAGAACCTAAGAATCCACCTATATTTTCAAAGGGGAAAGCTACATTTTCTTCTATCGTACTTTTTACTTCATAACTATCTTTTATGTGACAAAGGGTACAGGATTGGTTTGCAATAACATCTATTCTTTTTTCTTTATCTACTTGGGTAAAAAAACCATCTTTTAATAAGTTCATCTCTTTTTTTGACAATTGTGAATTTAAATACTCTATTCTTTTTGTATTATTAAAAGATTTCATATTTTTTAATATATTCATTTGATCCAAATATTTCTTTTCTAAGTATTTTATTTCAGTGGGATTACTTAAACTCCAAACTTTATGAAAAGATAAGGGGAATTTTCTTAGAACCTGTCCACCAAGTCCCATACCATTGTGGCAACCAACACAACTTTTAGAAATAAAAAGTTTTAAGCCCTCTTTCTCTTTTTTATTCAAAGCATTAAAATCACCCAATAAAAAATCATCAAATCTACCTTTTGTGATAAGGATTTTTTCATATGATGCTATAGCATTAACAATATTTTCAAAGGTAATATCATCCTCATTATAGATTTTTTTAAATAACTTTCTATACTCTTCATTTTTTTGTATTCTTTCTTCTGCTAGTTTTGGAGTTATAGACATCTCAAATGGTGCTTGCAAAGGTCCTTTTGCTTGATCTTCCAAGGCTTTACTTCTCCCATTCCAAAAATAGTTTTTTGAAAAGGCGGTATTTAAAACTGTTGGAGTATTTAAATGAAAAGGATTTTTTCTTTTTTTATGCCCTATTGCTGTACTAATTCCATCTGCACCACCTTTTTTAAAACTATGACATGAAGCACATGATATATCTTTATTTAGGGATAACTCTTTTTCAAAAAAGAGTTTTTTCCCAAGAACTATTTTCTCTTTTGTTAAAGTATTTGAATCAGTTTTTAATTTTATTAAAAGAGTATCAAAGTTTTTAGGAATAGGTTCTAAGCCACTTTTATAAGCTAAATCTATTAATTCTAACTTGTCATTTGCAAAAATATTTAGTGTGATTAGTACGATAAAAAAGAGTTTCATTGAGTTATCCTTTGGTTTTGATAATAAAATATTAATCGATTTTCATTTTTTTTTATGTGATTTGACTCACATAAAAAAAGTTCCAAAACATTTATAATCATAAATATATTTGAAATTGGAGAAAAACATGAAGTACTTAATAATTGCAGGTGTGACACTGTTTGCTACCCTATTAATCTCAAAATTACTAATAGCAGTAGAATTGGTACATTTTAATAAGTTTGGTAAAGAGGTATCTGCTTTAACAAAAACTGAACAACTTGTAAATGTAGGTAAGACTACATATATGGTTCACTGCACCTCTTGTCATGGAAAAGACGGAAAAGGAAACGATAACAAAGCGCAAAATCATACAAAAAGAATTGCTGAAAAATCTGTTTTGGATGTGATAAATAATGGTTCTAATAATTTTAAATCTATGTATCCTTCTGGAATGCCTGCTGGATTATTAAAAGAAGATGAAGCAAAAAAAGTTGCAAAATATGTAGCGCATGGACTAAAAGGGAAAAAACCAAAAGGATGGAAAACCTGTGCAACATGCCATGATGATAGTGGGGAGGGTATAAATCTAATTGCACCAAATATAAAATTTTATAGTGATGATTTAGTAGCAACTGTGCTATCAAATGGGAAAAAAGGAGTTATTGGTACAATGCCTAATTTTAAAGATAGATTGTCTATTCGAGAGATGAAAGCATTGGCAACATATATTAGGAGTATACAAAGTGAAACCAAATAAAAGAGTTTTTGGAACTATTTTGTTAAAATTACTTCTTAATTATAAAAAGGATCATCAATGGAACTTTTAGATTATCATTGTTTTAAAGAGATTAGCGAAAAAGAAAAATTAAAAATCTTAACTGATGCAAAATCTATTGTTTTGCCTTCTAAACATATACTTTATTATATAGGAGATACTTGTCAACATGTGCTGTTCTTAAAAAGTGGTATAGTAAGAGTATATATCCAACCAAAAGAGATTGGCTCAGAAGAGATGACCCTTTACGAAGTAAATCCAGGTAGTCAATGTGTGGTTAATTTATTTAGTACAATAAGCCAAAACCAAACTCTTGCAACAGCAGAAACAATAACACCTATAGAGGGATGGTTGTTGCCAAAAGAGACTGTACTTTGGTTAATAAATAATTCTGAGTCTTTTAGAGAGTTCAAAATGCAGATGTTTGGTAAAAGATTAAACTCACTAATAACACTACTATCTGATGTTAAATTTTCAAGTATCGAACAGCGCTTATTAAATTGGTTATATGTGCAAGGGCTTGATACAATAAAAATAACCCATGATAAAATAGCTTCAATAATAGGAGTAACAAGAGAAACAATTAGTAGAAACCTTAAAAAACTTGAACAACAAGGTTATATAAAACTTGGTAGAGGAAGTATCTCAATATCATAGTATTTATAAGAGGTTTTAAATCTTCTGTAATGCCAAAAAGGCATTACAGATATATAGAATTTTATCTTAACTCAATAGTGCTAAATCAGCTGGAGTTATAGTAGTAACTTCTGTAATGCTATCAAAAGGTAAGCCTACTTTTGTATGAACATTTTCCACCGCTTTGGCATTTGGTGCCATATTAAAACAATATGCTTTTCCATCTTTGAAACCTACATGTATTCGAAGAGAAACAACACCCTCTTCCTCACAAGCAGTTTCATACTTTTTATAAAACCCTTCCATTTGTTTAGGTGTTATTTCTGCTGGAAAAGTTCCTTTATTCTTATCATGTGTATCTATAAATAATTTCATCTTGCCCTTTGCAAGATTCTTTTTTATAGCATCATTTGCTGAAATTGTGCTAAATGTAGGTGACAATGCCATTATAGCAGCTGCTACACCAGCTTTTTTTATGAAATCACGTCTTTGTGAATCACTTTCATCCATATTCTCACTTTTATACTTATCATCATAGTTCACTTGTATCTCCTTCTTTATTTGCCAAGTCTTCTGTAATGCCAAAATGGCATCACAGATATATAAAAACAACAATTAACTCAATAGTGCTAAATCACCTGGAGTAATTGTATTAACCTCAGTAATAGTTTCAAAAGGTAATCCCACTTTTTTATGAACATTTTCAACTGCTTTAGCATTTGGTGCCATATTAAAACAAAATGCTTTTCCATCTTTAAAACCTACATGTATTCGAAGAGAAACAACACCCTCTTCCTCACAAGCAGCTTCATACTTCTTATAAAAATCCTCCATTTGTTCAGGAGTAATCCCTGCTGGAAAAGTTCCACTCTCTTTGTCATGTGTATCTATAAAAAACTTCATCTTACTCATTGTATTTCCTTTATTTTTTTATCAGCCGACTTTAATGTACATTAGAAGAATTATAGAAGAAAAGATAAGTTTATTCTGTGATAGCAATCACAAAGAAAATTATTTAAAATATAGTGTTTTTGGAGTTTGACGTAACTTTTGATTCAATCTTAGAGGTGTATTAGCCAGCTTCAAGAGTAGAAAACTACTCTTATTTGATTTAAAATTTCTTAAATTTTAAGTTTTTATAATTACAAAATTTTTAATATAAAAACTTCCCCTTTTTGGTCTTTATTATTTTCCTGTCTTAGGGTAACTTCCTCTTTATCTATAAGTTCAAATCCATTATCCTTGCATAAAGACTCAACATACTTCATAGTGTGTGTATATCTTCCACTTTTACCTAATTCATAATTTGCTGAATTGATTTCAGAAGAAAGTTCTATAGTAAATATAAAGTAAGCATCAGTTTCAAGATGTTCTTTCACACGAGAAAAAACAGTTTGTAAATCTTTGATATATATAAAAACATCAGCAGCTATAATTAGGTCAAAATCTTGCACACTTTTTAAAAGAAAATCATGGATATCATTTACATAAAGTTCAGTATATATCTCTTTTTTTCTTGTTTCTTCTATCATATTAGAAGATATATCAACACCAACTAAATTTGGAAACAAATCCACAATAGTTTTTCCTAATAATCCCGTACCACATCCGAGGTCTAAAACCTTAGAATTTTTTGCTGTATTTAAAGTCTTTAATTTTTCTTTTATAATAAATGGAACTTGATATTTTAGAGAACTTAAAAGATGATCTTCAAAGTGGTCTGCATATCTATCAAAAAGATCTCTAGCATACTCTCCTATAGAATATTCATTGCTTGTTTTTCTATCAAGTGATGCTAATAGATGGTTTGCACCAGGATGTTCTGGTAGTTTTTCTAAAGTTTTATAAAGATACTCAATCATCTTTTTTTCATTTCTCATTTTTCTATAGTACTGTGCCATTGAAAAAAGAGCATTATGAAAATCAGGATTGATTTTTATCACCTTTTGTAAATAAAAGAAGCTAAGTTCACGTTTATTGAGTTTTTCATAGGTTTTTGCCATATCATAAAGACATATATAAAACTCTCTATTTAATTTAATCGCTTTTTTGAAATAGTTAAGTGCCTTTTCATACTCTTTGTTATCTTTATATAATAATCCAAGAAGATGATAAGCATCAAAATTAGTATCATCCTCTTGTAAAATATCTTCATATAACTCTATCGCTTGTGTTATCAAGCTAGATTTCTGGAATTCCATGGCTTTTTCAAAAGCCTGTTTAATTGTAAGTGAATTTTTCATATTACAGCTCCTTAGGACTGAGCTGCAGAAAATATTAATCAAGGTATTAAGTCAAAAAAGATAAAAATAAGCTCTGTTAGAGTATATCAGTTAAATCTTGATTAGCAAAAACTCTATTGTATAAATTATAACCCATTTTTTAAAAGAGGTATTTAAGGGTGTGATTTCATTAGCTTTAAATATTTAAAAAAATATAATAAATATTGACAAATTATAGTATTTATATTATACTTAGTTAAATATTTGGAGTTTAAAATGAAAATATCACAATCAGCTAAAGAAAAAACAAAGATTAAAATACTTAAATCAGCCGTAGAACTTATTATAGAAAAAGGGTTTGAAAATGCTTCACTTAGAGAGATGGCTAAAAGTGCTGGCGTTAGTAATCCAACTATATATAACTACTTTCCATCAAAAGAGAAACTTCTCTATGCCTATATTGACCAAAAACACAAAGAGACTATTGCTATTTTACAAGATATAGAGGATTTTCATACCTACTCTTTACGAGAACAGCTACAAACACTAGTAGAAACTGAGTTAGAGCTTTACTTAGAAGATAGAGAGTTTATAATACAAATAACTGATTTGGTATTTCACTCCTCAGGACTTAAAATCAATAAACTTTATGAAACAAATGAGATTTTTATACTAACGGTAGAAGAGATGTTAGATATAGCTATAGAAGCTCAAGAGATAATGGTACCTCCATTTAAAGAGCACTTACCTACTTTATTTTGGGACTATTATATTATGGTAGTTGCTTATTGGGTTAAAGATGAATCAGAGATGTTCGAAAATACTACTCAGTTTATTGATCACTCTTTGGGACTTATGGAATCTGTTCTTCATTCAAATATTTTAAACAAAGCATCAGACCTTGGAATGTTTTTCTTTAAAACACATATGCTTTCAAGTTTAGAAAAATTTGCAAATAAAAAAAATACTTTTGATAAAATAAAGCGAAAATTAGGTGATGTACTTCATGGATAAAGCACTTCCTCAGACCAAATTATCTCGTGCAAATGTAGTAGGTAAAGCTATAGTTAAAATAGGTATAGTAAAAGGTAAATACTATCTTAGCAACAAAGACAAATCACAAACACATGAAGAGATAGCTGATATTATTTTTAATGCCTTAGGGGAACTTAAAGGAGTATCAGTGAAAATTGCTCAACATATAGCATTGGGTATGCCATTTCTTCCTCCTGAGTATCTAGAAAAGATAAGTGAATCATTTAACTCCATGCCATCAATAAACAAAGCTTTGGTGCGTAAAATCATCAAAACCGAACTAGGTAACTATCCTCAAGAACTTTTTGATAATTTTAATATGAATGCCTTTGCAGCTGCAAGTTTAGGGCAAGTACATCAAGCTCAAAGTGAGAATCGAAAACTTGCTGTTAAAGTACAATATCCTGGAATCAAACAAAGTATCTATACAGATATGACTTTAGTACACTTTGCCCTTAAACGATTTGCTAAAGGACAAAATATTGATCATATTATCTCAGAGATACAAGAGCGACTTTTTGAAGAGGTAGATTATCTTTTAGAGGCACAAAACTATGATTTTTTCAAAAAAAACTTAACTAATAAAAATATTATTGTTCCTGATGTCTCACCTAATCTTACTACATCTAAAGTGATAACTACATCTTTTCTAGAAGGATTAAGTTTTCAAGATTATTTAGCAACAAACCCAAGTCAACAAGAAAAAGACTACTATGCACAACTTATCTTTGATAACTACTTTGAATCTCTTTATAAACTAAAAATGATACACGCAGATCCAAATCCTGGCAATTTTCTATTTTTATCTGATGGTAAATTAGGTTTAATTGATTTTGGATGTATAAAAAAAATAGATGAAAAATTTTTATCTAGTTACACGGCTTTGCATATTGATTTGTTTAATGAAGTTGAAGATGAAATACTAGTTCAACACTACCATGAACTAGGGATGATAGAAGAAGATACTTTAGAAAAAATGCTTCACTTTTATCAAGAAGTGATTAAACCACTTGATAGATTATACATTGAGCCATTGCAAAATAAAAGTTATGATTTTGGAGTATATAACAACTTTTCAAAAAAAGGGTTTGAGCTTATTTTTGAAGTACAAAAAAAGCAATTTAATTCGGTGCATCAAGTCAATGAGGATTATCTTTTTTTAGATCGTACCTTGATTGGTTATTATGCACTTTTTGAAAAAATGGGTGCAAAAATAGAAACAAAAAAAGTAAAAAAGCTTATGTTTGAATATACAAAAGGAGAATAGTAAGATGCAATTAATTATAAGAAAAGAACAAATACTAAACCCAATGCTTACAAATAAAACATTTGGAATATCTCTAATTGTTTTAAGTATTTTTCTATCATTTATAGAAAATTTTTATAAAATAAGATTTTTAATAGGTGGTTGGCATATAGTATTTTACATTTTACTTACTTTACCACTTTTATACGCTACATTAGCACAAAAACTTATCAATCCTTACACTAAGTGGTTTCTACCATTTTTATTTATTATGATAGTGGATATGTTTTATTATAACAACACTATGGTTCAATATTTTGTACCTATAATATTTTATATCTTACTTTTTGTATTATATATTACAGCTATGCAAAAAGTTCACTCTGTATATCAAACTTTTATTCCTCACTTCTTTTTATCTTTTAATTTTGTAAAACATATAAAAGATTTTTTTACTAGAATTTTCACAAAAAAACCAGATGCAAAACTATATACTCGTATCGCCTTAGCTTTATCTATCTCCTTACCCTTTGTTGGTATATTTTTAGCCTTGCTTTTTGATGCAGATAGTAATTATAGTTACTTTATCCGTAAGCTTTTTGATTTTCATCTTAATTTTTCCATCCACTACTTAGTGAGTGTACCTTTATATTTTATACTTTTTTTATGGCTATTTATATATGGGTTTTCAAATGAAAAAGACAGAATCAAACAAACACAAACCCAAGCTCTTGACTTACTTATAGTAGGAATATTTTTAGGATTAATCAACCTTGTATTTATCAGTTTTATTCTTATGCAGATACCATTTTTAATTGATTCTCAAAATGTACCACAGGGGATAAATATAGCAAGTTTTGCTAGAGAAGGTTTTTTTCAACTTATGTTGGTTATGGGACTTGTAGTTCTTATCTTTTTATTTATAATGCGACGTTTTAAAAATGAGAAATTGGTCTTGTTTTTTCTTGTGGGGCTTCTTGTTCAAAGTATCATTATGGGTATCGTATCTTTAAAAAAAATGTACCTTTATCAATCAATAAAAGGTGCTACAGTATTGCGTTATTATGTGGAATGGTTTGATTATTTTTTAATATCTGTATTGTTTTTAAGTATTATTTTTCTTATAAAGAAATACCCTTTTGCAAAACTTCTAAATATTGTAACATTTATTGCTATTATCTCGTTTTCGGTAATTATTTCATTAAATATTGATGCAATAGTAGCTAAACATAATATTGAAAAATTCAAAAATACACCTCAAAAATTAGACAGATATGCCTTATATAATTTATCAATAGATGCACTACCTATATTAAAACAGTCAAATATAAAACTTACCCAAGAACATAAAGGAAAATTCTACTCCTCATTCTATAAAAAACGTAATTGTAATAATTTTGCATCTTATCATTTTGGATATTGTTCTATAGAAAAAGTATATGGTAATAAAAAAACATGGTGAAAAATATGATTAGTTTACAATATAGATTATTATTTCCATTAATATTTTTTATCTTTATAAGTTATATCATCTTTCTAGCAGATACAGCAGACTATAACTTTGCTTTTAAGGTTATAGGAGATGTTCCTTATGGTGATAAAATAGCTCATGCCCTACTCTATGGAATAATGGCATTTTTATTAAACTATGGTTTGAATTATCGTAAAATTGGTTCATGGCATATTTTATTAGGCTCACTTCTAGTACTAAGTTTTTCCACAATAGAAGAGTTTACTCAATACTTTATTAGTTCTCGCACTTTTGATTTAGGAGATTTATTGGCTAATTTTATAGGAGTAGTTTTATTTTCAATGTTAAGGAGAAAAAAATGAGACATTACGATATTACCATCATAAATGCATCAAAAAAAGATCTAAATCTTGCACAAAAACTTAAAGATAAGTGTAAAGTACTTCTTGTTGAAAAATATTCCTCTATTAAAACATATTACAGAAATCATATAAAAACTGACAATGGATATATTGTGATACTTTATGAAAATAAGAAAAATATTCAAATACATACAGAGGTATTACTTGACATGGATAAAGCAGTATAAAAATAACCTAAATAATACTTATTTTATATTCCAAAAAACTTATGCTTCTTTTGAAAGTTTTGACAAATAATTATCAAGATATTCTGGGGACATCAGAGTTAGTTATTGAGCATTTATCAGAATGATATCATCTAGGCTCTATTTAAAAGTAGCCACTATCTACAAACTTTCATTAACTTGAGTAAAAATGAAATTAAAATAAAAACTAAGTTATAAACCTAAATTCTAATTTCATCAATATCAATTTTTGGTTTATACCTTTATGATTTTTTCTATATTTGACTCCATATGGTTCAAAGCCTAGAGATTTATATAGCTTGTATACATTTTTATTCGTTTCAAAAACTGCTAGCTTTATTTCACTAGGAGTAAACTCTTTTATAGCAATATCAATCATAGTCATCATAATTTTTTTACCATAACCTTTATTGCGATACTTTTTATCTAAAATCACATTTCCAATATGTGGCTCTTGCTCATCTTCTATAAAATATATATTTGAATAAGCTATGATTTTATTTTCAATCAAAAATACAGTAGGGAAAAATCTTTTTTTATGAATTTTTGCTAATTGTTCATAATCTAATGGATATTTAGAATTAGGAAATGAGTAAAATAAGGTTTCTGCATTTTCAAATAATTTACAAATTAATAAAAAATCATCTTCTACAGCATTTCGATATTTTAAATTCATATTTCCAATACTTTCCTTATATTTTCTTGATTAGATAAACTCTTTTAGGAGTTTTTATTGTTATTATATAATAAAATATTTATAAGTTAAGAGTGTTTAAAATTAAAAATTAATAGTAGAGATTCATCCTTTGGGTGTAATTTAATGAAATGATTGGAATCTCCACTTTTTTACTTTTATATTTATACATTTTCTTTAAGCTCTTCATTTATTATCTTTGATATCAATGATTTTGATACATTTAACAAACTGACTATCTCTACTTGGCTATATCCATTACATGGTTAAAAACTTCACATCTATTTACGCCTCTATTTATAATGATAATATCCTGAAAAATCTATTATTAATCTTGATAGGTATCTTTTTACTTTATCTACAAATTAAAATCTCTTTTTTTAGAAACTTTAATTTATTAACTTACATTTTTTATCTCAAAAGTGGAAATTCATCCTCTCGTATAATAATAAACAGCAAAAAAGGGATTGAAAAATTGATTTTTTATATGGAATATATTTTAAGTAAAGTACTTTATTAGGTTTCATTTTTTCAATATACATTGTTCAAGTGAATGAATTCATTATTTGTTCCATATTTCCTTAAGGGTTATAGAACATTGTAATTTTTATTTTTTGAACACTTTATGGGACACGGAACACTAATATAAGTGAATATGTTCCAAATTCTAGAGCTTATGTAATAGACTGTTCAGAATATTTCTTGTTGACAGATCACTATTATAGTTATTAGAAAAGTAGATTATATAAAAGAGAATCCATTTAAAAGTTTAATTTTAACAGCTTTTCTACTTTTTATATCAATGATTGCTTTTGATGTTAGGTAAAAATTCTTTTAAGTAGAAATATAAGAAAACTATGTAATTTAAAAATCATAATTAAAATTGAGCTAAATATGTTACCTTTCTACAAAACTTAAGAAATTTTCAGAAAATTTACAACATTTTTTGAAATCAGGTTACTAATAAGTTACTAAAATCAATCCTTAAATTTTAAAACTAATTTTGAACTTAGGATATTTTAATATATATAAATAGGAAAATAATATATTTATGCTTTGTTTATTGAGGTTACTAAAAGTTACCAAAATGGTTTTTTATTGATTTTATTTTTAAGAAAGTTCGATTTTATGGCTCCGGCACCTGGAAGCTACAAAATAAAATTATAGATAACCCCTATCACCGTAAGTAGAGAGTTTCTATAACTTTTTAATTTTGTAATAAATAGTATTTAACAGTATTAAATGTCAAATTTTGGCAGTCAAGAATATAATTCTAAAAAGTTATTTTAATTCTCTTTTCAAAAATTCTTTATTAATTTCTTCAAGGAATTTCATACCATATTCCCAATCAGGCTCATCCTTAAAAGATTCCTTTCTTTCCTTATCTTCAATTCTTTCAATACAACTGTAAAATCTAGAGACATACCATCCTACAAGATAGACTGCATCCTCTTTAAGAATCAACTTTTCTTTATATAAATAACCTAAGTCATCAATATAACATAAAAGTCTACTAAATTCAACTTTTTCTTTTTTTCCTAGGTTTTCATAATTTAATATATTTGAATCTAATTCGTCTAAATTATCTTTTATAAATGTACTATCTTTAAAAGTTTTTATATACTCTAAACAATAATCAACACTTCTTCTTTTATCTTCATTAACTTTTCTCTCATCTTCTCTATCTTTATTAGCTTTGTCTCTAATATTTCTTTCATTGTGAATATATAAAGTAAATACTGCTATGATAGTTGATACTAATGCGATAATAGCTAATATATTCATAACAATCTCACTACTTTACTTTGACAATTCTTCAAATGTCTTGTAGAAAATATCTATATCTACTACTTTTAAATTAGAAACACCTATTGTTACATCCGTACAGCCATCTTCAGGATAATTATGTAATGTTGCGTGACTTTCAGCCAAAATTACAGCAGCAGAATATCCTTCTGGATTAAAGTGATATTCTGTATGAGTACAATATGTAGCACCACTTTTTTTAACAGCTTGTATTAAAGCATTTAATAAAACTTTTGTATCTGATGTTGTTTTAAACCTTTTAGGCTCAGGAACAATTATTTTTGATTTCATAAAACTATTCTACCTAACTTTTATATATTTCCCAAACAATAAAACTACCAATTTAATTCCCATTCATATTTATAATCATTTTTTCTATTATATCATCTAATATATGCACATCTCCTTTAAGTAATGCAACACCTGTTGTCTTAGAATAATATTTTAATGTATTCATTTTTCTTTCAAAAAAGGAAATAGCTATATAGAATTAACTTTTTTATGTCCTATTATACTGTTGACAGATCAAAGTAAGTATTATTTAATATTAAAACTATTTAATAAACTAGCCATTCGCTCAAGGTCTAGTTTATTATCATCTTTTTCATTATCATCTTTTTCATTATCATCTTTTTCATTATCATCTTTTTCATTATCATCTTTTTCATTATCATCTTTTTCAATACCACTTTCTCTAAGTTTAATTTCAATTTCTTCAATTAAACCCAAAATCTGATGTTTATATTTTTCTATAATATCTTTATGTTTAATTAATAATGATTTATTATTATCTAACATATCTAGATAAATCATTATATCTTTCATTTCCAAGTTTTTATTTAAATATTCATTTGCATTAGTATTTAAGTTAAGTAGCTTATCAAGCCTGTTAATATCAATATTTATATTTGTTTGAATAACTTCTGATAATTCAATATTATTTATATTTGGTTTCTCGTTAAAAGACAAAAAGAATCTAAATATATCATCATTAATTTTTAAATCAAGTTGAAAGAAGTTTAGACTTAAACTAATATGACTATTTTTTGTTAATAAATCATTTGATATAAGTCGGCTTTCAAGTGGGAAATATTCATCTCCTTTTGCATTATATGCAGTACAATATGAACTAAAAATATTAGAGATAATTGCTGACACTGCATCAACAACTTCATTATCAATTTCATATTTTAACTCCCCCATACCTCCCACCAATAAATACTCCATTTTATTTGCAGTATCATTTGGAACAATTAATGAAATTATATCTTGATTTTCTTTATTCTCAATCAATGCCTTAATAATTATTGATGTATCATCTAATCTATATATTTTATTTTTTTTGTATAACTCATAATATTGTACTGATTGACTTAACAATGCTTCTAATGTACTTAAAAATTCTTCAATAAAAGTTTTCATATATAAATTCAATATTAAACCTTTTTTTCATATTATTATACAGATTATATATTAAATAAAGGATGATATAGTGAATAAGGATAATAATTTAAACATATTTATAGATACAATGAAAGAATTCATTACATCAAGACTTAAAAATACTTTATTGATAAATTTTGTAGTTGTTTGGTTAATTATAAATTATCGTATAACATTAACACTTCTCTTTAAGGAAAGTTCTATTGATGATAAAATTAAATACATTGACAACTTATCTTTTGATTTATGGACTTGGCTATTACTTCCTTTTTTAATAACAATAGTACAAATATTTTTATTTCCTTATATAAACTTACTATTTGCAAAACTATATTCTAACACTGTAAAAAAAGGTATTGTTGAGCATAAGACAAAAGAGATAATTAAATATAATAGTAGACAAACAGAAGTAGAAGCATTAAAACTAAAAAGACAAACAGAAATAGAAACATTAAAATTGAAAAATTCTAAATTTCTTGAAAGAGAACTAGAGAGGAAAGAATTAGAAAAAGAAAATGAACAAAAAAAATTAAGTTTAGAATTAGAAGAAAAAAACCTTAAAATAAAGAAAGAAATAGAAGAAATAGAAAAAATAAAAAATAATTATAATGAATTAAATGATTCATTTATTCAGAAAACAAAAGATTTTGAAGAAATTGAGTCTAAATATAAAAAACTTGATAATCTGTACTATAAATATGATAAATTAAAAGAAGATTATGAATATATCAATACAGAAAATCTACAGTTGGAAAAACTTTTAATAAAGTTAGAACAGATATCTTTCAAGTATGAATATTTACATTTAAAAGATAGTTTGATTTCTGATAGTGAAATTATAGATGTATCACTTGAAAAGTATTTGAACAAAATAGTTGCTAATTTAAAAAAAGAATCCATAAGAATTGATAATATGAAAAGGGAAGAATTAACACTTGAAAAAGATAATATACAAGAAAGAACTTCATTAATAAAAAAATTGCTTTTTGATAATTAATAAAGAAATGAGTCTGTAAAATAAACTGTATAAATCCACCAGTTAGCTTTTAATCACTTAGTATATTTTTCCATAATCTCTCTAAAAAATATACTGAGTTGAAGATAAATTTCACTCCAATTTCTAATTCTAGAATTTTTCCACTTCTCTTGAACTGATCTGGCTATAGTAATTAGGACACAGAATATTTTGATCTGTCTACACTTTATGATACATGGTTTAAACTTTCAACTATCTGTTTTTCTGTAAATTTACTCTTTCTCATTCACAATTCTCCTAAATAAATTTTAGCAAAATTATTCTGTTTTATTTAGTCCAATATTTGGGGGGGGGAGATTTATAGCTTCAAAATTGTTTTTTAGTGGTTTAGACTTGGAAACAACACAAATGCTTTCTAAAGTGCTTTGAAATGATGAGAATAATAAACCAATAATGAGAGCTGAAAGTATTAGAACTATGAAAGATAGTGAAGCTATTTTTATAATGAATAATAAATTGCCTTTGAAGTTGAAAATGAAGCCTTATTATAAAAATAAAAAATTAAATAGTTTTATAACGATTTGAATTTTTAAAATTCCCAAAAGTGAGATTATAAAATATATTAATTTAGATGAAATGATTAACGCTTAAGAGCTATAACTCTTACTATATTAATAGCAACTCTTAACATACTCAAAATATCATTTGCATCATTATCATATCTTGAAGGTCTATTTTGAGTATGTACTCCATTTGGGAAATAAGCAAAATCTAAATTTATAGAATCATTTCTTTGGCACCAATTCCAACCTTTGAAAATAGGCTTTAATGTAAGAGTATTCATATCTATATTATTAATAGTTTTATTAAATATTACGACACCATAAACGCTATTTTTTGACTTTAACATATGTACTTTATTAAGATTACCAGTATATTTCAGAGGTATTAAACCTTTACCACTTTTATCAACCTCATATAGTGTAACCTTGTCATTAAAATTTCTTAAATCAATTCCATTTGATTTATTTATTGGGTGTATCCTAATAACAAATACATGAAATTTCTCACTAATCTTATGAAAATCTATTTTAGATGAACTTATATTATTCCAAATATTTAACACTTCATTATCTAACTTTGTGATGGTGATTTTATTTTTTACATAACAATGAGGAATTTTGGACTGATATGACCATTTCCAATAGATGTATTCTACATCACTAGCATCAATAGCATATAAATTTATCCACATTAATAATAATGCTGTTATACTAATTTTTAATTTCATATTTAATTCTTTAACAACAGAGTCTTTTTATCAAATTTCTTTTGTATCTTTAATGCTTTCATATTAGCAAGTTCAAGTTCTTTTTTTCTATCATATAGCCTATGAACATAATCCATTACATCAAAGGCATCTAATAAATCATTCTCATCTATTTCATCTGCATGTGTAGCTTCATTACCTAAGATTACACCCCTGAGATTGAATCTCCACTTTTAGATAATGTAAAACATTTAATATACCCAAATCAATTTAGTGAATAAAATTTTGAAAGAGTTCAAAGAAAATTGATTTGACGCTGTAATATTTTAAAAGATTGTTTAATAAATTGATTTGTTTTCTGCGAAAACGAAAGTGGCTCCGGCACCTGGGTTCGAACCAGGGACCAAATGATTAACAGTCATCTACTCTACCGCTGAGCTATGCCGGAATTTGAAAAAATAATGTCATTTAAAAGTGAAGAAAAAGTGGCTCCGGCACCTGGGTTCGAACCAGGGACCAAATGATTAACAGTCATCTACTCTACCGCTGAGCTATGCCG
>JBNKRE010000010.1:0-167641 GCA_050296315.1 Halarcobacter sp.
TATTTAAGATTTACTCAAATTAAAGAGAAAAATTGATTAATATTATTTATTTTAAGTAATTTGAAAGGTGGAAACTCAGACAGTTACAAAACTTTTTCGAAACAATAAATAAACACTCGGCTTCTCAAATGCGGGAATAAGGGATAATGACCTTTGCATTTTTTAGTACCATTTTGTTTTTGTTGGTGTGATACTCAATTACTAAGAGAAAGTTTTTATCAACTTTTTCATCAAGAGAGAATAAATTATATTTTGAATATAATGATTTTATTAATTTTATTTAGGAAAATTATGAATTTAGATAATTTTAAAATGGTGCTTTTAGAACAAATATTTTTAGAGATTCAGAAAAAAGTCCAAAATAGCATATATTCTAATGATAAAGATATAATTAAAGAAGAATTGAAACCAGATGGTGTATATTTTAATGAAAGAAGTGTGACTTTAAATCCAAAAACAAGTCAATTTATTGATAATGAAATAATTGAATTAAAAGATTTAGTATTTTATGAAGAAAATACAGAAGAAGAGAATGATTACAAATTTATACTAAAAAAATTAAAAAAAATATATTTTAATAATTGTACTTTTTTGGTAAATAAATTAATATTTGAAAACCAACAAATTAATTATGATAATTGTAAATTTAAGAGTAAACATATCTTTAATCCTTGTACTTTATTAAAAGATAAAGAAACATTATATTCAAATTGTGAATTTTTTAATGGCGTCTTTTTCCCTTCTCAGTTAATTGCTATAAATATTCCTTTATTTCAAAACTGCGAATTTCATGGAGTTATTAAAGCAGAAAATATAATTTTTAATAAACAAGTTTTTATTAATACTAAAGAAAATAAATATAAATTAAATACTTTGTCTTTAAAAAACTGTACATTTAACGATAAATTTATAATATTTGATATAGATAAAGGGTTATATAAAGTTAGATTATTAGATTTGACTAATAGTATATTTGTTTGTGAAAAGAACAAAGAATCTAAAGTTAAAATACAATTTTGTGACATAGATGAAGCAAGTTTTTATAATACTAAATTTCAAGATTTAGCAGATTTTTATCAAACAAAATTTAAAAAAGTCAGTTTTGAAAGAACAGATTTTGAAAAAATATCTGTATTTAGTGAATGTGAATTTGATTGTGATGTTGACTTTAAATATACAAAGTTTTTAGGCAAAGCAATATTTAGAGATACTGTTATAAAAGGTAAACTAGATTTAAGAAATACGATATTTGATGATGAAGCAAATTTTTTAGATATTACATCAAAATCAAGAAAATTTTTTAATGAGAAAGATAATAAAGAAGAGTTTAAAGGAGAAGCTACAGATATAAAGGTTGCAAATAGAGAAACTGCAAGAGTAATAAAAAACTTTTTTGATAGTTCTAATAATACTATTGAAGCAAATAGATTTTATAAGTTAGAAATGGAAGAAAGGCGTAAGGAGTTTAAAAATATCCCTTTTTTTGAAAAAAATGATAATCATATATTTGAAATGCTTATTTTCTTTTTCCACAAAATTTTTTCCAATCATTCTCAAAGTTGGGCATTAGTACTTTTTTGGATAATATTTATAAGTTTTATTTCAAGCTATTTATTTATTGATAATTATTGTATTGTAGAAATGTCAGTGATTTATGAAAAATATGATTTAATTTATACTAATTTACTTACAAAATATAAAGGATGGTTAGTATTATGTCTATTGTTTTTTACGACAATTATAATGTTTGGATTAATTGATAAAAAATGGCATATTTCAGCTTTGTTTATTTTTGTAATAATTATTTCACTTCTATTTTATATTAATTTGTCTAAGGATTATTCTTTACATTACCTTTCAAATTTAATAAACCCATTTTCAATAATGATAGGCAAAGAAAAATTGACAATAGGATTATTAATCTATAAAATAACAATCGCCTATCTAATCTATCAGCTAATAATCTCAATACGCCAAAATACAAGAAGGAAATAAAAAATAACAAAAAATGAACAAAAATAAACAAAAATGACATTATTCTGTTACTATTTTAATGTTATAATCTTTATAATACAAAAGTTATTTTTTTATGAGGGACGACATGAAAGAGAATATTAAAAAATTTAAATACACTTTTGACAAAATCACATCTCAAAACTCTACAAACTGGCAGTTGTTGCTTTTTTGGCTGATTGTTGTTGAGTTAGTTGCTTCTATTATTGAGTATGTATATGCTGATAAAATGGAAAATCTTACTGAAACAATTCCTCATACTCTTTATACAGAAGTAGCTGTTGCTTTGGTTGTTACAACTTATGTTTGGTTTTTTATTTATAATATTATTAATGGTACTCAAAGAACTGTTATGAAGTTTATGTTTTTTAGTGCTGTTGGGCTTTATTTTATAATCACAAACGATTTTACACTTAACTTTCTTATTCAAAATCTAAACCCTTTACATTTTTTTGATTTGAAGTTTGGTTTTGTATTTTTTGTGGAGTTGTTTTTCAAACTTCTTATGACTTATTTAGTTTACCAATTGATTATAACTATCAAAAACAGAGAATAATAAAAGTTTTCCTCAAAGTGCTTTTTTAGTATATTTTAGATAAAATCTATCCTTAAATATACAATAAAAGAAGGATAATCATGGATTGGGGTAAGGTAACATACATATTCTTTTCACTTATGTCTTTAACAACAACAGCGGGGTTTTTATATGAGCCAAATGCGGTGGCACTTTTTTTAGCAGCTGGGGTTAATGTAATCTCTACAATTTTAAAAATTGGAGTTAAAAATCTTTTAGCAGCTGAGTTATTAGCTAGTTCGTTGGTTGCAGACTTACATCTTATTCCTGCATTTATGGTATTAACTTTTATTGGAGATGAATCAATGGCTACATCTCTTGCAATTGGAGCAGTTGTAGCAAATATATTCTCAATTGCATTAGCTTTAATTGAGAGTGCAAAAAGTCAAGATAAGGAAGAGTATTAATGGAATATAATCCAAAAGATATTGAAGCAAAATGGCAAAAATATTGGATTGAAAATAATAGTTTTGAACCAGAAGATAGCACAGAAAAAGAAAAAAAATACATTTTAAGTATGTTTCCATATCCAAGTGGAAGAATCCACATGGGACATGTTAGAAACTACTGTTTAGGCGATGCTTTTGCTAGATTTTTTAGAAAAGCAAATTTCAATGTATTACATCCAATTGGATGGGATAGTTTTGGTATGCCAGCAGAAAATGCTGCAATCAAACATAAACTTCATCCAAAAAAATGGACTTATGAAAACATCGATTATATGAGAGATGAACTAAAAGCATTAGGTTTATCTTTTTCTACAACAAGAGAGTTTGCAACATCAGATGAGTTATACACAAAGTGGGAACAAGAGTTTATTATCAAAATGTTTGAAGAGGATCTTTTATACAGAAAATCAACAACGGTAAACTGGTGTCCACATGATTTAACTGTTTTAGCTAATGAGCAATTAGAAGAGGGGTGTTGTTGGAGATGTGGAACACCTGTTGAGCAAAAAGAGATGCCAGGATATTATATTGGTATTACTAAATATGCCCAAGAGTTACTTGATGATTTGCAGACGCTAGAGGGACAATGGCCATCTCAGGTGCTTACTATGCAAGAGAATTGGATAGGTAGAAGTGAAGGTTTAGAGTTTACTTTTGAGCTTACAAAAGAAGCTAGATATAAACTTGATAAACAGTTCTCTTCATATAAAGTATTTACTACAAGACCTGATACAATTTATGGGGTTACATACTCAGCACTTGCACCAGAACATCCAATTGTACAATATCTAGTGGATAATAAGCTTTTAGACGAAAATAAATTAAATAAAATAAAAGCTATGCAAAAAGTTCCAGAAAGAGATAGAGCAATTATGCCAAAAGAGGGTGTATCTTTAGAGATAGAGGTTATACATCCACTTACAGCAGAAAGAATCCCTGTATGGGTTGCAAACTTTGTATTAAGCTCTTATGGTGGTGGGGCAGTTATGGCAGTACCTGCACATGACCAAAGAGACTTTGAATTTGCTAGAGAGTACGAATTACCTTTAAAACAAGTGATTATTGGAGATAATGGAGTTATTGATAAAATGACAGAAGCCTATACTGATGAGGGTGAACTTATAAACTCAGAAGGCTTTACAGGACAGCCAAATACAAGAGCTAAAAAAGGGATAATATATTTCTTTGAACAAAATTCACTTGGAACAAAAAAAATAAACTTCAAACTAAGAGACTGGGGAGTGAGTCGTCAAAGATATTGGGGAGCTCCAATACCTTTTGTACATTGTGATGAGTGTGGTTTAGTTTCTGAAAAATTAGAAAATCTACCAATAGCTCTTCCAGAAGATGTTGTGATTACAGGTGAAGGGAATCCTTTAGATACTCATCCTACATGGAAACATTGTAAATGTCCAAAGTGTGGAAAAGATGCAATAAGAGAGACAGATACTTTAGATACATTTGTACAATCATCTTGGTACTTCTTAAGATATGCAACAAATCCAAAAAAATGGAATAAAACTGGTGTTTCTGAGACTGATAGTGATTATTGGATGGATGTTGACCAATATATTGGTGGGATTGAACATGCAATTTTACACTTACTTTATGCAAGATTTTTCACAAAAGTATTAAACGATTTAGGTTATACAAACTCTCGAGAACCATTTAAAAGATTACTTACTCAAGGTATGGTTTTAAAAGATGGTGCTAAGATGTCAAAATCTAAAGGAAATGTTGTCGACCCAGATTTGATTGTAGAAAAATATGGTGCAGATACAGCTAGATTATTTATGTTATTTGCTGCTCCTCCTACAAAAGAGTTAGAGTGGAATGATAGTGCAGTTGATGGGGCATTTAGATTTATTAGAAAATTCTCTGAAAGAGCTAGCCAAGTTACACAAAATGGGGCTAAAAACTTTAAAAATATTGACCATTCTTCACTTAACAAAGATGAAAAAGAGGCTAGAAGAAAAGTTTATGAAGCTTTACAAAAATCAAATGATGTATTTAATAAAACTTATGCATTTAATACATTAATTGCTTCATCAATGGAGGCAATGAATGCACTACAAACTCAAGAAAATGAGCTTGTATGGGCAGAAGGGTATTATATCCTTACAAATATTTTAGAACCTATTATTCCTCATTTATGTTGGGAGTTAGCAGATAGTTTATTTGCAAAAGAGAATTTTACAGATACTATTGAGATAAAAGATGAGGTATTTGCTTTAGATTCTATTACCTTAGCTGTAACAATCAATGGTAAAAAAAGATGTGAACTTGAGGTTTCACCTGATGCTTCAAAAGATGAAATTTTAACAAGTGCAAAAGAGCTTGCTGCTAAATGGATTGAAGATAAACAAATCATCAAAGAGATAGTTGTACCAAATAAGTTAGTTAATTTGGTTATAAAGGGATAAGATGAAAAAAAGTGTATTATTAGTTCCTTTTTTACTGCTTTTTATTATTGCAGGTTGTGGATACAAACCATCTAATTATTATGTAAAAAAAGAGTTAAATGGTAAGATATTTGTTAATTTGGGTGTTAGTTTAAAAGACCCAAGAAACTCAGTAATAATTAAAGATGCAATGAATGAACTGATAGTACACAGACTGGATTCTCAGCTTGTAGATACAAAAGAGGCTGCAGATACAATTTTGGATTTAAAAATCGATTCTGTATCTATGCAAGAGTTACAATATGACTCTTTGGGATACAATAAATTATATAAAGCAGTTGTATCAATCTTAGTTAAATATAAAAATAAAAAATCAGCAAATACCAATAGCTTTATTGTTAAATCAGATTATGATTTTTCTATAGATAATGGAACAACAATCACCGATACAAAAAGATTTGAAGCTATAAAAATTGCTGCAAAAAGAGCATTGGATGATGTTATCTCTCAATTAGCAGTGTATTCATTTAAAGAATAGTTTTATGATAAATTTTAAAACAGCTTCTTTAATGAAGCTACTAGAACATAAAACTATGTACTATGATAAAATAGATTTTTCCATAGTAAAAAAATCATGGGAAATACTCTCAAAAAACATAAAACTTCCATATGTAATACATATAATTGGTACAAATGGAAAAGGAAGCACAGGAAGATTTCTTGCTTCTTATTTAACAAAAAAATCTTTTAGAACAGTTCATTATAGTTCTCCTCATATTTTAAAATTCAATGAAAGAATTTGGCTTGATGGCAGAGATAGTTCTGATTTAGAGTTGGAAATAGCTCACAAAACATTACAAGATATTTTAGATACATATCTTTTAGAAAAACTTACATATTTCGAATATACAACACTTTTAGCTTTGGTTTTATCTTCAAGTTTAGATTATCTAGTTTTAGAAGCAGGACTTGGTGGAGAGTTTGATGCAACAAATGTAGTACCAAGTGATGTTACTCTTGTAACAACAATAGGACTAGACCATCAAAACTTTTTAGGAAATACCATTGAAGAAATTGCCAAAACAAAGCTAAGATCTGTTGATAAAAAGATGATAATAGGTTACCAAGAGTATAAAGAGGTTTTCGAAGTAGCCAAAGAGGTAAAAAAAGAGTTAAAGCAAGAGCAAAATTTAGATATAGATATTGAGATTGTAAATGAATTTGATAAATATAAACTTCCTGATAGTTATGCAAATTATTTAAATAAAAATTTGGCTTTAGTTATTCATCTTTTAAAAGATTTAGATATACAAATTGATATGGAAATTTTTTCTCAAGTTGAACTTTTTGGAAGATGTCAAAAAATATTACCAAATGTTACTATTGATGTGGGACATAATCCTTTAGCAGCAAAAGTATTATTAGATGAGTTTAAAAATAAAAAAAAGGTACATCTGATATATAACTCTTATAAAGATAAAGATTATGAAAAAGTATTAAGTATATTGAAACCAATAATTGAAACAATAACTATTATAGAACTTGAAGATAAAAGAGTATGTGACAAAAATAATTTATTAGATATTTGTAAAAGTTTGAATATAATGGTTACCGACTTTTCAAATATAGATGATAAAAAAGAGTATTTAGTATTTGGATCATTTTTAGTTGTGGAAAAGTTCTTAAGACTGATGGATAGATTTAATGAAAAATAGATTAATTATTACTGTATCAGATGTACATGGTACAAAAGCATATAATATACATCAAATTGTGAGAAAATTAAGTATAATTATAATTATTGCAGTTATGATAATATTAGGTGTTAGTTTTTTATTTATAAATAATCTAAGTGATGAGATTGAAACTATTAAGATTGAGAAGCAAAGAGAGATAAAAGAGAAAGAAAACGAGATAAAAGTTTTAACAGAAAAAGAGAAAAAACTTCAAGCTCAAAATCAATTTTACTCTATGCAAATCAAAGGAAAAGTTGAAGATATAGAAGCTTTAAGTTCAAAACTAGATGAAATTGAAGAGATGATTGGACTAAAAGCCAAAAAAGAAAAAGAGGTTTCAAAAGAGATTTTAGAATCAATTAGCCAAAGAAATAAGATGTTGATGTTTATCTCCATCCCAAATGGAGCACCTCTAAAAGAGACCAGGGTGACTTCAAATTATGGTTATAGAATTCATCCTGTAACACATAAGAAAAAGTTTCATAGAGGGATTGATTTAAAAGCTGGATGGAATACAAGGGTTTATGCAACTGCAGATGGTGTTGTAACGTATGTACAACCTAAAAATATTGGGGATTTTGGAAGAGTTATAAAAATACAACATAATTTTGGATTTGAAACAACATATGCACATCTAAATAAAACAAAAGTACAAGCTGGGGATATAATAAAGAAAAACCAAGAGATAGCGTTGAGTGGAAGTAGCGGTAGAAGTACAGCACCACATCTTCATTATGAGGTAAAATATGGTGGTAGAATATTAAATCCAAAAAGTTTTATAAATTGGCAGATGGATAACTTTAATGATATCTTCAAAAAAGAGAGGAGAGTTAAATGGGAATCTTTGGTAAATCTAATAAGAGAACAGTCAAAAATGGTGCAACAGTAATTGCTAAGGGAACTTGTATTATTGGTGGTATTTCCACAGAAGGAACTGTTCATATAGATGGAAAATTTGAAGGTGTTATATTAGAAGCTGATATGATTTCCATAGGAGTAACGGGGGAAGTTATAGGAGATATCAAAGCGAACAATCTAATAGTAAGTGGACTTTTAGATGGAAAGATTGATTGCAATGAGGTTCAAATCTTAGCATCTGGGAAAGTTATAGGACAAATGAGATATAACGAACTTGTAATCGAAGAAGATGGAAAATTTGAAGGTCAAGGGATTAGAAAAGATTCTAAACTAAAAAGTAGATATGATGAGATAGAACAAAAGATAAATAATATAATAGTTTCATCCCCTCAAATTGAACATGATAAATAGAATAAATGAACAACTACAAGATTTATATGCTAAAAAAAGAGTTATAGAAGAGCAGATTAATAAGTTAGAGTCTCAATTAAAAACTCAAACTTTAAACAATAAAAAACTCTCAAAAATAGAAAAAATAGAGCTTTTTAAATCTTTATTTATAGCAAGATTTGATAAATATGCAAAAAAATGGATAAGTAAAGATGGTACCAAACAAAACTATTTTCCTGTAACACAATCTTTTAAAGGAAATGATTATCTTCCTTTAACAAATAAAGATATTGAAGAACACTTAAGAGGAAATGTTCATCTAGCAACTTATCTAATTGATAATCAAAACAAATCAAAATTTATTGTTTTAGAGATTTCTAATAATGATTTAGAAAAAATAGATAAAACTTTTAAAGTCTTAAAAATCAACTCTTTATATGAGTATAGCTCGTATGGTTCTATTTTAGTTTGGTTATTTTTTGAAACAAAAATTGATACAAAAGATGCAAGAAAATTTGCTTTTTATATCCTAAAAAAAACAAATATAAGTGCAAAACTTTTTCCTAATAGAGATTTTAGCACAAATGCATCATTTGAAGAACCTATAGAGTTGCCTTTGCACTTGAAATTTAGAGAATATCAAAAAACAGTTTTTTTTGATATAAACACATTAAATGTATTTGAAGAGCAATGGAGTGTTTTACAAAATATTGAGCTTATACCAATCGATATAATAAATAAATATTTGGATTTTGATAATGTATCAAGTGATTTAGCATTTGAGGAAATAGAATTTCCTATGTTTTCTTTAGATATAAAACTTTATGACTTTTTATATATTCCTACAATAAATTTATCAAAATCGTTTATAAACAAATTAAAAAGTTTTGCTACTTTTGATAACCCTCAAATAAAAGTTTTGTTAAATCTGAGAAAACCGTTATACAACACGCCTAGACAGATAAAAAATTTTGAAGAGGATGAAAAGTATTTAAAACTTCCAAGAGGTTTGATTTTTAAATTAAAAGAGTATTTTGGACAAAATAAAATAAAATATACAATTGATGATAAAACTTATATAGAAAATATAGAAACCAAAAAAGTGAAATATGAGTTAAGAGATGAACAACAAGAGGCAATAAAAAAAATATCAAAAGAAAATTTTGGAATTTGTGTGGCTCCTCCTGGTTTTGGAAAAACTTTAATTGGTGCAAAAATGTTTGAACTTAGAGCTTGTTCAACTTTAGTAATAGTAAATAAAAATATGCTTTTAGATCAATGGAGACAAAGGTTTGTAGATTATTTTGATTATAGTAAAAAAGAGATAGGATATTTAGGTAAAGGTAAAAATCAATTAAATGGAGTTTTAGATGTGGCAACTATGCAAAGTTTAAAAAACTCTCCTGATGTGATAAATGATTACTCTTTTGTAATAGTTGATGAGTGTCACCATATACCTGCTGTTACCTTTGAGCAAATAGTAAAACAGTTTTTTGGAAAATATATTTTAGGACTTAGTGCAACACCAAATAGAAAAGATGGATTAGAACCAATATTATTTCAACAACTAGGAATCGTTGTTTATGAACATAAGAAAAAAAGAACATATAACAATAAGTTAAAAGTTGTAAAAACAGAGTTTACAAGTACAAGTGATAACTACTCAACTTTGATAAATGAGGTTTGTGTTGATGAAAATAGAAATAATCTAATAATTAAACAAATAATAGAGTATAATCACAGAAAAATTTTAGTTTTAACTGATAGAATAGAACATATCAATGTTTTAGAAAAAAAACTTCAAGAACAAAATATAGATTTTGTTTCTATACATGGAAGTTTAAGTAAAAAAGAACAAATAGAAAAGATGGCTCAAATTGAAACTACAAATTTAATTTTGGCCACAACTTCATATTTTGGAGAAGGCATTGACTTTCCCCATTTAAACACAATAATATTTGCAACACCAATCTCTTATTATGGAAGGTTGGTTCAATATTTAGGAAGAATTGGAAGAGGAAATCAAGAGTGTTTGGCTATTGATTTTCTTGATTTTAAAAATTCGATGTTAAACTCAACTTATAAAAAAAGAGTTGAGGGTTATAAACAGATGCATTATATATAACGGAGTAGATGTGCTAGGTATTATAGTTTGGACTTTATTTATAGCAATAGTTGTTAATCTTATATTAAAAAAATTTCATTTACCCACTATAATTGGGTATATAGTAACCGGAACTATCATAGCTTATGTATTTGATTTACATACAGCAGTTAATAATCATGATTTAAAAGAGATAGCTGAATTTGGTGTAGTTTTTCTTATGTTTACTATTGGTTTAGAGTTTTCAATAGAGCATTTAAAAAGAATGAAACGGGAAGTGTTTTTTACAGGAACCTTGCAAATTGTAGTAACTACAGTTTTTGTTTTTTTAATATGTATGTTTATATTAGGTTTTGATATAAAAACTTCAATTGTAATTGGTGCTGCGTTATCATTATCCTCAACGGCGATTGTTTTAAAAACTTATAATGAAAATAATGAGATTAAAAAAAGACATGGACAAAGAATACTTGGTATTTTGATTATGCAGGATATTGCAGTAATTCCAATATTGCTTATGATATCTTTATTTTCTTCCCATGAAAGTGGAAGTATATTTTTCCTTATTTTAAAAACTACATTAGCTGCAATTGCTCTTTTGGCATTGTTGTATTTTTCTGGAAAATATTTGCTTCAACCATTTTTTGAGCATGTTACAAAATCAAGGTCAGAAGAGTTATTTGTAGCTTCTGTTTTACTTGTAGCAATAGGAGCTTCATACTTGGCACATTATTTTGGATTCACATATTCACTTGGGGCATTTGTTGCTGGTATGATGATTAGTGAAACAAAGTTTAAACACCAAGTTGAAGCTGACCTTACCCCTTTTAGAAATCTATTATTGGGTGTTTTCTTTATTACTGTAGGGATGCAAATAAACTTTACAATCATTGCAGATTATATTTTGATAATTTTATTGCTTCTTCCAGTATTATTGGGATTAAAATATTTTATTATATATTTATTAGTTAAATTAGATGATTCAAAAAGGGTAGCATTTAAAACAGCACTTTCATTGGTACAAATAGGGGAGTTTTCTTTAGCAATTTTAGAATTGGCTAGAAGTGGTGGTTTATTAAGTTCAACACATACACAAATTTTGATTGTAACAATTGTTATTTCGATGATTCTTACTCCAATCATTTTGAAAAATCTATCATCTTTAGCTGCTTCTTTAGTACCTGATGATATGTTGATAGTTTGTAATACTCATTTGGTAGATAAAGATACCAAAGGTCATATTGTGTTATTAGGTTATGGTCATTTAGGTCAACAAATAGCACACAATCTAAGGGAAGATGGGCATGAATATGTAATTGTTGAACACAATCAAGTATTTTTTGAAATGGGAACTACTGATAATGAACCGATAGTTTTTGGAAATGCAACTAGCAAACATATTTTAGAAGCTGTAAATATTAAAAATGCTTGTGCAGTAATTGTGGCTATTGATAACCCAGAAAAGCTACACTTGATTTGTGAAGTTATTGATGATTTGACACACAATACAAAAACTATAGTAAAAGTTACAAGATTTTCAGAAAAAGAAGAGTTACAAAATTTACATTTAGAACATATTATTGTAGAAGATGATATTATGGCTAGAGCTTTAGTGGATGAAACTAAAGAGTGTAAAATTGATTATATTGAAGATACTATTATAAAAAGGAAAACTTAATGCAATATATAGAAACAAGTAATAAAAGTGTTACAGAGCTTGTAAAAACAATACAAGAAAAAATATCTGAGTACAAATTTGGGATTTTACATATACATGAGATTCAAAATACTTTAAATTCAAAAGGTTTAGAATTTGATAAAGAGTGTGTTATTTTAGATGTATGTAATCCTGCATATGCAAAAAAACTTTTGGATGAAGATATGAAATTATCTGTAATCTTACCATGTAAAATAGCAATTTATAGTGAAGATAATCAAACTTACATCTCAATGAATTCTATTGTTCAGTTAATTGATGATATAAATCCAGATTTAGTTGAAACTGCACAAGAGATTCAAGAGATACTACTAGAGCTTATTTCTTCTTGTAAATAAAAGGGTTATTAACCCTTTTATTTAAATGCCACTTACCAATAACAATTATCAAAATCTTTTATTAAACAACTATTAAGTTTATGTTTAAAAACTATTTACAATACTCTACTATAATTTTATTTGTAGAATTATTACTAGCCAAGGAGAAGTAGTATTGAAAAAATTAATTATATTACCCTTTTTATGTTCCCTTATATTTGCCAATGATTTAAATCTATTAAACAAAGATAAAAAAGAGTTAAGAGAGGTTGAAAAAAAGATTATTCAAGAAGATTATAAAAGTTTAAAGAATAGTTGGATTTCACCGTTAAATTTAAACTCAGGACTAAATAGAACTCACTCTTTTAGCGATAAAAATGATCAGTTTTCAAAAAGTGTTTCTATAGGTTTTACACAAAGTATTTACGAATCAGGTGGAATAGAATTTACAATTGAATATGCCAATGAAAAATATAAGTCAGATTTATTGTCTTGGGAAAATGATAATTTAACTCTTTTAGAAACAATTTATGAAACATTATTACAAATAAAAAAATTAAATATTCAACTTGAACAAAATGAATATCAATTAAAAAATAGAAATATTGAATTGGTTTTAAAGAAAATCCAATATGAAAATGGCAAAAGTGATATAACTAAATTAAATGATGCCATTATGGCAAAAAATACTCAATATAAAACAAATATAGATTTGAAAAACTCCATAAAAGAGGCAAAACTAAATCTTGAAAAATATACTAATTTAAAATATGAACAAATAAATCTAATAGATTTTGAAAAGATTAAAAAAAATGATTATTTGAAAAAAAATATAAATTTATTATATGAAAAATCTTTAGTAGATTTAGCCAGCATAAATTATAAAAAAGATAAAACAGATTATCTTCCAAAAGTAAATTTAAATACAAATCTAGGTTATTCAAACAACGATGATTTAGTTAATAATACTCAAAGTGATAATAGTAATGGTTCTATATCTTTAAACTTATCTGTACCAATTTATGATATCAATAAAAAATCAAATTTGGAAAAATCAAAACTTGAAGTTTTAAAACAAAAACTAAATTTAAGTGATATAAAAACACAAGTTTCAAATGAGTATGAGGAAGCAATTACAAGAATTGACACTTTTGAAAAGTACAATAAAATAATAAATGAAAATATAAAACTATATGATGATTTGATAGAAGCTAATGAGGCTTCAAATAGTGCAGGGATGTCTTCAGATTATGATTTAGAAATACTTAAAAATACAAAAAAAATAAATCAATATGATTTGTCAATAAATGATATAAATATTCAGTTGGAGTATGCAAAATTATATTTTAATACAAAGGTAAATAACTAAATGGATGCAAATTTACAAGATCAATTAAACTCATATAAAAAATCGAGTTCAAATAAAAAATATATTTGGATTATTCTTGCTTTGATGGTAATCTTTGCAAGTTCTTATTACTTTTTTATTCTAAAAAACAAAAATGCTAATCAAGAGATTTCATATAATACACAAAAAATAAAAAAAGGGGATTTACAAG
This sequence comes from Halarcobacter sp., assembly GCA_050296315.1. Classification (GTDB taxonomy): domain Bacteria; phylum Campylobacterota; class Campylobacteria; order Campylobacterales; family Arcobacteraceae; genus Halarcobacter. The sequence continues at coordinate 14,120 of JBNKRE010000010.1, forward strand.
TAACTGTAATGGCAACAGGAAATCTAAATCCTACAAATAGTGTTGATATTGGTATTGAGGTTTCAGGTACTATAAAAGAGATACTTGTGGATTTTAATGACAAGGTTGAAGTAGGACAAGTATTGGCTAAACTTGATACTACAAAATTAAAAGCAAAAGTTGATAGTTCAAAAGCATCTTTAGCAGCTACAAGAGCAAATATGAGAGAGAGTGAAGTAAATTTAAAAAGTAAAAAACTAAACTATCAAAGAACATTAAAAATGTTTGAACAATCAAATGGGAAATATCCTTCACAAAATGATGTAGATGATTCAAGATTTGCATATGAGGGTGCTAAAGCTTCTTATGAAGCTTCTAAAGCCCAAGTTAAACAATCAGAATACAATCTAAAAACAGATGAGGAAAATCTTGATAAAGCAGTTGTTAAATCTTCCATAAAAGGGATAGTTCTAAATAGAGCTGTTGAGGTTGGTCAAACAGTTGCCGCTTCTATGTCTACTCCTGTGTTATTTACCCTTGCAAAAGATTTATCTAAAATGGATTTAGTTGTAAGTATTGATGAAGCAGATGTTGCAGATATAAAAGATGGCTTAGATGTAACCTTTACAGTTGATGCTTATCCAACACAAATCTTTAGAGGAAAAATAAAACAAGTAAGATATAACCCAATTGAACAAAGTGGGGTAGTAACTTATGAAACTGTTGCCTTGGTAAACAATAAAGATTTACACCTAAGACCAGGGATGACTGCATCTGCTAAAATTATTACAAAAAATATAAAAGATAAACTTTTAGTTCCAAATAGTGCTTTGAGATTTAAGCCAACTAATAAATCAAATGGAAAGGTAAATTTTGTAGGACCTCCAAAAAGAGATATGGCAGAAAAAAAATCAAAAAGTTTACAAGGTGAAAATATAAGAACTATATATTTATTAGAAAATAAGCAACTAAAAAAAATCAGTGTAAAGGTTTTAGAAACAGATGGAAAATTCTCTAGTATAGAATCAAAAGATTTAAAAGTTGGTGATGAGATTGTAGTTTCACAAAAGAGTAACTAATGGATGAATTAAAAACAATTATAGAGTTTAAAGATATAGTTAAAACCTATGGTGAAGGTGAAGCTAAAACTTATGCTTTAAATAAAGTTAATTTATCAATAAAAGAGAGTGAATTTGTAGCTATCATGGGTGCAAGTGGTAGTGGAAAATCAACTGCTATGAATCTTATTGGATGTTTAGATTCTGCAAGTAGTGGAGAGTATTTGTTTAATGGAATAAATGTAGAACAATTAAATAGAAACCAAATGGCTTTGATAAGAAGGAACTATTTAGGCTTTGTTTTTCAAGGCTTTAATCTACTAGGAAGAACAAGTTCTTTAGAAAATGTTGAGTTACCTTTAGTTTATAGAAAAATCCCCTCAAAGCAAAGAAAAACAATGGCTTTTGAAGCTTTACAGAAAGTTGGTTTAGAAAGTGTTATTCATCATACACCTGCTGAACTTTCAGGGGGACAACAACAAAGAGTTGCAATAGCTAGGGCAATTGTTACAAACCCTTTAGTTTTATTAGCAGATGAACCAACAGGAAATCTTGATAGTATAAAAAGTATTGAGATTATGGAATTATTAAAAAAGTTAAATGAAGAGTTGAATATTACAATTATTATGGTAACCCATGAAGATGAGATGGCAAAATATGCCAATAGAATTATATATTTTAGAGATGGGCATATTGAAGATAGTTTGAAAAAAGGATACAAATAATGTTTGTAAATGCTTTTTTGATAGCAATAAAAGAGATAAGAAGAAATTTATTGAGGTCATTTTTGACAATTCTTGGAATAGTTATTGGTGTTGCTTCTGTTATTGGTATGGTGATGATAGGAGATGGAACAACTGCCAAAGTAAGAGCTGATATTTCAAAACTTGGAACAAATATGTTAATTTTAAGAGTTGGTCAAGAAAGAAGAGGAAAAGTAAGAAGTGATAATAGTGCTAGAGCTTTTAAACAAGAAGATATAGATGCAATAAAAAGTGAAATTCAAAATGTAAAAGCAGTATCAGCCGAAAGTGCTCGTAGTATCAATGCAATCTATTCAAATAAAAGTTACACTACAAGTATTATAGGTACTAGTAATGACTATTTTATAATAAAAGATTGGCCTTTAAAAAGTGGTAGAGAGTTTGATGAGAGTGAACAAAGTTTTGGTAAAAGTTCTTGTATTTTAGGAACTACTATTGTAAAACAGCTATTTGATGGACAAGATCCTATTGGTTCTAAAATAAGACTTCAAAATTTTGGTTGTACAGTTATTGGTGTTTTAGAATCAAAAGGAGCAGCAGCTTTTGGTAGGGATCAAGATGAGATTATCATCACTCCACTTAAAATGTTTCAAAGAAAAATCCAAGGTGATACAGATATTGATTCTATTTTAATTTCAATAAATGAGAGTAAAAATATAGAAAAAGCAAAAGAGGATATAACTCTTTTGATGCAAGAACGAAGGGGAATAAAATTAGGAGAGGATAATAATTTTTATATTAGAGATATGGAGGATTTATTATCTACAATGACTTCAACAACTAAGATGTTAACTTATCTTCTAGGTTCAATAGCAGCAATTTCATTGCTTGTTGGTGGAATTGGTATTATGAATATTATGCTTGTATCTGTTACAGAAAGAACTAGGGAAATAGGGATTAGATTAGCAATTGGAGCAATGGAGAGTGAAGTGTTATTACAGTTTTTAGTTGAATCAATTGTATTATCAACTCTTGGTGGATTAGTAGGAATTGTAATTGGATTGTTAATAGGCTATACAGCCGTACATTTCATGGAATTAGCTTTTATAATTAATACTCAAATTATAATAATATCTTTTGTATTTTCAACTTTGATTGGGATAATCTTTGGATATTTCCCTGCAAGAAAAGCAGCAAGATTAAACCCAATTGATGCTTTAAGGTATGAATAATAGTTTTATTAAGAATATATAAAAAAATAAATTATAAATAAATATTATTTAATTAATAAGTTTTTATTATGTTATAATTAACCCCATATAGATATGGGAGAATAGTATGAAATTAAAAAATTTATTTATGTCGACGGTGGTTTTTTCTACACTTAGTGTTAATCTTTTAGCAGATGCTGTAGAAGCAGATGATTTTATAGTTCAAAACTCACAATGTGTAGGTTTTGATTGTGTAAGTGGTGAGAATTTTGGTTTTGATACTTTAAGATTAAAAGAAAATAATCTAAGAATTAAGTTCCAAGATACTTCAAATAGTGGTTCTTTCCCAACAAACGATTGGCAAATTACAATAAATGATTCAACAAATGGTGGTGAAAACTATTTTGCTGTTGAGAATATTGACTCTTCTACAATGCCTTTAAAAATTGGAGCAGATGGAGCAGTTTCTTTAGGGCATAATGGTGCTTTTAGTCTTTCTTCTGGTGGAAACTTGACAATTAGAGGAACACTAAGTGACTCTTCAGATAAAAATTTAAAAGAAAATTTTCAAGAAGTAAAAGCATCTGAGGTATTAGAAAAAATTGAGAAACTACCAATTACTACGTGGAATTATAAAGGTGATAGTTCTTCTCATATTGGAGCAATGGCTCAAGATTTTTATAAAAGTTTTGCTTTTGGACCAGATAACTTGCATATTTCTCCAAGAGATGTTGCTTTCATCTCAATGGTTGGAGTTCAAGAATTAGTTGAGCAAAATAAACAAAAAGATCAAAAAATAAAAGAGCTAGAACAAAAAGTTAAACAATTAGAGTCTTTAGAAAAATCTATTAAAAACCTTGAATCATTAGTTGGAATTTTATTAAATCCTAATAAAGAAAAACCAGTAGCATTAGCTAAATAATTAGGGTTTATTATGAAAAATATAAATATCATAAAAAGAATACTACTATTCTTTTTATTATTTGCTAATAGTTTATGGGCTATAGAGTTTACGGCAACACCTACAAGTGCGTTGCAAGTGGATGAAGATAATACTTCATCTTACGTTGAGTTTGATATTAATATAAGTTCTGTATCAAAGGATGAAACTATATATTGTACTGTTAATGATGGAACAGAAGCACAATGTAAACTTTTTAATGGTAGCCTAAAAAGTTATAATTACTTTACAGTAAAAAAGAGTAATTTTGATTCAAATAATGCATATTATAGTAGTTATAAATTTAGAGTTTATAGTAAAACAGATCAAATAGCTGATGGTAATCAAAATTTTAAAGTATCAATAGGTACATTAAAATTTAATGAAGAGACTACTGAAGAGGGGCAATATCAAGCAAATCCTCAAGGTAGTTTAGTATTTGATTTTGTTAATAATGATGATGGAGATAATAGTGGTGTAGTTATAACTCCTCCTGTAACTTCAGAAAAAATTATATTAGATTTATATGATAATACTTCTAGTGAAACAGGTGATAAAGCTTCTTTCTCTTTAGTTTTATCACAACAACCAACTGATGATGTAACTATAAGTTTTAATTCAACAGATCCAACAGAAGGGACATTGTCAACTTCAAGTATCACTTTTACTCCATCAAATTGGAATCAAAGACAAAATGTAGATATCATTGGGGTAGATGATGCAGATGTAGATGGAAATATTAGTTTTACAGTTGAAATATTAGCTGCAAGTAGTAATGATAGTTATTATGATGGTGTAGATTTAGCTGATATTAATATTGTAAATATAGATGATGATTATGTAGCTCCTTCATCACTTGCACAAGAGTTTATAATAACAACTCAAAATGTAGATAATCCATCTTTGTATGATGTTGTAGAGGGACCTATTGAAATATTAGAGGGGACAACATCTTTAACTTATTATGTTACATTAAATCAAGATCCAGTAATTGATAGTTCATCACCAGCATTTCTCAAAGAATATAGTTTTAATCAACCTTTTCTTACTGTTACGCCAAATGTACTCAATTTTGATTCTACAAATTATAATGTTCCACAACAAATAACTGTAAGTGCAAATGATGTATATTCTCATGGAGATGTTACTGAGCAACTTCAACTTATAGCTGGTTTTGGTATTCCTTGGAATAATAATACAGATTTTAATATAATTGAAGATGATACATTGCCTATTAGTTTCACTTTAGATACAACAAATATAAGTGAAGATGGTACAACTGCAACATTGAATATATCATTAGATGAAGTTCCAGTTAATTATGTAAATTTCACTTTAGAATCATTAGATCCTACTGAATGTAGTCTCTCATCAACAACTCTTAATTTTACTTCTGTAGAAGCTATAACTAGTAAAGATATTACAATTACTGGTCTTGAAGATGAACTATTAGATTTTACAAGAAATTGTAGGATTAAAGTTACTTGGACACCTTCTGCTTCAGATGGAAAGTTTAGTATATATCCAGGATATTCTGATTCAACCAATTTGGTATTATACAATACCAAATTTTTTGAATTGAAAAATGAGGATAACGATACACCAATATTAACTGTGACGCCAATAGATTCAAAAACAGATGAAAATGAAGATACAGCTTCTTTTAGTGTTGTTTTAAATAAACAACCAAAAGAGTTTTTAAGAGTTAATCTAAATTCAACTGATACGAGTGAAGGTATTATTATAACTCCATCTTCAAAATATTTAGAGTTTGATGAAACAAATTGGGATCAAGCTCAAACAGTAGTTATTAGAGGTGTAAAAGATAATTATCTTGACACTACTATAAATTATTCAATAGAGTTAATGCCATTTACAGACACAGATGATAATTATGACGGAACAGTTATGTATAGAAGTGTTGCATTGACAAATACAAATATTGATAATGCTGGAGTGATAAACTTAGCTTCTTCTATGTTACTTAAAGAAGGAACATCAGGTAGTATAGAGTATACTTATTCACAAGCTGAGAATTTAGTTCCTAAAGTAAATATCTCTTCTAATGCTTCTTATGGTACAGTGAGCATAAATGATAAAACCATAACATACATACCAGAAGCAAACTTCACAGGTGAAGATAGCTTTTCATTATATTTCTATTTTGATAATGGCTATAATGAGACAAAAACAGTTAATGTATCTGTTAAAGAAATTCCAATAATAAGTGATAGTTTTGAGGATGTTGTTCAAGCTGAGGATTCTGAAGGGTTAACAATACCATTAAAAACTTATTTAGGTACAAAAGTAAGTGATAACTCAACTGTAACTTATAATGTAACAACATCAAACAATAATCTTGTTAATGCTTATGTTTTAGATGGAAAATTATATGTTGTACCATTAAAAGATGCAACGGGAAGTGTAACAATTGAGATTTCAGCTACTATTGATGGTGTTACAGGACCAATTAGGTCGTTTATTTATACTTTAAATGGAACAAATGATATACCATTTATCTCATCTATTGAAAATATTGTTTATAGTAAGAGTGAAGAAAAAATTACTGGAACAATAAATTTTGAAGTTACTGATGATAGTACAGATTTACAATTGAGTTTCACAAATAGTAATATAGAGTTAATAAAAAATAGTGATATTTCACTTACGAAAACCTCTGATACTATGGCAAGTTTCTCATTTAGTATTGATGCAAATAAAACTGGAACATCAAATATTGCTATAACAGCAACTGATAGTGATAACCTTTCATATACAGAAAGTTTCAATATAACAGTAACTTCTGTAGATGAAGTTTTATGTGTTAGTAATATAGAAGCAGCACTTAATTTTGACATTATAAAAGGTTCAAATAGTTTTCAAAATGAAGTAACAAATAATCTAGCTTTAGTCTCTTCTTTGAACTCTATATGTGATGCAAATATTACATGGCAAAGTAGTGATAGTAGTGTAGTAGATGTAAATGGTATAATAACACAAACATCAGAAGAAAAAACAATAATGTTAACTGCAACTATTACTAAAAATCTTTTTAGTACTCAAAAACAATTTTTAATTACTGTATTATCAAATAATATAAGTGATGAAACTGCTGTAAATAAAATCACTTTTGAAGCAATAAAAGGTGATAACCAAAGAAAAAATAAAATTGTATATCCATTACAATTGTTAGAGAGTATTTCAGGTAAGACTATAACATGGACAAGTAGTAATTTAAATATTAATCCTATAACTGGAACACTAATTAAAGGAAGTAGTGATACAACTGTCGATTTAACAGCAACAATTGGAGAGTATTCAAAAACATTTTCATTGATTGTATTGAAAGAAGTAGTTTCTTCACAAGATAAATTATCAAAAGATTTAGAACTTTTAACAGCTTCATCTATTCTTGGAAAAAATAGTGATACAAATAATATCTTGTATGATTTAAATAAACCACTACCAACTATAGGTGCATTTAATAGTATTATTTCTTGGCAAAGTTCTAATACAAATTATGTTAGCAATAATGGAGATGTTTATAGAGATGCAAATGGTGATAAAATAGTAAGATTTAAAGCAACTCTAACAAATGGTACACAAAGTGATACTAAATCATTTTTATTAAAAGTATTAAAAAATGAGATTATTGATAAAAAGGATATAAGTTTTATCAATATTGAAAATAATGGCTCTAAAATTCAAGTTAATACAAATGAAAATGGTGAAGAAAAAAATACAACTTTAACTTTTAGTGATGAGGTTAAAAATTTACTGGAACAAATTTTAGATGAAAGTAGTGCTAAAACTGCTATAGAGTTTCTGGATAATATAGTTAATGTATATCTAAATACAAATGGTTCATCACAAACAAATGTACAAAATAAAAATGGTTCAAACTCATCTATGAATATGCAAATGAATGGATCAAATACATATGTAGATGCAAATGGAAATGTTGTAACAAAAGTAGAAGATGGAAGTGGAAACTCTATATCATTGACAATAAATAAAGATGGTAATATCTTATTTAATATTACACTTGGTTCAAAATCTACAAATATGAGTTCAAATCTACCTGGAAGTAGAATAGATACAGACAGTGATGGAAATACTGAACTTTCTTCTTTTGTAGAACAAGGAGATGATGTATATAAAGTTGCAATCTCTACAGATAAAAATGGAAAAAGTATAATTGTTTATGAAAAAATTGATTTGCAAACAGGAGATGTAGTATCAACTTATTCACCCGTTTCCCAAGATACACCTTTCCCTTCTGGAAGTAGTTTAAGTATTAACATAATCAACGGTGAAATTTATATTTCAACAACAGTACCACTAGATGGTAATATTATAATAAAATAAAGGATTAATGGTGAATAAAATTTATACTTTGGGTTTATTATTTATTGCTATAGTTGGTTTCCAAGGTTGTGGAGGAGGTGGTGGTTCATCAGATACTGCCACTCCTGATACAAATAATATAGAAATAACCGTACAATGTACAACTGTTGATCCTGCAACTCCAAGTTTAGAAGATATTTTAACTTATCAGGAGTTATTTGAAGGGGACACAATCATTAAAGATGAAGAGGGTAGTATTGTACAAATACATACTCCACTTAATCAAAATTCAAGAGTATGTATCCAAAGTGGTACAGCTCATATACAAAGATAAAGAATATTTTTATTCTTTATCTATATATCTTTTTCTAGCACTATTTTTGATTTTTTTTACTTCAACTAAAATAAATCCATCTACACAATCTGAAAAATCTGGGTCTACATTGAAGCTTAAAAATTTTACTCCCCCATCTTCACAAATATCAGAGTATTGTTTAAATAAAGTTGGTACTGTAACACCCATACTATTTAGTGTTGATTTTAATACTTTAAAATCTTTTTTCTTATCATCTAATACAAATAAGTCTTTACTCTCTTTGATATTTGATGAGTATTGATATGGAATTTTTGACTCAACCATATTTTTCTTATTTCCATAATAGTGCGTGTAATAGAAAATCATCATATCTTTTGCTACACTTGGAAAACTTGCAGAGATTGAAACTGGTCCAAACATATATTTGATTTCTGGATTGTTTTTTAAATATGCTCCAATTCCAAACCATAAATAATCAAGTGCTCTAGTTCCCCAATATTTTGGTTGAACAAAGCTTCGACCTAGTTCAATTGAGTCTTTTAAATATGGATAAAAATCTTCATTGAATTTAAATAAAGAGTTAGAGTAAAACCCTTTGATTCCTTTATTTTTATTGATATGGTTACCATTTCCAATTCTATAAGAACCTACAATTTCCAAATCATTTTCATCCCAAAGGATTATATGTTGATAGTATATATCATATTTATCAGTATCTCTTTTTTTATTTATACCTTCACCAACTTTTCTAAAAGATAACTCTCTTAATCTCCCTAACTCTTTTAATACAACAGAATCTTCCACATAATCATATAAATAGATTTTTTTCCCATCAGTTGTTTCACCAATTAGTAAAGATTTTTTCAACTCTTTTATAATATCCTCTTTTTTTTGAGGATGGGCAATAGCTTTTTGAGTTACAAAAAAAGATTTTTTTCCTTTTTTTAAGCAATATAGATGTTTTTTATATAGATTTACTAAATATTTTTTATCAATACCTCTTGGCATGATATTTTCATTTGGAATAATCTCACCAACTTTTACATTGATATTTGATGATTTCTTTTTAAACATCTCATTTGATAAAAGTAAAGTTGAAAATGTTTTATTTAAAACAGAGATTGTATAAAAAGTTTTAGAGTTTTTACCACCTATGAAAACAGGTAAAATAGGAGAGTTAGAGTTTAATGCAAAATTTAAGAATCCTTTACTCCAACTTGGGTCTTTAATCCCTTTTGCACTAGCCCGGCTTACTTCACCTGCTGGGAATATAATCACCGCTTCCTCTTTTGTAAGGGCTTCATACACTGCTTTGATATCATTTTTTGATTGTCTCATTTTGAAGTTGTTTATGGGAATAAACAAAGATTTAAGTGCTTCAATTCCTACTAAAAAATCGTTTGCAACAATTTTTACATCACTTCTTACAGTTCCAACAAGTTTTAATAAACATAAAGCGTCAAGTGCACCAAGTGGATGGTTGGCTATTATTACAACCTTTCCTGAACTTGGAATATTTTGTAAATCGTTACTTGAAACTGTATAGTCAAAATTGAAATAATCAAGTACCGCATCTACAAATTCAAATCCTTTAAGATGAGAATTCTTTTCTAAAAAATCATTTATAGAGTTTTCATGTACTAATTTTTTTGCTACTTTAATTAAAGATTGATTTAAAAAGTTCGGTTTTTTTGCTAATTTTGGGAACTTCTTTTCTATCTCTTTTTGCACATCTATCATTTTTTCTCCTTAAATTTAAAATTCTAAGAAAAATGAATTACAAAAAAGTTACAGTATAAAAATTATTCATATTTTACTGCCGTTATTCCTGTACTAAGCCCCACATCTTTTATCTCTTTCTCTACATTATCTACTGGTTTCACATGAGCATCTCTACCATAAATAAAACTTTGTTCATCAACAATTATTTTATATGCTTTATTTAATTCTAAAGCTCTTTTTGTACTTGGGTATAATAAATATGCTATATTTTCTCTCATAATTTGAACTTGACTATCAAGTAAATTTCCTTCATTATCAAAGAATTTTTCCATAATCTCACTATTGCTTCTAAACTCATCACCAGCTTGATTTTGTTCTAAATAAAGTGTATATTCGTATCTATTATCTGATGTTTTGGGTTCTAATATTCCATTTAGACCATTTTTATCTTGTGACCAGTGATACCATCCTTTTTGGAAATGAGAATTATCAAATTTTCTTTGAAATACAAAAGTACTGTCTGCAATTGCTCCAATACCAGAGTGACAACCAATACAATATTGAGTCTCTTCATAGTTTTGTGGTCTTAGTTGTCCATTTTCATCTTCAATAAAACCTTGATATACCCAACCTAGACCTGTAAGAAGTCCTTCTTCTGTATTTCCTTGGATTGTTCTAATTCTATCTGGAAAGTCATTTTTGTCTTTTACTTCAGCAGAAGTAGCATTTTCTAAATCCCAATCCCCAAGCCAAGTATATTTTTTCCCATATCTAAGCTCTTTCATTCTTGATGCCATTTTTATAGTATTATTTGTTTCATCAATATCAATATATCTTACAGTATGTAAAAATTCAGTTCCTTTTGGATATCTTCCAGGACCTATTAGATAAGTGTTTGATTCTAAAAGTGTTTTTGCTAATCCAACATAACTCATAGCAAAATTGTAGTACTTCCCAGTAGTTGCATTGTAAGAATATTTTTCCCAATTATAAACTATTTTTGAAGCAGTACCCAACGTACCATTTTTATCTAAATCAACTTGATATAAATTTTCATCAACACTATTTTCCAAGTTAATATCTTTTCTTTTTATCAATGATTCAACAATAGCAAGGTTTATTTTATAAACTTCTTTGTTAAATACTCCATTTACATCTTGTTGAAACTCTTTTGCTAATCTTATTAGAACATCATCAGTACTTCCATTTGTTGGCCAAAATGTCCCTAAAAATGGATAATATGCAAATGCTCTCCATCCTGTATATTCCCCGTTTGGATTTTTATCAAAACCTTCATTATCAAAATTGAAATAACAATCAGGAATATAACCATCCCATTTCCCATTTTCATTCACATCCCACTTAGAAGGTACACTATTTAGTTTGTTTGCTAAAATTAAATTATTGTTATTGTCTTTATAGTTATCTTCTCTAACATAACTTAAAATCTTTTCATCACTTATGGCATTTACAGCATCAGTTCTATCTTTAAATAGATTTGTAAACCTATTTACTTTTGTATAATCACCAAAATCATGAAGCTCTTGTAGTTCATAGTCATTGATATAATTTGGTGTAGCAGAATTAATATGACATGTAAAACATGGATTATGAACATTATTGTTTTCATCTGTAGTTTTAGTATAACATTGACTTGTTACATAAGCTGCTCTATTGTTTATAGAATCTGTTGCCTTAAAATCTATATCTAAAACTTGTGTATTTGAAGATAGATTTGATGTAGAACTATTTCCTCCACAACCAATCAATACGAATATTGATAATATTCCTAGAATCGACATACCATAAAAAACTTTTTTTCGCATAATTAACCTTATTTTTATAAATAGATTCTAAACTATTTTTTAGTTTACAATCTATTTATAAAAGGGGATAAACCCTTTTATAAATATTTAATATTATCTAGCTGTGAAGTTAAATGGTCCAACAACACCAAAAGATGATTCTTTGTTTGTTGCAGAATCAACTAATGAATAATCAGGGTCACTACTACTTGTTTCACCAAATGGGTGTTGAGTAACAGCAGTTAAGTAACCAAATCCATTAATATCTTTATACCAATATGGAGATGTAGTTTCAGAACCATATGGAGTTGATAAAATTCTAGTCATTTTTCCACTTACTGTATCATATGCCCAAATAAAGTCATTTGGATGTCTATCTGTATCTTCACCAATAACTAATAGGTTTTCACCTTGTAAATAAGTGATATTATCTGGATGTGCTATTGAATCAGGAGAACAAGTATAAGCTTCATAATCTGAACCAGCATCATAAGAAGACGCTTCCCCTCTTACTACACCATACATATTTTTTACAACATATGAACTATTAATTGTTGTATTTGTACTATCTTTAGGTGTTTGAGTTGCACCATAAATATCTAGACCATAAACTGCACCACATTTGTTTTCAGTTAGTCTGATATCGTTATTTCCACCAGTATCATTTGAACTATTATCTAACATACCTTTTCTAATTTCACTCATAGCTACATAAAGTTTATTATTGTCAGGATTGTAAGTGATACCTTCTTCTTTTCTAAACTCAGTTGTTGCACCAAGCATTGCAGAGTATCTTCTTGTTTCTAAAAATGCTGCTGCTTTTTCTTTACCAGCTTTTACAGATAAACACTCTAATCCCCATGATGTATTGATTCTTGTGTAACCTTGTGCACATGTATTATCATCAGCAGGATCAACTGCATCAAAAATATCACTAAACTCTATACCTGCATCTAAGATTGATTTAATCTCTGCATCTGTTGCACTTCCTAATTTAATCCAAGTTAAATCAGCAGCTCCAGCTTCTTCATTTGAAGTTTGATTCCATTTTGCAGCATATAAAGAACCTGCACTTAAATCACCAGCTGTATTAGCTACATACATATAAAAACCTACATTAGTTCCATCATCTGAAAGGTATGCTGTTTTTTGATCAGGCATTACATATGCAAGTTCCCATGCTGCTCTACCCATAGAAAAGTGTTTTTTATATGTATAAGAAGGAGTTGTTGATGTTGCACTTACAGATACTTCAGGGATAAATCCATAGTAGTATGGACTAGTTTTAGTATGATCACCTTTCCAGTAATATTTTAAATTTTGATTAAAATAATCACTTTCACCATAACCAGCATCAAAGTAACCTAAGTTTGCATCATAAGAAGCAGCAGTAAATTTTCTTGCATCAGGCTCATACTCTTCTGAACCTAAGTGAGTTCCCCAAGGTGTAACCATACCAGCACAGTGAACCCATCCACCAAAACCAGATTTTTGGCTAATATATTGCATCGAGTTAGGAATAACTGATAAAGCTCCAGTTGATGCATCTTGAGATAATTCATATCCATACATAGCTCCATTTGCACATTCAAATTGTGAAACAGCAAAGATTCTTCCATTGTTTGTTAAGATTGATGTATGGTCTAAACCTGAACCACCAATATTACCATTTGCTCCATCACAGATGATAAGATTACCATCATTATCTGTAACTGTTGCATCATTGAAATCTTTTACAGCACCAAATGTTTGACCGTTGTTAGTAGTTTTAGCACTAATTAATTTTGTAAAACCAATTGTACTTGTGCTACCTTCACCGTTATCATAAGTTACACTATTTGTTGCAATGATTGATGATTTGTCTTCATTTGTTAAAGGAGCAGGAATCTCTGCTAAAACAACTTTTCTTGCAATTCCAGATTCTCTAACAAGAGAGTTAGATGAAGGTGTATCAACAGTTGTATCAGAACTACTGCTACTACTTCCACAACCAACAAATGCCAACGAAGCAACCATTGAAGCTACCGCTATACTTATATATGATTTTCTCATACGATTATTCCTTATTTTAGTTTCATTTTTACTCTACAATGCCAATGAGTAGACGTGAATATTAAAACTTTTAAATTACAATTAAGTTACAGGTTACCTATTAAATATTTTAGTATTCTTTAAGGTTATAAGGTAGCTGGTAGCCATATCAAATAATGTTATTAATTTGTAACTTTCTATAGTTAGAATTTGTAATTTTAGTAATTAGGAAGGAATATAAATGAATAAGAAAAATTGGTTAAGTTTAACAGTTGCAAGTGCAGTTTTATCTATCTCTTTAGTAGGGTGCGGTAGTTCATCTAGTAGCGATTCTAATACAGATTCTGTAATAGAAAAGTTTTTTAATGGTGGAGCACTATTACCATATGTAAAGATTGGTGAAGAGTTAGATAATGGTGCAAAAGATGGTGAAAAATTTTTTGTAAGAAATGGTGGGTATGGTTCATCTGCTGCTGCTCATCCAACAAATGAAAAACAGTTTTATGCTTTGACAGATAGGGGTCCAAATGCAACATATACAGGAGATGATGGAAAAGGAAAAATGTTTCCAGTTCCTGATTATGTACCTAGAATTGGACTTTTTGAGATTCAAGCAGATAATTCAGTAAAAAAAATAAAAGATATACTTTTAAAAAGACCAGATGGAACTGAAATCTCAGGATTACCAAATACTTCTGCTTTAGGTGGAACTGGTGAAACTCCATATGATGCTGATGGGAATACTATCAAAGATGAAGATGGTAATATTAAACTTGATGATTATGGTTTAGATGGTGAAGGTTTAGCAGTATTAAATGATGGTACATTTTGGATAAGTGATGAGTATGGTCCACATATGGTGCACTTTGATGCAAATGGTAAAGAGATTGGAAGAATAAACCCTTTTGTACAAGATAATAGAAATACTTTTACATTACCAGCTGAATTTGCTTATAGAAGAGCAAATAGAGGTATGGAAGGTCTAACTATAACACCTGATCAAAAAACTTTAGTAGGAATTATGCAATCAACAATGGATTTACCATCTTCTGAAGTTAGAAAACAAAATATTACAAGAATTGTTACAGTTGATTTAGAAACAGGAGCAACAAAACAATATCTTTATAAACAAGAAAAAAATGAAAATTCAAACTCAGAAATTGTTGCATTAAGCAATGATGAGTTTTTAGTTATTGAAAGGGATGGAAAGTTTTTAAAAGATACATCTGATTTACAAAAACATGTTTATAAAATCAAGTTATCTTCAGGGACTGAATTAGAAGCTTTTTCTTTAGCTGATAATATGGCACAAGATACATCTATTGGTTTAACTATTGATGGATTAACACTAGAGCAAGTTGTATTAAATGGTGGATGGGAAGCATTAGCTTCAAATGGAATCTATCCAGTATCTAAACAATTGGTTGTAGATATGGTTCAAGAGGCAAATTATCCACATGATAAAATGGAAGGTTTAATTGTATTTAAAAATGGTAACTTAGGTATTTTAAATGATGATGATTTTGCTACATGGTCAACTTCAGGAGGATTAGAACAAAAATATATAGATTATGATATGAAAACTGTAGATGGGAATACTTTATATATTGTTGAAAACCCAAATTTATCTTCTAAACTTGAAAAAGTTGGTTCATATAATACAAATAAAGAAGCTGGAAGTGAAATCGTAGCATACGATAAAGCTTCAAAAAGAATGTTTGTAACAAATGGTGCAGATAATAAGATTGATATTATTAATATTTCAGATGTAACTTCTACGACTTTAGTTTCAAGTATTGATTTAAGCTCATATGGTACAGGTGTAAATTCTGTTACAGCTCATGATGGTAAGATTGCAGTTGCAGTTGAAACTAAATCAACAGATGGATTAAGAACAAATAGCAAAGGAAATGTAGTATTCTTCGATATTAATGGAAACCATTTACATACAGTGCAAGTTGGATATTTACCAGATATGGTTACATTTAGTGATGATGGTTCTAAAGTTATTGTAGCAAATGAAGGTGAGCCAAATGGTGATTATAGTGTAGACCCAGAGGGAACTATTGGAGTTATAAATACATCTGATTATTCATATACAGATATTGCTTTAAATATTGCAACAACTGCTGCAAATGATGGTACAGCTGTTAGACTTGGAGGAACTCCAAGTAATTCACAAACAAAAGATTTAGAACCAGAATATATTGCAGTTGATGGAAATTTTGCTTATGTAACTTTACAAGAGAATAATGCCTTAGCAAAAGTTGATTTAACTACAAATACTTTATCATATATCAAATCGTTTGGTGCAAAAGATTATTCAAGCCAAAATACTATTGATATTGAAGAGAATGGTATTATACAGATGAAAAACTATCCACAACTTTTTGGTTTATACCAACCAGATTCAATAGCTTCATATACTTATAATGGTCAAACATATTTAGTAACAGCAAATGAAGGTGATGGAAGAGAATATCCAGTAGAAGATGTAAATGATAGTTTAGAAACAGGAGATGCGTTAACAGATGAGAAAAAGATATCAAAATTGACTCTTGACCCTTCAATTGCAACTGCATATGAAAATGAAAATGACTTAAAAGTTATGGTTGATTTAGGTGATACTGACAATGATGGTGATTATGATAAATTATACACTTATGGTGCAAGAAGCTTTGCTATTTGGGATACAAATGGTGATTTAGTATGGGATAGTGGTGATGAAATCTCTAAAAAAATTGCAGAACTTCAACCAGCATTATTTAACCAAGATGATGGTGAAATGGATGGAAGAAGTGGAAACAAAGGTGGAGAACCTGAAGCACTTGCTTTAGGGACAATAGATGGTGTTACTTATGCCTTTATTGGTTTAGAAAGACAAAATGCTATTTTAGTTTATGATATTACAAACCCTTCAAATGCAACTTTTGTTGATTATATCGAAACTGGTTCAAAAGGTGATATCTCTCCTGAGGGTATGAAGTTTATTCCTGCTAGTGATTCTCCAAATGGAAAAAATCTATTATTAGTTTCTTATGAAATGAGCGGTTCTACTGCAATCTATGAAATTAAATAATTTCAATAAAGGGAACTCTCCCTTTATTGGATTTAAAATATAACTTTTTTGTAATAATCTATAAACAAACTTGTTATTATTATGTAACTTTTAATCTATATAATTTGCCATATTTTTTTAGGAGTAATGTTTATGAAAAAGTTTTATTTAAATATAGCTTCACTATTTTTAGTAGGAAGTTTATTTGTAGGTTGTGGAAGTAATAGTTCATCTTCCAATGATGAGAATTTTAATTTATCGATTTTCCATGTAGATGATACCCACTCACATATTCAAAGTGAATCTATGTCTTTAGTGTTTGATGGAGTTGAAACAAACGTTTCAGTAGGTGGTTATGCTAGATATGTAACAAAATTAAATGAGTTTAAACAAACAAAACCAAACTCTTTGACATTAAATGCTGGAGATGTTTTTCAAGGTACTCTTTATTATTCATTGTTTAAAGGTGAAGCTGATGCAGCTATGATGAACCTAATCTCTTGGGATGCTTATGCTTTAGGAAACCATGAGTTTGATGATGGAGATGAAGGATTAAAATCATTTTTAGATATGTTAAATGATACAATTCCTGTAATCTCTGCAAATGTAGTACCTCAAGTGGGAAATATCTTAGAAGGGTATTGGACACCATATGTTATCAAAGAAATAGCTGGTGAAAAAGTTGGAGTTATAGGTGTAGATATTGTAGGGAAAACTAAAAATTCATCAAATCCAAGTGATGAAATAACTTTTTTAGATGAATTAGAAACTGCACAAAACTATATAAATGAACTAATTGGTTTAGGTGTTAATAAAATAGTACTACTTACTCATCAAGGGTATTCAAATGATGTAAGTATGGCAAAAGCATTAAATGGAGTTGATGTAATAATTGGTGGAGATTCACATACTTTACAAGGTGATTTCTCATCTTTAGGATTAGAAAGCAGTGTAAGTACTTATCCAACTGTTGAACAATCAAAAGATGGTAAAAAAGTTTGTATAGCTCATGCTTGGGAATATGGACATATACTTGGAAATTTGGATGTTGAATTTAATAAATCAGGAGAAGTAACATCTTGTAGTGGTAATCCACTACTTTTAGTAGGGGATGAGTTTACTCAAGAGGATGGAAATGGTGATGATCAAGTAGTAAGTGATAGTGTAAAAACATCAATTTTAAATACAATATCTTCAAACAATAATATTGAAGTTACAACTGAAGATCCTTATACTTTAAGTGTTGTAAAAACTTATTCTGATGAAGTAGATGCTAAAAAAGCAGTTGTAATTGGAACAGCAAGTGAAAGACTAGGGCATAATAGAATTCCTGGTGATGCAAAAGATGGTGTTGCAGCTTTACCTTTAGGAAGTGATATTGCTCCAATTGTTGCTAAATCATTTTATGATTTAAGTAATCTAGCTGATGCTTGTATTCAAAATGCAGGTGGTGTTAGAGTTGCTATAGAAACAGGTGAAGTTACTATGGGAGATGCATATACACTATTACCTTTTGCAAACACACTGTTCGAATTAAAAATGTATGGAAGTGAAATAAAACAAGTATTAGAAGATGCTATAACAAATACGATAGACCCAGAAGGTTCAACAGGTTCTTTCCCATATGCATATGGTTTAAGATATGATGTTGATTTAAGTGCAGCAGCAAATAATAGAATCTCAAATTTAGAAATCAAAAATAGACAAACAGGAGTTTGGTCAGCAATTAGTAATGATACTATGTATACGATTGTTACAAACTCTTATACAGCTGGTGGAAAAGATGGATATGTGACTTTTAAAACTGTTCAAGATGAAAGAGGTGTAGGAGTTGATACATATTTAGATTATGCAATGAGTTTTGTAAAATATATGGAAACTTTAACTGCAAATAATCAAACACTAACAAAATTACCTGCAGAAGACCATCCAATAAAAAGTTTTGTTGGACTTGAATAGTAGTCTTTAAATAAATTAATTACTTAACTTATGATAAAATCCCTTTTTATTTTTTAAGGGGATTTTATCTATGAATAGATCAAATATTACAAATATAATTACAATACTAATATTAGTTTTAGGTTATTTCCTTGATAATGACATGGTGTTTATGATAGGGCTTTTTGCTTTTAGTGGAGCCATTACAAATACTCTTGCGATACATATGCTTTTTGAAAAAGTTCCTTTCCTCTATGGAAGTGGAGTTATAGAAAAAAAGTTTGATTTATTTAAACTATCTATACACAACCTTTTAATGAATCAGTTTTTTACAAAAGAAAATTTAAAAAGATTTTTTGAAGATGAGGTTGATAGTGCAAAAAAAACAATAGATTTTGAAAAGATTTTAGAAAAAACAGATTTTACTCCATCTTATGATTCTTTAAAAGAAGCAGTTATAGAATCACCTTTTGGTGGAATGCTTGGAATGTTTGGTGGAGAAGCCGCACTAGAACCATTAAAAGAGCCTTTTATAAAAAAACTACAAACTTCTATTATAAAAATATCACAAACAGATTCTTTTCAAAGTGTTTTAAATGATGCCATAAAATCGGATGGCTTTTCAAGTGATATATATGACAAATTAAGTAAAATAGTAAATACAAGATTAGATGAATTAACACCTAAGATGGTAAAAGAGATAGTTCAAGAGATGATAAAAGAACACTTAGGATGGTTGGTTATTTGGGGTGCAGTTTTTGGTGGACTTATAGGTTTAATTAGCACATTTATTAGATAGGAAAAATATGAACGGTATTGATGTATTAGTATTATTAGAAATTGAAGGGTTGGAAGATAAAGTAAGATTTGAAAAACATGTATCAAGGGAAGGTTTTTTGCCTGTTGAAGGAGAAAACTTTGTTTACACAGGTAACTCAACAACTACAACATTTTCTACAAAAGCATATATTTTAGAGATTTTTAAAAAAGCTTTACAAAAAAATAGTTTTTCTAAAGCAAATTTAGTTTTTTTATTAAATGAGATAGCATATCCCCCTTATTATTATGATAAAAATACAAACGATTTTGAAGAGGTTAAACAGCAGTAGTGAACAGTATATACGAATTTCTAAAAAATTTAAAAGATGACAAAAGTTTAAAAAAATGTCAGCTTTTAATTGTAAATGATGACAGACAAGCACAAATAGCTTCAGATATTGTCTCTTTTTTAGGTTTTAAAGCTTTTGCTTTAGCTGATTTTAGAGCTAATTTTGGGGATGATTTACTCTCTTTTTCAAGTGAGCTTCAAGAGATAACTAAAACTTTAAATGATTATTACTTTTATAAAAAAGAGGACAAAATATTAATTGCTCCTATTAGAACTATTAGTTTTCCTATGCCAAAAGCAAAATGTTTTGATTCTTTTGAAATCTCTTTTGCAGATACTATAAATCTTGAAGAGTTTAAAACAAAACTTTACAACTGGGGATATTATTTTGTAGATATAGTTACAAGTGAGGGTGAAGTATCAATTAGAGGAGATATCGTTGATATTTGTCCTTTAGGAAGTGAGATAGGATATAGGGTTTCACTTTTTGATGATGAAGTTGAGAGTATCAGAAAATTTGATATTGAAGAGCAAAAAAGTGAAAAAGAGGAGATAGAAAGTTTTAAAATATCTCCTGCATTTTTAGCTTTGGATGAGAGTGCTTTAGAGGATATAAATGAAAAAATAGATGCAGTAAATAGTGATGCTTTTATAAAAGATATTCACTCTTTGGGATTTTGGTATTTAGATGAATTAGGAGAATACCTCCCTCAAAATCTAAATTCATATATAACCCAAGATGCTTTAGATGAACTTGATGAAGCTTATGTTTTTGAAGAAAAAAGACTAAATAAAGATAAGTTTTTAGCTACACCACAAATCTATAATGCAAAAGATGCAAAAGAGATAGCACCCTCAAATATAAAAGAGTTTTTAAGCTTCCATGAGGGTAAAAAAGTTACCATCATCTCTTCAACTGAAGCAAAAGTAAAAGCTTATGATTTGGAGCTTACAAACAAAGATATAAACTACTGTTTTGAAAACTATATTATAAATGTAGTAAGTTCAAATGAAGTGATAATTTCATTAAATAAAGAGATAAAGAAAAAGCGTAAAAAAAGGGTAAAACTAGTTCTCGATGAGTTACAAAGTGGAGATTTTGTAGTACATGAAACTCACGGTATAGGTCAATATAAAGGTATTGAACCTGTTGTTGTAATGGGTGCAAAAAGAGACTTTGTAGTTGTGATGTATGCAGGAGATGATAAACTTTTACTCCCTGTTGAAAATATAGATTTAATTGATAGATATGTAGCTGATGGGAACTCTTATGCTGTTGTAGATAAGCTTGGCAAGGGAAGTTTTGCAAAACTAAAAGAAAAAGTAAAAGATAGACTTTTTGCCATAGCAAACGATATTATTAAAATGGCAGCTGCAAGAGAACTTGTAAATGGTATAAAAATCAATACTGATAAAAAGATTTTAGAAAATTTTCAAAATAGTGCAGGTTTTGAATACACAAAAGATCAAAAAAGAAGTGTTAGAGAGATTTTTGAAGATTTAAGTAGTGGTCGAGTAATGGATAGACTTCTTAGTGGGGATGTGGGTTTTGGTAAAACAGAAGTTGCGATGAATGCAATTCTTGCAACAGTTTTAGAGGGGTATCAAGCTGTATTTGTTTGTCCCACTACACTTTTGGCATCACAACACTTTCATAGTATGCAAAAAAGGTTTGAAGGTTTTGATATAAAAATGGCAAAACTTGATGGACAATCAACAGCAAAAGAGAAAACTGAGGTTAAAAAAGCTTTAGCAGCGGGAACTTTACAACTAGTAATTGGTACTCACTCTTTGTTAAATGTAAAAACAAATAATCTAGCTTTAGTTATTATAGATGAAGAACATAAGTTTGGGGTAAAACAAAAAGAGAAATTAAAAGCTTTAAGAGAAGATGTACATATCTTTTCTATGAGTGCAACCCCAATTCCAAGAACATTAAACTTAGCACTTAGTAAACTAAAAGGTATGAGTAGTTTATTGACTCCCCCAAATGAAAGATTAGGTGTTAGAACTTATGTAAAAGAGTATAGTGATAAACTTATAAAAGAGATTGTTCTTAGAGAAAAAAGAAGGGGTGGACAACTTTTTTATGTACATAATAATATAGCATCTATTGAGGCAAAAAAAGCAGATATCGAACAAATTGTTCCAAATATAAAAATAGAGATTATCCACTCAAAAATTAAACCTTTGGAGGCTGAAAAAGTTATTGAAAGATTTGATGCCAAAGAGTTTGATATCTTACTTGCAACCTCAATTGTAGAATCAGGACTTCATCTTCCAAATGCGAACTCAATTGTGATTGATGGGGCAGATAGATTTGGTATTGCTGATTTACATCAGCTTAGAGGAAGGGTTGGACGAAGTGACAAAGAGGGGTTTTGTTATTATGTAGTTGAAGATAAAAAACAAATAACAAACGATGCTATCAAAAGATTAGTTGCTTTAGAATCAAACTCATATTTAGGAAGTGGAACAGCTCTAGCTCATCAAGATTTAGAAATACGTGGTGGAGGAAACATAATAGGTGAAGCCCAAAGTGGACATATCAAACAAATAGGTTATGGACTTTATCTAAAAATGTTAGAAGATGCCTTAGCAAGTTTAAGTGGAGAAACAAAAGAGGAAGCAAAAACAGTAGATATAAAACTAGCTATTTCAGCATATATTAGTAGTGATTATATTGTTGAAGATAGAGTAAGACTAGAATTATATAGACGGCTTTCAAAATGTCAAGATAAACAAGAGGTGTTTAGTATAGAAGAGGAGATGGAGGATAGATTTGGAAAACCAGATATCCCTACAAAACAATTCTTAGACTTAATCATCATAAAAATACTAGCACTTCATAAAGGGATTAAAACAATAAGTTCATATGAGATGAATGTAACCTTTACCAAAGCAGATGATACAAAAGAGACAATCAAATCATCAAGTAAAGATGATGACGATATTATATCAACGGCATTAAAATACTTGCGAAAAAAATAAATATAAAACTGCATCTTTTTCTAAATCTCTGCGTTGAAGAGTTAAATTTATTCAGTCACTTACTTTCATGTAAGCTCCTTCACAAATCTTACTCTTCGCCTTGAGCTTTAAAAAAATCTACAATTTTCTATTGATTTTAAAAATTTAGTAAATAGTTAGTATAATCAAAAAAATTATATAGGATTTGTTTATGAATTTGACAAAATATAAACCATATAAAGTTTTAGACATTTTTACTAAGAAAATTTCAGAAGCTTATAGTATTAGAATTCCTAAAGAAATAAGTAAAAATAGAAGAGAGAGTGAACTATATATTTTTAAGAAATATGGTTCAATCATGAAAAATAAAGATAATATTTCTTATATTGATGATTTAACTTATGGTATAAAATCTATATTAAACATATTAAGAATGGATTCTACTGAAGAAGAATATTCATTAAATCAGTACGACGAAATGAAAAATTATATATATGATAATCACTTTAAAGATTTTAATGAGCTTCCTGAAAAAGTTTTTTCTTATGAAGAGATTTTATTTGAAGATATACTATTTATTTTCTTGGAATTTTTACATAAATCCAAAATTTTGTCAATTAATCTTAAATTAGATAGAGAAGATGTAAGGAAGACATTTGTAGGTAGATTAGAATTAACAACTTATAATAAAATTCAAGACTTAAAACTAAATAGATTAAACTTTAAATCTTTATTTATAGATGCCTTAGAAAATTATGATTATTCATTAGAGGAAATAATTATTATGACAATAGAGGAAAAAGCAGTATTATATAAAACAGAATTTATAAGTAGTACATTTTTTTATCTTGAACACCTGTTAAAGAAAATTAAAGAATCTCATAATATAGATACTTCAAAAGCTAAAAATAAACAACAGTTTTTAAGAATAATTTTAGAATATTTTGACATTGAAGAAAAAATAGATTTAAAAACCATTTTAGATGAAATTCTAGGTAGGTGTAATGAGTCATCAAAAGAAGTTAGAAAATTATTAAAACAAGAAGGCTCTATTTTTAAAACAAAAACAGAAATGTATAAAAAGTTTGTAAATATGAGAAATTCTTTACATGATAATGGTATTTCAAATACAGATGAAATTGGAATAAAAATTGGAAATGTAAATTTTAATAAAGTAGTAAAAGGTAAACATTACTTATCTATGAATTTAATGCAAGTTATAATATTAGAGTTGATTGTATTTTATATTTTTGAGGAAATTGTTGAGAAAAGCTGTAAAAAAGTAAACTATATACAAGATGAATGGATTAAGGAAAAAAGTAAATTAGATTTGACAACTGTAAAACAATAATATATAATATAGAAAAACAAAAAGGATTTGTATGAATAATTTATCATCCTTGGAAAAACAACAAGTTGGTCTACGTGTTCCAAAGTATCTTCTTGATGAGATTGATGAGTTTACTAAGAGTTTTTCTGTTAATCGTAGTGAAGTTATTATTGAAGCTATTAAATCTTATGTAGAAGAACAAAAAGCTAATATTTTTTATAGTGAGTTTGATGAGGCTTGTGGTGAGTTGAATGAAACTATTTCAAAAAAGAGTAAGAAAAAGAATGATACTTTAGAAGATTTGATTAATGAACTTGAAAATAATTAGTTTAGAATCATTTAAAAAAGATGTTAAAAAGTTATATAAGAAGAATAAAAAACTTCCGCAAGATTTAAAAACTTTAAACCATATACTTAGTGAAAATCCAAAAGTAGGTATCGAGTTATCTTCAAAACTTTATAAAATGAGATTAGAAAATAGTTCATCAAAGAGTGGCAAAAGTGGTGGTTTTAGAGTTATATATTATTATATAGATGAAGATGAAAATATTTATTTACTTAAAATCTATTCAAAAACTGAGATAGCAAATATTAAAGAAGAAACTCTTATTAAAATTTTAGAACAACAAATAAGTAAATGATAAAAGAAGTAAAATAATACGTCTGAATATATAACTCATACACCTATTTGGGTTTTGTACTTTTTTTTTCTTAGACTTAGTCAATTTTAAAATAGTGTTTTTCTTAAAACTTTTTTTACAGATTTAACTTTACAAATAAAAAACAATAGATTCGTTAAAATAAAAAAAATTAAATAATTTATAGGAAATTTATGCAATATATAATTACACCAGCCCAAATAGGGCAAAGACCAGAAGTAGCTTTACCAAATCCTCAAATTTTAGAGTATCTTGGGGAAGAGGGGATGAGAAAGATGGTTTCTGATCATTATGATCTATTAAAACAAAGCAATATTAGAGGTTTGTTCCCACCTAGTGAAAAAGGGTTTGAATTAGCTAAACAACACTCGGCTGATTTTTTTATACAAATTTGTGGGGGACCTAGATATTTTGACCAAAATAGAGGTGCCCCAAGAATGGTTGCTAGACATGCACCTTTTGAGATAACTGTGGAAGCTAGAAGAATCTGGTTGGAGTCATATATTATGATTTTAAGCTCTTTAGATTTACCTGAGGATTTAAAACAATCTTTTTGGAACTATATAGATATTTTTTCAATTTGGATGATAAATACAGAAGATAGCAAATAAGGATTAAAGTGAAACAAATACTACCTTATTTTTCACAAACTCCTTTAGAAAGATTTGATTCTTTAAAGGAAGAGGAATCTAAAATTAACTCTTTTATAGATAGTTCAAAATCTATATTTGTGCTTTTTGAAGGCTCTAATATTTACATAGATGAGGAAACAAAAGAGTATTTTTTTAAAAAAGATATTCTTGATAAATATAATATTGGTTTTGATGAGGTGGTTTTTTTAGGTAAATATAAAGAGGAATACTATTTTACAATTGCATTAAAGCAAAATAACTATCTTTCAAAAATCAATCTAAGAGAGTTTGCAGATTTTGATTCAATAGATGAAAATAATTTGGGAATTATAGCCCAAGCTTGTTCCTTGTTAAATTGGCATGACTCCCATAAATTTTGTGCTTCATGTGGAGAAAAAACAGTTTTTGCAAGACTTGGAGGAAGAAGAGATTGTCCTATTTGTAAAAAGGAACATTTCCCAAGAGTTGATCCTGTAGTTATTATGTTAGTAATTTACGGTAATTATTGTTTATTGGGACAAGGGATTAATTTCAAAGAGAATAGATATTCTTGTTTAGCAGGTTACGTCGAAGCTGGAGAGAGTTTTGAAAATGCTGCTTTAAGAGAGCTTTATGAAGAAGCAGGAGTAAAAGGGAAAAATGTAAAATATATCTCTTCTCAACCTTGGCCTTTCCCTTCTACTTTAATGGTTGGTATGAAAGTTGAAGCCATTTCAAAAGAGTTAAATATTGATAAAAATGAAATAAATGATGCAATATGGGTTCACAAAGATGAACTAAAAAAAGTTTTGGAAAACAAGGAGACAAAATTTACTTTGCCTGGTAAATTTGCAATTGCTAGAAACCTTTTAGAATATTGGTTAGATGGTGAATTATAAAAGTTTGAAAAATGGATTAAGCTTCTATTCTAAGGAAGACAAGAACAAGTTTTACTTTTAAAAATATTAAATAACAGATATACAGTTTCTCCCTTTTGCTTTTGCCTCATATAAAGCTTTGTCTGCTTGATTTATAAAACTTGTAAGACTAGAGTTTATATCGGGAGAAATAGAAGTAATACCAATACTTATAGTTACATATTTGGAAATTTCTGATAACTCATGAATTATTTCTAAATTTTCAATATTTTTTTTACAAATTTGTGCAACTACATTTGCATCGTTTGTATTAGGTAGGATTATAACAAATTCTTCACCCCCATATCTAGCTAAAAAATCAGAGCTTCTATTTAAAGAAGTTTTTAAACTCATTGCAACTTGTTTTAGACAATTATCTCCTTCTATATGTCCATATTTATCGTTGAAAAGTTTAAAATAATCAACATCAATAAGCATTAAAGAAATAGTTGTTTTTTCTCTAATAGCTCTATTCCATTCTGTATGTATTATCTCATTAAAAAATCTTCTATTTGCAATATTTGTTAAAGGATCTGTCCTTGAAATCTCTTTTAGTTTTTTATTCGCTTCATTTAATTCTTTTGTTCTTTGTTGCACTTTTCTTTCAATTTGTTTATTTCTTTGAATAATTAAATTTATGTAAAACGTTGTAAAAAGAATAAATACAATGCTGATTAAAATAATCATACTTGGTAATACTGTTCTTCTTTGATTGATATATTCTTCTGTTGGATAAGCAACAATTTCCCATATCCTTCCATCATATTTTTCTAAAGTTTTATCATATTTATAGCTATCTTTTGGTTTAGCATTTTTTATTTGTGTTTTATATATCAACTGCTTTTTTTTATCTGTAATATCATAGATTAGGAAAATTATTCCATCTGTATGTGTTTTATGAATTGCATTTGTAATTAATGGTTCAATATCAAAAACAGCTATAACAAACCCTAAAATATTTTTTAATCTACTTTTTTCAGTTAAAGATTTTTTTTCATAAACAGGTAATACTGATAAAAATCCTTTTTTATTATGATGATTTTGCACTAAATTGATTAAAGAGCTTGAGGATAAAGTATTTTTCCGTGCAGATTGTTTTAGTAATTTTTGTCTATTCTCTTCTGAAGCTAAATCAAAACCTAAAGCTTGTTCATTTCCTTTTATTGGTTCTACATATAAAATAGGGAAATAAGAATTTGATATTTCTCTTCTTTTTAGTTTTTTAGATTTTTGATCAATCTGTGTTATCTCAAATAGTGGGAAATCTTTTTTCATAAGTGCTTCATAAAATTGTCTTTCATCATCTATTATTTTAGGGGCCCATTCTAAAGCCTTGATAGTATGATGTCTTTTTAAAATCTGTTTACTTAAAGTAATAAATTCATTGTAGGTTACTAAATCAGAATTATCAAAAAGTCCTTTTAGAGAATATAAAGCTTCATTTTTAAGTAAAAGCTCCATACCTAAAATAGATATCTTATCATCAACATCTTTTTTAAATTTAGATTTTATTTGTGAACTCTCTTCATTATAAATATACATACCAAATATTGAAGATAGAACTACTTCAATGATTATAATGAACAATAAAAAATTTTTTGATAAAAGATTCATATTTTATAACTCATTTACTTGATTTCTACCATTTCTTTTCGAAATATATAAAGCTTCGTCAGCTAACCTATATAGTTCATCACTATTTTTTATATCATTTGCTTTTCTTGTAACAATACCAAATGATGCAGTTAAATTTTTTGATATATTACTTGTTTTGTGTTCTATATGCAACTCTTCAATTGATTGTCTAATTTTTTTGGCATAATCAAATACCTTTTTTTTGTCTTGATTAATTAAAATCAATCCAAATTCTTCACCACCTAATCTAAAGGCATAATCACTTGTTCTACTTGTCATCTCAATTAATACTTCTGAAACATTTTTTAAAACCTTATCTCCTAATAAATGACCATAAGTATCATTGTAATTTTTAAAATAATCTATATCAAGAATAATAAAAGATAAAAATATATTATTCCTTTTTGCACGATTTAATTCCTCTTCTATTTTAATGTTAAAATATCTTCTATTATATAATTTTGTTAATTCATCAGTAATTGAAAGATATTCAACAATTTTTTTATTTGTTATATCTTGTCTTATTGCAGTATAACCAACAATTTTATCATTTTGAAATATGGGTTCAATTACTATATCTACCCAATAATAAGAGCCATCTTTTTTTTGATTTTTAAGTTCACCTTTCCAAATTTGACCATTTTTTATAGTGTTCCATAAATCCTCATAGATCTCATCAGGCATATCAGGGTGTCGTACTATATTATGACTATTTCCAATTAATTCCTCTTTTGAAAAACCAGATATATTACAAAAAGCTTTACTAACTTGTGTAATAATTCCATTTTCATCTGTTGAAGAGGTTATAACATAGTTGTTAACTATATCAATATAATCTTTTAGTTTTTTTTCTGTTTCATTTCTAGCAAATAATACTTGATTAAGACTATATGCTAATTTTTTAAATTCTTTAAATGTTAGTTTCTCTATATTTATAATAGAGAGATTTTTTGATGATTCATTGAAAGATTGTGTTAAGGTATTAAGGTTATGTGTTAATCTTAAGGTTAAATTTTTTGAAATAAAATATACTAGTATTATTGTAAATATTAAAATTATTGCAATAATACCTAACTGAGATATTATATTTTGTTTAAGTTCATGAGATTTTTGTTCAATTTGTGTTTCTATCTCATCTATATAAATTCCTGTACCTATAATCCAATTCCAATTTTCATAAGTTCTTACAAAGGCTAGTTTAGGATATTTTTTTTCAGAGTTTAATTTTTTAAAATGATAAAATATAAAATCTCCATTTTTATTTTTTATAGCTTGTAGTTGTTTTTCAAATAGTTCATTATTAGGGTAGTTTTTGGGTTTATCTAATTTTGTCCCATCAAAAACTAAAGCTTTTTTGTCAAGCCTATTTACGAAAATATATCCATCCTTTCCAAATCTAATTGAAGCAATGTATTTAAGGATTTCTTGTTTAGTTTCTAATAAGTAGTCATCTAGATATTCTCCCATTCCTATGTGCCAATTGAACTCTTCAAAGTTTTTAACAAAACTAAGTTTTGGGTATTGCTTATCATTTTTTAAATCAGGTTTTATAAAAAAATTTTGAATAAAACCTTCATCTTTTCTTAATACAATTTCACTTTGTTTTTGAACTATATAATTACCTTTTACATCACGAAAATCCCAAACATTTTTATAGGTGTCTAAAAATGATTTTTTATTAAATAAAATTGCTCTTCCATCATTGGTATTTATAAAAAAATATTGTCTATTATTTTCATAAGATATATCTTTTAGTGCTGAGACAATTAAATATTGTAGTTGTTCTTTTGATACTTTTGAAATATTTTTATCATAAATAGATTTTGCAATTTTATATGCTTGATTAACACGATTTTTTAATCTTTGTTGTATTAAGTTTTTTTTGATTTTTTCTTGATATTTAATATAATCATAAACATAAGAAACCTCTTTTTTCAGTAAGTCCTTTTTTGCATTTAGAAATTCATGTCTAGTGTATGTTGAGTTTTTTTCAAAATTATTAAATTGAAATAACATAAAAATTATAGTAATAAAGATAGTTGAGAATATAGAAACAAGTAAGATTAAATTGAAGATTGATTTTGACAATTTCATTAGGACATCTTTATTATTTTCTTCTATTATACTGCAAAAAATATATATCAGATATTAAGTTGACTCAAAATAATTGCTCAACTAGTTAATATTGGGTTAATATAACATTTAATGATGATTAAAATCTTAATGTCATAATTTCATTAATATAAAAAAAGGATAAATAATGAAAACAAAAATATTAATGACAGTGTTATTAACTGGGGTTTTAAGTTCAAGTGCATTTGCAGTAAATGGTATGAATTCATCTTGTAATTTTATGTCAAAAAATATGAATAGTCAAAAAATGGGAAAATATCATTCAAAAACGAAATCTCCATTTTTTAGAGCATTAAAAAGTTTAAATCTGACAGTTGATCAAAAAAATAAAATTTTTGAGATTAGAAAAGAGATGATGAAAAATAAACAAATGACTAATGTAGCATTTTCTAAAACATCTTTTGACAAAGAAAAATATGTAGAAATAATGAAGCAAAAAAGAGATAATATGATAGAATCAAAAGGACAAATGATTGAAAATATTTATGCAATTTTAACAAAAGAGCAAAAAGAACAATTAAAAGTGATAATGGACTTAAAAGCTGAAAAAAAAATGGCAATGATGGATAAAAGGATGAACTTTGATAAAAATTGCAATGGTAGAAGATGATTTAGAACTAGCTGATGTATTAACCCAATATTTAAAACAATATAATATTGAAGTTACCAACTATGAAGAGCCTTTTTTGGCTCTAAGTAGTTTAAAACTAAATCATTTTGATTTAATTATTTTAGATTTAACTCTTCCTGGTATGGATGGATTAGATGTATGTAAAGAGATAGTTAAAAATTTTGATATACCAATTATAATTTCAAGTGCAAGAAGTGATATAACTGATAAAGTCACTGCTTTACAACTTGGAGCTGATGATTATCTTCCTAAACCATATGATCCAAGGGAGTTAGAGGTTAGAATCAAAACTATATTAAGACGATTTAACTATAAAAATATAGAAGAAGCTAGTTCTATAAAAGCTATTTTTAAACTTGATAGTGATAAAAAAGAGATAACAAAAAATGGTAAATATATCAAACTTACTGCTGCTGAATATGAAGTTTTATCTTTGATGATAAAAAGAGAAGGGTTTGTAATAAGTAGGGAAGATATATTTGAAAATTCAGATTTGTTAAATTCTGATTATGAGAACTCAGGTTCATTAGCTGTAATAATAAACAGAATAAGACAAAAAATTGAAGATAATACAAAAGAACCACAATATCTTCATACAATAAGAGGAATGGGGTATAAATTTGTACAATGAATAGAGAATCAATATTTTTTACTATTACTGTTAGTTTTATAATTTCTATAATTTTAGTTGTTGTAAGTTTTGCTATTTTGATAACTTCAAATCATAAAAAACTAGAGCATCATATGATAGAAAGATATGCTCCTGTCTCAAAAATGGTGCTTAGACAGTATTTTAGGTTCAAAGATATAAATCCTAATTTTATTGAGAATTTAGAAAATCTAAATTATATCTTTATAGAAAAAAAAGCTGATATTGACGCTATTACATACAATCCAAACACTGATGTTATTGTTGAAAAAAATATTAGAGATGTGTTATTTAGAGTATTACAATTAAAAGATAAACAGTATTTGTATCTAAAAAGAAATAATAGAACTTTTTTGATAGAAGATAAAAATGGTTTAACAACTGATTCAAGAGTGTATATTATATTAGTATTTGTGATTATTTTAATCACTTTGATATTATCTTTTCTTGTTACTTTAAGAAAACTGATGCCACTTAAAATATTAAAAGATAAAGTGAGTAATTTAGGGGATGAAAATTTTGATTTTGAGTGTTGTGATACTAATAGAAAAGATGAAGTATCAAAATTAGGTATGGAGTTTAAAAGAACTGCAAAAAAATTAAAACAGATAAAAGAAGCAAGAAATGTATTTATAAGAAATATAATGCATGAACTAAAAACACCAATAACAAAAGGTAAATTTTTAGTTGAGATTGAAAGAAATCAACAAAATGATGAAAAAATCAAAGAGGTGTTTATTAGATTAGAACAATTAATTAATGAATTTGCTTCTATTGAAGAGTTAATCTCTTCAACCAAAAATATTGATAAGAAGTTTTATTTTTTAAACGATATTATTGACAATGCAAAAGATATTTTGATGGTAGAAGAAGATGAAGTACAAGAACAACATGAAAATAAAAAACTTGAAGTAAATTTTAAACTTTTTTCAATTGCAGTTAAAAATTTAATTGATAATGGAATAAAGTATTCATCTGATAAAAAAATAATTATAAAAACTGATGGTGATGATATTATTTTTGAAAATATTGGAAATCCTTTAAAATATGAATTAGAAAAATATTACGAACCATTTTTTGCCAATGAAGAAAAAACAGAAAACTCTTTTGGCTTAGGGCTTTATATAATTCATAATATTTTAAAAGCAAATAATTATTCACTTGAATATCAGTATAAAGAAGGTCTAAACATTTTTAGGTGTATAAGGGATAAAAAATAGTATACGATATAGCAATATTAGGAGCAGGTGCAAGTGGTTTGATGCTAGCATCAAAGCTTAAAAATCAAAAGGTTTGTTTAATTGATTCCAATGCTCAAATTGGAGCAAAGATAAAAGTAAGTGGTGGAGCTAAATGTAATATCACAAATAAATATTTAAGCTACACTAATTATTTAGGGGATGAAGAGTTTATTCAAAAGATACTAAAAAGTTTTTCAAATAAAGATTTATTAGAGTTTTTAAATAAAAATGAGGTTTATCCTAAAGTAAATCCAAAAATTGTTAAAGGTACATATTTTTGTAATAGTTCAACAGATGTAATTAAAATGTTTGAAAAAATTACAACCCATGTAAAAAAGTTTTTAGATACAAAAGTTTTAGATGTAGAATACAATGGTACTTTTAAGATAAAAACCAATAAAAATATTATTGAATCAAAAAAATTGGTTATTGCAAGTGGTGGATTATCTTTTGAGAGTTTAGGTGCTTCTTCTATTGCTTATGATATTGCCTTGAAGTTTGGACATACTATAAATAGATGTACTCCTGCATTAGTTGGATTTACTGTTCAAAAAGAGCAGTTTTGGTTTAAAAATTTAAGTGGCATTTCATGTAATGTTGAAATCAAAGTTGAGAATAAAAGTTTTGAAGGTTCTTTATTGTTTGCCCATAAAGGTTGTTCAGGTCCTGTTATATTAAACAGTTCCTTATATTGGCAAAAAGGAAAGATTTTTATAGATTTTTTACCAAAAGAATCTTTAGAAAAGTATCTAAAAGGGAATAAAAAAATAAGTTCTGCAATAAATTTACCTAAAAGATTTCTCTTGGAGTTTCTAAACTCAATAGATTTGGAAGATAAACCTATAAGTTCTTTAAATAAAGATGAAAAAGAAAAACTAAAACAATTAAAGAATTATGAATTTTCTCCAGCTGGAACATTTGGTTTTTCAAAAGCTGAGGTTACTAAAGGGGGAGTTGACATAACTGAAATTGATATTAATAGCTTTGAAAGTAAACTTCAAAAAGATCTATTTTTTATTGGAGAATGTTTAGATATTACAGGAGAACTTGGTGGATATAATTTTCAAGTTGTGTTTTCGGAAGCTGTAATATGTGCTCAATCTTTAAATAAAACTTTTAAATAATTTATAATTAAAACTCTATCAAAATAAAAATAAGTTATAATTGCTTTTTTAATTAATAAAATAAAGGTGGTTCAATACAATGTTTTTTGCCAATTCAAAATTAAAAGATCAAAAAATTGTTGAATTAGAAAGTGAATTAAACTCTTTAAAAAAGCAAATACAAGAAAAAGATCAACAAATTAAACAACTAGAAGAAAAAGTAGTTGAAGTATCAAAATCTCATAATAAAAATGAAGATTTAGAAAAAAATTTAGAACTTTTTAAAATTGCCTCAGCATTTTCACAAGAAGAGGGGTTAGTTATATTTGATAGTGGTGCAAAACCATATTTTTTGAATACTAAAGCAAAAGAACATAATTTAGATACAAATATTTTACTTGAAGCATTAAAAAATAATAGTGATAGAGTTATTTTAAATGATTGTGAAGCTTCAATCTTAACAAAACAATATGAAAATTTTGTAATTGTATCTTTAAAACAAACCTCTATTCATGATAATAAAGATGGTGGATTGTTAGAACGACATAATAAAAATATGACACAATCTTTAACTACCACACAACAAGCTTATTTATCTTTATTGGATGAACTTGATAGTATGATGAAAGAATCAAAAGAAACAGCTGAAGGTTCAACAAAAGGACTTAAATTAACAAATAATATTGTAGATGATACAGAGAATTTATATGAAGAGATTGAGATAGAACATCAAGTTGTAAACTCATTAGTATCTAAAAGTAAAGATATCTCTGATGTTATAAATATTATTCAAGAAATTGCATTTCAAACAAATATATTATCACTAAATGCGGCAGTTGAAGCAGCAACAGCTGGTGAAGCAGGAAAAGGGTTTGCAGTAGTTGCCCAAGAGGTTAGAAATTTAGCAAATAGAAGTGCAGAAGCGGCAAAACAAATTAAAGATGTAGTTAACTCTATTCAAGAAGAGACTGCTAAAATCAAAAAAAGTTCAGATGTTGTCTCTAAAGTTGTAAATGAAACAAAAGAAAGAACGGTTGTTTTATGTGATTTAATGAATAGTTTCCAAAGAAATTCAAATAGATCTGTATATCAAGTTGAAAGTGTATCAAATAAAATTTTTATAAATTTAGCTAAGTTAGACCATGTTATTTATAAAAATAACTTGTATCAACTAATTTTTGGTGGAGAACATAATTTTAATGCTGTTGATCATCATAATTGTAGATTAGGGAAATGGTATGATACAGGATTAGGTAAAGAAGAGTTTAGTTTTGTTCCATCATATAAAAATCTAGAAGGTTGTCATTCAATTGTTCATAGCGAAGCAAATAGTTTAGCTAAAGAGTGTTCAGGTCATGAAGTTTCTTGTTCAAAAAAACTTATTGAAGAAAAAATAGAAAATGTTGAGAATGCTAGTGAAAAAGTTTTTGTTTATTTAGATAGAATATTAGAAGAAAAAAATGAATCAATAATGAAAGAAGCGGCCCATAAACTTTTTAACTAATGGAGATTAAGATGGATAATTCAAAAATAGAGATTGTTGTAATAGATGATGAATTAGAGATATTAAGATTAATAGATAAATTTTTATCAAAATCAGGAAAATATAAAGTAACTACTTATTCCAATCCTGTATTGGGTTTAGATTATGTAAAGCAACATAATTGTGATATTGTATTGTTGGATATAATGATGCCACAAATGGATGGAATAGAGGTTTTAGAAAAAATCATGGAAGTTAAACCAAAACAAAAAGTTTGTATGATGACTGCTTATTCTACTTTGGATAAAGTATTAAAATCTCATAAAGAGGGTGCAATTTATTATGTAATGAAACCTTTTCAATCCTTAAATGTTTTAGAAAGCAAAATAGTTGAAATTTTGAATAAATAGTTATTATAAATGTATAAGAATAGAAAATTAATTTTAAACTATTTAATACTGTTTTTATTTGTTTTTTCTATTAGTTTGTGCTTATTAATACAATATAAAAATGAACAAATAGATTCTAATTTATCAAATAATTTAAATCATTTAGAGAAAACGTATTTTACCTATGTACAAAGGAATAAAGAGTTTTCTGAAATGATTTTTTATAATCATTTATTTGAGAATACTCAAATTATCAATATATTAAAAGAAGATACTGCTTTAAACAAAAAATCAAAAAAATTGTATTTAGTTATAAAAGATAAATTAAATAATTTCAAAAAATTTGATTTAAAAGAGATAAATTTTTACTTGCCAAATGGTGAAATATTGTTGAAAAGTAAATATAAAGGTCACAAAAAGAGTGAAAGAAATTTAGACTATCCACTTTTAAATGAAAGTAAAAAAGAGCTTAAAATTATCTCTTCGATGTCGATTTGTGATACATCCGCTGCTTTAAAATATATAAGACCATTATTTGATAAGCAATTTAATCTTTTAGCATTTGTAGAAATAACAGCTAATATGCCCAAAATTAGTTTTTCTATAAATAGAGACAATGATTTTCAAACTCTTTTCATTTTCAAAAAAGATATATTAAAAAACAGATTAGATAATCAAATATTTAAAGGATTTAGAGAATTTGAATTAGATGATAGATTTATGTATGAAAACTCAATTTATTATAAAAGATTTACAAATAAAGTATCCCAACATGATTTACAAATAATACAAAAAAATTTATATCAAAATAAAAAGTTTGCTTTTAGACATCAAACAAATGATAATATTTTGTCATTTTATTTTATTCCCTTAAAAAATAGTTTATCAAATAAAGACATAGGTTATATAATTACTTGGAAAAATGAAAAGGGATATGCCTTTACTTTATATAGTTTATTAATAGTCTTTTTATCAATAGTTTTTACTGTGATGGGATACTTTATCCATTATAATTATATTCGATATAAAATATCTGATTCAAAATTTAATAATTTGTATAAAGGTATAGATAAACATGTAATTGTTGCAGAGACGGATGCAGAAGGTATTGTTACTTATGTATCAAAAGCTTTTTGCAAAGTTAGTGGTTATAAAAAAGATGAAATTATCGGTAGACCCATAAATATGTTAAGAAATCCTGATATTTCTAAAAAGTTTTTTCAATCAATGTGGAAAACTCTATTAAGTGGGGAAGTTTGGGAAGGTGAAATAAAAAATATTGATAAAAATGGAAACTCTTATTGGGTGAGAGGAAATATATTTCCTATTCTTGATAATAATGGAAAGATTGTTGGATATCGTTCTATTAGAGTAAATATTACAGATGAAAAACAATTACAAAAAGTAAATGAGATATTAAAAAGAGATTTACTTCTAAAATTAAATGAGATAAAAACAAGAGATACTTTAAAAGTTGATGAGTCAAAAGTTAGATTGATGGGACAAATATTGGATGCTTTTTCAAATGAATGGAGAAAACCAATATCTAATATATCATTAATTTTAATGGATATGGAAAACAAAATAAGTAATTTGGATATAAAAAAGAATGAAGAATTAGATTTTGTTTCCAAGCTTACAAATGAGGTGAACTTTTTATCAAAACAATTAAATGAATTTAAAGCCTTATTTACTCAAGGAAATGCACAAGATAAATATAATGTGTACGAAGTTATTAAAAATGTTTTAGCTTCAGTATCTCAATCTGATATTAAAGTAATTTTATCAGGAAATAATCAGTTGGAAACATTTGGAATATCTTTTGATTTTAGAAAAGTTATTTTAGGGATAGTCTACAACTCAATAGAGCAAATAAAATTAAAAAATATAAAAAATGGTCAAATCAAAATAGATGTCTCAAAAGATGATGAACATATAATAGTGAAATGTCAAGATAATGCTTTAGGTATTCCTGATGAGTTTATTCAAAAAGTATTTGATGCAGACTTTAGTACAAAAGATGGAATTTTAAGAAATGGTATAACTTTACATATGGCTAAATTACTTATTAAAAAAAGTGATGGTGATATGTGGGTGAAAAATGAAAACCAAGGTTGTTGCTTTTATATAAAACTTATTACAAAAGATAGAAGAAAGGCTGAAAGATAATGAATATTGGTTTTTCATTAAAATTATTTATTGCCTTTTTAGTATTTGGTTTAATACTGTTTTTTAGTTCATTTTATCTATCTTATAGTGTATTTAATAAAAAATTTTATTCAGAAGAGATGAACTCTTTTTTTAAACTTGTTGAAGAGAGTGAAAAGAATTTAAATAAATCTATAAATCATCAAAAAGATTTGTTAAAAGAGATTTATAAATCAGAAGAGTTTAAAAATATGTATGTTGATTTATTAATAGATAAACTCTCTACTATTTTAATAAGTAGTACTGATTTAAGTGAAATATCTATTATAAAAAATATTACAGGAAAAGAGATTATAAGAGTTATAAAAGATAATAAAAAAGTACAAGAAAGCATCTATTATGATACTATAAATAATTTTGAAATATTTTCTGAACTTATAAAATTAGAAAAAGGAAATATTTATAACTCTGAGATAAAATTAAATAAAGTTGATGGTGAGATTAAAACACCATTGGAGCCTATAATATATTTTGCTATAAAAGATGATCAATACACAATTGTTTTAAAAGTTGATGTAAATTGGGTTTTAAAATCATTAAGTTTTGCAGATTATATTATCGATTCAGATACAAATATAATCTTTGATAAGAGTAGAAAATATTATTGGACAAACTATTTTTATCCAGAAATAAAATTAGAAAATAGTATCAAAAATATTACTAAATATATTTCAAATGCTTCTTCTATTTCTAATAATTATTATTTTAAAAAAATTTTAATAGGAGATAAAAATAAATATATTAATGTAATTTTAAAAAATAAGAATATCTCTTTTACAGATTTTATAAAAAAATATAAAGAATCTATATATGCTATTGCTTATATTAGTTTTATTGTTGCATTTATTTTAGCATTAGTTTTTACTACACCATTATCAAATATAAATAAAAAATTAGCAAGTGAAAAAGATTTATTAAATGATTCTATTCAAAAAAATAGATTAGTTTTAAGTGATTCTTTGGAAGTTATTGATCAATACGTAATGTATTTGAAAATGGATAAATATTGGAATATTATTGATGCAAGTAATAATTTTTGTAAAACTTCAGGATTTCAAAAAGAAGAGATAATAGGGCATAAATATGAAACTATAGTTCATAGTTCAAGTCAAAAAAATTTTAAAGATGCAATTGTGTTTTTAAGAACAAGCAAAGTATGGAGTGGGGAATTATTAAATATAAAAAAAACAGGTGTAAAGTATTGGATATCTTCCCATATTGAAGCTAATTATAATCAAAAAAATGAGTTGGTTTCTTATACTGAAATTAGAACTGATATAGATGATAAAAAACGAATTGAAAGTCTGTATAATGATTTGAATTACCAAATAGAACAATTAAATGTAATTTTTCAAAATGCGCATAGTGGTATTGCTTTGATAGACAAAGAGGGTAATTTTAAAAAATTTAATAAAGCATTTATCAATATTTTACAATACAATAAAGATGAAATCTTAGAAAAAAACTTTTTTAAACTAGCAGATGATTCAAGTAGAAATTTGTTAAATGAAGTTTCTAATGAATTAGAAGAATTAGAG
The DNA here is from genome assembly GCA_050296315.1 of Halarcobacter sp. Taxonomy (GTDB): domain Bacteria; phylum Campylobacterota; class Campylobacteria; order Campylobacterales; family Arcobacteraceae; genus Halarcobacter. Next base: position 53,834 of record JBNKRE010000010.1, read on the forward strand.
TCTATCTCAAATGTAGAATTGATTTTTTTGACTAAAAATAGTGAAGAGATATATTTAGATGTTTCTTTTAGAATTTTGCCAGAAAAAGAAAATATTTTGATAGTAACAAACTCTTTAGAAGATAAAAGAAAACTTCAAGAACTTAATCAAAACCTTGAGCAAAAAGTATTTGAAGAGGTTCAGAAAAATATAGAAAAAGATAAAATTCATCAAGAACAACAAATAAAAAATGCAAAATTAACCTCAATTGGAACTTTAGCAGCGGGGATTACCCATGAAATAAATACACCATTAACATATCTAAAAGGTAATTTTGAATTGTTAATGATGGATTTAGAAGATTTACCAGAATCTAAAACAAAAAAAGATATGTTAGAAGGGTGTGAAAAGATAGAAGAAGCAATAAATAGAATAGCTGTAATTGTAGAATCTATGAGGGAGATGTCACAAAGTTCATCTGTTGCAAAAGAAAAGTCCAATATTTATGCAACTTTGATCACATCATTAACCATGGCATATAATGTATCTAAACAAATATCAAAGATTTATCTAAATGGAGATTTATTTACAATTACTGATATAAATAAAAATAAATTTCAGATTTTTGCAGATATTCAAAAACAAAGAATTGAACAAGTTTGGATTATAATTATAAATAATGCCCTTGATGAGTTGAAAAATATTGAAGATTATGAAAAAAGAGAGTTTAATATTTTAGTTTATGAACATAAAGATGAAGTGATTGTAAAGTTTAAAGATAATGCTGGTGGAATAAAAGAGGATATAATAGATAAAATCTTTGACCCCTTCATTAGTACAAAGCAACATAGTGGAATGGGTGTAGGGCTAAATATAGCAAAAAAAATTATTGATGAACAAGAGGGAATTATTTTGGCCTACAATAAAGATAGTGGTGCTATCTTTGAAGTTAGACTAAAAAAATCATTATAAAAATCAAGGTAAGGATTAAATTGAGAATAGCATTTATTGGAGATATAGTAGGTCGTCCGGGAAGAAAGATTATAAAAGAGAATTTAGAAAAGATAAAAGAGTATTATAATATTGATTTTGTAATAGCAAATGGTGAGAATGCAAGTCATGGTTTTGGATTAACTTTAAAAAATTGCAATGAGTTATTAAAATCTGAAATTGATGTTATAACAGGTGGAAATCATACCTTTGATAAAAAAAATGAGATGTTCGCTATTTTAGAAAATTTTGATAATGTTTTAAGACCAGACAACTATCCAAAAGGTGTTCCTGGAAAAGGGATTAATATCTTTGATGTAAAAGATGAAAAACTAGCAGTTATAAATTTGATGGGACAATTTGCAATGCCTACTGTTGAAAATCCATTTAATTGGGCTGTAAACTTAGTAGAACAATTACATAATGAAGGTGTTAAAAATATTTTTATAGATTTTCATGGGGAAGCAACTAGTGAAAAAAGAGTAATCTTTATGATGTTAAAAGGTAAAGTTAGTGGAATATGTGGAACACATACTCATGTTGCTACTGATGATTTACAAGTTGTAGATGGAACTGCTTATTTAACAGATATTGGATTAACAGGTTGTAGAGATAATGTTATTGGAATGGATAAAAAAATACCTATAGCAAAAGCAACTACAAGTTTAGGTGGACATTTTGAAGTACCAAACAATTGTAAATCAGTTTTTCAATTAATGGTTATGGATATAGTTGATGGCAAAACAGTAGAGTGTTTTAAACTTAAAAAATATTGTAATAAAGAAGATATTATAAAAACAGAGGCAATATTTGATTAAAAAAATCAAAATTTCTAATAGTTTTGAACTTTTAAAATATTTAAAAGAACAAAACTTATTAGAGAATCATCCTTCTTTTTGGTGGCCATCAAATACTGATTTTGAAGTTTTGATTGGAGCAATTTTAACTCAAAATACCAAATGGACTAATGTAGAAAAATCTTTAGATAACCTAAGAAAATTAAATCTTTTAAATTTAGAAAATCTTTCAAAAGTAGATGAAAATATTTTAATAGAAGCAATAACTCCAAGTGGTTTTAAAAATCAAAAATCTCAAAGATTAATTATGCTTTGTCAAAATATTTTAAAGCAGTTTTCAAATTTTGAAAATTTTTGTAATAAAGTTGATAGGCAATGGCTTTTAAATCAAAAAGGGATAGGGGAAGAGACTGCTGATGCAATTTTATGTTACGCTTGTCATAAAGAGTTTATGGTTGTTGATAAATACACAAAGAAACTATTGAGTTATTTTGGGAATAAATTTGAAAACTATGAACAATTGCAAATGTGGTGTGAATATGGAATTAATAAAAATTACGATAAAATTGTCCAACTTTATGGATTTGAGATTTCACTTAATATGCTCTATTGTAGGTTTCACGGTAAGATTGTAGAATTTATGAAGAGCCATAAATTATAATATCACAAGGGTTAGAATATGATTATAATTCCACAAACAAAAGGTGGTGTTGGTAAATCTACTGTTGCTATGCAAGTAATAGCTCCATATTTATATAAAAAACATGGTAAAAAAGTAACATATATCGAAATTGACGATGAAAATAATGATAGTAAATCTTTTACTAGAACACAAATTGTTGATAAAAGAATGTTAGGAACCAACAAAATAACAGAACTAGATGAACTTATTTTAATGGATGATAATCATGAAATTATAGTAGATGTTGGTGGAAATAAAACCTCTACTTTAGTTTTAGAAGAGATTAAAAAAGTTGGTTCTTTTGGAAATGTAAAATGGATTATACCATTAGGTGATGGGGAACTTGATGGTAAAAATGCAATAGCAACAATGAAAAAAATCAAAAAAATTGAACAAGATCCTCAAGAAAATGTATTATTTGCATTAAATAGAGCTATCTCTATGGATCAAGAGTATATAGAAGAACAGTTTATTAATTTTTTTGGTCATAAATATCTTGATAGTAATTCTGTAATTTGCGATTTTGTAAAAGATCCCAAATATTTTGCTGTTAAAAATGACAAAGTTATCACTATGAGTAGATATCTTGGAAGTACCGTCTGGGAGATGGCATACAATAACTCTGATTTTGCAGCAAAAGCTATGAAAGCAAAAGAACTAGGGGATATTGAAAGTGCGAGAAAATATCTATTTTTTAGAAGAATTCAAACAGAAGCAAAAGATTATGTACTTGGTACATTGAATAAAATCTTCCATGATTTAGATATGTGGTTAGATATTAAAAAGTAGATAATTAAAATATGAGTGATATGACTTTTAAACAAGCAAAAGAGATAGTTGAAAGAATGGAATTAGCAGAACTAAGCTTACGAAACTCTTTTGATAATATTGATTTTGCAAGAAGATCATTAGATGATTCAATTCTTGAACAAAAAAAAGTTTTAAATGAACTTCCAGAAAAAGACAAAAAAATATCATATTTATATTTGATTATTATGTTAAATATTGGATTTATAATAGGTCTTTTAGTAGGCAAGTTTTTAGTATAAGAGGAAAGGTATAAATTGGGTAAACAAGAAAAAATTGTATCGATGTTTAATGAGATAGCTGGAACTTATGATATTGCAAATAGAGTTTTAAGTATGGGTATCGATAAATCTTGGAGAAATAAAGCTTGTAATAAAGCTTTTGATTTTTATAATAAAGAAAACATAGAGAGAATAGTTGATGTAGCCTGTGGAACAGGAGATATGATAGAGTTTTGGCAAAAAATCGCTCAACTAAATGGAATAGAATTACAAAATATTATTGGTGTAGATCCAAGTGTTGGTATGATGGATGTAGCTAAGAAAAAGCTTCCAGATGTTAAGTTTATAGAAGCAGGAGCTGCACAAATGCCTTTAGATAATTGTAGTGCAGATATAATCTCTATATCATATGGAATAAGAAATGTTGTTCAAAGACAAGAGGCTTTTGATGAATTTGCTAGAGTTTTGAAAAAAGGTGGTTTAGTAGTGATTTCAGAATTTACAAAAAATGAAAAAACATCACCAATTGATTATCTTACAGATTTTTATATGAATAAAATATTACCAACATTAGGTGGACTTATCTCAAAAAACAAAGAAGCATATACTTATTTACCAAACTCAATTGATGAGTTTTTAACAACTGATAATTTATGTAAAGAGTTAAAACAAGCAGGACTTGAGCCTATTTATACAAAATCTTTTTCTATGAAAATCTCAACTTTAATAATAGCTAGAAAATTATAATTTTCTAGTATTAAAGGAAAAATTTGAATTCACCTATTACCGTATCTACATTAAATACTCAAATAAAATCAATACTTGAAACAACATTTATAAATGTATATGTACAAGGTGAAATCTCAAATTTAACATATCATAACTCTGGACATATATATTTTTCCATAAAAGATGAGTCATCAACAATCTCATGTGTGATGTTTAAAGGAAATGCAAGATTTTTAAAATTTCAATTGGAAGTTGGGCAAAAAGTTGTAATAAATGGGAATATTACTGTTTATACTCCAAGAGGAAACTATCAACTTATGTGTACAAAAATAGAGCCTTTGGGACAAGGAAGTTTAGCACTAGCTTATGAGCAGTTGAAAAAAAAGTTACAAGAAAAGGGCTACTTTGAATCAAGTATTAAAAAACAACTTCCTAAATATCCTAAAAAAATTGCATTAGTTACTTCTTCTACAGGAGCTGCTATTGAAGATATGAAAAAAGTGGCAAGTCATAGATGGCCTTTGACAAAATTAATTTTAATACCTACTTTAGTTCAAGGGGAAGAGTCAAAGTATAGTATTGTAAAATCGATTCAAATAGCTGATTCTTTAGATGTAGATTTAATAGTTGTTGGTCGAGGTGGTGGGAGTGTAGAAGATTTATGGGCTTTTAATGAAGAGATAGTCGCAACTGCAATTTTTGAAGCTAAAAAACCAATAATCTCAGCTGTTGGACATGAGGTTGATTTTTTGATTTCTGATTTTGTAGCTGATGTTAGAGCTGCTACTCCTTCAAATGCTATGGAGATAGCACTTCCTGATATAAATGAACATAGAATCTATTTGGATAATTTGCAAGAACAGTTACAAAGTAGGTTAAAAAATATTATTTCTCAAAAAGAGAATGAATTGAAAAATATATTTAGACATTTTGAACAAAACTCTTTAGAGTCAAAATTTAAATTTATAAATGAGCAAATCTCAATACTAAAATTAAATTACAAAAATTATTTATCACAAATATTTAATACAAAACAAAATAGTTTAATTTTATTGAATGAAGCTTATAAAAATAATCATCCTGATAAAAAAGGCTTAAAAGGTTATGCCCAAATTTCAATAAAAAATAAAATAATAGAATTAGAAGAAGTTAAAGTGAATGACACAATAACTCTACAAACACCTAAAACAATAGTATACAGTACTGTTAAAACTATAGAAAAACAATAGTAATTTAAGTTTAGTAAAGATAAAATATAAAAGTTTTTATCAATTAAAATCTAATTTACAGCTTTGATGATTTAGTTTAAAGCTGTAATTATTTTTGCTTCAAATAGCAAGATTAAAAAATTACTAAGAATTAGGTTGCTTGAAGTTAAAGCCTATGTTATTAAAAATAAAAAAAAAGGGAACTAGAGTTAATGGAAACACAAAATATAAACAATCATCATGATGAAGAAGTAATCGATTATGCAAATACTAGTGAATTTATGACATTTGAGCTTGGTAAAATGAAATATGCTATTGAGCTTCCTAAAATTAGAGAAATTCTGACATATCCTGATAATATTACTACTTTGCCAAATACTTCTAAATGGGTAAAAGGATTAATAAACCTAAGAGGAGAAGTTGTTCCAATTTTAGATATTAGAATAAAATTTAAAACAGGTGCTCCAATCTATAATGAAAATACAGCAGTAATCGCAGTAATTACAAAAGATAAAAGAATGATTGGAATTGTTGTTGATAAAGTTGATGATGTACAAAGACTTGATACTTCTACGCTTGCTCCAGTTTCAGATATGGGTTCAGCAATACCTTCAAAATATTTAAAAGGTTTTGTAAGATTAGCAAACAATCAAATGTTAGTAATTATGGATATAGAGGCAGTTGTACATAAAGATGAATTAAAAGATTAGGCAAAATTATATGCAAGAAAAAATTGAAAAGCTTAGAAAGTTAAAATTACTTTTTGTTGAAGATGAAGAGGATTTAATTGATATTATAACAGACACTCTAACTAAACTTCAAGCAAACTTTCTAACCGCAAAAAATGGAGAAGATGCATTAGCTTTAATGAAAGCAAATGATGATATATCTGTAGTTATAACAGATATAAATATGCCAGTAATGACTGGTTTAGAAATGATTAAAAAGATGGATGAAGAAAATATTAAAATTCCAATTATAATCATGTCAGCTCACACAGAAACTGAATATATTGATAAAGCAAAGGATTTAGGTGTAGATAAATATTTGCTAAAACCTTTTGATTTTTTAAAATTTATTGATCTAATTACACAAATGGAAGTTTAATCAATAATGGCAGGTGTCGATAAAGAGTTATTAAAAAAATTAAGAATTTTATATGTAGAAGATGATGATAATATAAGAAATGAGTTATCTTCTTTATTTTCAAATTTTTTTAGTAATATTTATACTGCCAAAAATGGATTAGATGGATTAACACTTTATAAAGAGAAGCAAGATAGTATTGATGTAATAATTGCAGATATTAATATGCCAAAACTCAATGGTATCGATATGGTATCTCAAATTAGAAAATTTGATAAAGATGTTCCTGTAATATTTGCTACAGCCTATTCTGACAGTCAACTTCTTATAGACGCAATCTCTTTAAAAGTTTACGAATATATAATCAAACCTATAGATATCAAAAAACTTATGGGAGTTTTAAATCAGTTAGCTTTACATAAATATCAATCATTTATGATTGAACAAAAAAATAAAGAGCTTGAAAAATACAAAGATATTATTTATAACAACAATATTGTTATTAAAACTGACAATCAAATGAATATTATTTATGTAAATGAACTTTTTTGTAAAATTACAGGTTTTTATAAAGATGAACTAATGGGGAAACAATTAGATATATTAAAACATCCAGATTTGGATAAAAAAATATATCAAAAGATATATGAGATTGTTTTAGTAAATGGATTTTTTAATGATAGGGTAAAAAATATTACAAAAGATGGGGGTTATTATATAGCTGATACTATAGTTATATCTACTTTGGATAATAATGGTGATATAACAGGTGCTTTAATGATTCAAAAAGATGAAACAAAAGATGTAGTAAAAAGAAGAGAAGTTCAAACATCACTTATAAAAGACAAAGGTGAAATCTTCATAAAAAGTAAAGCAAATGTGGCAGAATTACAACAAAATATCAATTATTTAAAAGATGAAATTCAGAGTTTGAAACTTGAAGTTCAAAGAGCAAAATCTGATAAAGATAGATATATTTATACAGCAGAGAAATTTACGCTTGAAAATAAAAGATTAAAAAAAGAACTAAAAAAATATATTTTAGATTCAGAAGTTGTTGAAGATAAAAGAAGTTTATCATTAAGGTTAAGTAAAGAGAATGCTGATTTGAAAATCGAGGTAAAAAGACTTAATATGAAACTTGATGCACTAATTGATGAACATGAAAAAGAGTGTAAACAAATCAAAGTAAATTATGAAGTAAAAATAGATGATTTGGAAGAAGAATTAAATAAATTAAAAACTAAACTTGATAGTATAGAAAATGCTGAATCAATATCTCAAAAATTAGCTTATTGGAAAGAAAAAGCAAAAAGTGAATCTAAAAAATTAGAAAAAATAGAAAAAGAAATTGTGCAACATGGAGATAAAGATATATTAGCCAAAATCTTTGGTTCTAAATAATAATTTTTTTTATAAAAATAATGTCTACTTTAAAATCTAGTTAAGTATTCAAAATCCCATAAAAATAGTTAAAAATCATTTATAATTGTATATTTTATAATCAATGTACTATTAAAATCAACAATTCTTTATATTATAATTTTGAAAAATAATTTATTATAAAAGGTATATTATGACAAAAAATATGATTAGTCATAAAAAAATGCAATCATTGTCTCATATAAATAAGTTTACAAAACATATGGAGTTGGTTCAAGAGTATAAGCAGGAGCTACTTTCCTTATCTAAAAGTTGGGATAACTTGGCATTATTGAGTCATTTTGGAAATAGCAATACAAATATTAATGACACAAAAAATAGTTTTACTGATTTAACACACTCTTTATTAGATCATCTAAGTTATGAGACTTTAGAAAAGACAGTTAGAGAGATGAGGTTTAAAGCTCAAATATCTATAGACATTTTGATTAGAAACCTATTTGAAAGAACAGCAGATATAGGTTTCTTGTCAACAGATCAAGATATAGTGAATTTTTTGATAAATAAAGATGAGAAAGAGGAAGAAGAGTATAAACTAGAAACAAAAAAAATTAAAAAAAGATTTAAAGAGTATATTCAAAAATATAGTGTTTATTATGATATTGTTCTTTTTGATACAAAAGGAAATATTTTAGTAAAACTTGATGATAGAGCAGCAAAAATAGAAAAATCTGAAGATGAGATAATTGCAAGAGCATTAACTTCTACAGAAGAGTATATAGAAACTTTCAAATATCATGATTTTTTGCCATATAGAAAAAAAAGTTTAGTATATAGTTCTGTTGTAAAGGAAAACAATGATAAAGATGCAAAAACAATAGGTATTTTATCTTTATGTTTTAGATTTCAAGATGAGATGACAGCGATTTTTGATAATTTGAAAAGTGAAAAAAATAAAGAGTGTCTAATGATACTTGATAGTGATGGTGTAGTTATTGCAAGTAGTGATAAATATCATATTTCACTAGGAACTAAATTTAGACATGTTTTAGATGATAAATTTAAACTAATCTCTCACGGTGGTAGGGATTATTTAGCTAAAACTTGTGCAACAAATGGTTATCAAGGCTATTTTGGGCAAGAATGGTATGGGCATATTATGGTTCCTGTCAATTATGCATTTTTAGAAGATGAGGATAGTATTGAAATTGACCAAAATATATTATTGGCAATTTTACAACAAGGAAATGGATTTAGTGAAGATTTAAAGAAAATTCCACTTAAAGCGAATGCTATTCAAACTAATTTAAATAGACTTGTATGGAATGGAAATATAAATAAAGCAAAAGATGATAGACGAGAGAGTATGAGAGGTTTTTCAAGAGCTTTATTAAATGAGATTAGTTCAACAGGTGAAAAGACAAAAGAGATATTTGACCATTCTATTGCAAATTTAACAAAAACAATGGTTTTAAACAACACTTCATATGTTGCTTCTTTGATGGTTGATATTATGGATAGAAACCTTTATGAAAGAGCTAATGATTGTAGATGGTGGGCATTAACAGATGAGTTTAAAAAAGTTTTATCTTCTGATATCTTGGATAAAAAAGGTTCAAAAAGATTGGAAAAAATTCTTAAATATATTAACTCTTTATATACTGTTTATACAAATCTTTTTATTTATGATACAAATGGGGTTATAATCTCTGTTTCCAATGAAAATGAAAAACATCTAATAGGGAAACAGTTAAGTTTAGATGTTGTTACAAAAACAAAAGATATAAAAGATACAAATGATTATTTTGTTTCAAAATTTGAAAAAACTCAACTTTATGATGAGGATTTTACTTATATCTATTATGCAGCAATTAAAGAAAATAATAGTTTCTTAGGTGGTATAGGTGTAGTTTTTGATTCAAAACCAGAATTTAAAGCGATGCTTGAAGAGTCAATTCCAAATTATAATGAACAAAAGAATAAAGAGGTTTTTGGAGTATATACAAATGCAGATAAAATGATAATTTCATCTACAAATCCAGAACTAAATATTGGTGATAAAATAAAATTAGATGATAGATTTTTCAATTTATCAAATGGGGAAACTTATAGTGAAATAGTTATCTACGATGATAAATATTATGCTATTGGTGTAAAATGTTCACAAGGATATAGAGAATATAAACTTAGTGATAATTATGAAAATAATGTTTATGCAATCTTCTTTTCATATATTAGCTCGGCAAATCTAAAAATAGATGAAAATAAAAGACTTTTTAGTGAAACACAAATTGGACTTATAGATAATCCAGCAGAAATTGCTTCTTTTTATATTGGTGGTAAATGGCTAGGAGTTGATGTAAATGAGGTTTATGAAACAGTAAGTGTAAAAAAACTTGAATTATCACCAACTTTAAATAGTGATCATCATTTTAAAGGAACAGTAATATATAACAAAAAAGCAGTAGCTGTAATAGATATCAAAAGATATGTATATGAGCCTGTAGTTGAAGAGTATAGTGAAATAGTAATAGTTAAAAATCCTGAAGAAAACAGTGAAAACTATATAGGAATTTTAGTAAACTCTTTAGGGGATATTCCTGAAATTTCAAAAAGTAGAATTAAAAAATTAGATAAACATCTTTTGGGTAACTATACACTTATAAATAGTGTAGTTACACCTTTGGAAGATTCTAAAAATGAAAGATTATTATCTATTTTGGATATAAATAAACTAAAAGAAAATTTAGTAGAGGATTAAAGTAGTCTTATTAAAGACTACTTTATTGTAATTGAGATAATTTTTTGATCTTCTAAAGGTTTATTTCCTCTATATTGACCTGTTGTTGGTACAGATTCTAAAGCTTTTAAAACATCGTAACCTTTTGTAACATATCCAAAAATTGTATGTCTACCATTTAACCAATAAGTTGGAACTGTTGTTATAAAAAATTGGCTTCCATTTGTATTTGGTCCAGAATTTGCCATTGCTAAAATACCTGCTTTGTCAAAAACTGCATTAGATGCAAACTCATCTTCAAAAGGTTTCTCCCATATAGATTCTCCACCTCTACCAGTACCAGTTGGGTCACCTCCTTGGATCATAAAACTTTTAATGATTCTGTGAAAAATTAAACCATTGTAATAACCATTTTTAGAATGGGTAACAAAATTTTCAACTGCTTTTGGTGCAATATCTGGTCTTAACTCAATTTCTATGTCACCTTTAGATGTTTTCATAACTGCAATAGGGTTTGCTGCTTCTAAAAGTAACACTACTGAAAATAGTAAAAATAAAATTTTTTTCATGAAATGCCTTATTTATGGAATAAAAGTTGCAAAAGTATATTACTTAAGATTTTAAAATCTTATTAAAAATCTATTTTTAGAATAGTTTAAAAAATATTTGTTAAAATTCAGACAAAAATTATCTTATATAAAGGACGATATAATGGAAATGCCAGCAATTCCTCAACCAACTCTTTACATCTTCAAATGTGAACAAAGTGCACCTCCGGGTATGCCAAAGCCTTCATGTGTTACAGAACAAAGTAGAGATTTATTTAATCATTTAGCGCAATCAATGATGCAAAAAGGTTTAATGGGACCAGTTCAACCAATTAGAACTTCATGTCTTGGTCGTTGTCAAATGGGACCTGTAATGTTAGTTGAACCGGGTCATCATATGTACTGTCAATTATCTAAGGAAAAAATAGATAAAATTGTCGAAGAACATATAATAGGTGGAAATCCTGTGCAAGAATTTTTAATCCCAGAACAATTTTGGGGAGAACCTATTAATTTATCAAGATAGAGGGATTTATATATGACATTTGACATGCTGTATAGTAAGATTCATAGAGCAACTGTTACAGATGCAAACTTAAATTATGTTGGGTCTATTACTATAGATGAAGAGTTAATGGCCGCAGCAAAATTACGAGTAGGTCAAAAAGTAGAGATTGTAAATGTTAATAATGGCGAAAGATTTGCTACTTATGTTATAAAAGGAAGAGCAGGTAGTAAAGATATGTGTTTAAATGGAGCAGCTGCAAGAAAAGTAGAAATAGGTGACAAGATTATAGTTATAGCCTATGCTTCATATAATGAAACAGAGTTAGAAACTTACAAACCTACTGTTGTTATTGTGGATGATGAAAATAATATAGATACTGTTACTAATGAACTTGTAGGAAGTGATCATGTTTGAAGGAATTGATTTAAGCAAAATTAACTTAAATGAGATTATGGGACAAGTTCAAGAGATGGCTGATAAAGCCAAAGAAGATAATGTAAATAAAATATTTACATCAAAAGCCGGTGGTGGGATGGTAGAACTTTCTATCAATGGAAACTCAGAAGTTGTTGATTTGCAAATAGATGATTCTTTATTGGAAGATAAAGATTCATTGCAAATTTTGTTAATTTCAGCGATGAATGATGTAATTAAACAAGCAGATGAAAATAAAAAAATGATGGCTATGAACATGATGGGTGGATTTGGTTCTTTTGGACAAAAGTCTTAATTTATGAAGAAACTGCTAACACTTTTTGAAGATTATTTATTAAATAATTTACCACAATCAAAAACTTTCCATCCTTATTTTGAAGAGGCTTTAGGCGAAATGCTTAAAGCTGGTGGTAAAAGATTTAGACCTATGCTCTTACTTAGTGTAATAAAATCAAATAAATCACTTCTATTACAAAATGCACTTCCTGTTGCATTAGGTTTAGAGATGTTACATACATATTCATTGATTCATGATGATTTACCTGCAATGGATAATGCTGATTTAAGAAGAGGGTTTCAAACTCTACATAAAAAGTATGATGAGGTAACTGCTATACTTGTAGGAGATGCTTTAAACACAGAAGCTTTTAATCAAATAGCAAATGCACCTTTGCACAATGATCTTAAGATAGAACTTGTAAAAACACTTGCAAGTAATGGTGGAATTGATGGGATGATAATTGGACAAGCTATTGATTGTTTTTTTGAAAATCAAAAACTAGAGTTATCTCAGCTTGAATTTTTACATATTCATAAAACAGCAAAGTTAATAGCAGCAAGTTTAAAAATGGGTGCAATTATTAGTGAGTATGATTTAGATACACAAGAGAAACTTTTTAATTTTGGTATCGATATTGGTTTACTTTTTCAAATTCAAGATGATATTATAGATGAAACTCAAACTTCACAAGAAGCTGGAAAAACTACTCAAAATGATCAATCAAAAAACTCTTTCGTTAACCTTTTAGGTTTAGAAGGAGCAACAAAAGCTGCTGATAATCTAGCTTTAAAGTGTGAAAATAGTTTAAATCAACTTGATGAAAAACTAAAAGAATCTCTATCAGAATTATTACTTAAATATATTTATAGACATAAATCTTAAAAACTTTAGTCAAAACTACTCATAGTTTGGATATAATACTTGACAAAAATGAAAAAATTTATTAAAATTTGGCACTTAAAAAAATAGAGTGCTAAATTAATTTTAAATTATAAAATTTATAGGAGAAATACAATGAATTTTAAACCATTAGGAAAAAGAGTTCTAGTTCAAAGAACAGAAGTTGAAGAAAAAACTGCAAGTGGAATCATCTTAGTTGATTCTGCAAAAGAGAAACCAAATACAGCAATAGTTAAAGCTGTTGGTTCAGAAGTAACTGAGCTTAAAGAGGGTGATACAATTGTATTTGAACAATATAGAGGTACAGAGTTGTCTTTAAGTGGTGAAGATTATTTAGTTTTAGATATTGAAAATGTTATTGGTGTAATGTAAAAGACTAACTTTTACATAGAATATAAAAAATATTAAAAGAAAATAAAGAAAGGAATTTTTGATATGGCAAAAGAAGTAATGTTCAGTGATAATGCAAGAAATAAACTTTTTACAGGTGTAGAAAAGCTAGCAGATGCAGTAAAAGTAACAATGGGACCTAGAGGAAGAAACGTACTTTTACAAAAATCTTTTGGAGCACCAACAATCACAAAAGATGGTGTATCTGTAGCAAGAGAGATTGAGTTAAAAGATACTTTAGAAAATATGGGAGCGCAACTTGTAAAAGAGGTTGCATCTAAAACTGCTGATGAAGCAGGAGATGGTACAACTACTGCTACAGTTTTAGCTCACTCAATCTTCAAAGAGGGATTAAGAAATGTAACAGCAGGAGCTAATCCTATTACATTAAAAAGAGGTATGGATAAAGCTTGTGAAGCTATATTAGTAGAACTTAAAAAATCTTCAAAAGAGGTTGCAAATAAAACTGAGATTGAGCAAGTTGCAACTATCTCAGCAAATTCTGACAAAGCTATTGGTTCGATGATTGCAGAAGCAATGGATAAAGTTGGAAAAGATGGAGTTATTACTGTTGAGGAAGCTAAAGGAATTTCTGATGAGTTAGAAGTTGTTGAAGGGATGCAGTTTGATAGAGGTTACTTATCTCCATATTTTGTAACAAATACAGAAAAAATGATTGCAGAGTTAGAAAATCCATTTATTTTATTATATGACAAAAAAATCTCTAACTTAAAAGAGATGTTACCAATTTTGGAGTCTGTAAATCAATCAGGAAGACCTTTATTAATCATTGCGGAAGATGTTGATGGTGAAGCATTAGCAACTTTAGTTGTAAACAGATTAAGAGGTTCTTTAAATATTGCTGCTGTTAAAGCTCCAGGATTTGGTGATAGAAGAAAAGCAATGTTACAAGATATTGCAGTACTTACAAATGGTACAGTTATCTCAGAAGAGATGGGAATGAAACTTGAAACTGCAGAATTTTCTTGTTTAGGTACTGCTGCTAGAGTTGTAATTGATAAAGATAATACAACAATCGTAGATGGAACTGGAAGCGCAGAACAAGTTAAAGGTAGAGTAAACCAAATCAAAGCAGAGATTGAAAATACAACTTCTGATTATGATAGAGAAAAATTACAAGAAAGACTTGCAAAACTTTCAGGTGGTGTTGCAGTTATTAAAGTTGGAGCTGCAACTGAGACAGAAATGAAAGAGAAAAAAGATAGAGTTGATGATGCACTTTCTGCAACAAGAGCTGCTGTAGAAGAGGGTATTGTTATTGGTGGAGGAGCTGCATTAATTAGAGCTGCTTCAAAAGTTTCTTTATCTTTAGATGGTGATGAGCAAATTGGTGCAGATATTGTATTAAGAGCTATTAAAGCACCATTAAAACAAATTGCAATGAATGCTGGATTTGATGCAGGTGTTGTAGCAAATGAAGTTGAAAAAGCAAATAGTGATACTTATGGATTCAACGCAGCAACTGGAGAATATGTAGATATGTTCGAAGCTGGTATTGTGGATCCTGCAAAAGTTGAAAGAGTTGCTATGCAAAATGCAGTATCTGTTGCTTCATTATTATTAACAACAGAAGCAACTGTAACAGATATCAAAGAAGATAAACCATCAGCACCAGCTATGCCAGACATGGGTGGAATGGGTGGAATGCCAGGTATGATGTAAGAAACCGTTAAGAAAACGTGAACTGCTTCACGTTTTTAGGTTTCGCAGACTAAGGTGATGTACGAAAGTACCACCGTGTCCGTAAGAATACCGTTAAGAAAACGTGAACTGCTTCACGTTTTCTTAATAAACTCAATGAACAAATATTTTCTATAAATATCTTATTCAAACTTACAGCTTTTATTAGATTAATTTTAATAATTATACTTATATTTTAAGAAAATTTTTATATTTAAACATTATAAAACATTTAAATAGATATAATATTATTTTTTTAAAATAAGGTTGTTTCTTGAAGTTTCAAAATATCAGGTTGATATATTTAAAGAACATTTTACTTTTTCTTTTTTTTGGTTTTATTATTGCTGCTGTTACAAGTTATATTCAGTATTCAGTTAAATATGACGAAGTTAAGCAAAAACTAAAAGATGAATCATTTTTTGTTTCAAATAGAATTAAAACACAAATCAAAGATTATATAAATAAAGTAGAAGTAAGTATAAATTCAATTTATGAAAATAAGTTGTTTTTAGACTATATTAATAATCAAAATAATTATAATAAAAACATAATAAATCATTTATTTATAAATACAATGGAAAACAATAAGAGTTATTTTCAATTAAGATTCTTAGATAAAGATGGTATAGAGAAAATAAGAATTGATAGAAATGCTGATAAGGTTTTTATTGTAGAAGATTCAAAGCTTCAAGATAAATCAAACAGATACTATTTTAAGGATACAATTAATAGTAAAGCAGGTAAATATTGGTATTCAAATATTGACTTAAACATAGAAAATAAAAAATTAGAATATCCAATAAGACCAACCTTTAGAGTATCTACAAAAGTATTTCATAATGATAAACTTATGGGGATACTTATTGTTAACATCGAATTAAAACCTTTATTGGATAATATAAAAAATGACAAACATTTTAATATTTATTTAGTGGATAATGAAGGTTATTTTATTTTAAATCCTGACACTAAAAAAAGCTGGTCAAGATATTTAGGTACAAATTACAAAATAGATTTTGAAACTGACAAACAAGAAAATGATTTCACACATAGTTATATAGTCTCATTGGATAAGTATTTTAAAAATCATGAAGGGATTGAATTAGTTTTAGAAGTTAAAGACTATTATTTGAATAAAATAATTGATAATAATCGTAATTTAGCTTATACAATTGCTATTTTAAGTTTACTTATCTCCATACCAATAAGTCTACTTATTTCTGTACCAATATCAAACCTTTATGTACAATTTGAAAAAATTTATAAAGATAATCTAAAATATGTAGATATGGTTGATAAATATGTGATTAGTATGACTGTTGATATAAATAAAAAAATTGTAGCTGTAAGTAAAGCTTTATGTAATATAAGTGGGTTCCCTAAAGAAGAATTAGTTGGTAATGATTTAGAGATACTAAGAAATGAAAAAATGAATAAAACCGTTTGTAAAGATTTATGGAATAATGTATCAAAAGGAAAAGTTTGGACTGGCGAAATAGTAAATAAAAAAAAGAATGGTGAATCTTACTGGATTAAAACTACTGTTTTACCAAATATTGAAGATAATAAAATATTAAGTTATAGCTCAATTAGTGAAGATATAACTGATAAAAAAATCATAGAGAATATTTCAGAAACAGATAAATTAACACAATTGTATAATAGAATAAAACTAGATAAAAGTTTGGAAAATGAATTTAATAGATTTAAAAGAAATAATTCTATTTTTTCTCTTATCTTAGTAGACATAGATTTTTTTAAATCAGTAAATGATACTTTTGGTCATCAAGTAGGGGATAAAGTACTAATTCAAATTTCAAAAATATTAAAAGAAAATTGTAGAAAGATAGATATTTTAGGAAGATGGGGTGGTGAAGAGTTTTTAATAATATGTATTAATACTGATATTTTTGGGGCTTTTACTTTGGCTGAAAAGTTAAGAAAAAGTGTAGAAAATTATGAGTTTGATATTGTAAAGCATAAAACAGTTAGTTTAGGTGTATCCCAAATTTTGTCAAATGATGATATTGAAAGCTTGATAAGAAGAGTTGATAACAATCTTTATGAAGCAAAGAGAAATGGTAGAAATAAAATAATATCAGATAGTTGATTTATATAAAAAATATAATTTAAAATATAAAAAAAGGTAAAGATACTTAAATCTTTACCTTCCAAAGTTTAAATAATACACATATTTAGAAGTTTGTTTTGTAACAAACTATGTTTAATTATTTTTGTTAACAATACTAAAAATGAAAATCCTTTGTCATTAGCACCTCCATATTGTTTATATAATGAAATTATAGCACTTTTTTATATTAAAAGTTAATTAAAATAGTTTTCTTTATATATTTAAGTGTATTTATTTAAGTTTATTAGAGAATCTCTATGGAACTTTAAGTATGAAGATTGATGTGAACCAAAGTAGGCATAAAAAGGCATAGTGTTTATATTTATAACTACTTTAAAATCATCTTTATCTAATATATCAAACTCTAAATGTGTTTTTATATATTTTTCTTGATAAGTAGCAAATATATCATTTTGGAAGTAAGGTGATAATTGTTTATTTTTTGAAAGAGGTGTTGTATTTTCTTTTTGTGTACTAATTTGAGGGCAATCTTTATCTATATAAATTTGATTATCTAGATTAGCACTAAGAGGATAAGTTCTACATACATTTGGTCTTTGT
This sequence comes from Halarcobacter sp., assembly GCA_050296315.1. Lineage (GTDB taxonomy): Bacteria > Campylobacterota > Campylobacteria > Campylobacterales > Arcobacteraceae > Halarcobacter. The sequence goes on from JBNKRE010000010.1 coordinate 71,913, forward strand.
TCGTAAATAGTACATTTAAAATCAATATTATATGGGCATAATGCTTTACCATTAGTAAGTAAAACTACTGGTTTTGCATAGTTTAATTCACCAAAAATAAACACAATTGGGAAGTTTTTATGAATGTTTTGAAACTCATCTAATAAAATTTGAGAAAATATAATACCTTCTCTACCATCACAACATTTAGCTTGACAATCTTTACAATCACCAAAATATAACTCTTCATTCTCTAATAATTCAAACACACTATACAACTTTTTTAATTGAAGTGTAACTAATTTTAGTTAAAATTTCTAAAAACAAATTGGAATGATATGAAAGAAAAATTAATACAGATTATTAAAGAAGCAGGAAAAATATTAATTGAAGGGTATTATGAAGAAAAAAATGTTAATTTTAAAGCAAAAAAAGATTTAGTAACAAAATATGATGTTGGGATAGAAGAATTTTTAAAAGAGAAGTTTTCAAAAGAGTTTAAAGATTTTAATATAATTGCAGAAGAATCAAACAATGATAATATAAATTTTAACAATTCCATAATAATAGATCCAATAGATGGGACTACAAATTTTGTAAATCAAGTTCCACATACTTGTATCTCTGTTGGAGTGTATAAAAATAAACAAGCTTATTTAGCTGTTGTTTTTAATCCTATTTTAGATGAATTATATACAGCTCAAAGTGGGAAAGGTAGTTTTTTAAATGGAAAAAAACTTACAGTTTCAAAAGAGGATGATTTTCAGAAATCACTTATCTCTACAGGTTTTCCTTATACAAGTGGAACAAATGAAGATGATTTGGAAGATGTATTAAGAAAAATTAAATTAATTTTACCAAAATGTCAAGATATTAGAAGATTAGGTTCAGCTGCATTAGATTTATGTTATGTAGCAAAAGGTGTGTATGAAGGTTATTATGAGATGAATTTAAAACCTTGGGATGTTAGTGCTGGGGTTCTAATACTTACAGAAGCAGGTGGAAAAGTTACTAATATAAAAGGTGAAGAGTATAAAATGTTTGAGGACAAATATATTGTTGCATCAAACACTAAAATTCATATGAAACTTTTAAGTAATTTAAATGCTTAAAGTAACTATTTAGTACCTTTTAGCTAATATATCCCACTTTTTACGCAAAGGTTTTTATATTATGTGTGGAATTGTTGGTTATATTGGAAACAAAGATACTACTAAGTTTTTATTGGATGGATTAAAAGAGCTAGAATATAGAGGATATGATTCTACTGGAATAGCTTTATTAAATCAAGATAAAATAGAAGTATTTAAAGCTCTAGGTAAATTATCAAATCTTGAAAACAAGATATCTCAGACAACTATTGATACATATCCAATAGGTATAGGTCATACGAGATGGGCAACGCATGGAAAACCAACAGAATTAAATGCACATCCTCATTTGGGAGAGTATTCTTATATTGTTCATAATGGGATTATTGAAAACTACAAAGAGATAAAAGAGGAACTAATAGCAAATGGTCGAAAGTTTATCTCTCAAACAGATACTGAGGTGATTGTTCATCTATTTGAAAATTATTATGATGAACTAAATGACACTAAAAAAGCTTTTGAAAATACTATATCAAGATTAAAGGGTGCTTTTTCTATTTTGTTAATCTCTAAAGCAGATCCTGAAAAAATATTTTTCTTTAAACATGGAAGTCCATTGATTGTAGCAAAGGGAAATGAAGAAAATGAAATTATGTTTGCTTCATCTGATGCTCCATTGATTGGCTTAGCCAAAAGTGTAGTATATCTTGAAGATGGAGTGGGTGGAATAGCAAGTGCACAAGGTATAGAGTTTTTAAGTGATAATTACTCTTGGTCTAATCTTCCAACTTCTAAACAGTTTGCACAAAAAGATGGCTTTAGATTTTTTATGGAAAAAGAGATTTATGAGCAAAGTGATGTTGTAAGTGACTGTATGCTTGGTAGATTAAAAGATGAGGGAATCTGTTTTGATGAGATTGAATCTTCACTTTTTGATGGAATTAAAGAGATTAAAATATGTGCTTGTGGTACTTCATATCATGCAGGATTAACTGCATCATATTTATTTGAAAGATTAGCTAAAATGAAATGTAGTGTAGAAATAGCTAGTGAATTTAGATATAAACAACCACTCTTGACAAAAGATACACTTTTTATTGTAATCTCTCAAAGTGGTGAAACAGCTGATACGTTAGAAGCTTTAAAAATGGCAAAAAATGCAGCCTTGAAATCGTTAGTTGTTTGTAATGTGGATAATTCCTCTATGACTAGAACTGCTGATTATACTATTTTAACAAGAGCAGGTATAGAAAAGGGTGTTGCATCAACAAAAGCATTTTCAACACAAACAGTTGTTTTATGGATGTTGGCTTTATATATTGGAAAATTAAATTCTCATTTATCAAAGGCTGCTTTAGATAAAGAGATTTTAGCTTTAAGAGAAGTTCCAAAAGCTTTAATAGTGAGTGATAGGATACATGAAAAGACTAGAAGATTATCAAAAAGGTATCTTCATGGTCATGGGTTTTTCTTCATTGGACGTGATGTCTTTTTCCCATTAGCATTAGAAGGTGCTTTAAAATTAAAGGAAATCTCATATTTACATGCTGAAGGTTATCCAGCAGGAGAGATGAAACACGGACCTATTGCATTGGCTGATCCTGAACTTTTCACGATAGCTTTAATGCCACAAAATTTATTATATGATAAAATAAAATCTAATGTTGAAGAATTAAGTGCAAGGGATAGTACAATATGTGCTATATCACCACTTGATTTTGAGTTAGCTGATGATTTTATCAAACTTCAAAAAACTGACCATTATATGTTAGAGTTTTTTGAAATGTTAGTTGTATTGCAACTTCTATCGATGGAGATTTCAATACGATTAGGAAATGATGTTGACATGCCAAGAAATTTGGCTAAGTCTGTAACTGTTGAATAAATATTAATTTTTTATTTTTTTCGTGTAGTTTAAGATAAAAAATAAGTATGCATTTGATGGAAAACAAAAATGGAAAACAATATAGGAAAACAAAAATGGAAAACAAAACAAACTACTTATTTACAAGTGAAGTCGTAAGCCCAGGGCACCCAGATAAGTGTGCAGATATTATTGCTGATTCTATAGTTGATAAATTGATTATAGAAGATAAAAACAGCCGTGTTGCTTCTGAGGTTTTTGTAGCAGGAAAACATGTTGTAATTGGTGGAGAGGTAAAATCTCAATGCCAATTATCACAACAAGATTATGAAAAAATTGTAAAAGATGCTTTATCAAAAATTGGTTATGATGGAAAATCTGCTTTTACAAGAGAGCAATGTTTACATCCTGATGATGTACAAGTACAAGTTTTATTAAATCAACAAAGTCCAGATATTTCACAAGGTGTTGATCAAACAACTGGTGAGATTGGTGCAGGGGATCAAGGTATTATGTTTGGTTTCGCTTCAAGTGAAACGGCTGATTTAATGCCTGCAGCTATCACTTATGCTAGAATGTTATGTGACAAAGTATATAACTATGCTTTAAAACATAATCATAAACTTGGAGTTGATATTAAAACTCAGGTAACTGTGGATTATGGAACAAAAGAGAATTTTGAAAATTGTAATCCTCAAAAAATACATACAATAGTTGTAAGTGCACCTTCTGTTGATGGTATGCCAATAGAAGAGGTTAGAGAGTTGATCCAAGGATTGATTGATGACACTGGACTTCCAACTGATATGTATAAAAAAGATGAAACAATTATCCATATCAATCCAACAGGAAGATATGTAAATCATTCAAGTTTACACGATAGTGGACTAACTGGAAGAAAACTTATTGTTGATTCATTTGGTGGATATTCACCTATTGGTGGTGGGGCACAATCATCAAAGGATTATACAAAAGTTGATAGAAGTGGGTTATATGCTGCAAGATGGATTGCAAAAAATATTGTTGCAGCTGGACTAGCTAAAAAAGCAATAGTTCAAATTTCATATGCAATTGGAGTTGCTAAACCAACATCAGTTGCAGTTGACACAATGGGAACATTTACAAAATTAAATGATGATGAGTTATCTGCATTTATAATGAAAGAGTACTCTTTGACACCAAGATGGATCACTGAAAAGTTTAGTTTAGATAAACCATCTGAAGAAACATTTCTTTATGCAGATGTTGCTTCAAGAGGACAAGTTGGACAAAGTGATTATCCTTGGGAAAGACTTGATGAGGTTGAAAAACTAAAAAACTTATAGTGTAGATTTTAGGTTCAGGTGCTTGAACCATTTTAAAGGAGAGAGAATGGATTTAAAAAATCTATTTAGTAAGATTTCATTTGACAACAATAAAAAAGAACAACCAACAAAACAAGATGCTCCAACACACTGGGTAAAATGCCCAGAGTGTTCTGCATTAATGTTCTTTAAAGAGGTTGAAAATCAAAATAATATTTGTCCTAAATGTAATTTTCATATGAGAATTGGTGCAAAAAGAAGATTAGAAATATTAGCTGATAGGGATTCCTTTATTGAGTATGATATTGATGTAAAACCTACAGATCCATTAAAATTTGTTGATAAAAAATCTTATAAAAAAAGAGTTGAAGAAGCATATAAAAAAACAGGAAGAAACTCTTCTGTGATTAGTGGAGAATGTACAATAAACAGTGTACCAGTTCAAATTGTAGTATTTGATTTTGCTTTTATGGGTGGAAGTTTAGGTTCTGTTGAGGGTGAAAAAATTGTAAGAGCTGTTGATAGAGCTATTGAAAAAGAACAAGGTTTAATTATTGTTTCTGCTTCAGGTGGTGCTAGAATGCAAGAATCTACTTTTGCACTTATGCAGATGGCAAAAACTTCAGCTGCATTAAAAAGAATGGATAAGTCAAAACTTCCATATATCTCTGTTTTAACTGACCCTACTATGGGTGGAGTTTCAGCTTCATTTGCTTTTTTAGGAGATATTATTATGGCTGAGCCAGGTGCTTTAGTTGGATTTGCTGGACAAAGAGTTATTAAACAAACTATTGGTGCAGATTTGCCAGAAGGTTTCCAAAGAGCAGAATTTTTGCTTGAAAAAGGTTCTATTGATATGGTGGTTAACAGAAATGATATGAAAAAGACATTATCAGATTTATTAACTATGTTTCTAAAAGATAATAACGCTAGTTAATTATGACTAGATTAGAAGAAGCTTTGGGTTTCAAACCTAAAGCTAATAGTTTATATGCCCTTTGTGATTATTCAACACTTCTTAAAAAAGATATATATTTAATTGATTTTGTTAGAACTGTTAAAAACTTAGATGTTAAAATAATTCAATATAGAGATAAGATAAACTCACTTGAATCTCAAATAGAAAATTTAAACTATCTGAAAAAATATTTGGATTTGCCAATTATTATAAATGATAAAGTTGAACTTCTTGAGTATGCTGATGGATTACATTTAGGACAAGAAGATTTAGAACAAATGAAAAATGAGAAATTAAAAGTAAAAAATGAAGAGTTGGTTTTTAAACTTTTAAGGAAAAAGTATCCTAATAAACTTTTTGGTCTTTCAACTCACAATGAAAAAGAGATTTTACAAGCAAATACTTATGATATAGATATGATAGGTTTAGGTGCTTATAAAGCAACAAATACAAAAGATGTAGACACGTTATTGGGTGATAAGTTACCTTATCTAGCTAAGATATCTAAACATCCGGTTTGTGCAATTGGTGGAGTTCAAATTGAAGATAAAATAGCAAATGTTACTTTTAATGTAGTTAGCTCTGGATTATATAATTAATTATGAAAATAAATATTTATGCAATTGTGAAACCAAGTAATGATGATTTTGATAAAATAGCAAAAGAGTTTATTAAAATGTGTTCTAAGTTTGCAAAAGTCGAAGTGCATAATATTTTTAATAAAACTATAGCAAAAGCACAAACTATAGGTGAAAAAGAAGCAAAAGAATCGTATACTAAAGCATATGAAAACTATTTAAATGGATATTGTATAGCTTTAGATGTTTTAGGTAAAAAAGTTGATAGTTTTGAGTTTTCTCAATTAATCTCAAATGATTCAGAAATCAATTTTTTTATTGGTGGAGCATTTGGATTTGAGAAAGAATTTTTACAAAAATGTGATAAAATTATAAGTCTCAGTTCATTAACTATGGCTCATAAAGTGGTAACACTAGTCTTACTTGAACAGGTATTCAGGGGATTGGCTATAAAAAACAATCATCCGTATCATAAATAATTTAGGTATTTTTAAGTATAATATCCAAATTTTTTTAGAAAAGGTAGAATGTGGCTAATTCAAAACAGGTTGAAGAGTTAAAACAGATTTTGTTAGATAGGAAAGAATCTATTAACAAAAATATCCAAGGAAGTAGAGATAGTATCGATTCTTTAAAGAATTCGGAATGTAATGATGAGTATGATTATGCAGAAGTTTCAAGTGATAGTTTCAAAGAAGGAATTATTGCAAATCAACAAATCAAAGAATTAAATGAAATTGAGGATGCATTAAAACGAATTGAAAAAGGTACTTATGGGATTTGTGAAATGTGTGACGAATCAATCGCAATAGGTAGACTTAGAGCAAAACCTTTTGCAAAATATTGTACACCTTGTAGAGAGATTCACGAGCAAGAACAATAATAAACGAACTAAATAAAAAGGATTAGATGTGGGACTTAAATCATATATTGGATTTTCATTGTTATTTATAATAATAACTGCTGTTGTAGCATATATTATTCAACCAGGAAGTTATGAAGTTACAGTTTATGGAAACTCATTAGATTTACCAATTATGTGGTGGATAATTGCTCCTACAATAATTCTTTTTGTACTTACTATTTTACATTTACTTTTTTATGGAACTTTAAATCACTGTAAACTCAAAGGATTCCAAAAAGATGAAGAGAGTATTATTGAAGTTATAAAAGCTTTACTTTTAGAAAAAACAGATAATAGAAAGTTTAAAACATCAGGTTATAAAAACTTATCTTCAATATTAAAACAGTTTAAACTTGGGGTAACTGACAATACTTTTACTTCAAAAAGTGAAACATTAAATGATACAGTTTCTAAAATAAAAGATATAAAAGCAGGAAAATATGTAGAGGATAAAGCTTTAAAACTATCAATTGATTCAAAACTTGCAAAACAAAATTTGATTAACAAAGTAAATGAGCAAGTTGATTATGCTGTTGATGTTTTAAAAAGAGTAGATCAATACTCTGATGATATTGTAAGAGCTGCATTTTTTAATGTTTTAGAGAATAAGTCAATGACTACGGTAAAAAAAGTTTATATAAATGTTAATCTTGATAAAGAGATGGCATTAAAACTATTTTTGAAAGATATTGATAACAACGAATTTGGTCTTACAAATGAAGAGATCTTAAAAATAACAAAAAATTTAAACTATACAAAAGAAGAATATATTACATTAGCAAAACTTTATAAAGAGATTTTAACTCCAGATAAACTTTTAAATCTATTTGAAACTTTATCAAATGAAAATGAAACAGCATTAGATGCTTATTTTTATGTATTGTTAGAACTTGAGATGATTGAAAAACTAAAAGATTTATTAAGTGGATATGGTGATGATGAATATAAACCATTCAAAGCACTTTTAGATTTAAAAGATGCAGGAAAACACTATAGTTTAGATGATATGGTGATAATATAAATTAAATATGACAAAAAAAATTGACTTTAGCCAACCCTTAATGGTGTTGGCTCCCCTTGCAGGATATACAGATTTACCCTTTAGAGCAGTTGTTAAAAAATTTGGTGCAGATGTAACTGTATCTGAGATGATTTCATCAAATGCACTTGTGTATAAATCACAAAAAACTCTTAAAATGATTGAAAAATCTCCAAGTGAAGATCCATACATAGTGCAAATTGCAGGAAATAAACCCGAATTAGTAAGAGATGCAGTACTACTATTAAATGAGGTTGATGGTATTGATGGTATTGACTTAAATTGTGGTTGTCCTGCTCCAAAAGTTTTTAATCATGGTTCAGGTTCAAATCTTTTAGGGGATTTAAAAAAACTTGAAGAGATTTTAAGTACTGTTAAAAAATACAACAAAAAACAATATACAACTGCAAAAGTAAGAATTGGTGTAAATGAAAAAATCCCAGTAGAAATTGCAAAAGTTGTTGAGGCTTGTGGGGTAGATTTTGTATCAGTACATGGAAGAACACGAGCTGGAAAATATAAAGCTCCTGTTGATTATGATGCAATTAAGATGATGAAAGAAGCTGTAAATATTCCAGTGATTGCAAATGGTGATATAACAGATTATGATAAGGCAAAAAAGGTATTAGAACATACAAAAGCAGATGGAGTTATGATTGGTCGTGCTGCTGTTGGAAAACCTTGGATTTTTTATCAATTAAAACATGGTGTTGAAGATATAGCTGATAGTTTAAAAAGAGAGATAATATTAGAACACTATGATGAAGTATTAAAATTCCATGGAGAACATGGCGTTATAATGTTTCGAAAACTATTACACTCATATTCTAAAGGATATAAGGGTGCTGCTGAATTTAGAGATATTATTAATCGAGTCTCAGATGAAAAAATTATGAGAGATATGATAGAAAACTTTTTTTAATATCTTTTTAGATAAAATATAATCTTTTAAGAGTATAAGTATTTATTATGTATATAGATACTTAGAGTGATAAAAGGGTTATATTTTTGACTGAATACTATTATGAATTAATTATTAAACCACAAGAACATTTTGATACTTTTGCTGATCTTTTAGTAAGTCTTACTGACAATGCAATAGAAGAGTTAGAAGATAGCATTATTGCTAGATCAGAAGAGGATCTAAGTGATGTAGAGTTTGGTATAAAAGAGTTTGCAAAAGCAATAAATGTAAAATGTGAGACAACATTAGAAAAAAAAGAAAATATCGATTGGATTAAACATTATCAAGAAGCTGTAAAAGCTGTAGAAGTTGGTAAATTTTTCATAAGACCTTCATGGGTTGAAAAAAATGAAAATAAAATTGATATAATAATTGACCCTGCTTTGTCATTTGGTTCTGGTCATCATGAGACAACCTCAAGTTGCCTTGAAGCAATTAGTGATTATGTAAAAAAAGATGACAGTGTTTTAGATGTGGGAACAGGAAGTGGAATATTAGCCATAGCAGCAGCAAAATTACAAGCTAAAGTTGATATTTGTGATACAGATGAAGTTTGTATAAAAGATACCATTTCAAACTTTTTATTAAATAATATCAATTATGAACAATCATGGTTGGGGTCTGCAAATAATGCAGAGAAAAAGTATGATGTTGTAATAGCAAACATAGTTGCTGATGTATTAGTTTTTATAGCAAAAGATTTAAAAAAGTGCTTAAATGACGATGGTATATTAATAATATCAGGTATTTTAGACAAACATATTGATAAGGTTTTGAAAAAATTTAATGATTTAGAACAGTTACAGCTAATTCATAAAAATGAATGGATGACTGTAGTTTTTAAAAAATAAAAGGAGTTTTATTTAAAATGAAAAATAAAAATAAGAGAGATAATAACAATAACAATGGGGATAATAATAACAATTTTTTTAACAATAATCCTTTATTAGTATTTGTTATTTTTTCAATAGTAACAATCTTTGTTTTTAAAGCATTGTTCCCAGAAGGAAGTAGCTCTTCTATGGGTAATAGTACTATGAATTCTTTTGGTCAAACAAAAAATCAGACTGTTGCATATTCAGACTTAAAAAAATTAATAAGTACTGGAAAAATAGAATATGTTGGTATAGGAAATACTCAAATTAAGGCAGTATCGAAACCAGCGAGTGGCCAAATCACTACATATACTGCAAGAAGAGTTATCCCTGATGATACACTAATCCCAACATTAGAGAAAAATGGAATTGCATATGGTGGTATTAATGAAGAAAATCTATTAGCAGATATTTTATTTGGATGGGTATTACCAATTTTTATTTTCTTTGCCATTTGGATGTTCTTAGCTAGAAGAATGACTAAATCAATGGGTGGAGGAAGTGGAGGAATCCTTGGAATTGGAAGTTCTAAAAAACTTATTAACTCAGAAAAGCCAAAAGTAAAATTTGAAGATATGGCTGGAAATAAAGAAGCTAAAGAGGAAGTTCAAGAGGTTGTTGAATTCCTTTCTGCACCTGATAGATATATTAAACTTGGAGCTCAAATTCCAAAAGGTGTTTTATTAGTAGGACCTCCAGGTACAGGTAAAACACTTTTAGCAAAAGCAGTTGCAGGAGAAGCTGATGTAGAGTTTTTATCTGTTTCTGGTTCTGCTTTTATTGAAATGTTTGTGGGAGTTGGTGCTAGTAGAGTTAGAGACCTTTTTGAACAAGCAAAAAAAGTAGCACCTGCTATTATTTTTATCGATGAGATTGATGCTATTGGTAAAAGTAGGGCAAGTGGTGGTCCTATGGGTGGAAATGATGAAAGAGAACAAACTTTAAATCAACTTCTTGCAGAGATGGATGGATTTTCAACAGAATCAGCACCAGTTATTGTTTTAGCTGCTACAAATAGACCAGAGGTTCTAGATCCAGCATTACTTAGACCAGGAAGATTTGATAGACAAGTATTAGTTGATAAACCAGATTTTGAAGGTAGAAAAGAGATTTTAAATGTACATATTAAAGGTGTAAAACTATCAAAAGATGTTGACTTAGTAGAGGTAGCAAGAATGACAGCTGGATTAGCTGGAGCAGACTTGGCAAATATCATTAATGAAGCAGCATTGTTAGCTGGTCGTGCAAATAAAGAAGAGGTTACTTACGACGATTTTAAAGAAGCCGTTGAAAGACAAATCGCAGGTTTAGAGAAAAAATCAAGAAGAATCTCTCCAAAAGAGAGAAAAATAGTAGCTTATCATGAAAGTGGACATGCTTTAATTGCAGAGATTACAAAAGGTGCTAAAAAAGTAAATAAAGTTTCAATTGTACCAAGAGGATTAGCAGCACTTGGATATACACTAAATACACCAGAAGAGAATAAATACTTGATGCAAAAACATGAATTATTAGCTGAGGTGGATGTCCTTTTAGGTGGGCGAGCAGCAGAAGAGGTATTTATAGGTGAGATCTCGACTGGGGCAGGAAATGACTTGGAAAGAGCGACAGATATTATCAAATCAATGGCTTCTGTTTATGGGATGAGTGATATTGCAGGACTTATGGTTTTAGAAAAAAGATCAAATCAATTTTTGGGTGGACAAACACAAAAAGATTTTTCTGATGATATGGCTAAAAATTTAGATGAATATATTAAAACAACATTAAACGATAGATATCAAGCCGTACTACAATCTTTAAGAGATAATAAAAAAGCAATTGAGCAGATGACTAAAGAGTTACTTGAAATAGAAGTAATTACAGGTGAAAGAGTAAGAGAAGTTATAAAAGAGAATGGTGGAACTGTATTTGAAGATGAAGATTTACACACAGAAGCTTTAAATGATGAGGAAAAAACTGAAGAGCTTGATGAAGAAACAACTGTAGAAGAAACACAAGATAACAGTGTAGATAGTTCATCAGAAGAAGATTCAGAAAAAAAAGATAAAGAGTAAATATGTTTGATAGTGTTGTAGCAAAAGAGGGACAGAAGTCTATTGTAATTGCATTTTTTGCAATGATTATCTCTATACTTATAGGGTGTGGTTTTTTAGTTACTCTATTTTTTGTAGCAACACTATTTTTAATATTTATTTTTAGAAATAAAGATATCTCTTTTAATAACAATGATAGCGATATCATATCTCCAATCTCTGGTATTGTTACGGCAATTGATTCTTATGATGATAAAAAAGAGATATATATTGATGTTTCATTATGCAATAATCATATCTTAAGAGCTGTCCAAGATGGAGATTGTAAAATCACAAATAAAAGAGGTTTAAACCTAATATTAAACTCATACAAAGCAAAAAAACTAAATGAAAAAGCAATTATAGAGTTTAAGGATGTAACACTTAAGCTATATTCTTCTATATTTAATAAATCTATAAATATCACAAAAACACATGATTTAAGAAAATGTGAAAAACTTGGAGTATTTTTACAAGGTCAAATTAGTGTAGTAGTAGCTAATACAAACGATATTGTTGTAAAAATTGGTGATAAAGTAAAATCAGGGGAAACAACACTAGCTATAATTCCTTCAAATGAAAATGAAATTGAATTAGAAAAAGAGTAATCTTTTTCCAAAAAATTTCAAATTTACTTGACAAAAAATATTTAAACATATATAATTCTTAACTAAATAAAAAAAGAGGAGATAAAAATGAAAATATTTGATTTTTATAATAACCATTTCATAAAAAGTGTTAATTCTCTTCTGCTTCTTTCAAAATCACTCTAATATTTAAACTTTTTTAAATATACACAATCATAAAAAAACTTATTTTTACTTTTTTTATATTAAAAAAAAGATATAATTAACGCAATTCACAAAGGTAATAAGATGGATAAAAATAGAATTTACGTATTTGATACTACATTAAGAGATGGTGAACAATCTCCTGGTTGTTCAATGAATACAGAAGAAAAAATCAAAGTTGCTTTACAATTAGAAAAATTAGGTGTTGATATTATTGAAGCAGGTTTTGCAGCAGCAAGTCCAGGTGACTTTGATGCAGTTAGCAGAATAGCAGAAATAGTTAAAAACTCATCTATTTGTTCATTAAGTAGGGCAATTGAAAATGATATAAAACAAGCAGGATTAGCAGTAGGGAAAGCTCCTAAACACAGAATCCATACATTTATTGCAACAAGTCCAATTCATATGCAATACAAATTAAAAATGACTCCTGATGAAGTTATAAAAAGAGCAGTTCATGCAGTTGAATATGCAAGAACATTTGTTGATGATGTAGAGTTTTCATTAGAAGATGCAGGAAGAAGTGAAATACCTTTTATGAAAGAGGTTATGGATGCAGTAATTGCTGCAGGTGCAAGAACTATTAACTTACCTGATACTGTTGGGTATAGATTGCCAACAGAATTAGGTGCAATGGTAAAAGAGTTAAGTGATTTTGCAGGGGATAGAGCAATTATCTCTGTACATAATCATAATGACTTAGGATTATCAACAGCAAATACTTTATCTGCAGTTTTAAATGGTGCTAGACAAATAGAAGTAACAATCAATGGTTTAGGAGAAAGAGCTGGAAACTCTGCTTTAGAAGAAGCAGTAATGGCTATAAAAACAAGAAAAGATGCCTTTGGAGATTTATATACAAATATTAATACTCCTGAAATCTATGCAACTTCTAAATTAGTTTCAACTATTACAGGTGTTGAACCACAACAAAATAAAGCAATTGTTGGTAAAAATGCTTTTGCTCACGAAAGTGGTATTCACCAAGATGGTGTATTAAAACATCAAGAAACATATGAAATTATGAGACCTGAAGATGTTGGGGTATTTAAAGATTCAACATTGATTTTAGGTAAACATAGTGGTAGAGCAGCATTTAGAGATAAAATCAATCAATTAGGATTTGATAAAGTAACTGATGAAGAGTTAAATGCTGCATTTGAGAGATTTAAAATTTTAGCTGACAAGAAAAAAGAGGTTACTGATGATGATGTAAGGATGTTAATTACTGATGAATCGTTAAATCAAAGCAAAACATATGAATTAGTTGGTTTACAAATTAGTGACTGTTCAAATGGGGTACCAACAGCAGCAGTGTCTATTAAATATAAAGATGAGATTATGACTGATGCAAATATTGGAAATGGAACAATGGATGCAATATTTAAAACAATAGATAGATTAACAGGATACAATGGAGAGTTAAAAGATTATAAAGTTATCTCTGTAACTGAAGGTAAAGATGCTTTAGCAAAAGTTACTACAAGAGTATCTTTTGATGAAACTTCTCCAGCATTTGTTGGACATGGTTTAAGTATTGATACTATGCTTGCAACGGCAAAAGCTTATTTAAGTGCATTAAACTCATTTTTATCACAAAAAGAGAGACTTGCAAAAACTCAAGAACATCAAGTATAATTAAAAGGAGAAAAGAGGCATTCTTTTCTCTTAAAATAGGATAATATGAAAAATAGAATTGTAAATGCCTTTTACCATCTTGATACTTCAAACTCATATACTTCAATAAAGCAATTCACAAAAAATATATTAGAAAATAATCACTATAAATATAAAAAATATTTTGATTTTTTTATGATATTTCTAGTTTTAAGTACCATAGGAATATTAATATATGAGGTGAATCATCCTAAACTCTCTATTCTTAATACCTATGAATATGTTGCAATTGTAATATTTTTGTTTGAATGGCTTGGTAGATTATGGGTATATAGTGATATTAGAAAAACTGTTATAAATGATTATGAAGAGTCACTTTTTTTAGCCAAAAAATATAAAATATCAAGCTCTTTAAAAAAAGCATTTAAAGAAAAAGTTGAATTTATCTTTTCCCCTATGTCAATTATTGATTTATTAGCTATTTTACCAGCATATAGACCTCTTAGAGTTTTAAGAGTATTTATGCTTTTTAGATTATTTAAGATACTTAGATATACAAGTTCTTTAAAAGAATTTTTAAATATCTTTGTAGAAAGAAAATTTGAATTATATACCTTAGCTATTTTAAGTAGTATTGTAATCTTTTTTGGTTCAACAATTATTTTTGTTTATGAAGGTCCAAGTGGTGTTAATGACAATATTAATCATTATTTTGATGCTGTTTATTGGTCATTGATAACAATATCAACTGTTGGATATGGAGATATTGTTCCTATAACACCTGAAGGAAAATTTGTAACATTGATTCTAATAATAAATGGATTTTTAGTAATTGCATTTTCAACTTCAATTGTTACAACTGCACTTGCAGAAAGAATGGAATCAATAAAAATAAATAGGGTAGAAAATGAAGTTCAAAAATTAAATGAATTTATAATAGTTTGTACCTATGATATCATGGGTAAATATTTAGTACATGAACTTAAAAAACAAAAGAAAAAACTCCTAATAATAGATGATGATGAAACTAGGTTAAAGGAAGCAAAAGAGAATAATTTATTGGCAATTTTAGGGGATTCTACAAATATGGATTTTCTTAAAAAAGTTAGTGATGGTGCAACTACATTAATCTCTTTAAATGAAGATGATGCTACTAATTTATCTACTGTTTTAGGTGCAAGAACTCTAAATAAAAAAATGCAAATAATAACTCTCGTAAATAATCAAGAGGTAGAGAGTAAATTAAAATTAGCTGGTGCTGATTTTATAATAAATTCAAATCAAATAAGTGCCTATGTAGCTAGTGAGTTTATAGGACAGCCAGTAGCTTTTGAAGCTGTAGATGGAATTTTATTAAATGATGATATGTCAGCAGAAGTTGATGAAATAGAGATTATTGAAGAGATGGGAATAATTGGAAAAAATTTAAATTTGATTAATTTTGATGATTATAATTTAACCTTAATTGGAGTAATCAATAATAAAAATTATGAATTTATATTTAATCCTTTTAATTTGGATTATATAATGGAAGAGAAAGATATTTTGATTGTAATAGGGTATAAACAATCTTTAAAAGAATTAAAAACAGATTTATTAACGAAAAATTTTGAGAGTAAAATATGAAAAAAACTATAGCTATTTATGGGTTTACAACTTTAGGTTCTAAAATTGCGATGGCTATTAGTGGAAAATATAAGGTATTAATTGTTTCTTATGAAGATGAGGAAATAAAAGAAGCCCAAAATTTAGGATATGAGACATACAAATCTACTTTATTAAATGATGATGAACTAATAGATATAGGTATATCAAAAAATGTAGATTCTTTATTTTGTGTAAGTAAGAGTAATAAAAATAATCTTTTTATCACTTTATCTGCAAGAAATTTGGATAAAAAATTAAAAATAATTACAACTTCTAAGACAAAAGCAGAGGCAAAAAAATTGATAATTGCTGGTGCAACTAAAGTGTTAAATCCAAATGAGTTAGGGGCATTAAGAATTTATAGATATATGACAAAACCACTGTTATTAAAGGTTTTAGATGAAATATTATTTAGTAAATCAGATCTAAATATATCTGAACTTTATGTAACAAAAAACTCAAAAGTAAACGGAGTTTTTTTTAAAGATATAACAATACATAAGCAATATAACATATTACTTATTGGTATAATGGATAAAGAACTAGGAGATAAATTTATCTTTAATACAAAAGGGATAAATCATAAAATAGATGAAGGAGATATTTTGGTTGTAGTTGGCAAAAATTCTGATTTAGAAAAATTTTATAAGCATGTTGGATAGTTTTTATGATGCAGTTTAATTTCTTTTTAAAATTATTAAAAGATTCTTTTAGGGATTTAATTCCAATTGTATTAGTTATTCTATTTTTTCAATTGGCAATTATTCAAGCAGTGCCTGAAGGATGGCTTTCAACAGCAATTGGTTTAGGTATAGTTGGAGTTGGTCTAGCAATATTTTTACAAGGTTTAGAAATAGGTATTTTCCCTGTTGGAGAGGGTTTAGCAAGAGATTTTGCTAAGCATCCATCTTTTATCTGGGTTTTGATATTTGGATTTTTAATAGGTTTTGGTACAACGATTGCAGAACCAGCACTTGCTGTTATTGCTGATAAAGCAGCCTCAATATCAAGCGGAAGAATTGATTCTACGTGGCTTAGAATAGTTGTCGCTGGCTCAGTTGGTTTTGCTATTTTGTTAGGTGTATTTAGGATTATAAAAGGGCATCCAATACACTATTATATTATAGTTGGATATATTTTAGTTGTTGGAGTTACTTTTTTTGCACCACCTGAAATCATAGGTTTAGCTTATGACCTTGGAGGGGTTACAACTTCAACTGTAACTGTTCCACTTGTTGCTGCACTTGGTATTGGATTAGCTTCTTCTATAAAAGGTAGAAACCCTGTAATAGATGGATTTGGACTTATTGCATTTGCTTCATTAACTCCAATGATTTTTGTACAGATTTATGGTATAGCAGTATACAATCTTGTAGATGCAAAGGAGGTTGCTTCTGTTGTAATTCAAGCTGATGTTTCTGTACCAACTGATATAACAATACAATCAGTTATTCATGGTTTAATCTCTGTATTTAAAGATGTAGTACCTATTTTAGCAATTATTTTATTTTTTCAGTATGGAGTGCTTAAAAAACCTATTCAAAACTTACGAACAGTATTTTTTGGTTTCTTTTTAGTAATTATAGGTTTATATGCATTTATACTTGGGTTAGAACTTGGGTTATTCTCTCTTGGTGAAACAATGGCTTATCAACTTACAAAAGGTAAATCTGTACTTATAATTTATGCTTTTGCTTTTGCTATTGGATTTTCAACAACTATGGCAGAACCTGCACTTATGGCAATTGCAAAAAAAGCGAGAGAGATTAGTGATGGTAAGATAAACGATTTTGCTTTAAGAATTTTTGTTGCTTTTGGTGTTGCCATTGGTATTGCACTTGGAGCATTTAGAATTGTAGATGGTGGTCATATTCACTATTATATTATAGTTGGATATATTGTGGTTATTTTACTTACGTGGATAGCTCCAAAATATATTATTCCAATTGCTTATGATAGTGGAGGAGTTACAACATCAACTGTTACAGTACCGCTAGTTGCAGCACTTGGTATTGGACTTGCTACAAATATTGAGGGAAGAAGTCCCTTAATTGATGGTTTTGGTCTTATAGCTTTTGCTTCACTTTTCCCTATGATTACAGTGATGTTATATGGAATTATTACTGAAAAACTTGGAGTTAAATCAGATACAGAGATTGAAGCTGCAAATATTTTAAGAGATGCACTAATTGATGCGGAAAATATGGATTTAGCTACTGTTAATATTGATGGTAGTGATAGACGACATTCCTTACCAATGGATTTTTCTGCTGTAGTAATTATAGTACCAAAAGAGAAAAAAATAGATGCAATACAAGCTGCAAATAAAGCAGGAGCTCCAGGTGTTACTGTTTTAAGAGCAGATGGTATGGGACTTGGTAAAATGAATAACTTCTATAGAACATCTTTTGAAGCAAATGATGCATTACTATTATTTTTACTTCCACAAAGTTTAGTAAACCCTGTAATTAGATCTATTATCCATACTTTACATATTACAACAACAGGAAAAGGTATGGCTTTTGCTTTTCCTCTTTCTCATATGAAAGGGATTAGTTTAAGTAGACATGATATTTTTGTAAATAGAAAAGATCACAAAAATCCAGAAAATGATACTGAAAAACTAATCAAAGAAGAAGAACAAAAAGTAGAAGAAAAATTTACAGAAGCTGCAACTATAGCAAATGAAACAGATAAATAGTCAAAATGAAATTAATAAATATATAAGTACAAAAGATGCAGTACTTATATATTTTAGTGGAGAAGCTTGTTCTGTTTGTAAAGATTTAAAACCAAAAATAGAGAAAGCTATTTTAGAAAATTTTCCAAAAATAGAAACATATGAAGTAAAAAGTGACTTGTATAAAGAGATAGCAAGTAGTTTTTCGGTATTTTCTATTCCAACAATAGTTATCTTTTTTGATTCAAAAGAGTTTAAAAGATATGGTAGAAATATCTCAATATATCAGTTTATTGATGAGTTAAAAAGACCATATAATTTATTTATGGATTAGTATTATGAAAAAAGTGATTTTTTTTACAATTATATGTTTAGTGGCAATTCAGTTTATAAGAATAGATAAATTAAATGAAACTACAGCAAAAGAACTTGAAATAAAAGCGCCAGAGCAGATAATGAGTGTATTTAAAACTTCTTGTTATGATTGTCACTCAAATGAGGTTAAATGGCCTTGGTATGCAAATATTGCACCTTTTTCATGGGTGATAGCTGATCATGTAAAAACTGGTCGAGCCTGGTTAAATTTCTCTACATGGGAAAATTATACCCAAGAGGAAAAAAAGAAAAAATTAAAAGGTATATTTAGAACGGTTTATGCTTCTATGCCTTTAGAAAGTTATCTTATGTTTCATGAAGAAGCAAATCTGACAAAAGAACAAAGAACTATGATAAGAGAATGGACAGGGGTAAGAAAATAGTTTGAGAGAGCAAGTTCAAGAATTATTAGATGATAAAAAAACACTTCTAACAGTAACATATTTTAAACTTCAAAAACTATTTGAAGAAAAGTATGGAAAAAATACTGTAGTTCTTATGGAGATAGGAACTTTTTTTGAAGTATATGAAGTAAATAATGATGAAGAACAAATAGGAAAAGCTAAAGAGATAGCTGAACTTCTAAATATCCAATTAACTCGTAAAAATAAATCAATTTTAGAAAATTCAAAAGAGAATCCAATAATGGCAGGTGTTCCTGCAATATCTTTAGAAAAACATCTAGCAAGAATTATAAATGAACAAAAATATACTATAGTTATCATACGACAAAAAGGTATACCTCCAAAAGTTTCTAGGTATCTTGACACAGTTGTAAGCCCAGGTACAAATTTTGATTTTGTAATAGATCAAGATGAAAACAATATTACTTCACTTATAATAGAACAAATAAAAGGGATATATCTTGTTGGGTATTCTGCTATTGATGTTACAACAGGAAAGTGTTATTACAATGAGGTTCATGGAACTAGCGAAGATAAATTTTATGCATTAGATGAAGTTTTTAATTATATGAATATGCATAAAACTAATGAAGTTATTGTTACATTTTTAGATAAAAATATAAATCAAAAAGAAGTAATTGATTATCTTGAACTAAAACTAAAAACATTTCATATAGGAAGTTTTATTCCAAAAATAAATTACCAAAATGAACTATTTAAAAACGTATTCAACATCGAATCTTTACTTACAGCAATTGAACATCTTGATATGGAAAGAACACCTTTAAGTACGCAATCTTTAGCAATACTTATTGATTTTGTAATTGGGCATGATTCAAATATTGTACAAAAATTATCTTTTCCTATTAAACTTGATGTTAGTAAATATATCTATCTTGGAAATAATGCTTTAGAACAATTAAATATAATAGAAACGACCCACAATCCAAGCTTGATAAAACTTATAAATAATACCTCTACAGCAATGGGGAAAAGACTTTTAAAAGAGAGATTAACACATCCAATAAAAGATAGTAAAGAGCTTCTTAGACGTTATGCTTTGTCTAAAGAACTTTATGATTACCATGCACCTATAGAAAATGAGTTGGCAAATATTTATGATATTGAAAGACTTACTAGAAGGATAAAATTAAGTAGACTTCACCCTTTTGAGTTAAACTATTTATATGATTCTTTATTGAGTATAAAAGAGGTAGTTTCTTTTATGGAGAACTATAAGTTTATAACTCCACCTTGTTCTTTGGCTCAACTTCAAATGTTTATTGATTCTATAGAATCAACTTTTGATTTAAGTGTATCTGGTAAATATATGTTAAAAGATGTTGAAGCAAATATGGTATGTGATGGTATAAATCATAAAATTGATGAATTAAATAAAGAGAATGAAAAACTTTATGAAAAACTTGAACTTATAAAAAAACATATTTTAGGATTTTTAAGTAGTAATGATGTAAATTTTGTTTCTATTCAAAGACTGGACAAAGAGGGATTTTATCTATCTTTGACAAAAAATAGATATAACTCAATAAAAGAACAATTATTAAATTCACATTTAATAGTTGATGATGAATTACTTTTGTTAAAAGATTTTAATATAAAAGTGCAAACAACTACTGTAAAAATATCTTGTAGTTTGACAGATACTATATCTGATAAATATGTACATAATTTAAGAAAAATTATTGAGTTAAATAAACTTGTTTTTAAAGAAAAATTATCTGAATTTGAAAAAAAGTTTGCAACACTTTTAGAGGATTTAGTTCAGTTTATTGCTGAAGTTGATTTAACAATTTCAAATATAAAAACTTCGAAAAAATACAACTATGTTTGTCCAAAAATTGTAAAAACAAAAGATGATGAAAACTTCTTAGAGCTAATAGATTTAAGACATCCTATTATTGAAGCAAATGAGGAACAAGGTATATATGTACCCAATGATATTATCTTAGGAGAGCTTTCTTTAACTAAGGATGAAAATAAAGAGAATGTAATAATAAAAAATTCAAATCCTGTAAATATGTATAATAATAAAATGCATGGAATATTGTTATACGGAATAAACTCTTCTGGTAAATCTTCATTGATGAAATCAATTGGAATTGCTGTAATATTAGCACAAGCTGGTTTTTTTGTACCGGCAAAATCTATGAGATTTTCAATTTTTGATTCAGTATTCACACGAATTAGTGGAGCAGATAATATCGCAAAAGGATTATCTTCTTTTGCTGTAGAGATGTTGGAACTTAAAAATATTTTTAATAGGGCAAGTAAAAAGTCATTAATTCTTGGAGATGAGATTTCTCATAGTACAGAAACAATGAGTGGACTTTCTATAGTTGCTAGTGCAATTTTAAAACTTTCTAAACTTGAAGCAATATTTCTGTTTGCAACACATCTACATCAGTTACCAGAAATAGAAGAGATTTCGAAACTAAAAAATATAATCTCTTTACATCTATCTGTTATGTATCAAGATGAGGAAGATAAACTTCTATTTGATAGAAAGCTAAAATACGGAAGTGGTTCATCTATGTATGGTTTAGAGTATGCAAAATCACTTCATATGGATAGAGAGTTTTTATCTGTTGCAAATGATATAAGAAAGAAATTGACAGATGATTATAGTGCTATAGAAAGATTAACCCAAAGAAAAACTTCAAAATACAATAAAGAATTATTTGCTTCAACTTGCGTAATTTGTGGTAGAGCTTGTGATGATGTTCATCATATAAAAGAACAAGCAAGAGCAAATAAAGATGGCTTTATTGGTCATGTAAATGCTAACCATAAATACAATCTAATACCTCTTTGTAAAGAACATCATAAAATGGTTCACGATGGGACTATTAATATTAATGGTTTTATTGCTACTTCTAAAGGTTTGGAACTACATTATACTATGATAAAAGAGGATAGTAACTAGTTTTTATCTCTTTGTTTTTTTGTTTTTATGATATTTCTAATTAATAAGATTATGAAGAAAACTGCAAGTGCAAAAGAGATGGATGCTCCTTGCATATTACCCCCATCAAAGAGAGTATATGCAAGAGCAAGAAGGATAAAGCTAAGAATTAAACACACTCTTAGTACTCATCCTTTTCACCATTTTTTAGAATATCTTTATTAAATCTGATAACTTTATTTCTTCCTGTTTCTTTTGCTTCATATAATGATAAGTCAGCATATTTAATACATTTCCAGAATTGGTCTGTATCTTTAGGGAAGAAAGAATAACCTATACTTACTGTTTTACTAAATGATTCATTGTTGAAATTAAACACAACTTTTGAGAACTCTTTATTGATTTTTTCAGCTAATTCTTTAGCACTCTCTTCTGTTGGATTTTTCATAACTATTAAAAACTCTTCTCCACCAAATCTTACAATAAACTCATTGTTTGTAATGTTCTCTTGCATTGTTTTAGCTAGTTTTTGTAATATGGCATCACCTGCATCGTGTCCATATGTATCATTTACCATTTTAAAATAATCTATATCTAAGAACATTACTGCAAATGTAGATTTTAAAGCTAACTCTTTTGGCATTATTTTATCTACAAATTCATCAATATATTTTCTATTATATAAACCTGTTAAACCATCTAATAGATTTCTTTCTCTAAGAACATCCATAAGCATTCTACTTTCTAAAATAGGTTTAGTCTCTTCAAGATATTTTTTGATAATACCAATTTGATATTTATTATGGTCAAGACATATTTTATCATCGCACAAAATATGAATTGTTATTGATTTTTGTTCATTTATTGTAAAAGGAATACACGTGTAATCAGAACATTGTTCACATGTGGCAACTCTACATATTTCAGGGAAAGTTTCAGAAGAAATCACATTGCTTGTTCTTTCTGCTCTACATAACTCTTTGATATCATTTTTTATTTTACAAGAAGATATTACTCCTTGTGGTGCGTAGATGACTTTTCTTTCATTTTTTTGTAAATCATTTTCGAAAATATAAAAGCTACTAATTTTAAGTTTTTCATGAAATACTTGGATTAATCTATAATAAATATCATCTTTTGATAAATCTGTTTCAATAGTTTTTTTGTAGTTATAAATTTCTGATATATCTTCTATAATCTCTTTTGCTGTAAGAAGTTTGTCATTATTTACATTTGAAGCACGGTTATGTACAAAGGCAGTAAGATTTTTTTCGATACCTGTTAATACAGTTTCAAGTTTTTCTATTATCTCATTTAACCACATAAAGGCTTCTTTGTCCTCTTTTAAAATACCATCTTGAACTCTTACTGAATAATCACCATCATGCACTTGTTTTAAAACTTCTGTAATAGAATCAAATGAGCTAGTATAAGGTTTAATTTTTCTACTAATAAAAACTAGAATAAAGATTAAAAATAAAATAACTATTGCAATAATATTTAATAAAATTGCAATACTTGACATTCTATCTTCTTGAATATCAAATTTAATAGATATTGCACCTAAAACTTCACCCTCTTTTGCATCGTGACATCCTAAACAGTTTGGTTTATCCAATGAAGATGCAGTATAAGGAATAGTGATTCTTAGTGTGGCTTTTTGTATTGTCTCTTTTACAACAACATCTTCTTTGCCAGTCTGTAAAACTTTTTTATCTATTTCATCTCTTGGAATTTCATTAGGAGAATGTGTATTAAATTGTTCATTTACTTTAGGAGATCTTACAACCCAAAGCTCATTTACTTCTTGCATCTGTTCTAATGAATTTAAAAATACATCTCTTTGATGCATATTTCCATTAACCATATGGGCTGTTAATGCATTTTTTACTATATCTGCAGTTAAATATGCTCTTTTTTTAGCACTCTCATAACCACTTTCTCTAGAACCTATTGCAACTAGTGCAACTATAATCAATGTTAGTAAACTAACCATTGAAAATATAATAAGGGTAATTTTTTTATTAGAGTTCATGTCTTACCTTTTGTAAATTATAATTGTACGTCCTACATAAAGAAGCTATAAAATTTTAAAAGCTTCTTCTAAATTGATAGTTCCTTCATAAAATGCCTTTCCGACTATCACTCCAGAAATTTTTCCATTTTCTTTACAATTGATGATGTCTTGGATATCTTTTACACCACCACTTGCAATGGTATCAACACCACTAGAGATTGCAATTGATTGAGTAAATTCAACATTAACACCACATAACATACCATCTTTTGAAATATCAGTACAAATAATAGCTTCTACACCTGCATTTGCAAACTCTTTTGCCAATGTAGTTGCTTCCATTGAGCTAACTTCTGCCCAGCCTTCAACTGCAACCATTCCATTCATCGCATCAATACCTACTGCAATAGGGTATTTGGCTGCCATTTCTTTTACAAATTGAGGATCTTTTACTGCAATAGAACCAAGAATTAGTCTATCTACTCCAAGTTCTAAGTACATTTTGATGGTTTTTTCATCTCTTATTCCTCCACCAAGTTCCATTTTTAAATTACAGTTTTCTCTGATTTTTTTTATTTGTTCTAAGTTTGCTGGTTCACCTGCAAATGCACCGTTTAAATCAACTATATGGATCCATTTGCTTCCTAGTTCTTCAAACCTTTTTGCAACCATCCACGGTTCATCAGAGTAAATTTTTGCACTATCCATAAGACCTTTACTAAGTCTTACAGCTTTTCCATCTTTTAAATCAATTGCTGGTAATATATCCATATATAATTATTCCTTATTATGATAATTTCATAAAGTTTTTTAAGATTTTTAGCCCATTATCATGGGATTTTTCTGGATGAGGTTGAAATCCATATATATTATCTTTATGAACTGCACTTACAAACTCATATCCATATTCTGTTGTACCTATCACATTTTTTTCACTTGTCACTGCATGGTAAGAGTGTACAAAATAAAGATAAGGATTTTTTAATCCTTCAAATAAGGTATGGTCATTTTTAGTTTTTATTACATTCCATCCCATATGAGGAATCTTTGTATCTTCATGCATTTTTGATTTATCAAAAAATACAATCTCTCCATCAATAAGTCCTAATCCTTTGTGTTCTCCAAACTCTTGAGAACTTTCAAATAAAAGTTGCATACCTAAACAAATACCTAACATTGGTTTACCACTTTTAGAATACTCTAAAATAGCTTCTTTCATACCAGTTGTATTTAGGTGTTCCATAGCATCACCAAAGGCACCAACTCCTGGGAGAATCACTCTATTAAAATTTTTTAAGTCTTCTGGATTTGATACAAATGATGCTTTTGCATCTAATAAGTGACAAGCATTATAAACACTCGCCAAGTTTCCCATATTGTAATCAATAATTCCAATCAAATAAAATCCTTTTTATAACCAAACACAATAAAATAATATGTAAACTTACTATCTGAGCGTAAAGTTTATATTTAACTTTAATATTTTTTATAAATAAAATAATTATACAAAAACTTAGCATTAGCTAGGGTTAAATAAAAGAGAATTTTGTTATTTTTTTTCTCTAAAATTTAATATATTTATAATTGAAGTATTTAAAATATCAACTATAGTAATATTTTTATTTATTAATTTTATCTCAAAGTGTTTTTAATGTTTGAGTTTATAATATAAATTGTCTCTAATATTTTTAGCATGAAGTTTATTATAAACTGCCTTTATAAACTCTGATTTTAAATATATTAAAATAATAATAAACTTGAAAAAATTATCTAATTAATATAAAATTAATTGGAATTGATTTTAAAAACTTGATATTTATATAATATAATATATTTGAGCAATTTTAGGTATTTATTTTGTTGATGTTTAATGAGATTTTTAATATAATCACGCAGTTTATTTATAACAACTCCTACCTCTTTTAAAATAAATCTTATATAAAAGAAAATTCTTTTAATCGAATAAAAAATATATGAAGGAAATATTAAAATGCAATTTAACTTAAAAATATATATTTTGATAATTTTTACTCTTTTTTTTACTGCTTGTTCCCAAAAAACAATTCAACAGAAAAAACAACCTAAACCCCATGTTCAAACACAAACTTATAATCATAAAGAATCAAAGTATTGTAATAAAGGGGAAAAAATTATGTTGTATGCTTCTAAATATATAATAGATGAGTTTGACAAAGGATATTTTCAAAAAAAAGATATTGTTGGAGCAAAAGCACAACTTTTTTTGATAGAAAAGAAATCTCCAACTATATTTGCTCAAAATATCAATGCTGCAAGAGATTCTTATAAAAAACAATATGAATTGGCTAAAAAATATGGTTGTGATGTTAAAAAATTCAAAGTTTTCCCAATTGATAAAATCAAAAATACAATAATAAGTCTAGAGGAGATTAAAAAATGAAATCATTTTTAATTTTTACTATATTATTTGTTGTTACTGTAAACTCTTATTGTGAAAATATTGAATTAGCACCTTTATTAGAGCAGATAGATAGAACTACAAATATAGATGAAAAAAATAAGCTTTTAGATGAATTGAAAAAAAAATTAGCACAAAAAAATAAAAAAGCGAGAGAAGAAGCAGATGCAATCATAGAAGCAAAGAAGAAAATACCATTGAAAGTTTATGATGAAAGTTTGTACAATGAAAAAGAGGATTTAAAATGAGTGATAAAAAAAGAATCCTCCTTTTGGAAGATGATACAATCTTAGCTCAAACTATGGTTCAACTTTTAAAAGAAGAGAACTATGATGTAACTTTAGTAGAGGATGGAGAAGAGGTTTTAACAAAAACTTATGAAGAAAAGTTTGACCTATATCTTTTTGACATAAATGTTCCTCAATTAAATGGAACTGAAACTTTAAAACTTTTAAGGGATGCACAAGATACAACTCCTACTTTTTTTATTACGGCACTAGTTGATACACCATCAATATTAAAAGGTTTTGACAGTGGTTGTGATGATTATATTAAAAAACCTTTTGATCCAGATGAACTATTAATAAGAATAAAAACTGTTTTAAAAAAAAGAAATCCAATAATCGAATATAAAGATATAACTTTTGATCTTTTTGAAAATAGAGTATTTAAAAATAAAGAAGAGATATCCTTGGGAAGTGTAGAAAAAAATGTTTTCTCATTACTTATTCGAAATATAGGAATGACTGTAGATAAAACAATCTTTTTTGAATATATGAATAAACCATCAAATGCAGCTTTACGAGTACTTATTAGTAAATTAAAAAAAGTGTTAGATATTGAAATAGAAAACACAAAAGGTGTAGGGTATAAACTTGAAAAATTATGAGAAAAAATCTTTTTTTACATCTATATTACTGTTTTTTATTCCTTTAGTTACTTTTTCAATTATAGTTTTATATATGTATCATGAGGATAAAGTAAAAGATATAGAAGAAAATATCTTGTATCAGATGAAAGATTATACCTTTGATTTTAAAGGCGATAAGTTTGATATTGATATTATTGAAAATGATAATAGTAAAAAAGTATTTAAATTATATAACTGTGAAGAGGGATTTTGTGGATATTTTGAACTACCTTCTTCAAAACTTTATTTACTAAAAGTTATATATACAAAAGAAAAATTTAATAAAGTATATAATCTATTTCTTTCAAAACTTTTAAAAATCAGTATTTTAATTTTCTTTGTATTATTATTTTTATCTATTGGATTTGCCTTTTATTCTCTAAGACCTATGAGAAAAGCTTTAAATCTCTTAGAAAACTTTCTAAAAGATATAATTCATGATTTAAATACCCCTTCTACTTCAATACTTTTAAACTCAAAGCTTTTAAGAAAACGTGGAGATTTTGAAGAGATAGAAAGAATTGAACTAAGTGCAAAAACAATAAGTTCTTTATATAAAAATTTAGAGTTTATAAATTCAGGACAAATTGAAAAAACAGATTTGGTATCTATTGAAGAGATAATCAATAATAAAATTGAGATTTTAAAAAAACTATATCCCTCAATAAAATTTGAAGTTGATAATAAATCTTTTTTAATAAAGAGTAATAAAAATGCTCTTGAACGAATTTTTGATAACTTGTTGACAAATGCTTGTAAATATAATAAAAAAGATGGACTTGTGCAAATCATAATGAAAGAGAATAAAGTTATCATACAAGATACTGGAATAGGTATAAAAAATATTGAAAAAGTTTTTCAACGATATTATAAAGAAAATGAAAGAGGACTTGGAATAGGAATGAATATAGTAAAAAATTTATGTGAAGCATTAAGTATTGGGATAGGAATTAGAAGTGAAATTAACAAAGGAACTACTATAGAATTGAGATTTAATTAAAATAAGGAAATCACTCAACTGATTAAACAGTTGAATGATTTTGGTTAATTTTGGTTAATTTTGGGAAATTGAAGGTCTTTCAAGTCTTTCATCGACTAAATCTTGAGCTTCTTGAATTTTATCTTTATCAATTGATGCCATCTCCTCATCAAGTTGATTTAACAGTTGTGTTTTTTGTTTGATATCTTTAGTAGAGTTAATCTTTTGAATTAACATATCAATATCCTTTATTTGAGATGCGAATAATGCCGTTACTCCTAATATCGCTAACCCCATTACTAATACTTTCATTTTTTTACTCCTTATGTTTTCTTTTAAGATGTGAAATTATATAAATAGAGTGTAAGTTAAGTGTAAGTTCAAAAAATTTTAAAATTTTGCATCAGCAAGAGTTAGAGAAAATAGTATTTCATTTCCTCTTTCTTCTAAAACTTTTTTTGCTTCAAGTATTGTTGTACCAGTAGTTATAAGGTCATCAACTAATATAATCTTTTTATCTGTCAAATCTGTTTTAAAACCTCTTTTATGTTTTAATCTATACTCTAAATCATGACCTGCATATTTGACTTTGTTTGTTGCTTTTAGTTTTCCATATAAGGGTTTGATAAATCTAGATTTTAGATGTCTAGATAAAATTGCAGTTTGAGAAAACTCATGTCTAGTATGTTCATCAATTCCAATAGAGTAAACAATTTCATCAAAAGTAAAATTTAAAGCAAACTTTTTAAAAGATAAGCTAGCAAGAGTATTAAAAACTCTATCACCATGAAAGTAATACTTAGAAGTAATCAAATCTTCAATTTCAGAAAAAGAGTAAAAGGAATAATTATAAAAATCTTTTTGAAGTTCTCTTTTATAAAAAGAGGGCTGTAGTAAAGTAGTTTGACATTTTTTACAAATGATTAGAAAAGATAGTGATTCACATGATAAGCATTTCATAATAAAAAATATTATATCAAATTTTTTTTAATTTAAGATGATATCAATTTATTATATTTATGATAATATCCGATAAAATTTTTTAAAGATGAAAAATGCTTGATTCTAAACCTTTTATTTTATTTTTCAAATATGTAATCCCTTCTATGTTGGGTTTTTTAGCAATATCATCTGCAAGTATTATTGATGGATATTTTGTAGGTAATTATATTGGCTCAGTAAGTTTAGCGGCTATTACTGTCTCTTTTCCTTTATTTAATATTTTATTTGGCTTTGCTTTGATGTTTGCAGTTGGAAGCTCAGTTATTACAGGTAAATTAATGGGGGAGGGTAATAAAAAAGAAGCCTCTAATGTTTTTTCAAAAGCCATATATGTTATTGTTGTACTTTCAATCTTTTTGAATTTGTTACTTTATCTAAATATAAACAATGTCTTAGACTTGATAAATGTAAAAGATCAACTAAGAGTTGAAACCCTAAATTATCTTCCTATTATCTTAAATTTTTTGCCATTTTTGATGATAGGAATTACAGTTGATTATTTTGTAAAAGTAGATGAAAACCCGAACTTGTCTTTTCTAGCTTTACTTATAAGCTCACTTATTAACATAGTTTTAGATTATATTTTTATAGTAAAATTTGATTGGGGGATAAGTGGTGCTGCATATGCTACTGGTATTTCACAAGTTTTTATTTTATTAGTATTACTTCCACATTTTTTTCTAAAAAAAACAACACTAAGACTAGTAAAACCAAGAGGGAGTTTTTTAAGTATATTTAATGCCTTGAAAAATGGTTCTTCAGAGTTTGTTAATGAATCTTCTGTAGGTATAACTATCTTAGTTTTTAACTATATTTTATTAAAAACCTTTGGTCCTTTGGGTATTGCTTCCTTTACTATTATAGGATATTTTATAACTGTAAGTATCATGACAAGTTTTGCTGTTTCAGATTCTTTACAAGCTATTATTAGTAAAAATTTTGGTGCACAATATTTTAATAGAATGACAAGTTTTCTAAAACTAGGAGTAGTTAGTATTTTATGCGTAGAGATAATTTTAACCTTGTTTGTAATAATCACGCCGGAGTTATTGATAAATATATTTATCAATGACAATGATATAAAAACAAAAGAGATAACTATAGATTTTATCTCTTATGTATGGCCTGCATTTATTTTTTCAGGCTTAAATATGTTGGCAAGTGCATATTTAACATCAATACAAAAGCCCCTTTATTCAGGACTAATAGCTATTATGAGAAGTTTAATTTTCCCAATAATATTTATTTTTATATTGCCACTTATTTTTGGAAATATAGGAATATTTATAGCCTTATCGTGTGCTGAGATATTAACTTTTATTTTTGCATTTAGATTTTTTATGCTAAATAGACCAAGTGTTCTTTCTAAAATTTCTGAATAAAACTTATAATTTACATCTTTTTTATTTGTAGTTCCATTTTTTGCAATTATATTAGGTGTAATTTTAGGAGAGGAAATTTATATAGGAACTTAGTATTCTAAGTGAGTATATAAATTTTCTTTTCCAACGAAGAAGATGGTAAAGGATTAGATTTTAAGAACTGCCATGAATGCCTCTTGTGGCACGTTTACTTTTCCTATGGCTTTCATTCTTTTTTTACCAGCTTTTTGTTTTTCTAAAAGTTTTCTTTTTCTTGTTATATCTCCACCATAACATTTAGCAGTAACATTTTTACCCATAGATTTTACAGTTTCTCTTGCGATAATTGTACTACCTATACTTGCTTGTACTGCTACTTCGAAAAGTTGTCTTGGGATTAAATCTTTTAAAGCTTTTACAAACTCTCTACCCCTTGTTACTGCTTTATCTTCTGGTACAATAATAGATAAGGCATCAACAACTTCACCAGCTACTCTTACATCTAGTTTTTTAAGATTTCCTGGTCTAAATCCAACAGGTTCATAATCAAAAGATGCATACCCTTTTGTAGTAGATTTTAGTTTATCATAAAAATCCATCACAATTTCATTCATAGGGATGTCATACTCTAATAATACTCTTTTCCCTAGATAATCCATTTTTATTTGGATACCTCTTTTATCATTTAAAAGTTTTATTACATTTCCTAAAAATTCATCTGGAACTAATATAGTTGCCTTTACATATGGTTCATAAATAGTATCTATATAGTTTGGTTCAGGAAGTTCTGAAGGGTTTTGAATAAATATTTTTTCCCCATCTGTTTTTTCAACTTCATATACAACTGTTGGAGCTGTTGCAATTAGGTCTAAATCAAACTCTCTTTCAAGCCTTTCTTTAATAACTTCCATATGAAGCATTCCAAGAAAACCTGTTCTAAATCCACTTCCAAGTGCTGCTGAACTTTCTGGCTCAAATGAGATTGATGAATCATTTAGTTGAAGTTTTGTTAAAGCCTCTCTTAAGTCTTCAAACTTATCAGTTTCAATTGGATAAATTCCTGCAAATACAAAAGGCTTAGCTGGTTCAAATCCATCAATAGGTTCATCTGTAGGATTTTTTGCATCCGTCATTGTATCACCAACAGCAATTCCATCTAAAGTTTTAAGTCCAAGAACAACAATACCAATCTCACCTGTTTTTATCTCTGGTGTATCTTCTCTTTTTATCGGGTGTGGATACATAAGACTTAAAACAGGATGTTGTACTTTTGTATTCATCATTTTAAGAATTTGACCTTTTTTAATACTTCCATCATAAACTCTAACTAAGGCCAAAGCTCCAAGATAGTTATCAAACCATGAATCATAAATAAGTGCTTTAGTAGGTGCATTCTCATCACCTGTTGGCGCAGGAACTCTATCAACAATAGAATCAATTAACTCTTTTACACCTTGACCTGTTTTTGCAGATACTAGATTATGTTCTGTACAGTCTAGTCCTATTGCTTCTTCAGTCTCTTCTAATACTCTCATAGGGTCTGCACTTGGTAAGTCTATTTTGTTTACTACTGGCAAAAGTTCTAGTTCATTATCTAAAGCAATATAAACATTGGCAATAGTTTGAGCTTCAACTCCTTGAGTTGAATCTACTATTAAAAGTGCACCCTCTGATGAAGCTAAACTTCTACTTACTTCATAAGAAAAGTCCACATGACCTGGAGTGTCAATTAAGTTTAAAACATATTTTTTACCATTTTTTTCATAGTTTAATCTAACACTTTGAGCTTTGATTGTAATACCACGCTCTTGTTCTATATCCATAGTATCCATCATTTGTGATTTTAGTTCTCTATTTGTAACTGCACCACACTCTTGAATAATTCTATCAGCAAGTGTTGATTTTCCATGGTCAATATGAGCTATAATTGAAAAGTTTCTAATATTTTCCTGCAAGGTAAAATCCTACTATTATAATTTATCGCGATTATATCTAAATTTTTGTAAGTTTCGAGTTAAGAAAAAAAAGTGAGAAAAATAAGATTCTAAAAATAGAATCTTATTTTATAAATTATCTTTGAATAGAACCTTCAACTCTTCTGTTTAGTGCTCTACCTTCTGAAGTTTTATTAGTAGCCAATGGTTTAGTTTCACCATATCCAATAGAGTTTAATCTATTTTCTTCAACTCCATAAGCTTCCAAAGCTTTTACAGTTGATGCAGCTCTTCTTTCTGATAATCCTTGGTTATACTCTTCAGTACCAGTTGAGTCAGTATGAGCTTCAATTTTTGCTTTAACAGCTGGGAAAGCTTTCATAAAATCTGCGAATTTTTTGATTTTTGAATCGTATGAGTTGTTTATAACTGCTGAATCAAAATCAAAATTAATATTTAAATCAACTTTTAAAGAACAACCATTTTCATCTACAATATCACCTTTTGGTGTATCTGGACATTTGTCTTTTAAATCAATAACACCATCACCATCAGTATCTACAGGAGCCACTTCTTTTGCTACTGGTGCTTGAGGTTCAACTTTTGGTTGCTCTTCTACAATTGGAGCTTCAACAGCTTTTTTTCCAAATGGAAATGCTAAACCAATTGTATAAAGTAAGTTATTATCTCCATGATCAGTTTCTATTAGATGTCTAATATCAGCTTTTAAAGATACATCTTCTGAAAGTTTATATTTAACACCAAAACCGTAGTTTCCAAATAGTCCATTTTCATTTCCGAATGCTTCATCATCAAATAATTCAACTCCAGCACCAACTAATGCATATAATGATACTGAACTATTTAATTCATACTCTTTTACTAAGTTAGAAAATATTCTAGTGATACCTGTATCTATTGTAGAATGTTTATAGTCTACATCACTTAGTGTTCTTAAAAATCCAACTTCAACTTGATCAAACATTGATTCATCTAAGTTAAATCCTAAACTTAAGCCAAGGTTTGCATAGTTTCTCTCTAA
Source organism: Halarcobacter sp. (assembly GCA_050296315.1). Taxonomy (GTDB): domain Bacteria; phylum Campylobacterota; class Campylobacteria; order Campylobacterales; family Arcobacteraceae; genus Halarcobacter. The sequence goes on from JBNKRE010000010.1 coordinate 105,663, forward strand.
ATCAAGATTCCCTTCTGTATATGCTCCAGAAATCATTGGAGTGAGTTCGTACTTATAGTCACTATTTCCTGCAAAAGCTAGTGAAGCACATAAGGCACTCGCCAATAAAATTTTTTTCATATTTGTTCCTTCATTCATGTGTGTGTAATAATTAGCTATAATATTATAAAATAAATTAAATATTTATTTAGTAGTAATATTAGTCTAAAAATATAGAATTTACAGATTCATTGTTTGTAATTCTTCTAATTGTTTCACCTATAATTCTTGTAGCACTTAATATTGTTATCTTATCACAATTCCCATGCATAGGAATTGTATCAGAGATAACTAATTCATCTAAAGCACCATTGTTTAATCTTTCAAATGCAGGACCACTTAAAACACCATGTGTACAACATGCCATAACAGATGTTGCACCTTTTGATTTAAGAACTTCTGCTGCTTTTACTAAAGTTCCAGCTGTATCAACCATATCATCAACTAAGATTACGTCTTTACCTTCAACATCACCAATGATATTCATAACTTCAGCAACATTTGCTTTTTCTCTTCTTTTGTCAACAATTACAAGTCCATACCCTAGTTTTTCAGCATAGTTTCTTGCTCTTGCAACTCCACCTATATCTGGACTTGCAATAATTGGATTTGGAAGGTTTTTACTTCTTAGATAATCAATAAACATAACAGAACCATAAAGGTTGTCAACAGGGATATCAAAGAAACCTTGAATTTGAGCAGCATGTAAATCGATAGTAATCATTCTATCAATACCAACTTTTTCAAGCATATCTGCAACAAGTTTTGCAGAAATTGGAACTCTAGGAGCTGCTTTTCTATCTTGTCTAGCATATCCATAATATGGAATTACAGCTGAGATTGATTTTGCACTGCTTCTTTTAAGTGCATCAATCATAATAAGTAATTCCATTAGATGATCATTTGTAGGAGCACATGTTGGTTGTACAATAAATACATCTTGTCCTCTTACGCTCTCTTTTATTTGAACAGAAATCTCTCCGTCACTAAACTTATTGATAGTTGCTTCTCCAACTTCAGTGTTTAAATATTTACCAATTTTTTTAGCAAACTCTGGATTAGCGGTACCACTAAAAAGTTTAAATTTTGCCATTAGATTTTCCTTGTGTGATTGTGTAACTATTTTGGGATTATACTTTAATAAATCTTATACAGTATTTATACAAGATTATTTAGACTCTTTTATCCAACCACTTCCAATAACTTTTTGGTCATCATAAAACACTGCTAATTGACCTGCAGCTACACCAAATGCTGGTTCTTTTAATGAGATTGTCGCTTGGTTATTTTCTATTTTTACATAACATGGAATGGATTTTGATCTATATCTTAATTTTACAGTACAGTCAAATTCAATATCATCAATATACATGTTTAGATTTTCTGCTTTTACTTCATTTATCTCTAAAGCTTCTTTTTTACCTACTACAATTGTGTTATTTTCAGGATTTAATTTTGTTACAAAATGTGGTTCATGGGCACCATGTACTGTAAATCCTCTTCTTTTTCCTATTGTGTAGTGCATATAACCTTTATGTTCACCTACTACATTTCCCTTTTCATCTAAAACTTGTCCAGGCATATCAATATTTGCATGTCTTTTTACTACATCTGTATAAACAGTTTCCACAAAACAAATCTCTTGTGATTCATTTTTTTCTGTAATTCTTTTGTATGCAGAATCTAGTTCGGCACCAAATTTGATAATATCCTCTTTTTTATAGGTACTTAATGGAAACATCATATAAGGTAATGCTTCTTTTTCAACTTGTGATAGAAAATAGCTTTGATCTTTTGTTTTATCATCTGCTTCATAAAAAAACTTACCATCAGTTTTTGCATAGTGTCCTGTTGCTAAGTATGAAGCATCATGTTCTTGAGCAAATTTTAACATTGCACCAAATTTAATTTGTCTATTACATTTTACGCAAGGATTAGGAGTAGTTCCCTCTAAATAAGAGTTTACAAAGTAGTCATAAACTTCTTGAGTAAATTTATCTGTTAAATCTAATATATGATATTTTATACCAAGAAACTTAGTAACATCTTCAATATACTCTATGTTTTTTTCGTGATAACCATCAGTTCTATTATGAAGTTTTAAATAAACTCCCTCAACTTCATATCCATCTTTTTGTAACATATATGCTGTAACTGAAGAATCAATTCCTCCACTCATACCTACCATTACTTTTTTTTTCATTTGTATCCTTTAAAAAGGAATAATCACTGACTCTCTATTTGCCCAATTATAATATTTATCTTTGGTTTAGGCGTATCTTGAAAGGATAGCTTTCTTCCGTATATAGCTTTTAATCTTTACGGATTTTTTGTAAAGATTAATAAAAGTGGGATTATAACAAATTAATTATAATCACTAATAAAACCACCACCTAAGCAGTAGTTCCCAGAATATAAAACAAGACTTTGTCCTAAAGTTACAGCTCTTTGAGGTTTATCAAATTCTACTATTACTTTATCTTCATTTACTTCAACTACTGTACAAGCTTGCTTTTGTTGTCGATAACGAATTTGTGCCATCAATTTTTCACCAACTTTAGCTGGTTCTTCAAGTACCCAATGCATATGACTAGCTTCAACTTTTTTGCTCATAAGTAAAGGATGATTTGTATCTTGTACAACTGTTAAAGTATTATCATCAATATTTTTTTTAGCAGCATACCATGATTTGTGAGTGTTGTTTTCACCTTCAAGCCCTTTGACTCCACCAAGACCGATACCTTTTCTTTGACCTAATGTATAGCAAATAAGGCCTTTGTGTTTTCCTAGCACTTTTCCATTTTCATCTATAATATCACCTGGAATTGCTTTTAGATGTTGTGTAATAAACTCATCAAATTTTTGATTTCCAATAAAGCATATACCAGTACTATCTTTTTTGTCACTTACAGGTAAATTATGTTTTTTAGCTATCTCTCTTACCTCTTTTTTTGTTAAGTCAGCTAGTGGGAACATGGCATGTGAAAGTTGTTCACTTGACAATGCATGTAAAAAATAAGTTTGGTTTTTGCTATCATCTTTTGGTGTATCTAAAACATAATGATCGTGATATTTAGCTATTTTTGCATAATGTCCAGTTGCGATATAATCTGCACCCATTTTTTTTGCTTCATTTAAAAATACATTAAATTTAATCTCACGGTTACATAAAATATCTGGATTTGGTGTAAGACCTTTTTTTAAACCTTCTAAGAATACATCAAATACTTTTGTTCTGTATTCTTCGACAAAGTCTTTCCCTTTTACCTCAATTCCTATTAGTTTACCTACTTTTTTTGCATCTTCAAACTCTATACGATTGGGGCATTGGCTACCTTTGATTCCATACTCCCAATTACGCATAAATAAGCCTTCAACTTCATAGCCTTGCTCTTTTAATAATAATGCAGTAACTGAAGAATCAACACCACCTGACATCCCTACAACTACTTTTTTTTTCATAATCTACCTTTAAAAACTACATATGATTTAAAGGAATAATAACTGATTCTCTATTGGCCCAATCTTTGTGAGGAATAATAAGTTTTTTGGTATTGATTTTTTTATTATCAAAAAATATTATATCAATATCCAAGGTTCTAGGCGCATCTTGAAAGGATCGCTTTCTTCCTAATCTTTTCTCTAACCTTAACATGTTTTTTAAAAATTCATTAGGACTAAGGTTAGTTTTAAGTGCAATTATACCATTTAAAAAGAAGTTTTGTTCTAAAAAACCAAATGGTGGATTTAAAAGCAGGGGTGAACTCATAAGTATATCAAATCTTGTATCACTTTTAAGATATAAGAAGAGTTTATCAAAGATTTTTTTCGTATCTCCAATATTTCCCCCAATACCTATTGTTACATGATATTTCTTCTTTGAAGTTGTTTTTAACTTCTTAGGAAAATTGGATGTATAAAAAAGTGTTAAATTATCTCTTAATTTTTTTTTCAAATTTTGTTCCAAAAATAAAGTATATTAAATTAGTATAGTATAAAAAATGGGGAAATCAGATTTTATAAGATTTCTACTCTTCCATTTTTCATTACAACAGTATCTTCTATTCTAACTCCAAATTCATCTGGAAGATAAATCCCAGGCTCAATAGTAAATACCATATTTTCTTCTATAATTACATCACTTTTAGAGTTTATTGTAGGAAATTCATGTATATCAAGCCCTACACCATGACCTGTACTATGTACAAAATATTCACCAAGACCAGCTTTAGTAATTATATCTCTAGTAAGTTGGTCAACTTTAGAAGCTTTCATACCTACTCTTGCTTTTTCTATTGCATTTAATTGTGCTTTATATACTATGTCATATATTTTTTGATGTTTTTTGTTTTTAAATTTTTGTTCTCTATTAAAATTAAATTTTTCAAAATTTGCATTAGCTGTACATGTTCTATCTGAACAATATCTTTTGTATTTTACCCCTGCATCTACAAGTATTAAGTTGTTTAGTTTTAACTTTTTATTTGTAGGTAAAGCATGTGGTTTTGCTGCATTTTCATTTATTGCAACTATTGGGTCAAAACTTAATTCATATTTTCCAAAATCACTCATCTTTTCAATAGCTTTAAAATGCAATTGTTTTTCACTAAGGTTATAACCATTTTTTCTTATATATTTTGCAAGCTGTTTAAATCCTGATTTTCCTATTTGTGAAGCTTTTCTTAAAATCTCAATCTCTTTATCTGTTTTAATAGCTCGTTTTAGTTTAGAGAAATTCTCTTTTGCTACAAAATTTGTTTTTAAATCTGTCGTTAACTTTTCATAAAATGATAGTTTAAAATCGTTTGGGTCAAAGTTTAGTTTTTTGATTTTTGCTTTGTTGATTATCTCTTTTGCACTTTTGATTAAATCTGAACTTTCTACTACTATTGCATTTTTTGCGTACTCTTTTGCTTCGGTGCTATATCTTGCATCTGTTATATAATAGTTTTCACTACCTAGTTTTAAATAGATTACATTATCACAAGAGAAACCACACTCATAATAAACTGCATTTTCATTTAATAAAATATAATTTTTCATTTTCACTTCTTTTGATTTAGTATTAACTAAAGTTTGAATATAATCTTACCCAAAAATTACAAAAGGAAATATAATATGAAAATTGCAGTTATCCAAGGTCCAAACTTAAATATGTTAGGAGTTAGAGAGCAACATATTTATGGTCCAATGACTTTAGATCAAATCCATGAACAAATGAAAGCAAGTGCAGAACAAAACCAAGTTGAATTAGAGTTTTTCCAATCAAATTTAGAGGGTGAAATAGTAGATAGAATTCAAGAGTGTTTAGGTACAGTTGATGGTATTTTAATCAATCCAGCAGCATTTTCTCATACATCAATTGCAATCAAAGATGCTTTATCAGCAGTAAATTTACCAACAGTTGAAGTACATATCTCAAATATTTACAAAAGAGAAGAGTATAGACAAAAATCAATAACTGCAGGTGCAAGTACAGGAGTTATCACTGGATTTGGTCCATTTGGTTATCATTTAGGATTAATCTCTTTAACTCAAATTATTGCTGAAGTAAAAGCAGTTGAAGCACAAAAACAAGCTGCTCAACAAGCATAATGAAAATTATAAGTGCAACTTGGATAATAACTTGTGATGAAAATAGTACCATTATCGAAGATGGTGCTATTGTTTATGATGAGAAGATTATTGAAGTTGACACACTTTCAAATATCCAAAAAAAATATCCTGATACAAAAATAGAGTTTTGTGGAAACAACTCTGTTTTGATGCCAGGGCTTATAAATCCACATGTACATTTAGAGTTTAGTTCAAATACCACTACTCTTAAATATGGTGATTTTATGGATTGGTTAAACTCTGTTATTGTTAATAGAGAAGAGCTTACAAAAGATATTTCAACAAAATATATTTTAGAAAAACTAGATTTTATGAAAAAAACAGGTACTACAACAATTGGTGCTATCTCTTCATATTCATTTGATTTGGAAGCTTGTGCTAAAACACCTGTAAATACTGTATTTTTTAGTGAAGTAATTGGAAGTAAGCCAGATATGGTAGATACTCTTTTTAGTGATTTTAAATCAAGACTAAATATGGCAAAAGAGAAAAAAAGTAAAAACTTTATACCAGCAATAGCTATACACTCTCCATATTCTGTTCATCCATTTTTGATTAGAGAAACACTAAAAATAGCAAAAGAAGAAGAGTTTGCTGTATCAACTCACTTTTTAGAATCTCCTCAAGAGTTTGATTGGTTACATAAAGATGAGGGGGGATTTTTAGATTTTTTTAAAAACTTTTTAGGACAAGAAAAAGCAGTAACAAAACCAATGCAGTTTTTAAATCAGTTTGAAAATATAAAAAATCTTTCTTTCACCCATTGTGTAGAAGCTTCAATTGAGGATTTAGAAAAAATTAAATCTCTTGATGCAGTGATAAACCATTGTCCCACATCAAATAGATTGTTAAACAATACAAAACTTGATATAGAAAAATTGATAAAATTAGATATCCCTTTTGCTATAGGAACTGATGGATTAAGCTCAAACAACTCTTTGAGTATGTTCGATGAACTTAGAAATGCTTTAATGATACATACAAGTAAAAATGTTGTTTCTTTCTCAAAAAAACTTATAGAAGCAGCTACTAAAAATGCAAATAAAGCACTTGGTTTAAACAAAGGTGAGATAAAAGATAATAAAGATTGTGATATTATTTCATTGGTTTTACCAAATGAAGTAAAAGATAGTAAAGATTTATATATGAATATTATCTTACATACAAAAAATGTTCAAAAAACAATTATTGGAGGTATTGATGTTTGATTTTTTAAAGAAATTGTTTTATCCAGTTATAGCCGTTTTAGATTTTATCACTAAATATTTTAAAACTGTAGTGTTTTTAACTATACTTTATTTTTTTGTGCAAAGTTCAAACGAAGGGAATATCTCTTCAGATGGTTTTGATCAACCAAATTTACAAAAAATTGAGTTGTATGGACCTATTTTAAACATAGAAAAAGTTCTTACACAAATAAATGAAGCAAAAAAAGATAAAAATATAAAAGGTATTTTATTAGATGTAAACTCTCCAGGAGGTGCAGTGGCACCATCTGTTGAATTAGCTTATGCAATAGGGGAGTTGGCAAGAGAGAAACCAGTAGTAGCTTATGCAAGTGGTGTTATGGCTAGTGGGAGTTATTATGCTTCTATTTGGTCAAATAAAATTATTGCAAATCCAGGTAGTATGATAGGTTCTATTGGGGTTATTTTCCAAGGAAGTAACTTAGAAGAGTTGATGGATAAAATTGGAGTAAAAACACAAACCGTAAAAGCTGGAAAATATAAAGAATCAGGAACTCCTATGAGAACTTGGAAAGAGTACGAAAAAGCAGAACTTGAAAAAGTTATTGATGATACATATAAAATGTTTGTAAGTGATGTAGCAAAAGCAAGAAAACTAGATGTAAAAAAACATGAAGAGTTTGCAGATGCACATATTTTTACAGCATCACAAGCAAAAAAAGTTGGTCTAGTTGATGCAGTAGGTACTATATCAATGGCACAAAAAGAGATAGTAAAATTAGCAAAAATAAAAAATCCTGTTTGGAAAAAACAAGATAAATTTGATAAATTTATAGATAGATTGATGCAAGAGACGGTATCTCAATTTTCTGTTTTATTCACTTCTAATTTAAAAGCTTACTAAAAAATTTGGTTCTTTAGCTATTTGCAAAATAGATTAAAGAACCAAATCTAAAAAATAATTTTTAATGCTATTTTAAACTCTTTTTATATATAATTTTTGCAATTTTAAATAATAGGATAAATTATGAAAAAGTTATTAGCTTGTATTGCTTTTAGTGCAATCACTACTATGTCATTGAGTGCAGATTATATGTTGGTTTTAACTGATAAAGATGGAAATCAAACACAAGAGTGTATTAAAAGTTACAGTTTTTCAAATAATTTAGAGAGTTTAGCTAGGAAAAATGGTGTAGGTTTAAAGGATATCTATTCTAAAGATGAAACTATGACAAATAAAGTTTGGGTTGATGGTAAACCAATTTATAGAAGAGTTCAAATATTAACTGGATTTACAGAAGAAGGGGCTTTTAATGACTGGAGACTTATAAAGTTTGATTTTGATACATCAGAAATCGAAAAACTAGTTTCAGGAGAAATTGATTTTAATGGAGCACATGAACACTATACTCATCACGAAGGAAGTAGTTCCTCTCAATTTAGATACTCAATTATTAAAACAGGATTGTCATATGTTTCAAAAAAAGGATATGTTAATTCAAATACGGTGGCAACAGTTATTATAGAATACACAAAAACAACAGACGCTGCTGATTCTTCATCAAATACTTTTAAATCATATTTACATTATGTACCAAGTTCGTCAGATACAGAAGAGGTTATTACAAAAGATATGAAAAATTTAGGTGTACAGTTTTTAGAAGGTTATACTTATGATTCTTCAACTTCATCTTGTATAAAAAATTAGATATAAAAAAGGCAAGTTTTTTATAACTTGTCTTTTAATTTTATGAAAATTTGGATAATTTTTTAAATTTTATCCTTTTTTCATATATTATGATATACTTCCATTAACAATAGTAAATAATCTAAGTTTTCTTCGTTTTATCTAAATTATAAATAGTTTTTTAATTAACCTAGCACATTCTCATATTAAATTACTAACAATTATAAAAAGGTAGTTAATGTCATTTTCACACCTAGGATTAAATCCTAATATTTTAAAAGCAATAAAAGAGCAAGGGTATACAAAACCTACTCCTATTCAAAAGCAAGCTATCCCAATCGTTTTAGAAAAAAGCGATATTTTAGCAGCTGCACAAACAGGTACTGGTAAAACAGCTGCATTTACTCTTCCTTTATTAGAGATAATGAATAGTAAAAACAATAAAAATCATAAGCACCATATAAAAGCACTTATTTTAACACCAACAAGAGAACTAGCTTCTCAAGTTGCTGAAAATATTAAATCATATAGTAAATATCTTCCTTTTAAAACAGCGGTAATATTTGGTGGAGTTGGAATCAATCCCCAAAAAGCAGCTTTAAGAAAAGGTGTTGATATAGTAATAGCAACTCCTGGAAGACTTTTAGACCATATTTCTCAAAAAACAATAGATCTATCAAAAGTAGATTTTCTAGTTCTTGATGAAGCTGATAGAATGCTTGATATGGGTTTTATTCATGATATTAAAAAAATCATGACATATATTCCAAAACATAGACAAACACTTTTATTTTCAGCTACATTTTCAAGTGAGATTAAAAAGTTATCACAATCATTTCTAAATAATCCAAAACTTATAGAAGTAGCTAGAACTAATAGCTTAACAAAGCAAGTTTCACAAGTTGTTCATTATGTAAAAAAAGATATAAAAAGAGATTTATTAGCATCTTTGCTTCATAAAGAAAAGTGGAATCAAGTTTTAGTTTTCACTAGAACTAAACATGGAGCAAATAAACTATGTGAGTTTTTAAATAAAAGCAATATCTCTTCCCTTGCTATTCATGGTGGAAAATCACAAGGGGCAAGAACTACTGCCCTAAGAGATTTTAAAGCTAAAAAAGTAAGAGTTTTAGTTGCAACTGATATTGCAGCAAGGGGACTTGATATTGAGCTACTTCCACATGTGATAAATTTTGAGTTGCCAAATGTTCCAGAAGACTATGTTCATAGAATAGGAAGAACAGGTAGAGCTGGAAATATAGGAGAAGCTATCTCTTTAGTTTGTGATGAAGAGTTACAATACTTAAAAGATATAGAAAAACTAACAAAAGCAAATATACCTGTAAAACCTATCGAAGGATTTACAGTTTCAAAACTAAATAGAGTTGATAAAAAAACTACTTCTAAGAATAATTCAAGAAGAAACTCTACAAGAACAAATAAATCAAGTGAAAGTAGAAATGCAAGTAGAAGAAATAGACCAACATCAAGAAATGAGAAATCAAAAAGTCAAGAAAAGTTTGATTTTAAAAAAGAAGTTGATGGTTTTATTGATAAAAGAAAAAGAACTAGAGTTTAAATAAAATAAACTAAAAAGTTTAAATCATAAAAAAGGGGGCTAGGAGTTTTAACTCTTAGCTCCCTTTTTTACTAATATTAAATCTATTAGCTAACTGATGTAACTACTTTATAAGTATCATTAGCAATTACATACTCTTCATTTGTAGGGATTACAAAGATTCTTGAAGCAGAACCATTTGTTGCGATATCTCTTGCAATTTTTGCTCTTTTGTTGTTTTTAACTGGGTCTAATACTAATCCCATAGAGTCAAGACCAGCACAAACTTTTTCTCTGATTAATGAAGCATTTTCACCAATACCACCAGTGAAACATAATGCATCTACACCATCAAGTGCTGCAACATAAGCACCAACATATTTTTTGATATTGTAAGCAACCATATCAACTGCTAATCTACATCTATCATCTCCATCTTCCATACCTTCTAATACTTCTCTTAAGTCAGAAGATTTTCCAGAGATTCCTAAGATACCAGATTTTTTGTTCATTACATTTAAAGCATCATCAATAGACATACCCTCTTGGCTCATCATGTATTGTAATGCACCAGCACCAACATCACCAGCTCTTGTTCCCATCATTAGACCTTGAACAGGAGTAAGACCCATTGAAGTATCAATACATTGACCATCTAATACAGCTGAAACAGAAGAACCATTACCTAAGTGACATACGATAATTCTAGTATTGTGTTTTTTATCTAACATTTGTCTAGCTTCATTAGAAACGAAAAAGTGCGATGTACCGTGGAAACCATATTTTCTAATACCATGTTTAGTATATTGATCATATGGTAATGCATACATATAAGCATAATCAGGCATAGTTTGATGAAATGCTGTATCAAATACTGCTACATTTGGTTTACCAGGCATTAATTCTTGACAGATCTCCATACCAAGAATATTTGCAGGATTGTGTAAAGGAGCAAGTGGAATTAATCTTTTCATAGTTTCGACTACTTTATCTGTAACTAAAACAGAACCTGAAAACTCTTCTCCACCATGAACAGCTCTGTGTCCAATAGCTTCAATATCATTTACAGAATCAATAACTTTACCTTCACCAGCAGTTAAAGTTGATAATACAGCTTCAATTGCTTCTTTATGAGTTGGCATTGCAATCTCTTTTTTGATCTCTTTACCTTCTCCAAACTCATGTTTTAAAATTCCATCAATACCAATTCTCTCACAAATTCCTGATGCAAAAACTTTTTTAATAACTGGGTTCATTAATTGATATTTTAATGATGAACTTCCTGCATTTAAAATGAATACTAACATTATCTTTTCCCTTTATTTTTGATTTGATTTAATTTTTAATGTTTATTAACATTGAGTAGCAGTAATTGCAACTAAGTTAGCAATATCTTCTACTGAACAACCTCTTGAAAGGTCATTTACTGGTTTTGCTAAACCTTGTACAATTGGTCCGTGAGCATCTGCTCCTGCAAATCTTTGTACAAGTTTATATCCAATATTTCCAGCTTGTAAGTCTGGGAATACTAAAATATTAGCCTTTCCAGCTACTTTTGAATCTGGTGCTTTTTTTGCTCCAATTGCTTCAACAATTGCAGCATCAGCTTGCATTTCACCATCAAAAGCAAAATCAACGTTTCTATCTTTTAAGATTTGTACAGCAGTTTGTACTTTGTCTACTAGTGGATGTGAAGCACTTCCCATTGTAGAAAATGATAACATCGCTACTCTTGGCTCTAAACCTACAACTGATGAGGCAGTTGCAGCAGTAGATGCAGCGATATCAGCTAATTGTTCAGCAGTTGGCTCTGGTAATACAGCACAGTCTGCAAAAAGTAAAAGCCCATTATCCCCAAATTTACCATCAGCAGTTTCCATAACAAAAGCAGAAGATACTGTTTTAATTCCAGGTGCAGTTTTAATAACTTGAATTGCAGCTCTTAAAACATCAGCAGTTGGAGAGTTAGAACCTGCAACTAAACCATCGGCATCACCAAGTCTTACCATCATACAACCAAAAAATCTTGGTTCTGTTGTCATAATTTCAGCAGCTTCTTCCCTAGAAAGGTTTTTTGACTTTCTTAACTCAACTAATTCATCAATATATTTATCAATTCCATCGAAAGATTTTGGATCAATAATTGTAGCACCATCAATTGTAGCACCACAAGCTGCAGCGTCTGCCTTAATTGTATCTTCATTTCCAATCAAAACAACGTTTGCAGTTTTTTCTTCAAGAACCATTTGAGCAGCTTTAAGTACTCTTTCGTCTTCTGGCTCTGGAAGAACTATTGTTTTTAGTTCTTTTTTAGCATTTTCTTTAATACTTTCAATTAAACCCATTCAAGCTTCCTTTATTGTAAAATCTATAAATTATAATTTAGAAGCGTAGCATTAAAATAGCATTGTAATGGCATTTTAAAAAAAAATATATGCAATTTTTATAATTGTGTATAAAAGTAGTACATTAGTTTTACATACGTATAATATTTGTAGAAAATTTTAACAACACTCTTGTTCACATTTATTTAAAGCATCAATTGCATCTTCATCATCTGCTTTTTCAAATAGTTCATCAAGATAAAATGAATTTGAACAAACTAAATATAAAACTTCCTCTTTTGGATCATCTTTGGGATCTCTTGAATAATAAGCTTTGGGGATCATTGGAACAATCTTTTTCCAGTAGATATTCATATTTTTAGGATCTTCTAAAACTCTTAACATATGGTCAAGTACTACACACGCATTTTCAAAACAATCTATGTTATTAAAACTAACATAACTTTCATCAACTCTAATCTCTATTTTAGACATTAGTTCTCCTCCATTTATAAGTAATATAAAAATTTGATAAAAATTATACACTAACTATGTACTATTAGTATGCTATAATATGAATATTTATTGACATTTTACGAAATAGGATAGTATGGCTACAGTTTCTACAGTTACATTTCAGTATGTTTTACAATCATTACAAAAAAATACCTCTATCTTAGTAGATGAGATGTTAGAGTTTGCAAATATATCTAAGGAAGAGATATTAGACGAGCATAATCAAATAGAAAGTTCTAAATTATCTGATATATTTAAATATTGCATGCAACAAACTCAAGATTATACATTATCTTTAAAAATAGGAAGTTCTATTACTTATCATTCTTTGGGGATACTTGGTTATTTAATGTTAAATACAAAAAACTTAAAAGAGATGATTGAAAAATTTAATTATTATCAAAAACTGATTAGTGGTTTTATTAAATTTCATCTAAGTGAAGATGAAAAGTACTATAAACTTTCTATTTTTATAAATGAAAACCCGATGATTCCTGTTCCTAGTTTCCATGCTGAGGTACATTTGAGTGCTATTCTTTCTATTCTTTCACAAATTTTAGATGAAAAATTATTACCTGATTTAACCTATTTTTCTCAAAAAGAGATATCAAATATAGATGAATATAAAAAAGTATTTGGTGAAAATATAATTTTAAATAAAAATGAAAATGCTATATTATTTGATATTGTAAAACTAAATACTCCTGTAAATAACTCAAATCCAGCAATGTTAAGTTTTTTTGAATCACAAGCAGATCATATCTTGCATCAGATGAAAGATGAAACTTGGTATTTAAAAGTGAAAAAAGAGATATTAAAAATTGTTGGTGAAGATAATATTACAATAGAATCTATTGCTAAAAAACTAGGGGTTAGTACTAGAACTTTGCAATATAATTTAAAAGATGAGAATAGAAAATTTAGAGATGCATTAATAAGTGTAAAGATGCAGTTAGCTCAACATTATATAAAAAATACAAAAATGGATTTTAGTTCTATTGCAATATTCTTAGGTTATAGTGAAGTAAGTTCTTTTTTTAGAGCTTATAAAAAATACTATAATAAAACACCAAAAGAGTGTAAAGTAAAGGATTAAACCTTTACTTTACTAAAGTATAAGTATCTTTTGCAATAACAAGTTCCTCATTTGTAGGAATTACAAAAACTTTTACTTTAGAGTCATCAGGACTTATTAGTCTACTATTTGATGATTTTTCTTCATTTCTTTTTTTATCAATCTTTATATCTAAAAACTCTAAATTTTCACAAGCTTTTTCTCTTATTAAACTAGAGTTCTCACCAATTCCAGCTGTAAAACATATTGCATCAATACCACCTAAAATTCCAGCATATGAACAGATATATTTTTTGATTCTATTACATAACATATTTATACAAATAATAGCTCTTTCATCACCCTCTTGTGAGGCTTGAATAACATCTCTTAAATCTGAGCTGATACCAGAAATACCTAAAATACCAGATTTTTTGTTTAGGTAATCAATTATTTGATGTGTATCCATATCTTTCTTTTCCATAAGATATGGAATAACTCCTGCATCAATATTTCCACTTCTAGTTCCCATCATCAAACCTTCAAGTGGAGTTAATCCCATAGTTGTATCTATAGATTTACCATTCTTTACTGCACATATTGATGAACCATTTCCTAAATGACAAACAACAATTTTTGTATCTTCTTTATTTAATATTTTAATTGTTTCATTTGAAACAAAATAGTGACTAGTTCCATGAAAACCATATCTTCTTAGATGGTGTTCTATATAATCTTCATGCGGAATAGCATATAAATAGTTTTCTTCTTTCATTGTCTGGTGAAAAGCTGTATCAAATACAGCAACATTTGGTTTGTCTGGCATTAGTTCCTGACAAATTCTAATTCCTAAAATATTTGCTGGATTATGAAGTGGAGCCAATGGAATAAGTTCTTCTATTTTTTTTAATACATCATCATTAATCAAAGTTGATTTTTTAAAATGTTCTCCACCATGAGCTACTCTATGTCCAATTGCAGTTATTTCATTGATATTTGAGATTACTTTTGTATCATCATGAGTTAAAATTTCGAGTACAAACTCAATAGCCTCTTTGTGGTCATTCATAGGTTGTTCTATCTCTAGTTTCCTATGTTCAGCTATTTCATGTTTCATTACTCCATCAATACCTATTCTCTCACATAAGCCGGATGCTTTTACTTTTGCTGTTTCTACTTCTATTAGTTTATACTTCAATGAAGATGAACCAGCATTTAAAACTAAAATTAACATTATATTTTATCTCCCTAAAGATAAGAATTATACTCTTTTTAGGTGAAATAATAATTAGAAAATTAATTAAGTTTCACTTTTGGTTGATTTTTAAGTTTTATAAACATCATAGCTGTCATAATAGCATCATTATATGCGTCATGTTTACCAAGCTTAGGTATATCTAAATCTTTACTAATGGTATCAAATCTTAAATCAATATGACTTTGTGGAATCTTTTCAATTTTCCAATCATGATATATAGCAGAAACTTCATACGCTTTATTTGGAAGGGTAATCCCTAGAGTTGGCTTTAAATATTTATTTATCATTGCAATATCAAATTCTAAATAATATCCAACCAGTTTTCTATTTCCAATAAATTTTAAAAACTCTTCAATTACATCATCTATATCTTCAGCTTCATCTAAATCGCACTCTCTTATCAAGTGTACTTTTATAGCATCTTCTTGAAGCTTTGTTTTTGGTTTTATAAATTTAACAAATTTTTTACTAGATACTATTGTATTGTTTTTTATCAAAACTGCACCAATTGAGATAATGTCATCTTTTTCTACATTTAAACCAGTTGTTTCACAATCAAAACATATATACTCATCTTTAGGTGCAGGTTCAAAAAGATATAAATATTTATCATCTTTTAGATTTTTTTTATTGAAATAATTTTTTATACTATTAAACATAATTTAACTTATAGTGAAATTCTAATTTTTTCTTTAATTTATTTACAATTTTAAAACTATCTTTTAGTAAATCTTTCTCCATAGTATTTAGATTTTCTGGATTTATATAATTATCAATTTTTTCTCCAGAATCTAATTTTGCAAGATTAGATTTTAATTTTAATGTACATAAAAAATTGAATGCTTCTGTTAACTCAGAAGCAAATTCATCATCAAGTTTACCAAGAGAGTTTAATTCTTCAATTCTTTTAAGAGTATTTGCTCTATACAATTTATTTTCTAAAGCTAGAGCTCTTATCCCTTGAACGATTATAAAAATACCACCTTTTTTTATATCAATTTCATCTTTATGCTCTTTATCACTAGAATCAAAAACAAAACCATCGAAGAAGCCCAAAGGAACATTAAATTCCATAATTATTTTTGCAAAATGCATATAAAAAGTTTTGCTATTTGAACTGATACTAAAAAGATAATCTTTTAATTGGGTTAATAATTCTCTATTTCCAGCTGCACACATAGCATCATAAAAAATTGCTAAATTCATAAAATTGTCACCACTTGGTTTTGTTATCCATTCATAAATCAAATCTTTAAAATCTTTTTGTCTTCTACACCAGTAAGGATTGCTTACCATTATATTCCCTTCACATCTAGGAAAACCAAAGTCTACTAAGGTTTCTGTATATTTATGAGAAAACTCTTTTATTGTTTCATCTGTTATTTCGCAATCATCAGCAATAATCAAAGCATTGTCTTGGTCAGTTTTTAAAATCTGTTCCCCTCTACCTTCACTTCCCATTACTACTAAGCATGATGAATTTATTAGATTTTCTGGTGCTAAGATTCTAAATAGTTTTTCCATCACTTTTCTATTTAATTGATTAATTAGCTTTGAAATGAAATCTACTTTTACACCTTTTGCATTTAGTGATTTTATAATTTTAGTAAATGATTGACTAGCTATTTTTAACTCTTCTAGTGTTTCAGCTTTTGCAATTTCATTTGAAACAGAAAAAGTGTGTGTAGCAAAAAATGAGGATAAAGATATTTGGTCAATTATACCTACAATATTTTCATCATCATCTCGTACAACCATCCTTTTTAAACCATACTTAGCCATCAAAAGTTGGGCATTAAATAAAAAATCATTTTCATTTACATATTTTAAACCAGAGTTTGAGATTTTTCCAACTATATCATCAAAATCCATTCTATTTAAAATAACTTTTTCCCTAAAATCTGAATCAGTAACAATATGAATCTCATCTTTATCATCTTTTAGAAGTAAAGTGGGTACTTTTTCTTTTTTTATTATTTTTACTGCTTCATAAATAGAAGTATCAAAAGGCACAATAACTGCCCTATGAACTCGAGCATCTTTTACCTTAGCAACCATAAGATTTGCTAATTCTTTATTTTTTTCATTATTGATATTTGCATTTAATTTTTGTGAAATTGATTGAAAAAAGAATTTCTCCAAATGGGGATTATTGTGTAATGTTTTAATAAAAACATCTCTTGGCAGAGTATAACAAATAGTCTCTTGTGCAGTTACAAAACTATGTTTAGAATAGTTTTCAATCAATGAAATAGGATCAAAAAACTCATTTTTAGAGTATATTGATAACACTTCCTCTGAAGTTTTTTCTTGAACTAAACCTTTTATTATAAAATATAGTTTTTCAGGTTCTTTGTTTTGTTCTTGTAAAATCTCATTTTTTTTGAAATAAACTATATCTAAACTATTAGAGAAGTTCTCTAATTCCACTTTTGAAAGGTTTTCAAAAGGGTGGATAGATTTTATAAAAGTTAGTTGTTCTAATATACTCATGCTTAATCTTTATAGTTAATTTTATTTTTTTAAGATTATCATATAAAGTATGATAAAAAAATAAAATTAATAATAAAAAAATTTTATCAAAGAGGGTGTACCTCTTTGATATACTAGTGATCAACAGCCCCAGCTGCACCAATACCTGTGTTAGCTCTGATATTTTGTGCTCTATAAGCTTCTTTTTCATCTTTTGCTCTTTGTGAGTTATCAATTTTTGAGAAAAACCAAATAGAAACAAATGCAATAGTAACAGAGAATAAAGCAGGGTGTTTATATGGAAATAAAGCTTGTTCATTTCCTAAAATTTGAACCCAAACAATTGGACCAATAATTACTAAAGTTATTGCTGTAATAAGACCAATAAATCCACCAATAAATGCACCTTTAGTAGTTAATCCACTCCAATAAATCGATAAGAAAAGTATAGGGAAGTTTGCAGAGGCTGCAATACCAAATGCTAGTCCTACCATATATGCGATATTTTGTTGTTCAAAGGCAATACCTAAAATAACTCCAACAATTCCTACAATAATAACAGTGATTTTTGAAATTTTTACAACTTGTTCATCACTTGCTTTTGGATTGATAACATTAGCATAGATATCATGTGAAATAGCACTTGCACCAGCTAATGTAAGTCCTGAAACAACTGCTAAAATTGTTGCAAATGCAACTGCTGAAATAAATCCTAAGAATGCATTCCCACCTAACATATGTGATAAGTGGATCGAAGCCATATTATTTCCACCAAATAGTTTTTCATCTACAAAATATTGTGCTCCATCTGCACTATTTAAAAATGCAATAGCTCCAAATCCTACTATTGTAATAATTACCCAAAAATATCCAACAAAACCAGTAGCATAAACAACAGATTTTCTAGCTTCTTTAGCATTGCCAACAGTAAAGAACCTCATAAGAACGTGTGGTAAACCAGCAGTACCAAGCATTAATGCCATACCTAAAGAGATAGCAGAGATTGGATCTGAAATAAATCCACCAGGGCTTAAAATTGATTCTCCTGATTTGTGGTTTTGTGTTGCTTGTACTGCTAAGCTTTCAAAGTTGAAACCAAAATGATATAGAATCATAATTGCCATAAATGAAACACCTGTTAGTAATAAACATGCTTTAATAATTTGTACCCAAGTAGTTGCTAACATTCCACCAAATGTTACATAAATAATCATCATAACACCAACAAGAATAACTGCATATTCATAATCTAATCCAAACAATACTTGAATCAGTTTTCCTGCTCCAACCATTTGTGCAATTAAATAAAGAACAACAACTGAAAGTGAACCAAATGCCGCAAGTGTTCTAATCTCTTTTTGACCTAATCTATAAGCAGCAATATCAGCAAAAGTAAATTTACCTAAATTTCTTAATTTTTCAGCCATAAAGAATAGAATAATAGGCCAACCAACTAAAAATGAAACTGCATAGATAACTCCATCATAACCTTTTAAATAGATTAGACCAGATACACCAAGAAATGCTGCAGCAGACATATAATCACCAGCAATTGCAAGACCATTTTGGAATCCACTGATTCCTCCACCTGCCGTATAGAAATCACTTGCTGATTTTGTTCTTCTTGCTGCCCAATATGTAATACCTAATGTTCCTACAATAAAAATGAAAAACATTATAATTGCTGGTATATTCAAGTCTCTTTTTGTAGCTTCAAATGTTGCATCACCAGCTGCAAATGCTCCAAGTACAAATATTGATAAGATAGCTAATATTTTAAACATTACATTAAACCCTTTACATCTTCTTTTATTTCATTTGTTAAATCTTCAAATTCTGTATTAGCTCTTTTAACGTAAATGATTGTTGTTAAAAAGCTAATAACTAATATAGCCAATGCAATAGGAAATGCAATAGTAGTAAGCCCATCTCCAATTTTTGTTGATAGTATTTCTTTATTAAATGCAATTGTTAAAATATAAGCATAAAACATTACTAAAACAAAAACACCAAGTTTTATACTAAAACTTTTTCTTTTAGAAATCAATTCTTTATATTTAGGATTATTTTCAATCCTATCTATAATCTCATCCTTCATCTTCTCCCCTTTGTAATAAAAATTTCTATTTAGTCCATAGCAACTAAATAGCAAATCAATTTTAATTATACATATGAGAAGTTTTATTATGTACAAGTAATGTACAAAAATTCAGAATATAAGATATTGGATGTAAAAAAGTAACAATTTTGTAAGGTTGTTGACATATGCTAATTTAGGGGCTTGTAGATAATGATAGAAGAGTTAAAAATCAAAGAGAGTTATAACTCTCTTTGATGTACAATAGTTGTACAAAATGTATGATTAGTGTTCAACAGCTCCATCAGCTCCAAAACCAGTTTCAGCTCTAACTTTTTGTGCTTCAAATGCTATCTCTTCATCTTTAGCTCTTTGAGATTTATCAGTGATACTAAAGAACCAAATAGCAATAAATGCAGCAGTTACTGAGAATAGTGCAGGGTGTTTATATGGGAATAATGGCTCTGCATTTCCTAAAATTTGAACCCAAACAATTGGACCTACGATTACAAGAGTAACAGCAGTTATAAGACCAACTAAACCACCAAGGAACGCTCCTCTTGTAGTTAATTTAGACCAGTAAATTGATAAGAACAAGATTGGGAAGTTAGCAGATGCAGCAATAGCAAATGCGAGACCAACCATAAATGCAATATTTTGTTGTTCAAATGCAATACCTAATACAACTCCAACAATACCAATTACAATTACTGACATTTTAGAGATTCTCATCTCTTGCTCTTCTGTACAATCTGGATTGATAACAGATGCATAAAGGTCGTGTGAAATTGCAGATGCTCCTGCAAGAGTTAAACCAGATACAACTGCTAAAATTGTAGCAAAGGCAACCGCTGAAATAAATCCTAAGAAGATATTTCCACCAACCATATGTGATAAGTGAATTGCAGCCATATTATTTCCACCAAATAGTTTACCATCTGTAAAGTATTGAGCACCTTCTGGAGAATTTAAGAAAACAATTGCTCCAAGACCAATTACAGCAATAACTAAGTAAAAATAACCAATAAATCCTGTTGCATAAACAACTGATTTTCTAGCTTCTTTTGCATTACCAACTGTGAAGAATCTCATAAGTACATGTGGAAGACCAGCAGTACCAAGCATAAGTGCCATACCCAAAGAGATAGCAGAAACTGGATCTGATATAAATCCACCAGGTGCCATAATTGCTTGACCTAAGTTATGACTTTCAACAGCTTTTTCAGCTAAGGCTTCAAAAGAAAATCCAAACTGACTTAGTACCATAAATGCCATAAATGTTACCCCTGATAAAAGCAGAATAGCTTTTATAATTTGAACCCAAGTAGTTGCAAGCATACCACCAAAAGTTACATAAATAATCATCATAATACCAACTAAGATTACTGCGTATTCATATGGAAGACCAAATAATACTTGGATTAGTTTACCAGAACCAACCATTTGTGCAATAAGATATAATGTTACAACAGCTAAAGAACCTAATGATGCAAGAGTTCTTATCTCTTTTTGACCTAGTCTATAAGCTGCAATATCTGCAAATGTATATTTACCTAGATTTCTTAACTTCTCAGCCATTAAGAATAAAATAACAGGCCAACCAACTAAAAATCCAACTGCATATACAAGACCATCATAACCTTTTAAATATACAAGACCAGAAAGTCCAAGGAATGATGCTGCTGACATATAATCCCCAGCAATAGCCATACCATTTTGAAAACCTGTGATTCCCCCACCAGCAGTATAAAAATCACTTGCAGATTTTGTTCTTTTTGCTGCCCAATATGTGATACCTAAAGTTGCTCCAACAAATATAAAGAACATTACAATTGCTGGGATATTTATACTTCTTTGACCATGAACCTCTATATTTTCAGCGAATAATGCAATTGCAAAAACTGAAATAAGTGCTAAAATTCTAAACATTATAACTCATCCTTTACATCTTCTCTTACTTTTTCAATCAAATCTTCAAACTCTCCATTTGCTCGTCTAACATAGATTAAAGTTGTTAAGAAACTGATAATAATAATTGCTGCTGCAATTGGAAATGCTACAGTCATTACACCATTTCCAGTTTTTATTGCTAGTAATGTTGGATCAAATGCAATTGTTAAAATAAATGCATAAAACATTACAAGAACAAAGATACCAAGTTTAACTGCAAAACCAGTTCTTTTACTAACTAACTCTTTATAAGAAGGGTTAGCTTTAATTCGCTCTACTATATCATTTTCCATAGATACGTCCTTTTATTTAGATTTTTAAATGGCTATATAGGCATTGATATATCATTTAAAATACAAATAAAATTATACTTATAAATGATTATATATTAATATCAATTTACAAAAATAAGTTTATATTAAGGTTTGAAATAAGTTTGGTAACTTAATGTTACATTAAACATAGCAATAAAGTAGCATTTTGAAAATTAAATATTTTTTTATTTAACCTGTGTAAAATGTAGTTTTAGCAGGAGTTTTATCCTTTAGTTTTAGAAAAATCATAGATGTCATAATCGCGTCATTTAATGCATCATGTTTTCCAAGTTCTGGAATATCTAATTCTTTCATAATAGTATCAAATTTTAAATCGACAAATTCATAATCACTACTTCTTTTTTTGGTTTTAAAATACATAGATGAAACTTCAATAGATTCATTAGGTAGTTTTATTCCAATTAAATCTTTAGTATATTTTGAAATAATAGCAATATCAAATTTAATATAATAACCCACAATAGGACGATTTCCTATAAAATCAAGAAGTTTTAAAATTGCAATTTTTGGTTCAACTGCATTTTCTAAATCAACTGGTCTTATTTGATGAATCTTTATAGACTCTTCTGTTACATTTTGTGAAGGTTTAACAAATATATTAAAAGTATTTCTCATGAGTATTTTGTTATCTTTTATTAAAACTGCACCAATAGATAGTATTTCATCTTTTTTTGGGCTTAGACCTGTAGTTTCACAATCTAAACAAACATACTCTCCATCTTTTGGAGTATCAAAAAGAAAAGAATATTTTTCATCTTTTAATTTACTTTTTTTCCAGTTATCTAAAAATTTTTTTATCATGACAATTTATCTATCTTAAATGAATATGTAATAAATTTTTTAAAACTATTTACAATTTTAAAACTATCTTTTAATAAATCTCTTTCAATTTTTCCAAGTGAGTGAGTATCTATTTCATTGTCTATTTTTTTATTATCTTGCTTTTTATGTAGATGAGCTTTTAATCTTAGTGTATTTAAAACCTCAAAAGCTTCAAGCAATTCACTAGCCATTTCAGTTTCTATTACTTTGTTTCTTGTTAGGATTTTAATTCTTTTTACTGTAGTAGTCTCTCTAATCTTTTCTCTCAATGATAAACTTCTTATTCCTTGAACTATTGGAAAGATACCTGCTTTTTTTATATCAATATAATGAGTTTTAGTCATAAAGTTTGCTACAACTGTAGGGGTATCAAATGTTAATGTTGCTTTTGCAAAATAAGCCATAAAAACATCTTTATCGTGAAGTCTCTCAAATAAATCATCTTTTAAATTAATCAATAATTCTTTTCTTCCTGCTACTGCAAAAGAATCAAAGAATATAGCTAAATCCATATAATTTTGCATATCAGGAGCTTCTATCCATTTGGCAGTTTCTTTCTTATAATCTTTTACATTTTTACACCAAAATGGATTTGAAACCATAATATTACCTGGGCATGGTGGATATCCAAATTCTATTAATGTTTCAGTGATCTTAATCATATAAGGTCTGTATTGTTCCACATCAATTTCATCACAAACAACCAAGGCATTGTCTTGATCTGTTTTAATAATTTGTTCATTCCTTCCTTCACTTCCCATTACTATTAAACAAGCATCATTTTGCATAGATTCAGGGACTATCATTTTATATAATTTTTGATAGACTTTTGTATTTAATTGACCAATTAAGTTTGAAATATGGTGAACTTTTACCCCTTTGGCATTTAATGTTGTAATAGTATTTATTAATTCATTACTAGCTTCTTTTAGTTCATCTAAAGTTTTTGCTTGTTTAATTTTTGAATCTACAACATAAGTATGATTTGCAAAGTGTGATAAAACATCTATTTGTTCTAAGATACCAACCATTTCACCATTTGAATTTGTTACACCAATTCTTTTTATATTTCTTTTGATTAAAATTGAGAAAGCATCAAATAAATAGTCATCTCTATTAACTGTTAAAAGTGGGAAAATAGCTACATCTGATACAGGAATACTTAAATCTCTTCCTTCTAATAAAACCTTTGTTTTAAGTAAAGAATCTGTGATAATTCCATAAGAATTATCTTTTTTTACAATAATAGTTGATGTTTTATATTCAGTTGATTTTTCAATTGCATCGATTAGTTTAGTATTAGTTTCAACTATACAAGGTTCATGTAAAACTGTATCAGCAACTTTTGCAATCATAAATGTAGATAATTCTGAGGTATACTCTTTATCTTTTAGAGTTTGAAATTTACTCACAAGATTATTTAAAAAGAAGTTTTTAAACTTTGTATTTTGTTCTATCAATTCTAAAAAGGTTATTTTTTCAATCTCATAACAAATTAAATCTTCATATACTTTAAAGGCATTTTTTGTTTCATTATATATTAATGAGTTTGCATCAAATGAGTCTTGATGGTGGTAGTCAACTAAAATCTCATCATCTTTTATCTCATGTACACAACCTTTAATAATAATAAAAAAATGACTTGGAATTTTTTCTGGACTTATTAATATTTCCCCTTTTGGGTAATATGCAATATCCATATGGTGAATACATTTATCCATTTCCTCATCAGTTAGAACTTCAAATGGGTGGATATTTGATAAAAAAGATTTTTGATCACGAAGACTCATACTTAGTGTCCTTTTTGATATTTTTTTATATTAATTTATTATAATACAAAAAGATAGCAAAAGTGTAGGAATAAATAGAAATAAAAAAAGTCAACCCGAAGGTTGACTTTTGAAGTTTGACTAGTGATCGTGTGCTTCACCAGCATTATTTGGAAGCCTAATTGCTTCAACAAGTTCTTGTACATGTTGTGGTGGTTCTGGAGTCATTCTTGATACAACAAATGCCACGATTAAGTGTAATATTGTACCAACTGTTCCAATACCAGTAGGAGCGATTCCTAAGAAATAATCCGCTTTGTCTCCACCCATGAATACAAAGTATACAATGTATCCAAATGTAAAGATAAGACCAGTTAAGATACCAGCAATTGCACCCTCTTTATTCATTCTCTTATCAAATACCCCAAGGATAATTGTAGGGAAGAATGCTGCTGCTGCAAGACCAAATGCAAAAGCAACAACTTGTGCAACGAAACCTGGAGGGTGAATTCCTAAGTAACCAGCAATACAAATTGCAACTACTGCTGAAATTCTTGCCCACATTAATTCAGTTTTCTCATTTAATGAAGATTTACCAGTCTCTTTATCTTTAAAGATTACTTGTCCCATTAAATCGTGTGAGATAGCTGATGCAATTACAAGTAATAAACCTGCTGCTGTTGATAATGCTGCTGCAAGTCCCCCTGCTGCGATAAACGCGATTACCCAGTTTGGTAAATTTGCAATTTCAGGGTTTGCAAGTACCATAATATCTCTATCAACATATAATTCGTTTTCAATTTTACCACTATTTTTTGCAGGAACTGCATTAGTAGTTATTCTTTCACCATGTTCACCTGTTTTAGTACCATCAAATGCAGGTTTACCAGTGAATGCTTTATCTGGACCATATTGGATTTTACCATCGCCATTTCTATCTGTCCATGCTAATAATCCACCATTTTCCCAAGTTTTAAACCATGAACCATTGTTTGGAGTACCGTCAGAGTGCTTTAATTCACCAGCAATAAATGCTTTATACTCAACATTTTGTACGTTTTTGATTAAGTTAACTCTTGAGAACGCAGCAACTGATGAAATTGTTGTATACATGATTGCAATGAATACTAATGCCCAACCAGCTGAACTTCTAGCATCTCTAACTGTTGGAACTGTAAAGAATCTAACGATTACGTGAGGTAATCCAGCAGTACCAAGCATTAAAGCAGTAGTTAACATAAACATATTCCATAAGTTACCTGGCTCAGAATAAGCTTTGAAACCTAAGTCAGTAACAGCGGTATCCAAGGCATGTAATAGATATGTACCTTCAGGAATCATTCTAACACCATCATCAAATGCAAATGATGTAGTTGAGAAAATACCTAATTGAGGTAAAAATGTTCCAGTTACTTGTAATGATAAGAAAATTGCAGGAATCATATATGCAAAAATCATAACTACATATTGTGCAACTTGAGTATATGTAATACCTTTCATACCACCAAGTACAGAGTAGAAGAATACAATTGCCATACCAATAATAACACCTGTATTAACATCAACTTGTAAGAATCTTGAGAATACGATACCAACCCCTCTCATTTGACCAGCAACATAAGTAAATGAAACGAAGATAACTGCAATAACAGCAACAGTTCTTGCAGCATCAGAGTAATATCTATCACCTACGAAGTCAGGTACTGTAAATTTACCAAATTTTCTTAAATAAGGAGCCAATAACATAGCAAGTAGAACGTATCCACCTGTCCATCCCATTAAGTAAGCACCACCATCTGAACCTTTAAATGAAATAATACCTGCTAATGAAATAAATGA
This sequence comes from Halarcobacter sp., assembly GCA_050296315.1. GTDB lineage: Bacteria > Campylobacterota > Campylobacteria > Campylobacterales > Arcobacteraceae > Halarcobacter. The sequence continues at coordinate 132,166 of JBNKRE010000010.1, forward strand.
AGCCGCTGACATCCAGTCTGCTGCTGTAGCCATACCGTTTGCAACTGGGTGAACCCCACCACCTGCAACATAGAAATCTTTAGTAGATCCTGCTTTTGCCCATAATGCAATTCCAATGTAAATTGCGAAAGATACACCTACGAATAGGTAAATTAATGATTGTAATTCCATACTTATATTCTCCTATTCATGTACGCCATATTTTTCGTCAATAGCTCCCATTTTTGCAACGTAAACAAAAATTAGAACAACGAATACATAAATTGCACCTTGTTGTGCAAACCAAAATCCTAACTTAACACCACTTATTTCAATTGAGTTAAGTTCATTAATGAATAAAATTCCACAACCAAAAGAAACAATAAACCAAACAACTAATAGTTTTAATATAGTTGAGATGTTCTCTTTCCAATAAGCTTGAGCTTTTTCTGGACTCATAATCGTACTCCTTTTTAAGTTTTACCAAAAAGAAAAACTTTTTAGTAATTCAACATTGAAAGTATAATAGTGCTAGATAGCAAAAGGATAGCAATGAAATTTTTTTTACATAATTTCTTTTTTAACGTAGGATTAGCATAGCAAATAATTGATGAAGAGCCCAAAAAAAGGGAGAGGTTTAAACAGAATAAAATCTGTCAATTTTATATCCTAAACCTCTAATATTTTTAATAAAATCCTCTTTTAATGCTTTTTTTAGTCTAGAAATTTCGGCTCTAATAGTAGGATTGTCTATATTTTCTCCTCCCCAGATGTCAATTCTAAATCTTTCAAAATCTACAATCATATTAATATTTAGTGCTAATATATGTATTATTTCAAGTTGTTTTTTAGTAAGAGTTTGTGGTTCACCATTAAAATACAAAGTTTGTTTATCTTTTGAATAAGAATAGTTTTCTGAAAATCTCATATGTGATGTGGAACTTTGATCCTTTTTAAGAATCTGATTTATTTTAATTCCTAACTCTTCCAAATGAAATGGTTTTTTAAGATATTCTCTACATCCTAAGCCATAAGCTTTAGTTATATCTTCTATATCATTTAATGCAGATATATAAATAGTAGGAATATACATTTTTTTTCTATTTAATTCTTCTAATATCTCAAATCCATCTTTTTTTGGTACATTTATATCTAGAATTAAAAGATCGAAAGAGGTATCAACATTTTCTAAAACCTCTTCACCATCACTGTAACTTTCCACCATATGCCCAATACTTTTTAAATATTCAGTAATAGCATTATTTAGCATTAGTTCATCTTCAAGAAGCAGTATTTTCATTTATTTTAAACCTATAAGTGAATTTTGTATCTTTTTCATTTGAGTCAAGATTTATTATAACTAAATTTTTATCACAAATTTCTTTTACTATTCTAAGTCCTAAACCAAAGCCACCTCGTGAGGTATTTTCTCTATAAAAATCTCCAAATATTTTGTCAGGATTTGTTATTTTATCAGAGTTTGTTTTTACACTAAATTCTACATTATCATCATCTAAATATGAAAGTTTTAGATGAATAGGTGAGTTAGCATAAGAATATTTAATTGCATTAGATATATTGTTATCAACAATTCTTTGAAGTTCTGTTTTATTAAATTTTATATAAATATCCTCTTCGATATTGGCTATAAAGTGTAATTCATTTGAAACGGCAACTGTATAAAAAAATGATAATCTATCATTTAAAAATTCTGTAAAATTAATATATTCTTTAGGATAATCAACTCTATCTTTTTTTATTAGATATGATAAATCATCATATATATATTGAATAATCTTTGTTCCACTTTCGATATTTGAAATATATTTATTACTTGGAGTATGCATTTTAAGTAAGTCTACATTTGTTCTTATAATAGAAAGTGGAGTATTTATCTCATGTACAGAATTTTTTAAAAATTTTTTTTGTGAGTCAATTAATTCTTTTAATTCTTTTGTTTGCTCTTCTACTTTATCTTCAAGGTGTTTATTGATACCTTCAAGCATCAAGGTCTTATCTTTGATACTATGCATTGCATCGTATGCATAATTTGCAATAACTTTAAACTCTCCAAATATTAATCGATTTTGATTTATTCTTGTATCACTTTTTTGTGTTTCTTTAAAATACTTACCAATCTCTTTTACGTCATTTACAATTAATATTGTTGCATTTTTATAAATAAAAATAGAATAAAGAACTAACATAATTGTTAAAGAAAGAATTTGCAGAACATAGTTTGCTATTTTTTCATCATATTCATCTTTTTTCTTTTTAACTAGTTCATCTATCTCATCTAAATATATACCTTTCCCAATAGTCCAATTCCAAGGTTCATAAGATAGTGCATAAGATATCTTTAGTGCATCATTTTGAAGTGCAGGTTTATACCAGATATATTTAACAAATCCACCACCTTTTTTTTGAGATACATTGATTAATTCTTTTATTACTTGTTTACCAGATGGATCTGTAAATTCATAAAGATTTTTTCCAATACTTTCTGCTTCTATTGGATAATAAAGTAGTGTTCCATCAAATTTATATATAAAAATGTAATCATCAACATTTTTATCATCCCTTATTAACTCAATAGAGTTTAATAAATCTTTTTTTATCTCTTCTTCTGATTTTATCCCTTTAAATTTATTATGATAATATTCAATAAACTTTAGGGTGTACTTTATATCTGCTTGGATTAATTCTTTTTGTTTTTCTGAATAGTCTTCTTTTATAATTTTAATTTTTTCTTGAAATTCGTCAAAGGTGTTTTCAATAATTATAAATGTAAAAGAGGAGGTTAAGATGATAATAAAAAATATACTATATAAAATTAAGTGATAGAGTGACTTTGCTTTAATCATATGAATACCTTAAAAATAATGAAAGAAAGAATAACTGAATTTTGATAAAATATTTATGAAAATGAAGAAAATGTAAGTGGCGCGGCTGACGAGACTCGAACTCGCGACCTCCTGCGTGACAGGCAGGCATTCTAACCAACTAAACTACAGCCGCACACTTTCTAAAATGGTGGTCGATATAAGACTCGAACTTATGACATCTACCTTGTAAGGGTAGCGCTCTACCAACTGAGCTAATCGACCAAGTAACAAATAAAAAATAATTGCTATATCCAAAGGATATAAGCGTGGTGACCCGTGAAGGATTCGAACCTTCGGCCACCTCCTTAAAAGGGAGATGCTCTACCGGCTGAGCTAACGGGTCATTTAAAATAAAAATGGCGCGGCTGACGAGACTCGAACTCGCGACCTCCTGCGTGACAGGCAGGCATTCTAACCAACTAAACTACAGCCGCACCTTTAATGGTGACCCCTAGGAGACTCGAACTCCTGTGGCATGGATGAAAACCATGAATCCTAACCGCTAGATGAAGGGGCCATTAAATTTTGTAGTAAGTGGGTGTTCCATTAAGAACATGGTGGTCGATATAAGACTCGAACTTATGACATCTACCTTGTAAGGGTAGCGCTCTACCAACTGAGCTAATCGACCAGAATCTAATAAATTGGTGACCCCTAGGAGACTCGAACTCCTGTGGCATGGATGAAAACCATGAATCCTAACCGCTAGATGAAGGGGCCAATTTATTAAATATCACATATTAATGGTGACCCGTGAAGGATTCGAACCTTCGGCCACCTCCTTAAAAGGGAGATGCTCTACCAGCTGAGCTAACGGGTCATTTCATTTTTAGAAGTACTTCTTCTTAAAATGGAGTGGAATTATAGTGAATTTTTAACTATTTGTCAAGGGTTTTTTGAAAAAAATTAAAAACTTTTTTTAAAGAGGTTTTTGAAGCTTGAATTTGCACCTCTTTTCTATCCCCATTAAACAAAAATATTTCTATATTTTTATCTATATTTTTGCCAGATATTCCAATTACAACAGTACCAACTGGTTTGGTTTTTGTGCCTCCATTTGGTCCTGCAATTCCACTAATAGCAATTGCAAAATCTGCATCAAATTTTTTTAGTACCCCATCAAGCATTTCACTTACAACTTGGATACTTACTGCTCCATATTTTTCTAAGGTATCTAGTTTAACACCTAATTCTTGATTTTTTATCTTATTAGAGTAGGTGACTATTGAACCATTAAATATATCAGATGAACCAGAGATTTCAGTTATCATAGAAGCAACTAAACCTCCAGTGCAACTTTCAGCAGTTGTTATTGTTTTTTGATGCGTTCTTAATAAGTTTTGAAATTCGATCATGTTATTTTCATCAAAAATATTATTATACATATATTAAGAACCTTTTGTATGGGAAAGAATCCCATACATTATATATTAATCAGTTAATTCACTTAAGAATTTTTCTTCGTCAAATTTAAGATTTAGGTACTCAGCAACGATTTTTATATCTCTTTCTGCATTACCTAAACATGATGTAGCACCTGGACTTGGTGTCATATTAAATAAAATTCCATCACCTGGGTTAATAGAAGCTTCACCAAGCATAAGTTTTTGTTCCTCTTTGTTTAGAACTTGAGGTCTTACTCCACCAAAGCCTTTTGCATATTCAATATCATCTGTACTTAATGAAGGTACGATTTTTCTTGCATCTTTTACAAAAAGACCTTTATTGATTCCAGGAACTTCAAATAAGAAGTTTTTGAATACATAGTTTCTAATTTCACTATCTTTGATTAGATCCCAGAAGATTTTTAGAATGTTACCATCAAAATTCATAGTTTTTAAACATTGGAAAAATGATTTACCACCTTTATATCTTTCAAGAACTAATAGTGCAAGTGCAGTAGGACCAAATCTTGTTTTTCCATCACAAAGGATATCTGGATCCCCATGAAGTGCAGCAAATGGAAGTTTTGGATTTTGTACCATATATACTTTACCATTTAAGTATTCACCATTTGTAATATAAAATGAACCAGCCATTGATAAAGAACCCATATGTTTACCATAACCCATTTTGTGAGCTAGATATAATGAGTGAGCCCCAGCATTTACAACAACAAAATTAGCTGTAAATACAGAACCACTTGTAGTAGTCAATTTATATTTGTCTCCAACTTTTTCAATCTCATCAACTTCAGCATTGAAGAAAATATCAGTAGTTACACCTTCTTCTTGAGCAGCTTTTGCCAACTCTTTTGTCATCGCACCAAAGTCAACAGTAGTATACTCACTTTGTGTACCCATAGCTAAAATAGGTTCAGGTCTATCTTTTGTTTGTTCTTTATCAGCATAAACTAATTTTGGTTCTAACTCTCTAAGTTTTTCTTTATCCCATAACTCTAAATAAGGGAAAAGTTCTTTAAACTCTTCATATCTATTTTTGATAAACTCAACCTCTTTTTCTCCAACACCAAGAGCCATTTTTTGATGAGCAAACATAATTTTATCTTGTAACCCTCTCATTAGGTTAAACTTTTCAATCATTTTTGCTGTTCTTTTTGTAATTTTTGCTTTTTCAAGTGTATAGTTGGTTTCAATATCTCCAACGTGAATAGTTTGAGAGTTACTTGTCCCTTTTGAGTTAAGGGTTGCTAAATCCTCATATTTTTCAAGCATACATATGCTTTTAGCATCAGTATATCTCGCTAATTCATAAAAAAGTGCGGCACCAGAAATCCCACCACCTACAATTACTACCTCATAGTGTTTTGTATCCATATTGTAACTTTCCTGTATTATAGTTTTTAATTTTAGTTAAGATTTTACCATATAAATGATAAGTTTATTAAAAAGAGTTATAATCTTTTTAATCTTTATAACAAAGTATGTTTAATAGTAACATTTTATAGGTTTATCTTCAAAATTTTACGTGTGCAACTTGTGTACATTAGAAACAAATAAAATGTTTCAACTGCTTAGTAGCTGTGCATTTTGTACTAAAGTTATACAAAATTTAATAAAAAAAATCTAAAAAAACTACTTAGATTAAATTAACTAAACTTTAGATATAATCTCCGATTTACAGATAATTGAAACCTTTGAATAAGTATATATTATTTAGAGGTTTCAATTACAATATTTTATTAAGGTACATGAAAATGGATTACAAAGATAGTTTATTATTACCCAATACACAGTTTCCTATGAGGGGTAATCTTCCTCAAAATGAGCCAAAAAGATATGCTTCATGGGATGAGGAAAAAGTTTATAACAAAATGAAAAAGAACAGAGAAGGTGCACCTTCTTTTACACTACATGATGGACCACCATATGCAAATGGTCATATTCATATTGGGCATGCATTAAATAAAATTTTAAAAGATATCATTGTTAAGTACCATTATTTTGAAGGTAAATCAACTAGATATGTTCCAGGATGGGATTGTCATGGTCTTCCAATTGAGCAAAAAGTTGAAGAAAAAATAGGAACTACAAAGAAAAAAGAGCTTCCAAAGTCAAAAATTAGAGAACTTTGTAGAGAACATGCAAGTAGATTTGTTGAGATTCAAAAAGATGAGTTTAAGAAACTTGGTGTTATTGGGGATTGGGATAATCCTTATTTAACTATGGATTTTAAATTTGAAGCAAATATTTATAGAGAATTATGTGCAATTGCAAAACAAGGATTACTAGTACAGAGAAGTAAACCAGTTTATTGGTCTTGGGCAGCACAAACTGCTTTAGCAGAAGCAGAAGTTGAGTATGAAGATAAAACTTCTCCATCTATTTATGTGGCATTTAAACATGAAACTATGGATGCAAGTTTAATTATCTGGACTACAACACCTTGGACACTTCCCGCTAATACTGGTATTGCACTTAATGGTGAAGAGGAATATGTTTTAACAAGTGATAAATTTATAGTTGCTAAAAAACTATATAATTCACTTATAGAAAATGAAGTTATTTCTGGAACTGTAGTTGAAACAATTAATCCAACAAATTTAGAAAATACATTTGCAATAAATCCATTAAATGGTAGAACATCTAAAATAGTTTTAGGTGAACATGTTGAGATGGAAACAGGTTCAGGAGCAGTTCATACAGCACCAGGACATGGTGAGGATGACTATAAGGTAGGTTTATTATATAACCTTGATGTTATTATGCCAGTTGATGCTGAGGGTAAATATGATGAAACTATAGTTAGAGAAAAACTATTTAAAGATACAGATAAATATCTTGGTGTTCATGTATTTAAAGCAAATGAGATGATTTTAGAAGAGTTAGGTGAAGCGCTTTTAAGTAGAAAAGATATAAGACACTCATATCCTCACTGTTGGAGAACTCATAAACCAATTATTTTTAGAGCAACAAAACAATGGTTTATCTCTATTGATGATGAGTATGGAGAAAAAAATAATACTTTAAGACAAAATGCTTTAAATGCCTTAGATGAGATTGAATTTTTTCCTACATGGGGTAAAAATAGACTAAAAGCAATGCTTGAGGGAAGACCTGATTGGTGTATCTCTAGACAAAGAGATTGGGGTGTGCCAATAGCATTTTTTAGAAATAAAAAAACTGATGAAATAGTTTTTGATGAAAAAGTTATGAACTATACAGCAATGATTTTTGAACAAAAAGGTTGTGATGCTTGGTATGATTTAAGTATTGAAGAACTTTTATATCCTGGAAGTGGATTAAATCCTGAAGATTTAGAAAAAACTATGGATATTTTAGATGTTTGGTTTGATTCTGGTTCGACTCAACATGCAGTTTTAAGAAGTAGAAATTATGATGCGGGAACATTCCCTGCTGATATGTATTTAGAAGGAAGTGACCAACATAGAGGTTGGTTCCAATCTTCACTTTTAACAACTTTGGCTTCTAGTGAGATTGCACCATATAAAGCTTTAGTAACTCATGGATTTACTATGGATGAAAAAGGTGAAAAAATGTCTAAGTCAAAGGGTAATGTAATCGACCCTGCGAAAATCATGAAACAATATGGTTCTGAAATACTTAGATTATGGGTTGCAATGAGTGACTATCAAAATGATCAAAAAATATCAGATAACATCTTAAAACAAAATGCAGAACTATATAGAAAGATTAGAAATACTGCAAGATTTTTACTTGCAAACGTAAATGATTTAGATGTAATAGTTGATATTGATAAAATGGGACAACTTGATAGATGGATATTAAATAAAGCTAAAAAAGTATTTGATGAGATTGAAGCAGCATTTTCTATTTATGAGTTTTCAAAAGGTTTAAATAGACTAAATAATTTCTTAGTTGTTGATTTATCTGGTATCTATTTAGATGTTTGTAAAGATAGATTATATTGTGATGATAAAAATGATATTCATAGAAGAAGTTCTCAAAGTGCAATGGCTATTATCACTAAAAAACTTATCTCAACACTATCTTGTATCTTAACTTATACTATGGATGAGTTATTAGAGTATGCACCTGAGTTCATTAAAGATGGTGCGAAAGATATATTTGATTATAAAAAAGTTGAGTTGCCAGTTGTTGAAAGTAAGCTTAACGAACAAGTCTTATTAAATGCTAAAGAAAAGTTTAGTGAAGCAATCGATACACTTAAAAAAGAAAAAATAATTAAATCTACACTAGAATTAAGTATTTATACAAATAGTGAAGATATTTTAGCTTTAGAACAAATCGAGAGTGAAGATTGGTTCTTAGTGAGTAAAGTTACAGATAAAAAAGAGGAAAATAGATTAGGATTCTTTGAAGTTGATGGAAAAGAGTTTGAAATCTATAAAGCTTCAAAAGCTAAATGTCCTAGATGTTGGAAGTTTACTTCTACAGATGAAGAGACTTTATGTCAAAGATGTGAGAGTGTATTAAACTAAGATGTTTGAAAATGAAGTAACACTCTCATTTATCTTTTCTACAATAGCTGTAATATTAGTATTTACAGCTATTGGAATAGTTTATGTAAATAAAAAAGCAAAGAAGGTTAACAAAAAATGATGCCATTTAGTGATGAGGACTTAAGACCACCCGTTAGTTCTATTATTGAAAGTAAAATTGCACCAATGTTAGCAAGAGACGGTGGGGCAATACAATTAATAGATATTATGAATGGAAAAGTTTATGTACAACTACAAGGTGCATGTGTAGGTTGTAGTGCGAGTGGAAGTACATTGAAATTTATTGTTGAAAAAGAGTTAAAAGCAGCAATACATCCTGAATTAGAGATAATAAATGTACCACAAGGTATGGAAAATAATTTGCAGGAGCTTTAATGATAAATGAAACGAGATTAGTAAATGAAGCAAACAGATATTTTTTAGAAAAACAATTTGACAAAGCTTTATTTATATATTCACAGTTATCATACAATTTCCCTTTAAAAAAAGAGTATCCAATATATGCACTTTTTTGCGATATAGCAAGTGAAGATTTAGACAAAGGAACATCTTTGTATGACTATTTTACTATTGCAAAAGATGAAAATATAGATGAAGCAATAGCCTATGTAGAAAACATTGTTAATGCCTATGATGGTGATATGGAAAAAATGATGGATATTCTAAAGGATTTAACAGAATCAAGTGTTGATTCTTTGGATGCTATTAGATATGAAGATTTTAAAAAACTTATTGAATCAAGAGGCTCTTTTAGAGTTGCATTTGAAGATATTATGTTTTCTACAAAAGTAGCAATTGAGACAAAAGAGGATTTTTTTGATTTTGTAACTAGACTTATTGATAATGATTTTAATAGTACAGCTTATTCATATCTGGATGGATTTAATGAATACTTCTCTTATGATAAAAAAATTGAAGAATTATATAAAAAATTAGAAGATAAAAAAATTGTTGCTGAACATAAATAACAAAAGTTTTACTGATAATTCGAAAGAGGCAAACAAAGATACAAACTTTGTTATTACTTCATTAAATGAAAAATATATCCAAAATGCCAAAGATAATGGTTGCGAAAACTTTATTGATGCCAAAGATTTAAAAAATCATATTGATATAAGTGCAATTAAAATAATTGGTATTACTGGAACTAATGGAAAAACTACTACAGCAGCAGCTATATATTCTATACTTTTAGATTTAGGTTTTAAAGTAGCTTTACAAGGTACAAGAGGTTTTTTCATAAATGATGAAAAAGTAGAAGATTACACCCTTACAACTCCTATGCAACTTGATAATTTTGCCCATATATTAAAAGCCCTTGATAATGGTTGTGATTTTTTTGTAATGGAAGTAAGTTCCCATGCAATTGCTCAAAAAAGAGTTGAAGGTTTAGATTTTGAACTAAAAGTTCTTACAAATATTACAAGGGATCATTTGGATTTTCATAAAACGATCCAAGAGTACATAGATGTAAAAAACTCATTTTTAGCTGATGAAAGTAAGAAACTTATAAACAAAGATGATATAAATGTAAAATTTAATCCTAAAAATACATTGACTTATTCTTTGGAAAATCCTTCAACATATAAAGTTGGTGCATACTCTTTTAAAAATGGAATGCATGTGATGTTTTCAAAAATCGATTCTATGCACTCCTTTTCATCTACTATGATGGGTATTTTTAATATCTATAACCTTATGGCTGCAATAGCAAGTGTAAATATGGTTACAAATAAAAGCTTAGATGAGATATGTGAAGCCGTAGAAAATTTTGCAGGGGTTAGTGGAAGAATGGAAATTGTTTCTGATAATCCACTTGTAATAGTTGATTTTGCTCATACTCCTGATGGGATGAAAGAGGTTTATGAAAGTTTTCACCATAAGGATATTATAACTGTATTTGGTGCAGGTGGAGATAGAGACAAAGATAAACGTCCACTTATGGGGCAAGTTGCATCTAACTTTGCAAAAACAATTATTGTAACTTCTGATAATCCAAGATTTGAAGACCCCGATCAAATCATAGAGGATATTTGTATGGGGATTAAAAATAAAGATAATCTAATAGTAGAGATAAATAGAAAAGAAGCTATAAAACAAGCTGTAAATCTTGGAAAAGAAAATCCAAATAGTGTAGTTTTAATCTTAGGAAAAGGGGATGAACCTTATCAGATAATTTATGATAAGAAATTTCCACTTGTAGATAAAGATGAGGTTTTAAAGCATATTAATTAATCTTTTGAATAATATGCTTTTATAATTATCCCTTTATTGTTTTTTACAGATTTTACATAATAGTTTGTTGGTGTTAATATTATATTTTCTCCAAAAATATTTCTAATATATTCAGTTGCTTCTAAAACCCTTTGTCTTGATAAACCTCTTAAAATATACATTTCAACTTTATTTGTGAAAGATTTATCAAATTCTTGAATTTTTGGTTTAATTTTTTCAAATATTATATTATCATCTTGGGCAATAACAGGTACTATTTCAAATCTAATAGAATTTTTATTTTCTTTTAAAAATTCATTAATATTAGTTTGACATTTTTTAGTAAGTATTGAACTTCCTTTATTGAAATTATAACATTTAAGTGTATTGAATTTTAAAGCATTATAATATTTATTAAAATTAGTATTATCTAAATCAACAATCTTTTCTTTTTCTACTTCAACTTTGACCTCTTTTATAACCTCTTTTGGAACTTGTTTAATAACTTCTTTTTGCATAGGTGTTTTTACAAATAAATATATTACTACAAATAAAAGAAGAATCATGGCTATTGATAAAATATAGATTAGAATATTTATATATGAGATATTTTTTTTTGGAGTTTGTAAAGATTGAGTCTCTTTTTCAAAAGAGTTTTTTGATTCCTCTTTTATATTTTTATGCATATTTTGTTTTAATTTATTTTCAATATCTTCTGGGGAGAAAGTTTTATTTAAAGCTTCTTTCAATTTTTCAGTTTTATTTTCTTCCACAATATACCTTTTATTGTTTATTTTTTAAATATATAAATAATATCAATGAAATGATAGCTAAAAATAGTGGATAGAAAAATAAATAATTTTTTAAAACTATTTTATTATTATTTATTTTAGTTTTTTCCAAAGAGTTTATTTTTTCATATATATCATCTAAATCATCTTTTGAATATGCAATATATGAGTTTGCATTAGTTTGTTTTGCTATTTTATTTAAAATGATTTTATTTGAATTACCAATACCAATAGTATAAACTTTTATTGAATATTTTTTTAATAATTTTAGTACCACTTCTAAGGGTGTAGAGCTATAATTATCTTCACCATCACTCAATAGTATTACAACTTTTGATTTTGCCTTTGAATCTTTTAAAATATTAATTGAGTAGGCTAGAGAATCAATCATAGCAGTTTGTGTACCTATAATACCTACTTCAATATAATCCAATATTGTTTTTTGTGCTTCTTTATCAAAACTAAGCGGTGATGCCATCATAACAGAGTCTGCAAAAACTATAATTGAAATATTGTCATTTACTCTTTTTGTGATAAAATCTTTTACAATAGTTTTTACTACATCAAATCTTGATTCTTGGGGATTATTTTTATTAAACCCTAGTTGTTGCATTGAACCACTAGTATCTAAACTCAATACAATGTCAATTCCATCTTTTTTGACAAGTTGCATATCTAATTGTTTGTATGGAGAAGCAAGAGCAATGATACTACAAAACATAATAATAAATTTAAGTATATTTTGTATGATTGAAGTTCTTCTTTGAGTTTTTTCAAATATGTTTAGATGTGGAATTATATAAGAAGGTGATTTTGCTTTACAAAATATTGAACATATAATAAATAATGGAATAAGAATTAAAAATAAAGGGTATTCAAAACTAAAATTAAACATCTATAATATCCATAAATCTATCTAAATTTATCTTTATATCATTGTTTAAAGGTGAAACCTCTTTTTTATACTTATATTTATCTAATTCTTCTATAAGTTCAAAACATATTTTTTTTTCTCTTTCATTTCTAGCTAGTAGTCTGCAATATTTAGTGATTTTATATGCACACTCTTTTGAGTTGGTAAAATCTAAGGTTTTCAAAATATTATAATACTCTTTTCTTTTATTTGGTTTTTTATTTTTAAAATATCTGTATATAAAAAATAAAACAATACAAACAACTGCAAGACCTAAGGCAATTAATAAAATAAAAATATAAAAAGAGATATCAGGAATAGTTTCTAAACCTTTTATATCGTTTAATTTTAGTTTTTCGTTCATTATCTCATCAACCTTAAAAGTTTTGATAAAGGTTCTTCATCTGTATAAATCTTACAAAATCTAATATTACATGATTGGAGATGTTCATAAAGTTTGTGGTCATTTTGTTTTACTTTTATCTCATATTTTTTTAATATTGCACTATCTATATTACCATCAAACACTTGGTTTGTTGCTGGGTCTATTAAGTTAACATTTCCTAATTCAAAAGGTTGTTCTTCAAACCTATCTCTAATGATGATGGAAATAACTTCATGTTTTTTTGCAAGTAATCTTAAATCTAAATTTTCAATATCAAAAAAATCTCCAATTAAAAAAATGATAGATTTTTTTTTGATAAATTTGAAAAGTTCTGTGGTGATTTGTGGGTAATTTACAGTTTTACCCATAACTTGATATTCAAGTATTGATTTTGCCATTTGGTTTACAGAAAAATCCCTTTTTGATTTTTTTGTACATATATTTAGATTTGTGTTTGCTATAAAAGAACTAAAAGGGTCTTGTTGTTTAATACAAGAGTAAGCTAATAAAGAGCAAATTTCGGCTATGACTTCTTGCTTGAATTTTTTTGTTCCAAAATATACTGAACCACCTAATATGGGAATTATATTTATATTTAATTCCCTTTGAGCATGAAAAACTTTGACATATGGCTTTTTAAATTTTGCACTAATAACCCAGTCAATATTTTTAACATCTTCTCCATACTCATACTCTTTTAATTCTAAAAAGTCATAACCTTCCCCTTTTAATAAAGAGGAATTATTTCCTATGATTTCTGAAAAAACTTGTTTTTTTGTTTTGATGAGTATTTTTTTTAGTTGTTTATTCATCTATGGAATATCAACCTTTTCTAGGATTTTTTGAATTATTTCATCCACATTGATATCCATCGCTTGTGCTTCATAAGTTAGAATAATTCTATGTCTTAAAACATTTTTTATAACTAAAGCGATATCAATAGGACTTACATAATTATTTCCTCTTATAAATGCCATAGCTTTTACAGCTTTAAACATATCAATAGTTGCTCTTGGACTTGCCCCAAATTGGATATAATCTTGAATCTCTTGTAAACCATAATTTTGAGGCTCTCTTGTTGCACATATTAAATCTACAATATACTCTTCAAGCTCTTTATCCATGTGTACATTTGTAACCTCCTTTTTTAAAGCTGTTAATTCATCTCTCGTCATCACTTTTTTTTGTTCGAAGATTTGATTTGAAGTAACTCTTTTGGCTATCTCATACTCTTGTTGTTTTGTATTGTAGCCAACTACAATTTTAAACATAAATCTATCAAGTTGAGCTTCTGGTAGAGAGTAAGCACCCTCTTGTTCAATAGGGTTTTGAGTAGCAAGAACTAAAAAAGGAGAATCAATCAAAAACGAATCATCTGCAATAGTAACTTGTCTTTCTTGCATAACTTCTAATAGTGCTGACTGAACCTTTGCTGGAGCTCTATTTATCTCATCAGCAAGAAGAAGATTAGTAAAAATAGGACCTTTTTTGATTTTAAACTCTTCTGTTTTCATATCATAAATTTGAGCACCAATAATATCACTAGGTAATAAATCAGGAGTAAATTGAACCCTTTTGAATTTCAGGTTTATAACACTAGCTAAAGTTTTTACAGTAGTAGTTTTTGCAAGTCCAGGAACACCTTCTAAAAGTACATGACCATTGGTTAGTAGCCCAATTAAAAGTGCATTTATCATATCTTCTTGACCAACAATAACTTTTGATAACTCTGTTTTTATATCTGAAATTTTATTTTCTAACATCATAACTTCTTTAATAATATTTTAATTGGCGTTATTTTAACAAAAGGTAATATTTCATAAGCTTAAGGACTGGTAGAGCGTGGAATAGTTATATTTAAAATTTGTATCTAATTTAAAAGATACACCATAAATCCTTTTTTATTTCCAAGTTATATTCAAAAAATAAACAATAAACTTCTCGTTTAATAAAAACATATGTGAGAAACATAAAAGAAATATAACCTAGGATTATAGTTATTATTTTATTAGATTTTTATTTTTAATAATCTATTAAGAATCTTTTAAGAATTTAACTAATAAAGTAGTGAATAAGAAGTTTTAAGGAAATAGATAATGTCTAAGAAAAAGAAGTTATTTGGTTTAATAATTATTATTATTCTTATTGCAACTATTTTTTCAACAGCTTTACCAATACTTTATTCTAATGATAAAGCAGGGAAAATAAATAAAGAAATTCAAAATCTTCATTTTGATTTTTTAAAAGATGAAACTAAAGAGTATGTACTACTATTTTTTGGTTATGTGGGTTGTAGTAATATTTGTGCTCCAGCATTAAATGAGATAAGTCAAATATATAATAAGTTAGATAAAGAACAATTCAGTTTTTATTTTATAAATTTACAGCCTAATATATTAAAAGATAATGTGGATCCATATGCTAAGGTTTTCAATGAAGATTTCAAAGGAATCTATTTAGACGATAAAAAACTATTTGACATAACATCAAAACTTCAAGTAAAATATTCACCAGTAAATAAAATAGATATAGACCATACAGGTTTTTTATATCTATTAGAAAAAAGTGGGAGTAATATGTATAAACAAAAATTCATTTATACGGCAAGACCATTTGATATTGAATATATATCAAATGATTTAAATACATTAAAGAGGGGTAACAATGATTAAGATGCTTTTTCCATTTTTAGATAAAAGTTTATCTAGAGAGATTCAAGAGAGTTTGGTTAAAGAGTATGAAAGCGCAGATAAAATGATGCTTATAGTATCTATAGTAAGTTTTATAATTGTAGCAGCTATAACTTCATATGCTAATGAAGCTTATAAACTTGGTATTATAGGTGGAGGTATAGCTTTAGCATCTACTATTATAGCTTACACAATGTTTAAAGGAACTGTGCTTTCACGTATTATTTTTGGTACAGCTTTTACTGTTTACCCAGCTATTATGGTTGCTCAACAGCTTGGTATGATAGAGATGCACTTTTTCTTTTTTGTTTATGTTGCAGCTCTTGTAGTCTATAAAGACCTTACAGCAATTTTAGCAATGACTGTAGTAACAGGTATACATCACTTGGTATTTACATATTTGCAATTAAATGGTGCTAGTGTTATGGGGCATGAAATTATATTGATGAGTAGTAACTGTAGTTGGCTATTTACGTTTATTCATATTATTGTATTTGTTTTTGAAGAAGTAGTTCTTATTTATATTGTTTATTCAGTAATTAAACAGTTTATTGAAGCTAAAAAACTTCAACTAGAAGCAATAGCTTCATTTGAAAAGTTACAAAAAGAAACTTTACTAAATAAAAATATTATAGATGAAACAATTGAAGTAGCAAATAGTGTTAATGAAGGGAAACTAACCAAAAGAGTTCAATCAGATACTACAGATGAGAACATCAAGTCACTAAAAGAGATTATAAATAATATGATGGATAATTTAGAAAATAAAATTGCAGATGATATTAATAAAATCTCAAGTGTATTGGAAAACTTCACAAATTATAACTTTACTACAAAAGTTGATTCTAAAGGTGAAACTGCTGAGAATCTAAATAAATTAGCAGATGGTATTACTAAAATTTTAATAGAAGATAAACAAAATGGACTTGTTATCCAAAATAGTGCTATGACATTATCTTCAACTGTAAAAACACTAAATGACTCTTCAAATCAAGCAGCAGCTTCACTTGAAGAAACAGCAGCTGCTGTGGAAGAGATAACATCTATTATCAAATCAAGTAATGAAAACATAAATAAAATGTTTACCCTTGCAAATAATTTAAATAGCTCTGCACAAGAGGGAGAGAACTTAGCAAGCAAAACAACTGCAGCTATGGAAGATATAAATGCGCAAGTTCAAGCTATCAATGACTCAATCACAGTGATTGATCAAATAGCTTTCCAAACAAATATTCTTTCACTAAATGCTGCTGTTGAAGCTGCTACTGCAGGGGAAGCTGGTAAAGGGTTTGCAGTTGTTGCACAAGAGGTAAGAAACCTTGCATCACGTTCAGCAGAAGCTGCTAAAGAGATAAAAGATTTAGTAGAAAATGCCACAATAAAAGCAAATGAAGGTAAAACAATTGCCTCTGATATGATAGGTGGATATAGTGATTTAACTAGTAAAATCAGTGAAACAATTGAATTAATCACAGGTGTTACAAATGCAAGTAAAGAGCAAGAAACAGGAATTGTACAAATTAATGATGCAATCAACTCCCTAGATAAACAAACTCAACAAAATGCTTCAGTAGCAAATGAAACAAATGATATAGCAATTCAAACTCAACAAATCGCAGAGACAATTTTAAAAAGTGCTGATGAAAAAGAGTTTATAGGTAAAGACACTGTTAAAGCAACAAAACTTGAAAAAGTAGAAAAAGTGGAAAAAGTAGAAAAGGTGGAAAAAGTAAAGACTGTTAAACCTGAAAAGAAAAAAGAAGAGCAAGTAAAAGCAAAAACTATAGTAGATTCAAATAATGATGAGTGGGAAAGTTTTTAAATATAAAATCTATTATTCAATTATCACAGTGTAAGTATACTTTGATATCTCTCATAAGAAAAAGACCATCTTAGATGGTCTTTATTCAAACTTTAAAATAGAGTTCAGTTAAATCAAAAATTTTTATTCTTTTGTAAATAAATCTCTACAAAATACTTTCAACTTTACTTTCAAATAAAAGATATACATATATTTTAGAATAAAAATATCAAGCTTATTATTTTCTTAAATCAGATATTACAACAGCAGTTTAATACTCAAGTTATATTCAAAAATTATTGCCTAAAAAGTAGACAGTTAATTTTTTGATTAAGTTTTTCTTGTCAGTATAATATAAAGTATAGATTATAAAAAATAAAAGGAGATTGATATGAGTAGAGTTTATGATATAGCAATTATTGGTGCTGGTCCTGCGGGTATTGCGACATCATGTGAAGCAATCATCTTC
Source organism: Halarcobacter sp. (assembly GCA_050296315.1). GTDB lineage: Bacteria > Campylobacterota > Campylobacteria > Campylobacterales > Arcobacteraceae > Halarcobacter. Next base: position 150,198 of record JBNKRE010000010.1, read on the forward strand.
GGAATGAGAAATATTTTATTATTTGAAAAAAGTGACAATCATAGTGACACTATAAGAAGATATTTCAATGATAATAAACCAGTAGATAAAGATTGGAAAGGAATACATGTAGATTTAAAAGGTCACATAGATTTTCAAGATGGAACAAAAGAGACTACTTTGGATCTATTCGAGGAATCTTTGGAGAAAAGACTTCTAGATGCAAAGTTTAATACAGAAGTATCAAAGGTGAAAAGATTAGTTGACAGATTTAAAATAACTACAACAACAAATGAGATTTATTACGCTAAAAATATTGTAATTGCAATTGGAAAAATGGGTAAACCAAATAAACCTGATTATAAAATCCCATCTAGTTTAAAATCTCGTGCAAATCATACAATAGCTGATTGTAAAGGAAATGAAGATGTCCTAGTAGTTGGTGGTGGTGATAGTGCATGTGAGTATGCATATTTTATTCATCAAGACAATAAAGTCACTTTTAATTATAGACGAAGTGAGATAACAAAAGCAAATCCGAAAAATATAAAAAATCTGATGAATTGTGTCGAAGATGGTGAAATAAAAACTAAACTTGGTGTAGATATAGAAAAAATTGAAGATGAAGATGGTAAGTTTAAAGTTTTTTATACAAATGGTGATATTGAAAAATATGATAGAATCATTTATGCGTTAGGTGGAGTTACTCCCAAAGAGTTTTTACATGGTTGTTGTGTTGTATTAGATGAAAAAGATCATCCAATTGTAGATGAGAAAAACTTAAATTCACTTGGAGTTTATTTAGCTGGAGATATAGCTGGAGATATTGGAGGTTCTATTGCTCTAGCACTTAATCATGGGTTTAATATTATAAAAGATTGTATGAAAGATGAGGTGATTGAGGAACAAAGTGCTTAGTTTTCAAAGTAGCTATCAAGTTTTATTTAAAAAACTTGATAAGCTCTTCTATTACTTCTTTGGGTTTTTCTTCTGGCAAAAAATGACCACAATCTAAGGCTTTACCTTGAACTTTCAAGGCATAATCTTTCCAAATCTTTAATACATCATATGATTTATGAATAAAACCATATCGTCCCCAAAGTACAAGTAATTGCATTTCAACTTTTTTCTTTCTATCTTCAAAATCATCATTCATATCAATTGTTGCAGCTGCTCTATAATCTTCACATGTAGCATGGATAGCATCTTCATCAAAACATCTTATATATTCTTCTACAGCATTTGAATCAAATTTTTCATCAAATGGTACATCTTGATCACTCCATCTTTTTAATTTTTCAGTAAGATAGTATTTCGCATTTGGAGTTATTAATGTTTCTGGTAGATTATCAGGTTGAATTAAAAAAAACCAATGATAATATCCTGTTGCAAACTTTTGATTTGTATATTCAAACATATAATATGTTGGAGCAATATCCATAACACAAGCTTTTAAAACTTTTTCAGGATAATCTAAGCACATTCTATGGGTTACTCTTGCTCCTCTATCGTGACCTGCAACATAAAAGGTATTGAAATCTAAATAATCCATTATATTAACCATCTCTTCAGCCATAACTTTTTTTGAATAGTTTTTATGATCATCCATACCTCTTGGCTTTGAACTATCCCCATATCCTTTTAAATCAGGGCAAACGACATAATATTTTTTTGATAATTCATCAACAACCTTATGCCACATAATATGTGTCTGGGGGTATCCATGTAAAAGAAGAAGTGGAATACCTCTAGAGGGTCCTGCATGTACAAAATTAAAATCAATACCTTTATATTTTATAGTTTCTTTTTTAAATCTGTTAGGAAATAACATGTAACTCCTTTGATGGAATTTTATCTAATATTTATAAAAAAATATATAAAATAGATATTTTTACTAAGATATGAATAGTATAAATATTTTTATTTCAAGTTAAATTAAACTTAACTTAGATAAAATCACGACTCTATTTTAAAAATAGAAACCTCACATGTGTCAATCCTGGTATGGGTTGTGATGATAGTCATTAAGGGACACAGAGGCAAAACCCAAAATTAAACAATAAATTCAAGGAGAATTACTCATGGTTACAATGAAAGACCTATTAGAGTGTGGTGTACACTTCGGACACCAAACAAGAAGATGGAATCCAAAAATGAAAAAATTCATTTTCGGTGTTAGAAAAAATATCTATATTATTGACTTACAAAAGACATTAAGATATTTCAGATATACATATAATGTAGTTAGAGATGCAGCAGCTCAAGGTGAAACAATGATTTTCGTTGGTACGAAAAAACAAGCTAGCCAAGCAGTTAAAGATGCAGCTATCTCTTGTGGTATGCCATACGTTAACCACAGATGGTTAGGTGGTATGTTAACAAACTATGGAACAATTAAAAAATCAATTAGAAAATTAGAAGTTATTAAAAAGATGAGAGAAGAAGGTCAATTAGATCTTTTAACTAAAAAAGAAGCTTTAATGCTTACTAGAAAAGAAGAAAAATTAGAATTATATCTTGGTGGTATTAAAGAGATGAACAAACTTCCTGATATGATGTTTGTTTTAGATGCAGTAAAAGAAAAAATTGCTATTCAAGAAGCAAGAAGATTAGGAATCAAAGTTGTAGCTCCATTAGATACTAACTGTGACCCTGATGTTGTTGATTTCCCAATCCCAGGAAATGATGATGCAATTAGATCAATTCAATTATTTTGTAATGAAATGGCAGAAGCAATGAATGAAGGTAAAGCTTTATTAGCAGAAGAAAATGGTGAAGAAATCGATGTACCAGTATCTGAGGAAGAAGCATCAGAAGTAGTTGCTGAAGCTGTAGCAGAAGGTGAAGCTGAAGCAGAGCAAACAGAAGAAACAACAAAGGAAGCATAATCATGGCAGGTGCAACTCCAAAACTTATTAAAGAATTAAGAGAGATGACTGGTGCAGGAATGCTTGATTGCAAAAATGCACTTAATGAAACTGATGGTGATTTAGATAAAGCGGTTCAACACTTAAGAGAAGCAGGATTAAGTAAAGCCGCTAAAAAAGCTGGAAATGTTGCAGCTGAAGGTTTAATCACTATTTTAGTTAATGAAGATAATACAAAAGCAACAATGACTGAGGTTAACTCTCAAACTGACTTTGTTGCTAAAAATGAAAATTTTATTAAATTAACTCAAGATATTACTGCTCATGTTCAAGCAACTGGTGCAAGTGAAACTGAAGAGTTAAAACAAACTACTATCAATGGTCAAAACTTTGAAGAGTATTTAAATGAAAAAATTGCAACTATCGGTGAAAACTTAGTTGCAAGAAAAATGGTTACAATCTCTACTGATACAGGTGTAGTAAACGGTTATGTTCATGCAACAGGAAAAGTTGGAGTTATCTTATCAGCAACTTGTGATGAAGCAGCAAAAGAGAAAACTATTTTATTATTAAAAAATATTGCAATGCATGCTTCAGCTATGAAACCAGTTGTTATTTCTTATGAAAACTTAGACCCTGAGTTTATAGAAGCTGAAAACAGAGCAATTGTTGCTGAAATTGAAGCAGAAAATGATGAATTAGCAAGATTAGGTAAACCTCTTAAAAAAATTCCTTTATTTGTTTCTAAATCACAACTTACTATGGATGCTTTAGAAAAAGCAGAAGAAGAGTTTAAAAAAGAGTTACAAGCTCAAGGTAAACCTGAAAAAATTTGGGACAAAATCTTACCAGGTCAAATGGAAAGATTTATTCAAGATAACACTGAATTAGATAGAAGATTAGCACTTCTTTCTCAATCTTATGTATTAGATGATAAATTAACTGTAGAGCAAGCGATTGCAGAAGTTGATAAATCAATCCAAATTGTTGATTATGTAAGATTCGAACTTGGTGAAGGTATCGAGAAAAAAGAAGAAGATTTCGCAGCAGAAGTTGCAGCTCAAATGGGTAAATAAACCCAAATAAAGTCATCAGTAATGGGTGAAGAAAATAAAACTAACTCACTTACTGGTGACAACTCTATTTTAATACAAGCAAAAAACTTATCTCACGAATTTGATTACAAGCTATTTGAAAATATAAATTTAGATTTACACAAAAAAGAATCAATTGCAATAATTGGTATGAGTGGAAGTGGTAAATCTACACTATTAAATATATTATCCTCTTTATTAGAACCAAAAAGTGGAGAAGTGGTTTATAATGACAAAAATATTTATTCAATAAAAAAGAAAAAGCTTTTAAATATAAGAAGAGAAGATTTTGGTATAATATTTCAAGCACATTATCTCTTTCGGGGATTTTCTGCAAATGACAACTTAAAAATTGCTACTTTATTGAGTGGAAATAGTATTGATGAAGAGCTTTTAAAAAAACTGAATATTGACTTTGTAATTAATCAAGGTGTTGGAGAACTTAGTGGTGGACAACAACAAAGATTATCAATAGCTAGAGTTTTGATGAAAAAGCCAAAAGTTATATTTGCAGATGAACCAACTGGAAATTTAGATAAAGAAACTGCCATAACTGTTATGCAGGCTTTAAACGAATATATTAAAGAGAATGATGCAGCAATGATACTTGTAACACATGAACATGATTTGGCAAACTTGTGTGATAAAGTGTATAAGTTAGAAAATTTAGAGCTGGTGGAATTGAAATAGATGAATTTAGTACTGATAACAAATACTCAAATAGTTGTAAAAATATTCTCTTTAGTGTGTAAAAAACTTGATTTAAACCTTTCTATTAGAAACAATTTAGATATTAAAGAGGATGTTGAGATAATAGTTGTTGATGAAGAGTTTATTAATGACGATTTTAACAAATTAAAAGCTCATACAAAAAAACTTGGAGCTATAACAGCAGAAGAGTTATCTTTTGATAAATCTAGAGATTTTATAATAACAAGACCTTTCTTACCAGCAAAACTAGCAGAAATATTAAAAGATGAAATTGAATATATAAAAGAAGATTCTACTACACATCAAGATATAAGAAATAGTATAAATGAGGAGGAAGTTATTACAAGTTATGTAGAGTCTTTAGCTGATGATGTTGCTTATGATATTCAAGAAGATAATGATGAATCAATAGTTACAATAGCATCATTAAACACAGGAGGAGTTTTAGATAATTTAGAACTTCACAAGATTAGTGATATCTTACATGATGATGATATACAAAATCAAGTTGTTGTTGAGAAACAAGATTGGAAAGATATATCTGAAATAATTGATGATGCTTTAAATGAAGTAAAAGAGTATGAGTTTAGTATGGATTATGATGCAAGTAAACCTGAACCAATAAGATTGTTATTAAACAATTATAATATCGATGAATTAAGACCTTTTTTGCAAAAGTTTGATCAAAATGTAATAGATAGATTATCAAATGGAGAAGATGTGGACGTAACATTATGTTTAAAGGTAAATAAATAATGACAAATGGTGCAATTTTAATAATCTCAGGACCTAGTGGATGTGGGAAATCAACATTATTAAAAAAAGTATATGAAAGTATAAACGATTACTACTTTTCTATTTCAACTACTACAAGAGCTCCTAGAGTAGGGGAACAAGATGGAGTTGATTATTTTTTTGTATCAAAAGAAGAGTTTGAAGAAGATATAAAAATGGGTCACTTTTTAGAGTATGCAGAGGTTCATGGAAACTATTATGGAACATCACTAAAACCAATTAAACAAGCAGTAGAAGAGGGAAAATTAGTAATCTTTGATATAGATGTCCAAGGACATGATATAGTAAGAAAAAAGTTAAACGATATAGTAACTTCTGTATTTATAACTACACCAACTCTTGAAGAGTTAGAAAAAAGACTTACAAGTAGAGATACAGATTCAAAAGATGTAATAGAAAAAAGATTATCAAATGCAAAAACAGAGATAAAGTATTTCCAAAAATACGATTATTTTATAGTTAATGATGATTTAGAAGAAGCTTCAAAACAATTAGTAAGTATAGCTAATGTAACAAGAATAAAATCAAAACTTTTTGATAAAAATGAACTTTTGGATAATTGGTTAGTATAATTAATTATTTCAAAACTATATAATTATAAATATATTTTAAGTTTATTTTTTATGTTTCTTAATTATTATAATATTTAATATAAAAAAATAAGAAGAAAATTTGAAAAATATATTTTCCCAAGAGAATCTAATAGACAAATATCATAGAATAAAACTACTAAATCAAAAACCATGTATTATATGGCTAACAGGATTAAGTGCCAGTGGAAAATCTACTTTGGCAAATGCTTTAGAAGTAGAACTTTATAAAAAAGGTTTTAAAACTTATCTTTTAGATGGTGACAATCTAAGAGATGGATTAAATAATGATTTAGGTTTTTCAAAAAGAGATAGAGAAGAAAATATAAGAAGAGTAGCTCACTTATCTCAAATACTTTTAGATGCGGGACTTATAGTTATAACAGCATTTATTTCTCCATATAAAAAAGATAGAGAATATGCTAGAAGTTTAGTAAAAGAAAATGAGTTTATAGAAGTTTTTGTAGATACACCTTTAGAAATTTGTGAGAAAAGAGATCCCAAAGGTTTATATAAAAAAGCAAGAGCCGGTGAGATAAAAGATTTTACTGGAATAGATTCAGCTTATGAAAAACCAGATAATGCTGAGATTATAATAAAAAATGAAAATATTGAAAAAAGTTTATATAAGATTATTGATTTTTTAGAAAAATCAATCTAATTTTCAAATAATGGTTATTTAACATTAAACTAAAAAACAATATCTATTTCAAACTTAAGTTTTTCAATCTCTTTTTTTAAAATTTTTGCAGAAAATCCTTTAGTATAAATACTTGTAACAGATTTGTTAGCATGACCTAAAAGTTCAGAGATTTTTCTTTCATCAACCCCTGCTTGTTTTAGTTTATATGCAAAAGTGTGCCTTAATGAATGAAATGATTTTTTTGTTTCATTTTTATCTTTTAAGATATATCTATTATTGATACGCTGAAACTGTTTGCCATAGATTGAATTGTATTTTCCATATTTATCATATTTAAGTTCTTTCCATATCCTTCCAGAATCTATAGATAATAAATAATCCACAATACCTAGTTCAAATAATTTTGAATGTATAGGTATAATCCTATGACCTGAATATGATTTAACCCATTTCCTTTCTCCACAACTACTTTTAGAGTTTATATTAAAACATAATATACCATCAATTTTAACTATATCTTCTTTTTCTAATTGACAAATCTCTTGAAGTCTCATACCAGAATATAAAGATATTATAGGTATCATTTTTTGATAAGGTTTTGTATTATCTTTATATAATGATGAAGTAAATAAGGCATTTAAATCAGAGTTTGAATATTGCAGTCTTCTTTGATTTGGTGCAACTTTATGTTTAATTTTAGGTTGTTTTATATTGTAGTTTTGATTAGTATGGTCATTTTCATATAACCATTTTAAAAATAGATTATACCATTGAATATACTTTTGAACAGATCTTATTGATAGTAATTCAAGATTTAACTCTTTAGCTATAGTTACTCTCTCATCTATATTAAAATCCCTAGTATCTTTTAATTTATTTGCATTTTTAGGATATTTGATAATAATATTATTTGTAAAATGATTTAGTGATTTATTGTTAATCATATCTAAAGAGCTAAACTTATAAAAAAAAATTCTAAATGCACCTAATACATCTTTTCTATAGATTCTATTCCAATTTTGTTCTTTAACATAAGTTGCAAATAATCTTTTTAAAGATCTTTTATGCCCTCCATAAAACTCATGATAAACATCTTCTACAAAAACTTGATTAGATATATCATCTTTTTCAAAAATAGATGATTTCAATATTAAAGTTCTTTGATGTTGTTTATATAAAAAATTTATAAGTTTAGTATCTTCTACTTCTAAATCATATCTAGATATAAAACTATCAATAGATTTTGGAATATTTTTCTCTTCAAACAAAGTATACTCTATCTTTAATTTTTCAATGGCATCATCTATATAATATTTTGTATAGTTTAAAATATCAGCACTAGGAATATTTTCTTTTGTTCTTAATATATCAAATAGTTTATTACATTGATTAACTAAAAGATTTCGAAATTTTAAAATACAAGATCTACTTTGACAAGGAAGTAATCTTTTTATATTTGATTGCTTTAATACTATAACTAAATCTTTAGGAACTCTAAGTCTAAAATAAACCTTACTACCATCAAAAAGAAGATATTTTTCTTTAAAATCACTTTTTAAAGATGTGTTCTTATGTGTGTACATTGTGTTCATAATTAAGCACACATCTTAAAAAAATGATTTATAGAAACATTATTAGATGACTTATTTATAGTAGTTAAAGTAGATTTGATACTAATATGTATCCTGCTGGCACCTCCGGAGCTGTTTCCTGTTGTACTATCATCTGCATCTAAATCTACTGTTGGGGCAGTGTTTGGAGCTGCAGATGTTGTAATATCTACTTTTATTGCACTTGCTTGTAAGTTTGGTGTTCCCTCATCATCTTCTGCTACTACATATACATCATATGCTGTTGATGCAGAAAGTCCTGTAAGAGTAATAGTTCCACTAAAAGCACCACTATTTAAAGTAACATTTCCAGTTGATACTGCCACACCACCACCATTGGCTTGACCGGCTTTTACATTTGCGCTTGTAGGAGCAGCTGCGCCATTTGCTACAACTACTGCATAAGCTTTCCCACCTTCATTAATATCTACATTTATTACTACTTGTTGGTGGTCTATTGAATTTTGTGATGGTGTAGAGTTATCAAAGGTTGGGGCGGTGGAATCTCCTGGACGACAAGCATTTCTTATAGCACTATTCCAAACAAAAGGCATAGTTACTTCATTAAAATTATAACCCGAATCATTTTTTGCATTAGCACATACAGATCCATTTTTATTTGCAATAGTATATAAGTAATAAGTAGCACCACCCCAAGGTTTATATTTTGCACCATCAAGACATACTATAGTTGATACCGCACTACCACATAATCCTGCAAAATCTTTCCTTTCCCCACTTTCCCCACTTTCAGTACTTTTTTGTTCTTTAGAGTTTTGTAATAGTCCCTCTTCATTTAAAAAGCTTAAAACATCCTCGTGAATTTTAGTTACTTTCACATTTTGAGAACTTTTTCCAAACACTTCAAAAGGGTTTTTTTGAAGTTTATTTTTTGTAGTTTTTACAGCTTGTTTTGAACTAGAAAAAGCAAAAGATTTTTTACTTTTTCTTGAACTTACGTTTCTACTACTAGCAAAGGCTGGATTCCCTAAAAATAGTAAAGGAAGCATTGCTCCTGCTAGTTTTTTATTTATCTTTTTCATATATTCTCCTGTGTAAAATCAAATAGGTGTCGTGTTAGTGAACTATTTAGATTTAAAAGTTCTGGCATAGTGCTATCAGGGATAACAGCAATATCATAAATCTGATCTATATCTCCATCAAATTTTATATATGCTAGTATCTCTTTTTTTTGTGGATTTACTATCCATATACCTGCATAGGTTTCATCATACATAGTGCTTATTGGTGTAGGTTTTTTAATCTCACTTGCCCTTACTTGTGAAGTTCCTACAAGCATCAAATCTCCATAAAAATAAAGACCTCTTGTGAACCCTTGAAGTTTTATAATTTCTGTTTTTTCTTTTGTTCTAGGATTGATTTTCCAAACTACTCCAAGTCCAGATTCACAAACATAGACTTCATCTTTATATACTTTTGGTGAATGGGGCATAATCATCCCTTCTATTAAAATCTCATTAGTATCTATATCTATTAGGGTTCCATAATCTATGCGTTCTTTACTCCATGAATCACGGCTATCTTCCATATTAAAGGTTGTTACATATTTGGGTTTTCCATCTTTCATAGCCATACCATTTAGATGACATCTATCTTCCGGGACAAGTTCACTTATAAACTTTGGTTTCCATTTTGCTACAAAAGAGTTATCAGGAGAAAGTGTACTTAAACATGAAAATGTTGAGTTTACTACCCAAAGCCCCTCATCTCCCCAAGCTATATCATGAATATTGATCATCCCTGTTGTTAAACTAGCACGATGAAGATAGAGTGAGTCTGAATTTTTTACACTATCTATCTCTTCTTGTCTTGCTTTTTGAAGCTTTTCTAGTTCTTCTTTATCTTTTTCAAGTACTTTTTTTGTAAAGTTTTCAGTTTTATCTAATTTTTCATTTTTTATTTCTTTTAGAAGTTTATCACTTCTTTTAAACTCAAGTACTTGATTGAAAGTTCCAAGGGTGATGTGCTCTTCATCAGCATATATGCCCATAGGTCGAGCAAAGGTTTTAAATCTTGTATCTAGAGTTTTACCATCACTTCTAATTAAAATTAACCTTGCACTTTGATAGCTTGTAACCACAAGAGATATATTTAAGGCTTTTAATATCTTTGGTAGGTTATCACTATGTATACTTGAAAAGTTAAAGCTGTTTTCTATTTCTTCTTTTTCCATTATTATATTTTATTTGAAAACTTTATAAAAAACCTTTGAAGTAAAAAAAAATATTATAACTCACTTTATATGTAACAATTTAATTTTAGATGTAATTTATATTTAAGAAAAATTTATACACTTTCAATTAAAATTAGTGTATAACTATAATAAATAGGCATGAAATATTAAAAATGGCAGATAAAAGTATAATACTTTCACCAGATGATTCATATTATGTATGGAATTATAATAACCTAAAGGTACCAAATTTAAATTATTATGAAGGAAGTTTTAATAACAAAAACTTTTCATTAAGCCACAAATCATATATCATCAATAATAATTACCATATAAGTATACAAAACTCTTCAACCAAAGAGTATGATATAGTAGATTTTAGAAAATTTAATATGCCTTATTTTAATTTTGTGTATCTTTTAAATGGTAATGTATTAACCACATTTTATAATGAAAGTAAGATCTTTCATGAAAAAGATGATTGGGTATTAAATAATTCAAAATTTAATGAAAGCGGTAAAAGTAATATAATATATAAAAGTAATAACAATATCAGGTTTATACATATTACCTTATTAGAGTCTTTATTAAACTACTACAAAGATTTTGATACACCACTTAGTTCAATGATTGAAGATGAATTAGCAAGAAACTCTAAAAAAATTCTTTGTGTTAAGGGTCGATATAATCCAATTATTAAGATGATTGTAAATACTATTTTAAATAATTTAAATAAAGGTATTTTAGGGGAGAAAATAATACAAATAAAAATAGATGAATTGTTTTTATCTGTTATACCTGAATTAATTAAAAATGGGAATAGAGTATTTGACAATATAAATGATTATATATATGGAAACTTTAATAAAAAAATAACTCTATCCCATCTTAGCAAAATATTTAAAGTATCTGAATACTATATAAAAGAGAGTATAAAAAGTGACTTTGATACTACTTTTACAAACTATATAAAATTGATACGTTTACAAAAAGCTCATGAATTATACTATTCAAATAAAAATCTTTCTTATAAAGAGATAGCAAAAAATGTAGGCTACACTAATTCTTCAAGGCTTAAAAATGATTTAGAAAACTATTTGGAAGAGTTGAAAAAAAGAGATAATTAATAAAAGGATTAATAGATGAAATACCGTGATGCTCAAGATACTGATTTAATGAACATGGAACAATTATTAAAAAATTATAATCTGCCAGCAAATGATTGTGATAAGTTTCTTGCAAATTTTGTAATAGTAGAAGTAAATAATGAGATAATAGCACTTGGTGGATTCGAGGATTATGAAAAAGAAGGTTTATTAAGATCTTTTGTTGTTAGAGATGATTATAGAAATCAAGGAATTGCTAAAAAGATTTTTAACAAGCTTAAAGATAAAGCATCAAAAAAAAATATAAAGAAATTTTATCTTCTAACAACTACTGCAAGTGAGTATTTTGCAAGATTAGGTTTTGTGCATTCTCAAAGAGAAGATGCACCAGATTTGATAAAAAAAACTAAACAGTTTAGCACTTTATGTCCTTCTCAATCAGATTTTATGGTTTTATGTAATGACAAAATTTCTACTTGAGTTTAATTTTCAATCTTTTTTTAACTCTTTGGACTATCTCTTCTATAGATTTATCAGGGTAATTTGAAAGTTCTAAAGCAATAAGCCCAGATATAATAGGAGCTGTAGCAGAAGTACCACCAAAGCTTCCATAGTGGTTATTTGCTTTAGTTGTATAAATATTACTAGGGATTATAAAATCTACCATTTTTCCATAGTTGCTATATTTTTGTGTTGCACCTACAGTTATAACCTCAGGTATGGAAGCTTCGATACTTAAAGGTTCTATTTTTTTACCATTATTTCCTGCTGCAAATACTATAGCTGTATTTTTTGAGATGTATTTTATCACGTCATAAATAGGCTCTAAAAGTATTGGAGAGTTCCATGAACAGTTTACGATATTTGCACCTGCTTTTTGGGCAACAGTAAAAGCTAAGATTGTATCAGAAGTTACATTTGTAGCTTGTCTTATGGCTATAAGATTAGCCTTAGGTGCTATACCATCTGCACCAATACCATTATGGGAAGAGAATATTACTCCAGCAACTTGTGTACCATGAGTATCTTTTGAAGTTTTTGGTTTCGAATCGATAATTTTATTATCTGCATCATATCTAAAAAGAAGATTTACATCTTTTAAGTCTTCATGCTCTAAATCAAAACCATCATCTATGATAGCTATATTTACCCCTTGACCTTTTGTACTTTTCCATTTATTTTTGATATTGTAATTTGTTAAAAACTCTTTTGAATTTTTAAAGTTTTTATTTCTAGTTTGAGAAATATTTGGTTGTGCATAGATTATAAAGTTTTCTTTTTCTAATTTTTTTGCATATTCTAAAGGATTTTTTGAATCTATTAAAAATATATTTGTATCTTCTAAAAATGCTAGTTGAGTGATGTGTTTATTTATCTTTTTCTTTAATTCTTTTTTAGATAAAGATGTTTTTATTATCACACTATTGAGTATCTTAAAATCTGAACATATTGTTTTACCAAAGTTTTTGATGCATGCTTGTGATGAAAAAAGTAAAATATTTGATATTACTAATAAAAAAATGATTTTCATAAAATTAAACTAATATTCAAATTTATTAAAGCTAAGATTTGTCTATTATTATAAATCATTTATGCATCCTTTTTTAATTTATAAAACAATAAATTAGATATAAATTCTATTTTTTAAGTTCACTTTCGTATTCTATCAAATCATTTTTTAATCTACTAGAATTAGAATATCCTATTAGTTTTGATATTTGATTATATGATAAATTTTTATTTGATTTATACAATTCATAAGCTTTTTCTAACCTTACTAATTTTAGATATTCACTAAATGTACTATTCCATTTATCTTTAATGCCCTCTCGTATATAATATTCAGAAACTTTAAACAACTTTGAAAGCTGAGAGATAGTAATTTTTTTATCAAAATTTCCTTTAATATAATTGTGAATATTGTCTATTACTTGGATTTTTTCTTGCATCAATTGAGGTAAAATAAATAAAAAAAGTTCATCAACTTTAATTTGGATAATTTTATCTCCTAATACCCCTTTGTTTATATTATTAAAAATAGAATAAACTATATTTTTAATTATAGGATTATATTTACCTTCCATAAAAATGATTTTTTCTGAGTTTTGTGATAGCTCTAACTCTATTAGTTTACTAAAAGAGGTATCAAATTCCATATAATATTTAAGAATGGGTTCTAATAATGTGATATGTAGGAAGGTCATATTTGAGTCTTTTTTATATATGATGTTACTTTTAGCGCTTTCATTAAATTTTGAATTAACTAATGCCCATTCGTCAATTTTATACTGACTCTTTCCCTCCATAAAATAGTCAGCTTCGACATCTCCTTTTATTAGATATATAAAATTGAAATATGGTAAATCAAATTTTCTAAAATCTAAAATATCATAATTTTTTGTATATGAATTTTGTATACTAATGTGATATAGCTCTTTTGAAGTATATGATTCATGAGATAAGATAAAATCTTTTTCAATAAAATGCCCTTTATAATAATTTGATTTTATCATTTGAAGATTACTATAAGTCCAAATTTTATATGAATCATTTTGACTTAGACATAATTTTTTATTATCCATTTTACTCCATATTTTTATATTTTTTAGTTTAATCTAAAAAAGATATAAAACAGTTAATAACCTTTTTACATTTTATATGAATATTTTACATATTATTCGGAATAACAATATAAATGATTTTTAAATATAAAATATAGCTTATTATTTATATGATTAAAGTAAAAAAGCAAAAAAAGAGGGAATATTGAATCCATATAGCGCAAGATATAACCCAGAGTTTCAAAAGATATTAGAAAGTCTAGGTGGAACAATAATGCTAACAACTTACCAAACAGGTAAAGTGATATTATTGAGTGTAAAAGATAAAAAGATTACTCAATTAGTAAGAGACTTTAGCCGACCAATGGGAGTTAGCTTTCAAAATGAATATATGGCAATGGCCTTAAGTACAAATATAACAATATTTAAAAATTCAAAAAACTTAGCAAAAACATATCCAAAAAAAGAAAATACCTATGATAATTTATATTATCCAATAGCTACGAATATCACAAGCTATATTGATACCCATGATATTACCTTTTCAAACCAAGGATTAATTGCAGTAAATACGGCTTATAGTTGTTTAGTAAGAGTAGATGGTAAGAGTTCATTTGAACCAATCTGGTTTCCACCTTTTATAAAAGAGTTTGCAAGTGGAGATAGCTGTCACTTAAATGGTGTATGTACAGATGAAGATAAAAATATTAGATATATAACAGCCTTTGGAAAAACAACAAAGCCTGGAGCATGGCGATTAAATAAACTAACTTCTGGAATCCTTTATGATATAAAAGAGAAAAGATACCTTTGTGAAAATCTTCCTATGCCACACTCTCCAAGAATATATAAAAATGAATTGTATGTATTATTATCTGCTAGCGAAGAGTTAGTAAAAGTTGATAGAACAACAGGAGAAAGAGAAACAATAGTAAAAATAGATGGCTTTATAAGAGGACTTAGTTTTTATGAGAATTATGCCTTTATAGGAATTAGTAAACTAAGAAAATCCCATACCTTTGGTGATTTGCCAATAGCAAAAAAGAAACTATACGCAGGATGTGTAATAGTTGATTTAAACACTAAAGAAAAAATTGCAGAGGTTTTTTATGATGAAGCTTTAGAAGAGATATATGATGTACATTTTATACCAAATGCAAAAAGGGTAAATATTTTAAATCATCAAATGATTCAAGCAAACCCAGCAATACTTACAAGTAAATATGAAGGTTGGATAGAGAATAAAAAGAAGGATGAAGAGCATGAAAATACAACCCCTAAAGAAGGAGAGAATATATGAATAAGAGATTTCATAAAGATACTATGAGTTATTACTCAACTTTATTACAACAATATAAAGTAGATGACAATCTTCTAGATACAAGAACAAAAAAAAGAGCAATAGGTTCAGTTCTTGAACAAATAGATAAACAAAAAGTTAAGAAAAATCAAAAGCTAGATAAAGCAAGACTTAAAAAACTAAGACGTGCTTTTAATAACGCTTCATGGTTTAAAAAAATTGCAGCATCTTTAACCTTTGCTACAGCAATTGCTTTATTTCAAGCACCACCTTTGGAAGCTACAATAGTTACTCCTAATATTGTAAAAGAGAAAGATAATTTCTTAAATGTATCTATAGATGAAGATAGTTCAAAACAAGCTTTACAAAAAGAGGATAGTATTCACACAAATTCTATAGAAACTACATCTTTGCACTTTAGCACAAATAAACCACTTTCAAATACATATACAGCCTTAGAATCAAACTCTGTACTACTAGATGATGATTCAGATGTATCATATACTCCAAGTATAAATACTAATTCATTAACAGTAATAGATACTACAATTGAGGATTGGGAAACTTTAGCAAAATCAGTAGATAGAGGTTCAATTCTTTTACTAAAAAAAGATGATAATGCTTTAGATACTATTCTTAGTGAATTAAAAAAACTAAAAGTAGTAGATAGTTTAAATATTATCTCTCATGGTTCATCAGGACAACTTCATTTTTCCAATAAGACAATCTCGAAAGAGACTTTAGAATTAAATAAAGCAAAATGGGAAAAGTTAGGCTCTTATCTTGATAAAGATGGAGATATCAATTTATTTGGATGTAATGTAGCACAAGGAGAAAAGGGTAAAGAGTTTATTGAGACTTTAGCTTCATATACAAAAGCTGATGTTGCTGCATCTATCAATCCTACTGGTAATAAAGACAAAGGTGGCGATTGGAAGCTTGAGCTTGCTGTCGGGGATATTGATAAATTAGGATTGTTTGAAAGTAGTGATTTTATTGGGATTTTGGGACAAAAAGTACTAAGTTTTACAGGTATACCAACAACTAATGTTCTTGGCAGTAGTAATGCCATCACTATTGGAAACTATTCTATATATGTTTCAGGTTCAAACCCAACATATTTAGATAGTGCAAAAGTAGATGGAGGTTATATCTACGGTAAAGCTAATATTAATAAGCGAAGTAGCATAATTTTTTATATAAAAAATACTAATGGGGACAATATTTATGTAGATGAAGTCTCTTTCAAATGGGCTGTAGGTACTTCTTTTGGATCTTCTGATACAGATAACTATGTTTCTGTATGGGGATATAATGGTGGAACACCAAACACTACACCCGCGGGTACTATTGTAAACAACTCTTGGACAGGTGCTTATCCTTCAGGCAATTATTACTCTGCAAATTTTGCAACATTGAAATCGGGAAGTGTAACCTTTAGTCAAGCAGCAGCTGGAGATAATGTTATGATTGGTTTTGGAAATCTTAATACTGCTGAATCTAATTTTGTAAAGATTAGTTCTATTACTATAAGAAATCCTTCTTTAGCATCAAACACCGCTCCTGATGTAGATTTAGATGCAGATGATAGTACAACAGGAAACAGCTCCGGAGGTGCCATCCGAACCTTCACTGAAGATGGAGGTGCTGTAACAATAGCAGATAGTGATGTATCTGTTACAGATGCTGAAACAGATACAATTAAAACTATAACTGTAACTTTGACAAATCGGCAAGATGGAGTAAGTGAAGGTTTAAATGTAAGTGCAGCAGCACAAGATGCTTTAACTGGTATAAGTGGTTCATCAAATATTACTTTACAAAACTCTATTAATATTACAGGAGCTACTGCAACTTTAGCCCAAGTTGAAACTTTTCTAAAAGCAATAACATACAATAATACTTCACAAGACCCTACAACAACAACTAGAACTGTGACAGTTGTGATAAATGATGGTACAGATAGTAGTACTAGTGTAACCTCAAATATTTCT
>JBNKRE010000011.1:0-117369 GCA_050296315.1 Halarcobacter sp.
TTGGTGCTTTGATTAAGTCTAATTTTATGTCTATTTTTAGGTTTAATAGTTGGGCATATCTATTTATGATTTCACTTATTATCTCTGTTGTTTTCTTCTCATGAAATATCTCATATCTATTATTTAATCCCAAGTAATAAAATGGGCTTACTATCTCTATTTCGTATAAATATTTCTTTGCTACTACACTATCCTCACGTGCAGCAAATATTTTTCCATATATTGTTTTTTTTACTAGGGGGTTTATCTCATCTGTCAGTTTTATTTTTACATCTGTATCTACTATCTCTTCTATTTCTATAAATTCATCACTTACAAATATCAAACTATATACATATGGCTCATTTACTTTACTTTTCCCTTTTAATTTATATACACTATAGTTCCCATCTATTACACCTATTGTCTCATTCTTCTTATAGTTTAATAATTCTAATCGGCAGCTTATCTCTTCTCTTATCTCTTTTCTTAACTCTTTTAATCTTACCTCTTCTTTTATCTCTTCTATCCCTCTGTCTATTAGCTTCTCTGACATTACTTCTCTCGCTTCTTTAACAATATATTCACTATAAAAAATATATTACATAAAACTTTTTATAATAAATAAACAATAAAAGAGATAACTTAATATTAAGTTATCTCTTTAAATATATTAAGCGTTTAATCCAACACCTATTCTCCAATCATCTTCTCCTGATGTACTTGCAGTTTCATGTCTCCATGTAATCTTTCTATATGCAAAAGAAACTTTTTCCAATGGAGCAACTTGAGTTTTAGCTAATCCCTCTTCATTATCCATATATGAATCAATATTTACAATTACAGCATCTTCTAAAACTATTGAAAAATAGTGTTCAGGTTTACCAGCATAACTTGTTCTGTACCATTTTAATTCTACATTTGTTAAAGTCTCACCTTTTGTTAGGGCATTGTAAAGTAAAGGTGATGATTTATCAAAAAGTTTTGATATAACTAATGGCTCATGTACTCTTTGTCCAGAAGGTTGTCCTGATTGAGGATCTCTAGGAATACTAATATTATGAGAAAAACCTTTTATTAAAGCCTCATTTTCATGACCTTTTTGATAAGAGTTACCTACAGACTCTGGTGTAAATGCACCTTCAGTTATTAAACCTTGTGTGCTTCCTTTGATTGAAATAAAAATTGGATTATTCATTCTTCTTCCTTAAAAAAAATTTGTTCATTATTTTACATTAAAATAATTTAATTACAATTAAATTATTTAAAAAAAATCTATAATATTATAAATTTACAGTATATTTATTTTTTATTTTTTATTTTTCTTTTTTCTGGATTTTTAGACAATGCTTTTTTAAACCAACTTCTATAAAAAAATGGTATAGATGAAAAATCGATTTTCTTCTTATCTAACTCTAAAGATGTGGAATCAAATAATGACTTATTGCTATAAAGTTCATATAGTACTACAGCTAGTGAAAAAATATCAGATTCAAAAGTTGGCTTCATTTCATCATTTTTTATTAATTCTGGTGCACTATACTTGGGGTTTATTGCTTTTATTTTTTTATACTCTAAATTTAAATTATTTAAATTTTCAAATTTTTGAGAAATCCCAAAATCAAAAACAACTGCATCATAGTTATCTTTGATGATGATATTCGAGGGTGCTATATCTGCATGTATAATATTTTTACTATGTATATAAGTTAAAGTTTTCATCAATGAATTAAATATTTTATTTTTCATTTTTATATTTATATTATCAATTGATATTTCACTTAATAAATCACCTTTTATATAATCCAAAACAAGATAAGGGATTTTTGTTTTTTTATCTATCCCAAAATCTAAAACTTTTACAATACTATCACTATTTAATTCTCTTAAAAAACAATATTCAGAATATACAAAAGCAGAGATATCATCTTTTTTGAGTAAATCTTCAGAAGGGATTTTTATTACTAAATTAGAATCTTTTTCAAAATATTCACTATATAAATCTGTCCCATGATAAACTATACTTAAGCCACCTCTTCCAACTTCATCAAAACAAAAATATCTTCTATTTAATTTATAAATTTGATTACTGTTAGTAGGTTTATTTTTCATACTTTTTTTTGTAATCTGCTTAAATAGATTCATTTTTGACCAACCAAAATTGCAGTAATATTATCATCTGCTGTAGAAGAAAGAACATTGAAACGTAACTTTTCAATTCCTATTTCAATATTTGATTCTTCCATAGCAGATTTTATCGTTTGATTTTCAATATTGTCATATAACCCGTCACTACATAATAAAAAAATATCTTTTTCTTCAACAACAAATCTTGTGATTTCAACATTAAAATCTCCTGGAGCACTTATTGCAGAGGTTAATACCTTTCTATATCCATAAAAATCATTTATCTCAATTGCATGGTCTTTTGTTACAGTACTTAATACATTGTTACGTAGATTATAACACCTACTATCCCCTGAATGTATACATACACCTTTTTCATCTTCTATATGAAGAAGCATTAAAGTTGTACCAATTTGAACATTTCCACCTAGTTTTTCCACTTTATTTTGTAAAATATCATGTATCACTTTTAATTGTTTATGCATAAGTGCAATTTTGTCCTCAAAACTACCTTTTAATTCAAAATCTTCAAAAATATCTGTGATTAGATGACTTGCAAAATTACCTTCATCATGCCCACCCATTCCATCACAAACAATCCATAAACCTTTGTCATCAGATGAATAAAATGCATCTTCATTTATTTTTCTAATGTGACCAGGATGAGTAAAAGAGATACTTAAAAAATTCATTATAAATTCTCATTTAGATAAAAACTAGATAAAGAACCATCTTTATTAAACATATTTACAATATTTCCTTTTATAAAATATGCTCCCCAATATTTATCTTTTTCGTATTTAAATGATGCTTTATTATTTCTAGATAAATCAACTGTAAAATTATCTATAAGTTTAAATAATGCCCAATCATTATCAATATATTCTTCAGCAACAAGTTCATTTTTTAAATCAAAAAGTTTAAATTTTATTAGATTATTTAATGTTTTAGGTGGCCAAACTAATTTGTTGTTTATTATAGGTCCATGTTCATAGTAGATAGATTGATTATCATACATTAAATACATTGTTGCTAAATTACTACTTAAATCTTTTGGTTTAATAACTGCCTCAAAACCTATAGTTCCATTATTTTTGAAAAAGATATGTCTTATTTTATAAGATTTTAAAGCTGCATTTAAAATGCTATTATCCAGTTTAACTACACTTCCATCTAAGTTTTTATAACTATATTGATATGTATTTGGATTTACAGATATAAATATTGATAAATATGATTTGTAAAAATTATCAAAAACACCATTTGTTTTAAAGAAATCACTAAAATCTTCCAATTTTACAAAATTATCTTTTTGTGTTTTTTGGATTGGATATTTATTTTTTAATCTTTTTTGATAAAAACTATAAACCTCATCTTTATATATTTTATTCATATATTGTTTTGTATTTTGTAAAAGATAATTCCAATTATCTTGTAAAACATCCCTATACCATTTTTTTACATATATTGGTAATGAATTCAAAGAAGAAACAATAGGTTTGATTTTTCCATCAACTCTATCTTTTACTATTTTAAATGAATCTAACTCAGGATCAATTGCCCCTTGTATTGAAACCATTAATTGAGATGTATAATTCATTTTATTTATTGAATCTTTTAAAATACTTGATGCTTGATAATTATCATCTATTAAATCGTTATAAGGTTTAAAAAACTCTCTTAAACTTTTTACACTTCTATTATCCATAATAGAGATTGAACTATTAAGAACCTTTTCTGCTACAATTCTAGATGCTTGACCTTTTGCTACTTTATTTACAACTAAATTTTTTACTTTATCATCAGTATTCATTTGAAGTTCTTCTTCAGGAGTATATAACTGAGTATTCTCTTTCAATGAACTTAATATATTAATAACTGGTGAATCAGAAGAACTTAACAATAACAATTGATTATTTAAATGAATTATAGAATGATATGATGAAACTTTTAATTTTGCCAGCGCTGTATTCCAATAATTTCTATAATCTGTAAAATAAAAAGATAAAATCTTTTTATAGTAATCATTGATTTCAAACTCATTTAAGTCTGTTCTTTCACCTAAGACCCAATTATTAAGTAAAATTTGTCTTATAAGAACAATCCCTTCTTTAACCATAATTTTATACCCTTTTTTTGTATAAAATCCTGGTATTTCATATTCTATACCTGTAAATGAAGATAGATTATTACCCAATACACTTCCAAAATTAAAATCTTTTAAGTTTCTACTTGCTACACTTTTTTTAAGCTCTTTATATGTAACTTTTTCAACACCAGACTCAATTAATCTTTTCCTTGCGCTCTTTAAGATTGTTTGATTAATATCATAAGAATTAAACCCAAATTTTAAAAGATTAGTCCAATGATAGTTTAT
The DNA here is from genome assembly GCA_050296315.1 of Halarcobacter sp. Taxonomy (GTDB): domain Bacteria; phylum Campylobacterota; class Campylobacteria; order Campylobacterales; family Arcobacteraceae; genus Halarcobacter. Next base: position 4,484 of record JBNKRE010000011.1, read on the forward strand.
TTGTTTTTGAATTTGAGGCATTCCTGCGTATTTTTTGCTAATATAATAACTCATATATTTTGTCAAAAATTCACTATCTCTTCTTTTTATTTTATCAAGCATAATATAAGCTTTTGTATTATCCCAAGTCTTATCAAAATCTCCAAACTCTTTTTTAATATTAAATTCAATTAATTGGGATACTCTAGGTAAAAGGAACTTAACTAAATCAGTATGATATTTTTGTTGTAATAATTGCTTTCTATCATCAACTCTATAAAAAATCAATTTCCAAAAATCGCTTGAAGTATTAATATCATTATAATTTTTGATATTGTCAATTTTGTTTAAAACTGTTAAGACTTCTAAGAAATCATCACTAGGAACAATTTTATTTTTTTTATCTAAATATATTTCATAGTTTTTTTCTAATTTGGTCAATAAATCATTATGTTGAATAAAATCTTTTATGATAAAAAAACTAAACAAAGAAACAATAATTAAAGATATTCCGTAAGTTATATACTGATTTCTTTTTATTTTTTTCTTGTAATTATCATCCATTTTTATAATTTCAGACTCAGGAAATATAATATCATTTAAAAGTTTCTTTATAAAAAGACCTTTTGTATTACTTCGTGAATAATCTAACCCACTTTTATTAACTAATGCTCTTGAATTACTTTTTCCAGGAACACTTGTAAAATAAATTCCCCTCAATAATAAAGGTTTTCTATATCTAGTTTGAGAAAAACACATCTCAATAAAAAGATTTGTTTTTTCAAAAAAATTAGAAAAATTATTACAAAAAGAGAAAATTCTCCCTCTATTTTGTTCTTCCCATTCATAATGTATTTTATCTAACACAGAACTATTTAATCTTTTTAATAAATCTTCCAAAGATGGTTTTATAACTGTTGTATCTATATTTTTATCACTAGTGTTAAAAGTCATCCCTAAGATTTCATTTTTTTCCTCTTCAGTTAAAGATGCAAAGTACTCATTGAAACCATCAATCTTGTCACTTTTTGTAATAATCAAATATATAGGAATACTCGACATGAAAGCCTTAGAAAGTTCGTCAAACCTTACTCTTAAATCTTTAGCATATTGTTCTAATTCTAACTCACTTTTCCCTAAGATAGTATCAACACTAATTGAAAGAATAATCCCATTTATAGGTCTTCTCCATCTTTTTTTAGTGAATATTTTCAAAAACTCTTTCCAGATGATTGGATCTTCTGGATTTTGTTTTTGTTCTATATAATTACCAGGCATATCAATAAATACAGAGTGCTCTGCAAAATACCACTCAAAAGAGTTTGTATTATTTTCTTCATCAAGCTGTTTTTTACTATAATCTACATTTAAAGGAAAATTTAAACCTGATGATTCTAATAAAGTAGTTTTACCCTCATTTGTATTTCCCACAACCAAATACCAAGGAAGCTCATATTTTGCTTTTCTTTTATTTTTATATAATGAAGATTTTTTTATTATTTTAATTGCATTTTTAAATTTTGATTTTAAATCTTTCACTTTTTCATTGATAACTTTTTTATACTCTTTTTCAAGTTCTAGTTGCTCTTTTTTCTCTTTTATTTTTTCTTGTGTTTCCTCTTTTTTTAATAATATAAATAATAAGATAATTATTATACTAGAGAAGAAAATACAAAAAGCAATTAATAATCTAAAATTTAAATCTTTGAAAGATTCAAATAAATAAGGTGTTGCAAAGATTATAAACAAAGAAGTAATAAAAGCAATAAATATAACCCAAAATGAAATTCTCTTGAATATACTTTTTTTCATCTACAATTTTCCTTCTAAACTATCAATTATATTTTTATTATTTTCTAAAATACTTATAAAATCATCATTTTGCCCACTTAATGTGAGAGTAAATATGGAATAAATTATTGTAAATAAAAAGAATATTCCTAGAAATAGTAAACTATATGGAATTTTATTGAACAATCTAAATTTTTCTTTTGAAGGTTCTTGTACACTATAAAAAGTATAAGGATCTCGTCCTTGAACTATTTTTATTTGTTTATATAAACTCTCTTTAATATTATTTAGCTCAACTTCTCCTCTGTTTGAAACTCTATATTTTCCTTTAAAACCTAAAGAAAGGCATATAAACATTAATTCTAAAATATGTATATATTTAGCAGAAGTTTTCAAGAATTTATCCAATAAATGAAAGAAGTTTTCTCCCCCATAAGTTTCCCTGTGAAAAATATTAAGTAAACTATTATTTGACCAACTATTATTAGAATCACTATATTTTAAATTCATTAATTCATCAATAAATGTACATAAAATATATCTTGTAACTAAAATCTCTGTATTATCAATTCCATGACTTAAAGCATTTTCTCCATACATATTTATTCTAGAGATTAAATTTTCTTTTACTTCATCAAGGGCAACATCATCATATCTATTTTCATAAACTTCTAAAGCATAAGTTATTAATGGTGAAGCAGAATCAATAAAAGGATTAAAACTAATCTCATATTCATTTGACTTTGTTTTCAAATTATTTCTACGAAATGTACTTGTTTGCTTATAAAAATCATCATGTGGATTCATATCAACTTTATTAAAATTTGTTAAAGTTGAGTTGTTTTTATTATTTGGAATTAATATTGTTTTATTACTCATCAACTCTTCTTTCTAACTATTTTTTATTGACCAAATTGAGTAACTAATATTAGGTACTTCACTAGATAAATAAAATGCAAATCCAGTAGATTTCAATAACTCTTTTTTATTCTCTTCATTTAATTCAATAGTAAAATAAAGATGATTTACTTTATATGGAATCTCTTTTGGTGGAGTTGATAATGCCCTTATTTTAAATCCAACTAGATGGAAATTAACTAACTTTTTTATTGTTTCAATTGTTCCAAGTTTTAAACTTGAAAGCATAATCTCTTTTATTTTTTGTGAATTAATATCAGCCGATACAGAAAAAATAAAAGTTGAATTGTTTATAATTTTTTTGTCTTTTATTAAAGCGATATAAATTCCATATTTTCTTTTTTCTACAGGTAAAGATATACTGTTTTGTTCAAGAACCATACTTAACATCGATTTTAATTCAGTTAATATCTTTTCAAAACTTGAATGTTGTGATAAATGATTATATACGATTTGATTTTTGATTCTTTTTTCTTTTTTCATAAATACTGCAAGTTCACTTGATAAAGAGATTAGTTCTTGAAAAATTGAATCTGGATGCACCTTATCTTGTGTAAGTAGATAATTCAACTTAGCTTCAAATCTATTTAACAATTGAAGCATTAAATAATTTCCTAATTCAGTTGATTGTAAGGTAGCATCACTTAAATTATCTGCAAGTCTTTCAGCTCTATAAGTTATCATACTTAGTAACTCTTTTATTTTAGATACAAGAATTCTTGCATTATTAAAATGTAAAAATGTTGGTATAAAATCTTCATCTAAAGATACAGAACCACTTGATGAAATACTACCTATTTTTGCTATTTCTATTTTTATATAGTTGTCATTTAAATCATCTTGAGTTATTAGCTTAAAATTCTGTTGTGCAACTAAAATATCACTTATACTATTTTCACCAACATTTATATTTGATACATTTTGAACAACTTGAGCACGATATCTAGTAAGCAAACCTTTTTGTTCTTCAAAATGAACCTCATCACTATCATGGATAATTGAAGGAATCACTAAATATATCAGTTTACTAGCATCAGAACTTTTTATATCTAAAGTTAAAGGTTGATTTTTTGAATTTATATAAAAAAGTGTTCCATCAGGCAATATTCCAGAAATATTTTTTATTGAAATTTTACCAGTATTTAATAGTTGTTCATCTATGTTAATATCAAATAAACCCCAGTTATTTGGTCTAGAGTTTATAGTTCGTGTCATCAACTCATAATTTATAAATCTATCGTTTTGTTGAAAATGTTGTGGTCTAATAAAAAGACCCTCTCTCCATACAACTTTATTTTGCATTATTCCACTCTTTCTATAGTAAATTTTTCTAACTTTAATTCACTAAAGTTATATTCATCTTGTTCTAAATTAATCACTTTTTTCCAATCTGAACTTTTTTGTATCTCTCTATAATTAGCAACTATTCCTAAAAATCTAGTATCTTTATCAAATGCAAATTTATATGTTTGCTGTTGATTTGGAATAATGATATGCTTAGATTGAGAAATCAAATCTCTATTTAGATTTTTCCCAGAATCTTCCATTAATGTCCAATAATCATATTTCAAAAAATTTTCTGCAGATTCTAGTTCATAAAAAGTCAACATCAAAGGTGAAGACACATTGTTTATATCTGGATTCAAATCATTTGATGTTCTAACAACTAATTCTATATGCGTAGGTTTTGAAGAACAAGCACTAAAACCTAAAACAATAAATAAAACTAAAAAAATATTTAATAAATACTTCATTTTCTTCCTTTTAAACTGAACTTAATTTGATTGAGTATGATATATTTGTATACTCTTTAGAAAAATCTTTTGCTAGAAAACTTATTCCAAAATCTTGGTCTTCATTAATTTTATTAAACATATTTACATATGAATCCCACATCTGATATTTTTTTGGAATTAAAGAATTTAATTCACCATTTGACTCAAAATGATGCTCTAAACTTTTAGGTGAAAATTTTGTTGCAGCAATATTTATAAGATTTTTACTAGACCTATGTAATGCTATATTATGAATATCAAGCTCTTTGAAAGACTTTTTTACTGCTTCTGAAAGCTTTAAACTATTTTTATCTAATCTATCTGTGATTATTGTTAGTGCATATTGTCCCATTTTTACGGGATTATCATCTTTTATTTTTAAATCTTCATCCAATGATAAATCTTTTTTTATTTTATCTTTTAATTCAAGTGATTTTTTTATACCATCTAATGAATTTATAACTATAGAAGCTATCTCTTCAATAGCTGCTTCTTTATCCTCTTTATTTAAAGATTTTAAACTAATGCCTAATTTTTTTTCTAAGATCTCAATTGTATTATCACTTTGTATTGTTTCAAACTTTTTATATAAACTTTTATTATCATTGTTTATATTTTTATTGATGTTTTTATTATAGTTCTCTTCTGGTTCTAGAATAAAAGTATCTTCCTCTACAAAGGTATCAAACTTAGGAATATTTATATGCTCTTGTGTTGGTTCATTTGAAACACTATAAATAGACTCTTTTTCATTTTCAAAAAATGGTTCTTTTTCAAAATCATATAGGTTTTCAAATTCATCTTTTATATCTTCACTAAAAACATTCATTATGTTATTATCAAAATCTTCATCATCTTTTTTTACAAAAGAGTTATTCATTATTGAACTATCTTCTAACAAAAAGTCATCACTTGGGATTAACTGTTTTGATACTCTTAATGATGAATCAACATTTGAAAATTCTGTTTGAGACTTATAACTTATAACATCATCTTGACTATAATCATTGTCTATAAATCTTGCTTGAATCTCATATTCCCCAATGATAAAAATATCTGTAGAATTGATTTTTATAGATATCTCTTTGGGTAATCTTTTATATGGAGACTTTAAAAATGTTCCATTAGTACTTAAATCTTTAATAAAATAGATTCCATGTTTGTATTCAACCAAAGCATGTTTACTTGAGATATGATTTCCTGAATCAGGCAAATAAAAATCACAGTCTTGTGCTCTACCAATAAGTCCATTTGTCATATTAAAATGAAAATTTCTTTTAGTAGGAAAATCTTTACCATTTTTTATAATGTCAAATATTAGCTTCATCTAGTTATTTCTCTTTATAGGTTCAATTTTAGGTTTTGCTTGATATAAGGGCTTGTACTCTTCATGAAAACTTGTACAAGCATTAAAAAAAATTGCTATTAATAAAATAGTTGAATAAAGTACTACTCTTTTCATATCTAATCCTTTTATGTATGTTCTATTAATATGTCATTATCATTGTTGATTGATACAATTAAAGAAGATATTTTTTTCTCTTCTAAACTTGTATTTAAAATATATTTTGATAATTTTGGCATCAAATTTGTATTTATTATTAAATCAATATTTCTAGCACCTGTATCAACGGTATTACTTAATGAAACTACATAGTCTAAAAACTTCTCATCAATATTAAAATCCATCTCTTTTTTCTTTAATTGTTTTTCGATAGTTTTTAATTTTAATTTTGTAATATCTTTTAAAGCAGAATCTTTTAGATTCATATAAGGTATTGTGTTCATTCTTCCTAAAAGTGCTGGTTGTAAATACGAAGATAAAATTGGTGTAATCTTTTTGGTAACCTCATCCATACTAATATCATTATTATTTAAAAAAAGTTCAGTAATCTCTTGCGTTGCCAAATTTGAAGTCATAATAATAATAGTATTTTTAAAATCAATAACCCTTCCCTCACCATCATTGGCAATACCTTTATCAAAAATTTGATAGAAAAGGTTTAAGATATCAGGATGTGCTTTTTCTATTTCATCTAAAAGAACTACAGAATATGGTTTTACTCTAACAGGATCAGTTAATTGCCCCCCTTCACCATATCCAACATAACCAGGGGGAGAACCTATAAGTCTTGATACTGTATGTTTTTCTTGAAATTCTGTCATATTGATAGTTGTTATAAATCTTTCACCACCATACATCAAATCTGCAATTGCACGAGCTGTTTCTGTTTTTCCTACTCCACTTGGACCAACTAATAAAAAAACTCCTGCTGGTGAATTTTCATTTTTAAGTCCTGAAACTGAAATTTGTAAAAAAGTATTTAAATAAGAGATAGCTTCATCTTGACCTATAATTCTCTCCTTCATCTTTTGTTCTAGTTCCATTACTGTTTTAATCTGTTCTTGAACCATATTTCCAAGGGGAATCCCTGTCCATGAAGATATAACTTCTGCAATCTGCTCTTTTGTTACATGTTTATATATATAACTTTTCTCTTTTTGAAGCTCTTTTAACTCTTTATTTAATTTTTCTAATTCCTCTTTTTCTATAGTATTTTCTATTTTTTCTAATAACTCTTTTTGAGTTTTCCAATTTTCTTCTATTAACTCTTTTTTTATTTCTAACTCTTCTATTTCTATTTTTAAAAGAGAGATTAATTTAGAGTAATCTTTTATCGATTTTTCATCATCTCTTTTTAGATGACTTAATTCTCTTTGTTTTTCTAAAATATTTGTTTTTATTTTTTGCAATTCATGTGGAATATTTGTTTTACTAATTTTTACATTTGCACAAGCAGTATCTAATACATCTATTGCTTTATCAGGTAGTTGCCTTCCTGTTATATATCTAGCTGAAAGAATTGAAGCAGCCTTTAAAGCTTCATCTTCAATATACACATTATGAACCTCTTCATACTTATTTGCAAGTCCCCTTAAAATCGTGATTGAATCATCAACCGTTGGTTCTAAAAGATTAATCTTTTGAAACCTTCTTGACAAAGCAGGATCTTTTTCAAAATATTTTCTATACTCTAACCATGTAGTTGCAGCTATTGTTCTTAGTTCACCTCTAGCTAATGCAGGTTTTAACAGATTTGCAGCATCAGAACCACCTTCATTTCCACCTGCTCCAATTAAAGTATGTGCTTCATCAATAAATAAAATTATAAATTGTGTACTTGCTTGTATCTCTTTTATTACAGCTTGTAATCGTCTTTCAAACTCCCCTTTTACACTAGCTCCTGCTTGTAATGCACCAATATCTAAAGATAAAATTTGTGCTTTATATAAATAATTAGGAACCTCTTTTTCTACTATTTTAAGTGCTAAGCCCTCAACTACTGCTGTTTTACCAACTCCTGCTTCTCCTACTAAAATAGGGTTGTTTTTTCTTCTTCTAAGTAAAATATCAACTGCTTGTTTTATCTCTTCATCACGACATAATACTGGATCTATTTTCCCCTCTTTTGCCAGTGATGTTAAGTTTGTTGTATATTTATCTAATTCTGAACCTTTTCTTATCTCTTTTTTTGTTTCATTTAATGAAGTTATTTTATTTATTGCTTCATCATTTAGTCCTATAATTAAACTTTTCACCTCATCAAAATTGATATCCTTTAATAGTTTAAAATATGAAGTATTTGAATATTTTATTCCATTGTCAAATAATGACAAAATCAAAGAAGATTCTGTTATTTCATTTAAAGACAAGGTAACTTTACTTATTAAATATGATTCTTCTAACCATTGAACTAAAATATTTGAAAATATTGGATTACCACTTTCAGTTGTACTAAGTTTTGTACTAGTTTGAATTACATTATAAATCTCTTGAAAATCTATTTTATATTGTGCTAAAACTGCTCTGAATATACTCGATTCATTTTCTAACATATTATATAAAACATCTTCAATTACAATCTCACTTCCACCCCTTTGAACACATCTTTGAGCAGCTTGTTCTAAATATCTTTTTGTATTTATATCTAGTGAATTTATTAATTCTTTTAATTCTAATTTCATCCCTTACCTTTATACCATTATTATCTCTTCATCAAAAGAAGAGTTTCCTATCCAACAATTTATTCCTAAATAATTTTTACTAGAACTATCCAAAAGCATCTGTGTTTTTTCCTCTTTTTTTACCTCTAAACAAACTTCATATTCTAAATGTTCTTTCAAAGAAAAAGAAACAATATCACTAATTTGTGCTAATTTTTCACCCAATATGCTATATTGGATTATCTCAGTTGATTTTATATTTTTTAACAAAATTCTAAATTTTATATTTTTACTTATCACTGATTCACCAATTAAAAAATCTGAACCTAAACTTATATTAGATTCTCCCAACGATGAATACTGCCAAGTTGGAATATTATATTTTGAAGGAATACATTGAATTATTTCAATATCATTATGTGATAAATAGTGTCTTAAAATAGCCTTCAATGTTCCTGCTGATTTGTGTTTCATACTTAGTATTCCAATACAAGGAATAAGTTTTTGAAGATTTAATCTGCTATTTTTTATATTTACAAAATTCAATCCTAAGAAAGATAAAATATATTTAGAAAACTTATCTGTTAAATCTTTTTTATATTGAATATAATATCTATGTTTTTCCCAGATTGGATATACAAACTTTTGTAGATGATGATTAAATAAATTTAAGAAATCATGTAAAACTAAATCTTCATCTAAACTACTTAATACCATCTCACTATAATGGGAAGGAAGAGGAGAAGAACTTCCAAAAATTCCTAAAAAATTTAGTTTTATTTCAACATAAATATTTTTATACTCTTCAATAAAATAGATACTATCTATTTCCGATTTTTGAAAAGACAAACTGGTATTTGATTTAAACCTAATTTTTGTGTATAAAGTTTCAAAACTTTCATCAGGATAAAACTTTTTTAGATATATACAAGTTGACCTAATAGCCTGAGGTAATGTAGTTTTTTTTATTGATTCATTAATATTTTTATTAATTATATCTAACTGTGTCAATTTATTCATACTCCTAAATCAACTCTAAAGAACCCATTTTAGGTTTATATTGAATAAGTTCTTCATTTAATATATCTACCGTTAAGATATGAAAGGAGTTCATATTACTATACAATGAAAAGAATTCATTTAATACAGATGAAAATACATAAGCTTCTCCAACACACGAAAACTTACTTGGGTCTATTTTTAATTTAATATGCATCCCTCTAATTGGTAAACCTTTATCTATCATCTCACATGTTTCATAAGATATATTTTCTAAACCTTTTAAAAGCATTGATGTTTTCTCTTTTTGTTTCACATCATATGCACCAAAGAAGTCATATGTTTCTATAATTGTTCTTAATGTTTTTATATCATTCAAAGAAAGATAGTTTAAAGACATATTAGAGATCACTTTCCATAAAAAATCTCCTTCTAATGGTGGAGGATAACTTGCTGTAGGAATAGTAATATTCTTAAATTTTACATTTGAAACCTTTGACAAAGCATTTAATATACATATATCACCTAAGAGTAAAGTTGAAGGAACATCTTTATTTGTACAAAAAACTTTTACAGAAACTGTAGTATTTGTCTTAGAAAAAGCATCTTCATTTTCAAAACTATTAGAAAATCTCAAATAGGTATTTGTTCTTTCTCCATCATCAGAAAGTTTTGTTCTTGTTGAATAATACTCATTATCATCATCTAAATGTTCAAAAGATTCAAAAGGTAAATAATCCTGATAAGAGTTTTTCTTTGGAACCCACCCTCTTACTTGTTCTATTGAAAATATTTCACTATGATATTTATCTAAATCAGCAGGTAAGACTAAAAATTCAGATATTTGAGTATTCTTCCTAATAGGTACTGCATCTGTATCAAAAATATTTACAATAGGGGTACAATACAAAGATATATTCTCTTTTTGAGGGAGATTTGATTGTGACATTTTTTTTAATAAATTAATTTTTATTGTAAAACTTCTACTTTGAGATAAAATCTCTTCAGATAAAGTTTCTATCTTATTTAAATTTAAAATATCTAAAAATAAAAACTTGTCTTTAAAACAAAAAAAGTCTTGCAATAAAAAATAGCCATCAAAAATATTTAAAGGTTGTGGTGTCAAAGAATCAAGGGAATTAAACCCAACTGCTTTGATTGAGTTTTTAGCTATTCCTATCTTGGCAATTTCTTTATTTTCAAAGTCATTTATAACTAATTCAATACTCTCTACAAATTGAGTAAGATATAGATATAAATCTTGAGCAACAAACTTAGAACCACTTAAGTATACCCTTAGATTTTTAAATATCAAATCATTCAAGCTTCCTGAAGTAGTCATAAGCATCTTTAGTTCTAAAGTACTTCTTTTCCCATAAATATGATAATCTAAACTTTTTAAATTAAAAGGCATTAATAAAGTATCATAAATAGTTCTAAATCTACATTGAATTGCATCAGATTTTACTCTACTTAAAACTTCACTATTTTTTTCAATTTTTATATTATCATAGGAATCAGTTACTGCATCGAATTGAATTATACTAAAAGATGGAATAGGTCTTGTATAACTTGGCCAAATAAGTTCTACTAAAGTATGTGCTACTTCAGGAAGCTCTTTATCTAACTGTTGTTGTAACCTTCCTGTTAAAAAAGCAAAACCCTCAAGTAATCTTTCAACATCGGGATCTTGTCCCTCTTTAGATAAAAAACTTGATAAACCTGGATTTTTTCTAGAAAACTCAGCTCCATTTGTTCTTAGAGCAATTAACTCTTTTTTATAATAGTCATTAAATACCATCTTTATAGATTTTCACTTTCCCATTTTTCAATAAATCTGCTCTGAAATTTATTTTTCTACTTTTTCCATCTATTACTAGATAACCTTCTATATTTATATTCATCTGATTTATCTCTAATCTTTCTCTTGAAACAGCAATACGTGTTTTAAAAAGTCTTGGTTCATATTTTTTAATACATCTTTCGCAAAAAAACTCTATTTTTTCAATAGAGTCTTTCATACTTAGATTTATATTATTTAAATCAGGTCTACCATAATCAAAAGCTATCTCACAACTTCCTGCATTGGTGGAAAAGATTCTAGATAGATTATTTGCAATAGATGCATATAGGGCCTCTTCTTTTGTATCATATTGCTTATAATCAAAATCAGAATTTAACCTTTCAAATAAACTACCTTTAAAAAATTTCATAATTATTCTTTATCTAGCTTTCCTACTAAAGACAATTCAAAACTTGCACCCATATATTTAAAGTGAGGTCTTAATGAAATTTTTACTTTATACCAACCTGGATCATTATCTACATCTTCAACTACAATTGAGATATTTTTAAAAGGCTTTTTACTTCTAATCTCTGCACTAGGATTTTCTTGATTTGCCACATATTGTTTTGCCCATCTATTAAGTTCTCTTTCTAAGTCAGCTCTTTCTCTCCATGAACCAATATGTTCCCTTTGAAGAACTTTTATATAATGAGACATTCTTGTAATTGCAAATAGATATGGTAGTTGTGTTCCTAACTTATAATTTAAAGCTGCTTCATTTCCCTCTTTTGTATCAGGGAAAATCTTTGGAAGCTGCGCTGAGCTTGCTGCAAAAAATGCAGCTGAATTACTTCCTTTTCTCATAATAAGTGGAATAAATCCTTGTTCAGACAACTCATACTCTCTTCTATCTGAAACTAAAACTTCTGTTGGTATTTTCATCTCAATATCACCCATACTTTCAAAAGTATGTACCGGTAAATCTCTTACTTCACCTCCAGATTTAGGTCCAATGATATTTGTACACCATCTATAATTTGCAAAACTATTAGTTAATTTACTAGCAAAGGCATATACAGTATTTCCCCATAAATAGTGTTCATGATTTTTTGAAACATCTTCTTTATAAACAAAATTTGATATAGGATTATCTTCTGGGTCATATGGTGCTCTAAGTAAAAATCTTGGTAAAGTCAAGCCCACATATCTTGAATCTTCATTTTTTCTAAAACCTTTCCATGCGGCATATTGAGGAGAGTTCATCACATCATCAATATCTTTTAAATCAGGTAAGCCCTCAAAGCTCTCAAGTCCAAAAAATTTAGGACCTGCTGCTGCAATAAAAGGGGCATGAGACATAGCTGAAATAGAAGCAATTTTATTTAAAAATTTCATATCAACATTTGATGGTGCAAGTTGATAATCTGCAATAATTGTACCCACTGGCTCACCACCAAATTGTCCATATCCACTCGTATATACATGTTTATATAGACCTGATTGTGTAATATCTAAACTGTCTTCAAAATCTTCAATCAACTCCTCTTTTGATACGTTGATTATCTCCATTTGAATATTTTGTCTAAAATCAGTTCTTTCAACTAACATATAAAGACCTCTCCATTTAGATTCTAAATCTTGGAATTGTTTATGATGTAATATTTCATCCATTTGAGCAGATATTTTTTCATCAATTTCTGCAATCATTTTATCAATAATTGATTTATTTACTTTTTCATCTTCATTATCTGATTTAATTAACTCCTCAATTAAAGCACCAACACCAGATTTTACTACTCCATATGTTTCATCTTCTTGCGTTAATTTTGTTTGAGCTACAATTCCATCTAATAATGAGAATACTTCTGCTGATGAAGATTCTTGAGCTATATTTTCAGTCATACTTTATATCCTTTTAAATTATTATTTTGTACTCAAGCTTAGTTCAGCCATAAGTTTATCTCTCTCTTCTTTATTTGAAATAGCTTCTTCTATAGCTTTTCTAAATGCAGGAACATTACCTAAAGGTCCTTTTAATGCCATTAACGATTGTCTTAACTGCATTAAAACTTTCATTTCAGGTACACTTTCAACTATTTTTTCTGGTGAAAAATCTTTTACACTGTTTATTTTTAGATTTACATTTAAAGATGAATCTTCATCATCAACAAGTTTATTATCTACATTAAAATTCACAGATAATTTTTGAGCTTTTAAAACATCATTAAAATTGTTTTTATCAATTTTAATTGCTCTTTTCTCTTCAACTGGAACTTTCTCTTCATCTGGGTTGTATTCCCCTAATATTGTAAGTTTATATGGTATCTCTACATCCTCTTGGACATCTCCTGTAGCAGGTCTATACGTGACATTAATTCTTTCTTTTGGTGATTCTGATTGTTTTTCCATTTTTACTCCTATTTTAATTCAATTTCAAAGGCACTATTAATATCTGTTTTACATAATTTTTTATAGATTTTTTCCAATTTTTCTGGTTCCATATCCATATTTGTAAATGAACTTAAAATCGTTGAATATACTTTTGAAACCAATTTAGGACTCCATTCATCTAAATTAAACTTATCTATTAAAAAAAGTAAATCTTCAAGCAGTGCCAATGCTATATCTTTTTTATCAAATTCAACTGCAAGTTGTGCATGGTGCAATCTCCAATTAAATTTCTCCTCTATGCTCAAAGAAGTTTCATAAGCTTTTGAAAGTTTTTTCATGGCTTCTTTAACTTCTCCATTATTTGCTAATTCATATATCAAATCTATCTCATTTTCGTTTGAATCTAATCCTTCATCTTCATTATTTGATTCATTTTGATAATTTAAAAGTTCATTATTAATCCATTTTTTCACCCTATTTGAAGCAAATGGAGTATCATCTGTAAAAGTAAAATCCAATATTCCATCATTTGTTTTTACAAAACTTAGAATATTATTTTTTATCTCATTTGCTAAAGTTAAATTATTTGTCTTTTCAAATATATTAAAAACTAGATGATGTCCATCAATCCAAAATGGAGAAACTTCTATTATCTCCTCTGCCAAACAAAGTGCTTCCTCATATTTTTTTTCTTGAAATAAACTATTTATTTCATCAAGTTCTAACTCTGCAGGTGGATAAAGAAAAGTTTTTTTGCCATCGGCATAAGGTAAACCATCTGTTTCTAACCAAGATAAAAATCTAGAGATTCTCAAAGCTCTTAAATCTTTAAAATCTTTATTTCTATAATACTTACTAAGCATTGAAGAGTATTTTTTTACTAAAGATAAAATTTTTATTGCATCTGCATCATCATTGATTTCATTTAGATTATCTTGAACTAAATTTTTTTTCTCTTCTATATTAGTTTCTAAAGAATCTTTTTCTTTATTTTTCTCTTCTTCCTCAAAATAAGGTTTTAGAAAATCTAAAATTTTTTTAAAATTTCTATTTTCATCTTGAAGTATTGTTTGTATATTTAAATCTAATTTTAAAAATAAATTATAAAAAAGTGTATAATTTGAAGATAAATTTTTGCCTTTGTTGTAGTTTACTATTTCACTAGACAAAGACTCATCAAGCCAATAAAATATATTCCTTTTTCCTTTAATTGATTTTGGAAATAATTCTGTACCAAACTTTTCTAATATGTTATTAAATAAGTCTAGTTTTTCCTCTAATCCTATCCACTCATATCTCTTCCAGTAAGAGTATATCCACCAAGAAAAAAGCTTTAAATCTTTTGTTTTATTTTCTAATAATTCTATACAATTATCATATACAAATACCCAATCTGTAGTATCTTGTGTAACACTATAATCTTTGTCTACTTCTTGTTCAATAAGTAGATAAGAATCTTCATATTTGCAATCATCTCCACATATTTTTGGAGCTTGAAATTCATTTAATATTAAAGCACTCAAGACACAACAACCTTATCATAAATAATTTAAGCAAGTATTTTATCCATAGAAAACTTTAAAATTTATAAATTTATTATTAAAAAATTTTGTATATTTTTATTTTTAAATATTAGTTAAATTTATTTTTTTATTTTAACAATACTTATTTTTTAATAAGTAATATTTTTATGTATATTAAGAATATGATAATTAAGTAGTTTCAACAAACTTTAATTAAAAAAATAAATTTATTTTAAAAAATTATTTTAAGTTTAATTTAAGTTAATGAAAATAGATTTATATTGTAATAAATTGTTATATTCAATAAATTAAAAACCTCTAAAAAATTTTGGTATCAATATATTTTCATCATCTATTGCCATTGATAAAAGTTCTATTAATCTATTTTTATCTTTTGGTAAAGTTCCTTTTAATGGTAGAGCATTTGAAGCATGATTTGATCTAAAAATAATTTGTTTTTTAGGTTTGATCAAAGATATGAACTTTTTTTGTTCTTCAAGCATATCTTGATCACTGCAAAAAATAAATTTTTTATTTCTCTTTTCAAACCTATGAAAAAAACTCTCCTCTTTTGTATTACTTAACCCTAATTGCAAAGTTGATAGGTAATTTATATGTTCACACCTATTTATAAGTTTTGCTGTATCTTCTATGTGGGATAGTGAAAGTTTTTTGCCGCCTAAACCTAAGATTACAGTTGCAGAAATTTTGATATTTGCTTTTGTTGCTTTATTTAATCCTTCAACCATTTTATCTGGATTCATTGGTTTATTTATATATTTTAATAACTCATGATTTCCTGTTTCAATTCCATAATATACTAAGCTTAATCCATGATCTCTTAAAAGATTTAACTCCTCTTGAGTTTTTTCAAGAAGGTTATAAGGACTTGCATAGGAAGAAACTCTTTGAAGTTTTGGAAATCTTTTTTTAAGATAATTCAAAATCTCAATTAAAAAGTTAGTATCACAAGCTAAGGCATCCCCATCTGATAAAAATACTCTTCTTATATCTTGATAATATGAAAGTTCATCTATTTCATATTTTATTTCATCTATATCTTTTATTTTAAATTTTTTAGTTTCATACATAGAGCAAAAGCTACACTTATTGTAACTACACCCTAATGTTACTTGAAGAATAATTGAATTTGCTTCAGCAGGTGGTCTAAATAGTGGTTCATGATATTCAATCATCTTTTAAGTTTTCTTTTTCCTCTTTTTTACTAAACATATATCGTTGAGATGTTTTTACAGCAAGGTATCTTACCACAAGTAAAAAAATGATTACTCCTGATAAAACTAAAATATTAAAATTTAAACTACTATGCATCAAAGAATCAAGAGTATCAATATTTTCTGCATTTATTTTTACAACATTAACTATTAATTCTCTTAAAGCTAAGATTATAAAAGCATCAACTATTATTGCTAAAACAACTCTTTGTTCACGTATGAAATTTACTACAGCTCTTACTATCTCTAAAAAGATTATAAAATAAAGCATATAGATAATAAAATCCATAAGCATATTTAAAGATAAAGCTATCAAAAATAAGACAGATGCTAATACTAACTCAATATAGAATTTATCTTTAAAAAATTTCATTGGTTGCATAGATAAATCCCTTTAAATTACAGCATTTATATTTAACCAATTTGATGGTATCTGAGTTAATGTTTTATTTGGCTGTGACATAAAAATCATAGTAGCTATCATTGCCCTAGCACTACTGTCTCCACCTGCTTTGGAATTACAAATCAACATCTCTTTTAAATTATCATACTTACTTAATAAATGAATAACTCCTTCAAATCCTCCATTTATATCACAAGCTGGACCAAAACCTCTAATAGCTTGAAATGTATCATTTGTTTTTGAAGCCATTCCTTCTACAATATAAGATTGAATTTTTATATCAAAATCCTCTTTTAACCTTGATAGTGTTTGTTGAATATCTTTACCATTTAAAACCTCTAAAAGTAATAATGCAAAAAATTTACCTGTAGTTAAAGCCTCATAACTATTGTGTGTTGATTGAATAAAATCATGTACATTTTTCAAAAACTCATCTTTTGATGAAGAGACTAATAATAAAGGTACTATTCTTCCAATAATTGACAAATCTGTAGAATTTGAACCTGTTGGAAATACTTCATTTTCAATATTTTCTAAAGTATTTTTTGTAGCAGAATCGATATAGCCTTCATATATATCAACTTTTGATTTCCAAAATCTTATATATTCATTTGCATCAAACTCTTTTTTATTTTGTAAAAACTGATATAACCATAATAACTGATCTCCGTAGTGAGTAAACTCTCCAGCAACTTTTCCTTTATGCCAAATTGCTTGAGGAGTATTTAATTCTTCCCAGTTAATCTCCAAACTTTGAAGTTTTTTTTCATCATAAATCCAATGAGCTCCTAAAGAATAAGCATCAGCTACCAATACACTTAAAATAATCTCTTTAATTTTTTTCTCATTTGTCATTGTTTTCCCCTATTTTTTATTTGAAGGTTTTTCTATTTCGTATCCAAACTCTATACTCTTTGTTTCATTAGGTTTTAACTCAAAATCATAATATATTTTACCATTTTTATCAAGTTTAGTATATTTTGTATCACCAAGAACTTTCACTTTTATATCTTCATGTTTTGATACTGGTACCCTTTCCAGAAGTGTAATCTTCTCTGTAGATTTACCACTATTTTTAATCTTATATTTCCATATTTTTTCAGTTTTTAATTTATTTAAACTAAAGAATGGCTCCTCTTTCATATCTTTGATTATCTCTTTTTCTATATTGATAAAACTATTCGTTCCAAAATAGATACTATTTTTTCCATCTTTTTTAATTGGTTCTATACTATTTTTACCTATAAAAACACCATCTAAATAAATATTTGCAAAAATACTTTCAAATATTTTATCACTTGTAAATTCAACTTTATAAAAAGCATTTGAACTTGAATATCCATCTATTTCTAAACTATCTTTTGCATCAAATTCTTCAGAAGATACTTCTATTTTTGTTTTTTTTGCCAATTCTAAATCTACATTTGAAATTTTTGTAACAGCTTTTGTAGTCAATTCAAAATATTCACTTATTGGTGCTTGCATAACTTTTGCTTTAACTAAAGATGTTCTCTCCATTGTCATATCAGCTCTTAGAGGAATTGGTCTTTGATTTTCAATATCTAAATATAAAGGGATAAATCTATATGGTTTGATAATATCATAATAACTACTTGTATAAAGGTTTAATACAATATCCTTTAGATTTACTCCTGTAGTTTGAGTAATATACAAGTTGTTTTTTAATTGAAGCTTTTTATTTTTACTTTCATAACTTATATCTGAAGATTTATCAATTTTAAATAATCTTGTAGGGTATGATATAATAATGTTATCTACATTCTTACATTTTATTTCGTAATCTAATCTTGTAAATTTACTATTTGAACTACTATTTTTTAAATCAGTCAGCTCTTTTTTATATTCATCAATTTTTTTATTTAAATCATATATTTCATCGTAACTTTTAGATACTGAATCTAAAACAAAACTGCTACTTTGTTTTAAAATATCAATATTTCCAATATTTTGAATTTTTAAATTCTCAAGATATTTGATATTTGCTTCATTTCCTTTTTTCTTATTTTCCAATTGTGATATTTTTTCTTCTAATTTTGATATTAAATTATCCAATTCATTCTTTTTTGAATCAATTGTTGTAAAATCTATATTTTTAATTTGGCAACTGTTATCCATATCAAATTTAATATCTTCTAAATTAATCTCACCTATTAAATCAACGCTAGTCTTATTTAAACTCAACTCTTGATTTAAAATTATTTTATTTTTATAAATATCTACACTTTTTATTTGTGTATTTCCATAAACCAAGGAACCAAATATTGTACCTACTATTAGTAGTTTTTTTATGTGATTAAATTTTTTCATTATTACATCCAATTTTTATAATTAGAAAAAGAAGGGTATTGGGTTTTAAACTCTTCTTCATCAAAAGAAAAACTAAATGAATCTATATATTCATTTAGCAACTCATAAGCTTCTTGTAGTTCTTGGAACTTTTCAAGAGAACCTTCGGGCATATCTGGATGATACTTTTTTGATAATTTCAAATATTTTTTCTTCAAATCTTGCTTTGATGTTCGAATAAGTATACCAAAAAGATCAACAGCCTTTTCAAATTTATCATAATCCATAATTATTCCTAATTTATCAATAGTTTATATTGTACTAAATCATATTTAATTTCAAATAAATTTTTTTCTATTAAGACAATTTTATATTTATTGATATTATTTATTTTATAAAAAAATACTTAAAAAATAATAATAAAAAGAATATGTAAAAATTTATAAATATTGAGACGATTGTGAGACAATTTTTAGATATATTACAGCCATGAGAATTTTACTGTATGACAATAATAAAAAAGATTTTGAATCAATATACCAAATGATAAAACTTTTACCCATTCAAACTGTAGTTGATGTAGTAACAAACTATGAAGATTCTATTCAAATGTATCAAAGATTTAAATATAAAAAAGTTTTTATAAATTTTATAGATGAAAGTGGGAAAGCTCTTGAAAAACATATTGTAAAAACAAATCCTAAACAAAAACTAATACTATTAAAAGATGATTATGATTGTATTTTAAATCATAGTTGTGAAGATTGTCAAAAATTTTTTGATAAATATTTAGTAATAAAACCTATGCACATATCACAGCTTCCTAAAATCATAAATGGTAGTTTTGAATGTGAAGGATTTAGTAAAACTTTATTTGAGTATAATATTGAAAAAATTTATAAAACCGTTTTACGTAAGTATCCTACTATAATATTTGATAAAAAAAATCTAAAATTTTCTTTTGATAATATTCCAAATGCATTTATAGTAGAACTATTTATAGAATTAACTACACTATTATCAAATCATAATATGGAATATAGAATTTATGAAAATAAATCAATATTTATTCTTACAACCCAAACTGATAAAATTGATTAAAAAAATATAAAAGCAATAATTTAAAATAAAATACTATAATACATATTTTAATTTTAAGGGATAAAAATATGGCACAACTCATATCAAGCCTTATAAAATGGGCTATTTTTTTTGGTATTTTATATCTAATATTTACTAATTTTGGAACATTTTTAATTATACTTTTTACACTAATTGCCTTAGGTTATTTTGCATTTTATCAATTTAAAAAGAAATTACAACAAACTCAAGGATCAACTTTTAAATTTACTTTCAATGGTCAAGAGTTTTCTAACCATGGAAATTCTGATTTTAACTTTAATGAATTCCATGAAAGATTTAGAAACAGTAACTTTAATGGAAATTTTAATACTAATGCTCCATATAGTGAGCTACAAAGTGCAAAAGAGTTTTTTGGTTTCACTCATGAACCAACACGAGATGAAATAAAAAAAAGATATAAAGAATTAGCAAAAAAATATCACCCTGATATAAATGATCAAGATGATACCTTGATGCAACAGCTAAATCACTACAAAGATATCTTACTCAAAGCATATACAACATAAAATGTTTTTAAACAATTTAAATAAATTTTTTTTATTTATAACTATACTAGGAACTATTTTATTTATATATCTACTAATAGATAATTATAAATTCAATAATTCTAAACTAGATGATGAGATATTATATAAAATAAAACAAAAACAATTTTATTTAGAAAATTTAACTTACAAAAAATTTAGTATCTCTAAAAAATTTCCAATTATTATTTCAGATAAATTACCATCTAAACTTTTTGGTGCAGCAGTATATACAAAAGATGCCCAAATCAAAATTTTTTTAAATAAAAAAAGATTTAAAGAGAGTTCAAATTATATGATTGATGATGTTTTACCACATGAATATGCACATGCTTTAATGTTTTATACAAATAACTTTTCAGATGAAAATGGTGGTCACTCAAAAAAATGGCAAAATATTTGTAAAGCACTAGAAGGGATAAGATGTGATAGATTTGTTAATCATAATGATGTAATTATTGGAAAAACTGCAATTTTTGATTGATTTTTAAATTAGGATTTATAATATTTGATTATACTTACGAAAAAACAAATGGAACATAATGATAAAGCATATAAAATTGTTACTTATACTATTTAGTTTATTGCCAATTTACACTTACTCAAACACAAACACTCAAAACAATATAAAAAAAGAAAAACTACTTATAGGTTATTATGGTAGACCAAATACAAAATCTTTAGGTATCTTAGGTCAAAGTGATATAGATGGTTTAGTTTCAAAAATGATTGAGAAAAAAAATTATTTTGAAAAAGAACTTAACAACAAAGTTGAAATACAAATGGCATTTCATATAATTTATGGACTTGCTACTCCCGATCCTGGAAGAAGAAACAATTATATGTTGCAAATGTCAAATAAATCTTTGATGCAATATATTAATAGAGCCCAAGTAGAGGGATTTAAAGTAATAATTGATTTACAATTGGGAGCTAATACACCTGTTGAAGCATTACAAGGTGTTTTAAAATATCTAAAATATGACCATGTGCATTTAGCCTTAGATCCTGAATTTAAAATTCCAAAACATAGACGTTATCCTCCAGGAAAATATATTGGTCATATATTTGCACAAGATTTAAATGATGCACAAGATTTAATTAGTAATTACCTAAGAGAACATAATCTTGGGAAAAAAGAATTAATTGTACATATGTTCCATGATAAGATGCTACGAAATAAAGAAGATGTAAAAGTGTATGATAATATAAAATTAATCTATAATATAGATGGTCATGGTGATCCTGCTGTAAAAATAAAAATATATAACCATTTATATACAACAGATGAATTAGATGTAGCCAAAAGTGGTTTTAAAATTTTTTACCATGCTGATACACAAATAATGACACCAAAACAGATAATGGGTTGGGAAAAAGCTAGAGGTAGACAGTTATGGACAAAACCTTATTATATTAACTATCAATAAACCAACTATTTTTTAGTTGGTGTTTTTTGACTTAAAGAACTAAACTCTAACAGTTTTTCCTCAACTATATAATTTAAACTATTTTTAGTAAATTTGCCATTTAAACCTCTTGTTCCAGCATTTATATCCATTAGAAGTTTTATACCTTCATCTACATGTTTTATTGCATATACTTTAAATTGACCATTTTTAACTGCACTTAAAACCTCTTCTTTTAACATCAAATTCTTGATATTTGAATGAGGAATTATAACATTTGCTTGAAAATCTTCCTCTTTTTGTTTACAAACATCAAAAAAACCTTCAATTTTTTCATTTACACCACCTATTGCTTGAACATCACCATTTTGATTTATTGAACCTGTAACAGCAAAGTTTTGTTTAATTGGAATATTTGAAATAGAAGATAAAAGTGTATATAGTTCTGCCAAAGAAGCACTATCTCCATCAACTATACTATATGATTGTTCAAAAACCAAACTTGCACTTAAACTCATAGAAAAATCATGGGAATATTTTGAAGCTAAATATGCAGCTAATATCATCACCCCTTTTGAATGAATTGAACCACTTAAATCAACTTCCCTTTCGATATCTACTATCCCTTGTCTTCCAACTCTTGTTAAAGCTGAGATTTTTACTGGCATGCTAAATACAAATCTTCCAAAATCCAATACAGAAAGACCATTAATTTGTCCTACTTTTTCTCCATTTGTATTTATTTGGATAACTCCATCATTTATTTGTTTATATACCTCATCTTTTATTCTTTGACTTCTATACTCTCTTTGTCTTAAAGCTTCTAAAATATCATCATTTTTTATATAGTTAGAATCTCTTTGTTGAGCCATATAGTTTGATTCTTGGAGTAAATCGCTTATAGCACTAAAATCTGTTGATAAATTATTTGAATCATCAACTAACCTTGAACTAAACTCTATTATACGACCTACTGCCTTTTTTGTAAGTGGCAATAACTGATATTTTTTAACAAGGGTTGAAAGTATATTTGCATACAACAACATATTTTTTTCATCTCTTTGTGTTTTTTCTTCAAAATCTGCTTCTATTTTAAATAATCTTTTAAAATCATCATCATTTTCATATAATAAATAATAGATAAAAGAAGACCCAATTAAAACAATTTTTGCATCTAGTTCTATACTTTCGGGACTTAAAGTTATAACACTTGTAAATCCCATTGATTCCTCTAAGGTTTCAAGATATATTTTTTTTGTTAGCAACATCCTTTTTAAACCTTCCCAAGCATATGGTTGAAATAACAAAGAGTTTGCATCTAAAATTAAATACCCACCATTTGCTTTGTGTAAAGAACCAGCTTTTAGAAGATTAAAATCAGTTGATACAGTACCCATATGGGATACATGCTCAATTCTTCCAAAGAGATTTGAATATGTAGGATTGTGGTCATATATTATTGGAGCTGAATCAAGATGGCTGTTATCAACAAAAAGATTTATATTGTACATCTCATATGAAGGAACTGTTGTTAGATTTTGAGTTAAAAGATTTTCAATATCATTTCCAGTTTGAGGTAATTCATCAGTAATAAAATCTTCAAAGTTATCTACAACATCTTCTTTTATTTTTTCTAAATAGATAGTTATTTTAGAAAACTCTTTGTACTTTTTACTTAAAGGTTCAATTAGCTTTGATACAACTTCATGAATATATTCGTCATCAATTTTTTTCATTTTATCCATATATTTTTTTGCTATTTGCAACTCTAATTTTGCATTTTCATCAACTTTTTGCTTATAAAAAATTATCTTTTTTTCTAACTCTTCTCTTTGTTTAATATTCATATCTTGAAACTCCTCAGAACTTAGAGGTTTTCCATTTTTTAAAGCAGAAATGGTGATTCCAACAGTAGTATCATTGATAAATATATTCTCTTTTTTTGCTTCCTCTTTTAATTTATAGAAAATAATATTTTGTTCTTTTTTACTCTCCTCTTCCATCTCTTTTTTTATTTTTAAATACTCTTTTTCTTTAAAAGTTAGTGGAATTTTTTCTTGAAAGCTTTTAATTAACTCTTGTATATCTTTTTTAAATACTTTTCCCATTTTATTTGGTAATTTTATAACAATAGGTTTAGTATAATCATCAAAATTGTTTACATAACACCAATCATCGGGAACTTTTTCATTTTCACTTTTTTCTTTTAAAAGCTTTTCAACTAAAGTATGTCTACCCGTGCCACTATCTCCCATAACAAAAAGATTATACCCCTCATATTTTATATCAAGTGCTGTATTTATAGCTCTATAGGCTCTTTCTTGACCTAAAAAACTAAGTTTAGAATCTATTTGATTTGTATTTGAAAAATTAAAAATAGAAGTATCACATTTATTATATAACTGTTTTGTTTTTAATAGTTCTACCATAATAAGCTCCTTTTAGAAGACTTTGTATATAAAATAATTATAACAATATTTACTTCAAAGATTATTATTTATTCTAACTTAAGATAAAAATATTCCTTTTAATAAAATTATATCTTTTAATTTAATATATTATTTTATAATATTTATTTAAACTTATAATCGATATTATAAAAAGGTATAATATAAAGGATATAATATAAAGGATATAATATAAAGGATATAAGATGAAATATATATTAGGAATTTTATTTTTAGTAGGAAGTCTTTTTGCAAAAGATATGACACCTATTAAAGATTATTATGAAGGCAATTATAAAGATTATAAGATAGACAAGTCATTTGCAGCTGTTTATAACCAAGAAAAAGGTGAGTGGATAATCGGAGTAGTATATCATGCTTCAAATAAGGCTATTGCAAAAAGAATGGCAATAAAAAAATGTAAAGAAGCTGCAAAAAAATATAATTTAGAAGCAGGATGTAAAACTTACGCCTTAAATAGAATTAAAT
Organism: Halarcobacter sp.; assembly: GCA_050296315.1. Lineage (GTDB taxonomy): Bacteria > Campylobacterota > Campylobacteria > Campylobacterales > Arcobacteraceae > Halarcobacter. The sequence continues at coordinate 29,608 of JBNKRE010000011.1, forward strand.
ATTTCTAATATATTAATAAAAAAATTTATAAAATTGAGCAATTATACATATCTTTAAAAAAGCTTTTTTAGATATAATTGCTCAATGACTTTAGAAGAAAAACTACAACAACTTCCAGTAGACTCTGGTGTATATCAATATTTTGATGAAAATGGAAAACTTTTATATATAGGAAAAGCAAAAGTACTCAAAAATAGGGTTAAATCTTATTTTAAATTTACTCCAAAACTTTTACCTGCGGATAAACTAAGTCCAAGAATTTATAAAATGATAACAGAAGTTAAATCTTGTGAGTGGATTGTAGTTCCAAATGAGCATGATGCTTTAATTTTGGAAAACTCTTTAATAAAACAATTAAAACCAAAATACAATATATTACTTCGTGATGACAAAACTTATCCATATATTTATATAAATTTTAATGAAGATTTTCCAAGATTAGAGATTACAAGAAGGGTTTTAAAAGATAAAAATGTAAAATATTTTGGTCCCTACTCTACAGGTGCTAGAGATATGTTAGATTCTATATACGAAATAGTTCCATTAGTACAAAAAAAATCTTGTGTCAAAGGTAAAAAAGCTTGCCTTTTTTACCAAATAAAAAAATGTCTTGCACCATGTGAAGGAAAAATTTCAAAAGAAGATTACTCCAAACTTATTGATGATGCTTTAGCATATATATACAATAAAAATAAACTTATTTCAAAACTTACTAGCAAAATGGAAGAGTTAAGTGAAGAGTTTAGATTTGAAGAAGCTATGAAGATAAGAGATAGAATAAAAACTATCGAAAAATCACAAATCCAAACTGGTATGGATTTAGCAACAGATGAAAATCTTGATCTGTTTGCAATAAAATCTTCAAATGATAAAGCTGTAATAGTTAGAATGTTTTTTAGAGAAGGAAAACTAGCTTCTAGTAATCATGATTATATTAAAAAGAATAGTTCAGATATAAGTATTGACTTAAATGAAGCCTATGAAAGAGCAATTGTAAACTACTATGACAATGAACTTCCTGTTTTACCAAATGAGATTTTAATAGCTCAAGATATAGAAGAAAAAGATGAGTTAGAAGAGTTTATAAAAGAAAAATTCAATAAAAAAATCTCTATAACAAACCCTAAAAGAGGAAAGAAAAAAGAGATTATCCAAATTGCATTAAACAATTGTGAAGAACTTCTAAGATTAAGTGCAATTACAAAAGTAGTTACTGTTTATGATGAATTAAAAGAGCTATTTAGTTTAGAAAAAATTCCTACAAGATTTGAGTGCTTTGATAATTCACATATGATGGGGCAAGCTACAGTTGGAGCTATGATTACATGGGAAGAAAAATTTGTAAAAAGTGATTACCGACATTATAATCTTGACTCAAAAGATGAATACTCACAAATGAGAGAGATGTTATTTAAAAGAGTAGAAAGTTTTGAAAAAAATCCAGCACCTGATATGTGGGTAATTGATGGGGGAGAGACCCTACTTAAACTTGCAGTTGATATTAGAAACTCTGTTGGGGTAAATCTTGATATCATAGCTATTGCAAAAGAGAAACTTGATTTTAAAGCCCATAGAGCAAAAGGTAGTGCAAAAGATATAATACATTTTGAAAAAGATGGAGAGTTTCATAGATTAGATCTGTTACCTAGTGATAAAAGACTTCAATTTGTTCAAAGATTAAGAGATGAAGCGCATAGATTTGCAATTACATTTCATAAAAAACAAAAAAGAAAAGAAGATACTCAAATCTCACTTTTACAAATAAAAGGTATAGGTGAAGCAAAACTAAAAAAACTACTTTTATATTTTGGAACTTTCGATAAAATTAAAAATTCAAACTTAGAAGAATTGAAAGAGATTTTAAACAAAAAAGATGCTATGCTTATAATTAATTATTTTAAATCTCTTGAAGGTTAATTCCTTGGCATATATTGTATTAGATAAATCAAACTATTTTCATAATCTTTCAGTAATTTCAAAAAAAGCTGGCTCAATTGATAAAGTTGCAGTTGTATTAAAAGACAATGCATATGGTCATGGACTTTTAGAGATGGCAAGCATGGCAAAAGAGTTTGGAGTAAAATGGGCAGTCGTGAGAACATGCAAAGAAGCAAAAAAAATTGAGACATTTTTTGAGCAAATCTTAATTTTAGCTGATACTAAAAGTGAGAGTTATTCACATACTTTTCACATCGTAATAAATTGCCTTGAAGATATCCAGCGGTTACCCGAAAATACGAATGTTCATATAAAAGTTGATACAGGGATGCATAGAAATGGTATCCAGATAAATTCTCTAGAAGAGGCTATTTCAGGGCTTTGTAAAAGAAATTTAAAACTTACAGGTGTTATGACACACTATAGATGCGCTGATGAACTTAGTTGTGACTTTTTTTGGCAAAGGAATAATTTTATTCAAGTAAAAAATGAAGTAAAAAGAATATGTGAAAAACTTTTTTTATCTATTCCTAAGTTTCATTCTGCTAACTCTTCTGCTTTATTTAGATTTAAGAATTACGATGAAGATTTAGCAAGAGTTGGTATAGCTCAATATGGATATTTAGAAACTCATCCAAGTTTTGATAACCCAATTTTAAAACCTGTATTATCACTTTGGGGTAAAAAAATTGCAACAAGAGAACTCAAAGAAAATCAAAGAGTTGGATATGGTGCAATGTTTAAAGCAGAAAAAAATATGATTATTTCTACATATGATGTTGGATATGGAGATGGTTTTTTTAGGTTAAATGGTATAGATAAATGTGAAACTCCTAAAGGATATGAAATATTAGGTCGTGTTTCTATGGATTGTTTATCAATTAATTGTGATGATGATGAAGTTTGCATTTATAATGATGTTACTCAACTTGCGAAAATCCATAATACAATTACATACGAAATAACAACTTCCCTTAATCCAAATATACCAAAGACAATTAAAACATGAAACTAATTATCCTATTATTTGTCACTATTAATTTAACTTTTGCACTTAGCTTTAAAGAGGTTAAAAATATTGAAAAAACACAAGGGATACTTGCTTCATTAAATAGTTATAGAGCATTAGCTGATCAGAATGATACTGATGCAATATTTAGACTTGCTATGATTTATGCAAATGGAAAAGAGATAGAACAAAGCTTATCTACATCAAAAACTTATTTAGAAAAAGGTAGTGAATTAAAACACAATAAATCTACTTATTATTTAGGAAAACTTTATTTGTCTAAAAAATCACCTTATTACAATATAAAAAAAGCTTTTAACACTTTTTTAGAAGCAGCTAACAGAGACTATGCTCCTGCACAAAATATGATAGGACAGTTTTTATTAACAGGAACTGTCGTTGAAACAGATTATAAAAAAGCTGTATCTTATTTTGAAAAGGCTTCAAAACAAGGAGATATAAATGCACACTGTAATCTTGCATTTATGTATGCTAGTGGAAAAGGTGTATTCCCTAACTTTGGAAGAGCTCACCAATTTGCAAAAGTGGGGTTACAAAAAGGTAATAAAAGATGTCAAAAAGTGTGGAATGATTACAATTTATCAAAATATGATAAAGATAAGGGTTGGAAGTTTAACTTCTATACCAAACCCTCTGAATAATTAATCTTCATCAAAACCTTTTGGTCCTTTATAATCATAATCATCATCTTCAAAATCATAATCATCACCATAATTATCATAATCATCATAATCAACTGTAAAAATTTTTTGATATCCTAATTTTGCCAATTCTCTATCGATATTCTCTTCAGAAATCCTATTTTTTACTCTTTCAATAATTGTCTTGATATCTTCTTCTTTTACATCGTTATATCTTAACTCATGAATTATTGATTCCACTTTTTACTTTCCTTTTTTTACTTGTATTATTGAATCTGTCAATATTGCCATTTTATATATAGATATTTTCAAAGTTAACTGTGATAACTGATTCATACTGATATTGTTACTTATCATCAATCTAGCAGCCTCCTTATACTCTTGTTTAGTGACAATCAAGAATATAATATTTTCAATAACTTTCTTCACCCCTAAATTATCAGCCATAATTTATACCAATCAATTATGATCTACTAATTAGTAGATCTGCTAAAGTAGTCACATCTTGGGTATTAAGTCTTCCAGTACGATTTACTACATCTTGAAATGATAAATTATTATTTTTGATTGTTTCAAATGCCTTTTCAAAATTACGTTCGTTTTTTATGTAACAAACAATTTCATGTACAATTTTATAAATTGGCTCTTCAACTTTATAGTTAGCATCAAACTCTAAATTATATATATACTCTGACATTTTTTTAAGTTAGAAAATTTTATCTATATACATCACTTTAACTAAACCCTAAGTTTAATTTGTTAGTATAACGTACTCATACTAATGAGTACACCAATTTCTGAAAACTTTTAAACTGCACGGCCAAATGCTTTGATGGGTTTTCAGAAAACTTCTCACTTCTGTTTTTGTTTTCAAATATAATTATAATCTATAAAAAAAAGAAAAATGCTAAAATAAAACTTAAAATAAATTTTGTATCTAAGAAAATCGTATTTTAGGCATTTTTAGTATTGAAAATTTTTTATTTAATAAAAAAAATTTTGTTTTTTTTATTAAAGATTATTCAAATATTCTATTTTTTTTATATAATGAGATATTTATTGGAGAAAATTACAATGAAAAATAAAAAAATTGTTGGAAGAAAAGAGATAATCACAATTTTAGATTTAGATTTAATTGATTTAGATGCTAAAGTAGATACAGGTGCAGATTCAAATGCCTTACATTGTGATGATATTCAAATTTTTGATGATAAAGTAGAGTTTACACTTTTAGATGAAGTTCATCCGTCATATCATGGGAAAAGAATGAAATTACCATTATATAAATTAAAAAAAGTGAAAAGTTCAAATGGGCAGGTTCAGTTAAGACCATCCATTAAAGTTGTAGTAGAATTTATGGGTAAAAAATATAAAAGTGTTATCTCTTTAACAAATAGATCAGATATGAAATTTCCTATGTTAATAGGTAGACATTTTTTAAATGATAGATTTTTAGTAGATGTATCAAAAGAGTATTTAAGTAAACAAATTAAGGAATAAAATGAGAGTATATATACTATCAAGAAATGAGACATTGTATTCAACTTCAAGATTAGTTGAAGCAGGAACTCAAAGAGGCTGGGAAGTAAAAGTTATTGATTATTTAAAATGTAGTATAGAGATAATGAAAGGTGAATTAAAAATAAACTATTTAGGAAAAGAACTTCCAAAACCAGATGCGATTATTCCAAGAATTGGTGCTAGTAGGACTTTTTATGGTACGGCTATGGTTAGACACTTTGAAATGATGGATGTTTTTACTGTAACAGGAAGTTTAGCCATAAAAAGAAGTAGAGATAAATTAAGAAGTTTACAAATATTATCAAAAAATGGTGTAGATATGCCAAAAACTGTTTTTGCCTCAAATAAATCTAGTGCAAAAGATGTTATTGCTCTAAGTGGTGGTACACCCTTGGTATTAAAAATTTTAGAAGGAACACAAGGTGTAGGTGTAGTTTTAGTAGAAACACTTAAAGCAGCAAAATCTGTACTTGATGCTTTTTATGGGATGGATGTTAACTTACTTGTACAAGAGTTTATTGAAGAAGCAGGTGGTGCAGATATTAGAGTATTTATTGTAGATGGTGAAGTTGTAGGAGCTATGAAAAGACAAGGTGCAGAGGGTGATTTTAGATCAAACTTACACCAAGGTGGAACAGCAGTTGCTCATAAACTTACAAGAAAAGAAAAAAGTACAGCACTTTCAGCAGCAAAAGCTATGGGACTTGGTGTTTGTGGGGTTGATATGATTCCATCTTCAAGAGGTCCATTAGTAATGGAAGTTAACTCAAGTCCAGGCTTAGAAGGTATTGAAAAATCAACAGGTTTTGATATAGCAGGAAAAATAATGGATTTTATTGAAAAAAATGTAACACCTATTGATGATTCACCAAAGCCAAAAAGAAGAAGAATAAAAAAAGATAATATTGGAGCATAAAGTTTGGCAGAAAGTGATAAATTTATTTTAGCAGGAGTAGAGATTGAAAAAGGTAGTACAAATACAATTAATATTGAACTACCTAAGTTATACCAAACCCCTACTACATTACCAATAAAAGTTATACGAGGTAAAAGAAAAGGCCCTACTATCTTTATTAGTGCTGCTATTCATGGAGATGAGTTAAATGGTATTGAGATTATTAGAAGATTTAGAAAATTAAATATTTTAAAAAGAATAAAAGGTACCATAATTTTAATACCTATTGTAAACATCTATGGAGTTATGACTCTTTCTAGATATATGCCAGATAGAAGAGATTTAAATAGGTCTTTTCCTGGGACAAAAAGAGGTTCACTAGCTAGTCGTGTTGCTAAAATATTTTATGATGAGATAGTTTCAAAATGTGACTTAGGTATAGATTTACATACAGCTTCAATACATAAATCAAATCTACCACAAATTAGAGCAAATATTAAAGATGAGTTTACTTTTAATTTAGCAAAAGCTTTTGAAGCACCAGTTGTACTGCATTCAGAATTAAGAGATGGTTCATTAAGACAAGTGGCACAAGAAAACAACACGCCAATTTTACTTTATGAAGCAGGTGAAGCTTTAAGGTTTGATGAAACATCTATTAGGATTGGAGTAAAAGGGATTGTAAATGTTTTAAGAGAACTAAATATGATACCTAAAACAACTGTAAAAAGAAGAAGATTACCGATTGTCACAAGGACAAGTCAATGGATAAGATCTACAGAAAGTGGTATATTAAGGACAATAAAAGCTTTAGGAGATACAGTACACGAAGGGGAAATTATAGCTTTTATAGATGAACCATTAGATGATGAAGTTTTTGAGATAACATCTCCTTTTGATGGAGTAATTATTGGAAAGTCTGAGATTCCACTAGTTCAAGAAGGGGATGCAATCTTTCATATAGCAAGGTTTAAAAATCTTGAAACTGCTGAAAATAAAATTGAATATTTTAGTGAAGATGCAATTGAAGAGAGTGAGTTTGTTGAATTAAACTTAGAAGAGACTATAGAATAGATACAAATCTATTCTATAAGTTAGGTTTTACTATATATTCATAAATAGAAAAGAAAACCTCTATAACAATCAACCAAATAATAATCCACTCTAAAAACTCACTTGATTTTTGATTTACCCTATCTGTTGCAAAGTCAACTGACTCTTTTAGATATGACATTTTGTACTCTATTACTTCAAACCTAGTTTTCAAATCTAATTGAAATGCTAATTGGTTATATAAGGATTCAAGTTGTATATCATCCCAAATAATATCTGGTTTATCAAGCAAATATAATTTGTTTAATATATGAAATCTTTCTTTTGCAATACTACTTGCAAATTTCATTAAATCCGCTCTATCTTTTACTTTTAATTTTTCTATTTTCTCATAAATCATTCTACTTTCATACATCTTTTTTTCCAAAGATTTTTCACTTATCTCTAAACCTACACTTTGAGAAAGTGCTAATGAGATAATCGAAGCTATAGATTTATTAAACTTGTTATATCTAATTGTATTTTCATCAATTAAAGGTTTATCACAAAGTTCGGAAATAACCATTGGATAATCTTGATTTATAAGTAAGGTTTTATAACTTTGAGACTCTTTTATATCTAATCTTTCCAAAAAAGATTTTATCTCTTCATGGGTGAAATTACAAAAAGTAATCACCTCAAAAGTAGTTGCAAAAATATATTTATCATTTGTAATTTCGCCAACTAATGAGTTTTCTATTTTACTTAAAACTAATCCAGGGAATTCCTTTTCTAAATCATTTTTGGTAATTACATTTGGTATTTGAACCGATACAAAAAGAATATTTTCCATTTATTTAAACCTTATAATAAAATAATAGTAGCCAAACCTAAAAAGCTAAAAAAACCAACAACATCAGTTACAGTTGTTAAAATTACTGTAGAACCAATAGCAGGGTCTATCTCAAATTTTTCTAAAAGTATAGGAATAACTGCACCGAAAAAACCTGCACTGAGTAGATTTATAACCATTGACATTGCAATAACTAAACCTAAAAGCGGAATCTTAAACCATAAATAAGCAATAATACCAATAACCAGCGCAAAAAGAAAACCATTTACTAAAGAGATGAGAACCTCTTTATATATAGTTTTTTTAGCATCACTATAACTAATCTCCCCTAAAGCCATTTGTCTAACTGTTACTGTTAGTGTTTGTGTTCCAGCATTTCCTCCCATTGATGCAACAATGGGCATCAAAACGGCAAGTGCTACAAGTGATTGAATTGTAGCATCAAACATCCCAATAACAATAGAAGCCAAGATTGCAGTTATTAGATTTATACCTAACCATAAAGCTCTATTTTTTCCAATAAGATACATGCTTTCTTCTTGCTCTGCATCATCACTAACCCCAGCTAGAGAGTAAAGTTGCTTTGTATCTTGGTGTTGAATAACATCATGAATATCATCGTGTGTGATTCTTCCTAATAGTTTGTTTTCATCATCAACTATAGCTATAGCACTTAAGTTATAGTTTGTAACAATCTCAACAACCTCTGATATATCACTTTTGTGATTTGATTCATAGTTTTTAATTTTATCGTGTGGAATATCACTAAATTTTAAATCTCTTTCAAAAACAATTAACTCTTCCAAACCTATAGAACCAATAAACTTGTTATCTTTATCAACCAAATATACATGAAAGATATTATCAAGTTCATCTTCATCTTTTAACTTTTTAAGTCTTCTTAATGCTACACCAATATTTTCATCTAAAGAGGCACTAAAAAGCTCATTTTGCATATAAGAACCAGCTTGGTCCTCCTCATAAGAGTTAAGTTTTTCAATAATCTGTTTATCTTCATCATCAAGTTTTTCTAAAACAGCTTGTGCTGCTCCTTCATCTTTTTGTGAAATATTATAAATAAGTAAAGAAGCATCATCACTATCCATCATTGAAGTGATATTTGCAACTTTTTTATCACTGATAACCTCTACTATCTCTTCTTGAACATAGTTTGGCATTTCACAAAGAATCTCTGCAAATAATTCACTTGGAATTTTTTTACAAACAAACTCATACTCATCATGATTTAAGTCTCTTAATTTTTCAAGTAACTCTGCTAAATCGTATGGATGTAATTCAAATCTATCATTTTTATAATCTTCAATTGCTTTTAATAAAAAATCTTTTATCTCTTCAAAAGTTTTTAACTCTTCCATCTTATATCCATTTGTATTTTTTTAATAAATAAAACTGCAAACCACCAATAAGAACCAATATAAATAAAAAAATTATAAATGAACTACTATTTTCAGCCCCAGGTATTCCACCCACATTTATACCTAAAAGACCTGTTAAAAAACCCAAAGGTAAGAAAATTGCTGAGATTATAGATAGTACATACATTCTTTGATTCATCTGTTCACTGATTTTATTAAGTAACTCTTCTTGTATTAAAGCAACTTTATCATTTATAGAATCAAGTTCTTCAATATATCTTATTAACTGATCTGTTATCTCTCTTAATTGTATTCTATCGTATTCATTTAGCCAAGAAATTTTATCATGATATAGTTTATACATAGCCTCTTTTTGAGGGGCTAAATATCTTCTCAAACTAATAGATTCTCTTCTTATTTTTGATATTTGCGTTCTTAATTGTATATTATCAGAATCTAAAATCATCTCCTCTATTTCACTAGCTCTATCTTCAAAAGATTCAATTGTCTCTTCCATTCTTGAAGTTAATCTATCTGTTAAACAAATTATAAACTCAGCACTACTAACAGGTCCTTTGTTTTTATCAAACAAAGACAAAATATCTTTTACAGATAATAAGTCTCTTTTTTTTGTACTTACTATTATATCTTCACTTATAAAAAGTCTTATAGATATCATATCTTCTGGATCAGAATTTGGATTTAAATTTACACCTCTTAAAGCTAAAAGAATAGTATCATCTAAAATTGTTGTTCTAGGTCTTGTTTCTTGTGTAAGTAAAGCTTCAATGGCAATTTCATCTATTCCACTGTTGTTTGTTATCCATTCAATAGCTTCGCTACTTGAATAATCAAAGTGTACCCATAATAATCCCATGCTTTTTTCATATTTTAATAACTGTTCATAAGTTATATGTTTTGCACCACCTTGCTTATCTATTATTACAGCATGTGATAATCCATTTGGGTTCACTTTTTATCCTTTTTTAATAAGTCTAAATTAGATTTATATTATAATCAAAAAAGATAAAAACTTAAGGTTTAAAATGAGATTTATATTCTTTCTTCTTTTTATTTTTTCTTCTATTTATTGTGCTTCTATTGATACAAAACTTTACGACAATAAACAAAATTCTGATTATTTAATAGAGATAGAAAAATCAATTCAAAAAGAGATAAAAAACAATGAAAAGCCACAACAGATTTTAAAAGATGAATTAAAATATTTAAAAATTTTAAAAGAATCAAATTCAAAAATAGTAAAAATAGATAACTTCAAAGATGAAAAACTTACAGATTCAAATATTATATTTGAAGATATTATAAAAGCAATCAAATTTTTAATACAATTAAACTATGAGTACCAACAAACAACTACTTTTTCTAAAAATGTTCAAGAAAACTTATCCTTTTTAAAGAAAAAAATAGAAAATATTTTAGAGATTGAGAAAGATAAACTTTTAATCTATCAACTTCAATTTGCATATTATAAAATGGAAAAAAACAATTTAGAAAAAAAAGAACTACTATATGAAAATGAAAAAGAAAACTTATATAAACAATTAAATACTGCAATATCAAATCTAAAAACTTTTAATGAAGATTCAATTAATTCAAATCTAAAACAAAATCAATCAGAACTTGAACAAATCTTAGAAAAAATTAAATCTTTAGAAAATGATTTGCAAATTCAAAAACTGCAAGAGAATTATAAAAAAGTTGAAATTTTACAAAAAGAGTTAGACAAATCACTAATCTTATACCAAACACTTTTAATAGAAAATATATTTGATTTACTAAAAAAAGCTATTTTAAGTATCAAAGAAAAAGATGAAATTAAATATTTAACTTCCTACAAAAAGATAAACAAAAATCTTTCTATATTAAACAAGGATAATAAAAAATATCTTTATATAGATAATATTCTAAAACAACTCTCTAAAAAAAGTTTTAATACTACAAAATTAGCTTTTGCCACAACTAGTACCGAAGTTGATTCTTTATTTGATATATCAAAGTCTTTTTTAAATACAAATTTATTTGTATTTAATGAGCAAGCAATCACACCCCTTAGTATATTAAAAGCCTTATTACTTATAATATTAGGGATTTTTATAGGAAAATTATATAAAAAATGGCTTCTTAAAATATCTACAAAATGGCCTAATATTAGTGATATGTCATTGAAAGTTACTTCTAATGTTGGTTTTTATCTTATAGTTTTTATAACTTTTATGATTGCAATTGGTAGTTTAGGAATAGATATGACATCTATTTCACTTATTGCTGGTGCTTTATCTATCGGTATTGGTTTTGGTTTACAAACTGTTGTTTCAAATTTTATAGCAGGTATTATTTTAATGTTTGAAAGAACAATTAGAATAGGTGATGTAATAGAGATAAACGATGTATTAAAAGGGACAGTTACAGATATAAGAGTTCGTTCAACTAGTATAAAAACTTTTGACAATATTGATATAGTTATACCTAACTCATCATTTATTCAAAACAATGTAATAAATTGGACTTTAGAAGATAAATCAAGAAGATTACATGTACCTTTTGGGGTAGCATATGGGACAAAAATAGAAAAGGTAAAAGAGCTTATTTTAGAAGAGTTAAAAAATAGTGATTTAAAATTTATTAGAGATGATAAAGATAAACAACCAGAAATAAGATTTGAGAATATGAATAATAGTAGTGTTGATTTAGAACTTTTGGTTTATATAAGAGTAAATGATAAAATTACGCCAAACTCTCTTAAATCTGATTTTATGCTTCTAATTTACAATGCATTATATAAACACAATATAGAAATACCATTTCCTCAATTGGATTTACATATAAAAAAAGCTGCTAAGCCTAGTTTATAATAGCATCGTGCCATTGAACTAGACTTAATCTATATCCGTTTTTTACCTCTAAAACCTCATGTGTAAAATAGGGATTACTTAAGAAAACAACCATATCACCAGCTTGTGGTTTTAGTTTTATATTTTCCCCATTTTGGTCATAAAGATAATTAAATATTAATTCCCCACCTGTAAAACAATTAACCTCTTCATTATCTTGACAACTTGTTGTAAAAAGTACAGTTGTAAGCTTTCTATTGTTTGCCACACACTTAAAACCAATTAGTTCATCATCTTTATATATCATACTTGAATCATCGCTGTGAGCCACATAAAATGAACCTTTTGTATACTCCAAAACTTGAACTTTTGTAGCAGTAGTTAAGGCAAGATTAAAATACTCTTCGATTTGATTTTGATGAAATTTAAAAACAGTATCATAAACCCGCTTATGCTCTTTTTCAAGCTTATAGATTTTGGTTTTTCTTAAACTTCTATCAACCTCATTATCATAATTTTCAATCTTAACCTTTGCATCTTTATAATCATCATCTTTTCTAATAGAATTTGAGATTTCATCACACAACTCTTTATTAAAAAAGTTTTTAATAATCAAAAAAGGATAATCAAAATATGGATTAGGAAGCAACTTTGTCTCTATTTCTAAATCATTTAAAAAACTATCGCAATAAACAAAGTTACTAATTTGGTCTAAAGCTCTTACACTCATTTAATCAACTGTTTATATAAAGTAGCTAAATCACCTAATATCCAAATATCATAAATTTTTCCATCTTTGAATTTAAAAAAAGATGCACCATTATATTTAATTCTGTTATTTGTTGGCTCAAAATCAAATAATTTACCTTTGTGTGTTCCATTATATACAGCTCTTACTGCAATTGTATCGCCTTCACTAATCATAATTTCTACACCATGATAAAGGTTTGGAATACCTTTCACCACATTGTCCATATACTCTTCAAACTCTTTTTTTCCAGTTGTTTCGATATTGAATGAACCATGAAAAGTGATATTATCATCAAACAAAATATCGATATACTCTTTATTATGTTTATTCCATAACTCTTCATAATATAACTTAACTAAATTTTTGTAGTTAGTAGTTTTCATCTCTTTCCTAATTTTTTTTATCAATATATAAATTTTTCAGTATAAATAATACTGATTTTATAGAATCCATTGAGGCAGTTTCCTCTATGGTATGATAACCTGTTGTTGGTATCTGTAATGTTGTACCTTGAATCATACCTTTTGATTCTTTTACTATTCTTCCCATCTCTGTACTTCCCAAAGACATTAAAGGAAGATTTTTTTTACTTAATACTCTATTTTTTTCTTGGATAAAAATATCTTTACAAGAAAATACAATATTATGCTTATGACAAAAGTTTTTTAAAACTTTTAAAAGTGGTGATCTAAACCTAGCATTTGCATCTCTGTTTCTTAAAACAATTTGCTGCATATTAACCTCTTCATCTGTGTTATATGGACTTGTATCAAGTACTAACATTTCAGAAGTAGAAACTTTATTTTTTAAAAACCACTCATACATAAATCTCCAACTTCTACCTGCTTCTTCTTGTGCAGTAAAAAAAGCTGTCCCTTGATAACCATTTTGATAAAGATAAAGGATTATTGCTGCTGAGATTACGTTATCTAATTGTGCAGATACTAAACCATTATTTATCTCTAATTTATCCACAAAGGCTATTGGTGTTCCTGGCATAAGATGTTCTAAACCTTTTACCTTAAACATTAGGTTATTAATCTCTTTACACATATAAACATCATCTATCTCACCAATTCCCAGATAACTTCCTGAATATGGTTCATAAGCTTGTACACTTAAGTTTAAATATCTTGATAAAAATGTTTTATATATTTGTTCAGAAACAGAGTTTCCTTTTAATTCACTTCTATTTTTTGCTAAAAATGCAGCAAATTGAAACTCTTTAGGACCTGTACAAACAAGACCATGCCTATCTATATGGGCGCTTAAAATCCCTTTTGTAGGTTCACTTCCTTGTGCTACTAATAAACCATCATAGTATTGTGTTTTTATATTTAACTCATCAAGTTCTCTTTTTAAACATAAAAAAAATGAGTGTTCATATCCTGTTACGCTTGGTATTCTAATCAACTGTTTCAAAGTATCTAAAAAATCACTAAATCTCTCTACCTCATCAATTAGCTTTTTTGATTTTTCAATACTTAGTTTTCTAAATTTCACCTCTTATATTACCTTTAAAAAACTTTTGTAGAATAAGGCAATAATTAATTATTTTTCTTGGTTTTCGTCTAAACTTTCTTCAACTTTAGTTTGACAAAGATAGTAGTCTTTTTCACATAAAGAAACACACTCAGTAAAATCTACATTTTGATTCTCTTCACATTTTACTGAACATTGATCATAATTTTGTTCACAAAGTGCAAGTTTTTCTTCAATTGCATCGTTTGCAAACGCAGAAACTGCTACTAAAATAGCAGCAAAAAAGAATGATTTTAACATCTATACTCCCTGACGTAGTAAATATATATTACTAGTATAAATGTACTTAAAAAGTACACCAAATTGAAACCAAAAAAATGCACGGCCAAATGCTTTGATGGGGTTTCAAACATAAAACAGTTTTCCTTATTCTACTTGCGAAATTATAAACTAAAAAAACTAAAAAAAGCTGAAAATTTTCTTAAAATTATTTTGAAAGATTTAAGTGCCCATTTATTGGCACTTATTAATATTTATTTTTTTTTAAACTATATCTTTTAATACAAATTTGATACTATTTTTTTCTAAAAATTGAGTGAATTTTGAAAAATAAGTTTCTACCAAATTTTTATCATAAGCACATAAAGATATTACGACCAATCTTTTATCATCTAAAATCTTTGGCAATGATGAAAACTCAATACTTTTTGGCACAGTTTTCATAATATCAATCAAATCATTTTCACCACAATATGCAGTTAAGGTAACTCTATGTTTTTCTTCATGATTTTTTGAATAATACCTATCTAATGCCTCAATAACCATAGATTGGCTCATTGATGGAAATCCAGGTGTAAAGAAAAATCTGTCTTCAAGATAAAAACCTGCTACATTGTTTACTACATTTTTAAGAAGTTTTGCACCAATTGGTAGATAAGCCATATTTACTCTATGGGGATAAGCTTCTTTCTTAAATTGATCCTCTATTAATTTTTTTGCTTTTTCATGAAACTGCATCATTGAATTAGTAAATACTTTTGCAGCAATATTTCTTGTATAATCATCTGGTGTTGCACCAATACCACCATAAGAAAACATAACAGAATTAGTATCTGATTTAATTAGATTAAATACATTTTCCATCAAATCAACGTTATCTGCTATAACAAATGAACCTTTATGCGTCCATCCTCTTTTTAAAAGTTGCTCATTTAAAAAAGCAAAATGAGCATCTTTTCGACGCCCATTTAATAATTCTGTTCCTATAATAACTGAGTAAAAATTTGGTTTTTCTATCATCTAAACTCTTGATAAAATAAATGAATCCATCTCATCAACAATCTCTTTGATTGTTCTTTCACCATCTATCTTCTTTAATAATTTTTTTGATTCATAAAATTCTTGAATTATTTGTAAAGGTTCTATATAAACTTTCATTCTATTATTGAACACTTTTACATTATCATCAGCACCTCTAGCTCGTCCTAAAACTCTATCTCTAGCAATCTCTTCTGAAACTTCAACCTCAATAACATTTACTAACTCTACTTCTGATTCATCAACTAAATATTTATCTAATTCATTCATTTGTTCAAAACTTCTTGGATATCCATCAATAACAACTATGTCAGTAGGAGCTTTTTTAATAGCACCAACAATTGTTTCAATTGCAATATCAATTGGTACAATATTCCCTGCACTTATATATGTTTCTATAATTGCACCTCTTTTACTTCCACTTGCTACTTCTGCTCTAAACATGTCTCCAGTTGAATAATGAGTAATATTTATGTGTTTTTCAGCAATCAATTCTGCATCAGTAGTTTTACCACTTCCTGGTGCACCAATAATTAAAAATAATTTTTTCATTTAAACCCTTGTAAAATTTAGAAGTCCTAATTATATCAAAATCTATATGAATTATTTATGTGATATTAAATGCTTTTTGAATACAATACACAAAAACTTAAGAACAACTCCTTGTTCTTTTTAAAGTTTGTTTCTTTAACAATTTTTTATAAATTGAGTAAAAAGAAATTAGTAATATAAAGGTCTCTTTTTAAGGGGACTATTTAAAAGGAAGATAAATATGAATTTAATGCTATTTGGTGCTCCAGGAGCTGGTAAAGGAACACAAGCAAAATTTTTGATTGAAAAATACAATATCCCACAAATCTCTACAGGAGATATCTTAAGAGCAGCAATTGCTGAGAAAACAGATATGGGTATGGAAGCAAAAAAATTTATGGATGAGGGTAAATTAGTTCCTGATTCAACAATCATTGGTATTATCAAAGACAGACTTGCTGAATCTGACTGTAAAGAGGGTTTTATCCTTGATGGTTTTCCAAGAACACTTGCTCAAGCAGAAGCTTTAAATGAATTAATGGCAACTATGCAAATTAGTTTAGATAAAGTGATTTCACTAAATGTTCCTGATGAACTAATTGTTGGAAGAATCACAGGAAGAAGAGTTTGTTCTAAATGTGGAGCATCTTTCCATGTTGAGTTTAATCCTTCAAAAGTTGAAGATGTTTGTGATTACTGTGGTGGTGAACTAATCATCAGAAAAGATGACAATGCAGAGACTGTAAAAAGCAGACTGGAAGCATATCATGCTCAAACTGCACCTTTAATAGACTTTTATACAAATATGGGTGTATTTACTGAACTTGATGGAACAAAAGATGTTTCAGAAGTTACAGCTGATATGATTAACGCTCTTTCATAATCAAGTAAAGAGTATAAAAAAAGGGCAACTATTTTTTAGTTGCCCTTTTTTATTTAATTAAAATAATCTATAACTTTGTTGATACAATCTTATAAGTTACTTCAATCATTTTTTCTAATTCTTCAAAAGTAAAACAATACGGTGGCATAAAATATAAAATATTTCCTAAAGGTCTTACATAAACACCTTCTTTGAGAGCTTCTTGAAAAATCTCTAAATTTATTCTTCTATTTTCATAAGCATTTAACTCAATAGCACAAACCATACCTCTTTGTCTTACTTCAACAACATTTTCTAAACTTTTAAACTTTTGAGTTTTTTCTTTGATAAAGGCAATTTTCTCTTTATTTTTTTCAATAATATTTTCATTTTCAAAAATATCTAAAACTGCATTTGCAACGGAACAAGCCAATGTATTTCCAGTATATGAGTGTGAATCTAAAAATGATTTTCCTTCATTGTAATCACAATAAAAAGCGTTATAGATATCATCTGTGAATAACACAACTGAAAGTGGCATATAACCACCAGTTATCCCTTTTGATAAACATAAAAAATCAGGACTAATATCAGCTTGTTCACAAGCAAACATAGTTCCTGTTCGTCCAAATCCAACTGCTATCTCATCTGCTATTAAAAATACTCCATACTCATCACAAAGTTTTCTAAGTCTTTTTATATATGAAGCATCATACATAAGCATTCCAGCTGCACACTGTATCAATGGCTCAATTACTACAGAAGAGATATTTCCTTTATTTTCTTCTAAAAGTTCTTTCATATCCTCTATAGCTTTATCTTCACTTACAAGTGCAGGTGATTTTGCTTTTATTGTTTGTATCAAAATATCATTATAAATATCTTTATAAAGTCCTGTGTCTGAAACAGCTAATGCTCCCATAGTTTCACCATGATATGAACTTTGAAGAGAGATAAACTGTGTTCTTGATTCACCTTTATTTTTAAAATATTGAAAAGCCATCTTTAAAGCTATCTCGATAGCACTTGAACCATTATCAGCAAAAAATATTTTTTGTAAAGGTTCTGGTGTTAGGGCAACTAATCTCTTTGCTAAATCAACTGCTGGTTTGTGAGTGAATCCAGCAAAGATAACATGTTCTAACTCTTCAACTTGTTCTTTTATTTTTTTATTTATATAATCATTACTATGTCCAAAAATATTTACCCACCATGAGCTTATACAATCTAAATACTCATTCCCATCAAAATCTTTTATATATGCACCCTTACCACTTTTTATTGGTATTAAAGGGATAGTTTCATAATCTTTCATTTGTGAACATGGATGAAATATATGTTTTAAGTCCTCTTTCATTAGTTCATTATTTGTCATGTTAGTCCTTCTTTTAACTTTATATTCTTTCTTTTTTCTCTACTATTTAGCATGATTTATAAAAAATCACTATTCATAACGCATTCTTATAGCAAACGTAGTGAAGATAAAAGGTAGGAAAGTATAAAGAGCTTTTTAAAAAAAGCTTGTCATGCACTAGCCTTGCATTCCACTGTTATGATTTTTTCTTCTTTGATAATAGCTTTTATCGATTACTATGTTTTTTTGTTTCTCTTTTCTTGCATTATCTTTTTCTACAAAGATTTTTTTTCTAGTTATTGGGTCTAACTCTGTATAGTACATAACACTAGAATATGTTCCAGGAGTTGGTGTGAAAACCTGAGCTTGTTCAGGGTTCATTTTCAACTCATGAGTTGTAAACTGTTTCAACTCATGCATATCTTTCTCTTCACATCCAGGATGAGCGGCAATCAAATAGTATGTTAAAAACTGTTTTTTACCAGCCTCTTTGTTTAACTTATCGTACATATTTTTAAAATCAATTAAAGGCTGCTTTCCAGGTTTTCCCATAAGTCTTAAAACTCTATTTGAAGTATGTTCAGGTGCAACTTTCATTTGTCCAGAGATATGATGATTTACAAGCTCTTTTAAATACTCATAACCATACTTTTTATCAGCAGGTATAAAATCATATCTTAACCCAGAAGCAACAAAGGCTTTTTTTATTCCAGGAACTTGTCTTATATCTCTTAATAGTTTTAGATGTCTACTATGATCAACTTTCATAACCTTACACAGTCTATCAAAGTCAACACATCTAATATCATCACAGGTTCCTTTTTTAAGCTTTTTACCACATTCATACCCATACATATTAGCAGTTGGTCCACCCACATCAGAGATAATACCTTTGAAGTCTTTCATCTTGGTAAACTCTTTTGCCTCTTGCAAAATGTTTTTTTCACTTCTTGTTCTTATTGTTCTTCCTTGATGAACTCCAATGGCACAAAAGTTACACTCTCCCCAACATCCGTGGTGAGTTTGAATAGAAAATTTAATAGTTTCCAAACATTTTACAGTTCCCTCTTTTTTATGATAAGGATGTAAATCTCTTTCATAATGGTATGATGCAACCTCATCCATCTCAGCTTCATCTAAATAATCACATGGAGGGTTCTGAATAGAATATCTTGTATCTATTTTTTGACAAAGACCTTTTGCATTTATTGGGTCATTATTTTTATAAAAATCATCAAAAAGGTCAATATATTTCTCTTTATCTTTTAAACACTCATCGTGACTTGGTAATTGAATATAATCCTCAACAGGCTCTTTAGCGATATAACAAACTCCCCTAACCTCTTTGGGATCTTTCCCCTCAGCTAAAGCAGTGGTAAACTCTCTTATAGCCATCTCACCCATTCCATAGATTAGGTAATCGGCTTTTGCATCAAAAAGTACTGGTCTTCTAAGTTTATTTGTCCAATAATCATAATGAGTAGTTCTTCTTAAACTTGCTTCTATTCCACCAAGTACGATAGGAACTGTATTTTTAAAAAATCTTCTTATTAGATTTGTATATACTAAAGTTGCCCTATCAGGTCTTTTATTGTTTTTTCCACCTGGCGTATAATCATCACTATTTCTAAACTTTTTTGTTGCAGTATAGTTTGAAACCATTGAATCAATACTCCCACCACTAACACCCCAATAAAGTTTAGGTTCACCAAGTCTAGTAACATCATCACTATTTACATCTGGTTGACCAATTATTCCAACTTTAAAACCTAAATTTTCTAGTATTCTTCCAACTACAGAAACACCAATAAAGGGTGAATCAATATATGCATCTCCACTTATTAAGATTACATCACATTGAGTCCAACCTCTTTGTTTCATCTCCTCTTTAGTTGTAGGTAAAAACATTATTCTTCTTTATATTCGTCTAGCTAATTTTCTTGTTAGCATAAATAGGTTAGATCTCCATTCGTGACTAAAAATATTGTGTTCAATAATTTTAGCTCCAATATGACCTGCCAAAGATTGTGCTATTTCATAAGATTTATCTTTTTGTATAACTATTTTTTTCAGATTTTCTTTTCGTGCAAATCTAATAAAATCTGGTATCTCGTTTATATTTAAATACTTATATTCATTTTTATAAACTTTCAATCTAAATCTAACAGCTAAATAATCCCAACAATCAGAGTATGCAAGAAAACCATAAGTTTCACTATTTAACAAGTTATCTCTCATCTCTAAATAAAGTTCATCCAATTCTTTCAAAAATTTTTCATAGTTTTGTTTAAAAAACTCTTTATCCTCTTTTTGTACCATAACTAATTGTTGGTAGATATTCTTTGCAATCTTTCGTACTAATAATGGGTCCATCCATACATATGGATTGACTTCATTTTTATTTTTAATTTTTTCTATACCTTCTGTGAGGTTTATAGTTGCAATATTACTATTTTTACTTAAAAATAGTTTTTTAAATTTAATCTCCTCTTTTAAATTAAAGATAAAATAATATTTGCTACTTGAAAGTCTATATAAATTCACTCTATCTTTTGGATTAAACTTCTTTAAATTTTCATAAACTGTTCTAACATAGACTTTATTTAGTGCAATTTTTTCTACAAAATATTGTTGTACAGGGTAGGTTACGGTTATAGTAGTAATAGAAAAGGCAAAGGTAGAAAAGAACAATAATACTAGTACAATTCTATACATATTATTGTCCTTTTTATTTAATTTATTAAGCTTCTAAGTTTTTTCTTACTCTTATGCTTAATTCTTTTAATTGTTCATTATCAACTTCACTTGGAGCTTGTGTTAATAAACATTGTGCCCTTTGAGTTTTAGGGAAAGCAATTACATCTCTAATAGAATCTGTTCCTGCTAATAACATAATCATTCTATCAAATCCCATTGCAAAACCACCATGACTTGGTGCTCCATATTTTAATGCTTCAAGTAAGAAACCAAACTTTTCATTTGCTTCTTCTTCTGAGATCCCCATAAGTTTAAATACTTTTGATTGGATCTCTTCTTTATGGATTCTGATTGAACCACCACCAAGCTCTGTACCATTTAGTACAATATCATAAGCAATTGATTCTAACTCTTCTAAATCTTCAATATCGTCTAAATCATGTTTTTCTAGATTTGGCATTGTAAATGGGTGGTGAAGTGCTTTTGTTCTTCCATCTTCAACTTCAAACATAGGGAAATCAACAACCCATAAAAATTCATAAGTATCTTGTGGAACAATATCCATTTGCTCTGCAAGATATAATCTAAATCTTCCCATATAGTCCCATACAGTTTTTTTATCTCCTGCTCCAAAGAATACTACATCTCCAACTTCTAGCTCTGTAACTTTTACAATCTCTTCTAAATCAGCTTCTGAGAAAAATTTAGTTAAAGGACCTTTTAATCCATCCTCTTTCATTTGGAAATATCCTAAACCATGAGCACCAAATTTTCTTACATAATCTTCAAAACCTTTCATTTGTCTTTTTGAGAAAATATTATCTCCATTTGGACACTTAAGTGCTTTGATTCTATTTTTTATAGGATTAGATGCAATATTTGAGAATATTTCATTTGTTGATCTTGCAAAGATATCAATAACATCAACCATTGCCATACCAAATCTCATATCTGGTTTATCAGAACCATATTTTTCCATAGCATCTTTGTATGTCATTCTTGGAAAAGTTTCAGGAACATCTTTTCCACAAGCTTTAAAAGTATCATGAATAAGTTTTTCAGCTACTTTTATTACATCTTCTTGAGTACAAAATGACATTTCCACATCTATTTGAGTAAATTCTGGTTGTCTATCGGCTCTTAAATCTTCATCCCTAAAACATTTAGCAATTTGGAAATATTTATCAAATCCAGATACCATAAGTAATTGTTTAAATAATTGAGGTGATTGTGGTAAAGCATAAAACTCACCTGGATGTACCCTACTTGGTACTAAATAATCCCTTGCACCTTCAGGAGTCGATTTTGTTAAGATTGGAGTTTCTACGTCTAAAAATCCAAGTTCATTTAAACAATTTCTAACTGCAATATTTGCTGTACTTCTTAATTTAAAAATATCGTGTGATTTTTTTGTTCTAAGTTCTAAAAATCTATTTCTTAATCTAATCTCTTCATTTACTTTTTCATCACCTAACTCAAATGGCATAGGTTTTGATCTATTTTCAATAACTAAATTATCAACAACAATCTCAATTTTTCCAGTGATTAAGTTAGGATTTTCTAATCCTTCACCTCTAGCTCTTACTTTACCAGTAGCAATTAAAACAAATTCATCTCTTACACTATCAGCTACTTCCCACGCTGCTTTATTATCAGCTGGGTCACAAACTAGTTGAACTAATCCACCTCTATCTCTTAAATCTATAAATATAATTCCACCGTGATCTCTTCTACTGTTTACCCAACCAGCAACAGTAACAATCTCACCAATATTTTTTTCAGTTACTTCTGTACAATAATGCGTTCTCAAATCTGACTCCGTCTTTTTGTTTCTTATATTAAATATTCGCGATTATATCGAAATGATACTTAGTTTTAATTTATATTAATCTTTTCAAATCCATAAGATGTACTTTTATAAAAATTTAATTCATATTGAGCTTGATTATCGATAACTTTTGTTTCAATAATATCTGATTGATTTTCATCTAACAAATAAGTAATCCCAACTAAAGATGAATAATCTACCCAGTTATAAACTATATCAGATTCTAATAAACTACAATATTCTTGCATAAAATCATCACTTTGTCCAATAGAATTAATAACATAAAAGTTTGTTCTATCTATATCTTGTGTCAACCTTATTAAAAGTGGGTTATAATTTAACTGTGTTGAAAGAATAGCAATTGGGTTTATTTCATAGGCTGTTAACTGTGACATAATAATAGATGATTTGATTATAGGAGTATTTAACATTACTGTACTCTCTTTTAATTTTTCATCTTCCATTATATATTTATATTGATTATTTTGATTTTCAATTCTTTTAATATTTGTATCTACACCAAATATCTTAATATAATCATCTTTTAACTTATTTCCAATATAAGAATCTACATAAAACATACTATTATTTTGACTTGAAACATTTTGTAAAGCTTCTAACTGTTTATAATAAGAGATACCACCAAATATAAAGTTTGTATTTGTTGTTTGAACTTCATCTTTATTAATCAAAGGAAAATAGATTTTCAAATCATCAATATCATACATTGAGTTTAAAATATCAAATCCAACTTGTGTATACATAGCTATTATATTTTTAAATCCCTTTTGCTTTAACTGTTCAATTTGATAATTTATATTTTGGGAATTTTCATCAAAACTATCAAAAGTTTCTAAAATAAAAGGTTGCTTTGAAAAAAGTAAAAAAGATGTAATTGTATTTACAGTAGATTTAGCATAAGGGCCTACAATCTTTGATGGATAAATTAAGGCAACTTTTTTATATGCATCCTCTTCTACAACAGGTTCTTTCACAATAGGTTCTTCTGCTATTGGTACTATTAGTTCTTCTTCTTTTGTTTGTACTTTTTCTTTTTGTTTTTTTACTTCTTGTTTTTGAGTATCAATTACTATTGTTTTTTGAGTACATCCTATAAAAAACATCCCAATTAGTAATACACTTAATAGATTTTTCAACTTGACTCCAAAATAGATTTTATTTTTAACATATCATGATAAGCTTCTTTTTTTGCTGATGGATTTCTAATTAAAAATCCAACTGAAAAAGTTGGAAGCAAACTATAATTTTTGAAATTGACTAGCTGTCCTCTTACTTGATTAAAATTTTGTTTATCAGAACATAAATATTGATAACTTTTTTCTCCAAAAGTAACAATTAGTTTAGGTTTTATTAAATCAATTTGTTTATATAAATAACTACTACAACTATTAAAATGAGATGTTTCCATTCCATCTAAACTTTTACATTTTACTAAATTAGTTATATAAACTTCTTCTTTTTTCAAAGGCAAAACATTTTCAATCATTTTACTTAAAAGTTCACCAGATTTACCTACAAAAAAACTATTTAACTCATCTTCAGTTTTTGTGGGTTCATCTCCTATAAACATTATAGGATTATTACTAATACTTCCCTCTCCAAATAAAACATTTTTTCTTGTTTTACACAACTCACATAAATGACAATTTTCTACTATTTCTTTTAATTGATTTAAATCATTAGGTAAACTACTAGAGTTTATCTCTTTATTAAATAATTTCAAATTATTATGGTATTCATATCCAATAGATTTCAAAAAGTTCAATTGATATATAATTCTATTTTTTACTGCTTTAGTCATGCAAAATTGTACAAAAAAAGTTCTTTTGAATATATTATTTTACCTATAATATTTCATTTGTATCAAGAACTATTCTATCTCGTCCTTCTGATTTAGCAAAATATAATAGTTCATCTGCTTTTTTCATACACTCTTTGTATGAATTGTATCTATCCCTAAATGAAACACCAGCACAAAATCTAACATCAATTTTATTTTCTTTATATAAAAATTTATTGTTTGAGATAATATTTTTTACTCTTTGAAGATAGTTTTTTACTTCAATAATCTCTGAATAATGAATCAAAGCAACAAACTCTTCTCCACCATATCTTGAGATAATATCCCCAGTCCTTGTAAGTTTGCTTAAAATTGTTGCAAATTTATTTAGTATTACATCTCCACATTCATGTCCAAATACATCATTAATTTTTTTAAAATGATCTATATCATAAAAAATAATTGCATATTTTGAATCAAATACGTTAAATTCATTTTCCAATCTTTCCAATTCATTAACATATGCTCTTCTTGTTAATACACCAGTTAAATAATCTAAAGATTTTTCTTCCTCAGCTTTTGTCAAATTGAATTGAAGCATTTCAATCTGTTCGTATAAATCTAAACATTTAACTTGTTCTTCTGTAAGTTTTTGAGTATTATTATTAATAGAATCATCTAATTTTTCAACTATTTTTAGCATCTCTTCTTGAAAATGCTTAATCTCTTCTTTTGAAGTTAGAGATAAATCCAAATTTTCTAAATCATTTTTAATTTGTAAAACCTCTTGTTTTGTTGTAACATGTTCTAAAATAATATCCTTTAAATGTTTTTCGAAGAAAAATATCAATTTTTTTATATCATCTGTTTTTTCACTAAAAAGTAATTTATCAGAGTCTATTCGTTCATCAGTAAATTTTCTTAATTTTCTTATTGTATCTTCATCAATTAAAACATTAGGTTTTTTTGCAATATTATAAATTAGTTCTTGAAGTTGGTCACTTTTGTAATTTGATAAAGATGGTGAAATAAAATATATGAAATGTTTTAAAAAAAGTTTTATATCTTGAGTAGATACTCTATTGCTTAATAACTTTGCAAGATTTAAAGTTGTTCTATCATATTTACTAAACTCAGTTTTTTCATTTTCACTCAAAGTATCAATAAGATATTGGAACTCTTCATGATCTTCTAAAATTAAATCTGATTTTGATAAAAGTGCATAAAATTCTTTTTCGAAATTATTTGGAGTTATTACAATAGTTTTATTTCTTAAATTAATTAATGTTTCTTCTAATAATTGTGTGATATTCTTCATGTTTATACTTAACTATATTTTACATACGAGTATAACATAATATTACAAAAGTTAAAATATCAAATAAGAGTTTGTAGGTTTTACAATCTCTTATTTATATCTGTGAGTAATTCTACCTTTATCAAGAGAATAAGGAGTAATTTCTACTTTTACTTTGTCACCTGGTAATATTTTAATATAGTGCATTCTCATTTTTCCAGAGATATGACACAATACTATATGTCCATTATCTAACTCAACTCTAAACATAGCATTTGGCAAAGCTTCTACAACTTTACCATCAATTACTATAACATCATCTTTTGCCACTTTTTCTCCTAAGTTTATTCTTCTACTTGACTTAATATAACTGCTTTTCCATCAATTACAGCAACTGTATGTTCATAATGACTACCTCTTAATCTATCTTCACTTACTACATCCCAGTCATTTTCTAAAATAACAGGTTCTCGTGAGTTTTGACAAATCATTGGTTCAATACAAAATACCATACCATTTTTAATTTTAGGTCCAGATTTCAAGTTTGGTGTATCTACGTAGTTTGGAATCTCTGGTTCACCATGAGGTTTTTTACCTATACCATGACCACAAAATCTAACTAATGGTTGATAACCTCTATCAACTATAAAGTTTTCAATCTCTTTTGAAAGCTCTTTAAATCTCATACCCTCTTTTATTATACTAATTGCATGATATAATGCATCTTTAGAACAAGCAATTAAATCCTCGTCCTCTTTTGAGATTTTACCTATAGGCATAGTAATTGCCGCATCACCATACCAACCATCAATTTCACTACCAATATCTAAACCTAAAATATCACCCTCTTTTAATACTGTATTATCAGGAATTCCATGAATAATAACTTCATTTAAAGAGGTACAAACACCAGCAGGGAATCCATATAAACCTTTAAAAGCCGGTCTTGCACCAATGCTTTCTAAAAATTTTTCACCCATTTCATTAACTTCAATTAAAGTCATACCAGCTTTGACATTTTTTTCTAGATGTTTTAGTGTCTTCGCAACAGCTTGACTTGCTGTGCGAAGTTTTTCAATTTCATTAGGTTTTCTTAAAGGAATAGCCATGATTTACAGTCCAACTGCACTTAATGTTTCATACTTATTCATATATTGTTGAGCTTCAATTTTTCTCATAGTATCAATAGCAACTTGAACAACGATAAGAACTGCAACCCCTCCAAAATAGAATGGTACTCCCATAGCTTTAACTAAAAGCCAAGGCACAGTAGAAACTAATCCCATATAAATAGCTCCCCAGAAAGTCAATCTACTTGCTGTTTCATTTAAAAATGCTGCGGTTCCTTCTCCTGGTCTAATACCTGGGATAAAACCACCTTGTCTTTTTAAATTTTCAGATATATCTTTTGCATTAAATGTAATTGAAGCATAAAAGAATGCAAAGAAAACTACAAATAAAAACATTAAAAGATTAAATGTATATGATTGAGGACTTAAAAAATCTGCAACCATTAAAAGATATTTATTTTGACTTCCTTGAAGTACAGTAGCTGGGAACATTAAAATAGCACTTGCAAAAATTGCAGGAATAACCCCAGATAAGTTAACTTTTATAGGAATATAATTCATAACTCTTTTTCTTTGATTTTGCATCATTACTTTTCTAGAGTATGAAATAGGAACTCTTCTTTCCCCTAATTCAACATAAATAATAGCTCCAACAGTAGCTAAAATAATCACTAAAATAGCAATAACTGTTAAGAAGTTCATTTGTCCATTGTTAACTAAATCAACTGTACCACCAATTGCTCCTGGAATTGCTGAAACAATACCTGCAAAGATAATAAGTGAAATACCGTTACCAATACCTTTTTGTGTAATTTGTTCTCCAATCCACATTAAAAGCATAGTACCTGTTAACATTGAAATAGATGATACTGCTACAAAAACATCCATATCGATTGAGATTGCACTTTGTCCACTTTGACCTGTTAATGAATTAAGACCCATAGATACACCAATAGATTGGATAAGAGTAATTACAATAGTTGCGTATCTAATGATTTGCATATATTTTTGCATACCATCTTTTTCTTTTTTCATTTTACCAAGTGCTGGGAAAGTTGCTGCTAGAAGCTCCATAATAATTGAAGCTGTAATGTATGGCATAATACCTAGTGAGATAATACTTAGTCTAGAAACTGCATTACCACTAAACATATTTACAAGACCTAATGCATTGTTTGCATTTGAATCGAAGAATTCTTTTACTACGTCTATATTTACTCCAGGAACTGGCACATATGCCAGTAGCCTGTAAAGTAATATAAAACCTAATGTAATAAGAATCTTATTTATTAGATCTTTATTCATAATTATTTTCCAGTAGTTGTTACGTTTTCGTCTTTAATCTTAGATGCTAATTCTTTAGCAGCTGAACCGATTAATTTTACTTTAGTAACACTTTTTGATAGTTTGTATACTGATTTAATTGATTCAACTGTAATTTCTTCAAGTGCTGCCACTTGTTTGATTCTATCTACATTGATTGAATATGGTTTTTCTACTCTAGAAGTAAAACCAACTTTTGGAAGTCTTTTATAGATTGGTTGTTGACCACCCTCAAAACCTCTTTTGATTTTATATCCAGATCTAGCTTTTTGACCTTTATTACCTTTACCGGCAGTTTTACCAGTTCCAGAACCTTGACCTCTACCAATTCTTTTAACATTTTTTATACTACCAGTTGCTGGTTTTAAGTTATCTAATGTCACATCTTATCCTTTAATTCTTGCTAATGCTTCTACTGTAGCTTGTACAAGGTTATTTGGATTATTTGAACCTAAAGATTTTGCAATAATATCTTTAACTCCAGAAAGCTCTAGAACAGGTCTTGCCGCACCACCTGCGATAAGCCCAGTACCTTCAGATGCTGGTTTAAGTAAAATTTTACTTGAATTATATTTATGTTCAATATCATGACCAATAGTTGTACCATGAATATTTACTTTTACTAAAGATTTAAATGCGTCATCTAAAGCTTTTTTAATTGCATCAGGAACCTCTTTTGCTTTTCCTGTACCAAATCCAACTGTACCGTTTTTATCACCAACAACAACTAAAGCTGTAAATCTGAATCTTCTACCACCTTTTACAACTTTTGTTACTCTTCCGATTTTAACGATTGCTTCTTGAAAATCTTCTCTATTTACTGCTGCCATCATTAACCCTTATAATTTGATACCGTTATCTCTAAGCGAATCAGCAAATGAAGCGATTACACCATGATAAAGGTATCCATTTCTATCAAATACTACTGTTTCAACACCAGCAGCCTTTAATTTTTCTGCGAATTCAGCAGCAACTTTAGCTGCACTTTCTTTATTCACATTTAACCCTAATACTTTAGAATTTACTGCTGCTAATGTAACACCATCAATATCATTTATTGCTTGTGCACTTAAATATCTGTTTGATTTAAAAACAGAAATTCTAGGTGTTTCAGCAGTACCTCTAGCTATACTTCCTCTAACTCTTTTTTTTCTGATAGCTCTTAAAGAGTTCTTTTTTGCTATATCTTTTGCTCTACTCATTTTTTCACACCTTACTTAGCAGTTTTACCAGCTTTTCTAACGATATGCTCGTCAGTATATTTAACACCTTTACCTTTATATGGTTCAGGTTTTCTAAAGCCTCTAATAATTGCTGCAGCTTGACCAACTTGTTGTTTGTCAGCACCTTGAACATGGATAATATTTTTCTCTACAGAAACATCTAGTCCCTCTGGAATATCATAGTTAATTGGGTGAGAATAACCTAATTGTAATTCTAATACATTCCCTTTAACTGCCGCTCTATAACCAACACCATTAATTTCTAAAGATTTTTTAAAACCTTCAGATAAACCAGTTACAGCATTGTTAATTAAAGCTCTATAAGTTCCCCAGAAAGCTGATGATTCTTTAGTCTCACCAATTCTATCTAATAGAACATTTCCATCTTCAATTTTAACATCAACTCTTCCATGTGTTTCAACAGGAATAGCTTTGTTACCTTTTTTTACTGTTACAACAGTTCCATCAACTGCTACTTCAACACCACTTGGGATTGCGATAGGTTTTTTTCCAATTCTAGACATTACACTCTCCTACCATACAGTACATAGTACTTCACCACCAACTTTAGAAGCGAAAGCTTCATCGTTAGCGATAACACCTTTGTTTGTTGAAACAATGATTGTACCATATCCATTTTTAAAACTTTTGATTTCAGAAGCACTTTTATAAACTCTTCTTCCTGGAGTAGAAACTCTTTTGATTTCGTTTATAACTGAATTATCATTATCATCATATTTTAATGTAACTTGAACTGTGTTTTTATTATTTTCACCTTCAATTACTTTATAACTTTCAATATACTCTTTTTTAAGTAATACTTCTAAAATCCCTACAACTGTATTAGAATGTAATAATGTTGCAACTTCTAATTTTCTCATTGCAGCATTTCTAATTCTAGTTAAAGCATCTGCGATTATATCATTCATCATAGCTTTTATTCTCCTACCAACTAGATTTTTTAACGCCAGGAAGTAATCCCTCGTTAGCCATTTTTCTTAAACATACTCTACAAAGACCAAAGTCTCTGTATACTGAATGTGGTCTACCACAAACTGAACATCTTGTATAAGCTCTTACTTTATATTTAGGTGCTCTTTGTTGCTTAGCGATCATCGATTTCTTTGCCATTACGCTCTTCCTTTAGTAAATGGAATTCCTACTAACTCTAATAATCTAAATGCTTCTTTATCATTATCAGCTGATGTAGAAATTGAAATATTCATACCATGTGTTTTAATGATGTTATCATATACAACTTCTGGGAACATTAATTGCTCATCTAAACCAAAGTTGAAGTTACCTTGACCATCAAAACCGTTTCTATTAAGACCTCTAAAGTCTTTTACTCTAGGTAGTGCAATAGAACAAAGTTTATCTAAGAATGTGTACATTCTCTCACCTCTTAGTGTTACTTTAACACCTACAGGCATACCTTCTCTTACTTTAAAACCAGCAACTGATTTTTTAGCAATAACTTTAACTGCTTGTTGACCAGCAATTAAAGAGATAGTATCTTGAATGTTTTGCATTAATTTACTATCTTTCATAGCTTCACCAGCACCAACAGAGATAACTACTTTTTCTAATCTAGCAGTTAACATCTTGTTTTTTGGAAATTCTGATTCTAAAGCTGGTTTGATTTCTGCATTATATCTTTCGTGTAATCTTGCTGCCATCTTACTCACCTTCTACTTTTGCTACATTTGAGATGTTAATTGGCATCTCTTTGTTTACAAAACCACCATCTGGGTTTTTTTCTTGATCAGGCTTAACTGTTTTTTTAGCTACTTTACAATCTTTAACGATTACTTGGTTTTTTGAAGGGATAACTGCTAAAACTTCACCAGTTTTTCCTTTGTCATCACCTGCAATAATTTTTACAGTATCACCTTTTTTAATCTTTAATTTAACAGCCATTATAGTACCTCCGGTGCAAGTGAAACAATTTTCATGAAACCTGCATATCTAACTTCTCTCGCAACTGGTCCAAAAATTCTTGTTCCAATTGGTTCTTTTTTAGCATCAAGGATAACTGCAGCGTTGTCATCAAATCTAATTAAAGATCCATTTTCTCTTTGAACTTCTTTATGAGTTCTTACAACAACAGCTTTAACAACAGCACCTTTTTTAACTTTTCCTGTAGGTAATGCTTTTTTAACAGAAGCTACAATTACATCACCAACTGATGCATATCTTCTTTTAGAACCACCTAATACTTTAATACACATGATCTCTTTAGCACCAGTGTTATCAGCTACATTTAATCTAGTAAAACTTTGAATCATTATTTAACTCCTGTAGCTACTATTTTCTTCAATCTGAAAGATTTAGTTTTAGATAAAGGTCTACACTCAACAGCAATTACAGTGTCACCTTCATTTAACTCATTTTTTTCATCATGAACTAAGTATTTTTTAAATCTTTTAACAGTTTTGTGATATTTAGGGTGTAAAACGTTTCTTGTAACTAATACAGATGCTGTTTTATCACCAGCTTTTTTTACCACAACACCTTGAATCTCTCTTTTATGTGAATTCATACTTTAGATCCTTAGTTAGCTTTTGCAGCAGTTATAGCTGTTTGAATTTGTGCGATTTCTTTTTTGCACGCTCTTAATTCAGAAGTATTAGTTAACTGCATAGTTTTTAGCTTAGCTTTTAATTCAAAAAGAAGCACCTTTTTCTCTTTTAATAACCCGTTTAGTTCTTCTAAACTTTTCTCTTTTAAATCAGAATAAATCATTTTCACTATCTCTACTTACAATTTTAGTTTTAAATGGTAATTTGTGTTGAGCTAGTGCTAGCGCATTTCTTGCTAACTCTTCAGAAACACCTGCCATCTCAAAACAAACTCTACCTGGTTTGATATTCATAACCCACTTATCGATAGGACCTTTACCTTTACCCATTCTTACTTCAAGAGGTCTTTTTGTTAAAGGTTTGTGAGGGAATACCATAATCCAAACTTTACCTTGTCTTTTAATAGCTCTTGTCATTGCAATCCTAGCAGCTTCGATTTGTCTTGAATCGATTCTTCCATGTTCAACTGCTTTGATTCCGAATTCACCATAAGCTAATGAATTGGCTCTCATAGATTTACCTCTATTTCTACCTTTCATTTGCTTTCTGTATTTAGTTCTTTTAGGCATTAACATGATTATTTACCTCTTTTCTTTGTTGGTCTTCTTTTTGGTTTAGAAGCAGATTCAGGTTTTTCAGCAGGGATACCTTTTGCAAGTACTTCACCTTTAAAAATCCATACTTTAATACCAATACAACCATAAGTTGTATGTGCTTCAGCAAAACCATAATCGATTCTAGCTCTTAAAGTATGTAAAGGAACTCTACCCTCTAAGTACCACTCAGTTCTAGCCATTTCAGCTCCACCAAGTCTTCCAGAAACAGAAACTTTAATACCTTTAGCACCAGATTTAAGAGCGTTTTGCATAACTCTTTTCATTGCTCTTCTAAATGCAACTCTTCTTTCTAATTGTTGAGCAACATTTTCAGCAGCTAATTGACCAGAAAGTTGAGGCTTTCTCTCTTCTTTAATATTAACTGCAATCTCTTTACCAACTAATGCAGAAAGATTATTTTTAAGTTTTTCAACATCTGCACCTTTTTTACCGATAATAATACCAGGTCTAGCTGCAACGATAGTAACTCTAACTTTTTTAGCAGTTCTTTCAACGATAGTTTGTGCTACACCTGCGTAGTATAACTCTTTTTTTACGTATTTTCTGATTTTATCATCTTCAGCAACGTTTGCAGGCATATTTGAAAATTTAGGAAACCATCTAGATTCCCAGTTTCTATTGATACCTAATCTTAAACCTATTGGATTAACTTTTTGACCCATTACTTATCTCCTTTAGATGCAGCAGCAACTTCAATCATAATATGCGCAGTTGGTTTATGTTTTGGTGATGCACTACCTCTTGCTCTTGGAGTGTATCTTTTTAGAACAGGACCTTTATCTACTCTTGCACTTGTAATTACTGCATCTTGAGGTTCTAAACCTGCATTTGCTACAGCTGAAGCAATAACTTTAGAAATAATACCAGCAGCTTTGTTTGGAGTAAACTCTAATGATGCAATTGCATACTCTGCATTCATACCTTGAACTTCTCTTGCAATAAGTCTAGCTTTTGTTGGAGAAAGTCTAATAAATTTTAATATTGCTTTTCCCATCATTATACCTTTCTTTGCACAGAACCTTTGTGCCCTTTAAATGTTCTAGTTGGAGCGAATTCACCAAGTTTATATCCAACGTGATTTTCTGTAATATTTACTGGTACAAAGTTTCTACCATTATGCACATTAAATGTTAAACCAATCATATCAGGTAAAACCATTGATCTTCTTGACCAAGTTTTAATTGGTTTTTTGTCATTAGCTTCGTTTGCTTTAATAACTTTTTTCATTAAGTGTGCGTCTACAAATGGACCCTTTTTTATTGATCTTGCCATCTTAAACCCTTACTTCTTTCTTCTTGAAATGATTAATTTATCACTAGCTTTTTTCTTTCTAGTTTTGTAACCTTTAGTTGGCATACCCCATGGAGTAACTGGATGTCTTCCTGAGTTAGTTTTACCTTCACCACCACCGTGTGGGTGATCAATTGGGTTCATTGCAGAACCTCTAGTTTGTGGTCTAATACCAAGGTGTCTTGTTCTACCAGCTTTACCAACAACCATATTTGAGAAATCTTCGTTTCCTACAACACCAACTGTTGCAATACAAACACCTAAGATTTTTCTCATTTCACCAGATGGTAATCTTAAGATTACATATTTGTCTTCTCTACCCATAATTTGAGCATATGCACCTGCAGATCTTGCAAGTTGTGCACCTTTACCTGGTTTTAATTCAATATTATGAACCATTGTACCAACAGGAATAGCTTGAAGTCTCATTGCATTACCTGGTAAAATATCAAGTCCAGATTCAGCAGCTTGTACTTTTGCACCAACTTTTAATCCAGAAGGTTGAATAATATATCTTTTATCCCCATCTAAATATGTAATTAAACAAATTCTACAGTTTCTATATGGATCGTACTCAATTGTTGAAACAGTTCCCTCAACACCAAATTTATTTCTTTTGAAATCAATAATTCTGTAAAGTTTTTTAGCACCTGCTTCTTTGTGTCTTGATGTAATTCTACCGTTATTATTTCTACCAGCTGATGCTTTTACTTTTACAAGTAATGATCTAACAGTTGGTTTTGAAGTAATATCAGAAGTATCCATAACAGACATGAATCTTCTTGCAGGAGTTATTGGTCTAAATTTTTTAATTGCCATCTATAATCTCCTTAAGCTGATAGGTTCGCTATTTCAGCGCCCTCTGGTAATGTTACATAGAATTTTTTAAAGTCAGGTCTTTTCCCTGGTCTTCCTCTAAATCTTTTAACTTTACCACTTTGTCTTAAAGAGTTAATTTTTGCTGGAGTTACTCCGAAATACTCTTTAAATACTTCTTTTAAACCGTTTTTAGTCATTCTAGGACTAGTTTGAACAACGATTACACCATTTTCTTGAAGCTCGATTGTCTTTTCTGTATATAATATTGCTTTAATATCTGTAATATCTGCCATCTTACGCCTCTTTTGTTAATGAATCAAGTACTTCTTTTTCAACAAGTACTGAATGGTAAGCAGAAACTGCATAAGCATTGATTTCTTGCTTTTCAATCATATAACAATTTTTAATGTTTCTAAATGCTAAATAAGTTTTCTCATCAATTGAGTTAACAATGATTAGAGTATCTCTTTGATTTAATTCATTAATAATTGATACCGCATCTTTAGTTTTTCCAGATTCAACGTTAACTGAATCAACTACAAATAAAGAACCATTTTCTGCATGAGCATTTAAAGCATAATTTAATGCTAATACTTTTTGCTTTTTATTAATTTTTTGATTGTAGTTTCTTTTTGT
Organism: Halarcobacter sp.; assembly: GCA_050296315.1. Classification (GTDB taxonomy): domain Bacteria; phylum Campylobacterota; class Campylobacteria; order Campylobacterales; family Arcobacteraceae; genus Halarcobacter. Next base: position 65,226 of record JBNKRE010000011.1, read on the forward strand.
AGGTCCAAAAACTTGTCCCCCACCAACAAATAGTGGTGATCTTTTAGAACCCCATCTTGCTGCACCTGAACCTTTTTGAGCTTTTGGTTTTTTACCACCACCGCTTACTTCAGTTCTGTTTTTTACTCTAGCAGTATTTGCTCTTTGCGCTGCTAAGTAAGATTTAACATATAGATATAAGTTATGAGAATTAATCCCTTTGAATGATTCAGGTAATTCGTTTGTTTTTACTACTACTGCATTACTCATTTAGCAATCCTTACTTTTCCTAATCCACCATTAGGTCCTGAAACTGAACCTTTAACAACTAATATACCAGTTTCTGCATCAAATGAAAGTACATCATTTTTTACAGATACATTTGTATTTCCGTATTGTCCTGGCATTTTTTTACCTGGCATAACTCTACCTGGCCACTCACAGTTACCAATAGAACCTGTTCTTCTACCCATTCTGTGTCCGTGTGATGCTCTACCACCAGCGAAGTTCCATCTTTTAACTCCACCTTGAAAACCTCTACCTTTAGTTTTAAAAGTTGCTTTTAAAACTTTTGCTTCAGCTAAACCAGATAGATCTAAGTCACCAGCTTCTGTATTAGCAACACTAATTGTTGCGAATCTATTAAACTCTTTGCTTAAACCATATTTTTTTTGTTGACCTTCAATAGCTTTGTTAAATTTTTTACCATTGCTATATGAAACAAGTGCTACACCTTCAGTCACTTCACATACTTTTGTATCAAGAACTTTTAAAAGTGTAACTGGTGTTGCAGGAACTGAAACAGTTCTACTCATACCGATTTTTTCTACGATAAATTCCATTTATTACCCTTTCTTTATTATTCTTGACCCATTGATCTAACTTCAACATCAACTTCAGGAGCTAAGTCAAGTTTCATTAATGAATCAACAGTATCAGGAGTTGCAGCGATGATATCGATCATTCTTGTGTGAACTCTGATTTCAAATTGCTCTCTCGAACTTTTATTTACGTGAGGACCTTTGATAACTGTGTACTTTCTAATTTTTGTTGGAAGAGGAATAGGACCTCTCAACTCAGCACCAGTTCTCTTTACAGCTTCAACAATTGAAGCAACACTTCTGTCTAAAACTCTATGATCATAAGCTTTTAGCTTTAATCTAATTTTTTCCATGTTTTTTCCTTTAAAGAACTCGTTAAATATACCAAAAAAGGCACTCTAACCATTTTTATGGACGCGGATTATAACTTAATTTTAGTTAAATGTCAAGTATTATGGGCATTTGTATTAAAATAATGTTATTTTATTTCCTTTTAATAAGGATAAAATTGTAAGTTATTATTCTTTACATTTTATACTATAATTAAAATTCTAAATTTTCTTTTCAAATTTTTGATTTTGTGACACAAAAGTGACGTTTTTTTATTAAACTTCAAACTATGATATTTATTTAAGGAGTTTTTTTATGATAATGTTATCATTAATATCAAAAGAGATTGAAGATTTTTTTAATAATGCAATATCAACTGATAGTATTGATTTTTCAAAAGATTTGAGTTGGGGATACTATTTTTCTGATTTTGAAAAAACAAATTTAGAGGTATTTAAAAATGTATTACTAAAAGAGGGTTATACCTTTGCAGAAATAATAAAAGAGGATGAAAGTAATAAATATCTTTTACATTTAGAAAAAATTGAAAAACATACAATTGATACATTAACAAAAAGAGATTTACAATTAATAGGGTATGCAAATAGATTCAACATAGATTCTTATGAAGGATTTGATGTTTATTCTTATGAGGTAAGTTGATTAGATTCTATTATGATAAAAATATTCTCCTAATCCAATTGTAAATATCATATTGCCATAAAGTGCATGTTCTATACAAACTAGTCCAAATGATTTTGTATCAATATACGTTTTCATAAATATAAGTCCAGCCAAAAAACTAAATATTATGGCAATATAATTATTGAAAACGATATGCACAAAACTAAATGCAACTGCATTAATAAAAATCAAATTTCTTGTTGAAAAAATATCATTGTATCTATATAAAAAAAATTTTCTAAATATTAATTCTTGTGGTAATACTGATAAAATAGGATATAAGAATATAACTAATAAATAAAACTCAAAATTTTTTTCTACAAATATAAATAGTTTATCAGAATAAAAGTATACAGTAAACAAATATACAAGCATACTAATAAGAGTAAATCTAATAAGTACATACTTTAAATCGTAAAGTTTAATTTTATTAAATTGTAACTTCTGTTTACTTCTATATAAAACTATAAAAGTATAAATTGCAATAAGCCATAGTGTTGGCATTAAAACTTTTACAGATATTATTTTTATAAAAAATAGTATAGGAATAATACAAAAGAAAAAAAACAACTCTATATATTTTGTAACCATAATTGTACCAATAATTTAAAATAACTATTATTTTAGATAAAATTAGTGACAATTCAGTTATATAAAGTTATTGTTTATCTTGATACTATTGTTTTAAAATATATCTCTTCTGAAATAATATCTTCTGTATTTTCAACTCTATCTATATAAACTTTGCCTATTAGATGATCATGTTCATGCTGAAATATTCTTGCAATAAAATCTTCAAAAACTATAGATTTTGTTGTATTATTTATAGTTTTATATTCAACTTCAATTTTAGTATATCTAGGAATAAGTGCTCTAATACCTGGAATACTTAAACACCCTTCCCAATCTTTTTGTTTTTCTTTAGATTTATTTATAATTTTTGGATTGATTAATACTTCATCTTTCATCAATGGTGCATTTGGATAACGTTCATTTGGAGATGAAGATATTATAAGTATTTGATATGGTTCAAATATTTGTGGAGCAGCTAATCCTACACCTTTACTTTTTTTTACACAAACAAGCATTTTACTTATAATATCTTGTATATGTTTAGAGTTTATATCTTCAACTTTTTTTGCAGTTTGTCTAAGTATTGGTTCACCAAGTTTTGCTATATTACAATCTTCGTTCACTTTATATTCCTAATATTGATAAAAACCTGAGAATAATAAAATATCATCACTATCTTTATTATCTAAATTATTTACAATCATATCTTTTATGATACTTCCAATACTTGGAGCAAATGTCATACCAAGCCATCCAAGACCCATAGCATATACTAAATTTTTATACTCTTCATCTCTACCAATAAGTGGTATATCATTTGGAGTAAGAGGTCTAAATCCTGTCCATTCAACAATATTTTTCATCTCAAAAGGTTTTGTATAATTTGAGAAATTTGTTTTAATGCTCTCAATTTGTTCTTTAACTATTTTTTCATCATCAGAACCAATCTCTAGTTTTGATGTAAGCCTAACATTATCCCTTCTTGGAGTCATTACAATAAATAAATCATTAAATAAAGTAGAAGTCTTAGGTTTTAATTCTTCTGGCATATCAAAAGTGATACTATAACCTTTTGCAGGAATCATCATAAGCTCTTTTTTTCGTAAACTTGCAAGTAAGGTTTGATATCCTGTTGCCATTACATAAGTTTCAGCTTCATATGTTTTACCTTTTGAAGATATATATTTTATTTCTTTATCTTGTAATCTTATATGTTGTATCTTTTCATTTAAAATAAACTCAACGCCTTTTTCACTCAAATATCTTTTCATCTCAAGCATTGCTCTTTTTGGATCAAAATGGGTATTTCTTTTAAATAATATCGCCCCTTTGATTTTGTCAAAGTCTCCACAAGGAAGGTATTCTTTGATTTGTTCTTTATCTAAAATTGAAAACTTTTCATCATCAGGTTTATTGTATTTTTTTAATTTATCTTCATATGTTTTTTCTTGAGTAAATACAGATAACATCCCTTTTTCATGAAAGTCTAAATCCAAGCCCTCTTGCTCTTGCATATATCTATACATCTCATTTGTAATTTTTCCATACTTTTCAAAAAGCATAATTGTTCTTTTAAATCTTGTTTCATTTGCACTAAAAGCAAACTTTAAAAGCCATTTGTATATTTTTGGATCAAGTGTTGGATGTATTGTAACAGGAGATTCACCTTTTATCATCTGCTTTAAAGTATTTGTAATAACCCCTGGATAACTTAGTGAACCTTTGTCAAAAGCAGACAACAAACCAGCATTTCCAAAGGAAGTTGAGTTTGTAATATCACCCTCATCTATAACAGTAACCTGTCGTCCAGCTTTAATTAAAGAATAGGCACACATCAAGCCTACAACTCCACCACCTATAATAATAACGTCCTTTTTCATAAACATACTCCTTATGAGTAAATATAGTACATATAATATTATAAAATTATTATATTTTTGAAAAAAAATAAATATAATTTATCTAATTAATAATCTTTTCATCACTTAGATTTATACTCTATAATTTTCACAATGATTGGAAAAACTTTATATGAATTGTTTTTTGATAACTCATGCAAAGTTTGTTCTCTTGAACTACATATGATATTGTTTTTTTCAAATACTTGCTTTATATGTTCAAAACTAAGATTAAATATAAAACAGATTTCATCTATAGTTTTATTTTGTAAAGAATCTAATAACAAATCCATATCACTATCTAAACTAACTTTTTTACCTGAAAAAATATTCACAAATTCTTTTGTCAGTTTTTTTAATTTTTTTCTTTTTATAACTGTATGTACTAAAGCAACAAAAATCAATAATACACCAGATATCTTATGAATAGAAATGATATAAGAGTCAATCTGTCCAAAGATAAATACATACGCTGAAAAAGATACCAAAATCAGTAGTAAAATTAGAAAAACAATTAATAAATATTTATATATAACTTCAAACATATCGTATTCTCTTTTTTTGATTAATAGAAGTATATCATCCTATATTTTAAAAGGACTCATATTTTCTGTCTATTTATCTATATAAAGATATAATATCTAAAATATAAAAGGGACTAAATGTCAAAAATAAAACAAGATTTAAGAAATATTGTAGTTGGTACAGTGATACCAGAAGTAGAAGTTTATTTAGATGATTTACATACACTATTAGAAGAGAATAAAGCAACTGATGATGATATGGATGCAATAAGAGAAATGGAGTCTTTTTTAGTAGAGTTACAAAATATAGTTTTAGCTGTAGATGAAAATAAAGTTAGTGATGAAGAAGCTAGTGAGGTATATGGGAATATTATGGGGATGATAGAGGAGCATAAGCAAGAGCATTAGTTTTTTGGAAAAACTATATTAAAAACTTTTTGAATTAAATTAAATTAGAGATAATTTTTACTGTATGCAATTGTCTTGTAGAGCAAAGCTCTCCGCTTTCATCTTTTTTTGCCTGCAAGCAGGATTACATGTTGTAAAAAAGAAGCAAAAAAGCAACCAGACGCGTTGTTGAAGCTAAAGTTCCCTCCCACTTCACTTTTTAAAGCTAGCCTGCAAAACTCCTCGAAAAAGTGACATCTAGTCACTTTTCTCTCGTCACACAGTTTCGGCTTTTTCCGCTTTAAAAAGCAAAGCACTCGGCTTCAACAAAGTCTGGACTAAATACACTAGCCACGAATTTTCACTTATCTTTTGAGTATTACACAAATCCAAATAAAATGGTATTAAAAAATGTAAAGGTCATCATCCCACCTTCCCGCATTTGAGAAGCCGAATGTTTATTTATTGTTTCGGAAAAGTTTTGTAACTGTTTGAGTATAACAAATGTGCTGGGAGCACATTTTTATGCGAGTTTTACAAAATAGAAACAATAAATAATAAGCGAGGGAACCTTCGGCTTCGAAACCCTGGGGGTGTTTTTTTTGCTACTTTTTTTTTCAGAAAAAAAAGTCGAGAAAGTTAAGACGTACAGTAAAAGTTTTACTATATTCAAATATTTCTATAATAGTTTTAATTGTATGTATTCTATTGAAGAACTTTTAATATTATTTAGAAGCTTTTTTATATGAATTTACTATAAAACCAAAAAATGAACTTTCATAATTTACAATTAATTTCTCACCAATTTCAAAACTATTATATCGCTTAGCTGATGTACAAATAGCTGTTTCTATTTGATTACTTTTAATCCAAATTCTGGATAAACATATATCCTGATATAGATGGGATTCACTTTTATTAATGATTTTAAATTCACTAACAAAATCTTTCTTTGTTATTTTATGAAAGAAAAAAGAGCTTGTATATATAACAAGTGCATGAACAAAGCCAATTAAAAAAAGTAAAACTATTGTAAAAAAAGCAATAAAAGATTGAATAGAATTTATTTTAAATTCAATTTTTTTTGTTTGAATCATATTAAAAAGAAAAATTGCAAAAATTATAGCTATAACTACTTCAGGAAGAAAAAGTAGATTTTTGAATTCATCATGTAAATTGTATCCAAAATATAAAGATACAATTAAACCAAAGAAACCATATATAATGAAAGAATATACTATTTTTTTATACATAAATATAATAATATCATATATTTTTAAAATCAAAATAAAATAATAATGATTAAAAAACTTTCTTCTATACAAAATATCTAAAAGAATTTTCACAAAGCTTTTCATAAAGCTTTGTAAAATCTACAGGATAAACTCTTGTATCCCCAACAGTAGTTATAAAATTGGTATCCCCCAACCATCTAGGAACTACATGATAATGCACATGCTCTGCTATTCCTGCACCTGCAGCTTTACTTAGATTCATCCCTAGATTTACACCCTCTGCATTAAGTACTTCTTTTACCATCTTAGTAGCTTGTTTTACTCTAAGACTAATCTCTAGCCATACTTCATCTTCTAACTCTTCTATTTTGTCTGTATGAAAATTTGGTATTACCATCATATGACCTGGGCTATATGGGTATTTATTCATAACTACGTAGCAGTTTTTATCTCTAAAAACAACTCCTAGTTTTTTATCATCTTGAGGATTTTGATGAATATGGCAAAAAACACACCCTTCTATCTTTTCTTCTGTAACATAATCAAATCTCCAAGGAGCATATAATCTTTCCACTTTTAAGCCTTAAATAAAATTAGGAGCGTCATTTGCAAATAGTATCAAATCCCCTGCTCTTGTTTGTACTGCAAGCATTGATTCCAATTCTGCTTTATTTTTCAGTATATGAACTTTTTGCTCATCTATGTTTGAGCTTAAAAGATGTGAATTTAAATCCCCTGTTATTATAGCCATATCGAATTTTTCATTTATCTCTTTTGCCAATAAAATATTTGCTTCTGAAGTTGACTCTACTAAACCTGGTGTTACTATCACTTTTCTGCCTTTATGATGTATACAGATATTTATAGCTTCTAGCATACCTTCTAGATTTCCATTGAAACTATCATCTATTATAATCTTTCCACCTGCTTCTATTTTTTGAAGCCTATGTTCAACTTGTGGTAGATCTTTAAAAGCCATTTTAATCTCTTCTATACTCATACCAAGTTCATATGCTACTAATATAACTGCTGTTAAATTTATTGCATTGAAACTTCCTAAGATTGGTGCTGTAAAATGCTCTTGTTTTCCATCTATCATAACATCAAACCAGATACCATCAAGATTACTCATTGTGATATTTAATTCATCGGGAAATTTTATAATTGTATTGTAGTTTTTTATTGGTACACTTTCATGAACAAACCCTCTAAGCATCTTTGGAGATTTCAATATCTCCATTTTTGTATGAATGATATTATCTAAAGTTTTAAAATACTCAATATGTTGTTCCCCTACACTTCCTATCACACAATATTGAGGTTCTAAAAACATAGTAATCTCTTCAATATCACCTTTTTCTCTAGCTCCTGCTTCTGCAATATATACTTGTGTATCTAAAGGTATTGATTCATTTACATCTAAAACAATACCAGCTATTGTATTTACACTTCTTGGAGTTTTATAGGCTTTATATTTGTTTTTTAATACTTGATATAAATAGTTTTTAATTGAAGTTTTTCCATATGAAGCTGTAATTGCTACAACTTTTAGATTAGGAATAGTTTGAAGCCTCTGTTTTGCTTGATGTTTATATGATATAAAAAACATTTTTTCCATTAAAAAAGAGATAATATAAGTTAAAATAAGAGGTATAAATACTGCTTTATTTTGACAGTTTTCTATAGCTAAACAAAGTCCATGAATAGTAAATGTAACAAATAAAAGTATTGCCAAAAATCTTTTTACACGCCCTGTTAAAATCAAACCTCTATCAAGTTTTCTATTCCACAAAACAAAACTTGTCATATATAAAAGATAAAAATATATAGAAAAATATATATCAGGAATTATATAAAATAAAACAATTGGTGCTAAAAAATAAGTTATATGCCATTGCCATTTATGGTGCTTTAAAACAACTCTTTCAATTTTATAATTGTACCATTGTAAATTTGTTATTAAGTACCAACCCAACGCCATTACTAAAATAACATGGGTAAAAATATTAAAGTATTCCATTTTCTACTCTTTGTGATATATCTTGGGCATTTTTTAAAAAGAAATAGTGATCACCATCATAAAAGGTAAAACTACTGTTTTGTATCAGTTGATGTATTTTTTCTCCTGAAGCCAATTTTGTGGCACTATCATCTTTTCCCCAAAAAATCATACCATTTTTTTTATAATTTTTAAAATAATTTGTAAAATCTTCATCAACAACATTTTTAAAAGTTGCATACATATTTTCACTCATAGTATTTACATCTTTACTTCTAAAAGCTTTACTTAAACCTCTAAGACCCAAACTATTCATAAGTTTTGTAAATTTTATTTTTAGTTTAACTTTAAGTGGTTTTTCTTCTAAAATACCAGCAGTACTTAGAAGAATGAGATTTTTAGGACTTAATAAAGTTGCTACTTTCCCTCCAAAAGAGTGTCCTGCTATTGCAATGGTATTTGAGTGCAAATTTTTCAAAAACTCATCTATTATTTTTGAATAATCTTGTGTAGTAAGTACATAATCATTTGAACTTTTTCCAAAACCTGGCATATCAATATAAATATGCCTAAAATTTGGCAAAAACTTCTCAAAAGCTTGTTTCATAATTTGTTTATTTGAACCCCAACCATGTAAAAATACAATATCTTCTTTACAAGATGGGTTTACAATCTCATATGAAATATCAAAAGACTTATTATCAAATTTGATAGTTTTTAAAGCCAATTATTTACCCTTTGAAGCTTGGATTTTATTTACATATTCATATGAAATTGAGATTGATTTTTGTTTTGGCAGAGATTTTGCCAATGATGTCAAAGTGTCATTAAAATTTTCAAATAGATAGTTTGCCATAGAACCAGGAATTGGATTAATCTCATTTAGATAAACTTCATTTTCTAAAACAAAAAAATCACATCTAATTAAAGCTCCATCAAAAGTTGTATTATATATAGACTTAAATGCATTTTTGATTTTCTCTTCCAACTCTGAACTAATATCTGCTTTTAAAGCTGTTGATGTTCTAGCAAAATCAAGATATTTTTTATCAAAATCTAAAAATTCTGCTTTTTGTGGTTCTTCGATTATTGAAAATTTAAATTCATTATTTATTTTACAGCCTGCTAGATTATACTCTTTGATACCTGCTATAAATGGCTCAATAATAACTGCATCATCAAACTCAAAAGCAACATCTAAAGCATATTGAAGCTCCTCTTGTGATTTTACAATAGATACTCCAATAGAACTTCCTAAAGTAACAGGTTTTATAATCACAGGAAAACTATCAACTTTTACTTCATCATCTTTCGTGAAGTATTTATAATCTATTGTTTTAACACCTAAACTACTTGCATAACCTTTTGTTAAAAACTTATTAAAACTTACACTACATGCACTTTTTCTTGGTCCTATATATGGTAATTCACAATATTCAAAAAGTGAAGCCAAAAGCCCATCTTCTCCATCACCACCATGAGTAATATTTAAAATAACATCTGTTTCTAGATTTTTTTCACTAAACATAGTTTTTTTGAAAAAACCACCTTTTTTAATAGTTAGAGTATCATATTTTTTATATTCACCACTACTAAAAAGTTTTGATTTCATTGCATTTGTTGGGATATAATAAAAATCTCTGTTTTGATCACAAAAAATATAAACTAATTCATTTTTTAATACATCTTTCATAGCAATTGCAGAAACAATTGAAATTTCATGTTCATATGAAACTCCTCCAAAAACAATACCTATTTTCAATACTTTCTCCTAAAATTTATTTTTGTAGTTTTTTAAGTGCTTGCCTTACTAAATCACTTGTTGTAGTTGCCGAGCATGTTTTTAATACTTTTGATATTACATCTTTTTTAAACCCTAAAGACTCTAAAGCTAAAGATGCTTCTAAAGATGAAGCCATATCTTCTGATTCATCTTCATTACCATCTATTATAAATCCAGATAATTCTACTAATATTCTGCTAGCACCTTTTGGTCCGATACCAGGAACTCTTTTTAACATAGAGATATCATTAGAACTAACAATTTGTGCAAAGGAAGTTGGAGTAAAGGTAGAACAAATAGCCAGAGCAACTTTGGGCCCTACTCCATTTATCTTTATTACAGTATCAAATAATTTTTTTTCATTTGGATCTAGGAAACCATATAGTGACTGTGAATCTTCTCTAATTATATGTGTTATATGTAATTTTACTTTATTTTCAACTATTTTTGAACTACAGTTTATAGATACAAAAACTTCATAAATAATCCCACTTACATTGATATTTAGAAGTGTTGGTTCTTTCTTTTCAATGTTACCTTCTAAGCCTACAATCATACTTTTACTCTTAATTCTTTTTTCATTTTTTAAAATTAATCTGATTTTAATATACAATAAATAATATTCATTATATAATAATTTAACTTAAAGAATAAGGGTTATCTGAATGTTAAAATTAATAACAAAAAAAATAAGTAATAAGATTATTGTATCATTATTTATACTTATGTCTATGTCAAGTTTAATTGTAACTTATTTTACTACTAAACAAGTGGAAAAAGATTCTATACTTGTAACAAAAGAAAACCTTGATATGTTAAATACTGCTATGTTTCAAAGTCTTAGAAATGCAATGAATACAGGAGATCCTGCTCAGATTATGAAAGCAGAAGAGGAAGCCAAAACAATAAAAGGTGTAAAACGTCTAAAAGTTGCAAAAAGTCAACCACTAATAGAGATGTATGCTCCTGATACAAAATATACTAAAGACCCAGATATATTAAAATCTTTTAAAACTAAAAAGAATCAAATTCTAGAATATGACAATGATAAAGGTCATGAGTTAAGAATGATAAAACCAATGATTGCTACACAAGAGTGTCTTATGTGTCATGCAAACCAACAAGTTGGCGATGTAATTGGAGTTTTTGATTTAACTTTTTCTTTAGATGAATCGGATGATAGAATCGGTGGTTTAGTAATTGATATATTAACTTTATCAACAATCTTTGGATGGATTACCATTGGACTAATATTCTTTATTGTAAAAAAAGCTACAAACCCTATTTCAACTCTTAAAAAAGGTTTTGAAAACCTATTAACTTCAAATAATACAAATATTAAATTAGAAGTAACTTCTAAAGATGAGATCGGTGAAGTTGCAACTTTATTTAATTCTTATATGGATAAAGTAAGAGAGGGATTAAAACAAGATGAGATAGTTATTGAAGAAGCAAATGATATATTAGAAAAGACAGGAAATGGTTTTTTTGTTTATCAAGTTAAATCAACAGCAGCAAACCCTTATGTTGAAGACTTAAAAAATAAATTAAATATGATGATTAACCATACAAAAGAAACATTAGATAAAATTAATATAACACTTAGAAAATATGCTGAATCTGAATTTGACTATAAAATTGACGATGAAGATATTTATGGAGATTTAGGTTCTCTTGCTGCTGGTATTAAACTTGTTGGAAATAATACATCTGAAATTTTAGCAATGATTATGAACACTGGTGATTCATTAAACCAAAATACACATACATTATCACAAGCATCTAATAATTTATCAGCATCATCAAATCAACAAGCTGCATCTCTAGAAGAAACAGCTGCTGCCTTAGAGCAAATTACAGCAAATATTCAAGGTAATACCCAAGCTTCAAATGAGATGGCAAATTTAGCAAATGAAGTAACTACTTCTGCTAAAAATGGACAAGACTTAGCAAATAAAACTGCAACTGCAATGGATGAAATAAATACTCAAGTAAGCTCTATCAATGAAGCTATTGAGGTTATTGACCAAATTGCATTCCAAACAAATATATTATCTCTTAATGCAGCAGTTGAAGCAGCAACAGCTGGTGAAGCAGGAAAAGGTTTTGCTGTTGTTGCACAAGAGGTAAGAAATCTAGCAAGTAGAAGTGCAGAAGCAGCAAAAGAGATTAAAGATATTGTAGAAAAAGCAACAAATAAAGCAAGTGATGGTAAAAAAATATCTGATAATATGATAAAAGGATATAATCAATTAAATGAAAATATTAAGTTAACAATTGAAAAAATTGATTATGTTGCAAATGCTTCAAAAGAGCAAGAAAAAGGTATCACCCAAATCAATGATGCTGTAAATCTACTTGATCAAGCTACACAAGAAAATGCTCATGTTGCAGAACAAATATCAAAAATGACAACTGAAATAGCCGATATGTCTAATTCTCTTGTAACTGCTGCTTCAAGAGCTAGTTTTTTAGAAAGTGCAAGAGAAGAGGTATGCAATGTTGACTTAGTATATGATACGGCTAAACTAAAAGTAAATGTATTAGAGTTAAAAGACAATGTCTATTCTAAACTTGGAAACTATGAGAAATGGACTAGTTCTAACTGTGTAAGTATGGATAAATGGATTGAAGAATATACAAGTACAAATACTGATAAAGATATTAATTCATTAGAAGAATTAAAATCACTAAATTCAAATCTTAAAACAAAATTACAAGCTTTAATTGATGCAAATGCTAAAAAAGAATCAAATGAAGTATTAAACGAAAAAGCAAAAGATGTTGAAATAGAATCACTTAGAATATTTGCTACTTTAAATAAACTAAAAAAAGAAACATGCACAAAAGGATAAAAGGTTAAACCTTTTATCTTAACTTTGCATACTTTTAATTAAAGCTTCCAACTCATCATCAGAAACTACCTCTTTAGAATCATCTCCAGAAATATATTTCGCAGAAGAAGCAAAATTAAAATTACTAGCGTCTATATTATTTCTTTCACAAACATGATTTACAACTCTTTCAATCTTTTGTCTATGTAAATCTTGATGTTGTAATAAACCAAAAGAATTAGAAATTAAATCATGAATTCTTTTTAATCCATGAGCTGGGATATTCATCTCATCTAACAATGAATCAATATTTTCCAAATTCTCATATATGCTTATTGAGTTAGTTTCAGATTCTTTAATAACATCACATAACTCTTTAATTAAATCTTCATAAGTCATATAATATCCCTTTTTGATAAAATAATAATTATTTTAACTTATTTAAACTTAACTATTGAAGATATTTATAAGTTATTTTCTAATTTTTTATAATTAATGAATAATTTCTGATATAAATTCAGTTGCATACGAACCTTTTGGTAAAGTAAACTGTAATTCCATCCAATTTTTATCATCTTTATAATTTGATTCAATTTCTTCAGGAAAAATCCATGCAAATCTTCTTGCTCCATCCTCATTTATTTGTTTGTCAAACTCTTTTTCAATATTATAAGCTAAACCTTCAGATTTTTTTACCCTTTTACCACATAAAAGCCCTGTAGGTACTCTATCTCTTTGAAAAAACTTGTCTGATTCAGATTCTAAATCTTCAGCTAAAAATATTCTTCCATATGGATAATGGCTCATTAAATCTTCTGGTATTATCTTAAAAGGATGGGACTGTTTTTTCATCTGCTTTACAACATCTAATGGTAACTCTAATTTTTCATAAATCTCTTTTGGTTCAAATACCTCAATTAGTTTTGAAATCTCTATTCTTTTAGATAACCAATTATTAAATAGATAACTTTGATAAGCATTGATATACATCTGTTTTAGTTTTCTATTTTTTTCTCTTAGTTCACCATTTATTATAGCTTCACCTTTTTTATAGTTATCTCCTTCTATTCCAAATCTTTGAAAACCAAAATAGTTTGGCATACCATATTTTGAAAGATTAGATAAAACCTCTTCTATTTTTTTTGCATCTACATTTTTTACAAGTTTAAGTCTAATAAAAAATCTATTCCCTTTTAGATGCCCTACTCTTATTTTATTGTTATGTTTTGTAGTCTCTAAGATTTTAATTTGTTCATGGGAAAATTTAGACAAATTATCTTCAACACTTTTTGGCAATGAAATATGTTGAATAGTCATAGCATTCTTATCTTTTAATCCTGCATATCCTATATCTCTTGCTTTACATCCTAATTGTTCAGAAAAAATCTGAACTGCATCCCATGTTGTTAACTCTTTTTTCCTAAATTTTATGATGATATGTTCACCATCTCCACTAAACTCATATAATGGTATTTCTGTTACTACAAAATCATCTTTTGTTTGTTTAAATAGTACATCAATTTTTGAATGAGTTAAATATCTTTGTAGATTTTCCACGTATTAAATTTCCTTTTATAAATATATCACTAAAATTATTCTTAGTTATTCAAAATGGTGATTTTTACAATCACAAGTAAATTTGCCTTTTACAGCTTTTGCAAAAATATTTAATTTTATATTATGTTTTTTTGCAATATTTTCTATTTTTGCTTTATGCTTTTTATTAAAAGAAAAAAGTAGTTCATACTCTTCTCCTGAACATCCAATATTTTTATCAATTTTTTCAAAAAAGACAAAACCAACTTTACTTTGTTTTGACATTCTTTCAAGCTCAAAAAACAATCCATCAGAGATATCCATAGAAGCTGTTACATATTTTGAAACTTCATAAAAAAAATCTGCTTTTAGTTTAGGTTCTATAAACTTAGAATTCTTAGATATTTTTCCACCATGAAGTAAAATATTTAAATCCCTTTTACAAGTTCCTAAATCCCCAGTAAAACAAACTAAATCATCTATTTTGATACCATTTCTATATTTGGCATTTTTTGATTTTGAAATTATAGTTATACTAATATCAAGCTTTTCATTTGAGATAGTATCTCCACCTATAACTTTTATACCAAACTCTTTTGCTGTTTCATTAAAACCTTTTGCCAATTGCTTTAAATCTTTTTTTGTATAATTTTTTGGAATAGCCACACTTAGAAGTGCATATTTAGGTCTTGCATTCATAGCTATTGCATCTGAAATATTTACGAGCATAGACTTTCTGGCAATCTGTTCTAAACTCATCCACTCTTTTTTAAAATGAACATTTTCAAAAAATGCATCCATACTATAAATATAGTTTCCAATTACAGCTCCATCATCACCAATAAATCTACTATCTTTATCAAATTGTTTTATAAAAAAATCTTCTTTATTCATGGCGTAATATTAACATAAATGTTCTTTGTTTTCTGATTTTTAACTTAAAAGTTTATTTTAGGATAAAAATTATCCTATATTATTTAATATTATATTGGTATAATGTCGATAATTTTATTTTAAGGAGAAAGATTATGCCAAAAATTAATAAATATGTTGACATTGATACTGTTGAAAGAGAAGCGAAAAAAGATTTAATTGATAGACACTCACCATTTATTCACTGTGCTGATACTGCAAAAGCAGGAGAGCCATTTGAAGTGACTGTTAAAATGGGAAATGAATATACTCACCCAGATGATTTTGATCACTATATTGAATCTGTATCTTTATTTAATGGTGAAACATTGTTAGCAAAAGCTACATATGTACCAGGAACTTTAGGAAATGTTAAAGCACATAACACAACTACATTTACAATTATTCCAACTGGTAAAAAACTTAACTTAGTAGCTCATGGTTACTGTACAAAACATGGTATCTGGGAAGGTACTCCTGTAGAAGTTTCTGTAGCTGAATAGTTTATAGGCACTATATAATCAAAAAGGTAGGAGCTTGAAAGCTTCTGCCTTTTTTTATATTTGTACAGTCTTTGTACACTATCTTTTATTTTCTAAGTATATATGCACTTGGTGTAACTAAGCATACTTTTTTATTTCCATCTAAATCATGATAAATTATAATTTCAGCATCATCTGTCTCTTTTTCAACAATGTCCCCACTTAATAATGTTATATAATTTGATATATCTATTGATGTGGGAGTTGAGATACAAGGTACATCTATATTGATTTTCTCTTCAACAGATCCGGTGTTTCCTCCATCATCACTGTCTTTACTACCTTTCCCTCCACAAGCTGTTAATAATAATGTTAGAAAAAGACTAACAATTATTTTAATTATTATAAACAATTTTTTTGAACTCACTTTAAACTCCTCATTCTATAACAATACTATTATTAAGTGGTGTTTGGATTTTCATAAATAAAATACCATCAATTTTTTCAATTACTACATCATTACCTTCAGTAAAAGCTTTGTCACTTATAAGCGTATTACTAAGAGTTCTAATATCATTTTCATCATTGTTATTCACTTCTACAAAACTTGTTTTTGTAGTCCCATCGCTAAAAGTAACAACACGAGCTTTTATAGTATAACCATTATTTAAAGAACTATAATCTCCTGCTGTGGTAGAAACTTCTCCACTACTAGAAACAACTGTTAATGCACCTATGATATTTGAAACTGCTTTTGTTACAATATTATTTATTTTGACTATATGTTGTGCATTACCATTAGATAAGGCATCAATTTCAATTTCAACTAAATTATTGTTTAAATTTAAAGTAGAAACTTTAGTTGTAATTGTAACTTCACCTTTTTCATCTTTCCCTATCACTGTATTTGCTCCAACTATATTTGAAACTGCTTTTGTAACAATACCATTTAAATCTAATCTATGAATTGCTGTACCTAATAAATCAGCCATCACTTCTGCATTTACTTTTGTTGTTACATAAGATGTAGTTACACCACTTGGTGTTAATACTGTATTTGAACCTAAAAAAGTTGAAATAGCTTGTGTTATTTTTCCCCCTATATCAACTATATGTTTTAGTTGTCCATCAATATAATTATTTATAACTATTTTTGAATTATCATTAAAAGGAACTTCACTTGTGATTTTTCCATCTTCTCCACTACTTGTTCTATTTACATCTAATGAATCATCAATTGTTGTTTTACTTGATGTAGTTGCATTGTTTGAATCGGTAATATCAACTGATACATGATGAATATCCGTTAAGTCAATATTAACTTCTGAAATTGTAGTTCCATTTGAAATTATTTTTGCTCCACTTAAATAAGTTTGCGCATCTTGATAAACCACTTCGCTAGTTGATTTATCTTTTAATACTTTACTAATAGTTACATTACCATTTGTACTATTTACCTTAAAATTCAAACCTTGTAATTGACTTGAATCATTTGGATCATTACTAAAAGCTGTTGTTGAGTCAATATCGCCATTTTCTTCAATAATTACACTACTTCCTGCTTGGTTTATTGCAACATATGTAGCATTGTTTTGTTCAATTTGTGTTGTGGTTTTTACTTCACCACTTGTATTCATAAACCCTTTTACTTTTACCTCTTCATTATTACTATTTAACATATTTCCAGATATTTCAAGAATATTATCACTTGAAATATTTATAGAAGAGTTTGGAATTGTTGTTTTTAAAGTAGTTACAGTATCATCTAAATAGTGTAAAACTGTACTTGTTCCATCATTTGCAAAAATTATTTTATAATGAGATGTTGTTCCATCAATATTTGTTATCGATGGTGTATCAATTATAAATTCTCCATTATCATTTATTGTTATATCACTTCCTGGATTTACAATATTTATACTATTATTTCCATTTGTAGACTCTAAATCAATATGCATTCCACCATCTTCATGAATTTTTATAGTTGAATTTGGATAATAAGTTTTCACTATAGTTTCATTGTTATTTTCACTAATATCAACTACTTGATCATCTGGTACATTTATTGAAGTTACTTTATCATCCCCCTCACCTACAGTTTTTTTAATTATTACAGTTTTTGTACCATCATTATTATCTATAAAACCATCACTTCCTGAATCATTTTTATCTAAATAATCAGGAATTCCATCACCATCTGAATCCGTATTTTTTTCCACTGAATCTAATTTTCCATCACCATCTGAATCAAGATCTAAATAGTTTGGTATCCCATCATTATCCATATCTAAAATACCTTCAACACTATCAGATATTCCGTCGTTATCACTATCTGTATCTAAATAGTTTGGAATTCCATCATTGTCTGAGTCTAAAATACCTTCAACACTATCAGATATTCCATCGTTATCACTATCTGTATCTAAATAATTTGGAATTCCATCTTTATCTTTATCTGAAGTCCCCTCAATAATATCATCTATTCCATCATTGTCACTATCTGTATCTAAATAGTTTGGAATTCCATCATTATCTGAATCATCAGTAATAGAACCCTCTTTAGAATCAGGAATACCATCTTTATCTGAATCACTCTTTGGATCATTTGCTTCATAAACATTTTCCACATAGATTATGAAATTTTCGCTATATGTAGAGCTTCCACTATCTGTAGCTTTTAAACAAATATTGTATTCTGATTTAATTTCATAATCAAATATTACATTTGCTTTTAAAGTATTGTCAACAATAATGAAATTTCCATCATCCACACCTCCACAAAAACTATAAACTGCGTTATCTGATGTATCATTATCTACTACAGATAGTGAGGATATATTTGCATTTAAACTATTATTTTCTGCAATACTATTAGAATTTAAAACTATATTTGTTATTGGATCATTTACTGCTGTTATGCTTACATATACAGTTGAGATATTAGAATCAATTGTTCCATCATTTGCTTTATATGTAAAGCTATCATTTCCTGAATAGTCTTTATTTGGTCTATATACATACGAACCATTAGAATTAATTGTTATTACACCATTTGTACTACTAGAGACTAAACTATATGTTAAGGTATCATTTTCAATATCAGTTCCAGTCAATATTCCATTTTTGGAAGTGTTTTCTAGTGTTGTAATATTAACATCATTGGTAGTAGGTACATCATTTATTGAAAGAACATTTAATCTAAAAGTTTTAGAATCATCACTTATTCCATCACTTACTTTTACACTAATTATCTCCTCACCATTAAAATTAGCCTTAGGGGTTAATGTTAAAGTATTCCCACTAATACTTGTTGTTATATTAGGAGAAGATTTTACACTAAAAGTTAATATATCACCAATATCTGGATCACTTGCACTTAATGTTATATTTAAAGTATCATCTTCATCTACTGTTTGAGATATTATTTCATCCAATATTGGATCATCATTAGTAGAACCAACTAAAACATTTACAGTTGCTATATTAGATTCACTAAGTGAATCATTTGCTTTATATGTAAAACTATCAGTTCCTGTGTAATTTAGATTTGGTATATAGACATATGAACCATCAGGATTAATTGTCACTTTACCATTTAAAGGGTCTGATACTTTAGTAAATTCTAAATTATCATTTTCTATATCATTTCCACTTAAAATCCCATTTTTTGCTGTGTCTTCTTGTGTTGTTGTATTTACATCAGTTACTAAAGGTGCATCATTTACAGGATTTACATTGATATCAATTGTTTTAGAAACCGTTTGAAGCCCATTATTTATCATTATCGTAGCTGTACTATTACCATATTTATTTGATACAGATTCTAGTGTTATTATAACATCTTCACCTGTTGTGACTATTGGTTGGGTATTTTTAATATTGTATAGTGTTCCATCACTTGATGATATAGTTACCTTTGCACTACTTTGACCTGCTAAATCTATATTTTTTAATGTGATATCAAACTCATTGAAGTCTTCATTTAAACTAATCTCTTCATCAGAAATATTAGGGAAATCTAATATAGCAGGAATAGTTACATTAAATTCTTGTGAAGATAATAAGCCATTTGAATCTTTTAATGTTAATAAAACATTAGCTATACCAAATTTATTTTTAACTGAGTTTATACTCAATGGTAAATTTATATTATTATAACTATTATATTGGATTGGATTTACCCATCCTTGAACTAAAGAGATTAAAGAACTAGTTGTAGTTGAAGATAATGTTAAGTTATCTTTATCAATATCATTAATTAATACCTCTTTTAAGAATACTCCAAAATCTTCGTTTTTAGTCTCATCGACCTGTATATTTACAAACTCAGGTGCATCATTTATATTTAAAACAGTTATGTCAAAGGCACTTAAACTTGCACTTGCATTTAAGCTATCTGTTACAGTTATGATAATACCTGTTGTTGTTCCTACATCACTATTTGTTGGTATTCCACTTAATTTACCTGTGTTTGTATCGAAAATTGCCCAAGATGGTTTATTTGTAATTGAGAAAGTTAAAGTATCATTTTTATCCACATCATCCGCAGTTGGGGTAAAACTATATATATCATTTTCACTTACATTTGTTACAGGTGTTCCACTTATTGTTGGAACATCATTTGTATTTGAAACTGTTATATCAAAGGCACTTAAACTTGCACTTGCATTTGAACTATCTTTTACACTTATAATAATACCACTAGTTGTCCCTACATCACTGTTTTTTGGAGTACCACTTAATTCTCCTGTAGCTGTATTAAAAATTGCCCAAGATGGTTGATTTATAATTGTAAATGTAAAAGTATCATTTGTATCGATATCATTTGCAGTTGGTATAAAACTATATGTACTATTCTCATCTATATTTGTGATTGGTGTTCCACTAATCGTTGGAGCGTCATTTGTATTTAAAACTGTTATATCAAAAGAGTTTAAACTTACACTAGCATTTGAACTATCTGTTACAGTTATTATAATACCCGTTGTTGTCCCAACATCATTATTTCTTGGCGTTCCACTTAATTTACCTGTACTTGTATCAAAATTTGCCCAAGATGGTTTATTTGTAATTGAGAAGGTTAAAGTATCTCCTATATCTGTATCAATTACTGTTGGTATAAAACTATATGCACCATCTTCATTTACACTTGTATTTGGGGTACCTGTGATTGTTGGGGCATCATTTGTATTTGATATAGTTATATCAAAAGAATTTAAACTTGTACTTGTATTTGAACTATCTGTTACAGTTATTAGAATATCACTTGTTGTCCCAACATCACTATTTGTAGGAGTACCACTCAGTTCTCCTGTACTTGTATTAAAAATTGCCCAAGATGGTTTATTTGTAATTGAGAAGGTTAAAATTTCATTTGTATCTACATCATTTACAGTTGGTATAAAACTGTATGTGCCATCTTCATTTGCAGCTGTTGCTGGTGTTCCACTGATTGTAGGAGCGTCATTTACTGATACTACATTTATAGTTATAGTTTTCGATACACTACTTACACCATTATTAACAGTAATTTCTGCAGTTGTATTTCCATATAAATTTGCTTTTGAGGTGAGAGTTATTATCTTCTCACCATTATCAGTTGTATTAATAGTAACTGGTGCTGGCACATTATAAATCGATGTATCACTTGGCGTTATTGTTATAGTTCCTGAAGCTTGAGCTCCCAAATCTATATTTTGTAAAGTAATATCAAATGAGCCAAAATCTTCATTTAAAGAGATTTCATTACCTACTGAAATAGTTGGAAAATCCAATACAGCTGGCACTGTTATGATAAAATTTTGATTATCACTTATATTTGATGTGTCCGTTACTTTTACATTGACCTCAGCCATACCAAATTTATCTGTTACTGAATTTATTGTCAATGTTTGAGTTTGTGAATTATTATAAGAACCCAGTACAAGAGGATTATTCCAAGCTGTTGAATCAAGAGTAATTAAACTACTATTTGTACTAACCTCAAGACTTAAATCATCTTCATCTACGTCATTGATTTTAATATCTTTTGTAAATGTACCAAAATCTTCAAATTTTGTTTCATCACTCAAAGTTGTAATAATTTGTGGTTTATCATTTAATGGATTAACATCTATTATTATAGTATATTCTTGACTATATTGAAAGCCATCACTTACTTTATATTTAAATGATGTATAAGATGTACCATATTCATTTAAATCACCTTTATACTTAAACACAAGATTATCTAATTGTGCTTTTGTGATAGTTTCATTTAGATTTAATATTTTATTATCAGAGAGATATAAGTCACCTTTTGGGGGTAAAGATGTGATTTGAATCTGACTTAATACATCATTGTCATTATCTAAATAATTAAACTCCTCAAATACAAAAGTATAACTTGTATCTTCATTTGTTGTAATTGTAAAATCACTTGCAGTTGGTGCATCATTTACAGAATTAACAGTAATTGTTACTGTTGCTTCATTTGAAGTATTTATCCCATCATTTGCTGTAAAGCTAAAACTATCTATTCCATTAAAGTTTGCATTTGGAGTATAAGTATAAGTTCCATCGTTTGAAATACTAACACTACCATTTGAAGGTTGACTTGTAACATTGTAAGTTAAGGTATCATTATCATTATCTATTACAGAAAGTAGATGAATACTTTTATTATCTTCATTTATTTCACTACTACTATCAAAAGCAACAGGTGCATATTCTACATCATTTATAGATATAGATACTGTTGCAATATTTGAATATATACCATCTGAATCTTTAATCTTATATGTAAAACTATCTGTTCCTACATAGTTTGTATTTGGTGTATATTTAAAAATATCATCACTATCTTTTATTACTGTTCCATGTGTTGGATTTGAAACTATTTGAGTATCACTTCTATTCAAAGTTGATTCTGCATCTGTATCATTTAAATAAACTAAAAGTGTTGAGTTTTTATCATTTTCGTTGATTGTATAAAAATCATTTACTGCTACAGGTGCATCATTTAGTGCATTTACAGAGACGGTAACTTTTGCAACATTTGAGATTAATACACCTGATTTTGTTTCAGTACTTGTTATTAACCCATTATCTTTAACAGTATATGTAAAACTATCTGTTCCATTGAAATCTTTATTAGGAATATATTTAATTTTTCCATCCACAACTAAAGCTGTACCAAATGAAGCTTGAGTTTCAATTTCTAATGTTGAGATATCAAGAACTCCTCCTTGGTCTGCATCATCATTATCATTGCTAAGTACATCAATAGTAACAGCTATATCTTCATCTGTGGTTGCACTATCATCATTAGCAACTGGCACATCATTTACCTCAGCAACATTTATATTCATAGTTGAAATATTTGAATCAACTAAATTTTCATCAGTTACTTTAAAAGTGAAGCTATCCATTCCATAATAATTTGATGTAGGAGTGTAAGTTACAGTTGACCCACTTAAACTAAGTGAACCGTGTGTTGGATTTGTTACTATAGTATAAGTTAAACTATCTCCAGTATTTGCATCACTTGCATAACTACTTAAATCAAAAACACCTTCTGTATCTTCATTTGTTTGATAAGTATGATTAATTGTTGTTGGAGCTGTATTTTTAACATCTATTGTAAAATAGTAAGAAACATCAGTATATGAGTCACTTACTTTTATAGCTACACTATTTTCCCCTACATCATCTTTACTTGGAGTTCCTGTTAGTGTTGAACCAGATAAACTAAGCCAATTTGGGAGAGAAATAACTGACCATTCCAAACTATCACCCTCTTCATCATTTGCAATTAAACTATAAGTATAAAGTTCGTTTTTATTTATAGTAGTAATTGCAGTACTTGTTATTAATGGTGCTTTATTAGAGTTTACATCAACAGGATCCTCCAAAGTACTAACTGGTGAATACACTTTTTGATCATTATAAGGGGTATCGTAATTGTCACTTGAACCATATCCACCAATATCTCCATTTAGTGTATTTGTATTCGTTGCTGTTGCAATCATATATCTTATTTGCGTATTTTTAGTAAATCCTGCTCCACCATCAATTGTTGAGACATTTCTATCCTCATTTGTTAAAGGTTTTGCATTTGCAATTGAAATAAAATCATCAAAATTAAATTTAAATGTTACAT
Organism: Halarcobacter sp.; assembly: GCA_050296315.1. Taxonomy (GTDB): domain Bacteria; phylum Campylobacterota; class Campylobacteria; order Campylobacterales; family Arcobacteraceae; genus Halarcobacter. The sequence goes on from JBNKRE010000011.1 coordinate 89,343, forward strand.
AATAATCTTTTTGATTAGTTTCACCATCAAGGGCACTATCAGTTCCATCTATAGATTCAACAGTACCAATATTTAAATCATTCTCAGGATTAAAACTAGTTATTGCAACAGCATTACTTATAGTAGTTGAATTAGGAGAATTATTATCTCCACTTCCTGCATTATAAACAATAAGCTTTTCTGTTCCCATATTTCCTGTAAGCATCAAAAAGATATCTAAATCTCCATCTTTATCTACATCCATACCCATCCAGAGGTAACCGTCAAAATTACCACTACTATCTAGAGTATTTTTTCCTGTTCTTACTCTTATCATTAGCTCATCATCACTTGAATTAGAAGGTGTATCTTTATTTTCATAATACATATACATTAATGTATTTGAATCATTCCCTATTAAATCAATAGCTTCTTCTATTTGTAAATCTGCAGTTGGATCAAAGTTAGCACCTTTTAGTACAGGAACCCAATTTGAACTATCAGAACCTGAATCAATAGTTGGAGCTTCACTTACATCAGTAATTGTTACAGCAAGTGCAATTGTATCTGTTGAACTACTATTTGTATCTGTAAGAGTTACCTCCACATCATAGATTCTATTATTATCATTATCATCTGGTGTTTCATAATCAGGTGGTGTTTTAAAACTAAGTTCTCCTGTTACAGCATTGATATTAAATTTATTAGCATCTGCTCCACCAGAAATACTCCAACTAACATTTGTATCATTTGTAGTAAAAGTATAAACTAAACTATTATTTTCACTCATACTATAAGTTGCCGTTGAATTTCCACCAAATGAAGTTATTTCAACTTCATCTGTTATATTAATATCGTAAACCTTATATGTTTTGATTACTCCATCAAAAACTGATACATTTACTTTATAACTTGTTTTTGTTTCATAATCTGGATTTGACTTAAATGTTAATACACCAGTAGAACTATTTATATCAAAAAGTGAACCATCATAATCATTTTCTAAACCATAAATTAAGGCAGTTGTATTCATAGTTTGATTAACTGAAGCTTCAGGGAGTGTAGCATTTATCAATGTTCCATCATGACCATTAAAAGAGTAATCTGTTACTGTACTTCCATTTGTACTATTAAATTTATAATATGCTACTAGACCATCTTCATTCCCACTAAGTTCTGCATTTATATTAGTATTGATTTCACTTTGAGTTAGTTCTTTATTCCAAATACGAATATCATTGATACTACCATCAAAATAATACCCTTCTAGGATATTGTTTCTTTCCAAATTACTAATATGCAAAGTATTGATTGTAGGTGATGATACAATAGTTTTAGTAATTGCTAAATTTCCATTTATATAAAGTTTATATGTTTGCCCATTTTTTGTTGTAGCTACATGTACCCATTCCCCAACATTTATATTTATATTTGAAGATACTGCTTCACCACTATTTATTCCATCATTTAACCAAAGCCCAAAAACACCCCCACTAGTTCTAAATTGAACTTGATCAGATTCATTCTTATTATTACCCCAGCCTAAAATAGTATTTGCATCTTTTATAGATGTTGTTTTAATCCAAGCTTCCATAGTCAAAGTATCAGAATAACTTGGTGGATTTGATATTTCAATATATTCAGAATTTGAAGCATTTAGCTGAATTGCATTGTTAGAAACACTTGTATCAACTGCTTGAATTGCAGTTGATACCGTAGTATTGTTTTCTGATGTATTTATAGGATTAGCTGTAGTAAAATTTGGTGCTTTATTAATATATGTTGGATTTTCAATAATTATATTTTTAGTATAAAGACTTGTCAAATTTCCAGCACTATCTTTCATCCTAAATTCTAGAACTCTTGTTGTTGTATCTGGGGTTGAACTACTATTATAATAACTAATACTTCTTAATGCAGTTTGATAGTTTTCTATAGTATCAGTACCCGCAAGAGTTAAAATACCCGTGTTATTATCATAACTTCCAGTGATGTTATTTTGATTTGTAAAATAAAGATTATCTTCACTACTTACAACATTTTTAATCTTTACTTGGGCACCATAGGCATTTATACTACCTGAAACATTTATTGAATTTGCATCAACTTTTATAGGTGCTCCTCCTTTAGTATAAATAACATCTGTTCCATTTATACTTGTAGCACTAAGTTTTATCCAATCTATACTATGATCATTTGTTTTTGCACCAGTTGCTGCTGAGAATCCAATCTTATAACTACTTGGTCTTGATGAAATTTTAGTACCAAAATAATCATCCAAATCTATATCTATAGGTGTATAATCATAAACTCCATCGTCATTTATATCCCACTCTACTTTAAATCTATTTGTTGAATCATTTTCAAAGGTAATTTTTACCATACTATACCCTGGATTTTTAGCAACTGAATTATTACCTAATTGAGATTTGAACTTTCCTGAAATATAGGGATAATCAAACTCCTGAGAACCCCTTAAAAATATTCCTGCACCTTCAGATGGTCCAAAATAACTACCAGTATATTCTACAAAACCTACTCCAAGCCAAGCATTAGGAAGATCAATATATCCTAAACTCCAACCTTTTCCTCCAACATCAAAAGAGGTGGTATTACCATCAATTAAGAAGAAAGAAAATCCATCTGCACCATATTGATCACCATCATAATATCGAAATTCTATTGTTGTATCTTCATTTGATCTAAAAGGGATATCATATAAAGCTCCACCAAATTGATTTGTTAAATTTGGAGTAAGTTGAAGTCTATCTCCTGTCATTTTTTGACTAATTGCATTTGTAGGTTCTATCCATCCTCCAAAACTTGTATCATTGAATTGATCTTCAAAATAAAGTGATAACTGAGGTTCAATACTATCTGATATATTTATTGTAATAGTTTGTGTTGCAGTGGCTCCACTAGTATCAGTTCCAGTAACCTCAACAACATAAGATGTTTTACCACTTTCATAATCAGGTACTTCTTTAAACTCAAGAACTCCTGACTGTTCATCGATATTAAAAGAAGCACTGTCAACTCCTCCTGTTATAGAATAACTTATATTATCATTGTTAATATCATCAGCAGTTATTGTTGCAACAAAAGTATTATTTTCAGCTCTATCAATAGTAACACTACTATCTCCATTAAATGAGGTTATAGTTGGTGGCTGATTTACATATGTTACATTGATATCATAATCTTTATAAGCAGCTAATCCTTTTGTATCAGTAGCTTTTATCTTCACTTTATAATTTTTTTTAGTTTCATAATCTGGTGTTGATTTAAAAGTTAATACTCCTGTTGCACTATCAATATCAAAAGATGAACTATCATAATCACTTTCTAAAGTATACCTTACTGGATTTGGAGCAATCATCAATGTTGTATCATTTGATGTATTATTAAGTGTTCCATCGTACCCATTTACTGAACTATCTGTTATAGTTGAACCACTAGTTTCATCAAATTTATAATAAGCAATAAGATTACTTTCATCCCCTACTAATTCAGTATTCATATTAGAACTAATCTCTTCAGCTGTTCTTACATCATTCCAAATTCTAAAGTCATTGAGCTTCCCATTAAGATAATAATAACTACTAGTACTAGTTACTCCACGCCTAGATAACATAAAAGAATTAGTTGAACTATCTAATGGAGTTGTAATAGGCTTCCCAATAACTTTAACATCAACAGATACTCCATTTATATATATTTTTCCTGTAGCAGTTGAAGGTTCATATACCACTGCTATATGAGTCCATTGATTAAGAGGCAAAACACTATTAACTGAATCAATTGCTACATCAGTTGCTGGTATAAATCGTAATTTTCCATCTGTATAAGTATGTAATTCCATTTGTTCATAAGCTTTTCCAAAAAGAAATTGAACAGTTGAACCTGCATCTTCCCAATAAACCCAAGTCTCTATTGTAAAAGCAGATGTAATATTATTGTCTATATCACCTACATTTATATAATCATTTACTCCATCAAAATTCATCGCACTACTTACATAATTAACACCAGCGGCTTTAATTGCTGTTGAAACAGTAATATTATTTTCAGGAGTGCTAATAGGATTTTTTGTAGTAAAAGTAGGAATTCCTCCTATATCTTGAATACAACGTATAGAATATCCAAGTGCTCTTCCAGAGTAATCATATACATTTGAAGAGGAATCAAAGCCAAAAAAAGTTGAATATGTTTCATCTTGACTACTACTCCAATAACGTCCCCTTAGCCCTACTTCATACATTTCATTAATTGTATATCTTCGTTGACCTGCAAGTGGCAATTTAAGTTTACTCATAGCATCAGTTGAATTTTGAATACCTTCAGCTAAAAGTTCTACTTGTGTAGGAACTCTAAATCCTGTAGGACATACACTAGTTCCATCTAGTTTAGACCAAAAATTCTTTCTTAATTCCCCATTAGAATCATCACTTGCCCAATCATATGGAGGAGACATATCATAAGATATATAGTCACTACTATTTGCGTCCCAAGCTATATTAGTAGATGAAACATTACTTGTACTTAATTGATGTCCATCTGTTCCTCTACCCCATTGATAATAATCTCCATAACATAAATCATCAGTTGAACTAGTACAAGCTTGAGTTGCACCTAAGTTTCTATCAAGCCATACTCTTCCTGTAGTATCAGATACGATTGTTTCATAGTTTTTGCCATTAAACATTCCACCTGTAAAAGTTTCTGCTAAAAGAAATGGGCTAAACATTAATAATAAAAATATTTTATTTTTAAGTATAAGTTTCATCTATCCTCCAAAGTTTTCCGACTTTATCTCATTTTTAAGAACTATTTTTGATATATTATCAGGTCAAAATCATTGCAAAATCAATAAGAAATATAAATTTATAATTTATTTTAAAATCTATATTATTTTAAGAAAATTGAAGGATAGAGAAGAATAGGTATTTAAAATACCCATTCTCCTTGAAAAAGGATTCTGCTATTCTATTTAGCTTCAGTAGTAACTACATCACTATTAAAAGTCCATGCAATTTGAAGCTGTCCAAATAATTCTTTTGATATATTTTATAAAAATCAAATCAACACAAAATCAATAATATCTTTAATTTTTCAGATTATTGATTTTGTGTTGATTTTAAAATGATATAATTAAAAATGACCAAACTTGAAATATTAAAAGAATTATATGTTTTATATGTTGACGATGATAAAAAAGCTTGTGAAAGTTTAAAATACATACTTAAATACTATTTTAAATCAGTTTTTACAGCCTATAATGGGATAGAAGCATTAGAGATTTATAAAAAACAACAATGTCATTTTTTGATTGTTGATTATGATATGCCCCTAATGGATGGTTATGAGTTTCTATCTAAAGTACGGGAAATTGATGAAGAGATACCAGCTATCATTATGAGTTCTTATGATGATAAAACTAAACTAAAAAATGCTATCACTTTAAATCTTATTGATTATATAGTTAAACCTTATGAACTCAATGAGTTACAAGAGATTTTAAAAAAACTAGCTATGAGAGTAAAAAAGGCTGGCTTATATCAAATACAAATTGCAACAAATTGTTTTTATGATAAATCTCTAAAACAAATCATAAAAGACAATACTACTTATACACTTACATCTTACGAAATAAAAGTTTTTGAGTTTCTTTTACAAAACCAAAATAAAGTGATAAGCTATGAGCAACTTTTAGATATTTTAAACTCCACAAGTCAGAAGTCTTTAATTTCAATCATTTATAAAATCAATAATAAATTACCATCTAAACTAATTCAAAATATTAAAGATATAGGATATATATTAAAAACATGATATTTATACGGACAATAATTAAAATATTAACTCTTCTTATTTTCTTAAATATAAGTCTTTTGGGAACACAGCTGATAATAAAAAAGGATTCTCAATCATTTGAAAAATTTGAGATGGAATATTATGAGGATAAAAATCATACGCTTGATATAAAACAGATTCAAAAAATCCAAAATTGGCAAAAGATAAAAAGTAATTTTTCTTTGGCCTTTAAAGAGGCCACTTTGTGGTTCCATTTTTCTATATCTAATCAAACAGATACAATTCAAAAAAGAACAATATTTTTAAATGAACCAAACATAGATAAAATAGATATTTTTACTGTAACTAAAGATAGAATTGAAAAAGTTCTTGATAGAGGAATAAGTATCTATAATGACCAAGGTGTAGTTGATAAATCTAACCCCAGGGTCAGTATTAAAATTTTACCCAATGAAACAAAACAAATTTATATAAAAACTCGCAATGCTTTTCATAATTCTAATGATATAAAAGTATTTACAGAAAAATCTTTATATGAATATTATATAGTAAGAGATAGTTTATTATATCTCTATTTTGGTGCATTAGGAGCATTACTTTTATATAATCTATTTTTATACTTTTCTCTTAAAGACAATAGTTATATACTTTATGTACTTTTTGTTTTTTTCTATGGTCTTGGTCATTATCAAATAATATGTTTATATCCTTTAGATACTGTATCTTCTCCAGCTATTGGCTATGCTGAAGGGGCTAGTCATATATTTTGGTTTGCTTTTCATACACTATTTAGCCTAAAAATATTAAGTATAAGAGAATACTATCCTCGATTAGGTAAGTTTATTCTATATTGTGGTTATCTCTTGTTAGTTCTTGGATTTTATGGACTTTTTGACCCAGCTAATGCCTTACATATAATGAACATTTTGATGTTAGTTTTACCTTTATTTATACTTGGCATTGCTATTGCCCTGTATTTAAAGAAAAATAAATTAGCACTTTATTATATAGTTGCACAAACATTATTTATATCTTCAAATACTATATTTGGGTTACTTTTTGTAGGAATATTAGAGTACAATTATTTTACACGGTATGTTAATTTTGTAGGTTCTATTACTGAAATCATTCTTTTTTCTTTTGCTCTTGCATATAGAACACAGCTTATACGAGAGGAAAATGAAAAAAACCATGAACTTCTAAATGAATACTCAAAACTATCATTCTTAGGACAAGCTATGCTAAATATTTCTCATCAAAGCAAAACTCCAATAAATAGTATTTTTAATAGTATTAATCATATAGAAGTAGCTAAAAAATTCAACGATTCAAACTTAGATAAAATTATAGAAAAAAACTTATCAAATATAAAAGAAACTGCACTTTTTTTGAAAGATACAGCTCTTAACCAACTTGATTTTTATAAATCAAATGCAAAAAAAGAAAAAATAAATTTTTATGATGAAATTAATTTTTTGATTAAACTCATTGAAAATGAATTTTCAAAAAAATCTATTGATGTAATTTTAGAATTTGATAAAAATTTAGAGATTACTATTGATAAGAATTATTTTTTAAATGTTTTAATGATTTTATTTGAAAACTCCTATAAACTTTTTGAACAAAGAAATATAAAAAATCCTTTTATAAAAATAAAAATATTTATGTCTGATAATAATTTCAAACTACTATTTGAAGATAATGCACAAGGTGTAAAAGATGATATAAATAAAATTTTTAGCAAAAATTATTCTATGAACAATTCTACAGGACTAGGTCTTTATCTGGCAAAAGAAATTATAGAATATAAATTAAACGGGATAATAAGTGCTAAAAATAAAAATAATGGGATATCATTTAAAATAGAAATAAAAAAAAGAGAATTATCTTAATAATTATCTCTTTTTCAATTTCTATTATAAGATACAATTGCAATAGCTAAAGTTTGAATAGCTAATAATATCCATATAATATTACTCCTATTTTTATCAAACCACTTATTGAAATTTTTCATTAATCTTTTACTGTAAATCAAGTCCTGATTTTTTTATACAAGCATCATATGATTGCATATTTGTTGATGTTTCAAAACATTTTTTTGAACCTTCCATTGTTTTTAATCCATTATCAATATCTTTTAGTACTTCTTTTTTATTAATTTCATTCCACTCCATAGAATCATCATCTTCTGTAACCTCACCTATCATAGGAGAAATTTTCATACAAGATGCAAATTCTTGTTTTGAATCAGCTTTTTCTATACAATCTCTAATCATTTTTAAAGATATTACTTGTTGATCAAATGTTGTTAAACTCATTTGTTTAATACTTTGAAACATTTGATCCTCTTGGCTAGAGTTTGCAAATAGTGTTGCAGCAATAAAAGTTAATGATAAAAATACTTTTTTCAATGTTCTTCCTTACAATAATTTTTTAAATTATACAAGAAAAGCTATTAAATAAACTTATTTAATCTCCTTGTAACCTATGTAATAAAGCTTCAGGATCTATAATTTGTAAAATAGTATTAATCTTTTCTGGTGGATTTACTGTATATGAAACAAAACTAAAAACACCTGCAAAATTACTCTTTGCATCTCTTAATTGAGACTCTGGAACTTCACAAAAATCTCCTAATTTATCCACAATGAGACCTAATTTTATATTAGTATTTTTTCTTTCCACCTCAAATATAATTATTTCTTGTTCATTAGAAGGTTTTATATTTAAATGTTTATGAAGATTAATAACTTCAATTGATAAATCTTCATACATAACTCTTCCTGAAACAATTCCACCAGAGTTTATTGATTGTAAACTATCAATTCCTATGGCTCCTACTAAGCTAAATAATTCAAATCCATACCAATTATTACCAATAAAAAATGTACCAACCTCTTTTATATTTGAAGAATCCTTTTTAAAACTTACATTACTAAAATATTTTTTCTCTTCTAATTGAACCTCTTTATTATCAATCTTATCTGATAAATATATAAATACTAAAGATATTATATCATTTGAATATCCATCACCATTTTTATATTCTCTATATCCAAATGAACATCTTGAACCAACTGCATAATATCTATTATTGTATTCTATGATATTAGAATAAGACTCATTATTTGATAATTCAAAAAATTTAGAATCAATATCAATAATATCACCAGGACAATGTTCTTGTGAAGTAGAAGAGATTATTGATTTATTTTTATTAGTAAATAAAGCAAAATTATTTTCACCATGAGGTAATATATCTAGTAGAATATCTTTAAATTGAGGTTTTGAATCAAATACTATACCTATTCCTCCAACATTAGATATTGCTGCACCATAAATATAAGTGTATTCATTGTTGTATAAAAAAGTATTTTCAAAATTAGATACACTATATTTTTGAGAGTCAGTAATACTCAAAGTTTTATTAACCCATTCTTCTGATAACTTTGTATCTATTAATTCTGTTTGTTCCTCATTTGATACTGCTATAATTTTTCCAAACTTATCATATATAAATAGATTTGTATATACTGTATATAAATCATTTATATACTTTAATATTTCACCCATTTGTTGTACATCTTCAGAAGATATACTCTCTTTTGATAATATTTCTGCAAATTTTGGGGTTAATGCCCACCATCTACAATCATTTGCTCTTTCATATAGGTTCCTATCCATGATATCTATTGCTTGCAATGCTTGAAAGGAAACCTCACTTATAATAGTTTGAAGTACTGTTTCATTTAAACTTTTTATAGATTTGTGAAAAATCTCTTTTGTTTTTTCTCCTGTATTAGATACTTGTGTTAATAGCTTTTTACCAATTGTACTATGTTGGTGTAGATTTCCATTCCATACTGTTCTATTTAAGTTGTCTTGAATTTTTTTAGCTTGTAAAGGTATATCTTGTAATTCATGAGAAAAAAGAGATGTAGAGTGTAATACTGTATCTAATATTTTTTTTTCTATTGAAGCTAAGTTAAAAGTAGAGTTTTTATCAAAAGCTTCTTCTATACAAATCATTGCATGACCTAACCATCCTAGTCCATAAAAACCTTGATATCCTTTTGTTTTTGAAGTACTTACTATATATTTTTTCCCTGAATAATTAACAATCATAAATTTACCATTTTCTGAAGTTTCCATTTGAGTTCCCACAGGAAAACCATTTAAGTCACTAGAACTAATTACTACTCCATCTTTATCTAATAGCATCAAATTTAGATTTGGATTTGACTCTTTTAACCCTTTATAGATTTTTCTCATCTCATCTCTAAATCTAAAACATAAAACTAATACACCTAATGGATTAGAGTTTTTATCATTGTTTTGTGTAACTTTATAGGCATACATCAAAGTAGTATCTCTATCAGAACGTAAATCAGAATATCCTAATTTCTCCACAAAATCTTCTTTTGTTGTTAGAGCATCTGAAATTATAGAATCGTTACTTTTTTCAACTTTATTGTTTTCATCTAATGTAACTAAAACATTTCCTTTCGTATCAGTAAGAATTACATCAAAATAAACACTATATTTTTTTACATATTCATTAAATCTTGTCCTAATATCTTTTGTAATGTTTTCAAGTTTTTCATTCAAAGTACTTTTTTTGTAGTTTTTATTATCTTTACATAAAATTGGCTGCAAAATATTTCTAAAATTTTTGTCAATACTTTCTGATTTGCATTGATTAACAAATTGTTCAGGGCAGTTATTACAAATAGGAGATTGAGAATCAAATACATACGTACTATCTAACTCATTAGAATATAAAAAATATTTTTGATAAAACTCTCGTATAGAATCATCAGTAGCTAAAAAACCAATATCAGCAGTTCTTTCAAATAAATTCCTAATAACAATATCAACTACTACTTGAGATCTTGTAACTAATTCATTTGACAATTGTTTTACATTTTCTTCAGCTAAATTAGTTATTAAGTTTTCAGATAATATATTAAACTCATTTTGTGTATTTTGCATATTTGTACCACCTTCTGATACATCACTAAGCATATTAATAATACTCCAATGTTGAGATACTTCATTTAACTGATTTTGGTAATCAACTACTTCAGGAATATGTTTCTTAAAAAAGCTAATAAAATTATATTTCTCTATATTTGACATAAAAAACTCCTTAATATAATTATTATATTACTAAATCTGTTTATTTTTTTAATTATTTTTGTATATTTTATATACAAATAAGGTATTGATTATTTATTTTTTTTATATTAAGTAGGTCAAAGTGTATAAAAAATAATATATTAATGATTAAAATATTGTCTTGTAAGATTTACAGAAAGGTTTTTACCTTTCTATAATTTATTTATTAAAATCTTGTTTAATAAAAGAGCAGCAATAATCTACTAAAGATATTACTCTTAGTTTATATTTACTATTTTGATCAATTTCAATTTTTGCTGGTGATACGTATTCTACCCAATCTTCTGCTGGTAACATCACATCAAGTGCACCAGTGTTTATCTCTAAAACTGTTTTATTTACAGTATTTAATTCATACTCACCTGGTAGCATAATACCTAAAGTTTTTTTACTTCCATCTTCAAAAGTAATACTTCTACTTGTGATATTTCCATCATATAAAATATTAGCTTGTTTAGCAATAGAAATATTAGTAAACTCCATTAAATTCCCTTTATCGTTTTTTATTGAAGTATTCTACCATAATTATTATTTGAAGCAAATATCTAATTTTAATTTGTTATAATTTTTTTCAAATAAATACTTTAATACACGAAATGGATTATGCAAGGTTATATAATAGACACAAAGTCTGTAAAGGATGATGATTTAATTGTTTCAATTCTTACAGAAAATCATATATACACTACTTATAGATTTTATGGAGCTAGACATTCAAATATAAATGTTGGATATAAAATAGATTTTGAGTTAGAAACAAATTTAAAAAGTTCAATTCCAAGATTAAAAGATGTGATACAATTAGGATTTCAATGGATTTTAGACAGAGAAAAACTTTATTGTTGGCAAAGATATATAAAACTATTTTATCCTCACTTAAAAGATGTAGAAACTATAGATGACTTTTATTTTAAAAATCTAGATAAATTAGTGCACAAAATGATAAAACAAAATCCTAAAAGAGCAATTTGTAAAAGCTATTTAAAACTTTTAAAATTTGAAGGAAGATTACATACAGATTTTAACTGTTTTTTATGTGAACAAGATATAAAAAGTGATATTTCATTAGTAAGAAGTTTTATGCCCGTACATGCAAGTTGTACTTATAGTAGAAGTTTTGAATTTGAAAAAATTGAAAATTTATTTTTAAATAAAAATCTAATTGCATTAGAAGATGATGAAATAGAATATTTATGGAATATTTTACTACAAGGACTTTAAAATACTATAATTCATCAAGAATTCTATCTTGAAGTTTATTTATAGCTTTTTGTAAACTATCTGTATCTAGATTGTAATTCTTTGCTTTTTCTAAACCTTTTTGAATATTCTCTTCACTTAAAGGATTAGTAATATTACAAATAGTTTTTACAACATTTAGAATTTTTACTTTTTCTAAAATAGCAGAATCTTTACATTGTTCTACTTTATCTACGAACTCTATTAGGTTCACTAAATTATCACTTAGTTTCCAGTGTTTAAAAATGGCAGCAGTAACTTCAGATGTAGACATCCCAACATATTTTTTTTCTACTGTTTCTATATTTTTTTCTATTTTAATCTCTTTTTTAAACTCTTCTACATCTTCATTATTAGATACTATTTCTGCAATTATAAACTTACCAGTTTCTTGAAGTAATGCAGGTAAAACCAACTCCTCTTTTAGTTCATTTATTAACCAAAGAGAAGTCAAACTTGATGATAAAGTTGAAGCTCTCATAAAATCATCAGTAGTTATAAAATAAGTTGACAAATCACATTTAAGAAGATTATTAATAGTAGAACTAATGGCAATAGAAATAGTAAAATTAATCCCCAAAAGCTCAATTGCTCTTTTTACTGTTTCAACTTTACTTCTAAAACCAAACATTGCAGAGTTTGATACTTTTAATAAAGTTGAAACAATTAATGCATCTTTTTCTACAATATGAAGTAGATCTTCTGTTTCTTTGTTCTGCATTTTCCTAAATTGATCTATTTGCGTTATAGTTTTAGGTAAAGGAGATAAAGATTCAACTTTTTCTATAATACTTTCTTTCATGAATTTAACCTTTTATATTTTCATCAAGTATTAAATCTAAAGTGCATTACATCACCATCTTGTACAATGTAATCTTTTCCTTCTAATCTCAATTTTCCCGCTTCTTTACATTTTGTTTCTCCACCAAATGTAATAAAATCTTCATATGAAATTACTTCAGCTTTAATAAATCCTTTTTCAAAGTCATTGTGAATAACAGCTGCTGCTTGAGGAGCTTTAGTTCCCTTTTTTATTGTCCATGCTCTAACTTCTACTTTTCCAGCAGTAAAATATGATTGAAGCCCTAATTTATCAAAAGCTTTATGAATTATTTGTTCTAATCCAGACTCTTGAACACCTAAATCAATTAAAAACTCTTTTGCTTCATCATCTTCAAGAGCAACTAATTCTTCTTCTATTTTTGCACAAAGCATAATCACATCTGCATTTACTTCTTCTGCATGTGCTCTTAATTGGTCTACATATTGATTTCCACCATCAGCAAGAGAATCTTCGTCAACATTTGCACCATAAATCACATCTTTATTTGATAAAAATCTTAACTCTTTATCCAAAGAGATAAATAGATCACTATCTTTATTTTCATATGTTTTTACAGGTTGTAATTCTTCAACATGTTTATATAACTCTTCTGCTACAACTAACATTGAGGCTGCTTCTTTTGAACCTTTTGATTGTTTTTTCAATCTTTCAATTTTCTTTTCAAGTTGAGTAATATCCGCATAAATAAGCTCTGTTTCAATAATCTCAATATCTCTGATTGGATTTACATCACCTTCAACGTGAGTAATATTCCCATCTTCAAAACATCTAACCATATGCAAAATAACTTCTACTTCTCTAATATTTGAAAGAAATTGATTTCCTAAACCTTCACCTTTACTAGCACCTCTTACTAAACCTGCAATATCAACAAAATCTATAGTCGAATGTTGAATTTTATTTGGATTTACAATTTTTGCTAACTCATCCAATCTTTTATCTGGAACAGGAACTATCGCTTTATTTGGTTCAATTGTACAAAATGGATAGTTCTGAGCCTCTGCATTTTGTGCTTTTGTTAAAGCATTAAAAGTTGTTGATTTTCCAACATTTGGTAACCCTACAATACCTACACCTAAACCCATTATTTACCTTTTTATTTTTTTAAGTTGGGGATAATACCCTTATTTTGATTAATATGCAAAATTACCCTAGTTTACAACTAAGGTTTTTTTCAATCAGTTTTCTATCTAAATATGTTTGATCAGATTGAATCTCATCAATTGTTACTGTTGCACTTCCTGCTTTTCTTAAAACTACACCCGCTGCTAAATTTGCAAACTCTACTGAATCATAAATAGTGTTATCAAGTGCTAATGCAAACCCTAAAGAAGCAAGTACTGTATCACTTGCCCCTGTTACATCATACACTTCTAAAGGAACTGTTGGCATAACAGAAAGTTTATCATCTCTTAAAACTGCAACACCCTCTTCTGCTAATGTAATAATTGACATTTGGGTTTCATTTTGCTCTTTTATTGTTAATAATGCATCTAATAATCTTTCTTCACTATCTATAGTAACTCCAGTTGCACCTTGTGCTTCTTTTTTGTTTGGAATAATTAAGTATGCACCTTTATATTTACTATAATCTTTACCAAAAGGATCTACAATTGTTCTAACATCATTTTTATTTGCATAAGAGATAATTTTTTTAGTGAAATCTTTTGTTAATACACCTTTTCCATAATCTGCCAAAAGGATTACATCATATGCTTTTATTTTTTCTTGTAATTTTGAATACATTTTCTCTACATTGTCAAAAGAGATATTATTTTTACTCTCATGATCAAATCTAAATACTTGAGTTCTACCATCTATTAAAACTCTAGTTTTTCTTGATGTTTTTCTACCTTTTTGCTCTAACAAAAATGATTTAGTTTCAACCTCATCTAACATATGTTTTAATAATTTTGCATCTTCATCACTACCTACAACAGACATAACACTTACTTTTGCTCCAAGTGATGCAAGATTTCTAATAACATTTCCTCCACCACCTAAGAAGTTTTTTTCATCTTTTATATCTACAATAGGAACAGGTGCATCTAAAGCAATTCTATCACAACTACCAATTAAAAAAGTATCAATCATTAAATCACCAATAACTAAAATTTTTGGTTTTCTATCAATTTTTATCATCATTTTTCCTATTTGTATAATTTAATTTAACTTGCAAGAGATTTTAAGAAATTTAATGTCATTCTTACACCTGCACCACTTGCACCATATGGATTATATCCCCACTCTTTTTCTACATAAGCAGGTCCTGCTATATCAAAATGAACCCATTTTTGTTTATTATCTTCATAGATAAAACTTTCTAAAAATAATCCAGCTGTAATAGAACCACCATATCTAGTATTTGCAATATTACAAATATCAGCAATCTCTGATTTGATAGCCTTTTTCAAGAATTTATTAAAAGGTAAAGAACTTGCATATTCACCAGCTTCTAAAGCTTTTGAAACAACTTCTCTTTTTAAATTTATATTATTCCCCATAATACCAGTTGTATATTCTCCAAGTCCAACTACACAAGCACCTGTAAGTGTAGCAAAATCAAAAATATAATCAATATCTTTAATCTCATCTTGGGCATAACATAAACAATCAGCTAATACTAATCTACCCTCAGCATCAGTATTTCTAATCTCTATAGTCTTACCATTTTTAGCTTTTAAAACATCATCAGGTTTATAAGCATCTCCACCTATCATATTTTCAACTGCTCCAACAATACCGTGAATTTCAATTGGTAAATTTAATTTTTCAACTGCACTCATTACACCTAAAACTGCACTTGCTCCACTTTTATCAGACTTCATTGTAACCATATAATCAGCTGGCTTTAAAGATAATCCACCTGAATCATAAGTAAGACCTTTACCTACTAATACAATTTTTTTCTTAGCATTTTTTGGTTTATATGAAAGATGTATTAATTTTGATTCATGAATAGAAGCTCTACCAACGCTTAGCATTGCATTCATACCATTTTTTTCTAAATACTTTTCACCCTCAATTTTTATTTCAAGCCCTGATTCTTTTGCAATATCTTTTGCAACCTCAGCCATAATTTCTGGATAAAAATCTGCTGGTGTTGTATTTACCATGTCTCTAGTTTTATTTACAGCTTTTGCTATTAAAATTGACTCTTCAAATCTTTTTTCAATATCTTTTGTAAGCTTCCCTGTGCAAATAATTAATTCTTGTTTTTTATCTTTTTTCTTTTCTGATTTATATTTATCAAATTTATATGCACCTAAAATTGTACCTTCTACTAATGCTTTTACATTTAAATCATTTAAATCTATTTTAGCACTTTTATATTTTGTTGTTTTTAGTTTTCTAACTGCTATTGCAATTGCTATTGCAACAGATTCATAAGTATTATCTTCACACCCTACATAAATCTTTTTTTGCTCAGTTAGCATAATAACTGATTCATCTTTTGCTTCAAAACCTAAATTTTCTAAAATCTCTTTGTCTTTTGATTTTTCAATAGAGTTAATAAGTATTATTTCAAAATCTGATTTTACTTTTTTTATATCTTTTTCAACTATATTAACTTTCAATACGTTTCTCCTTTTTCTTTGTTACTGTATGAAAATAGTAAATTATACTTCCACCAATAATTAATCCAAGTGGAGCAGCATAATACCAATGCTCTTTTACCCACTTTAATACAACTAAAATCTCTTGACCAAAATACCAAGCTGGTAATATAGTAAGAGCTGCCCAACACCAAGCACTAATAAGATTGATAAATGCAAACATCTTAGCACTATATCTAGTAAGTCCTATAGAGATTGGAATAATTGTTCTCATTCCATACATATATCTTTGCATAAAAATTATAGGCCAACCATATTTTATCAAAAGAAGATGTGCAAGAGCAAATTTTCTTCTTTGACCTTTAAAATTTTTGTGTACATAAGATTTATTAAATCTTCCTATATAAAAATATATCTGATCTCCCGCAAAACCACCAAGACCTGCAACAAATATTGCTATATATATGTTCATATCTCCCGTATGAGAAAGAAGTCCAGCCATAATAAGCCCTGCTTCACCTTCTAAAATACTCCAAGCAAAAAGAATAATATATCCATACTCTCTTAATAAATAAACAAATTTTTCTTCTATTCCAGAAACTGGTGCATGATATAAGCTATAACCTAAAAATATAACAAATAGAGCAACTACTACAAAAAGTATTTTCCCCGAATTGTTTTGAAGTTTTTTAAAAAAATCACTCATATCTACCCTTAATCAAAATGCAAAAGCTCTTTTGCTTGAACCATATCTTTATCACCTCTTCCCGATAAATTGATAATGATTATTTTTCCCTTTAATTTATCTTGAGCTTTTTTTAAAAAAGCTATTGCATGGGAACTTTCAAATGCAGGAATAATTCCCTCTTTCTGAGACAACCAAACAAAAGCATCTAATGCTTCTTTGTCTGTGATTGAATCATATTGAACAATTTTTTTATCTTTTAAAAAAGAGTGTTCAGGTCCAATTCCTGGATAATCTAATCCAGCACTAATAGAATGAGCTTCCAATACTTGACCATCTTCATCTTGTAATAAATATGAACATTGTCCATGTAAAATACCTGGTGTTCCTTTTTCTAAAGAACATCCATGTTTATTTGTATCTAAACCTAAGCCTCCAGCTTCTATACCAATACAAGTAACTTCTTTGTCTTCTAAAAAATGGGAAAATGTACCAATAGCATTTGAACCACCACCAATACATGCAATTACAAAATCAGGAAGTCTACCCTCTTTTTCTAATATTTGTCGTCTAGCTTCCCATCCAATTACTGATTGAAAATCCCTAACCATCATAGGGTATGGGTGAGGACCTGCTACTGTTCCTATAATATAAAAAGTATCTCTTGCATTTGTAACCCAGTATCTAATAGCCTCATTCATTGCATCTTTTAAAGTTTTACTTCCACTTTCAACTGCAATAACTTTTGCACCTAATAATTTCATTCTGAATACATTTAACTCTTGTCTAGCAACATCCTTTGCACCCATAAAAACTGTACATTCAAGTCCTAATAAAGCAGCTATAGTAGCTGATGCCACTCCATGTTGTCCGGCTCCTGTTTCTGCTATAATTTTTGTTTTGCCAAGCTTTTTTGCTAAAAGACCTTGTGCTATTACATTATTTACTTTATGAGCTCCGGTATGGTTTAAATCTTCTCTTTTTAAATATACTTTTGCCCCAATTTCATCACTAATGTTTTTTGCGAAATATAAAGGATTCTCTCTACCAACATAATCTTTTAGAAGATATGAAACCTCTTTCCAAAACTCTTTATCAAATCTATATTTTAAATATTCTTCTTCAAGTTGTTTTAAAACTGGCATCAATGTTTCAGGAACAAATCTTCCACCAAATTCTCCAAAGTGACCATTTTCATCTGGATCATATTTTGAAGCTTTTGGAATATAGTATAAATCTGTATTTTCTTCAATTTCAATATTTGTAGAATTGTCTACTTTTTTATCTTCCATTATTTTCCCTATTAAAATTATTCTATATCAAGTACTGCATAAACTGGTGCATGTTCAGATACTTTTTTTACTCCATCTAAAAATGTAAGGTTCATTAAAAAACAAATTTCAACTAAATTAGCACCTACATTTTTTATAAGTTTTGCTGCTGCATTTGCAGTACCACCTGTAGCTATCAAATCATCTATCAATAGAACTCTTGCATCTTTTTTTAAAAAAGCATCAAGATGAATCTCTACTTCGTCATAGCCATATTCAAGCTCATATTTTTCACACACTGTAGTACTTGGCAATTTACCTTTTTTTCTTACAGGGACAAAACCAACTTTCAATCTGTCAGCTAATGCAGCTCCAAATATAAAACCTCGAGAATCAATACCAGCAATAAAATCCAAGTTATAAGATTTATATTTTTCCTCTAAATGATTCATCAAGACTTGAAAAGCTTCTGAATTATTTAGAAGTGTAGTTATATCTTTAAAAACTATTCCCTCTTTTGGAAAATCTTTTACATCCCGTATTGAGTTATAAATTAAATTTTTATCTTCAACAGTTAAATCCATACAAATTCCTATTCATATTTTGAAAAGTGGATACATTCTATCGAAAATATTATTATGATATTATAATTTTAGGTACATCTTTTATGCTTTGACAAACATAGTTTGCTTTAGAAACTTTTTCATCAAAATCATGCCCTGATTTTACTTGTATAGTATTTTTTATATTGGCATTTATTGCACATTGAATATCAGAAAACTTATCTCCGATTAACCATGAGTTTTCTAAATCGATTTCAAAGTTTTTCAAAATAGCATCAATCATACCTGTTTTAGGCTTTCTGCAATTACAATTTGTTTTTTCATCATGTGGGCAATATTCAACTTGGGATATTTTTATATTTTTTTCATAAAATAAATCTAGCATCCATGAAGTTACTCTTTTAAAATCCTCATCAGTGTAAAACCCACGTGAAATTCCAGATTGGTTAGTTATAATAAATAAAATAAAACCTTCATTTAAAAGCTTATTTAGTGTATCAAAAATACCATCTATAAACTCAAAATCTTCAATTTTATAAAGATAATCTTTTTCAACATTGATAACACCATCTCTGTCCAAAAATATAGCCTTTTGCATAAATATAGCCTTTTATTATTTTGACTATATTCTAGCAAATTTATATTAAATCAAAGTTTTGTGTTTTTACATCTAAATTTATCAAAGCATTACATACTGAGCCAGCATCATTTGCTACTATTAGTTGTATGAGTTTGTCTTTTACTTCTAATGTAACACAATCTTTTTCTTCATCTTTAAAAATGATTTTTTGATTATCTATTGTCCAATTTGAAGTATTTAAAGTCACGGCATCCGATATTTTATCAATTTTTCTATTTACTAAATAGTGACTTTGTATTGAAGTTATTGTTACTACAATATCTCTTTTTATTGTAGAAGCCAAAGCAGAATCTCTTGTATTCATATATTTAGGAATTGCAAACGAGGCAATAATACCTATAACAACTATTGAGAATACTAATTCCAAAAGAGTAAAAGCAGCTTTCATAGCACAACCTTTAATAATTTTAAAGATTATAACTACAGAATCCTTAAATATAATTTATTAAATTATAATCTATAGTATATTTGGTATATCAATATTTGCTTCTTTATTTGTATCAGCAACCGTTTCAAAAACAACTTCAATTGGAGCATCATTTGAATTTTCTTTATCAACAAATCTAGTAAATTGTTTTTGAAAATCAAGTTTTACAGTACCAATTGGTCCATTTCTTTGTTTACCTATAATTATTTCTGCTTCTTCAACTGGTTTGTTTACGAATGTTGATTTATACTCTTCTCCCTTATCTTTTGCTTCCTTCTCTTTCCTTGCTTCATCTCTTTCTTTATAAACATCATCTCTATAAACAAACATGATAATATCAGCATCTTGTTCAATTGCACCAGACTCTCTTAAGTCACTAAGCATTGGTCTTTTATCTGGTCTATTTTCTAGCCCCCTATTTAACTGAGATAAAGCTAAAATTGGGATTTTCATCTCCCTTGCCAACATCTTAAGACCCCTTGAGATATCTGAAACCTCTTGGTGTCTATCTTTGTTTCCTGTTCCTTGCATCAGTTGAAGATAATCTATAATTACCATTGAAATATTATTATCATCATTTTGAGCAAGTTTTCTAACTCTTGCTCTTAGTTGGTTAATATTTACACTACCACCATCATCAACAAAAAGTTTTTTTGTATTTAAATCATCAAAAGCTTTTGTTAGATTTGACCATTGGTTATCATCCATATCACCTTTTCTAAGATTTTGAAGAGGTATTGATGTTTTAGCAGCAAGCATCCTTAACATCAATTGTTCAGCAGGCATCTCCAGTGAGAAAAAAATCACACCTTTTCCTGCTTCCACATTTTTAAGGCACATATTAAGAACAAGTGCTGTTTTACCCATAGCTGGACGTGCAGCAATAATTACTAAATCCCCTTCGTTGAACCCTGTGGTTCTTTTATCTAAATCATAAAACCCTGTAGTTTCTCCAATTAGGTGTTTATTACCTAGTTCTTTCATTTTTTTAATATATGAAAGAGTATCAGTTGTCACAACTTCCATATCTTTTAGTTCTGATGTTGCACTATCTGTTGAGATTTTATATAGCTCACCTTGTACTACATCTAATGCATCATTTGCACTAACTTCCTCTTCCATAGAAACTTTTTTGATTGTTGTTGCAAGTGTAGCAAGTTCTCTTTTTACAGAACCATCTTTTATCTCTCTTACATATGCTAAAGTGTTTGTGATAGGATTTGCTGAAAGTATCTCTAATAAAATTGAATCATCTACATCTTTTTCATTTACTCTTTTTCTAATAAACTCTTCATCAATTGGCATATCATCATTGTGAAGTTTTACCATCACCTCAAAAATTTTTTGATGTGCAGGAAGATAAAAATCTTTTGGTTTTAATACCCCCAGTACATCTTCTAACTCTTCAGGATTGAAAAGAATAGAACTTAAAACTGCTCTTTCTATATTTATACTATAAACGCTATCCATAATTATAAATGAAAAGTGAAAAGTGAAAAATGAAAAATGGTAACACCATTTTCAAATACACTAGACACTAAACACTTCTTCTCCTTTAAACTTTCTAACTATTTTTTTTAGCTTCTTCTTCAACCTCTTGTAAAAATCTTTCAAGAAGTTTATCTGTTGGAAGTTTTGCTATTGTTTCACCTTTTTTTATAATAAGTCCAGTACCTTTTCCATAGGCTATTGCTACATCTGCACTTTTTGCTTCACCTAATGCATTTACTACACAACCCATAACGGATACATTTAAAGGTGTTTTTATATGTTTTGTTTTCTCTTCTACCTGAGCTACGGCACTTACTAAATCTGCTTCAATTCTTCCACAAGTTGGGCATGAAATAATATTTAATCCCTCTTTACTAAGTCCTGCATCTTTAAGTATTGCTCTGCCAACTTCAATCTCTTTTTCCAATTCACCAGTAATTGAAACTCTTAGTGTATCTCCAATACCATCTAAAAGTAAACTTCCTAATGCAATTGAAGATTTAATTGTTGAATGAAACAAAGTTCCAGCTTCTGTTACACCTAAATGAAATGGGTAATTATTCATAGGTCTTAACATTCTATACGCTTCAACTGTTCTTTGTACATCACTAGCTTTAAGTGATATTTTAATATCATCAAAACCTAAATCTTCTAAATATTTTATATTATAATCTGCACTCTCAACCATACCTCTTGCAGTTTGACCATATTTATCTTCAAACTGAGATTCTAAAGAACCACAATTTACTCCTATTCTTATTGGAAGATTTCTTTCTTGACAAGCTTTTACTACCTCTTTTACTCGCTGTTTATTTCCAATATTTCCAGGATTTATTCTAATACAATCAACTACATTTGCAGCTATTAATGCTAACTTATGGTTAAAATGTATATCTGCAACCAAAGGTAAAGATGTTTGTTCTTTTATTTGTTTTAATGAATTGGCTGCTTCGATATCAGGTACTGCAACTCTAACAATGTCAGCACCTGCAAAATGTAATGCATTTATTTGTTCAACAGTTGTTTTTATATCACTTGTTTTGCTATAAGTCATAGATTGCACAGAAATTGGAGCATCACCTCCAATAGCAACCTTACCTACATAAATTTTCTTTGTTGGGTATCTATTTATCATAAAGTGAATTTTATCCAAAAAAGATTAATTTATACCCAAGTAGTAAATTAATTCTTTTTGCTAAGAATAATTATTTATAAATTTTTTTGTTAAATTGTCTATTATTAGCATAATAATAAAAAATAATCCTCTAAAGTAGTTTAAAATATCAAGTTCTTTATCTGCTTTTTAATTAAAAAAAATTATAATCAATATATATTACAGGTGGTATTTTAATGTTAAAAAAAAGAAAAAGTCTATATCTATTTTTCTTATATATTTCAATCTCTATAAGTATTTTTTATTTATCAATAAATTATATAAATAATGAAGAACAAAATCTACTTCATCAAAAATATATTTTTGTATCACAAAATACTAAAAAAAATATAATGCACCTAATAGAGGATAAACAAAATGCAACCTTAGTATTTGCAATATCAATTGCAAGAGATAATAGTATTAAAAACTCTTTGTTAAAAAACGATAGCTCTTTATTAAATTTAGTTAATTTTTCTAAAACATTAAAAAAATATAGTAATTTCAAAAATATTTGGTTTCAGATAATTGATAAAGATGGAAATAGTTTTTATAGAAGTTGGACTTCTCATAAAAACGATTCATTAACTTTTAGAAAAGATTTAAGAGAAGTATTAAAAAACAAACAAATACAATCTACTATTAGTGTAGGGCGATATGATATGACTTTTAAATCAATAATCCCAATTTTCCATGATGATAAATTTATAGGTGTTTTTGAAATAATCTCTCATTTTAATTCGATTTCAAAAATATTAGAAGAGGATGGTATAGATAATATTTTCCTTGCAGATAAAAAATATAAAAAAGATATTATTTACCCTTTTTCTCAAAAATTTATCGGTGAATATTACATTGCTAATTTAGATGCAAAAGAGTATTTGATTGATATAATAAAAAATAATATAGAAAAAATTATTTCACCAAAAGATTATTTTATTTTACAAAATAGATTAATAAATATTTATCCATTAGATAATAAGTATGAAAATATAGGAGCTATTGTTACTGCAATTGATTTAAAAGATATTGATATATCAAATATTAAATCTTTTAAAAAGGCTTCAATTATTTATCTAACATTAACAATTATCTTATTTGGTTTTATTATAGGAATAATCAATTACTCTTTATATTCTACAAAAATAAATAAACTAAATAAAAAATTACGAAGAAATATAAAAATCACAAGAATTCAAAAGAAAAAAAATCAAACAATTTTAGATTCGCAAGAAAATATAATAATAATCACAGATGGTGAAATTTTAAAAAATTCAAATAAAGCACTTTTTAAATTTTTTGATGAATATAAAAATATTAAAGAATTTAAGAAAAAATATAAATGTATATGTGAAACATTTATTGATATGAATGATGACAGTTATGTAGTAGACAAAGATTATAAAGATGGTAAAAACTGGGCAGAATTTATACTTGATAACACTAATAAAAATTTTAAAGCAGCCATAGAGAAAAACAATGAAATACACCATTTTAAACTCAATGTAAATCTAACACAATTTGAAAATGAAACAACTCCATATATTGTAGTAACTCTGACTGATATTACATATGAAATAGAACAACAAAAGATGTTAAAAAACTTAAATGAAAACTTAGAACATCTTGTAGAAGATAAAACTAAAGAATTAAAAGAATTAAATGAATCTTTAGAAGAAAAAATTCAAGTAGAAATTATCAAAAGTAAAGAGAAGGATAGTATAATTTTCCAACAAAACAAAATGGCAGCAATTGGTGAAATGTTGTCAAATATTGCTCATCAATGGAGACAACCTTTAAGTTGTATTACTACAGCTGCAAGCTCTTTACAACTTCATTATGAACTTAATAAACTTGATAAAAAAGAGCTAGATTCTTCATGTGAACATATTATAAACAGTTCAATCTATCTTTCTAAAACAATAGATGATTTTAAAAATTTCTTTAAAAGAGATAGTGAAAAACAAAACTTTTTATTAATTGATACAATAAAAAGTAATTTAACTCTTTTAAAAGAACACTTTAAATTGAATAATATTGAAGTAATTTTAGATGTAGATGAAGGATTCTCTTTATACGGATATAAAAATGAATTTCAACAAGCAATTTTAAATATTATAAATAATTCAATTGATGCTTTTTTAACTAATAATATTACACATAGAAGGTTAATAATAATTACATTAAATAACAAACAGTTATCAATAAAAGATAATGCCAATGGAATAGATGATAAAATTATAAATAAAATTTTTGAGCCATACTTTACTACTAAGCACCAAAGTCAAGGTACAGGCTTAAGTTTATATATGACTAGAGAGATACTAATAAAACATCAAAATAGTACTATGCAAGCTCAAAATACCACTTTCACTTTTGAAAATAACAATTACAAAGGCTTTGAAATACTAATCAATTTCAATCAATAAAAGATTATTAAACTTTTATTTTGAAAACCTTCGATATAATTGCGCCAGTTTATATAAAGGGTTTACATGCAAAATATTGCTATTTTTGATATTGTAATCATAAGTATTACTCTTCTACTTGGTCTAAAAGGCTTATTAAGAGGATTTATAAAAGAGGTTTTTGGTTTACTGTCTATTGTTGGGGGGATTTTTATTGCTTCAAGAGTAGCTTTAAATGTAGGGAGTATAATAGCTCCTGCATTGGCACTGGAAAATAAAGCAACGATTCAATTAATAGGTTTTATAGTCAGTTTAATTGCTATTTGGGCAATTATTTATTTGCTTGGGATTATTATAAGTAAAATTTTCTCAATAAGTGGTCTTGGTATTTTTGATAGAGTTTTAGGATTTTTATTTGGATGTGCTAAAATATTTCTTATTTTATCGATAATTGCACACATCTTATATCAATTTAATTCGTTCAAAAACTTATTTAACGAAAAGATTTCTAACTCTATAGTTTTTCCAGTATTAAATGAAGCTGGTGGATTTATTATGAAATTAGAAACAAAAGATTTTATGCCAAAACAAGAAAAAACAACAGTCAAACCAGAAGATAATATTGATGTGGAAGATGAAGATTTAAATAAAAATGAATCTTTAATGGATGAATTCAAAAAAACTATTGATGAAGTAAAAGAAACAACAGTAAAATCTGGTACACAAGTAGTTGATTCTGTTAAAAAAACTATTAATAATACTGTTGATAAAGCTTCAGAAGAGTTAAAAGAAAGTTCAAATAACACTATAGATAACACAATAAATAATAAAGAAAACCAAACACTGGAAGAAAAAGGAAATTAATATTGTTTGAAAATAAATATATACAACAAAGAATTGAAAAAGCAAATGTTTTAAGACAAAATGGTATCAACCCTTATTCAAATGAAAGTTCAAGAAATACAACTATTTCAAAATATTTGAATGTAAATAGTGATTTATTTCAAAAAGAGGATAAAAGGGACGAAAAAAGAGAGTATGTTGTAGCAGGTAGAATTAAGTTTTTCAGACTTATGGGTAAAGCATCTTTTTTAAAAATTGAAGATGAAAGTGGTATTTTACAAATTTATGTAGCAAGAGATAACCTTCCAGAAGGTTTTTACAATGATATTTTCAAAAAAAATGTTGAAGTTGGTGATATTATTGAAGTTGGTGGATATCCTTTTGTTACAAACAAAGGTGAACTATCTTTACATGTAGATAGTTTAAAAATTTTAACAAAATCTATATCTCCACTTCCAGAAAAATATCATGGTATTCAAGATAAAGAGTTAAGATATAGACAAAGATATTTAGACTTAATTATGAATTCACAGGTAAGAAAAACTTTTCATATTAGAAGTAGAGTTATTAGCCTTACTAGAAGATTCTTTGAAAATAAAGGTTTCTTAGAGGTTGAAACTCCAATGATGCACCCAATTGCAGGTGGAGCAAATGCAAAACCATTTACTACACATCACAATGCATTAGGAGTTGATAGATTTTTAAGAATTGCCCCAGAACTTTACCTAAAAAGACTAATAGTTGGTGGATTTGAAGCAGTATTTGAGATAAATAGAAACTTCAGAAATGAAGGTATGGATGCAACTCATAATCCAGAATTTACATCTATCGAATTTTATTGGGCATATAAAACATATAAAGATTTAATAGAACTTACTAAAGAGTATTTTGACTTTTTATTTGAGCATTTAGATTTACCTACAAAACTTCCATATGGTGATTTAGAGATAGATTTTACAAAATTTTCTGAGATACCTTTAATTGAATCACTTACAACTATTGGTGGAGTTCCAGCTGATATTACAGAAGATAAAGATAAAATTATAGCATTTATGAAAGAGAACAATCTTGAAGTAAACGAAAATATGAACCTTGGTCAACTTCAAGGTGAGCTTTTTGATGAATATGTTGAAGAAAAACTTATTAACCCAACATTTATTACAGAATATCCTGTAGAGATATCTCCACTTGCAAGAAGAAGTGATGAAAAACCTCATTTAACTGATAGATTTGAATTATTTATAGCAGGGAAAGAGATTGCAAATGCCTTTAGTGAGTTAAATGATCCTCTTGATCAACTTGAAAGATTTGAAGGTCAGATTGCTGCAAAAGATGCAGGAGATGATGAAGCACATGAGATGGATGAAGATTTTGTAAATGCATTATCTTATGGAATGGCTCCAACAGCTGGACAAGGTATTGGTATAGATAGATTAGTTATGATGTTAACAAACCAACATAGTATCAGAGATGTACTTCTTTTCCCTGCAATGAAACCTATTGCAAAAGAGATAGATTTGCATGCTGATGATGAAAACTAAAAAATAAAAATTTATAAAAGGATTTATTTAATATGAGCTTTATAACAGAACAAAGTTTAGAAACAGCAGATAAAGAACTGTTTGATATAATAGAGGGTGAATTAGAGAGACAAACAGACCACCTAGAGATGATAGCAAGTGAGAACTTTACAAGCCCAGCAGTAATGCAAGCGATGGGTTCAGTATTTACAAATAAATACGCAGAAGGATACCCAGCAAAAAGATATTACGGTGGATGTGAATTTGCAGATAAAGCAGAACAATTAGCTATAGATAGAGCTTGTAAAATATTTAACTGTAATTACGCAAATGTACAACCTCACGCAGGATCACAAGCAAATGGTGCAGTATACGCAGCATGACTTCAAGCAGGTGATAAAATCCGTGGTATGGA
>JBNKRE010000012.1:0-82650 GCA_050296315.1 Halarcobacter sp.
AATAAAAAAAACTACATCTAAATATATAGTAAATTACTCCTCAGAATGGGATAAAACAATAAATGTACCGAATAATATAAAACAGATACTAGAAGAGCATAAAGATAATATAAAGAATTATGATAAAATAAAAGATCATTTAGAAAATGAGGAAAAAAGAGTTGATAAATTAGTTTTATTTGAAGAGTGTAAAGGTATTACTGATTTTCCAGCTAGTGATAAAGTATTTCATTTTAATCCTATTGGTTTGGTTGGGGAGTTTGGAAGTCGTTGTGGTTGCTTAACAATGGATAAGTTTGCTCAAATTTTTCCAAGTGCATCGGAAGAAAAAAGAAAAGAAGTTCTTGAAGTATTTAATAAATATTGTCAGGCTTTTGAGATTAATACTCCACTTAGAATTGCACACTTTTTTGCCCAGGTTAAGGAAGAAGTTGGGGAAAGTATTAATTATCAAACAGAAAATTTAAACTATTCTATTAATGCTTTAAAATATGGTGATTTTAGATATTTTAGAAATAATCATAGTGAAGCAGAATTGTATGGAAGAGGGAATGGACACCCTGCTAATCAAAGAGCAATAGCAAATCGTGCATATGGAAATAGAACTGACTTAGGTAATGGGAGTATAGAGAGTGAAGATGGTTGGAATTTTAGAGGAAAAGGTTTTATTCAACTTACGGGTAGAACAAATTATGAAAATGCTAATAATGAAATACAATCTAAAGTTCCAAATTCTACAGTGAATATAATTACAGATCCTGAATCTATTTTAACAATTGAAGGAGCTATGGTTTCTTCTATGGCATATTGGACAATGAATAATTTGAATTCAAAGGCAGATAATGCAGGATGGCATAGAGAGAATGTGAATAATATCACAAACGTAGTAAATTCAGGTACTGATTCAAAAGAAGATAGAAAAGAACATTTTGATTTAATTCAAAATATTTTAAAAAAATAAGGGTTTTAAATGAAATATATAATCTATATACTTTTTATAGTGAGTTTTATTTTTGGAAATGAAGAATTAAACAGTTATCTCAATGATAAAAGTTTAAAATATCAAATTATAAAAGATAACTCTATGCAAAGAATTATTATTGATTTATTATATGATAAAAATAGAATAATTGTTTTTGGAAAAGAAAGAAAAGAGAGTTATAAAAAAATATTTGATGAAAAGATTTATTTCTGTAATCATTCTAAGTATTCAAATGTTATGATTAAAAAAGAAGAAGAAAGAATGTTTATTGTTTGTTCAATGCCTAATGTAGATAATGGTTTATATAGAGAGTTTTATAGTTTCGAAAACTTTGAAAATATAAATAGTAAATTATTAAGTATTAGAAAACAATACATTAATATAGATAATGATACTATTAAAAATAGTTATATTTTTAAACCAAAAAAAGATATTCCAACACTAAAAGATTATAAAAATGAAAAGTTTTCAGATAAATATTTAAATGAAAATTATAAAAATTTTATAAAAAATGATACTAACAAAAAAAACATTCTTTCTGAAAAACAACCCCTCTACAAAACCCCACCAATAAAAACAAAAATGTACCTAATAAAAGGTGATAAAGTAGAAATACTAGAAGAAAAAGATGATTGGTTATATATTTTATATAAAGGTAAAAAAGATATAAAAGCTTGGATTCCTAAAAGTGCAGTAGAATAAAATAAAAATTCTATGTCTGCACTTTTAAAATTTTATTTTCCAACCCCAGAAGTAATAGGCTTAGTAGGAGAATATAATAGAAGTAAACAAATAAATAGAAAACTTCTACATCTAGAAGTATTTACAAAAGATGATGTAAAAAGCTTCTCAGATAGTGCTACACAAGAATTAGAAGATGCTTCAAAAAATGAAGCAATAAAAAAAACTACATCTAAATATATAGTAAATTACTCCTCAGAATGGGATAAAACAATAAATGTACCGAATAATATAAAACAGATACTAGAAGAGTATAAAGATAATATAAAGAATTATGTTAAAATAAAAGATCATTTAGAAAATGAAGAAAAAAGAATAAATAATTTAAACTTTTTTGATGAATGTAGTTCTATAGATGGATTTCCTGATTCTGATAAGGTTTTCCATATTAATCCTATTGGTTTGGTTGGGGAGTTTGGAAAAAGTGGGTGTTTAATAACTAAAGAAATGTTGGCTGCAATGGGATGTACAAGTGCGAGTAATAATCAAGAATTAATAGATGCATTAAATAAATATTGTCCTCAATATGAGATAAATACTTGCCTAAGAGTTGCACATTTTCTTTCACAATGTGCACATGAGAGTACATCGTTTACAAGTTTTGGAGAAGGGACAAACTTTACTTTAAGTAATGCCCTTGGAATATGGCCTTCAAGAGCAACGGCAATTAATGCTATAGCTGTTGAAGGTGCATATTTAAAACAACCAGATTTATTTAATTCGGTATATGGTACAAGAAATGGAAATGTTGCAGGAACAGATGATGGATATAACTTTAGAGGAAGAGGGCTTATTCAACTTACAGGAAGAACAAATTATACAAATTATAAATCATCTCATAATACAAAAAATCCAGATGATATACAAGATTTTGTGAATAATCCTGATTTGGTTAAAACTAAGATAGCGTATGCAGTCGAATCTGCTTGTTGGTATTGGACAACGCAGGGGAAAACCACTACATATAAAAATATTAATACTCTTGCAGATCTAGGAACAGATGAGGGTATTGTTAATGCTGTCGGTGCTTCGGTGAATGGTTGGAAAAGAAAAATAAATCTAACTAATGGGTACATTTATTTTAATACAACATATGGATATATCAAACAATCAAAAGGTCATGCCGATAGAATAACTAAATTTAATGCAATTAAAAATCACTTAGGATTATAGGAGAAAACTAAAATGAGGATATTTAAAATATGTTTGTTACTTTTAATAAGTAGTTCTATTTTGTTAGCTGTTAGTCCCGAAGAGTTTCAAGAAATAGCTAGTCAATATAAGATGGTAGATAATAGTAAAGAAGAGATTCCAAAATTATATTTTAAAACTAAAGATGGAAAAGTAACAATGTATTTCAATAAAACTCATGATGAGGATGGTTATTTTATAAGTCCTATTGTAAAATTTGATGATAAAATAATATATCAACAAGATGGATATGAATCTGGAATATCTACTTATGATATTCATAGTTTTGGAGTGGTTTGTTATAATAAAGATAATCAATTACTTTCTACTTTGTCTATAAGTTATTCAAATATATATAGAAAACAAAAAAGTATAAATTATGAAAATCATGTAACCAAAATTGACTATGAAAATCCAAAATGGGATAATTATTTAAATGGTATAAATTCATCAACTATTTTTAATAATGATATTTTTGGAACTTACATTCCATATAATCAAAAACATTTTAATCCTTATTACAATGAAAAAAAAATCCTAGAGCGTTTATATAAAACTGGTACTTGTGATAAAAAAGCTACAGAAGAAGCTAATATAGAAGTTTTAGTAGGAGATAAATGGATACCACAAGAAGAAAGTTGGAATATTCAAAGTGATACAATAAAAATGCTTACTATCCAAATACTAAAACAACCCCTCTACAAAACCCCACCAGAAAAAACAAAAATGTACCTAATAAAAGGTGATAAAGTAGAAATATTAGAAGAAAAAGATGATTGGTTATATATTTTATATAAAGGTAAAAAAGATATAAAAGCTTGGATACCTAAAAGTGCAGTAGAATAAAATAAAAATTCTATGTCTGCACTTTTAAAATTTTATTTTCCAACCCCAGAAGTAATAGGCTTAGTAGGAGAATATAATAGAAGTAAACAAATAAATAGAGAACTTCTACATCTAGAAGTATTTATAAAAGATGATGTAAAAAGCTTCTCAGATAGTGCTAAATCAAGCTATGAATCAGATACATCAGAAGATAAACCAAAACCTATAAAAGTGATTATAGAAAATGAAAAAAACTTGTATGCAAAAATATGTGAATGTAAGTTAGATAATAATTCAAATATTAGAGAAGGTTTTAGTAATGATAGTTCAAAATACAATAATGAAACCACTGTAAAAAATACAACATTAGAAGTAGACCTTACAACCCAACAAAAAGTAGGTACATATACAAGAGTAAAAGTATTGAAAATAGATACTGCGGATGTAAGTAGTGATAATTACACAGTAATAACAAATGTATTAACTGATAAAAAAGATGTATTTAAAATAATAAGTGAAAAAAGTATAAAAAAAGAGATAGTTTCAAAGGATATTAAAATAGAAAAAGATAGTGCAAATGAAAAATATCTTTTATATAGCAATGATTCAAATAAATATGTCAAATATAGTGATTGTATAGAAAGACACCCAATAACATTTGAATGGGCAACAATAATAGATGAGAATAGTAGTGATGATATATCAATATTTGAAAATATAAAAAAATATCTTCTTCCAGAATTTGTAGAAGATGAATTAAAAATAAATTCATTATATAAAGAATTATTTAAATCAATAGATAAAGATACAAATGGACAAATAGAAGCACAAGAGCTAGAAGATGCCTCAAAAGAAAAAGCAATAAAACAATTAACTTCAAAATATATAGTAAAACACTCCTCAGAATGGGATAAAACAATAAACTTATCAAATAATATAAAAACAATATTAGAAGAGTATAAAGATAATATAAAGAATTATGATAAAATAAAACAACATTTAGAAAATGAAGAAAAAAGAGTTGATAAATTAAACTTTTTTAATGAATGTAGTTCTATAGATGGGTTCCCTACTACTGATAAAGTATTTCACATTAATCCTATTGGATTGGTTGGGGTGTTTGGAAATACTAGCACATTCGACTGGGCAAAAACACCGATAGTCAAACTTATTACTTCAAAAGAGTCTAAAGGTTCTTATAGTGCTTACAATATAACAGGCTGGAAAGGAGGCATTATCAATATGCAAAACTTTAAAGTCTATGAAAGTCATTTTAAAGCAGAAGGGACATATAAAATTGAAACAATGACTATTCAAGAGATCAAAACTGCACAAACAACTTATATTGGAACAGAGAAAAAACATTTGTTTGCTGTTGGATTATTTCAAATGATTACTAATACATTAAATAGCTTTTTATCTTGGCTAAAAACTAAGAAGAAGATAAATGAATCTACACAGTTGTTTAATAAAGAGTTTCAAGATTTAATGCCATTGTACTTTTGGGAAAGTAAGCAAAATGGTGAAATAGGAAAATATTTTAAAGATAAACTATCTGTTGAAAAAGCTGCTTATGCTGTTTCAAGAGAATGGGCATCGGCAGGAGTTCCTAAAGGGGAAAAGTTGAAAAATGGAACAGTATCAGATGGTACCAAAAAAAGTTACTATGATGGTGATGGAGCAAATAATGCCCATTATACTGCAACGGAAACTATTAAAGCTTTGGAAGAAACAAAAAAAATGTTGGATCAAGCTGGCGGATATAAAACTGTCCTAAGAAATGGTTTAGAAAGTTTAAAGGACAAATAATGAAGTTGAAAATGTTGATATTAGTATTTGCTACACTAAATATATTACATGCTGAATGTTTAACTTCCTATGAAAAAGCACATCTTAAAAAGGATATAGAAAGTTATAAAGAAATGTTTGGAGAGGGAAATTATATTGAATGTGATACACAAGTTACCCCTTTAGAAAAATTTGTATGTAGCCATCCAGATTATTTGCTAATGTTTAATGATTATACTGGTGTAGATACTGCTTTTTGGGTAAGAAATCTTAATATGCAATACGACTATGACAAAGTCAAAAAAAATACTATGTCTTTCTTTGATAAAGAATATAAATCTAAACCAATCAATGCTAATCATTTGTGTTTTGATCTAAAAAAATGGACAACAGATATGTTAGGAGGGGAATCTCCATATAAAATGATTTATACTGCAAGATTTGATGAGATTAATTATTTCATCCAAGAAAACAAACACGGAGCAGTATTAACAGATAGAGAAGGTTATAAAATCTATATGGGTAAAAGTTGCGATGTAATGGATAGTAAAAAACAAAAAGGTTCATGGTATAAAGAGGATGACCAATACATTATAAAGCTTGGGAAAGAAAAAATGGTGTTTGATTTTCCAAATCTTAACCTTAAAAATTATAAATGTGTACAAAAATAAAATAGATGTCAACTCTTCCAAATCTTACATCTGATCAAATAAGTACAGCAGATGATATAAAAACATTTGTAGATAAAGCAAAAGAGGAATATAAAAAGAAAGACTCAAAAGGTACAAACCCAATAACATTTGAATGGGCAACAATAATAGATGAGAATAGTAGTGATGATATATCAATATTTGAAAATCTTTATAAATATCTTCTTCCAGAACAAGAAGAATATCTAACAGAAAAACTTGAAATAAATAGTATATATAAAAAACTGTTTGAATTAATAGATACAAACAATAATAGTCAACTAGAAGCACAAGAATTAGAAGATGCTTCAAAAAAAGAAGGAATAAAAAAAACTACATCTAAATATATAGTAAATTACTCCTCAGAATGGGATAAAACAATAAATGTACCGAATAATATAAAACAGATACTAGAAGAGCATAAAGATAATATAAAGAATTATGATAAAATAAAAGATCATTTAGAAAATGAGGAAAAAAGAGTTGATAAATTAGTTTTATTTGAAGAGTGTAAAGGTATTACTGATTTTCCAGCTAGTGATAAAGTATTTCATTTTAATCCTATTGGTTTGGTTGGGGAGTTTGGAAGTCGTTGTGGTTGCTTAACAATGGATAAGTTTGCTCAAATTTTTCCAAGTGCATCGGAAGAAAAAAGAAAAGAAGTTCTTGAAGTATTTAATAAATATTGTCAGGCTTTTGAGATTAATACTCCACTTAGAATTGCACACTTTTTTGCCCAGGTTAAGGAAGAAGTTGGGGAAAGTATTAATTATCAAACAGAAAATTTAAACTATTCTATTAATGCTTTAAAATATGGTGATTTTAGATATTTTAGAAATAATCATAGTGAAGCAGAATTGTATGGAAGAGGGAATGGACACCCTGCTAATCAAAGAGCAATAGCAAATCGTGCATATGGAAATAGAACTGACTTAGGTAATGGGAGTATAGAGAGTGAAGATGGTTGGAATTTTAGAGGAAAAGGTTTTATTCAACTTACGGGTAGAACAAATTATGAAAATGCTAATAATGAAATACAATCTAAAGTTCCAAATTCTACAGTGAATATAATTACAGATCCTGAATCTATTTTAACAATTGAAGGAGCTATGGTTTCTTCTATGGCATATTGGACAATGAATAATTTGAATTCAAAGGCAGATAATGCAGGATGGCATAGAGAGAATGTGAATAATATCACAAACGTAGTAAATTCAGGTACTGATTCAAAAGAAGATAGAAAAGAACATTTTGATTTAATTCAAAATATTTTAAAAAAATAAGGGTTTTAAATGAAATATATAATCTATATACTTTTTATAGTGAGTTTTATTTTTGGAAATGAAGAATTAAACAGTTATCTCAATGATAAAAGTTTAAAATATCAAATTATAAAAGATAACTCTATGCAAAGAATTATTATTGATTTATTATATGATAAAAATAGAATAATTGTTTTTGGAAAAGAAAGAAAAGAGAGTTATAAAAAAATATTTGATGAAAAGATTTATTTCTGTAATCATTCTAAGTATTCAAATGTTATGATTAAAAAAGAAGAAGAAAGAATGTTTATTGTTTGTTCAATGCCTAATGTAGATAATGGTTTATATAGAGAGTTTTATAGTTTCGAAAACTTTGAAAATATAAATAGTAAATTATTAAGTATTAGAAAACAATACATTAATATAGATAATGATACTATTAAAAATAGTTATATTTTTAAACCAAAAAAAGATATTCCAACACTAAAAGATTATAAAAATGAAAAGTTTTCAGATAAATATTTAAATGAAAATTATAAAAATTTTATAAAAAATGATACTAACAAAAAAAACATTCTTTCTGAAAAACAACCCCTCTACAAAACCCCACCAATAAAAACAAAAATGTACCTAATAAAAGGTGATAAAGTAGAAATACTAGAAGAAAAAGATGATTGGTTATATATTTTATATAAAGGTAAAAAAGATATAAAAGCTTGGATTCCTAAAAGTGCAGTAGAATAAAATAAAAATTCTATGTCTGCACTTTTAAAATTTTATTTTCCAACCCCAGAAGTAATAGGCTTAGTAGGAGAATATAATAGAAGTAAACAAATAAATAGAAAACTTCTACATCTAGAAGTATTTACAAAAGATGATGTAAAAAGCTTCTCAGATAGTGCTACACAAGAATTAGAAGATGCTTCAAAAAATGAAGCAATAAAAAAAACTACATCTAAATATATAGTAAATTACTCCTCAGAATGGGATAAAACAATAAATGTACCGAATAATATAAAACAGATACTAGAAGAGTATAAAGATAATATAAAGAATTATGTTAAAATAAAAGATCATTTAGAAAATGAAGAAAAAAGAATAAATAATTTAAACTTTTTTGATGAATGTAGTTCTATAGATGGATTTCCTGATTCTGATAAGGTTTTCCATATTAATCCTATTGGTTTGGTTGGGGAGTTTGGAAAAAGTGGGTGTTTAATAACTAAAGAAATGTTGGCTGCAATGGGATGTACAAGTGCGAGTAATAATCAAGAATTAATAGATGCATTAAATAAATATTGTCCTCAATATGAGATAAATACTTGCCTAAGAGTTGCACATTTTCTTTCACAATGTGCACATGAGAGTACATCGTTTACAAGTTTTGGAGAAGGGACAAACTTTACTTTAAGTAATGCCCTTGGAATATGGCCTTCAAGAGCAACGGCAATTAATGCTATAGCTGTTGAAGGTGCATATTTAAAACAACCAGATTTATTTAATTCGGTATATGGTACAAGAAATGGAAATGTTGCAGGAACAGATGATGGATATAACTTTAGAGGAAGAGGGCTTATTCAACTTACAGGAAGAACAAATTATACAAATTATAAATCATCTCATAATACAAAAAATCCAGATGATATACAAGATTTTGTGAATAATCCTGATTTGGTTAAAACTAAGATAGCGTATGCAGTCGAATCTGCTTGTTGGTATTGGACAACGCAGGGGAAAACCACTACATATAAAAATATTAATACTCTTGCAGATCTAGGAACAGATGAGGGTATTGTTAATGCTGTCGGTGCTTCGGTGAATGGTTGGAAAAGAAAAATAAATCTAACTAATGGGTACATTTATTTTAATACAACATATGGATATATCAAACAATCAAAAGGTCATGCCGATAGAATAACTAAATTTAATGCAATTAAAAATCACTTAGGATTATAGGAGAAAACTAAAATGAGGATATTTAAAATATGTTTGTTACTTTTAATAAGTAGTTCTATTTTGTTAGCTGTTAGTCCCGAAGAGTTTCAAGAAATAGCTAGTCAATATAAGATGGTAGATAATAGTAAAGAAGAGATTCCAAAATTATATTTTAAAACTAAAGATGGAAAAGTAACAATGTATTTCAATAAAACTCATGATGAGGATGGTTATTTTATAAGTCCTATTGTAAAATTTGATGATAAAATAATATATCAACAAGATGGATATGAATCTGGAATATCTACTTATGATATTCATAGTTTTGGAGTGGTTTGTTATAATAAAGATAATCAATTACTTTCTACTTTGTCTATAAGTTATTCAAATATATATAGAAAACAAAAAAGTATAAATTATGAAAATCATGTAACCAAAATTGACTATGAAAATCCAAAATGGGATAATTATTTAAATGGTATAAATTCATCAACTATTTTTAATAATGATATTTTTGGAACTTACATTCCATATAATCAAAAACATTTTAATCCTTATTACAATGAAAAAAAAATCCTAGAGCGTTTATATAAAACTGGTACTTGTGATAAAAAAGCTACAGAAGAAGCTAATATAGAAGTTTTAGTAGGAGATAAATGGATACCACAAGAAGAAAGTTGGAATATTCAAAGTGATACAATAAAAATGCTTACTATCCAAATACTAAAACAACCCCTCTACAAAACCCCACCAGAAAAAACAAAAATGTACCTAATAAAAGGTGATAAAGTAGAAATATTAGAAGAAAAAGATGATTGGTTATATATTTTATATAAAGGTAAAAAAGATATAAAAGCTTGGATACCTAAAAGTGCAGTAGAATAAAATAAAAATTCTATGTCTGCACTTTTAAAATTTTATTTTCCAACCCCAGAAGTAATAGGCTTAGTAGGAGAATATAATAGAAGTAAACAAATAAATAGAGAACTTCTACATCTAGAAGTATTTATAAAAGATGATGTAAAAAGCTTCTCAGATAGTGCTAAATCAACCTATGAATCAGATACATCAGAAAATAAACCAAAACCTATAAAAGTGATTATAGAAAATGAAAAAAACTTGTATGCAAAAATATGTGAATGTAAGTTAGATAATAATTCAAATATTAGAGAAGGTTTTAGTAATGATAGTTCAAAATACAATAATGAAACCACTGTAAAAAATACAACATTAGAAGTAGACCTTACAACACAACAAAAAGTAGGTACATATACAAGAGTAAAAGTATTGAAAATAGATACTGTTGAAAAATATCTTTTATATAGCGATGATGATATATCAATATTTAGTAATATAGATAAATATCTTTTACCAGAACAAGAAGAGTTAAAAGAACAAAAATTAAAAATAACTCTTTGTATAAAGAGTTGTTTAAAATAATAGATAAAGATATCAATGGACAAATAGATGCAAAAGACTTAGCAGAAGCAGTAAAAGATAAAACAATAAAAAAACTAACATCAAAATATAAAGGAAAAACAATGAATAAAAAAATAATTTGGATTATTGTTGTAGCAATTATCCTTGGCTTTGCTTACTGTGTGGATGAAACCATGTTTTTAAATATTCAGGCAGTAAAAATGTATGATGAAGGGCATTATGCCCAAGCAGTTGCTTTGGAAGAAGAAGCTGTTAAAAAAGCAGAAGATATACCATCTTTCGACAAACTAACTTACGCTACATATCTTTCAAATCTGGCTATTTATTATAATACAGATAATGCTTATAAAAAAGCTTTTGCAACAGCTTTGAAAGCCTATGAAATTAGAAAAAATATTCTTGTTTCAAATCATCCTGATTTGGCAACAAACTGTTTAAGTATGGGAAACTCACAAAAATCTATAGATAAATATAAAGAGGCATTGAAGTATTACAAAAAAGCACTTTTTATCTATCAAAATAATAAAACAAGTGATTTCGATATGGGCAATGTCTGGAGCCATATTGCAGGATTGCATAAAAGACTTGGGAATTATGAAGAAGCAAAAAAAGCAGCTGAGAATGCTGTTATATTTCATAAAAAATTACCCAAAGAGAATCTGGTAAATCTGGGTAATACATTAAGACTTTATGGTCAAGTGCTTTTTGAAATGGAAAACTATAAAAAGGCGCTTGAATTATTTAAAGAAGCTCTGTCTATTGATCAAAAATTTTTAGATGCAATACATCCAGATATAGGAACAGATTATAATAATATCGGTGCTGCATTATATCAACTTGATGATAATGATGGTGCAATAAAAAATTATCAGAATTCACTGAAAATTAAAGAAAACATTTTAGGGAAAAATCATTCAGCAATTGCAGTGACATTAAACAATATTGCTGAGATTTATAGATATCAAGAAGAATATGAAAAAGCTATAGAATATTTTAACCACGCAATTGAGATTGAAACACTAGTGTATGGTAGAAAGAATACGCATACGGCTATAACTCTCTATAATCTTGCATTGACTTATAATGAGATGGGTAAAAAAGAAAAAGCCGTGAAACTGTATAAGGAAGTTCTTCAAATTCAAGAACGCAACTTACCAAAAGGACATCCTGATACACTAAACACCATTAAAAAACTTGTAACACTTTATGACTGGATGGGAGAACATGAAAAAATGCAACAGTTACAAGATAAATTATCTAAATAATATGATAATCAGCCTTTAAAATGTTATATCTATCAACACAGGAGGTTCAAATAAAAAGGGAAAAAATTAGGATGAGGAATTGGAGTGAAATTTATCCTCAACTTTGCATATTTTTCAGTGAAATTATGGAAAAATATACAAAGTGATTAAATAGAAACTGGTGGATTTACACAGTTTATTTTACAGGGTCTATAAATGATAATAACCATTTTCCTACTCTTATGAGTTTTTACTCATATCATATAAATCTAAGGGTTTTGTAAAAATAAACTAATCTTTCTTTAATATTTTTTCTATCTTTAATTTTGTCTTTAAATACTGTAGTATTAACAATCTTTGGCAAAATGATTTTAAAGTTCAACTTCACTTTTAACAAAAAGATGCAAAATTAGATTAAAAACTTTCCCATTCATCAATATTATCATCTTTTGAAGGACTTATATTATTTTGCTCTTTATGATTCTTTTTTTCATTTATACTTTTTTTAGTATCTTCATTGGAGTTTTTATTATCTATTTTTTTAGATTTTACATTTTCT
Source organism: Halarcobacter sp. (assembly GCA_050296315.1). Lineage (GTDB taxonomy): Bacteria > Campylobacterota > Campylobacteria > Campylobacterales > Arcobacteraceae > Halarcobacter. The sequence continues at coordinate 12,657 of JBNKRE010000012.1, forward strand.
TTTCCAATGAATTTTTTTTCATCAGTACTTTTAACAACCGATAAAGCAATTTGTTGTGTTTGAATAGCAACTTCTCTGGTATGTGCTGCTACACTTGCATTTTCTTGGGTTTGCCTATCTAGTTGGGTTACTGCATCATTGATTTGTTCAATTCCACTTTGTTGCTCTTTTGAAGACATTTCAATATCTTTTATTATATCAATTGTTTTAAAGATGTTTTCATTTAGATTAGTATATCCATCAATCATTCTATCAGCAATTTTTTTACCATCATTTGCTTTTATTGTTGCATGTTCAACTAAACTTTTTATCTCATTTGCTGCTTCTGCACTTCTACTTGCTAAGTTTCTAACTTCTTGTGCAACTACTGCAAATCCTTTCCCTGCTTCACCTGCTGTTGCTGCTTCAACTGCTGCATTTAAACTTAAAATATTTGTTTGGAAAGCAATTTGATCAATAATTGTAATTGCCTCATTGATAGCATTTACTTGTTGATCAATTTCATCCATTGAAGATGTAGTTTCTTGTGCAAGTTTTTCTCCATCATTTGCTGAATTATTTAGTTCAGTCGCATATTTTGACATTCTGACGACATTTTGAGTATTATGTGTAATATTACTTGTGATTTGTTCTAACGCAGCGGCAGTTTCTTCTAAAGAAGCTGCTGTATCGTTGGATGAGTTTGTTAAAACTTCAACATTTTCTAATAATACATTTGCACTATCTTGCAGTGTTAAACCAGTAACTCTATTTTCAATAAGCATTTCATTGATTATTTCAGCAAGTGAATTTAAACCATTTAAAGTATCTCCTCCTGTATTAGGAAGCCTATGTGTAAAGTCAAGTTCTTGAAACTTTTTTAATCCCTCTTTTATATCATTAATATTAGAAGCGATTCTACTACTTAAAAGTTCTAGCATTTGATTAAATATGTTTTTTAATTCTGCTAAAGATTCATTAGTTGTATTAAGTTCTATTTTTTCAGATAAAATCCCATCTTTGACTCTATTTACAACTCTTTTTACATCTTCAATTAATAAGGCATCTTGTTTTAAACCATCTTCTATACTTTGAAGGTATTTATTAAAGTTAATAGATACAACACCCAATTCATCTTTTGATTTAACTTCTACTCTTGAACTTACATCTTTACTATTTAAAAGGTGTAATATCCCTTCATTTAATCTTTTTATAGATGATGAAATATTCATTGGTATTGCTATTGCAAAAATTACTACGCAGATAATAATAAGAATAGATACTATCAATAATGTATTGATTAGATTTCCATTTAATTTAAAAACCATTGAACCTGTATTATCTTGATCATTTTTGATGGATACTTTTATATCTTCAGATAGTTTTGCTATCTCATTACCTAGTAATGTACATTCTTTAACTTTTTCTGCTTTTGATTTTATTATATTTTCTAATTTTTCTAAAGTTGTTTTATATGTATTTCCCCATTTTATTACTTTTTTTAATTTATCCATTCGTGATTCATTTTCTATAATATCAGCTACTTCATCTAGCTGTTCTATAAAGTCTCTAATCTCTTTGTTAGCTTGTTTTGCATCATCTTCATTTTTTGTACTTAGATACTTGATAGCATAAAACTTACTTGCAAGTATTGCACGTAATGCATAAGCTGTTTCCACAGCTACCTCTGATTTCCCATCAATATCTGCTGTTACCATTATTGAATTAAGTAATACTTCAATCTTTTTTCCACTACTTGTTAATGTGTTATTTATTAATTCATTTTGTGTATTAGTTAATTCTATAAGTTCATCAAATTTTATTTTATATTTTGCTAAGCCTTCTTGCATTTTTTTTACAAGGGGAGCTCTTTTGGGATCTTGTATATTTTTCTGTGCTTGGGATACAAAATTTTCAGTTTTATTATGATACTTGTTAAACTCTTCTATATTTGTTTTTGAAGAACTATTTAAATAATCTTTTACGTTCATTCTAATAAGCAACATATTAGCTTGTATTCTACTAGCTAAAACACTATTTTTTGCCATTTTTCTATAATCATTAAAACCTGTGGAAGACTTATTTAGACCACTTATACTATAAGAAGATAAGAAAGCAACTAATATTGATACTATTGAAAATGAAATTATTAATTTCATTTTTATCGTCATGTCTTTAAACACATTTGTTCCTTTTTAAATATCAGTATGATTTTATTTGATAGGTATAAATCTAATATTTTAATACATTATTATATTCTAAAATTTTTTATAAATAGATAAGATAACTTAATATTATTTTAAATTTTTATATTAAAGTTATTAATAAATATAAAAATAATAAATAAAATAATTTTTACATATCATTTTTATTAATCATGCATTCTTTAGTTCCAGAATTATTTTGCATTATAAACACAAATCTATCTGTATATAGTTTTCCTTTTATTTCTACTGTGTAAGGAATTTTATATATTTTAGTGTAGTTGTCATCTTTACAACTGTAAATAGTATCTTTTTTTATGATTGGTTTTATTTCCTCAAATGATTCATCTTTTTGTTCTTCTATTTTTTCTTGACTAAAAACTAATATATCTTCTTGAGCATTTTGATTTAAGTTTTCTTCAATTTGTTCATTCTTTTGATTTTCATCTACTTTTAATTCAATCTCTTTTTTTTGAACTATATCTTCTTCTAAATTTTTTGGTTCTATTTGTAGTTGTGTAGTATCAGGCGATATATTTTCACTATTATTTGAAGAAAAGACTCCAAATAGTATAAATAGAGATAGAAATGCATTTATAACTGTAAGTGCAATGATGCCATACAAAATTTTTTTTAGTGGTAATTCTCTTGTTTCTTCTACTTTTTCAGATTTTGTTTCTATAATTTGTGTTAAATACTCTATTCTTGCATTTAATTGTTCATTTCTTTCATTTTCATTTAAAAGATTTTGTCTATTTAATTCATGCATTTGAGCTAATATATTTTGATATTTATCATCTTTTGAAACCATATTAATCCTTTAATAATTATGATTTTTTATCAAAAAGACTAAGTCTTTCCAATGAATCTTTTCTTGGTTTTTTGTAAAAATTGTGTCAAATGTTTTTTTATTCCAATATAAAAAATCAAGTGGGTCTAGATATTTATTTAAATACTTTACTTCATAATGTAAATGAGGACCAATACTATCTCCTGTATTTCCACTTAATCCTAGAAGGGTTCCTTTTTTGATTATATCTCCTGGACTAACATAAATATCATCTAGATGTGCATAAAGTGTTTCAAATCCATAATTATGCACAATACGAATCATCTTTCCATAACCACCTGGGTCTGTATTTCTTGTTTTTAATACTATACCATCTGCTGTTGCGTAAACTTTTGTTCCAATATCTGCTTTTAAATCAATACCAGTATGTAATTTTTCTTGATTAAATATTGGATGAAATCTAAAACCAAAACTAGATGTTACAAACAATTTTTCCAATGGTGTAGTACTTGGAATCGAGTTTAGTATAAACTTTTTTTCTCCATTATTTAATCTAGTATCCAAATAAATATCACTAGTATTAGATAAATCTAAACCAATATTTAAACGTTTGTGTAAATCAGCCAATTGTGAATTTAATTGGTCTATTTCATTTATTCTATTGTTTATTTGAATTTTATAAAGCTCATCTTTAACTTTTATATTATTATTTAAATTGATTATTTTTTTATTTAAATAGATAATATAACTAAATAGAATTACTGAAAATAATAAAAAAACTATTATGATTTGTTTATTTAAAACTATTCTATCAACCTTTTTAAGACAACAAAGTTATAAAAGATTAGTTTGTTTTGCAACAATCTTTATATTATTTATTGCTTGCAGTTAAATCATCCATTGAAACAAGTAGATTTTTTCCAACAATTTTCCCATACTTGTCCCCAATTTTAGAAGTATAAATTTTCTCAATTCTAACGTATTGACCTTTTATATAAAAAGAATCATTTAATTTTTTATCATCTATTATATTAGTACTATAAAGTCTATTATATGGGAAAACTTCAATTTGTTGAGGAATCACTTTATAAAATTTGAAAGGAATATTTTTTACCTCTTGAACTTCTTCTATTTTTTCTTTAACCTCTTCTTGTATCACAACTTGATTTTCTTGAATTTCTTGGTTTATTTCCTCTTTTACTACTTCTTTTGGTTCTGGTTGTTTATTTACAGTACAGCCTGTAAATATTGAGGTTATTAAAACTCCTACTAATATTAATTTATTCATAATTGTCCTTTTTAGTTTTTAAATAGTATTCTTTTTCTCATATGATTTTTTTCATCTTGGAATTTTACATAAATAGGTGTAAGTTTATATATTTTAAAACCAAATAAAAAATCTTCTTCTTTATATGCTTGGTTTTCAAAAATTAAATTTCCATCTTTATAAGAAAAGTCATTTTGATAATTTTCTAATTCATTTATTGAATTTAGGCTAATTCCATTTGATGCAGGAGGATTTTTACTTAGAGTTTGTTGTACAATTTCTTCTGGATTTTCTTTTATATTATCTGCTTTTATATCATTTTCATCATATATTACGATTGTATCGATCTTTGTATCTATATCATTTATATTATCAATCTTTGCTGTATTTTGAATAGTCAATTCTTTTTTTTCTTCTTCTTGGTTTGTTTGTATCAACTCTTCAGTTATTGTATCTTTTGATATTAATTCTTGTGGTTGTATTTCAGGTTCTATTTGATTGATATCTTCTGTATCAGCAATTTTAGTGTTAGTACTATCCTCTTCTATTTTTATCTCATTTTCACTAACAATATTTTTTTCATCTTCTTTTTTATCAATATCTTTATTTTCATTTTTTGCAATAACATTATAATCTACAGTCTCTTTTTTATCTTCAAAAGTATTATAAAGTGTAAATATTCCTATAAATACTATAAATATAATCAAAAAAGGTATCGCTTTTTTGAAATTCAAATCTACAATAAGATTATTTAGGTTATTTATATTGAAATTATCTTTTTTTGATTCTTTTTTTACTTTATCGTAATTTTCTTTATCAAATATAGTTTTTTGTTCAATTTCATCTTCCACATCAATATTATCAAAAATCTCTTTTGTGATAACCTTTTCTTTGATATCAATTATCTCATTTACATCCAGCAAATCTTCATCTTCATCAAGCTCTTTTAGTAGCCTATTAATTATATTGTTTTCACTGCTTATATATTCATTTTTTTTGATTTGATTTAGGATATTGATTAATTCTTCATCATATTTTATTTCATATTTATTTAGAAGATAGTTTGCTGATAGTTCATTTTTATCATCATCTAGTATCTCTTGGTAGATTTTATTATAATTTTCAAAATTCACTTCTTTTATTCCTATGTTGTAATAATTGTATAGATTATTACAAAATAATTTTTAAAGTTAGTTTAAATCATAGTTATGTATAATACTTTCAATTATAATTTGACCCATATTTAAGGTACGTTTGAAATGAGAAATATATTTAGCCTATACAGTAGTTTATTAAATGCATTAGAGGGAAAATTTATTATATTTACTGCTGGATATAAAGGTGGAATAGGAAAATCAGTAATTGCACTTGGATTAGCAAAAGAGTTTGATATCCCATATATAACAAATGATCAAGGTTCTGCAATAACAGGAAGTGCAAAATTTTATAAACACACTTATCTTACTTATAATTTCATAGCAGATAAAAAAATAAAAGAATCAAAAGTCGTTATAGTAGATTTAGCAGGTTGTTTTTTTATTGATAAAACAATTTTAAGACTTATAAAAAAATCAAATCTTATTATTTTACCTACAGGTGAAAATCCATATTTGGATCATACTGGTTGTTTGATTTCAGCAAAAAATATTTTCGATTTAAATCGAAATTTACTTTTTATTACAACAGGTATAGAAGAGGATAAAATCAAAAATACAGTATTTGAATTCTCAAAAACAAAAAGCAAATATCCTGATTTTGATAAGTTAAAGGTTTTTGGCTTAACAAAGTGCAACGATATTATCTGTGATTCAATGGCAAAAAAAAGAAGTTATATAAGAACTTATTTGTCTTATGATGAAGATACAAAAGAAAAATTTAAACCTTTTATTAAAGATTGGTCAAAGATAATAAAAGAGATAAAATCAAAAATAGAAGTTTTATCTGATTAAGTTATTGTTAGCTTATGATTAAATAATTATTAAAAAAGGTTAATTATGTTGAAAATGTCTGATGACTCTAAAATTAGTTTAATAAACGATAATGCAATAGATAAAATCAAATTTGATGCATTGGATTTTGATGTTTATTCACAAGTTTTAGCTGAATCAATTCTTGAAACACCATCCCCTTTTAGTATTGGTATATATGGAGAATCTGGTAAGGGTAAAACTTCATTATTAAATTTTTTGATAAATGATATATCAAATAAAAAAACTAAAACAAATATTCTTACTGCTTTTTATGATGCTTGGAAGTTTGAAAGTGATGAAAATCCAGTTGTAGATCTATTAACAATAATAGAAAAATCTATTCAAGAACAAAAAATAAATCTTAGTGAAGATATAGTGATTACCTTATTTGATTATCTAAAATATATCAAACTTGCTATATTTAATATTACTAATAAAAAAGATGCAAATCTAGTTAAAAATGAATTTGATGTGGAAAATCATTTATTAGAGATATACGATTTATTAAAAAAATTTGAAAATATTCTTATAGAAGAAAATTTTTCAATTATAATCTATATAGATAATCTTGATAGATGTAGTGCAAAGAATATTGTTAAAATTTTAGAAAGTATAAATTTGATTTTTAATTTAAAAGGATTCTCTTTTGTAATAGCAGCTGACAAAAAGGTTTTAGAAGAACAATTAGAGACAAATATAAAAGATAGTAAAGATTATATTGATAAGACAATAAAAGTTCCTTTTTATCTACCTTCTTTTAATGGAAAACTTAGTGAATTATTGGAAAATATCCATTTAAAAACAGTTTCAGGGAATAGTTTAGAAGAAGGGATAAAAAATGTAATTTATTCAATATCTTCATTATCTAAATTAACTCCAAGATTTGTGATCAAACTTATTAATAGAATTAAAATATCTACAAAAATTTATACAAAATTAAATCCAAATAGTCACCTGTCAAAAGAGAATATTTTATCTTTGTTTTCTATCTCTTGTGTTTTAGAGGAATTATTTAATGAATTGCATACTATATTGATAAAAAATGATGCTATTACTAAACAAATAATTGATTTTATGCAAAGTGAAATATTTTATAAAGATGAGTTATTATCAAATATAAATATTTTGCCTAAAGAAAAAGAGATTTTAGTTTTAGTTTTAGAAAACAATTTTAAAATTTTAAAAAATATTTTTAGTACAGAACAAGGAAAATATTGGTTAGAAAATAAAATCTATAGGATAAGTACTCATGAATTTTTAAAATCTAATAATAAAATTACTGAAAATATACAAATAGATTCATCCCCAACTTATAAAACAGATTTTTCTGATAATATTATTTCTATAAATAATTCTATAAAAAATCCTAAAGAGTTTATATCTATTCCTAATCAAGATTATGAGTTTAGTAAATACGTGATTACAAATAAATGGTTTGAAGAGTTTATTTTGGCAAAAGGGTATGAAAACCCAAAATATTGGAATAATTTAGCATCAAAAGTATGGTTAATAAATAATAAAATTTATTCGATAGATGAAAAATATGATTATATGGTCAAAAAAGAATCTATATATTTTAAAAAGAAATTTAAAAAAGAACTAATAAAAGAGGATTTTAATAGTGCTTTACAACCTGTTGTATATGTAACTTATTATGAAGCATTAGCTTTTTGTAGATATTTATCAGACATTGACTCTGAATATGAATATTTTATTCCAACGAAAGAACAATGGGAACATGTAGCAAGTGCAGGAGACAAAAATAGAGATTATCCTTGGGGAAATATATGGAATAAAGATTATTGCAATAACGGAACAAATCAACTAAATAAAACTACAGAGATTGGACTATTTCCTCAAGGCGATTCCAAATTTGGTGTTAGTGATATGGTAGGAAATGTTTGGGTTTGGACCTCTTCATTAGATAATAATGACTACAATTATTTAAAAGGTGGCTCATGGAATTTTAATGACCCCTCTTATTTTAAGATTTTGGATACTCAAATGACTTTTTATACAAATCCTAGTTATCAACATTATGATATTGGTTTTTTATGTATAAGGAAGAAAAAATAAGATAATTTTATTTTTCTGAATATTTATACAATTAAAAGATTAAAAATATAATTTTAAAAATTTATTATTTTTTATAAATAGTTGTGATTTAATGATAGAACAATATAATACTAAAGTATGAAATATGAAAAGATTATTAGTTCTATTTTTATTTTTTTTAACATCTTTTTTATATGCAAATAATAATATAATTAATTTATCTAATTATAAATGGGAATATAGATGGGGTGATTCACCTTTTAAAAAAGGTATCCCTACCTGGAGTGTTGAACAAAATAATTCTTCTAAATGGAAAGAGATAAATTTTCCAAGTAATCCCCCTGAACGTAATGGTAAAACAAATGTTTGGTATAGAGTTAAACTACCAACAAAACTTACAAATGATCCTCATATTTATATCTTTAGTGTTGATTTAATTACACAAGTTTATTATAAAGGTAATCAAATCTATCATTTTGGACAATTCAATCAAGAAGGAAAAGGTAACTTTGAAGGTTGGCCTTGGCATATGTTTTCTATACCAAATGATAGTGCAGGGGAGTATTTATATTTCAGAGTTTATTCAAATTATTTTGATATAGGGTTGTGGGGAGAGATTTTATTAGCCTCAAAAGGATATTTACTTGAAAAGTTTTTAGATTATGATGTCCCTAAAATAATGGTTGGTTCTGTTTCAGTTTTTGTTGCTGTAATTTTTCTATTATCATTTTTATCTAAATTTATAAGAGTTGAATTATTTATTTTAGGATTATTATTTTTAACACAAGGTTTAAATATTTTGTGTTCTGTAAAAATATTACAACTATATTTATTTTACCCTTTAATAAATCAATATATCTTAGCAATCTCTTTTTTCTTCTTTCCTGTTGGTATGGGATATTATTTAGATAAAACACTAAAATTTAATATACCCTTTAATTTGATAAAAAAAATATGGCAGATTCATTTATTATATCTATTAGGTGCAGTTTTTGGTTCTTTATTGGGATTTTATGATATTTCATCTACATATGAATATTTTGATATCTTGTATAATTTTATTTCTTTACCAATTTTGACTATATTTTTAATATACTTTTTTATAAAAGGTGATAAACAAACTAAACTTATTTCAGCAAGCTTTTTGATTATTTCTATGTATTGGTTATATTCATCATTAATAGCTTATGGTGTTGTTCCTTGGGTAGAATATCCAAGTGATGTAGCAATCTTTTTATGTTTATTATTGCTCTCATATTCAATAGTGAAAAATTTGAACTACACAAAAGAGTTAGAAGATGCAAAAGAGGAGTTGACTGTTTTATCTTCAACTGATTATTTAACAAAATTATATAATAGAAAAGAGATAGATTCCTTACTAAATAAATGTCAAAGTATTTGTCAAAGATATTCAGATAGTTTTTCTATTATATTACTTGATATAGATGATTTTAAACAAGTAAATGACACTTTTGGGCATCTTGTAGGAGATAAGTTTTTAATAGAATTAGGAAATATATTGACTACTAATACAAGAGATGTTGATTTTGTAGGAAGATGGGGTGGTGAAGAGTTTTTAATCATTTGTCCCAAAACAAAAAGTGAAGAAGCTATTGTAATTGCAGAAAAATTAAGAGCTAAAATTGAAAATCATAGTTTTGAAAACGTAGGTAAAAAAACAGCAAGTTTTGGAATATCTACTTATACACAAGCTGATAATTTAACTACACTTTTATCAAAAGCAGATGAAGCTATGTACAAATCTAAAAAAGAGGGTAAAAATAGAGTAAGTTTAAAATTATAAAAATAGTTTTTATAATTTTTTATAAACACCCCAAAAATGAGCTACAGGAGGCTCCTGTGTATCATCATATGCCTCAAAACTTATCTGTTTTAATCCATCTATACTAACAAATTCATCCATTTCAGATTTACTAAGTGGTAAAGGTATTACCTCTTGCATAGTATTTTCTTCTCTACTTCTACAAGATACCAATATATATCCATCTTTTGCGATTAAACTACTCATAGCAACTCTTGCTTTTTTTCTATATTTATTTGGTAATACTTGAATAGTATTACACTCATAAACCACATCAAAACTTTCAATCCACTCTTTTGGATAATCAAATAAATCAGCAACAAGATAAGTTACTTTTGTATTTGGATATCTATTTTTACACAAGTTTATAGCACTTTGTGATATGTCAAAAGCAGTAACTTTATATCCATATTTACTTAAGATTTCTGCATCATCACCAACACCACACCCAATAACACAAGCAGTTTTATTTTGTTTTGTTATTAAGTTTTGTTTTAGCCAATCAACTAAATAAGGATTTGGTTCTAAATCTGCCCAAAATACCTTTGTATAATCACCTTCAACGCAATCATAAATATAATCAAACCAGCTTAAAAATTTTCCATTTTTATGGTGTTCTTTAACCATATCTACATATTTTTCATAGTCAAAGCTATCTTTATGTAAAAATTTTATATCTTTCATTTTAAAGTTCTATCTCTAAAGCAATAGGGCAGTGGTCACTTCCAAAAATCTCACCCATAATGTAAGCATTTGTTATATTCTCTTTTAAATCTTCACTAACATAAAAGTAATCAATTCTCCAGCCAACGTTATTTGCTCTTGCATTTGCTCTATAGCTCCACCAGCTATAATGGTCTTTAATATCACCATTTATATGTCTAAAAGTATCAATATAACCATGAGCTAAAAATTTTGTTATCCAATCTCGCTCCATAGGTAAAAATCCAGATGTATTTTCATTTGCCTTTGGTCTTGCTATATCTATTTCGGTATGAGCTGTATTTACATCTCCACACACTATTATTGATTTTCCCTCTTTTTTTAGGTTTTCACAGTGTTCTAAAAACCTATCATAAAATTCCATTTTATAAACTAGTCTTTCCTCTTTTGATTGACCATTTGGAAAATATACATTGAAAAATGCAATATCTTTATCTCCTAATTTAAAATGAGCTTCGTTTATTCTTCCTTCATCAAGGATATCTACACTTGGACAAGTACAAGTAAAATAAGGTTCTAAGTCAGTAAAAAGTGCAGTTCCACTTCGACCTTTTATAGCAGATTCTGATGCAAAAACAGTTTGATATTCTTTTTGAAAAATAGAGTTTGGAATCTGTTCTTTTGTTGATTTTGTTTCTTGGATACCTAATAAGTCAATATTTGCTTCATCTACCCATTTTAAAGCTTCTTTTTTATCTACAGCTCTTATTCCATTTACATTCCATGATACAAATTTATACTTACTCATTATTTTCCTTTATTTTTTCTATATCTTCTATTTTTTCAATTTTCATAAAATTTTTATCTTCAACTTTTTCTTTTTTATCATCAGAATCTTTTTTATTTAAGACTTTTCCCAATCCTATTGCCATATCTAAAGTGCCATTAGATTTTAAAGAATCAGTTTGTCCACCATGCATATCTATTTTACCTTTTTCATAAGCAAAAAGGTTTAACCATATTATTAACTGAATAAATATTATCTTTTTCATACATAACCTTTTAGTAAATTTTTTCTTAAAAAAAAATATATATTTTGAAATTACTTTGTCAACTAAGCCTAAATTTGGTATTTTACGATAAATTTTTTATAAAGATATTAAATGTCTACAGAGATATTGTTAGGATTAATCACTTTTTTTACTTCAACAATTGCTGGTATTATTGGTCTTGGTGGAGGAATGATACTAATAGCTGTATTACCATCTTTCTTGCCAATCAATGCATTGGTACCTGTTCATGGATTAACGCAATTATCAAGTAATCTTAGTCGGGCAGTTTTTGGATACAAAGATGTAAAAGTTGAAGTTATCCCAAAATTTCTATTAGGTTCTATTATTGGTGTAGGCTTTTTTGCGACAATTTTATATTTTATCTCATTGGTTTATGTACCTTTGTTTATTGGTATTTATATTTTGCTATCTTTATGGAGTAAAAAATTTAATGAAAAGATAAAAAGGTTTGAAAGTTATATTGTAATAGGTTTTTTTCAAAGTGGCTTTTCTATTGTTGTGGGTGCAACTGGACCTATTGCAACCACTCTTTTAGTAAAAGATTATGATGATAAACATACAGTTGTAGCAACAGCAGCAGCTTTGATGACAATAACACATACTCTTAAAGTTTTTACTTTTATGGTTTTTGGTTTTGTATTTTTTGATTATATTGGTGTACTTATAGCGATGATTATTGCAGCTATTATAGGAAGCTGGGCGGGTACAAAACTAAGAGATAAAATTGATGGCAAAAAATTTATGATGGCTTTAAAGATTTTATTATCAGCAATGGCTATCAAACTTATTTTAGGAATTTTAATATAATGAAGAATATTTTTAAATCACGAGAAATTTTACTCTATGTAATGTCTATATCTATGGTATTTTCATTTTCTGCATGGATGAGTTTATTAAATAACTTTGTAATAGAAGCTGCTTCTTTTGATGGAAGTCAAATAGGGATTTTACAAAGTCTAAGAGAAATCCCTGGATTTTTAGCTTTTACTGTTGTACTTGCTATTATGTTTGTGGCTCAACAAAGGCTGGCTTTTATCTCAATGATTACTTTGGGAGTTGGAGTTTTATTAACTGGTTTTTTCCCAAATGTAATAGGACTTTATATTACAACAGTTATCATGTCTATGGGGTTTCATTATTTAGAAACTTTAAATCAATCTTTATCATTACAATGGTTATCAAAAGATAAGGCTCCAATAATCTTAGGTAAAATTACCGCCGCTAAGTCTTTTACATCTTTATTAGCTTTTATTCTTATATATATAATGATGAAGTATTATAATGTAGAGTACAAATATGTATATGCATTTTTTGGTGGTACAACTTTAGTTGTAGGAATTCTTGCTTGGTATTTCTTTGAGCATTTTAAAGATGATGTTGTACAAGAAAAAAAATTGGTAATCAAAAAAGAGTATTGGCTTTTTTATATATTAACTTTTTTTGCAGGAGCAAGAAGACAAATATTTATAGTATTTGCAGGGTTTTTACTTGTAGAAAAATTTGGTGTTGATATACATAATATGGTTGCACTTCTATTTATAAATTCTATTTTAAATATGTATCTTGCCCCAAAAATTGGGAAGTTTATTGTAAAAGTAGGAGAGAGTACTACTTTAAAAATTGAATATATAGGTCTTATTTTGGTTTTTGTTTCATATGCTTTTGTAAACAATATTTATATTGCTTTTGCTCTTTATGTAATTGATCATTTACTATTTTCTATGGCTATAGCTCTTAAAACATATTTTCAAAAAATAGCTGATCCAAAAGATATAGCAAGTGCAAGTGCGGTTAGTTTTACTATCAATCATATTGCGGCAGTATTTTTACCAGCACTTTTAGGTATGGTATGGTTATATTCTAGTTCTCTTGTATTTATAATTGGAGCAAGTATAGCTATAATCTCTTTTGTACTATCATTTTTTGTACCAAAAAATCCTACACAAGGGTTTGAAACCACATTAAAGGTTAAAAATGTATGCAGTAATATTTGAGGTTGAAGTTAAACCTGAGGGTAAAGATATTTATTTGCAAATTGCAGCTAAATTAAAAGAACAATTGGTAAATCAAAAGGGTTTTATCTCAATAGAGAGATTTGAATCTTTAATAAATGAAGGGAAACTCTTATCCCTTTCATTTTGGGAAGATAAAGATTGTATAGAAGATTGGAAAAAAAATTTAGACCATATAAGTGCACAAAAAAAAGGTAGGGAATCTTTATTTAAAGATTATAGAATATCAGTTGCAAAAGTTGAAAAAAGTTATACAATGCAAACAAGTAATTTTTAAAGACACTTTTAACCCTCTTCGTATTGTTACAATTTCTTTATCAATATAAAGGAGATGAAATGTTAGGTGAGATTAACGACTTTCTAAATAACCTAATTTGGGGGAATATTCTAATTTATTTACTTCCTATACTTGGTTTATTTTTCACAATTAGTTCAAGGTTTGTACAGTTTAGGTACTTCTTTAAGATGTTCAATATTTTAAGACATACAGAACATGATAAAGAGGGACATATTAGTTCTTTTCAAGCACTTATGTTAAGTGTTGCAGGACGTGTTGGTGGAGGAAATATTGCAGGAGTTGCAGTTGCAATTACTCTAGGTGGACCAGGTGCAGTTTTTTGGATGTGGCTTATTGGTTTGATTGGTATGAGTACAAGTTTTTTTGAGTGTTCTTTAGCCCAATTATATAAAGAAAAAGATGTTAATGACTCTTGTGTATACAGAGGTGGTCCTGCTTACTATGCTACTAAAGCTTTAGGTCAAAAATGGCTTGGAGTTATTATCTCTATTTTACTTATGGTTACTTTCGGATTTGCATTTAATGCTACTCAATCTTTTATTATCACTACATCTTTTGAATCTTCATTTAGTATTCCAACTTGGATTACAGGTGTTGGATTAACAACTATTTTTGCTTTTGCTGTTTTTGGGGGTATCAAAAGGATTACAAGCTTTTCAGAAGTTATTGTTCCTATTATGGCAGTTGGTTATTTATTGATTGCAGTTGTAGTTATAGTACTAAATTATGAAAAAATTCCAGAATTAGTATCTTTAATTGTTACAGAAGCTTTTACTCCTAGCTCTGCTATTAGTGGAGGTTTAGGTGCTGTTATGTTACAAGGTGCAAAAAGAGGAATGTTCTCAAATGAAGCTGGACTTGGTTCTGCACCAAATGTTGCAGCTGTTGCTTATGTAGCACATCCTGTTCAACAAGGTATAGTACAATCTTTTTCAGTATTTATTGATACTATTATCTTATGTTCTTGTACAGCATTTATTATCCTTTTATCTGGTGTTTATGTACCAGGAAATGAAGGGGTTCAAGGGGTACTTTTAACTCAAAATGCTTTGATTGAACATATAGGTCCATTTGGTGGATATTTTGTAACTTTTGCTTTATTGTTGTTTGGTTTTTCATCTATGTTATACAACTATTATTTAGCAGAAAACTCATTAAACTTTTTCTCAAAAGGAAATAAAACAATATTTGTTGGTTTTAGATTATTTGTTGTTGTTCTTATTGTTTGGGGTTCAATGCAAGATTTAGGTTCTATTTTCTCTTTTGCTGATTTATCAATGGGATTATTAGCAGTAATAAATATGATAGTAATAGCATTATTATATAAACCTGTATTAAGATTGATTAAAGGTTATGACAGACAATTAAAAGAGGGTAAAAATCCTGTATTAAGATATAACGATTATAGTGAATTTAAAATTGATAAAAACATCTGGAAAGAGATTGTTAATAATATCAATGATAAAAGAGCAGGGGCATAAAGTGTAAGTTTTTACTTACACTTTATTGATTAGAAAATGAGAAAAAAAATTGGAATTATTGCTGGTTCTGGTCCAGAAGCAGGAATAGATTTATGGCAAAAAATTTTAGATATAAATAAAAAAATATTAAATGAAAACTTCAGTGGAGATTTAGATGCTCCAAATGTCACAATATATTCTATCCCTGAACTTGGGTATTCTATGGAACTTGAAAAAAATTACACAAAAGTTTGGAATATTTTACAAAAAGCTATAAAAAATATTTGTAAAGAGGTTGATTATTTTGCTATTGCTTGTAATACCTTAAATCTTTATTCAAATAAAATTGAACAAATCTATTTAAAACATAAATTTATCTCAACTTATGATGTTGTAAAAGAGTATATTATAGAAAACAAATTAGAAAAAGTATGTATTATTGGAGCCTTGCCTGTTATACAAATGGAAAAATATTCAGTATTTGAGCCTTTAAAAAATAGCTATGAAATAGAGATTCCAAAAGATTTTAAAAAAGTTCATCAACTAATCTATGATGTAAAAAAAAGTGGTGGAGATAACCATAAAGTGATAGATGAGTTTAGACATATTATATTTGATATAGAATCAAAAAATATTTTTTTAGCTTGTACAGAATTACCATTGATTAACTTTACACATAATGAAAAAAACTTAATAGATGTCACAAGTTTATTAGCTAAAAAACTTGTTGAAAAAACTTTTTAAAACAATTTGGATATTATATTAAAAAAAGAAAAGAGTGCGCAATGTTCAACAAAGAAGGGATACCATTTTTTGTCATAATAATACCTTTTTTATGTATTGTTTTTATATCTTTTTTTTCGCTTTCTTATTATTTGAAATTAGAAAACAAAAACTTTGAAGAGGATTTAAAAGAGCTAAAAATATTGTATTCTCAAACAGAACACAAAATCCCCTTCATACAAATAGAAAATCAAAAAAGAGAACAATTTAGAAAAAGGATAGATGAATATCACCATTTTTTAAAAGTATTAACAATAACAATCATGGTTTTTATGATAGTTTTTACATATTTAATGGTAACTATAGTTAATGACATTATAAAAAAATATATAAAACAAGTTCAACACAAAGAGGAAAAACTACAAAATTTAAATAAAAATCTTGAACAAAAAGTTCAACTTGGAATTGAAGAGGGAAAAAGAAAAGACAAAGCAATTTTAGAACAATCAAAACTTGCAAGAATAGGTTCTATGATATCTATGATAGCACATCAATGGAGGCAACCTCTTACTGAGCTTTCAGGTATTTTGATGGAACTTGAAACAGCAACTAGATTTAAAAAAGTAACAGATAAACATATTTTAAACTCTATAGAAAAGTCTGATAAAATGATAGAGTTTATGTCAAATACAATTGATGATTTTAGAAATTTTTATAAACCAGATAAGAAAAAAGAGAATTTTAATCTTTTAGAAGCATGTCAAAAAGCGATAAACCTTATAGATGCAACTTTAAATGAAAATGCAATAGAGTTGAAAGTAGAGTCAAAATATAACAGAGATATTTTTGGTTACCCAACTGAATTTGCACAAGTAATTTTAAATCTAATCTCAAATGCAAAAGATATCTTAGTAGAAAAAGAGATTGAAAATCCAAAAATCGAACTAACTATTGATGCAAAAGGACTAAACAATATAATAACTGTAAAAGACAATGCTGGTGGGATAAATGAAAAGCATTTGGAGTTAGTTTTTGATCCATATTTTAGTACAAAAGATACTTCAAAAGGAACTGGACTTGGATTGTATATCTCTAAACTTATTATTGAAAGAAATATGGGTGGAGAATTAACAGCACAAAATGATAATGAAGGAGCAATTTTTAAAATTGTTTTAGTAGGATAGATTATGAATGAAAATTTACTAGAAGAACTGAAAAATATACCCATATTATGTGTAGAAGATGAAGATGGAATTAGAAAAGTTATAGTTGATACTTTAAAGTATTATTTTGATGAGGTCTATGAAGCAAGTAATGTCGAAGATGCATATGAAATCTATGAAGAGTATAAACCTAAAATTATAATCTCAGATATACAAATGCAAAAAATAAATGGTATTGAACTTGTAAAAAAAATTAGAAAAGATGATCAAAATACAACTATTATAATGTTGACTGCATATTCAAATGAAGAGTATTTGATGGATTTAATCAATCTAAATATCAACCACTATATTTTAAAACCATTAAATCACAAAAAGCTTATTGAAGCTTTAGGCAAATATATTGATAAAAATTTAAATCAAAAATTATGTTTAAAAGATGAACTTTTTTTAGACCTTTCTTCAAGAGCTTTGATTTATAAAGATGAGATAATCCCTTTAAGAAAGAGAGAAAAAGAGTTTTTACAAATGTTGTATGAAAATAAAAATCAAATAATAACTTATGATAGAATTGAGAGTGAACTTTGGCTTGATAAGTTTATGACAACTCATGCTTTAAAATCTTTTATAAAAGAATTGAGAGCAAAACTGCCAATAAATGTAATTAAAAATGTTCCGCAAGAGGGTTATACTTTATTATAAAACAAAAGCACACCTTTTACATACTTTTATTTTATATGATTAAATTTTAATTATTACTTTGAGGTGAAAAATGACAGAACATATTAGAATTGAAAAAGATTTTTTAGGTGAAAAAGAGATAGAAAAAAATGCTTATTATGGTATTCAAACTTTAAGAGCAAAAGAAAATTTTGATATTACACATACAAGTTTATCTTTATTTCCAAATTTTATTAAATCACTTGCAAAAGTTAAAAAGGCTTGTGCTTTAACTAACTATGAACTTGGTGATTTAAATGATTTACAAAGAGATTCAATAATTCAAGCTTGCAATGAAATTATTGATGGAAAATTTCATGACCAATTTATAGTAGATCCAATTCAAGGTGGGGCAGGGACTTCTACAAATATGAATGTAAATGAAGTTATTGCAAATAGAGCTTTGGAGATTCTTGGCAAACCAAGAAGCTCATACGATATTATCCATCCAAACAATCATGTAAATATGAGTCAATCAACAAATGATGTTTACCCAACAGCTATTAAACTAACCCTATATGAATTAATCTATAGATTGAAAGATTCACTTAGAGTTTTAAGGGATAGTTTTGAAGCAAAATCAATAGAGTTTAAAGATGTACTTAAAATGGGAAGAACGCAACTTCAAGATGCAGTTCCTATGACATTGGGTCAAGAGTTTAAAACATTTGCAGTGATGATTGATGAAGATATTTACAGACTAAGAGAAGCACAAGCTTTATTAAAAGAGGTAAATTTAGGTGCAACTGCAATTGGTACAGGAATAAACACAAAACCAGCATATCGAAGAAAAGTTATAAATAACCTAAGAGATGTTACTGGGATTGATTATGAAAGTGCAGGGGACTTGATAGAAGCTACACAAGATACAGGAGCATTTGTACATATCTCTGGTATTTTAAAAAGAGTTGCTATTAAAATTTCTAAAATATGTAATGATTTAAGACTTTTAAGTTCTGGTCCAAGAGCCGGATTAAACGAAATAAATCTTCCAAAAGTTCAACCTGGAAGTTCAATAATGCCAGGAAAAGTAAATCCAGTAATCCCAGAAGTAGTAAATCAAGTAGCATATGAAGTAATAGGATCAGATGCAACTATATCAATTGCTTGTGAAGGTGGACAGTTACAATTAAATGTATTTGAACCTTTAGTTGCATATAAACTTTTTACATCAATAAATATGATGAGAAGATCATTTTATACTTTGGCTGAAAAATGTGTAAATGGAATCACTGCAAATGAAGATGTATGTATGGATTATATTTTAAACTCAGTTACTTTGGTTACTTGTTTAAATCCAATTTTGGGATATGAAAAAAGTTCAGCAATAGCAAAAGAAGCACTAGCTACAAATAAAAGAGTATATGATATTATTTTAGAGCAAAAACTCTTCACAAAAGAGGAATTAGATGAATTATTACACCCTAAAAATATGGTAAATAACTATTAAGATAAAATTTCAAGGAATCTAAATGAATGTAACAATTATAAATACTGGTGGAACTTTTAATAAAAGATATAATCCTATCAAAGGGAAACTTGAAGTTCCTAGTGATAATGTAGCTTTAGACAAGATAATAAAATCTTGTCACAATGTAACTTTTGATATTAAAAATATAGTTTCTAAAGATAGTTTGGATTTTACAGATGATGATAGACAAACTATCTTAGATGAGGTAAAAAACAGTACAAGTGATAAAATCATAATCATACATGGAACAGATACAGTTGATTTAACTTCAAAGTTTTTTGAGGGAAAAATCGAAGGTAAAAAGATAGTTTTCACTGGTGCTATGGTTCCAATGAGTATTGATGAGGTTGAAGCGACTATGAATTTTTCACAAGCTTTGGGGTTCTTAAATGCAGATATTAAAGCTGGAATTTATATCTCAATGCATGGGGTTGTTGTAGAACACAGCAGACTTAAAAAAGATAGATCAGTAGGGCAATTTTTAATTAATTAGCTATATTTAGTAAAGTTTCAATATAATTGTATCACTTGAAACAATTATGAAACAGGTTATTAAATGATTTTAAAAAACAAAAAAAAATATAGCTTAAATGATATAGAGCGATTATATTCACAAATTCCACTTATTTTTATAATTGTAATTGCTCTATTATCTTTTCTTATTACTTTTTTTATTTTAGACTCTAAACAAAGTAGGGAAATAGACCTTTTAAAACAAAGATATTTTTTAAATTACGAATTTACTAAAAAAGAAGAGATAAATAAATTTACATCTTACATAGATAAAGAGCTGAAAAATAGCTTTTCTAAAGAAGAGATACACCTTAAAAATATCACTTATAAAGTAGTTGGATTTATACAAGCAAATAAATTAAAAGATAAAAGAAATTTAGAAGATTATATAAAGAGTATAGAAAAAGCAAATGATTTAAATATTGTAATTTTCACAAAAGATGATTTAAAAATATTATATGGTGAAAGTTCTATTTTATATTTAGGAAATCTAATTTATAGTTATAAAAATAAAAAATACAAAGAGTTTATTTTGAAATATATATATTCTCAAGGTAATGATAATCTTCAATATTGGAAAGATGATGTTGCACGAACAGTAAGATTGAGTTTTTTTGATAAATTAACTATCAACAATAAAGAGTACTTTATTGGCTCTTTTTCCACAATAAATTCAATCAAAGAGATTACAAAAACAGCTATTATAACTGCAATCAATAATAAGAATTTTCCAATATGGTTTTATGATATTATTTCTCAAAAGACATATAATTTTAATGGTAATAAGAGATATGAAGATTCTAGTGAAATATTTAAAAATGGGAAAAACAATAAATCATATGAAGTCGTAAAACATTATTTGAATAGTTTTGATTACAATGATGAGTTTAAAAACTTTAGTTACTTTTATGATAAATTTGATTTTTTGGTTTCTGCCATTTATGATAAAGATATTATTAAAAATCAATTAAAAGACACAATTTATAAAATCGAAAAAGAGTATAGAAATCTACTTCTTAGAATATTAATGTATATTTTAGTTGGAGCTGGATTTCTTATTTTACTTACTTATCTTTTTACAAGTTTCATTAAAAATATTATTACAGAATATAATGATGAACTTGAAGATAGAAGAGTATCTTTAATACATTGGAAAAAAAGATTTGAGTTGGCAATTATTGCTTCAAATGATGGATTATGGGATATTGACTTTAAGACACAAAAAATATATTTTTCTGATAAATGGTTAGATATGTTTGGATATGAAAAAGATGAAGTCTTGACTTTCTCTGATTGGTTTAAACTTATTCATAATGAAGATAAAGTAAAGGTAGAAAAACTCTTTGACAAAATTTTTGCAAAAGGTGATGATACTTTTATTTGCGAGTATAGATTAAAGACAAAAAAAGAAGGTTTTAAATGGGTTCTAGCAAGAGGTAAATCTTTTCCAGATGAAAATGGTGAACTAGATAGAATGCTTATGATGTCTATGGATATAGACAAAAATAAAAGAATGAAAAAAGAACTACTTGATGTTGAATTGTTAGTTGAAGATGGAAAAATTGTAATTTTTAAACTTCTAAATAATGAAGATTTATCAGTGCAATATATCTCAAATAGTATTCAAACTTTTGGATATAGTAAAAAAGAGTTTGAAAAAGAGAATATGAAGTTTATGGATCTTATTCATAAAGAAGATGTTGACAAGGTACAAGTTGCTATTAATGCAGCTGTAAAAAAAGACCTACCAAATTTTACTTTTATTTGTCGAATGATTAATGCAGCAAATGAGACAAGATGGATATCAAGTAGGGTAATACTTATAAAAAACCACTCAGGAAAAGTAAGTCAATTCTACGGTTACTTAAATGATATAACTAAAATAAAACTTAGTGAAGAGGAACTTAAACTAAAAGTTGAAGAGGAACTTTCAAAAAATAGAGACAAAGATAGAATCCTAATCCAACAAAATAAACTAGCAGCCATGGGAGAGATGTTGGGTAATATCGCCCACCAATGGAGACAACCACTAAATAACGTATCATTGATACTTCAGTTCTTACGAGATAATTACAAAAATAAAGATGTAAGTGATGAAAAGCTTGATAAATTTATGAACAAAGCAAATAAACATATAGAATATATGAGTGAAACGATAGATGATTTTAGAAATTTTTATAAACCATCTAAAACACAAAATAAGTTTTATGTAAATGAGTCTATTGATACACTATTGGATATGGTTAGAAACCAATATGAAAGTGAAAATATCAAAATAGATTTTAAATATGAAAAGATAGAGATAACGAATTATGAAAATGAACTAAAACAAGCTTTATTAAATATCTTAAATAATGCAAAAGACGCTTTACTTGCAAAAAAAGAGAAAGAGGATTTTGAAGCCTTGATTAATATATCACTTTACAAAGATGATACTAAGCTAATCTTGGAAATATCAAACAATGGAGGGAATATAGATGAAGAGATTTTATATAAGATTTATGAGCCATATTTTACAACAAAGTTTGAATGTCAGGGGACAGGAATAGGACTTTATATGACAAAGTCAATTATTGAAACTAATATGAAAGGAAAAATCGAAGTAGAAAATATAGAAGATGGTGTGAAGTTTATTATCACACTAAATATTTAACTTCACAGGATAATAGAATGAATGAATATATTACAAGAGTATTATTAGTTGAAGATGAAGAGGATGCAAGAGAGATATTAAGTTTCTACCTTGATACGGTTTTTGATGAAGTATCAATAGCTTGTGATGGGAAAGAGGGTTTGGAACTTTATGAGAAGGCATACCAAGATAATAAAACTTTTGATTTAGTTTTAACAGATATCCAAATGCCAAAACTTGATGGATTATCTATGATAGAACATATTACAAATATAAATGAAGAGCAAAAGTTTATAATAGTATCAGCATATAAAGATGAAGAGTATCTTTTCAAATCGATAAATCTAAATGTAATCTCATATTTTGTAAAACCTTTGGAAGTAAAAAATATGATGGAGATGTTAAAAAAAGTAAAATCAAAAGTTCTAGAAGAGAAATCAAATGCAAGCCCTGAGGAAGAAGTTGTAGATTTAAATAGTACATATCAATACAATAGAAAAACAAATCTTTTATATAGAAATGATGAGTTAGTAAACTTATCAAAAAAAGAGAAACTACTTTTAGAAGCTTTAGTTAAAAATATAAAAGAGATAAAAACAAAAGAATACTTAAAAGAGTTCATCTGGAATGATGTCAATACTTCCGATGCAACTATGCGTACAGTTATAAAAAGGGTCAAAGATAAGATTGCCGATGATGATTTTATTGTTTCAAAAAAAGGTTTGGGGTATTTGATAGAAAGAGGCTAATTAGTTATAAATTGGATTAATAATTGACTTCTTAATAAATATAACATAATGTAGGTTTATCACGATATTATCTTAATATACATACATTATGTACTATTATCATCTAAATCTAAAGACTTTGTATTTGTTTTAATATACGACATTTATATTGTATACTATTCTTGATTTTAGGCTATTATATATAATGTGTGTTTAATAAATAGTTAGGATACACCTTCAAAATCAATAATATTGCAATTTGTCATATTTTTAAAAACTAAAAAAAATTTATTATATACTTCCATCAAAAGATAATATTAGTTCAAAAGAGAACTTTAGGTATTATCTATTCTTAATAATATAATGGAATATAAATGAAAAAAGAATCAACTCAGACAAAAAATGGTAAAGCTTTTGAATATGCTATCTTAAAAGAATTTTACGAAAAACTTCAAAGAGTTACATCTATAGAAGTTATCACAAATGGAGCCTATACTACAGCAAAAAAACATTTTGACTCGTTTGATAAACCTATACAAAGTGAATTTTTACTTTATTCAAGTTTTGCTGTAAATTTTTTAATTGACATTGAACCTAGGTTATCAAATAGTTTTGATAAGAATGATATTTTGCAGTTAGAGATATTAACGGATGATAAAGGTCAAGATGGAGATGTAAGAGATGTAGTTGCTATTCGTTTATTACAAAAATGGGAAATAGGAGTATCTGCAAAAAACAATCATAAAGCGGTAAAACACTCTAGACTTTCTAATAAAATTGATTTTGGAAAAAAATGGATTGGAATACCTGTGTCTAAGACTTATTTTGATGAAGTAAAACCTATTTTTAACTCTCTTGATAAAATGAGGAAAGAAAGTAATAAAACAAAAACTTGGGAATCTTTAGGAGACTATCACTCTTTAGTATATGAACCTGTTTTAGAATCATTTAAAAAAGAATTATTAAGAATATATAATACTAATCCAACAAAAGTTGCTTCTACTTTAGTAAAATACTTGATAGGTAATAAAGATTTTTATAAAGTAATTAAGTCTAAAAACAACATTGAGATTCAAGCGTATAATTTACATGGAATGCTAAATCTACCTTTTGAAGATATAGAACCAAAATTTAATACACCTGTGGTTAACTTACCTACCAAAATAGTAGATATTTTTTATAAAGAAAAGACTAAGACAACACTTATTGTAGAGCTAAATAATGACTGGAAACTTTCATTTAGAATACATAATGCAAGTTCAAGAATTGAACCATCTTTAAAATTTGATATTAACTTATTAAACGCACCAAAAACTTTATTTACAAATAAACTTTCAATTAAGGAGAACAAATGAACATAATATCATTATTCTCCGGAGCAGGTGGATTAGACCTAGGTTTCGAAAAGGCAGGTTTTAAAACTATTTGGGCAAATGAATTTGACAAAGAGATTTGGGAAACATATGAAAAAAATTTCTCAAATACTAAACTTGATAGACGAAGTATCGTAAATATACCATCAAATGAAATTCCAGATGCTATTGGTCTTATTGGTGGACCACCTTGTCAAAGTTGGAGTGAAGCAGGAAAATTAAAAGGAATAAATGATCATAGAGGGCAATTATTTTTTGAATTTATTAGAATTTTAAGAGATAAAAAGCCTTTGTTTTTCTTAGCTGAAAATGTTTCTGGTATGTTGGCTAGTCGTCATAAAGAAGCACTTGAAAATATAAAAAAACATTTTACTGATAGTGGATATACACTATCATTTAAACTTTTAAATGCTCATGATTACAAAGTACCTCAAGATAGAAAGAGAGTATTTTTTATAGGTTTTAGAAATGATTTAAATATTGATTTTAAATTTCCATTAAAATTTCCAAAAAAACGATTTTTAAAAGATGTTATTTGGGACTTAAAAGATAATGTAGTATCAGCAAAAGATAAAAACTATGCAAATAACAAGTGTTTAATAGATAATCATGAATATATGATAGGAACATTTTCTTCAATGTTTATGTCAAGAAATAGAGTGAGAGGTTGGGATGAGCCTTCATTTACAATTCAAGCAGGTGGGAGACATGCACCTATTCATCCACAAGCTCCTAAAATGCAGTTTGTAGAACAGAATAAAAGAATTTTTGTACCGGGAAGTGAACATTTATATAGAAGGTTAAGTATAAGAGAATGTGCAAGAATACAAACATTTCCTGATACTCATAAATTTTATTATAAAAACTTAACCGCAGGGTATAAAATGGTAGGAAATGCCGTTCCTCCTAATTTAGCATACTTTTTAGCAAAAAAAATAATTGAAGATTTAAGTAATATTTATCCTAACAAATTACAGGAATTAACAAATGTACCTATGTCAAGTAATTTAACAAACTATGAAAAAGAATATATTCCTGAAACACAAATTGCTAATTCGCAGATGTACACTTGTAATTCAGTTTAAACATAAAGAAAACACTATACAAAAATTCGTGAAGAGAATACCAATTAATTGTAAATTGAAATTACACATAAAAATTTGAATCTCCTCTTTCATTAAAATACACCTTAAGGTCTTCGCATTTCTTACTTTTTACAACATGAATACTGCTGCAGGCAAAAAAGTGAGAAAGTGGAAAGCTTTGCTTTTTAAAAACAAGAAAATATA
This sequence comes from Halarcobacter sp., assembly GCA_050296315.1. Classification (GTDB taxonomy): domain Bacteria; phylum Campylobacterota; class Campylobacteria; order Campylobacterales; family Arcobacteraceae; genus Halarcobacter. Next base: position 38,862 of record JBNKRE010000012.1, read on the forward strand.
TAACAATATATTTTTCAAAAAATTCTTTTCATTTTAGATATATTTACTCTAATTGTTTCAAAATATAGACTTATAGATTTAATTTATAAAAATAAATATCCCTAAAAATAGTAGTTTGTAAATAAATTTTAAAATTTAAAACAATTTTGAAACAATTTTGTTTCAAAATATGTTATACTTCTCTTATACAAAAAAAAGGGAGAACTAACATGTTTAAAATGTCAATCTTAAAAAAAATTTTAGCAACTTCAGTAATAACTGCAGCGATGCTAACTGGTGCAAATGCTGCATCAAATGAGACTAAGTATGTAATAGCAACTGCTAGTACAGGGGGAACTTATTATCCAGTTGGTGTTGGTATTGCAACCATTGCTTCTATAAAATTAGCAAAAAAACATAAAATTACATTTTCTGCAATTACAAGTGCAGGAAGTAATGAAAACGTTGATATGTTAGGGAAAGGGGAAGTAAACTTTGGTATTTTACAAGGTCTATTTGGTTCTATGGCTTGGCAAGGAAAAGATAAGTATGCTGGCAATCCTCAAAAAAATCTTAGATCAATCACAATGCTATGGCAAAATGTTGAACAATTTACTATAAAAAGTAAATATGCAAAAACAGGAAATATTAAAGATATGAAAAATCTTTATGGGGAAAGATTTTCTATAGGTGGAAGAAGTTCTGGTTCAAGAGTTTCATCTGAAACTATTTTAAGCTCACTTGGGATTGATTTCAATAAAATGGATTTACAATACTTAGGTTATAGTCCAAGTTCAACTGCACTTCAAGATGGAAAAGTACAAGGTATGACAACTCCATCAGGACCTCCAACATCAGCAGTTACAAATGCTTTTGCTTCAATTGGAAATGACAACATAAGAGTATTAGATTTTTCTAAAGAAGATTTAGAAAAAATTGATGCAAATTATCCTGTTTGGACACCATTTACTATAAAAGCTGGAACTTATCCTGGACAAACAAAAGATATCCATACAATAGCTCAACCAAATCTATTGGTTGTTACAAAAGATACTCCAGAAGAAACAGTTTATCTTTTAACAAAAACAATTTATGAAAATCTACCATTTTTAAATAGTGTACATAAAGCAACACTTGCTATGTCTCTACAAAAAGCGATAGATGGTTTACCAATGCCTTTACATAAAGGTGCAGCAAAATATTATAGAGAGCAAGGTGTCAAAATACCAGCATCTTTAATAGAGTAAATAAAGGGAGTTTTTACTCTCTTTATCTATATCATACATAAGTGATTAGAAATTATTTATGTATCCTATAAACTTAAGGACAATAATCATGATAAAAATAAAATATTTTAAAGAAATAACCTTTGTATATGCAATACTAATATCACTTTTTCACTTCTATATAAATATATGGGGAGGAATAAGTGACTTATGGTTTAACTCTGCACACTTTGCATTTTTGGCTTCACTTGGATTTTTAACTTTAGGAAGATCTAAGGATGATAATAAAGTTAGTATATTAAATATCATCTTAGCAATTTTATCAGTGTGTACATTTGTATATATGGTCTTGTTTGAAGAGAGTTTATATTCAGCTGGAAATGGTCAAATGAGACTAAGTGATATTATTGTTGTGTGTTTGACAATAGCCCTTGCAATAGAGATAGTTAGACGTAGTACTGGATATATTATTCCAGCAATTATTATTTTATGTATCTCATATATACTTTTCTTAGGTCAATATTTTGAGGGAATTTTTGCATTTGCTGGTATGGATTATGAAAGATTTTTATATAGAATGTTTTATACAAGTGAGGGACTTTTTGGACCAATTGCGACTATCTCATCAACATATGTATTTATGTTTATACTATTTGCAGCATTTTTATTAAAATCAGGTGCAGGGGATTTTATAGTAGATGTATCAAATGCAGTAGCAGGAAAATATATAGGAGGAACTGGTCATGTAGCAGTATTCTCTTCAGCTCTTATGGGAACAATATCTGGAAGTGCAGTTGCAAATACAGTTTCAACAGGTTCCATTACAATTCCTATGATGAAAAAAGCAGGTTTTAAAGGTACATTTGCGGCAGCAGTTGAAGCAGCAGCTAGTACAGGTGGACAAATCATGCCACCTATTATGGGAGCGGGAGCTTTTATTATGGCTCAAATCACCCATATACCTTTTGTGACAATTGTTACGGTTTCAATTTTACCAGCGATACTGTATTTTGCATCAATCTCTTTTTATATTCATATTCATGCAAAAGAGAATAATATAAAAGGGGAAGAGAATAATATTAAAATTCTTCCAATATTAAGGGAAGGTTTTCATTTTATTATCCCTTTAGCAACTTTAGTTGGACTATTAATTTATGGTTTTTCACCAACTTATGCAGCTTCAATTGCAATAATCACTATTGTTTTATCTTCATATTTAACAAAAAATAAAAGAATGGGTATAAAAGAGATATTAGAAGCCCTTGCACTTGGTAGTCAAAATATGATTGTAACAGGGGTTTTATTAATCGCTGTTGGTATTATTGTTGGAGTTATAAATATCTCAGGAGTTGGAATAACTTTTTCTCAACTTATTATGGAGTGGTCAGGAAACTCTTTACTTATAGCAATTGCCTTGATAGCAATTGCCTCACTTATTTTAGGGATGGGGTTACCAGTAACTGCTTCTTATGTTGTATTATCAGTTTTATCTGCTCCAGCTCTTGTGGGACTAATGTTGAGTCCAGAGATGGCTGCACTTGTAAATGCAGGGATTGAACTTCCAGAGGTTGCTATGTATCTTTTATCAGCTCACTTGATTATATTTTGGTTATCACAAGATTCAAACCTGACACCCCCAGTTTGTTTAGCAGCTTTTGCAGCAGCAGCCATAGCCAAAACACCTCCTATGCAAACAGGACTTGTATCTTGGAAAATAGGTAAGGGGATGTATATTATTCCTTTGTTATTTGCCTTTACTCCACTAGTGACTGGTACTTGGTTTGAAAGAATAGAAGTATTTACTTTCGCATTTTTTGGAATAATGTGTTTTTCTATTGTAATGGAAGGTTTTTGGGATAAAAAGATGATGATAATAGAAAGGGTAGCTTTTGCAATTGCTGCTATTTTATTATTGACAGAAGATGAAGCATACAATTTTGATACATATTTTGGAATAGTTCAAAATACGCATCTTATAGGTTTTGGAATATTTGCAATTTCTATGGTATTACATAAAAAGTTGTTTAAAGAAGAAAAAACTTATGAATCAGCTAATTTGAATTGATGAAATAAAATTTAAAAATATTATTAGTGGCGATTTTAGTGATATAAAGATATTTAAATTTTTTGAAAGCTTTATATTTAATAGTCAAAATTGTTTTATTAAAAATTTAAAGGAAGAGTATATTTTAACTAAAATAAAAAATATATCTCTTCCTTTTTTTGATGAAAATAACTTCCTAAAGATTTTTTAATAATAGTTTATGAACTTAGATATAGACTAAACAGAATTTATTTAAATTTCGAACTAATTGATAATATAGAAAGGTAATTATGTATTCTATTAATGATTTGAAAATGGATAAAAAAATTATTTTAGCTCCTTTTTTTGTAACTTTGATGTTAAGTGTTATTGCATTATTTTCAATTAGTGCTTTAAAATCTGATAAAAATATATTAAATGAAATAGTTGAAGTAAAATTTCAAACTTATATGGATAGCAATAATTTTTTAAAAGATATTAATATTCTAAATAGTGTTTTATATAAGGTTTTTAGTTATGTATCAAGTGGAATTGAAAAACCAAAAGTTGACAAAGAGATAGAAGTTCTAAAAAATTTACAAAAAAAAATAAATAAAGAGATAAAAAATATCAATAAGTCAACTTTTTTAGATGAAAAAAATAAAAAGATTTTTAAAACAATTCAACAAGATCTAGAAGAGTATAATAGAGCTTTAGATGGTGCTTTAACAATGTTGACAATCTCATCATCTCAAACAATACCAGGTCAACCTGTTAATATGAGTATGTCGATGCCAATGCTATTTGTTACAGATAATTTGTTTATAAAAATTAATGATACAATTAAAAACGTTAGTATTGAAGCTAGGAATCAAAATAAAATTACATATAAAGAGTCTTTGAGTAAAATAGATAAAACCTTATATGTTTTATATATAATTATTTTTATTTCACTTATATCATCTTTTTTAATTAGTACTTTTGTTACTAATTCAATAAAAAAACCTTTGCAAAAATTTCAAGAGGGTTTACTAGGTTTTTTTAGATATATTAATGGAGAAACTACTGATGTAGCATTAATTAAGCTAAAAGGTAGTGATGAGTTATGTGAAATGGCAACAAGTATAAATAATAATATTGAAAAAACTAAAATTGCAATGGAAGAAGATAAAAAGTTAGTAAATAATGCAATTGATTCTGTAAATAGAGCTAAACTTGGATTCTTTGATAGTAGAATTATGGGAGATTCATCAAATACTGTTTTAAATGAATTAAAAAATTTAATAAATGAGTTATTAAATGAGATTGATCTAAATATTAAGCATGCAAGTGAAGTATTATCTAAGTATTCTAAATATGATTATACTTCACGTATTGATATATCAAAAATAGATGGAGATTTAAAATCCCTTTGTGACGATATAAATATACTAGGTGATGCTGTTACAACTATGTTAGTAGATAATAAGAATGTTGGAACAATTTTATCAACAAATGCAAACACACTATCTTCAAATGTTGGTGATTTAACAAACTCAACTAATTATCAAGCAGATGGACTTAAAACTATAGCAACTTCAATAGAAGAGATAACTGCTAATATGAGAAAGAGTAGTAGTTCTGTTACTGAAATGGCATCATATACTGATTTTGTTGCTAGTTCGGTATTAGAAGGACAAGAATTAGCAAATAAAACATCATTATCAATGAATGAAATTAATACCCAAACAAATTTAATAGCAAGTGCTATTGATATTATTGAAGAGATTTCATTTCAAACAAATATTTTATCACTAAATGCAGCAGTTGAAGCAGCAACAGCAGGAGAAGCAGGGAAAGGATTTGCCGTAGTTGCAGCTGAAGTTAGAAATTTGGCAACAAGAAGTGCTGATGCAGCAAAAGAGATTAAAAGTTTAGTTGAAAATGCAACAAATAAAGCAGACGAGGGTAAAGTTATTTCTGATGAAATGATTGATGGTTATGAAAAACTTAATTTAAATATTAGTAAAACCTTAGAACTAATTGAAAATGTATCTTCCTCTTTTCAATTGCAATTTGATGAAATGGTACAAATCAATGACTCAATTACTAATTTAGAAAAAATAACAAAACAAAATGTTATAGTATCAAATAATACAAATGAAGTTGCATTGGTTGTAAATAAAATAGCTGATGAAGTAGTATCTAAGATTGAAGATAAAAACTTCAATGGAAAATAGAATAAGATTACTCAATATTAAGGAAAAAGTAGATGCAAAAACTTATTGATACGTTAAAATCTTGTGGTTATGATCCACACTTTGTTCAGACAAAAGAGGAAGCTTTTAGTTTAGCTAAAACTTTTATAAAAGAGGGTATGAAAGTGGGACTTGGAGGTTCTGTTACTGTTTCAGAGATAGGCTTACTTGATTATTTGGCAAATAAAAAAGATATAACTTTATACAACCAATATGAACTTGGTATTTCAATGGAAGAAAATACAGAAAGAAGAAGACAAGGACTAGTTTCAGATATCTTTGTTACAGGAATAAATGCTTTAACAAAAGATGGAAAAATAGTAAATGCTGATGGAAGTGGAAATAGAGTAGCTGCTTTTTGTTTTGGTCCTAAAAAGATATTAGCAATAGTGGGTGTAAATAAAATTGTTGAAAATTTAGAAGATGGTTTTAAAAGAGTTATGGAAGTAGCTGCTGTTAAAAATATAGATAGAATGAATAAAAAAGCAATAGAGATGGGAAAAGAACCAAGACAAAATTTAAACACTATTGCCAATAAATTTACTTGGGTAAAAGCAGATGAAAAAGATAGAATCACAATTATTCTTATAAATGAAGAGTTGGGATACTAAAATGTATGATTACTTAATAATTGGTGCTGGAATTATTGGGCTTAATATTGCTAAAAATCTGAAAGAGAGATTTCCTGATAGTAAAATCTTAGTTATAGAAAAAGAGCCTGAAGTTGCAATGCACAGTAGTGGTAGAAACTCAGGTGTTTTACATGCTGGGTTTTATTACACTGCAAACTCGCTTAAGGCTAAGTTTACAAAAGAGGGTAATCTTGCCCTTAAAAAGTTTTGTAAACAAAGAAATCTAAAATTAAATGAATGTAAAAAAGTGGTAGTAGCCACAAATGAAGATGAATTAAGTGGTTTATTAGAGTTAAAAAATAGAGGTGATGCAAATGGAGTTGAGCTTCAATGGCTAACAGAAGAAGAACTAAATACCCTTTATCCAAATATAAAAACTTATGAAAAAGCACTTCTTTGTCCAAGTACAGCAACTGTAAATCCAAAAGAAGTGACAAAAGAGTTTGCAAAAGTTATACAAGAGCTAGGAGTTGAGTTACTTTTAGATTGTAAATATATCTCCTCAAGTAAAGATGCAGTTCTTACAAGTAGGGGTGAGTTTTATGCTAAAAAAGTGATAAATTGTGCAGGTTTATATGCTGATAAAATTGCACGGGATTATGGCTTTTCAAAAGATTATGTAATTATCCCTTTTAAGGGAGTATATTTAAAAGATAAAACAAATGTTTCTAATCTTAAAACAAATGTTTATCCAGTACCAAACTTGGCAAATCCTTTTTTGGGAGTTCATTATACTTTAACTGTGGATAATGAGAGTAAAATAGGACCAACAGCAATTCCTGCTTTTTGGAGAGAAAACTATAAAGGTTTGGATAATTTTTCTTTAAAAGAGTTTTTTGAAATCTCATATTATGAGTTAAAGCTTTTTATTACAGATGCTTTTTCTTTTAGAAGTTTAGCTTTTAGTGAGATAAAAAAGTACAATTTTAAATACTTTAAAAATTTAGCGATGAAACTAACTAAAAATATGAATCACGATGGTTTTGATTCTTGGAGTACACCAGGAATAAGAGCACAACTATTAAATAAACATACCTTAGAACTTGTACAAGATTTTGTAGTTCAATCAGATGCAGATTCAGTACATGTATTAAATGCGGTTAGTCCTGCCTTTACCTCTTCAATCCCATTTGCAAACTGGGTAGTTGAAGAGCATATTTTAGATAAATAAAGTATCACTTAAGTAACTTTTTTCTTAAAAAACCAAGTAGCAATTGCTAAGGTAATAAAACCTAAAACAATCATGGGAGTTATCTCCCAGATTGCAATCTCCCAAGAGATATCTTTTAAAAATACCCCTTTTAAAACTATTAAAAAGTATTTTAAAGCAACAAAATCAGTAAAAGGTATAAGCCAATCGGGCATATTTTCAACTGGTGTTGCAAATCCTGACATTAAAATAGAGGGTACTAAAAGTACAAACGCTCCTAAAATTCCTTGTTGTTGAGTTGATGAAATTGAAGAGATAAATAAGCCAAAACCAACAATAGAAAAAACAAAAGCTATGATTGCCACAATTAAAATAGAAATAGAACCTATAAAAGGAACTCCAAAAAATAATATAGCACTCAAAAAGATAACAGCAGCTTCTATAATACTTATAATCATTGGTGGTATTGTTTTACCTACTATTAAGACCATAGGGCTTAATGGTGCTACAGAGATTTGTTCAAATGTTCCAAGTTCTCTTTCTCTTGCAACTGATAATGAAGTTAAAATTAGTGCAATAATCATAGTTAAACTACCAACTAAGTTTGGTAAAATCCACCAAAAATTGTTTAAGTTTGGATTATACCAATTTCTTACAAGTATAGAATTTGTATTTTTTGAAAAGGTGGAGTTTATAATAGACTCAATATATCCAATAGCAATTTGTGAACCATTCGAACGTCTTCCATCCCCAATAATCCCTATACTTGCTTTTTGGTTTGTTTGCAGGTTTTTAGAAAATTCTTGGGAGATTTCAATAGCAACTAAGATTTTTTGAGAGTCTAGTTTTTCTTCCAAATCTTTATTACCTTTTAAATATAAAACCTCACTAAATCTATCACTAAATTTAAATGCTCTTATAAGTTCTTGACTTTGGGGGGAATTATCCAAATCTAAAACGCCAATAGATATATTTTTTACCTCTAAAGTAACAGCAAACGAGAATAAAATAAGTTGGATTAGAGGGGGAATGATAATAACTATTCGTGAACGTTTATCACTCCAAATTGCCAAGAATTCTTTTCTTATTAGAGCTAGTAATTGATAAAACATTAGTTTAACTTCTTTTTTGTAATTTTAAAAATAATTGTAAAAAGTACTATCCCAATAACCAACATATACAAACTATTTGGTATGATGATTTCATAAATATCACCAGCTAAAAATAGAGTTTGTAAAATAGTTATAAAATATGTTGCAGGGATAAAATTTGTAATAAACTGCAACCAAACAGGCATACTACTTATTTGAAAAATAAATCCTGATAAAATCATAGCAGGTAAAAATCCAACTATTAAAGCCATTTGTGATGCTACAAATTGATTCTTTGCCAAAGTTGAAATAAGTAAACCAAGACTTAATGAAGGGATTAAATATATTGCAGAGGTAATAAAAAGCATAATATAAGAACCTCTAAAAGGGATTTGAAACCAAAGTAAAGTTATCAATATACAAATTATCAAAGAGATTAATCCAAGGATAAAATATGGTAGAAGTTTTCCCAATAAAAGTTCTAATATAGTTGTAGGTGTAGACATAATAGCTTCCATAGTCCCTCTTTCCCACTCTCTAGCAACTACGAGGGCAGTTAATAAAGTACCAATTAAAGTTAAAATAATAGCAATGGAACCTGGAAGTAAAAAATAACTACTTAAAAGCGGTGAGTTAAACCAATATCTAGTTTCTATCTCAATACCAGCTTTTGCAGGACTAAGATGTTCATATTCAAGCCAATTTTTCCATAGCAGTTGAGAATACTTGTTTACATATCCAGCAATACTTGGTTCACTTCCATCTGTAATAATTTGAATTTGAGGTTTTCCTCTTAAAATATCTTTGTCGAAATTAGAAGGGACAACAATCATTGCTCTTAAAGTTCCCTCTTGTAATTTTTTTACAAATGCTCTTCTGTCTTTCGCAAGATAAACTTGAAAACTTTCACTACTTTCAAAGGCTTTGACTAAACTTTGAGTATATTTTGACTCTTTTTCAACGACTAAACCAACAGGTATCTCTTTTGAATCTAAAGAGATTGCATACCCCATCAAAAAAAGTAACATCAATGGTAAAATTATGGCGATAATCAAAGCACTAGGGTCTCTTAATATTTGTAAACTCTCTTTTATAAAGATAGCTTTTAATCTTTGGAAACTAACTAGCATGGTCTTCTCTTTTAATAAGTTCAATAAATGCTTCTTCCATAGTAGCATCTTTACCAATTTGGCTAATTAGATTATGTGGTGTATCTAAAGCTATGGCTTTCCCTTTGTATATTAAAGCAATTCGATCACAATATTCAGCTTCATCCATAAAGTGAGTTGTAACCATAATAGTCATACCTTTTTGAACCATAGCATAGATATGGTTCCAAAATTCTCTTCTTGTTTGTGGATCTATTCCTGATGTTGGCTCATCCAAAAATAAAACAACAGGATCGTGCATAACTGCACATGCAAGAGAAAGTCTTTGTTTATATCCCAAAGGAAGATTTTTTGCAGGGGTTTTTCTATATTTTTCAAGTTCAAAAATTTTAATCATATTTTCAATTTTTTCAATTCTTTTTTTATTTTTTAAACCATAAACACCTGCAAAAAACTTTAAGTTTTCATATACAGAAATATCTCCGTATAAAGAAAATTTTTGGGACATATATCCTATTTTTGCTCTTGCTTTATATGAAGATTTTTCTAAGCTTAAACCAAGTACGTGAGCGGTACCACTTGTTGGTTTCATCAAGCCACACAACATTTTAAAGGTTGTAGATTTACCAGCTCCATTGGGACCTAAAAATCCAAAAATTTCACCATGCTTTATTTTGAAGTTTACATTATCTGTTGCTGTGAAAGATCCAAATTTTTTAGTTAGATTTGTAGCTTCAATTAGGTTTTCTTCATTATTTTTTTCTAAAGTTCCCATTTGCTGAGCAAGTTTGGATTCCCCATCAAAATTTCCATTTAAAATATTCATAAATCCATCTTCAAAATTTGGTTCAATTGCTTCGTATTTACAACTTGAAGCTTCTATCTTTTCCAAGTTTGGTAATAAAGATTTCTCTTCACAAACTAGTTTGATACTATCTCCTAAAATCACTCCATCTTTTACATTTTTATTTTTTAGTGCAAGTCTTAATGTTTTTCTTTTATCCTTTATATCTCCAACTATTTTAAATACTTTATTTTCCATAGTTTTACTAAGTTTACTTGGAACTCCTTGAAATAAGACTTCTCCTTCATTTAAAAGGATTACCTCTTCGCATAAAGCAGCCTCATCTAAATATGCAGTACTCCAAACAACCGTAACTCCCTCTTGGGTTAGTTTTGTAACTATACTCCATAATTCACGTCTAGAAATAGGGTCTACTCCAACTCCAGGTTCATCCAAAAGTAAAAGTTTAGGTTTTTTTATAAGTGCACAAGCAAGACCAAGTTTTTGTTTCATTCCACCTGATAAATCTTTTGCAAGAAACTTTGTAAAATTTTTTAAGTTGATAAACTCTAAAAGCTCTTCTATTCTTTGTTTTTGCTCACTCTTATGAATTGATTGTAAGTTTGCATAAAGTCTTAGATTTTCTAAAACAGTTAAATCCTCATAAAGACCAAATTTTTGAGGCATATAACCTATTTCTTCTTGGATTTTTTTTGCATCTTCTGGTAGTTTAAAACCAAGTAGTTCTAACTCTCCACTATCAAAATCAAGTAAGGCAGTCATCATACGTATAAGAGTAGTTTTACCAGCACCATCTGGACCGACCAAACCTGTAATTTTTCCCTCTTTTATCTCTAGATTTAGATTTGATATTGCTTTTTGATCTTTGAAAGATTTATTTAGATTTTTTGTACTTACCAAAGACATATATTTTACTCTTTTTCAACTCCATCAAACTCTATGGTTACAGGCATACCTTGTCTGATTTTATCATCAGCATCTTCGATAATCAATCTTACTCTATATACCAATTGAGTTCTAAGCTCTTGTGTTTGTACATTTTTAGGAGTGAATTCAGCTTGTGCAGAGATAAATGATACTCTTGCGTTATAGGCATGATCTGTGCTATCTGTATAAACTTTTGCTTTCATATTAGGCTTTATTTGACCTAAATACTTTTCATCTATATAACTTCTAACCCAAAACTCTTTATCTAAAGCTAATTCAAAAATAGGAGTACCTTGTGAGATTATTGAACCCACTTCATAAGCTCTTGTTAAAACTGTACCATTATTTGGAGAATAAAGATTTGTGTCATTTAGATGTATTTGAGCTTGTTTTTCTTGTACTTGTAAAGATTCAAGTTGCGCATATGCAGTTTGAATATCCTCTTTTCTATAACCATTTTTAAGTTCTTCAAGTTGTGTATTTGCCAAATCAAGGTCAGCTTTTGCACTATCAAAAACAAGTTTGATATCATCAAAATTTTGTTTTGATACAGAGTTTGTTCTTAAAAGTTCTTCATATCTGTTTAAATCTTTTTGTGCTTTTTTGAAAGTAACTAATGCTTTATTTGCTGTTGCTTGTGCTTTTTTTATATCCTCTATTCTATAACCATTTTTTAATTTCTCAATTTGTATCTTTTGTATTTTAATTTGAGCTTGTATTTGATTTAGATTTTCTTTATATAAATCATCATCTATTTTGGCTAAAAGTTCTCCCTTTTTAACCTTTTGTCCTTCATCAAAATATAAGTCTTGTATTTTTCCAGAAACTCTAAAACCTAAAGAAACAGTTCGTAAATCGACATTTCCATAAAACCTTGTTTCTGTATCTTTTTTTAAACATCCAGAAAAATATATAGTAATGATGAGTGTAAATATAAATAGTAATAGTTTTTTCATAATAGTCCTTAATAGTATTCAAGATGAAAGTATATCTAAAGGAAGATTATTTTTAAAAAAAATTTAGTATATTAATTTAAATCATACCTAACAAAAGTTTAGTTAAAATCACGAAAAAATTATAAGTGCAATTTTTATATGCAAAAATAAAAGGATATTTATATGGCAATTTATACATGTGGACACACAACTCCTGATTCTGATTCTATTTGTTCAGCAATCTCTTTAGCATATCTTTTAAATAAAATAGGAAGAGATGCAACTCCTGCTAGACAAGGTGAAGTTAATCCAGAAACTCAATTTATCTTAGATAAATTTGGATTTGAGGCACCTGAACTTAAAACAGAATTTGCTGGATGTGAACTATTTATAACTGATTATTCAGATAGAGGACAGGCTCCAAAAGATTTAGACGAAGCTACTGTTGTAGGAATTGTAGACCACCACAAATTAGGTGATATTACAACTTCTGCACCACTTGAATGTTGGATTAGACCTGTTGGTTGTACAAATACAATTGTAAAAGAGATGTATGATTTTCATGGTGTAGAAATCCCTGCAAATATTGCTGGAATTATGATGTGTGCAATTCTTTCTGATACTGTTATTTTCAAATCACCAACATGTACTGACACAGATATTAAAGCAGTTAGAGAATTAGCTGTTATTGCTGGTATTGAAGATTTTGGTGCAGTTGGAATGGAGATGTTCAAAGTAAAATCAGCAGTTGATGGAGTTCCTGCAAATGAGTTGATTTTAAGAGATTATAAACCTTTTGATATGCATGGAAGTAAAGTTGGAATAGGACAACTTGAAGTTATTGATTTAGCTTTATTTGATAATGTAAAAACTGATTTACAAACTGAATTAGATAATTTAAGACAAAAAGAGGGTTTACATACTGCTGCACTTCTTTTAACAGATATTATGAAAGAGGGAAGTGAAGTTTTAGTTTCAAGTGAAAATACATCAATTTTTGAAAAAGCTTTTGATTGTAAATTAGAAGATGGTAAAGTTTGGATTGATGGTTGTTTATCAAGAAAAAAACAAATCATTCCATTTTTAGAACCTGCCTTTGCATAAAAAGATAGCCTTTGGCTATCTTTATGAAAAACTTCAATGATAACTACAGTAAAAGAAACTGAATACAAAATCTTAACACAGATTTGGGAAAACTCTGTTAGAGCTACACACACTTTTTTAAGTGAAGAAGATATCAATTTTTTTAAACCAGAATTGAAAAAGTATTTATATAAAGTGAATCTTTTCGCTTATAAAGACAAATTAGGAAATATTTGTGGATTTATTGGAATTGATGAAGATAAAGTTGAAATGCTTTTTATTGATTCAAAATATTTTAAAAAAGGTATAGGTAAAAAACTTTTAAAATATGCAATTGAAAATTATGGTACTAGTAAATTAGATGTAAATGAACAAAATGAAAATGCTGTCGACTTTTATAAACATTTGGGTTTTGAAGTTATAAGTCGAAGTGATAGGGATGGTTTTGGAAAACCTTTTCCTATTTTGCATATGAGTTTAAAATGAATCTAGCAGTATTTAAAGATACTAAGTTCCCACTTGTAGAGTTAAGATATATTAAAGAGATACCTTCTTGTACTAAGATGCATATACATGATGAGATTACAATTAGTGCTATAAAAGAGGGTTCTTTAAATATAGTATTTAATGAAAGTTTTCAAGAGTTATTACCAAATCAGATTATACTAATAAATTCAAATATTGTTCATAGTGGTGTCTTAAATAAAAAATCAAAAGATGAATATGTACTTTATATTGATAAAAAACTATTATCAAAAAACAATTTACAAATGAAAACTTCTTTTGAACTTATAAAAGATACAACATTTTATAAAGAGTTTATTGATTTATGTAATTGCTTATTAGATAAAACAATTATAACTGTAGAAAAAGAGGAAAAAACACTTCTTTTTTGCACACTAATTTTTGAAAAAGAAGATAAAGAATTTGAAGATATAAAAAAGAATAGTTTACCTTTTGAAATAAGAGATTATTTGGATTTAAACTACTTAGAAGAGATAAATTTAGAAGAGTTGGCAAAAAGTTTTGATATTAGTGTAGTTCATCTAATAAGAGTTTTTAAAAATCAATTTGGTTTGCCAATACACTCTTATATTTTAAATAAAAAAGTTCATAAAGCAAAAGAGTTATTAACTAAAGATATGTCTATGGTTGATGTTGCACTAAGTAGCGGTTTTTTTGATCAAAGCCATTTAAATAGAAGTTTTAAAAGAGTTTTTCAATTAACACCTAAACAGTTTCAAAAAAATATAAAATGTTAATTTTGTACAAGTAATTGGTTTTTGTTTTTGATATACTTGTCAAATCATTTAACAAAGGAGCATATTATGCGTATAAATAATCGTAATAAATCAAAAAACATAATACAGAGAAAAATAGACACAACAACTCTTTCTTTACTACTTCTTAGCCTCTAATTTTTTAATCAAACACAATTTATTTTAAGTATCAGTTATAGCTTTATATAGCTATCAATTTTTTATTATATTAAGTATATTTCGGAGAATAAAATGACTTATAAAAAATATAGACAATATCCTATTGTCAAAGATTTCGTACGAACTTGGCCAAATAATCAAATCACAAAAGCCCCTATTTATGGAAGTGTAGATTTAAGAGATGGAAACCAAGCTTTGGTAAATCCTTTAAATATAGAACAAAAGTTGGAGTATTTTAATACTTTAGTAAAGATGGAATTTAAACAAATAGAAGTTTCTTATCCAAGTGCTAGTGATACGGATTTTAACTTTACAAGAAAATTGATTGAAGAGAATCTAATACCTGATGATGTTGCTATTCAAGTATTAATTCCAGCAAAAAAAGAGTGGATAAAAAAAAGTGTTGAAGCTATGAGAGGAGTGAAAAATGGAATTTTTCATTTATACAATCCTACAAATGAGTTCCAAAGAAGAGTAGTGTTTAAAAAAAGTGATGAAGAGATAATAAACATGGCAGTTGAATCTATGAAATACTTAGTAGAACTTACAAAAGATTTTGAGGGCAATGTTATATATGATTATTCCCCAGAGAGTTTTTCACAAACCAATTTAGAGTTTGCTGTGAAAATATGTAATAAAGTAATAGATGTAGTAAAACCAACAATCCAAAACAAGATGATAATAAACTTGCCAAATACTCTAGAAGCTTGTACTGCAAATATTTATGCAGATAGAATAGAGTGGATGTGTAATAATTTGAACAATAGAGAGTCACTTATAATAAGCGTTCATCCCCACAATGACAGAGGAACATCAGTAGCTTCAGCAGAACTTGCAGTCTTAGCAGGAGCAAATAGAGTAGAAGGAACACTATTTGGAAATGGTGAAAGAGCAGGGAACTTGGACTTAATCAATTTTGCTTTTAATTTACATTCACAAGGTATTGATTCTACACTTGATTTATCAATTGTGGATGAAGTAAAAAAGATGTATGAGAATTTAACAAATTTAAATATAAATCCAAGACATCCCTATGTGGGAGATATGATTTTTACAGCCTTTAGTGGAGGACATCAAGATGCTATAAAAAAAGGAATAGATTTTTATAGAAAAGAGAATTGTCAAGAGTGGAATGTCCCATACTTACCAATAGATCCAAAAGATATAAAAAGGGGATATGAAGATGTTATTAGAGTAAATTCCCAATCGGGAAAAGGGGGAGTTGCTTTTATTATAAGTGAATTCTTTGGAGAAAATTTAACTAAAGAGGAGTCCATAAAATTTGGAATTTTAGTAAAAGAGCAAAGTGATAAATTACAAAGGGAATTGAGTAAAGAGGAGATTATAGAGTTATATAAAAACTCTTTTTCTTGAAGAGGTAAACCTCTTCACTCTTCTTACTTTTTGGCCTTTAACTCTTAGTTTTTTTATACGTCTCCATCTTTCTTTGTTATAATGTTTATAGAACCACAAACAACCAGCATCAAAACCAAAGTAGAAAACTGATATTTCACTAGGTGGGTTTGCACTACTAAATAATGAAAATTTGTCAAACCAAATGGGTGTCCAAGACCAACATCCGTAATATGTACCTAAAAGTTCTAAATAAACGATAAAGAAAAAGTATTAAATGTATGTTTTGTATGTTTAATTTTAAGGAATTACAATTATGATATACTATCAACTATGTTATATTTATAACAGTGGAATTAAATGAAAATTATTGATACAATTGAAGAATTACAAGAAATAAGAAAACAATCACAAAAAAGAGAAAAGGGACTCTACTTTTTATCTTTACATTTATTTAGTTACTATATGGAGTTATAATATATATGTTAAATTCATTAATTGATAAAGAATTTCAAAAAATCATTTTAAATAATACTGCTATGTGGTTAAATATGCTGGATAATGATGCCAATGTGCTCATGTGGAATAAAGCAGCAGAAAGAATAAGTGGTTACACTAAAGAAGAAGTCCTTGGCAATAGTAATATATGGGAACTACTTTATCCAGATGTAGAGTATCGCACTTCAATTTACAATAAAGCACTTGAAATTATCAATAAGGGAGACGAAATTATAGATTTTGAAACAACTATAATTTCTAAAGATGGTACTAAAAAAATCTTATCTTGGAACACACATAATATGAAAGATGAAGATAATAATATTATTGGTTCTATTGCGATTGCAAGAGATGTTACAAAAATTAAAGCTAATGAGAAATCCCTTCAATTATTGACATTTGAATTAGAAGAATCAAATAAAAAACTACTTGAATTAAGTTATGTTGATCAATTAACAAATATACCAAATAGAAGAGCATATGACGAAAGACTTGCATCAGAGTTACAAGCCACTAAAAGATCAGGGGTAGAGTTTTCTTTCTTATTAATTGATATTGATAATTTTAAAGAATACAATGATATATATGGACATGTAAATGGTGATGTTGTTTTATTTAGAGTCACTAATCAAATAAAAAATTTATTGTCAAGAAAAACTGATTTTGTTGCACGCTACGGTGGTGAAGAGATCGTAGTAATACTACCTTATACACCTCTAGAAAAAGCACAAATTGTTGCAAAAAAAATTCTTCAATACACACTTGATTTAAATATTGAACATTCATATTCAAAGTTTAATCAATTATTAACTGTTAGTATAGGTATTACTTCTACAAAAACTAGTATTGAAAATTTAATGGACAATGCAGATAAAGCACTTTATAAAGCTAAGAATTATGGTCGCAATAGGTTTGAAGTTTACTCTAATAACTCTTCTTCATCAAAATAGAGATTATTCTACACTCTTCTTTACTTTTACCCTTGTCCTTTTTTTTGTTAACTAATTTGATGTTCTTTGAATAGTTGCTATTTTCTTACTTTTTGAGTCACTTCTTGAATTCAACTCCCAATGAAATTAAGTGCTATAAGTGGTGAATCTATATTTTTAGGCAAGACTAAAGAGCCATGAAGGAGATTATGATTAGCAGAAAAAGTGATATCTGTAATTCTTGCCTGGTTTAAATCAAACTCTTGAAAGGAAAAACATAACAATTTGCAATATTTTTAAGCCAAACTTTTTTTTTAAGATATAGTTCAAAATCAACAATCTTAAAGGTGCTATCATGAATGATATATCTAATATAGTAGTTTATAATGACGGAGAATTGGAACTAAAAGTTTCAATGGATAATGACACCGTTTGGCTTAACAGAAATCAATTATCAGAATTATTTGGGCGTGATATAAAAACTATTGGTAAGCATATAAATAATGTTTTTAAGGAAAAAGAATTAGATAAGCTTTCAACTGTCGCAAATTTTGCGACAGTTCAATATGAAGGTGAAAGAAAAGTTCAAAGAGATGTTGAATACTATAATCTAGATATAATTATTTCAGTAGGGTATAGGGTAAAATCTCAAAAAGGTGTAAAGTTTCGTCAATGGGCAATATCTATTTTAAAAAGTTATATTCAAAATGGCTATGTAATAAATAGTGATAAAATCACCAATGAAAGATTTGTATCTTTAGAAAAAGATGTAAATATCTTAAAGAATAAGGTTGATACTATCTCTTCAAAACTAGAGGATAATAGTTTGAAAATCAAAGAAGGAATATTTTATGATGGACAAGTTTATGATGCTTATAGTTTTGTATCTGATTTATTAAGAACAGCAAAAGAAGAGATAATACTTATAGATAATTATATTGATGATACAACTTTTACACTTTTTTCAAAAGTTTTAGACATAAACGTTATAATATTTACAAATGCCATCCCAAAGCAGTTAAAACTTGATTTTGCAAAATATTCTAAACAATATGAGAATATCACTCTACAAACCTTTAAAAATTCCCATGATAGATTTTTGATAATCGATAAAAAAGAAGTTTATCATCTAGGTGCAAGTATAAAAGATCTTGGTAAAAAATGGTTTGCATTTTCTAAGATAGATATAAGTGCAAATGATTTAATATCCAAATTAGATTAAAAAGAAGAGAATATGGCAGAACAACTAAAAAATGTATATACGAAAGAGTATATAAAAAACCTAAGCATTAAAATAAAAGAAAATTACAATAGCTTTGATAGTGATAGTTTTATAAACTCTATATTTAATCCCACTTGGGAAACTTTAGAATTAAAGATGCGAATGCGACATATTGCAATTACCCTTAATGAGTATTTATCCTTGTCATATAAAAAGCAACTTGAGATACTAAAACCTGCATCAAAAGATTTTAGTGGCTTTGAAGCTATGTTTTTTCAAGACTTTGTGGAAGTTTATGGATTAGATGATTTTGAGAACTCTATGGATGCATTAGAAGTATTTACTATTGATTCTAGTTCTGAGTTTGCAATAAGACAGTTTATATTGAAATATGAAGATAAAACTATGCAACAAATGAAACTTTGGGCTAAAAGTTCAGATGAACATATTAGAAGACTTGCAAGTGAGGGGTGTCGTCCTAGACTTCCTTGGGCTGTGGCACTTCCTAGATTTAAAGCAAACCCATCAAAAGTTTTTGAGATAATTGAACTTCTTAAAAATGACAATAGTAAATATGTACAAAAATCTGTAGCAAACAATCTTAATGATATCTCAAAAGATAATCCAGAGCTTGTCATTGAGTTTGTTAAAACCAATCTTGGAGTTTCCAAAGAGCTTGATTGGATATGTAAGCATGCCTCTCGAACTTTACTTAAAAAGGGTGATAAAGAAGTATTGGAGTTATTTTCTTTTGGTAAATCACATCATATAGATATTGTAAATTTTATTTGTGATGAGCTTGTAAAAGTTGATGATTATTTAAACTTCTCTTTTGAACTTAATTCAGATGAAGAACTTGGTAATGTAAGAGTTGAGTATGGGTTGTATTATTTGAAATCAAATATGACACACAATAAAAAAGTTTTTATGATAAGTCAAAATGAGATAAAATCAAAAAATAAAAAGTTTATAAAAAAACAGAGTTTTAAAAATATGACTACAAGAAAACACTATTTAGGCAAACACTATATTTCTATTATAATAAATGGTGAAGAAAAATTAAAAAGGAGTTTTATATTAGATGACACCAGCAATTAATCTTTTGAAAAAAAACAAATGTGAATTTAAAATACATAAATATGAACATGATACTGAGTGTACAAACTATGGATATGAAGCAGCTCAAAAGCTTGGACTTGATGAAAATCAAGTGTTTAAAACACTTTTGGTTGAGCTTACACCTAAAGAGTTAGTTGTTTGTGTGATACCTGTATCAAAACAATTAAGTTTAAAAGAAGTAGCGACAACTTTTAATGTAAAAAAAGCAGTAATGGCAAATAAAGATGAAGCCCAAAAAATAACGGGTTATTTATTGGGTGGAATATCACCTTTAGGTCAGAAAAAAAGACTTAAAACAGTAATAGATTCAAGTGCTTTTACTTTTGAAACTATTTTTGTAAGTGGTGGTAAAAGAGGTTTAGATGTTGAAGTGAGACCTGCAGATATAAAAAAATTATTAAATGCAAAAGAGGGAAAAATAAGTATTTGATATAAAATAACCTTTTGTATATTATTTTAACAGTTCTTTAATATTTTAAGTGTAGTATTATAATATAAATTATGAGATATTAAAGGATATAAAATGGGTACATCACCAGATATGAATGCCATTTGTTCTCAACTTTTAACACCAAAAGATTTAGAGATTTCGCAAGAGTTATTTAATGAAGTTTTAGATAAAACTATAGTTACACGCATAGTGGAAAATAATAGTTCAAAAAGTATAAAAATATATTCAACATATCAGCTTTTTTTATCTTCCATAACTCCCATTTTACATGATATAGGTTTTATGATTGTTGATGAGGTTACTTATAATATAAGAAATGGTTCAAAACTTATATTTGTTTCAAGGTTTAATTTAAAAGTTGTCGATGACAAAGATTTAAAAAAGATTGAGCACTCAAGAGAGAATTTAGAAGCAATTATTACAAGATGTTTGATAGATTCATCTATTAAACATTCAAAAGTTTTTTCACTCGTATATAATCAAAATTTTGATTTTAGAAAACTTATGTTGGTTAGAGCATTTATAGAGTATCTTGATCAAGCAGTTCTGACAATAAATAGTGCAACAATTTTAAATACACTTACCTGTCACCATGATATAACAGATATGTTTGTTGACTATTTTTGTATTAAATTTAATCCAAAAGAGACAAAAAGAAAGGATAAATTACAAGAGTTTGAAACAAAAATAGAAGATAAAATCAAACATATTCCTCAAATTATGGATGATAGAATTTTAAAATTAACTTTATCTTTTTTACAAGCTCTTTTAAGAACAAACTATTACCTAGATAGGGAAACTATCTCTTTTAAAATTGATGCAAAAGCATTTGGAGTAAATTTAAAAGGTTTACAACCAAACTTAGAAAACTTTATTTTTCATCCAGACTTTTATGGTGTTCACTTAAGAATGAGCAATATTAGTAGGGGTGGATTAAGATGGTCTGATAGACATGATGATTATCGTCAAGAGGTAAAATCTTTGATGATTACACAAGAGGGTAAAAACTCTATTATTATTCCTGACGGTTCAAAAGGTGGTTTTGTAATCAACAATGATAATTCTCAAATTACAAAAGAGTATTTTCAACAAATATATTCACTTTATATAAATGCAAATCTTGATTTAGTCGACAATATGTTTGAAGGAAATGTTGTAAAAGATGAGAATATTGTAGCTTATGATGGAGATGATCCATATTTTGTAGTTGCAGCTGATAAGGGTACTGCTTCTATGAGTGATATTGCAAATCAAATTGCAATTGACAGAGGCTATTGGCTTGGAGATGCTTTTGCTAGTGGTGGAAGCAATGGTTATGGTCATAAAGATTTAGGTATTACTGCACGTGGTGCTTTAATGTCTACAAAAAGATTCTTTATAGAACAAGGTATCGATATTTATAAAGATAGTATATCTGTTATGGGTATTGGTTCTATGAGTGGCGATGTATTTGGAAATGGTTTAATTGAATCAGATAAATTCAAATTATTAGCTGCAATAGGACATAAAGAGATATTTATAGATCCAGAACCAAATTTGGAAAAAAGTTTTAATGAGAGAAAAAGATTATTTGAATCTAAAAATGGAAGTTGGAGTAATTATGATCAGAGTATTATTTCTAAAGGCGGAGGGGTCTTTTTACGAAGTGATAAAGAGATAGAATTAACATCTGAAATAAAAAAACTTTTAAATACAAAAAAGAAAATTGTAAGTGGTGAAGAGTTATGTGTAATGCTACTTACAATGGATGTAGATTTGTTATTCAATGGGGGAGTTGGAACTTATGTAAAAGCAAGTGATGAAAACTCTATTGATATTGGAGACAAACAAAATGAAGCAGTAAGAGTAGATGCATGTGATTTAAAAGCTAGAATTGTGTGTGAAGGTGGAAATCTTGGCTTTACACAAAAAGCTAGAATAGAATATGCCCTTGGTGGTGGTAGAATCAATATAGATGGTATTGATAATGCAGGAGGAGTTGATACCTCTGACCATGAAGTAAATTTAAAAATTTTATTAAATTCAATTAGTAGTCATGAAAATATAAATGCAGAAGAAAAACAAAGTACATTAAAATCACTTACAGATCAAGTAGTAAATTTAGTTTTACAAAGTAATTATAATCAAGCATTGGCAATATCTATAGATGAAATGTTTTCAAGAAAATATTTAAATAGTTTTATTAAAACTATTGAAATTTTAGAAAATAATGTTGAAGCTTTTAATAGGGCATCATTTTTTATTCCAAAAAATGAAAATATTCATGAAATAGTGGATATAAATGATTCTATTGTAAGACCTGTATTGTGCTCTTTATTATCATATTCTAAAATTTTATTAAAAAAGGTTTTATTAAATTCTACATTAGTAGATGAACAATTTGCCTTACAATATCTTTATAGATATTTCCCTAAATCATTTGTTGGTGCATATGAGCATGATATTCTTAATCATCCTTTAAAAAGAGAGATAATTGCAACAAAAATGGCTGATGTTATTATAAACTCTCAAGGGTGTACATTTGTTGCAGATTTTGAAAAATTAGGAACAGATAGATTTTTATTAAAAATCAAATCATTTTTAGTGGCTAAACAATTATTTGGAGCAAAAGAGATAAGAAGAAAAATAGCTTGTCAAGACTATAAAATGGATTATGAAAAACAATATAAACTTATCAATAAACTTGAATATATACTATATGCAAGTACTAGATGGATGGTAAAATATCTAAAGAAAAACCAACTAGATGCTGCACATATACTAGATCATAAAGATGAATTATTTTCTTTATTAGAGCAGATACATAAACAAAAAGTTGAAGAGATAATAGAAGGTGATAATGAGTTCAATCAATTTTATTCTGTAATAGATTATTTAAGATTTGCAATTCCAGCAATTGTTATAAAAACAAATACAAGTCACTCTTTCAAAGATGTTGTTATAGTTTTTTATTCATTAATTCATGAGTTTAATATTTTAGATATTATCGTAGCGTTAAATAGAATCAAAATTGCTTCTAAAAATGATACTGTTTTAAGAAATCAAGTATTGCAGTTTATTGAGTTTATTGTGGTGCATTATACAAAAAAAGTATTAGCTTTTCAAAGAGTAAATGAAGAACCAGAAGTAGCTTTTTCTAACTTTATAAACAATGAAAAAGAGACTTTCTTTAAAGTTAGAGATAATTTAGATACTTTTATGACGAAAGAAAATAAAGATATTAAAGAGATTGCTGTTACAGTTAATCAAATGATGGTTTCTTTATTATAAGAATAACTTATGTTTTAAGTATAACTTATTATTAATCTTTAATTAAAAAAAAGTATAAGTTGTACTTATGACTATTATTTTAAGTTCTAAATTGTTATAGTTAATAATATGAATGACAAATTAGGAGTTTTATTATGAAAAGTAATATAAATGATGAGCCAAGTTTAGAAAAAATAGATGATTTTAATGATAAAGAACCAAAAGAAAAAAGAAATATTGTAAAACTTGTTGTTGTCTTTTGTTTGGTTGTTGGTGCAGTTCTTGCATATATAAGATCAACAAGTACTTATAGTGATTATGTTGGTTCAGAAGATAAACCAGGAATAACTACAACAAAAAAATAAAAAATAAAAAGGTTAAAAGTGTTTGAGTTTGAAGATTTTTTTGAATATCATATGCAAACCAAGCACTCTTACTTTTCTGTAAGAAGTTTTCCTAATAGATTAGATTGGGATAACCAACCTAATGTTTTTAAAACTTATCCTGATACATTTAAAAAAAATCAATTAGACTTAGAAAAAAATAATCATAGTTTTATTTATTATATTGCTGGAATAACTGCTAAAAAAACTTATCCTGGAGTTGAATATTATTTGAGAGTAAATCCTAGTGCAGGAGCTCTTTATCCAAATGAAATATATTTTCAAAGTAGAGGAAATAGTGATATAGAAGATGGACTTTATCATTTTGATATAAGAAGTTCAAGTATCACTCTTTTAAAAAAAATAAACGATGATGGAATAGAACCATTTATAGGTTTAGGTACAAAACAAAATGGTTTTATATTTTTTATATCTTCTGTTTACTATAGAAGTTCATGGAAATATAAAAATAGGGCATTTAGATATTGTCTTTTAGATTCTGGGCACATATTAGGTTCAATTGAAGCATCATCATATGTACATGATAAAGAGTATGAAATAATATATAATTTTAATAAAAAAGAATTAAACAATCTATTTAGTTTTGATGAGAAAGAGTTTTTTACATCTTGTTTAAAAATAACCACTAATACTGATGAAAAAGTTGAAAAATTAATTTTAGATTTACCTACAGTTGATGGCAGTTTTTATTTTGAAACTAACGAATTGATAGAAAAAGCATATAATGATTCTTTAAAAACTTTTGATTGTATTATTCAAAAAGAAAAGGTAACTTTTAATTATCAAAAAGAGTTTTTTAAACAAACTATTCTAAAAAGACGTTCAATTAGAGAGTTTACTAAACAAGCTATAACAATCAATCAACTTGAAACCATATTAGATATATTAAATCAACCAATCTATAGTGATTGTGACGAAAAAATTGATATATATTATGTTGTAAATCGTGTTAAACAGTTAAGACCAGGTTTATATAAAGATAAGCAACTTTTAGAAAAAGGGGATTTATCTTCAAAAGCTGGATATCTTTGTTTAGAACAAGATTTGGGAAAAGATTCAGCAGTTACATTTTTTTTAACCTCAAAAGCAAAAAACTATCAAGCACTTTATGCTAAAGCTGGAATCATAGGACATAGATTATATCTAGCTTCAAACTATTTAGGATATGGGTGTAGTGGCATTGGAGCCTATTATGATGATGAAGTGTGTGAATTTGTAAAAGAAAATACACAAGTCTTGTATGCTTTGGCAATTGGAAAATAAGATTTAATAAACTTTTAAATATAATTTTAAAATACATTTATATTTTTAAGGATTATTTTGAAAAAAGCGTATACAGTTTTTGAATGGTTAATTGTATTTATTTTTTTAATAGGTATAACATCTTTTGTATTACCAAATCTATCTAAAACCCAAGGGGAAAAACTTTCATTTTTCGAGTGCCATGAAGATGAATCAAATAGTAAAAAATGCTTTTTCTCTAAAGACTTACTTATTAAATCAAAAGAGTTATCAAATACCATTATAGAAAAGTTCAAAAAAATTAAAGATGATGAAGAATAGGGATTTTATTGGTGTTTTTAATCTAAAATAATGTAAAATTTTTTAAAATTATTTATTTTAGGATTTAAATGAAAACAAATAAAGGAAACTTTTGTAACTTTTTTATGTTTCTATCTATTTGTTTAATCATCTATATCTCTATAGATACTTATATTAGATATTTTTATATGCAAGATATAAATATAGATAAAAATAGTTATATTTTTAAAATTGTTTTTTTAGCTATATTATTTATTGTTATTGCAGTTATCTTTAGTCTTTTTAAAATCTATAAGAAATTTTATCTTCAAAAAGAGTTGGAAAAGAAAACAAGTGAAATTTTACATGAAAACGAAACTTTAAAAATATATTCTCATATTGATCCACTCACTCAATGTCTAAATAAAAAATATTTTTTAGATAGATATGATGAGGAGTTTAAAAGGGCAATAAGACAAAAAGAATATCTTTCTTTATTAGTTATAAATATAGATGAATTTAAAGCTTTTAACGACATCTATGGAGAAAATGAAGGTGATGAGTGTATTAAGATAATTGCAAATATTTTAGTAAATCATTGTAATAGACCTGTTGATTTAGTTTCAAGATTTGAAGAAGATATTTTTTATGTACTTTTGCCTAATACAAAAGAGCCTTTAAAGGTTGCAAATAATTGCTTAGAATCTGTAAGAAGATTAAATATTCCTCATGAAAACTCAATTGCTTCTAATATTCTTACCATAACAATTGGTACAGCTACAATTTTAGCTACAAATATTAATCAAAAAGACCAATTACTTTTACAAGCAAATGAAGCTTTAAAACAAGCAAAAAAAGCTGGTAGAAATAGAGTTCAATCTTTATAAGAAAAAATATAATATAATAAAAACTAAATAAATTATTTAATAAAATATTAAGTTTTAGAAATGATTTTCAAAAGGTTAGCTTATGAATAGTCCAGAACAATCACTTAAATTGTTAAGAAAAGAGATGAAGAGTTATTTGAAAGATTGGATGCCTAAAAATAATAATCTAATTAAAAAAGAGTTAGAGATATTTGATGCAATTATGACAAGGCGTGATTTTCTTAAAACAACATCTTTAGCTGCTTTATCTGTGATTATTGGGCATGGCTGCAATAAACCACCTTCTCAATGGGAAGATGAAGTACCTAATTCAATTGATTGGACTATTTCTGATAGTGATATGGCTACAGTGACAACTCCATGTAATATAGCTATTGATTCTGATATTCATCAAGCTTTTACAACATACAATCCCTTACCAGCAGTAGGTTCAGAGGACTCAACTACAATTAGTCATTCTATTATGGAATCTTTCAATCCACATGTTATGACAGCTAATAGTGAATCTGAAATAACAAATATAGGATTAAATCTTCCAACTAGAACATATGGAATTCCAGAACATATACACTTAGAAAAACAAAATAATGAAAGTGATTACAGTTTAGCAATATATGAAAAAAGCAATGATGGACATCATGGTTTGAAACAAACTATTATTAATCTTAAAGATAGTTCATCTATTACTTATGATTCTTTAGTTGCAGCTAATGGATCTTTTCATAATAAGATAAAAAACAATTTGGTGCACAAACAAAAAATGGTACTTTTATCAAATAAAAATGATACCCATGACTATAATGAAACTTCTGCATTAAGGTTATATTATCAGACAGAATTTTCACAGCTTTTATTACCAGATGAGAACTTTGTATCAAATTCAAATTGGGATAATTACATTGATTTGATTAAAGAGTTTAAAATTCAAGAAGCAACAGCTTCTTTTAACAGTTATAAAATTGTAGAGATAAATACTTATACGAGTGGAGATAATCATAGCTTTATATATGGGACAATTAGATTTGATGATTTTTATAATTATGGTTTTGTAATATCTTATGATGATTTTACACAAATTAATGAAACAAATATCAGACCAGCTATAACATTTTTTACACCACAATTTATGAGCTATAATTCAAATGGTATCCCAAAACTTATTGATGATTATAACAATAACTCCACTTCAATAAATAGTTCTTTAAGTGATATTATAATTTTTTCAAATGCAAATTTTACACCTTTAGCACAACTTGTAGATGAAGAGGGTAAGCTTAAATCAAAATTTATCTTTTCTTTTTATTGTTTAAGTGCACTTGATGAAACTGTTTCTAATAGTGCAGGGTATAATTTATCAAAATTTGCAAACCTTAACAGTGATTTTATAAAAAGATATCCTATGATTGTAGAGCATAAAGATTTAGCTTCAAGTTCTATATTATATACATTAGATGATTATGATTCATTTGGAAAAATCGAGATAGATTCTAATCAATTGCATTTTTCATTTTCTGTTTATAAAGGACAGGAATTTTTAGATACTGACATTTGGGAAAATATATATAACAAACAAACAAATAAAGTTGATCATATGTTTGTACGTTCAATTAAAAGTAGTGGCACAAGCTATGAAATTTTAACTAGTAGTTCTCACTATGATGAATCAAATGAAGAGTTTGGTTTATCCCATCAAACTATAAATATCAGTAATGAAATATCTGTTAGTAGTATTGATTCAAATAATATTTTATTTGATGATATGAGTTCTGATGATGGAAAATATAAAGATTTATGGTTTAATAGTATTTTATCTGGGTATAGCAGTTTATATGATTGTGTTTATAAAAAAGGTGGAATTGGAACTATTGATTTTCATGCAACACACAATCACCAAGGGCTTTTAAGAAGTTATCTTTTGATTAGATATGGTGATGAAAATCAAGAAACAAAAAGTATACTTCTTGGATGCAATGAAAAAGGAACTGAAAATACAACGACTTTTGCATATCAAAACCATAATAATATTGTAAATAAAATAGGTACACAACATTATCCTCCAATGCCAATATCAATAGATAATCCTTTTAGTTTACACCATTGGAATGGTATCTTAGAAGATGGAGAAGTTCTATATAGTTCAATACGTCAACATGAGATAGATAGCAATAAACAGTTAGTTGAAAATAGCAATAACAAACTATTAAGTTATATGCATTCATCATGTAATTTGGCACAAAAAGTTTGGAATATGCGAGAAGAACAACTTCATGTTGATTCCAGAAGTGATACTGTTGAAACAAATCTTGTAAAAAATGATTTACATCAGCTTCATTTGCATGTAACAAATTGTTATAGAAATGGGGTTTCTTTATATAAAAATACTCAATTGTATTCAACTTTGACTGATGAGGAACTCTTGCAAGTAAAGGCAAAAGATCCTAATGCAGATATTTATGTGGAGATTCGTTTTAATAAAAGAGTTTCAATAAAAGATTATACTGATATAACTAATATCAAAACATATCATCCTGGTACTAATAATAGTATATTTTTAGGTACAGATTCTACAGGAAAAATATCTTTAGAGATTGATGCTGGGACTAAGGATGATAAATATAATGGTGCTATTATGCAGTATAGATTAGTTGATAAAAGTAATTTGGTTAAACAAGATGATAAAGCCTTGGCAATAGTTACAAATGATTCTAGTAGTCTTACTACAGATTTTAAATCGTGTAATATCTCATTTAAAACCTATCAAAGATTATCAACACAAAATTATGACAATATTCAAATAGGAGTTTCAAAAGATTCACATACAGCAAAAAGTGTTTTTGATAATATAAACTCTTCTTCATCAGAAAATATTGCACAAGCTTATTCAAAAGTTTCAGATAATACAACTCCTGATAATGATAGCCAACTAGTACGATTATATAAAACTCAAATAAATACCAATTTAGTTTCATTGAGCTTTTCAAATAGTTCTATAGTTCATTTTAAAGCAGTAAATTGGATACGTCATTCAATTCATACTGCATCAAAAATGGCTGAAAAATTGATAGAAGCTGCTAAACAAGCTGCATCAATTTTATCAAAAGATATTAGCACTATCATAAGTAAACTTAGTGAAGATATTGATGAAGCTATTGAAGATATTGCTGCAGCTGTAGAAAAACTTTGGAGTGATGCAACAAGTTTTGCAAAAAAACTTTGGGATATTTTAAGAAGTTTATTAGATTTTCAAACAGCTTTTAATATAGGGCAAGAGCTTAAACAATTACGTTATGATCAACTTAAACCTTTAAATGATAGTAATTCACAAAATAGTTATTCTAATAATGCTTATACAATCATGCAAAACACTGAAAATTTAGTAGACAAAATTAGTGATGAGATGATTGATAAAATAGATGTACCTTTAGATGCTATATTTGGAAATGATTTAGGAGAAGTTGCTCAAAAAGTTTTTGAAAAAATAGATATCCATAAAAGTAATGCAAATAATGATAGAAAAAATATGCAAAATAACTCTACTATAATCAGTCATATTGTAGATCAAGTAGATAGGTTAACACAGTTTTTAAAAATCAATGAATTAGTAAAATATGTAAAAGGTGAAGAGGAAAAATTTAAAAATGACATAAACACACTAATGAAGAATCTATTTTCAGTTACATTAGATGAGATGTTAAGTGGAAGTTTTCCTAAATATTTAGAAGATAATCTACTTAACTTTTTTAAAGTAAAATCAAAAGATGAACTTCTAGCTGCTATACAATATTATCCTGGTTTAAGTGAAGGTTCTGATCCTGCACCAAATAGTTTGATAAGACAAATGCAAAACAATATTTTACAATCAAAAAGTACAATTATAAATTTTGCATCTGGTTCAAGTAGTGCAAAGGAGATGTTCAGTGATATTAAATCAACAACTAATAATTTAAAAAGTTTACTTATATCTGAAATAGAAAACTTTAATAAATTTGGGCACTATTTACCAACAGAATTTTTAAAAGATGATCAAATTTTTTCTTTTATGACCCATAGTGGAAATTTGCTTGATAAGCTTCTTAAACCTTTAGGAACTTTATTATTTTTAGATTCCAATAAATTTAAAAATGTTGAAGATTTAGCAACTTTTGGGATGGGGTTTAGTTTGTTTATTGCTCCTGCAATAGCAGAATCAGCAATTAGTGAAGTAAATAAAGTACTAGATAAACCTATTGATTTTCAAGAACTATTTTTAGATGCTAGCAATTCAGTTCGTGACATGTTTAATCAGTTTATGGATTATGCAGGGACAATACTAGAGTATATTTTTAATAATACAACATCTACTAATGAATTAGCATCTGATAATAATCCATATGATGGAATCCGCGGCATAATTGGAATAGTTGACAAAGTTACAGTAAAAGGATTAAGTTTAATAATTGATGTAATTCAAACAATTTTAGGTGGAGTCAGTACTATTTTTGGATTGATAAATAAAATTCCTATAAAAAAGCCTATTACTGATGCATTGGCTTCTGTATTTGATTTGTTTAGTGCAATGATGGACTTGATGAGAATTCCTGTAAAGATATTAGAAGTATTTTTTTCAGTAGTTGAAGAAAAAAGTGTTGTGGAAATTATCGCAACTATATCAAGTGCTATTTCAAGTAGTATTGTCTATGTTCTTGGTTTTGCTGATCATATATTTCAAGCAATGTATAACTTTTTGAAAGTTCAACCAGGGGATAATGTAACTTATGACCCAACTTTTTTTGCAGCATTAGCTGTAGCAGGACATTTTATTGTAGGAGCTGTTAATATTTTCTTTTCATTGGCTGCTTCAGGTTTTCATATTGCAAAATTATTGATTTCTTTAGATGTAGTAGGTATATCAGATCTCTTAAATGATGCACTTGTAGGGGCAACAGTTCTTTTAGAATTAGTCAAACAAGTGACTATGATTTTGTATTTTATTCCTGATATTTTACAAATGATTTTTGGATATATTGATTTTTCATTTTTTGCAAAAGCTCTTGTAGGTACAGAAACGGTAGCTTTACCAATAGCTTATTTATTACTTGTTGTTGCTTTTATAGCTTTTTGGACGGGTGGAAAAGTTATGGGCTTTGTAGATAAAGGTGTAGGTTTGGCTCTATCATCAGCGGGTGTTATATCAAGTATCAAATAAAAGATTAAAGGGAAGATAATGAATTATTTTATTGCAGTTTTTTTATTAGTTGTATTTTTTGTTGGTTGCAATAATAGTGTATCAACAAAAGAAAATGTTGTTTCAGAGTATAGTTTATCAACTAAAGCTGTATCAAGTGTAAATGAAAATAATATAGTGATGCTTGAGTTAGAAACTGGTTTAGAAACAACACAAATAGAGAACGACTTACATGAAAAAGGAAGTGATTGTTATAGTTTTATCCCTACAACAAACTTAGATGATATTACAATTATGATAGATGATAATATGCCTATTGAATATATATCTATACAAGATGAAACAACTAATAGTCTAGATTACTTTTATAAGGGGAAAGCAGATAAATATTCATTTATAAAAAAAGATCCATATCAAGTTTGTGTACACCATAATGGTATTGATGAAAGTCAAACTATGTTTTTACAATTTGGTTCAAGTTTAGATGATTCTTGTAATCCTACAACTGAAGATAATGTAATTGATTCATTAAATGCTGGTAGTTGTAAAGGGTGTACATTAACAAATGATATTATAAAAGAGTTGAAAACTAAAAAATTAAGAAATATAGATTTAACTTGTGCAACATTAAAAGGTGTAAATTTTAATAACTATCATCTTGAAAATACTATATTTGATAAGGTTAAATTCTTTTCGATAAAAGACACTAGTGATTTCCCTGATGTTAAATATACTAATACAACTTTTGATTCATCATATTTAGATAATGCAAGTTTTAAAAATGTTGAATTTATAGATACAAATAAAGGTTCCCCTTTAGATATTAATACTTTATTTAGAAATGCTGTTTTAAATGGGGTAGATTTTAGTTCTTCAATATTTACTTTTACAAAAGATGAATGTATTGATGGTTCAGTTAGTTTTGAAAATAACACTTTTAAAAATGCTCAAATGCAAAATTTATGTTTCAAACCTGTTGATAGTAAAGCTATTTCTTTACAAGGAGTTAACTTTGAAGGAGCAAATTTACAAAATGCAGATTTAAGTGAGATAGATTTTAGTGCAGCTAGTTTCATTCAGGCAAATTTAACTGGAGTAGATTTTTATAATAGTAATTTAACAAATACAAATTTTAGTAATACGACTTTTATTTCTACTGATTTATCAAATGCAGATTTTACAAATGCAAATTTACAAAATACATCTTATGATAGTGTAATATTGTCAAATACAAATTTTGAAAATGCTGACTTTACAAATACTTCAGTAGAACAACTATCTAAGATTGCAAAAAAAGGGTTTGTAAATTTAACAAACGCAAAACAATCTGTTATTGCATGGGGATATTCTGGTAAACCATCAGGCAATTGGACTGATTGTACTAATTGGAATGAAGGTACAAATACTAATTGGCATTCCTTTGATGCAGGTTATTGGGATGACAACTACTTATGTACTAAAGATCTTGGAACTTGGTATTTTTATGATGATGGGGATCATGATAAAACACCAAATGTAAGACTTCTTGAAAACTCTGATACTTCTTGGGATGATAATTATTTAATATATACAAATGTTGATGATATAAATGTTTATTTTAGTAGTGATGGATATATATTAGGAAAATTTTGTGTTAATACAAATGAACCAAGTGATGCTTCAAATACTTGGGGAGATAATTATATATGTTTTGACTTTAATTAAGATTTTTATAGCAAAAATAACTCAAATTAATCTTATTTATAAAATTTTTTTAATAAAAAATATAATGTAACTCATTTATAACTTTAGTTAGTTATAATATTCTTTATTTTTTATTATAAGGATATGAATTGAAAAAAGCGTTTTCATTGATGGAATTGATGGTAGTAATTATTATTTTGGGTTTATTAGCTGCATTTGTTTTACCAAATTTAACAGGAAAAAGTGAAGAAGCAAAAGATAAAATTGTATGTGTACAAATGAAAAGTATTTCACAAGCTTTAAAGCTTTATAAATTAGATAACTCAACATACCCGACAACAGAAGAGGGGTTAAATATATTAATTGAGAAAAAATATTTTGAAGATGGGAAACTTCCAAAAGATTCTTGGTCAAATGAGTTTATATATATTCAAAGTGATGATTCTTTTGATTTAATATCAATGGGTTCAGATAAAAAAGAAAATACTGAAGATGATATATATTATTCAAAGTGTTCAAAATAAATGAGATTTAAAATTAGAGTAAAAAATGCCTTTACTCTAATAGAGATGATGGTTGTTTTAATTTTAATAATTACAGTTTCATTTATATCTGTAGCATCTTTTCAAACAAAAAAAGATAAACAGATTAATGTGAATATTACTAATATCAAAAAATATTTGCTTGATAATTTTTCATACAATAATAATTTATCATTTATCTGTTTAGATGAAGATGATTTTCCTTGTTATATTTTTGTTGATAATAAATTAGAAAAAGATATAAAAATTGAAAACTTTTTTGAGCAAAAACCAGTAGTATATAATTATAATAGGCAATTATCTGATTTTGAATTTAAAGAATATAAAATAGATAATATTAATTATAAACCTATTTTTGAATTAAATTTCAACAAAGATTTAAAAAATGAGAATATTGTCGTAGACACTAATGATTCTAAAGTTTATTTAATAACTTCAATAACAAATAAAATAGAGATTTTTAATTCTACAAATGAGATATTAGATAGATTTAATGATTTGGAAGTAGAGGTAAAAGATGCTTTTTAAGTATAGTGGTTTTGATTCATCTGGATTAAAAGTAAAATCAAAGATTGAAGCTTCTAATATAGATGAGGTAAAATTAAAATTAAAATCTAAGGGTATTTTATATACTTCAATAAAAGAGGACTCTATAGATTTTGGAAAAATAAACTTTAAAAGAAGTCGGAGTTTAGATTTATCAACGCTTTCATATCTTAGTCGTGATTTAAGTATATACTTAAATTCAGGGATTACATTAATTGGTTCAATGAACTTACTAAAACAAAGATATAAAAACAATAAAACTTTATTTACTTTTTTTGAAACAGTAAAGACTTATTTGGATGAAGGGAAAAGGTTTTATGATGCTTTAGAATCACAAAAGGTTTTAAAACTTCCAAGTTTCTATAAGCAATCAATTAAAGTGAGTGAAAATGGTGGTTTACTAGAATCTGTTTTGATGGAACTGTCTATTTTTCTAAAAGAACAAGATAGAATTAGAAAACAAGTAACTTCAGCTATGGCTTATCCTTTATTTATTTTAATAGTATCAGTTTTTATGGTTGGATTTATGCTTAGTTTTATTGTTCCTAAGATAACCTCAATTTTTACACAAATAGACCAAGAACTTCCAACAAGTACAAAAATTGTAATTGCTTTAGGAGATTTTTTTTCACATAATTATCAATTATTACTTGTAGGAATAGTTTTTACAATTTTTATATTTGTTTTCTTTTTAAAAAGAAGTGAAAAATTTAAATATGCTTTTGATAAATTTTTATTAAAGCTTCCATTTTTTTCAAAACTTATAGAATATAGTGAATTAGCAAGATTTTCATATATGAATTCAATATTGATAAAATCTGGTGTTCCAATAGTTCAAGCAATTAATTTAAGTGCAAATATTTTAAAAAATTCAGTAATCAAAAAAGTATTCGTTGAAGCTTCTCAAAGTGTAGTAGAGGGTAAAAAACTATCTTCATTGTTGATGCAAAATAAAATATATAAAATAGATGAATCATTTATTCATTCTATAGCTATTGGTGAAGATACAAGTAGATTAGGTGAGATATTAAACAATTTAGCAAAACTTTATAATGAATCAAATAGAGATAAAACAAATTTGTTGTTATCATTACTTGAACCAGTTTTTATGTTAATTGTGGGAGTAATCATCGGGTTTATTGTTATAGCAATGCTATTACCAATATTCTCTATGAATTTAAGTTAGATTATGAATAAAAAAGCAATTGTTTTATTTATTACACTATTTTTTATTGTTGCTTTTTCAATATTGATTATGAAAAATTTAGATGATACAGATAAGTATATTCAACAAAGTGAGTATCAATCAAATATCAATCAGGTTTTAATAAGTATTAAAAATACTCAAGAACAATTTTCTGATCTCCTATCAAAACATAATAATAAAATTAGAGATATACTAGATGAAGAAGGTAGTATTAATGGGAAATTACCTCTAAGTCAGAAGGAATTGAATATCACATTTAATATAAAAGAATATGAAAAAGTAGATGTAAATACAAAAAAAGGTGAAGAAAATAAAGCTTTAAGGGATTTATTTAATGATAATGGAGTTTATGATTATGATTATTTTATAGATATTTATCACCAAAAGGTTACAGAGAAAATAAATAATAATAAGCAATTACTTGATATAATCAATAATTTTATTATTAAAACAAACAATTATCAAATAAAGAAAATAGAAAATAAACTTGGCTTTTTAACTTTAGAAGAGATGTATGAATTAGATATACAAGCAAGTTATTATGAAGCAAAAGCAAAAGCAAGTTATGTATTAGATACCAAAGGAGAGGTTAAATATTTTGACATTAGTTTCAACTAAAAAAGATGTAAAAAAGATATTTCTAACAACTAAAACAAAGATTAATAATATAATTGATTCAAAAATTGATGTGATTGTTTCTCCTGAGTTTTATTGGGTAAGAATATTTGATATTCCTGTTAAAACAGAAGCACAAGCTAGACACGTGTTACCAACGCTTTTTGAAGATATAGTAAATGAAAAAGTTCCTTTAACTTATCAAGTAAAAAAATTGAAAGAGAATCAGTTTTTATGTTTTGCATTTAACAACAAAAAAATTTATGATGCTTTAAAAAGTTCAGGTTTAAATTTATCAAATATATTAAATCTTTATTTTGCACAAAATGAGTGTGAAGAATTTAAAAGCTTTAAAATAGATGATTGTTCATTTTTATATACAACAGATAAAATTTTGGTAAAAATCCCTGATAATATGACACAAGAATCTATTGATTTAAATAGAGTTTTAAATAACATAAAACTTACTTCTATGAAGATGCAAATTAAGCTTTATAATGATGTTTTAACTGGAAAATGGCACTATCCTCTTTATATAATATTTTCAATTTTGATTATTGTGAACTTCATAAGATATTTTGATTATAGTAGTGAAATTAAAGGTTTAGAAAAAGAAGTTGAAAAGATAAAAAAAGTAAAACAACTGCCAACTTCGATGTTACAAATGAATTCTATTTTAAATAAATATGAAAAAAATGTTAGGTTTGAAAAAAGAAAAAGAGATGCCATATCATTTATCTTATCAAATGATAAGTTTAATTTAAAATCGATTAATTTGGATAAAGATGATTTGACTTTAGAATATCTGTCTGTCAATAAAAATGAAGTGGTAAATTTCTTGAAAAAAGAGTTCAAAAATGTAAAAGTCTTATCTGAATCTCTTGTATTAAGAGTGGGGGTAAAACTATGAATAGATTGAATCCTATATATGTTTTAGCACTTGTTGCCGTAATCTTATTTGTTTCTTTTAATATGCTTTTTAATATTGAAGATGAGTACAATTCAGTTTATAATCAAAAGAATAGTTTAGATTTAAAAGCACAAGCTTATAATGAATATAAAAGTAGATGGTTTGATAAAAAGTCTGTTGAACAAAGAATTGATATGATTTTGAAAAATAGTAATTTTCAAAATGAAAAAGTATTAAAAGTTGCAAGTTCAAATTTAATAAAAATAAAAATTGAGTCAAAAAATCAAAAGATATTACAAACATTTTTAACAAGAATACTTAATGAAAAATTTATGATAAATAAATTGCAAATAGAAAAAGATTTTATATCTTTGGAAGTGGGTATATAAAATATGAAATTTTTATTTAAATCATTAGTATTTTTTCTACTTTTTTTTGTAAGTTTAATATTGTTTTTCCCAAAAAATCAAATGTTTAATTTAGTTGAACAAAAACTTCAAACAAAAGATATTATAGTATCAGATGAGCTTAGAAATAGTAAGTTCTTTTCCTTTGAAATAAAAGGGGCAAATATTTATTTCCAAAACATACTCACTGCAAATGTAAAAGATATAAATATCACTTCTTTTATCTTTTTTTCAAAAATTGAAGCTAAACAGATACTGATATCTAAATCGTTTGAACAATTTTTACCAAATAAGATTGATGAAGTCGTTTTAAGTTATAGTGTAAGTAATTACAATAATGTCTTAATCGATGCAAAGGGTGAATTTGGAATTTTTTCAGGAAATATAGATGTATTTTCAAATGTTTTAAAAGGCGAACTTAAGCCATCAAGTTTGATGAAAAGTAAATACAAAAACCTTTTATCACAGTTTAAATTAGAAAATGGGAAGTATAAATATGAACAAAAACTTTAATATTTTAAATAAAATAATTCCCTATATTTATGTCGTTTTATCAGCATATGTTATTAGTGCAATCATATCTTTATATCTTCCAAAAAGTTCAATTGAATTTCAAGATACTAAAACTATAAATATCGAATATAAAAAA
This sequence comes from Halarcobacter sp., assembly GCA_050296315.1. Taxonomy (GTDB): domain Bacteria; phylum Campylobacterota; class Campylobacteria; order Campylobacterales; family Arcobacteraceae; genus Halarcobacter. The sequence goes on from JBNKRE010000012.1 coordinate 76,854, forward strand.
TATGGTGGATTTTATTCTATATCTGGAAATGAACCTGTGTATACTAGCAATTCAAAAAAAGACAATATTGAAACTTTAGAAAGATATGAGTTAAAAGCTGTATATTCAACTTTGGATAATAAAGGTTGGATTATAGTTGAACAAAAAGGCTCAAATAATAGTGTTATTTTACAACAATTTGATGAACTAAATGGCTATACCTTAATCAAGCTTTATAAAGATTATGTAATATTTACAAAAAACTCTAAAGAGTATAAATTGGAAATATCAATTAAAAAAGATATAAATTATGAAGTTGAAAATAATACAATAGATGAAAAGATTACAGTTGAAGATGGAAATATAAAAGTTCAACGTAATTATTTAAATACTTATGTTAAAGATATAAACAAAGTTTGGAATAATATAGCAATAAGTGAACTAAAAAAAGAAAATCAAGTAGAAGGATTTAAAATAGATAATGTAAATAAAGATTCAGTTTTTGCAAAACTAGGGTTACAAAAAGGGGATGTAATAAAAGCTATCAATGGTAAAGAGATTAAATCCTATGCTGATGCTTTTAAAGTCTATAATGAGATAAATAATATAGATTTTTTAAGAATTGATATATTAAGAAACAATGAAATAGTGGAGTTAAGTTATGAAATTAATTAAGGTTTTTATATTTATATTTTTATTAGGTATTGCTTCATTTGCAAGTGAACAAAAAATCAATATAAACTTTAAAGATTTGAAGATAATAGACTTGGTTAAGATTACCTCTAAAATCATAGATAAAAATATTTTATTAACTGATGATATAAAAGGTAATGTTGATTTTATCTCAAATAAACCAGTAGACAGAGATGAACTTGTAAAAATATTGATATATGTTTTAGAAGACAAAGGCTATACACTTATAAACAATGACAATATCTTAAGAATTGTAAAATTGAGTGAAAGTGCTAAAAGTAATGTACCTGTAGTTTCTACAAAACTAAAAAACAATTACAATCAAATGGTTACTAGAATCTTTAAAGTAAACAATGCAAATGTTGATTATATAGCATCAAAAATCAGACATCTTATCTCAAAAAATGCAAAACTTGTTACAAATAAAGAAGCAAATACTATTGTATTAACTGATTTTCAAGATAATATAAAAACTGTAAAACGAGTAGTAAATATTATGACAGTTGGAGCTAAAAAATCAATGGTGACAATTGAACTTAAAAATATCTCTTCAGTTGATGCAAAAAAGAATTTGGACGAAGTTGCAAAAGCAGTATTTGATCAAAAAATTGAAACTGAAAAAGTAACAGTTATATCTAATAAAGATAACAACTCATTGGTAATAATTGGAAATGATGAAAATACAGAATATTTAAAAAAATATATACAGAGAATTGACTCAAATGATTCTTTAAGAAAGAGAGTAGTAGAGGTTTATCCTCTTAAAAATATTGAAGCAAAAAATGTGATTAAAATCATTGAAGGTATAATTGGAAAGAAAAAATATATTGATGAAAATGATAAACCTTTATCTTCTGTAGATGAAGAGACTAACTCTATAGTTATTATGGGACCATCTGATGAAGTTGAGTATATAAAACTATTGTTAGAACAACTTGATAGAGATAAAGCACAAGTTTATGTTCAAGCTAGAATTATTGAGTTAAATGATAGTTTAGTTGATGAACTTGGTGTAAAGTATGGTATTTTTGGAGGACGAACTGGAAGTGATGGTTTAGCTACATTTGCCTCTTCACTAAATGGTGGTAGTGCTTTGGCTTTTGATGTAAGCCAAATAGGTTTACAAATACCAGATTTAACATCAGGTTTGGCATTGGGTGCATCTATTTCTTTACTTAAAGAGGATGGAGCTTTAGATATAGTTTCAGAGCCATCAATTCTAGCTATAAATAACAAAGAGAGTTCAATTTATGTTGGGGAAACAATCTCAATAAAAACTTCAAGTACAACTACTGATGGTGGAAATACAAATGAAAATTATCAAAGAGAAGATGTAGGTTTAACTTTAAAAGTAAAACCAAGAATCTCAAATGATAATAAAGTAACATTAGAGATTAACACTATTTTAGAAGATGTTAAAACAACTGCAACAGTTAGTGGAAATGCAGATACTTCAAAAAAAGAGATAAAAACAACTGCAATAGTTAACAACGGAGAAAGTGTTATTTTAGGTGGACTTATTCAAGACAAGGATGAATCTACAGTGGATAAAGTTCCATTATTAGGAGATATTCCTGTATTAGGTAAAATTTTTACTCATGATAAAAACAATAAAAGTAAAAAAAGTTTAGTTGTAATAGTTACTCCATATATTATTCCTAAATCAAAAGATTTAACATATGTTAGAAATCAATTAGCAGAATTAAAGATTTTAGAAGATGGATATTTGAAAAAATCTTTAATTAGATTAAAAGAGAAACAACTAAAACAACAAGCTGAAAATTTAGAATATCAAAAACAATTAGATGAATTAGATCAAAAATTAAATACAGAAGAAAAAGAAAAACAAGAAGAAGATTTAACAATACAACAAAAACATAAAAAAATATTAATGGGTATGTAAGATGAATATTAAAGAGATACATGATACTACGCTAGTACCATATGAACAAATAGAGGGTTATGATATTGCATTAAAAAATTATATCTTATTTACTACTATTGATGAAAAAATTGTTATAGCTTTATCAAATGAACATATTAGTATCTCTTTTGATTATCTATCTAAATGTGATTATGATTATGAAATAATATTTTTAGATGAAATCTCATATGAAAAGCTTTATAATAGATTTTTAGAGATAAAAACAGACAAAGAGATGAGTGCCATCCAACAAGAACAAGAGGATGCAACTTTAGATGATGAAGATTTCTCAGTTAGTGAGTTTTTAAAAGTTGGAAGTGATATTTTAACTTCAGAAGAATCAGCACCAATTATCAAATTTGTTAACTCTTTATTTTATCAAGCAATTAAGAAAAAAGCATCAGATATTCATATTGAGATGCATGAGTATAAATCTGAAGTTAGATATAGGGTTGATGGAGTACTACAAAGACATATAGAACTTGATAAAAATATTATGTCTTTAGTTATATCAAGGATAAAAGTTATCTCAAACCTTGATATTAGTGAAAAAAGAATCCCTCAAGATGGAAGAACTCAGATTAAAATTTCAGGTAAAACTCTGGATATTAGGGTTTCTGTGTTACCAACTTTTTATGGCGAAAGAGTTGTAATGAGGATTTTGATGCAAAGTGATGACTTATTAAGTGTTAGTCAATTGGGATTTCCTGAATATATTACAAATGAATTAGAAAAAGTGGTACAAAATTCATATGGGATGGTTTTAGTAACAGGTCCAACAGGAAGTGGTAAATCTACTACCTTACACTCACTTTTACATCAAGTGGTAAGTGAAGAAAAAAATATCATCACAATTGAAGACCCAGTAGAGTACAAATCAAATGAATTCTCACAAATTCAAGTAAATAATAAAGTTGGTCTTACTTTTGCTTCTGGTTTACGTTCAATTTTAAGACAAGACCCTGATATAGTTATGTTAGGGGAGATTAGAGATAGTGAAACAGCTTCTATTGCAGTTCAAGCAGCACTAACTGGACACTTACTTTTTTCAACACTTCATACAAATAGAGCAACAGCAGCTGTTACAAGACTAATTGATATGGGAGTTGAAAAGTTTTTAATCTCTTCGGCACTTTTGGCTGTACTTGCACAAAGACTTGTTAGAAAACTTTGTGTTCATTGTAAAGAAGAGGATCATTCTCATGCATCACATGAACTTTTTAGATTAAGTGATAGTGATGTTATATATAAAAGTGTAGGATGTAAAGCTTGCAATTTTACTGGATATAGCGGTAGGGTAGCTTTAGGGGAATTATTTGTTTTAAATGATGAAATAAAAGAGTATTTAAAAGGGGAAGTTGATGATAATTCATTATTGAAACTTTCTTTAAAAAATGAAATGATACCTTTGCAAGAACAATTAAGAATGATGTTAATAAATGGAGATACTTCTGTAGACGAAGCTGTTAGAATAGGTATAAAATAGTTTATGAAAAAATCATTTACTCTAATTGAAGTAATTATTGCAGTATCATTGTTATCAGTTGTGTTATTGAGTTTATTTCAAGTACGAAGTAACAATATCTTCATTTTAGAAAAAACAGATGAAAAAATCAAAGATAAACAATACTTATCAATGGTATTTGATACAAAAGGATATTCTAAAAGAAATACAAATATATATTTAGATAGATATTTTAATATAAAAGATGATGATTTAAGACGAAAACTAAAAGAGGTTAAAATAAAAGTAAAAGATGAGATATTAGATTTGAATGTTATTAAAACTGATATTTATAATATAAGAATACAAGAGTTTGAAACCTCATATAATATAGAAAATAAAATCACTAAAAATATTTATAGATTTGAGTTGTCATTTTGAAAAAATCGTTTACATTATTGGAAGTTGTTATTGCAATCACTATATTTTTAATTATTTTTGTATTTATGTATAAAGCTTTGGATGATACAAGATTAGGCAATAATATTTTTGAAAATCATATATCAAAAAATGAATATCAAGCATCTTTATATAAGATTTTTTTAGAAGATATAGCTGAACTTAACCCTTTAGGTAATAAAAAAGTTAAAAAAGATTTTATAATAGACGAGGATAAAGAGAAAAATACAATATTTATTTTCAAAACTAATAATAGCTATTTTGATTTATATTATGAATACGTTACTTATATGGTTTCTTCAACTGGAAGTTTAATTAGAATAGAGAGTAAAGAAGAGTTTCAAAAGGGAAAAAGCTCAATTGAGTTTTTTAATAATAGTTATATATATAAACTATTAGACGATGTTGAAAAGTTTGTAGTTTTAGAAAAAGATAATAGGGTAGTTTTTATAATCAAACAAAAAGATAAAGATGAAGTAATCTACTCTATGTTAAGAATGAATGGAAAGGTAAATACAAAATGAAAAGATATATAGGTATTATTTTAATTAGTTGTATATTTGGTTTTGCAAATGAAAATGTAGTAAAAACATCGGAGTTAGAGCTTTTTTTATTTAAAGTTGGTTTTCAATCTTTACTAAAAGATGTGGAGATTACAAAAGATAAATCCAAACTAAATGAGGATGAAATAAATAAAATCAATGAAAAAATTGAATTGATAATGAATGAAATATATAAAAATAAAAGAGTCTTAGTAGATGATTCTAATGAACAAAAAAATGATGAAAACATCTCAAACAAGCAAATACTTCAACTAAAAAGAGAGATTGATTTTTTAAAAAAAGAGATGGTAAAAGTTAAAAAAAGTATAAAAAAAGTAGATGAATTAAACGAAGAGATTGAAGATATAAAAGATAAAAAGCCAGAAGAAAAAGTTATAAAAGAAGATAAAAAAATTGTAATCTCAGAAGATACAAAAAAAGTAAGAGTTGCTTTTGATTTTTTAGCAATTTATTCAAGACCTATTACCCAATCAAAAGTTTTAGATAAAGCTTCTAGAGGTACTACCTTAGAAGTTAAAAGTTGTCAATATGGTTGGTGTAAATTAGCTAATAACAAAGGCTATATTAGAGAGTTTTTAGTAAAAAAGATATCAGAATAACAAAAAAATTTAGCCAGAGAGAAAGAACTCTGACTAAATAAAATCATAAACTAGGCTGTACAGCAGCAGAACCAGCTTCAACACAAACCTTTTTATTGCCATCACTGTCATGATAAATAGTAACAACAGTATCAGG
>JBNKRE010000013.1:0-81515 GCA_050296315.1 Halarcobacter sp.
GATGCAGATGCAGCATTAGGAAACGCAGGTATAACAGTAAATAAAAATACAGTACCAGGTGAGACAAGAAGCCCATTTGTAACATCAGGGATTAGAATAGGATCTCCTGCTTTAACAGCACGTGGGATGAAAGAAAAAGAGTTTGACTTTATAGCAAATAAAATATGTGATGTATTAGATGATATAAACAATACAGATTTACAATCACAGATTAAACAAGAGTTAAAAGAGTTAGCTAGAGGGTTTGTGATTTATTCTAAATCAACATACTAAACTTTTAATTAAGGATTATTCATGGAAATTAAAGGCGAAGATTTTATAAAAAAAGTTCAATTAAAACAAGAAAAAGATGAGATTGAACAAAGACTAAATGAGATAAATTCTCAAGAAGCTGAATATGAACCAAGACCTCAAACAAATGTACCTCCAAGATTTGAACAGGAGATGAATATTGAAGAGGATTTGGAGTATTCTGATTTAAAACTAGGGAATAGTTCTGAAAAGAATGATACAAATAAGAAAAAATATCTTATATTAGGATTAGTTCTTGTTATACTTTTTTTATTAACTATTATAATTATTCGCCTTTTAACTAATGATTCTGTGGAGAATGATTCTTTTTCAAAAACTTCTTCTGAAAATAAGATATTAGAAAATGAAAATATTGAAGAACAATATCAAAAAATAATCAATGAAAAATTAAAAAACATCAAAGAAGAAAAAGAGAAAGCTTTGGTTGAAGAAAAACCTGTTGATGAAAAATTAGATTTAAAGAAAATTGAAGAAAAAGAGAAAGTTGAAACTCCAAAAAAAGTAAAACCTGATATATTTGAAGTTAAAAAAGAACCAGTAGTTGAAAAGAAAAAACCTGTTGTAAAGAAAGAACCAGTAAAACCAAAACCTGTAGTAAAAAAAGAACCTACAACAAAAAAAGTAAATACAACTACAACTTCAAAACCGAAAGGAACTTATGTTCAAGTTGGAGCATTTTCAAAAATGCCTACAAAAGAGTATTTGGATTCTATAAGTAAAAAAGGTTTTACATACAAAATCTATAAGGTTTCAATCAATAACAAAATATTCCATAAAGTCCTAATTGGACCATATAATTCAAGAGGACAAGCAAATTTAGTTATTGATGATATAAAGAAAAAACTTAATGTAAGTGGTGCATTTATTTTAACATTTTAATAAGGTATTTTATTGATGGAATTTTATTCTAAAGAACTTTTATTAGATCAATTTACTCCGGTATCGATCTATGAAAAAATTAAAAAATTATATAAAGATAAGTTGACTTTCCTTTTTGAAAGTACTGTAAACTCTAATGATGGAAACTATTCATATATAGTAATTGATGTACGAGAAAGAGTTTGGTACGAAAATGGAGTATGCTATCATAAAAATGAGCAAGAAGAAGTTCTTGAAGTAGAATCAAATCCACTAAAATTTTTACAAAAATATTATAAGAGTATAGATAAAGAGTTTTATAAAGAAAAATCACAAGAGTTAGGTATTGGTCTAATTGATGGTTTTATTGGAAATGTGGGTTATGATATTGGGAAAGAATTTGAGCCTGTATTAAAAAAATATATGAATAATTTAGAAGATCAACTAAATATACCTGATTTAGATTTAATAAGACCAAAAATTATTTTAGGTTTTTCTCATAAAACTTCAAAACTAGTTATGGTTACATCTATAAAAGAGAAAAAAGATGATTTAGAATTGATAGAAAAAGAACTTCATACTCCATACCAATTTACCCCACTTAAAAAAGCTGAAGTTATTGATGAAGGTAAATTTAACTATACAAAAGAGAAATTTTTTGAGATGGTAGAAAAATCTAAAGAGATGATTAGAAGTGGAGATGTTTTTCAAATTCTTATGTCAAATAGGTTTATTCAAAATGCAAAGGTAGACCATTTAAGCTTTTATAGAGCCTTAAGAAGTAAAAATCCTAGTCCATATCTATTTTTATTAGAGTATGAAGATTTTACAATTGCAGGAAGTTCGCCAGAAGTTATGGTAAGGCTTGTTGATGGACATATTCTTCTAAGACCTATTGCAGGAACTAGAAAAAGAGGAAAAAATTTAGATAGAGATTTGGAACTTGAAGAAGAGATGCTACATGATGATAAAGAAAGAGCTGAACATATTATGTTGGTTGACCTTGGAAGAAACGATGTAGGAAGAGTTGCCCAAGCAGGTACAGTTAAAGTAACTGAACTTATGAGAGTAGAAAGATATTCACATGTTATGCATATGGTTTCAGATGTTGAAGCAAAAATAGATGACAAATACGATATGTTTGATCTATTTGCAGCAACTTTTACAGCGGGTACTATGACAGGAGCTCCAAAAATTAGAGCTATGGAACTTATAGCAGAATTTGAAGGGATTAAAAGAAACTTTTATTCTGGAAGTGTAGCTTACTTTGGTTTTGATGGAAATATGGATAGTGCTATTACTATTAGAACTACAATGCTTACAAAAGATAAAGTAATTTTCCAAGCAGGAGCTGGAGTTGTTGCAGATAGTATTCCCGAACTAGAATATTTAGAGGTACAAAATAAACTTGCAGCTAATATCTCTACATTAAAAGATTTATCATAAAGGATTTGCTTTGTTACTAGGTGTTAATATAGACCATATTGCAGTTTTAAGAGAAGCTAGAAAAATAAACGACCCTAATCCACTTGATGCACTTGGTATTTGTAAGATATCAGGGGCAGACCAAATTACAATCCATCTAAGAGAAGATAGAAGACATATACATGATGAAGATGCAAAAGAGATATGTAGACAATCTATCCTTCCTGTTAATTTGGAGTGTTCGATAAACGAAGATATTATTGATATCGTTTGTAAATTGAAACCTAGTAGAGCAACCTTAGTTCCAGAGAACAGAGATGAAGTTACAACAGAGGGTGGTCTGGACGTAGATAAAAATTTTGATAGAGTAAAAAAAGCTGTTGAAAAACTCCATAAACATGAGATTGAAGTATCTTTATTTATAGATCCAAATAAAAAAATGATTAAAAAGAGTTCTGAACTAGATGTTGAATGGATAGAATTGCATACAGGAACATTTGCAAATATCTATGCGATGCTTCATGGAAATCTTTCAAATACACATCATAGTATAAAAGATTTAGAGCTTTCAAGAGAAGAGCTTAAAACACTACTTGAAAAAAGTAGAAAAGAGATTAAAAAAGCTGCCCATTATGGTCAAGACTGTGGTTTGAAAGTTGCAGCTGGTCATGGACTAAACTACCAAAATGTTACAAAAATATCTTCTATAAAAGCTATAGAAGAGTTAAATATTGGGCAAAGTATTATTGCTCGATCTGTATTTTCAGGATTAAGACAAGCTATTATTGATATGAAAGAACTCATATGAGCAAAAAACCTAAAATAGCCATTTCTGTAGGGGATTTAAATGGTATTGGAATTGAAATAGCATTAAAATCCCATGAAAAAATCTCAAAACTATGTACTCCAGTTTATTGTATAAACAAACAACTACTTTTTCAAGCGGCAAAACTTCTTGAACTTGAAATTCCAAAAGATTTTACGATGCATAGTGTAAGAGGTGAGTTTGAAATCAAACCAGGAAAAGTATCAAAAAAAAGTGGAAAATTTTCTTATGATTCTTTTTTTGAAGCAATCAACTTAGCAAATAAACATGAAGTAGATGCTATTTGTACCCTACCAATAAACAAAGAATCATGGAGTAATGCAGGTATAAAATACAAAGGTCACACAGAAGTTTTAAGAGACTTTTTTGGGAAAAATGCAATTATGATGTTAGGGTGTAAAAAAATGTTTGTAGCTTTATTTACAGAACATATTGCACTAAAAAAAGTTGCTAAGAAAATTGAAGAAGAGGAATTAATAAGATTTTTATTAGATTTTCAAAAAAGTGTAAACGCTGATAATATTGGTGTCTTAGGCTTAAATCCCCATGCAAGTGACAATGGTGTTTTAGGAGATGAAGAGGTCGAAATATTTAAAGCTATTAAAAAAACAAATAAAGCTTTAAAAAAAGATATTTTTAAAGGTCCACTTGTACCTGATACTGCTTTTTCACCTATGTCAAGGAAAAACTTTAAGTATTTTGTTGCCATGTATCATGACCAAGGATTAGCACCACTAAAAGCTTTATATTTTGACCAAAGTATCAATGTAAGTTTAAACTTACCAATTATTAGAACCTCAGTTGACCATGGTACTGCTTTTGATATAGCTTATTTAAAAAATAGAAACCTAAACTGTAAAAGTTATATAAATGCAGTAAAAGAAGCAATAACACTTTTTGATAACAAAAAATGACATCTTTAGAATTTTGTCATGAACTTGATTTTTCAAAGATAAATTTTACAGAAAGAAAAGTTAGAATAACCCATCCTAAAACAATTATTTATGGACCCCCTAAAAGTGGAAAAAGCTATCTAATTTTTGACTACCTATCAAATTTTAATTCTAATGAATATTTATATATTGATTTAAATGATTTTAGAAATAACAAACAAGAGATTATAGATAATCTTGAAGAATATACCTTTAGAAATAAAATAAAACTAATAGTAGTAGAAAACTATCAATTTGATTTTAAAATCCCTTATTGTGATAGTGTAATAATATCTACAAATGAAAAAAAAATACTTCCAGGGTTTAAAAATATTTATCTAACAGCATTAGACTTTGAAGAGTATTTATTACATGAAAATAAGAACCACAATATTACTCAAAGCTTTAATCACTTTTTCAAATATGGAAACCTCCCTGAAAGTTTAAAAGTTTCAGAACTACACCTTTTAAATAAGCTTCAAGATATTTTGATAAACACCACTAAAGATTCCACATCTTTGGAAATTTTAAAAATATTAATACTAAATATTGATGAAAAGAAATCACTAAACCAACTATATACTTCACTTAAAAATAAAATCAAAATATCTAAAGATAGATTTTATGAAGAGTGCCAAAAATATGAAAAAGAAAAAATTATTTTTTTTGTTCCTAAATACAATCAAGAGAGAAGTTCAAAAAAAATCTACTCTTATAATCAAGCTTTTTTTAGTGCAATTACCCATGATAAAAAATTGAAAAATGAATTAACAAATATTATATTTTTAGAACTTAATAATAAATATGAAGATATATTTTTTCTTGATTATATAGATTTTTTTATACCATCAAAAGGATTAGCCTTTGTTTCTATACCTTTTTTCAATTCTTTATTTATGCAAAATCAATTAAAGAAAATGAAGAAAATTCTTGTAGAATTTGATATAAAAGAGCTTACAATTATTACAATCTCAAATAGTGAAGAACTAATTTTAGAAAATTTTAAAATTTCTGTTACCCCATATTATGAATGGGCACTTAGTTAAATATTTTTCTGCTATTATTAAATATTAAAAACAAAGGCTAAACCATGACAAGTTCTGCTGTAATATTAATTATTTTAATATTGATTCTTGTTTACTTATATAATACGCTAATTAATAAAAAAAATCAGGTTGAAAATATATTTGCATCTGTAGATGTACAATTAAAAAAACGATACAATTTACTTCCAAATCTAGTTGCTAGTGTAAACAAATATATGGAACATGAAAAAACTATATTGGAAAAAATAACCCAGTTAAGAACAAAAGCTATAAATCCTAATCTAAACGATGATCAAAAAATAAGACTTGATAATCAAATTAGTTCTGCTTTAGGTTCTATTATGGTTGCTGTAGAGAACTACCCAAATTTAAGAGCCAATGAGAATTTATTAAATTTACAAATATCTTTAAATGAGATAGAAGAACAAATCTCTGCTTCACGAAGAGCTTATAATCAAGCTGTAACAGATTATAACAATGCAATTGAGATGATCCCTACTAATATCATGGCAAAAGCTATGAACTATAAAAGAAAAGAAGTATTTAGTATAGATGACAAAAGCAGGGAAAATATAGATATTAATAAACTATTTACTAACTAATGCAAAAAGTAGAAATATTAAACCAATTTTATGAAAATGAACTTTTTTCTACAATAGAAAAATTTGAAGAAAAACGAAAAAAAATAAGAACAAAGATATTATTTATTATCTTTTTAATAATCTGGAATAGCTTTACAATCTATTTCTTTTTTTTATTAGCTTATGATAAAGAGTTTGATTTATTAGCTTTTTTTATTACTGGAATATTTATAATTAGTGGTTTTATTTATAGATATTTTAGAAAAGATTATGCAAATAATTTTAAACAAGAAGTTATAAAACCTTTAGTTGATAAACTTGATGAAGAGTTATCTTATAGTGCGAATCTATATATTTCTAAATCAATATTTAACCGTTCTATGCTTTTTAAGTTTCCTGATAAATATAGTGGAAATGATTTAATTGTTGGAAAAATTGACTCGGTAAATATAGAGTTTTCAGATGTACATGCACAGAAAAAATATAAAGACAACAAAGGAAGAACAAAATATTCTACAATTTTTCAAGGATTATTTATAGTAGCAAAATTTAACAAAAGATTTCATGGTTCTACTGTAGTACTACCAGACACTGCTCAAAATAGTTTTGGAGATTTGATTGGTTCTTGGCTTCAATCAAATAATCCAAATAGAGAAGAATTAGTCAAATTAGATAATCCAGAGTTTGAGAAAGAGTTTGTTGTTTATGCAAACGACCAAATTGAAGCAAGATATATTTTAACCCCTACCCTTATGGAAAAAATTCTAGATTTTCAACAAAAATCTAGACAAGATATATATTTATCATTTATTCAAGAACATATCCATATTGCGATAGATTACAAAAAAGATTTATTTGAACCAACAATTTTTACATCTTTGTTAAATAAAGAATTATTTATTGAGTATATAAACTCTTTAAGCTTAGCAGTTAGTGTTGTAAAAGAGTTAAATTTAAATCAAAATATTTGGAAGAATATTGATTAAAATTTGCCTTAACAAAATTTTTAGGATTTTTTAGATAAAATCGCAAATCTATTAGAAGGAACAAGATGAACAAAAGAGTACTTGTAAAATTTTCTGGTGAAGCACTAGCAGGTGCTGATGGATATGGTATTGACACACAAATTCTTGATTATATAGCTAATGAAATCAAAGAATTAGTGAGTAACAATATAGAAGTGGGGATTGTTATTGGCGGAGGTAACATAATTAGAGGTGTTACTGCAGCAGCTGATGGTGTAATAAAAAGGACAAGTGCTGATTACATGGGAATGTTAGCAACTGTTATTAATGGCGTTGCAATGCAAGAAGCATTAGAACATAAAGGTTTAAATGCTAGATTACAAACTGCCATTAAAATGGAACAAATAGCAGAACCATTTATTGTAAGAAAAGCAAGAAGACATTTAGAAAAAGGTAGAGTTGTAATTTTTAGTGCAGGGACTGGTAACCCTTATTTTACAACTGATACTGCAGCTACTTTAAGAGCAACTGAGATTGATGCATGTATGTTAATCAAAGCTACAAAAGTTGATGGTGTGTATGATAAAGATCCAATGAAATATGATGATGCAGTAAAATTAGATGTAATCTCATATGACAAAGCTTTAGAAGATCATATCAAAGTTATGGATGATACTGCAATTGCCTTAGCTAAAGATAACAAACTTCCAATTGTTGTAGCAAACATGAGTGAAAAAGGTAACTTGCTTAAAATAATCCAAGGTGATTATTCAAAATGTTCAATAGTAAAATAAAAGGATTTAAATTATGATGAGATTAGAAGAAAGAATGTCACAAGCTCTTAAAAGAGTAAACAATGACAGATACATTTTAGCTATTGCAGTAGGACAAAGAGCAGATGAATTAAGTAAAGGTGCGAAGCCTTTATTAGAGCAAAATACTCAAAACATGAAATACACAGACATCGCTATTGATGAAATTGCAAGCGGATTATTAAAAATAGAGGGTCTTGTTCAAAAAAGCTAGTTCTAAAAGTAAATCTTTTAGAACTAAAGGTTAAAAATGGATCCATTTATCGATAAAATTAGAAGCATCAATAACTTAGATGATGCTAGAAACCTCCTACAGAATGAAGCAAAAATCACTCCAAATCTTCAAGAGATTATAGATTTTACAATCCAAGCACATGAAGGGCAATTTAGGAAAAGTGGAGAGCCATACGCTGTTCACCCTTTGTTGGTTGCTTCTGTTGCCTCACATTTTTCTAATACAGAAGATGTAATTGCTACTGCACTACTTCATGATGTAGTTGAAGATACAGAATATACTTTGGAGTATGTAAGAGAAAGATGGGGTGATGACATTGCTCACATGGTTGATGGTCTTACAAAAATAGATGAAATTAGAGAGCATGAATTAATACCATCAAATTCTAACAAAAAGTTAATTACTTCTGCTTTGACATTTAGAAAAATGTTGATTGCATCTATTGATGATGTTAGAGTTTTAGTAGTAAAACTTTGTGATAGACTACACAATATGTTGACACTTGATGCCCTACCAGAAAATAAACAAAAAAGAATAGCAGAAGAGACTTTGGTTGTTTATGTTCCAATTGCACATAGACTTGGTATTTCAACTGTTAAAAATACTTTAGAAGATTTAGCTTTTTTTTATATCTATCCACAAGAATATGAGAAGATTGATAACTTTATCAAAGAGCATGAACATGCTATACAATTAACATTTAATAAATTCATCTCTTCAACAAAAAAAATATTAGAAACAAATGGTTTTGATTTAAGTAAAATCAAAATCTATAGTAGAATCAAACACTACTATTCAATCTATCTAAAGATGCAAAGAAAAGGTGTAACTATTGATGAAGTTTTAGACCTTTTGGCTATTAGAATATTAGTTGACAAAGATATAGATTGTTATAAAGTTTTAGGATTTTTACACCTTTCATATAAACCTTTAATCTCTAGATTCAAAGATTATGTCGCAACACCAAAAGAGAATGGTTATCAAACAATTCATACTACAGTATTTTATAATTCTAAAATATATGAAGTCCAAATTAGAACTTTTGAGATGAATAAAGTTGCAGAATATGGTATTGCTGCCCATTGGAAATATAAAAGTGGTGCAAAACAACAACCAAATCTTAATTGGTTAAAATCACTAGAATACTCAAATGACAATATAGAAGAGTTTTATGCTGATACAAAAGAGGATTTATATTCAGAAGAGATAGTTGTATACTCTCCCCATGGGGATACTTTTAATCTTCCTAGAGGTTCAACAGCATTAGATTTTGCATATGCAGTTCATACAGATGTAGGAAGAAATGCAGTTGAGTGTTATATAAATAAAGTTAAAAGACCCCTTTTAACAGAACTAAAAAGTTCAGATATTGTTTCAATAAAAACAGTTGATTATGCAATTCCTAGATGTTCTTGGCTTGATATGGTAAAAACAAATAGAGCAAAAAAACAAATAAGATTTTTATGTTCTCAAAGATTAAAAGAGATTGATGAGTTAAGTGGAAGAAATATAGTAAATACAGTTTTTTCAGCCTATGAAAAAAATATTACATCTATTATGAAAATAGATTCATTGCAAAAAATTCCACAAATACTTGATTATTTTAAACACGTAAAACATCAAATTGAGAAAAAAATCATCAAAGAAAGAGGTTTTGTAGCTAGATTTAAAATATATACGAGTAAAATCAAAAGATTTAAATTTGACAACATGCTTATATATTCAAATTTTAGTATTAATTCTGTATCATTTGACCACTGTTGTCACCCCAAATTTGCAGATGAAATTGTTGCATTTAAAGAGGGAAATAAAGCTGTTATTCATCATAAAATGTGTGATAAAGCTTATAAAAAAATTATGAGCAATGATGAGATGCTTTTTTGTAAATGGACAAAAGATACACTATACCAATATAAAATGGTAGTAAGCTTACCAAACACAAAAGGTGAACTTGCAAGATTATTAATATATATGAGTCAATATGAAGGATATATCTTAGCTGTTGAATATGGTAGAGAAAAACACTCTTATAGACAATATTGTGATATTGAATTTGAACTAAATATACCAAATGTCGAAGATGTTAGAAGACTAATTGAAAAAAAGGTAAAAGTTATTGAGTTTCACTCAAAAAAAGATGCCTATAATAAATAAATTTATGTAAATTAAAGAGGACAAATGGAAGAGAAAATTAAAGAAGCTTTAGCAGAAATACAAAGAGGAACTGCGGAAATAATTGATATTGAAAGAATTGAAAAACTTATTAGAAACTATTATGAAAACGGTGATAACTTTTATCTAAAAGCTGGTTTCGATCCAACTGCTCCTGATTTACACTTAGGACACACTGTTCTTATTCAAAAAATGGCAACATTTCAAAAGTTTGGTGGAATAGTTCAATTCTTAATTGGAGACTTTACAGCTACAATTGGCGATCCAACAGGGAAAAGTGAAACTAGAAAAGTTTTAAGTGAAGAACAAGTTTTAGAAAATGCCCAAAGTTATAAAGATCAAGTTTTTAAAATCTTAGATCCAGAGAAAACAGAAGTTATGTTTAACTCAAAATGGTTAAAAGAGTTAGGTACAGGTGGATTAATATCACTTGCTTCAAATTTAACAGTTGCCAGAATGTTAGAAAGAGATGATTTTGCAAAAAGATATGCTTCTAATGCACCTATTGCAGTAAGTGAATTTACATATCCTTTACTTCAAGGTTACGATTCAGTTGCTATGAATACAGATATAGAACTTGGTGGAACTGACCAAAAATTTAACTTACTTATGGGAAGAACTTTACAAAAAGCATATAATTGTAAAAAACAACAAGCAGTTCTTATGATGCCAATTTTAGAAGGTTTAGACGGTGTTCAAAAAATGTCTAAATCATTAGGAAATTATATTGGTGTAACTGATGCACCAAATGATATGTTTGGTAAAACACTATCAATTTCAGATGAGCTTATGTGGAGATACTATGAACTTCTTTCTACAAAATCACTAAAAGAGATTGAAGAATTAAAATTAAATGTTGAAAATGGAAGCTTACATCCTAAAAAAGTAAAAGAAAACTTAGCTATAGAAATTGTAGATAGATTCCATGGATTAGGTAAAGGTGAAATTGCTAAAGTTGAATTTGAGAAAGTATTTGCAAAAAAAGATATTCCAACAGATATGCCAGAGTTTGAAATGGAAGCTGGAATTTGGTTATGTCAAGCTTTAGTTGATGCAAATTTAGTTAATTCAACTTCTCAAGCTAGACGTGATGTAAAAGCAAATGCAGTAAGTATCAACCAAGAAAAAGTTAATGATGAAAAAATGAATCTAGAAAAAGGTGAATATATTTTACAAAAAGGTAAAAAAAGTTTCGCTAAGATAATAATAAAATAAAGGCCAAGATTGAGAATAGGAAAGTATGAAATAAAATATCCAATCATCCAAGGTGGAATGGGTGTCGGAATCAGTTGGGATAAATTAGCAGGTACTGTAAGTAAAGAAGGTGGCCTAGGTGTTATCTCAGGTGTAGGAACTGGTTATTATAAAAGTGATGAATATAGTATTAAAACAAAAAAAGAGAAACCAGTTGATGTACTTAATTTTTATTCAAAAGAAGCTTTAACAACAATAATAAAGAATGCAAGAAAAATTTGTGGAGATGCACCACTAGCTTGTAATATATTATATGCATGTAATGATTATGGAAGAATTGTAAAAGATGCTTGTGAAGCAGGAATAAATATGATTATCACAGGAGCAGGAATTCCAACAAATATGCCAGAATTTACAAAAGATTTTCCTGATGTGGCACTTATTCCTATTGTTTCAAGTGCTAGAGCATTAAAGCTTATTTGTAGAAAATGGAAAAGATATAATAAACTTCCTGATGCAGTTATTGTAGAAGGTCCAAAATCTGGTGGTCATCAAGGTTTTACATATGAGCAATGTTTTCAAGAAGAATATCAATTAGAAAACATTGTACCTCCTGTTTTGGAAGAAGCAAAAAACTGGGGAAATCCTCCAATAATTGCTGCTGGTGGTATTTGGGACAAAAAAGATATTGACAAATTTATGAAAATGGGTTGCGCAGGTGTTCAAATGGCAACTAGATTTATAGGAACATTTGAATGTGATGCAGATCCAGTATTTAAAAAAGTATTACTTGATTCAAAAGCAGATGATATTCAACTTATGAAATCACCTGTTGGTCTTCCAGCACGTGGTGTAATGACAAATCTTCAAAAAAGTTTAGAAGATGGTACTGCTCCAAAAGTTGCATGTATATCAAACTGTGTATCTCCATGCAATAGAGGTCAAGAAGCTAAAATTGTTGGATATTGTATTGCAGATAGATTGGGTGCTGCTTATCAAGGTGATTTAGGTACTGGTCTATTTTTTACAGGTTCAAATGGGTATAAATTGGATAAAATAATCTCAGTACATGAATTAATGGAAAAACTAACAAAAGGAGAGTGAAAATTTTTAAAAAATTTTTCATCCTAAGCATTTTATTTTTTTCAATAAATTATCTCTTCGCTTCGGAGGATCTTCAACAAAGGTATACCTCTGCTAGAATGGATTACTTAAAAGCTGTATTAAATAGTAATACAAATGAAGAGATAAAAAACCTAGAGATACTTATAACAGTAGGTAAAAAACTTAATAAAAACGTATCAAAATATGAGAGAGCTTTAACTCAGATAGATACAAAAAATAAAAAAATAAAAAAAATTGAACCTATAAAAATAAATAAATCAACTCCAATGCAAAAACCAAAAATCACAAATCTTGATCCTAATGATTCTAAATATACTATTAAATCTGTAGAATCAAGAAATAACATGATAATAATAAATTTTAAAACTCCTATTACTAAAGATTTTGTTAAATTTTATGAAAAAAATGCAAAAGATGGCCACCAAGATATTTATGATATTAAAGGACGGTTTAAAGATGCATATCCAACAAAACTATCAATACCAGGGGTAAAACAAATAGTTATTTCACAAGAAAATTATAATACACTTAAAATTTTATTTGAAGATAATACAAATCTAAAAACAATCTATTTTATAAATAACAATAGACTCGTATTAAAAGTTTTAGATTTAAATCATAAGACAATAACAAATACTAACAAAGCCAAAATATCTACTTCTAAAAAAATTCGAAATATAGTAAAAAATAAAATAATAGTTTTAGATGCTGGCCATGGAGGAAAGGATGCAGGAGCAGTAGGTCCCCATAAACGCTATGAAAAAGTTGTTGTATATAATATATCAAGATATTTAGAGACTTTATTAAAACATAGAGGTTACAAAGTTTATTTAACAAGAAATAGTGATAAATTTATAAAACTAAAAAACAGAACTTTACTCGCAAATAAAAGAAAAGCTGATGTATTTGTTTCAATTCATGCTAATTCAGTTCCTAAGAGTAAATGGCATGAAGCTCACGGTGTTGAAACATTCTTTTTAAGTCCTGCAAGAAGTGAAAGAGCAAAAAGAGTTGCTGCAAAAGAAAATAGTATGGATGTTAGAAAAATGAATTACAGTAGTAAAAATGTATTGTTATCTATATTAAATCAAAGTAAAATTACAGCATCGAATAAATTAGCAATAGACATACATAAAAATATGCTTTATGAAGCAAGACAAATCTACAAAGATGTAGATGATGGAGGAGTTAGAGAGGGACCTTTTTGGGTTCTTGTTGGAGCTCAAATGCCATCTGTCTTAGTAGAAGTTGGTTATATTTCTCACCCTACAGAAGGAAGAAGACTTTATAATAAAAAATACCAAAAAAAGATAGCATTAGGTATTGCTAACGGGATTGATTCTTATTTTTTAAAAAATCCGTAATTTTATCTATTAAATATTTTTGTTTTTTCTTTATATCAGGCAAATTTTTGATATCAAAAAATTTAACCTTTGAATTTTCCCATGATAAAAACTGATCTTTTAATCTATCCTCATCAAAATAATAGTCTAAGTCACTAATTTTTTTACAATCAACTAACCATATACCAATATCTTTTTTCTTATTTCGTTGAAGAAAAAACTCTTCTAAATGGTGGATACCAACATTTATACTACTCTCTTCAAAAAACTCTCTTTTTGCACACATTTTAGAAGATTCACTGCCTTGTTGCATCCCTTTTAAGCATCCCCATTTATTTAGACTTTTTACTGATTTACATAAAAGAATTTTTATTTTACCATTTTCTATTTTATAAGGTAAAATTCCATATGCTCTTTGTTTTTCCATTAAACTTTATTCTTCTTTCTTCTATAAATAAAATATGAAACTAAATACCAAAAAAACATTGGTACTAGCATAGAAACCTCAGGTTTCATAACTCCACTATTTGAAAATTTATGTAACATAAAAAATACTCCCCAAACAACCAAGGTGCCAAATATAGCAAACGATGTAAAGGTTCCTATGTTAAAAAATCTTCTATTATGTGAAGTGTAAGTTAAGATTAACATCATTAAAGGAAGTACAAAAAAAGGAATAATAGTATCATAATAAATAGCTGCCCTAATTCTATCAGTATTTACATCCTGTTTTGATAACAAAATCAATGCAGAGATTGCATCAAGTATAGAAAAAGTTGACCTATCTTCATATACACTATCTAATATTTTAGGTTTAAACCCTTCAAGAGTATTTAAAAATTTTTCATATCTTACTTCAAGTTTTGATGTTTTAAAATTTAATTGATTTGGTTTTTTAACTATTTTTGCATCAACAATATACCATTTGTCATTTTGAAAGTATGCTTTTTTTGCAATAATAGTTTCAACTATATCATTATCTTTTATCTTATATATATGTATATCTTCTGCTTGTTTTTGCAAAGGTAATAATTTTTTAAAATATATAAAATTATCATTATATTTTAAAAAAATATCAGACTTTGTATTTGTAAAATAGTTTCCATCTACAATTTTTTTCTTTTGTTCATATGAATAGGCCAAAGGAGTCATTTGAATAAAAAGTAAAAGTAAAAGTAAAAGTAGTGATATATAAATAACTGGTGAATATATGTTATATCTTTTTGCTCCTAGTGATGAAAATGCTACAAGTTCATTATTTCTTACAAAAATTACAAGAGTAACTATCCAGCCAAATACTAAACTAAGAGGTAAAGTTAGTGTTAGAGTAAAAAAACTATTATACATCAAATAAAGAAGTTGTAAGTTTGCAGAACTTGGAATATCTTTTGAGTTTTGAAAAAAGTCCATACCTACAAAAAACAGTTGTAAAGAGGCTAATACAACAAAAAAATTAAGTAAGTATTTTTTTAAAATAAATTTAGTTAATATGCTCATATTACTTCAGTGTGAATTTTGATTTTACTTCATCAATTGAACAACTCTTTAATGCTTCAATTGCCGAAATTGTATGAGTGATTATACCTTTTAAATTATTTAATTCCTCTTTTGAAAAGTTAGATAGTACATAATTTACTACTTCTGACTTATCTTGAGGTTTTCCAATTCCTATTCTAACTCTAATATAATCTTTTCCAATATGAGAATCAATAGATTTCAAACCATTGTGTCCACCATGTCCACCACCAATCTTAAACTTTACTGTTCCAAAAGGTAAATCTAAATCATCATGAATCACAATTATATTATCATTTTCTATTTTGTAATAATCTTTGATTGCAATAACTGCATCACCTGATAAGTTCATGTAAGTTTTGGGTTTAACTAAAAGATTATATCCAGACTTGTAAACATCTGCTTTGAAGTTTGATTTATTTATATTTGTAGAAGAAAGGTTTTTTAGCATCTCATCGATAACTAAAAAACCTATGTTGTGTCTAGTTAAGTGATATTTTTCACCTATATTTCCAAGACCAACTATTAAGTGCATTATTTAACTTAATTATTTAGCTTTAATTACACCTACAACTGGAACTCTTGGATCTAAGAAACACTGAACACCTTCTGGCATTGTTAAATTTCTAACAAGAATGTTATCTCCAGTATCTAAATCAGCAATTTGTAAATGGAAAGACTCTGGTAAGTTTTCAATTGTACATTTAACTGGAACTCTTTTTTTATGGAATACAAAAAGACCTTTATTTTTAAGACCTTTTGGTGTACCTTCTACAGTTACAGGAACTTTATAAGTTGTTCTTACACCTGGTTGTGCAACCAATAAATCAACATGTAATAAATCAGAAGTAATTGGATCTTTTTGATACTCTTGAACTACTACTTTTAAAGTGTTATCACCAACTTTTACATCAAATGCAATTGTAGATTTGTTTCTTAAAAATTTAATGAACTCATTTCTTTTAAATGCTGCATTAATATTCTCAAAACCTTTTCCGTAGATGTTTGCAACTAAGTAACCATCTCTTCTTAAAGTTTTTGTTGCTTGTTTTGTCATACTATCTCTTACGATACCCTCTAACATAACTTTCCTTTGTTTTAAAATTAAGAGCGTGATTATATTTAAAAAATATTTAAAGTTTTATTAAGTTAATTTCTTGTACCAATATTCTTTATATAATAATATAAAGATTTGAGTTCTTCTTTAGTCAAAAAATAAGTTGGCATAATTTTAGACTCTGTTTTATCTGCTTTCATTTTTTCAATAAAAGTATCAAAATCTACATTATTAATTGCAGGTGCAATAATCTGTTTTTCTACAAGCTTTTTTGTTTTTTTATCTTTTACTTTATATTTTGCAATTGTTACTGGCTTATCACCTTTTTCATGACATTTAACACACCCTACTCCTCTTGGGTTTTCATATAACATTGCACCATATTCAAATCTAGTAATAAAAGAATTATCTATTTGTTGCAGCTGTTGCGAAGATAAATAATTTATTAAAATTACCATCAAAAAAAGGTATTTCAATCTTAACCTTTATGTAAAATTTTTTTGGATATTATATCAAGCTAAAATTAAAAAACTATGAGGCTATAAAGCGATGACAGTATTAGATGGTAAAGCATTATCAGATAAAGTTAAAGAAGAGGTTAAAGTTGAAGTAGAAAAACTTCAAAAAGATAAACAAATCACTCCAGGACTTGCAGTTATTCTAGTTGGAAGTGATGCAGCAAGTGCAACTTATGTGGGAATGAAAGCAAAAGCATGCAAAAATGCTGGTATATATTCTGTAGTTCATGAGATGCCTGAAACAATCTCACAAGATGAGATTTTAGATATTATTGATAGAATGAATGAAAATCCAAACTTAGATGGTATATTAGTTCAACTACCCCTACCAAAACAAATAGATACTACAACTATTCTAGAAGCTATTGATCCACTAAAAGATGTAGATGGTTTCCATCCTTATAATGTAGGAAGAATGGTTTCAAACCTTGATGCTTTTTTACCTGCAACGCCATTTGGGGTTATGAAACTACTTGAAGAGTATGAAATCGATTTAGTTGGTAAAAATGTATGTATTATTGGGGCTTCAGATATTGTTGGTAAACCAATGGCAGCACTGATGATAAATGCTAAAGCTACCGTAGAAGTATGTAACTCTAAAACAAAAGATTTAAAAGCGCATACATTAAATGCTGATATTTTAATAGTAGCAGCAGGTCGTGTGAATCTAGTAACAGAAGATATGGTAAAAGATGGTGCTATAGTTGTTGATGTTGGTATTAACAGACTAGAGTCAGGAAAGTTAGTAGGTGATGTTGATTATGAAGGATGCAAAGAAAAATGTTCATTTATCACTCCAGTACCAGGTGGAGTTGGACCAATGACTATTGCTATGTTACTTAAAAATACACTAAAAGCTGCAAACTTAAGAGAAGTTAGAGAAGCAAAATAATATGTTAAGAAAAATATATAACTGGTCATCTTCATGGACTGGTACAATTGTAATAGTTCTAACTATTATATTTTTTATTGCACAAGCCTTTGTTATTCCTAGTGGAAGTATGAAGAATACTCTTCTTATAGGAGATATGCTTTTTGTAAAAAAATTTTCATATGGAATTCCAGTTCCAAGAATACCTTGGCTTGAATTTCAAGTATTACCTGATTTTAAAGGAAATGGACATTTAATAGATGGTCCAAAACCACAAAGAGGTGATATAGTTGTATTTAGATACCCTAAAAATGATGCAATCCATTATGTAAAAAGATGCGTTGCTACAGGTGGAGATATAATTGCTTTAAGAGACAAACACTTATTTCTACATCCACATGAAGGGAATGAATATGTTAAAGAAAACTACAAAGATTATAAAACTGTAGAGGTTGATGGAAAGCTATTTGTAATGGACCCATATAGAAAAAAACATCCAGGTATTCACAATGACCCAAGTGTAACAAGAGATGGATTACAACCTTACCAACTTTTTGATATGTTACCAACTCAAATTCCTGAAGGTGAATTTTTTATGATGGGAGATAATAGAGACCATTCTAATGATTCAAGATTTTGGGGAACAGTTGCTTATAAATTTATTGTTGGGACTCCTTGGTTTATATACTTTTCTTGGGATGACAACAAAGAGATTAGATGGGATAGAGTTTTTAGAACTGTTGGTTCAATTGAAAATGATATGGAAGGTAAAAACCAAGAAATAAATCATAAAGAGGGAATATATTAATGAAATATTTTATTGCAGCAGATCATGCTGGTATAGATATAAAGGCTTTCGTAAAAGAGTTATTTGAAGCTAGAGGTCACGAAGTTATAGACTTAGGACCAAATACAAAAGATAGAGTTGATTATCCAGATTTTGCAGCAAAAGTTTGTAAAGAAGTACTTTCAAATGAAGGAAGCAAAGGGATTTTAATCTGTGGTTCTGGTATTGGTATGTCTATGGCAGCAAATAAATTTGATGGAATTAGAGCAGCACTTTGTCACAATGAATATTCTGCTAAAATGGCAAGAGAACACAACGATGCAAATGTTATTTGTCTAGGGGAAAGAGTTTCAGGATATGGTATGGTTGAAGCGATTGTTGAAGCTTGGGACAAAGCCTCTTTTGAGGGTGGAAGACATGAAGGTAGAGTTGAAAAAATCAACAATCTTTTTGGAAGCTGTAGAGCTTAAGAGAATAAAAAGTTTATCTTTTTATTCTCATTTAATATCTCCTAATTTTTTCTAATATGAAAAATAAATAAAACCTATTATTGTAAATATACCTAACAAAGAAAAATAAATTCCTCTTTTTTTAAACCCATATTTTCCTTTTACAATAAATATTGCTGAAATAGCAAAAAATGATAATGCAAAGCTGTATGCTAAAGCCAAATAAAACCATATTTTTTTATCATTAGAAAGATGTGAAGATATAAATAGTTGTAAATAACTAGGATAACTTTTATAATTTACTGCCAAGTTTCCATCTTTTTTATTGTATTGTAACTTTAATGAATTTTCTTGAAAATAAAAAATATTTTCTTTCTTTTCTGAAAATACTAATCTTTTAATTCTTTTATTAATTATCTGTTTTGTAACCGAATTATAAATTTTTTTAAGCTTTCCATTTTCTGCTTCTATTAATAGTATTTTTCTAAACTCTTCTATTTCAATATCTTTTTTTATTGTTGTTTGAAAATTATATTCTTTTTTAAACCAACCTAAACCTCTAACGGATAGTATAAATCCTGTTATTGAATAAACTAATGTTATCCCTAAAAAAAAGTACCCAAGATCTCTATGTAGAGACCTTGATAAATTACTTAATGATTTTTTCTTCAAACTCTAGCCTAAAAAGTTTTTTTCACACTAAATGTTAATTTTCGAGGTTCACCAGCATATATTTTATAATCATTTGTTCCTGATTCAAAATACTTTTTATCTGTTATATTTTCAATATTAAATGACATTTCCCAATCTTTCAAAGTATAATGAACACCTAAATCAAGCCTTGTATAAGATGGTAATTCAACTTTATTAGTATTAGATGAGCTTGTATATATTTTATCTCTATAAACTATTCCACTAGTAAATCCAAAAGTTCCACCATAGATTTGTCTTGGAATATTATATCTTGTAAATATATATGCTGTTGACTTAGGATTATTTGAAGGTCTATTACCAATATCACTTCCTGCAACATATTCTGCATGATTATAAGAATAACCTGTTTTAAATTGCCAATTTTGTATCGGAAGCCATTGCACTTCAGCTTCAAAACCTTCACTTTCCATTTCACCTTTCAACTCATAATATCCTCCTGTTGAGTTATATTCTGCAACATTTTCTTTATAGATTTTATAAATTGAAAAGACTGTATTTAACTCATGAGAAAAGTTCAATTTAGTTCCAATTTCATATTGTTTTGATTCTTCAGAATCTAATCCTTTTCCAGAAGAATCAATTCTTTCTGCTGTACTAGGATCATAACTTTGAGCTACACTTCCATAAACAGATACAACATCATTTATATTATAAATAGTTCCAAGAGAACCAACAAAATCAGTACTATATTTTGTATTATCAGAAGCACAACTTCCCCTTAAACATACAAAATCAACCTTTGTTCTATCAACTCTTGTTGAGGCAACTAAAGTTAGATTATCAGTTAAATTAAGTTTATCTTGTAAATAGATTCCTGTACTATAAAATTCTGTTTTCCTTCTATTTGTTTGTATTGCAGTTGCAGTTCCTCCATGAATTGGCTTATATATACTAATATCAGGTGAAACAATTCCCCCAAAAATCAATCTATCATAATCTGTTTTTCTATAATTACCTGATAAACCTAAAACAAAATTATTTGAAAGTTTTGCAATATTTGTATCATAATTAAAATTTGTATCAAAATTATGCCAATCTCTTTCGTTGTATTGATGTCTATTTCTTCTTGTTAGTGTTGTAGATTCAATATCATTAGTATTATTTACTTTTCTATTTTCAAAAAGTTTTCTTTCATCATTATGAAATACACTTCTCCATGCAAAGTTATAACTCAAATTATTGCTAAAATAATGTTCCAACTTTAAATCTAATGCTGTACCTTCATCATTATCAAAGTCATTTTTCTCTTGATATACAGTATTTATTGGTGCAACAGTTGAAATATCATGATTAGCCACAATTAAACCATCATCTGCACTACCCTCTTCATTTCCATACTCAAGTGCTACTAATAATGAAGTTTCATCACTTATATTCCAAAAAAGACTTGGATAAATATATAGATTTTCAAAATCTACATTATCTCTATATGAATTTAATTTTTCCCCTACTGCAATAAATCTATAATACAAATCTTTAGAGATTGGTCCAGTAGCATCAAATGTTGTTGTTAATCCATTGTCACTACCCAAACCTGAACTACTTGAATTTGAAATATATGTTTGAAAAGATGTTTCTATAGATACAGAACTCTTAGCTTGAGGTATTTTTGTTTGAATATTTACAAAGCCTCCTGGTTGCATTGCTCCATATAAAACAGAAGCTGGACCTTTTACAACTTCAATTCTCTCTACATTTGCAGTTGAAGGAGAGCCCATTCTACTAATTAGTCCAGACATTCCATTAACTTGAAGATTTTGGAGATTTGTTTCAAAACCTCTAATATTTATTGCATCTGCATTTTTACCAACTTTTGTTAAACCTGTTGTATAATCATAAGTATCTTCAAGTCTTTGTGCTTGAATATCATCCATTAGAGTATCTTTTGTAACTGAAACAGTATAAGGTATTTCTCTAGTATCAAATTCTCCTTTCATACTTGTAGATGACACTTCTTCAAAATACGATTCTTGTTGACCTATAATTAATACACTTTCTAAATTTTGTGTATTTGCATAACTATTTAGTCCAACTAAAACTAATGGCAACATATATTTTATTTTCATACCTATCCTTCAAATTATTATTTGAAGGGATTATAATAAAAATAAAATTAATTCATAATTAATAAAGATTATCAATATTGATATTGATTAAACTATTTGTTTTATCCTTTTCATTAATACTCCATTTTCATTTTCATAATAATTCTTTAATGTCTTTATTTTTATAAATCCATATTTTTCATATAATTTTATAGCTTTTTC
This sequence comes from Halarcobacter sp., assembly GCA_050296315.1. GTDB lineage: Bacteria > Campylobacterota > Campylobacteria > Campylobacterales > Arcobacteraceae > Halarcobacter. The sequence goes on from JBNKRE010000013.1 coordinate 22,005, forward strand.
ATTTGAAACTCTAACTTCTAATTGTAAATTCTTATCTTGTAGTTTTTCCAAACTAAACTCTAATATTTTACTTGCAAGCCCTAATTTTCTATGATTTTGCAATATAGCTAAGGAATAAAGCCTATAAAATTTTTTTCTATTAAGCCACAAAATATATCCAGCTATTTTATTATCAATTTCAACTTTATATAAAAAGTTTTTTTCTACATGATAATAAAAACTTGGTAGTTTCATAGCCATACAATCGTTTTTAAAAACTTCATTTTCTATCTCAAAGAGTTTTTTTATATCACTCTTTGAGGCTTTTGATATTTTCATTTTTGATAAATTGTATATTTAGGAACTAACTTATTAGGTCTATATGACATTTTTACTTTTTTAAGATTTTCAAATCCCATATCATCTCCCACATTTATATATTCAACACTATACCTATCTTTTAAAATTTTTGTAAACTCTCTGAAAATAAATTGAGCACAACCAAGTATCTCAAAATCTGTTTTTTCTATAATTACACTTGCTGTATTTTCATTAATTTTTTCACCAACAGTAAAACCTTTTACCTCATCATTAATATATATAACTAAACCAATAATATCTAAATTGTTATAATCATTTACAAGTCTTTTTATTGCAAATCTTTCAAAATATATACCATCAAGAAATACTTCAACTTCCTCTTTTGGCATATATGTCGTTCTATCTTTTACCCATTTATTAAATAGTGTAAGTACATCTTTTCCATGTTTATTTATATCTAATATTTCAATTCTATGCTCTGGATAAATCTTTTTAAATTTATTTATTTCATTTCTTTTTGATTTATAAGAATCACCTTTTAAATCAATTAAATCTTCAACTTTATAAATGTAATCAACTAACTTTTTCTCAATTATGAAATCTTTTAGCATTTCATAAACTAAAGTACCCTCTTCTAGATAATCAACAAATCCTTCAAGTAACTCTTCATGTACATACTCAATTTTTGAATAATTTCTATTACTATTGTGTGCATTCATAATTTCAAAACATTGAAGCATCGCATCATATGTATTCTCTTTTTTTCCTATTGGAGGTAAAAGCATAGTTAATTCACCAGAATTTAAAATAAATAAACAAAATGTATCATTTACTATAGAATAAAAACCTGTTGCTGTTGATAACCAAATATAATTTCCTGCAAATGTATAATCGCTTACATCTACATTTATTAGTTTTAAATATTCAGTCATAATATCTTTTGCTCTTAAATCAAAATGTTTTAATGTATAGTTGCTTATTGTCAAAGTTGACATTTAAATCTTTATCCTTATATTAATATTTTTTGGAATTATACACCTAAATTTTAATTTTGCGTCAAAAATTAAAAAAAATATTCTAAGTACCTATTTATCAATATTATGAGATAATCAAATCAAAAAAAAGAGTCATCATGCATGATCCCTGGGTAGCATATTTAGTAGTTGGAACTGTTACAGCATTTATGATGTTGGGCAAAAAAATGATATTTTTTGATGATTCAGATAAAGAAGACAAAAATGATAAATCCTAAAATTATTGATTATATATTTTCCTCAGCTTCTATTCAAAGATGGAATGACTATCCAAGAATGGTTGAGCTAGTTGAGCTAGATAAACAAGCTCATAAATTTATAATCGCTTATTTTATTGCAAAACTTGAACAAGATGTTAATTTCACTCACCTTATTGAAGCTGGAATTTTTGAATTTTTAAGACGTGTAGTAGTAACAGATATACGACCAGATGTATTTAGAAATGCTCTAAAGAAAAAAGAAAAAGAGATAAACACTTGGGTAATTGATAATCTAAAAAAATCTTTGAAAGATATAGATAATGGAATCTTCCTTCAAAAATTTGAAGATTATTTAAATACTCCTACTATGTATGAAAAAGAGAGATTTATATTAAAAGCTGCTTCATATCTTTCTACAAAATGGGAATTTTCTATAGTATATCAAACTTCAAAATTTTTATCTGATATTGAAGATGTTAAAAAAAGTGTAGAAGAAGAGATTGAAGATTATTATGAACTTATTGGTGTTAGAAAAATTGCTTTAAATAAAAAACTTGCAAAAATAGTTGACTTAAGTGGAAGATTAAGGTTTCAAAAAAGATGGGCTCAAACACCAAGAGTACCAGAGACTTCTGTTTTAGGACATATGCTAACTGTTGCAATTTTTTCATACTTTTATTCACTAAAAGTAAATGCTTGTAAAAAAAGATTAGAGAATAACTTTTTTGTCTCACTTTTCCATGATTTACCTGAAGCCCTTACAAGAGATATTATAACACCTGTAAAATATAGTGTAGATAATCTTTCAGAGATTATTGCAGAGTATGAAATAAAAAAAATAAATGATGAAATACTTCCTAACCTTCCGGTGTCACTACATGATGAGTTTTGTTACTATTTGGGAATGTATGATGGAATAAAAGACGAATTTTTAAATAAAATCTATACAGATAAAATAGAAGTTGTAGATGACATAACAAAATACAATATGGATAAATATAATCCAATAGATGGTGAAGCGTTAAAACAATGTGATAAACTATCAGCCTTTGTTGAAGCCTCTTTATCAATCTCTCATGGTATAAAATCAAAAGAGTTAGTAAATGGTAAAAAACAGATTATGAAATCTCTAAAAGAGGTACAAGATGTGGACTTTTTAGTACTGGCAAAACAAATAGATGAAGAGTTTTGTACAACAGGACAAACCCAAGTTAGAATGGATTTTGATTAATCATCTTTTTATAAAATTTACATAAGAATTGTTTTTGCAAGATACAAGAAGATAAAAAAACCAAAGATATCAGTTGTTGTTGTAAGTAAAACAGAGGAAGCTATTGCTGGGTCTATTCCTATTCTTTTTAGGATCAAAGGTATAAAAGCTCCTACTGTTCCTGCAACCAATAGATTAACATACATTGCAAGAGCAATTACCAAAGAGAGCATCTTATCATCAAACCAAAAATAAGTTATACAAGATACAAGAATAGCTATTACTAAACCATTGATTAAGACAATTGATACTTCCCTTTTAAGTACTCCAAAAACCTTTGATAGTTCCACCTCCCCTAATGCCAGTTTTCTTATTGTTACTGTCATTGCTTGCATACCTGCATTTCCTCCTAAAGCTGCAACAAGAGGTAAAAGTGCAGCTAAGGCAATATATGAAGATATTGTTTCTTTGAACTTATCTATTACAAATGAAGCTGTAATTATTGTTCCTAGATTTATAAACAACCAAAGTAAACGCATCTTTTGAGCTGAAAAAAAACTCTCCTCTTCTGCTTCATCATCAACACCTGCTAATTTATACACTTGATCTGTATAAAGTCTTTGGGTTAGCTCATAAATATCATCATATAAAATCCGACCTTTTAAAATCCCCTTTTCATCAACAACAGCAAGTACACTTAAATCAAACTCGTTAAATAAACGAACCACTTCATCAACATGGGTAGTAGGCTGAATACTCAAAGGTAGATGGGGTTTAATTTCTTCTACAATCTCTTTAATTGTGGTATTATCATCAAAAAGTATCATATCAGAAAAGTGTAAAGTAGCAACAAATTTATTGTTTTCATCAGTAACAAACAATTTGATAATATGACTACTCTCCTCCTCTTTTCTAAAAGTTCGTACACTATTTTTTACATCTTTTAAAGTATCAGAAAAAGTTGCACTAAGTAACTCTTTTTGCATATAAGCACCCGCTTGAGTTTCATCATATGAAGATAGTTCCAAATACTCATCATGCTCTTTTTTATCCATAAGTTTATAAAGCTTTTTTGCATATTTTTCATTTATATTTTCTAATCGTTGCAAAAAGTCAGTCATAATATCACTAGGAGTTTGTACTAAAGCTTTGTTTATTCTATGAATAGATAACCTATCAATAGCTTCTAAAAATGCCTCACTAGATAGTTCTAAAAAAAGTGAAATTAAATACTTATCTTGAACTTTAACTAAGGTTGAAAAAAAAAGTCCAATATCTGTATCCAATAACTCTTCAAGTTGCTTTGACATGGTAGTTGGATTAAATTGTGGGATTTGTGTTTTATTTTTATTATTTCTTTTTATTATCATCTCATATTATCAATACATATTTAGATTTGGTGATTATATATTATATTGATAACAATACTATTACAAAAGTTTAAATATGGTTAAAATATAGCTTATTAAAAGCTATATTTTAAATTTAGATACATATATCTACCCGGATCATTAAGTAATTCAGTTGTTCCTGCACCTATATATGTAATATCATTGTATGTATTTGTTGAAGCATACGTTTTATCAAAAATATTATCAACACCTAATGTGATGTCAAAGTTTTTATTGATTTTATAGTTATATTTAGCATTTACAACTGCATAACCACCTAATTCTTGTTCACCATTATCTGCATCATATGTATCCCAATTATCCACTGCTATAACTTGTGTAGTAAAGCTACTTGCTCCATACTCATAGTTTACTGCAAAATTAGCTTTTAATGGTGGGATTTCTGCTAAATCTTTATCTGTCTGACCAGCTATTGGATCATCTTTTTTACCTCGTTGATAAGAAATACCATAATCAAAACTTAGGTTTTCGTTAAACATATAAATACCAGAAATTTCCAAACCGTAAATTTTTGCATCAATATTTTCGAAAGCTGTTCCATTGTTATTGTAAATATAATCTTTTAACATAGAATAAAAAGTTTTCCCTTTGATTGAAAAATCACCAAAAGTTTTTTCGATTCCTAAATCAACTTCATAATTTTTTACTGTTTTTAAATCTTGATTTCCACTTCCTGCATAATATAACTCTCTTGCATCAGGAACTCTTGATGATTTACCAATACCTCCAAATAGTTTTGTAGAATTATCTAAATGATACACAGAAAAAATATGTGCATTTAATTCATCATAATCATTATCTTTTTTTGTTATATCCGCTACATCAATTGAAGTATTATCATATCTAGCACCAACTTCAATATCTAGTTTATCAATCTGTTTTTTATAAGTTGTAAAGATAGCTTTGTTATCAGTATCAGTTGAAGATAAACTAACAGTATCAACACTTAAATCACTGTTAAATTTTCTACCTTTCCAGTTTCTAACACTTGTATCTAATCCTAAACTTAACTCTCCATCATTTAAATCAAGAGTATTTTTAATTTTACCACCCCAAATTGATGATTTCATATGATTTGTCATATTTTTCATCATCATTGCACTATTTCTATTTCTTACACTCATAGGATGGTCAACTTTTGAATAGTAATATTCCACATTTAATAGTTTTGAATATTTCCCTAAACCTCTTTTTTCATATTCAATTGTATAAATATCTGAATCATCATAATCAGCATCCATAGGAGTATTTGGATATAAAACATTATCACTTCTATTTGCTGTGTATGATAGAGCTATATTAGAACTATCATCTATATCAAAAATAAGTTTTGATAAAACAGTTTTCTTCTCGTATGCTTCTAAATTACTACTTGAATATTGATTTGCAGTTGGAACACCATGTTTAATTTGTTGTTCTAAGAAATTATCTCCATCACCATCTTCATATTGATCTGATTTCTCTTTTGAAGCTGATAATAAAAATCTTACGTATTCATTTCCACCACTAACTGAAAAAGAACCTTTTTTATAACCAAAACTTCCAACATTTAAGTTAATATCTCCACTTAATTCTTTTGTTGGTTCTTTTGTATTGATTTTAACTAATCCACTTAATGTACCAAAATTTTCTACATCATATGGGCCTTCTATCACTTCTACACTTTCTATGTTATTTGCCAATACATGAGATGTTGGTGGATCCATTCTATTTGGGCATGCTCCATATATTTTACTATTGTCAATTAAAATATTTATATTATCCTTTTTTTGACCTCTTAAAATAATATCATTTGCTATACCACTTCTTCTTACAATAGATATTGATGGAACATGTTTAGTTAAAGCCTCAGCTAAATCTGCTGATTTAATCTCTTCTGAACTAACATTTTTAACAACTTTTGAATTAACCTCTTCAACTACAGTTATTGGTTCTATATTTAATGCTTCATTTGCACTTAAAAGAGAAGCACAAACTATAGAAAAACTTAAAACTTTTTTCATTATAAACCTTTTTTTATTATAAGTTTAAATGATAAGTGTTAATTAACTGTTAATTTTCAGTTTACTTTAAGAGTATTAAAGATTATCAGTAAAAATTAAATTTACACCCCTTTTAAATAGAGTATCTCTCTTCTCTTTTTCATTTATAGTATAAACTCCAATAAATATATTATTTTTGTGAAGTTGTAAAATTAAATCTTCTGTAACATTTTCTTTTGTTGTATGAACTGCATTTATTTTATATTTAATTAAGAAGTCTAAATCCACTATTTGAGTGCTATTATATAATGCTGCAAGATGTATTTTATCATTTTTTTCTCTTATTTGTTTTATATATTCAAAATTAAAAGATGAGATTAATACTAACTCTTCACATTTTTTATTTATAATTAAATCCAAAATAATTTTAATTGCAAAATTATGAAAAGGTGAATTTTTCAAATCTTTTATTTCAAGATTAAATGGTAAATCATGAAAATTAGCAAAATCTAAAAATTCACTAAGTTTTAAAAGAGTTTGTTTGGGTATTTTATTTTTAAAATTCATATTTAAATCTTTTAACTCATCATACTCAAACTCATAAATCAACTTTTTAGAATCTAATGAAGATATTTGTAAAATATCTGAAGTACGTATAAGAGTTTCATCATGTAAAATAACAGGAATACCATCTTTTGTAAACTGAACATCAAACTCAATTAAATCAAAATTATCCAAAGCTTTTTCAAAAGCTAACATTGTGTTTTCAGAATATAAAGAACTAAATCCACGATGAGCTACTAATAACTGTTTGTTTATTATATTATTCCAGAACATATTAACCTTTTATATAAAAAATATTTTACAAAATTAACTTTTTATTTGTATTATTTAATAATAGCATATATCAAAATATTATATACTTGAAAAAAAGGATGTTTATGGCAAAAGTTACACTTGACATTGATGATAAAAACTTATCAACTGTTTTAATAATTTTACAAAATTTAAAAAATGGTTTAATCAAAAATATAAGCCATGAAAAACAACAAATCAAACCAATATCTTCATCACTTGAAACACAAAACAACAAAAAATATTTGTCAAAAGATGCATATAAAAGAAAACTAAATCAAAATGTTTTGGAAGATGATTTTCTTCCTAAAACTACATCAACGACAAAATATATCTCCCCTGAAGATTTTAAAAAAAGATTAAAAGGAAACTAAGATCATGCAAATAATGTTAACATTTATTGTTATTATAATATTACTAGTTATTGGGATTTATAAAATAAATAATAGGTTCCAAAAAAAAGAGTTATTTATCTTTTTGGGAATTATTGCTATTATTGTAGCATCAACTTTATACTTTATAGACCAAAGTGAAAATAAAGTACCTCAATTATTTAAAACTAAATATGAAAAAGAAAATAATGTAAAAATTGAAAAACTATCTTTTGAAAGAGTAAATAATAAAACATTATCATCGGATACAAATTTTATATATAACTTTGATTTTATTTCACAAAAAAATGGAAGTGAATATATATGCAATATCAAAAATGTAAAAATCAAAAAAATAGAAGATGAATTTATTTTTGAAAATTTTGAAAATTTAAATAAGGATTGTAAAAAAAAATAATTTATGAATGAAATAAAAAAATATCTAAAAAAACTAAAAAAAACAACAAAACAAATAGAAAGAATATCTTTAAATAAACTTGATACAGATACAAAGAAACTAAAAAAGGCATTTAACATAGCATATGACAATGGCATATTTGATTTGTATAATTATGATTTATCAATTCAAGAAAAACTAAAATTTATACTTTTTTCTAAACTAACAAAGTATTCTGGAAGTTTATCTTTTCTCGGTATTCAAATACTTGCTGCAAATAAAATAATGGAGAAAAATAACTTTACTAAAAAAGAATACTATTTCAATAAAAAGTGTGGAATAGCAATAAATCATCTAAGAGCAAATAAAACAATAATTAGTGCTGCAAAAACTAAAAATGGCTATAAACTAAATGGAACACTTACTTGGGCTAGTGGGTATAAAATTTTTGATAAACTTCTAATTGGCTTTCATTATGGTAATAAAGAGTATGAAGTTTTAGCAAATTTCAAAATAAAAAAAGGTTTTCAAATTGCACAAGCACCTGAAACTTTGGTGGGATATTCATTAAATACTATCAATATAAAACTTGATGATTTTTATGTAAAAGAAGAAGATATAGTCTCTTCAAATGATATTGGAAACTACACAAAAAACAAATCTTTATCTAAAACAGTTCACTATTCTTTATATGGATTAGGAGCTGGTGCAATAAAAAATATTGAAGATAAAAACCTTAAAGAAGATTCAAAAAAGAGATTAAAAAAGATAAAAAACAAATTTTTAAAATCACATAATGGTGATGAATTAGACAAACTTCGTATAGAACTTTTTTTACTTTTGCAAGATATTATCACAACTGGAATGATATTAAATGGTGGGAAATCTATACTTTTAGAAAACAACCTACAAAGATACTATAGAGAACTTATTATGTTTAACTCAAATGGCTTAAATACAAAAATCAAAAATCTATTTTTAAATAAGTTTTTAAGATAAAATATATGCCAAAAATTGGCATATATTTTATGACCTATTGTCCTCCCCCTACTTCTGCCTCTAACTCAGCATGTATATCTTCATGAGGGATTTTTCTACAAACCTCTTTTGCTTTTTTTAATGCATTTATTACATCATCTAGGTTTTCATAAGGTATTTCTAAACTACCTATATTTTTACCCAACTCTTTAACATCAATTTTTACAATGGGATCACTATACTCACCATATGGTTTTTCAACATGAGTAATTACAATTTTATCCTCTCTTGAGTGATGAGCCAGTCTAATTTTTTTTACTTTTATATTTTCAGACATGATATGCTCCTTATTTTCTTTTATTTTGGCACAAAAGAATATAAGCAGTTATTAAGTTTTTAAGTTAAATTTAATATTTTAAGTTTTGATTTAAATCTAAAGTAATTGAAGAATATCTATTCAAATAAAATATATGTCTCTTTAGACATATATTTTATTTAGTATTTTTATTGTCCCCCTCCAACATCTGCATTTAATTCTGCATGCACATCTGAATGAGGAATAGAATTATAAACACTTTTTGCTTTGTTAAGTGCTTTGATTAATTCATCTATATTCTCATAAGGAATCTCTAACTTGCCACTACTCTTACCAAACTCAGTCACATCTATTTTAACGATAGGATCACTATAATCTCCATATGGCTTTTCCACATGAGTTATATTGATTTTATCTTCTTTAAAATGATGGGCTAACCTAATTGACTTTACTTTCGTACTTTCGCTCATTATAGCCTCCTTTTTTCAAAGTAAGTAAAGAATTATACCATAACTGGAAAGATAGTAAACAATTTTTCTGTATACTATTTAACACGTTTATAAATTTTACTTAAAATAATTATAAAAAACTGCTATTTTAAATTTATTTAAAAATAAATAAATTTTCTGATTTTTTGAATTTTTTTGATAATAAGTAAAAAGATTATCAATAATAGATAAAGAAAATATTAGATTTTAAAAAAGATAAAGGCGAAGTTTAAATTTTATGAGGAGCATACTTGAGTATGTGACGATTAAAATTTAAACTTCAACGCATAGATATTTTAAAATTTTAAAATCATATATTTTATAAAGATTCAAGGCCAGCAGTAAAAATATGAGAAGGAGCATACTAAAGTATGTGACTTTTCATATTTTTACAATAACGCAGAAGATTTCTGAAATAGATGATTTTAGGTAGGTTTGAAGGATTTTGTTGTCTTACACACTTGTGGGAAAAAACACTTATCACACTCTGGACTCAGTGCTTTACATGTATACCTTCCAAATAATACCATTGCTTGATGAAAAATATGCAAATCATCTTTTAGTTTTTTAACCAGTTCAGCTTCTGTTTTTTCAACAGTTTTTTCATATGATAGCCCAAGTCTATGAGAAACTCTAAAAACATGAGTATCTACAGCCATCAAATTTGCCCCCTCAAACTCTATCATAAATACATTTGCTGTTTTATTTCCCACACCGGCAAGTTTAATTAACTCTTTTTGATTATGTGGAATATCCCCACCATAATTTGTCACAACACTTTGTGCCATCTTTATAATATTTTTTGCTTTGTTATTAAAAAATGAACAAGTTTTAAGTAACTCTTTTACATCTTCCAAATTAGCAAGTGATAGTTCAAAAACATTTGGATACTTTTCAAAAAGTGCAGGAGTTATGATATTTACCCTTTTATCAGTACATTGCGCTGAAAGTATAATAGCAATAAGTAATTCATAATCATTTTTATAATTCAACTCAGTAACAGCATCATTAAAATTTTCTAAAAATGCCTCTTTTATAACTTGGATATCTTCTTTAGTAGCTTTTTTTAGTCTTGGCAAAATTCTATTCCTATTTTTTTAATAAAATTGTAGTGAATTTTTATTAAGAAAAAATTATGTTATAATTTTTGTAGAAGGATTTAATATGTGTTATTTTATCTTTACATTTGTTCCAATTGGAATTTTACTTATGATATTTTTCTATTTTTATCCAAGTATAAAAAGAAAAATCAATAAAAACAATAAAGATTGTCATAAAACTTAAAATTATAAATAGGGATATAGATTTTATCCTAAATCAAGATGAAAACTAAAATTTATGAGGTTCATACAAAGAGTATGTAACAATTAAATTTTAGTTTTAAATGCAGAGTTAGAGTAGAAGATCAAGTTATATTTACAATTTTTTAATCTTATCTATTTCATCTCTTAGACGTATTGCTTCTTCAAAGTTCAACTCTTTTGCTGCTTTTGTCATAACTTTGTTTAACTCAATTAAGATTTTTTTACGCTCAGATGCTGGCATTTTTTCCATTTTATTTCGTTTCCATGCCAAATCATCATATTCTTCCATTTTTAGATTTTCATCCAGTTTTCTTATGGTTGTTGTTGGTGTGATTCCGTGCTTTTTATTATAAGCTTCTTGTATCTGTCTTCTTTTATTTGTCAAATCTATTGCATACTGCATCGAATCTGTAATTCTTTTTGCAAAAAGTATTACTTTACCATTTTGATTTCTTGCAGCTCTTCCCATTGTTTGAACCAATGATGTTCTACTTCTTAAAAATCCTTCTTTATCTGCATCAAGTATAGCAACTAAAGAAGTTTCAGGAATATCTAAACCTTCTCTTAAAAGGTTGATTCCAACTAAAACATCAAACTCTCCAAGTCTTAACTCTCTTATGATTTGGTTTCTTTCAATTGCATCAATATCAGAATGCATATATTTTACTTTGATACCTAAATCTTGATAATAGGATGTTAACTCTTCTGCCATTTTTTTAGTTAAAACAGTTACTAAAACCCTTTCATTTTTTTCTACAACTTTTTTAATCTCATCATGTAATTTTTCAACTTGATATTCACTATCCATTATCTCAATTACTGGATCAAGTAATCCTGTTGGTCTTATAATCTGACGTGCAACCACTTCACTTTTTTCAATCTCTAAATCAGCTGGAGTTGCAGATACAAAAAGATAGTTTGGTGCTTTGTTTATATACTCTTCAAACTTTAAAGGTCTATTATCAAGTGCACTAGGAAGTCTAAACCCATACTCAACTAAAACCTCTTTTCTACTTTTATCTGCTGCATACATCCCTCTAAATTGGGGTAAAGATACATGTGATTCATCAACAATGATTAAATATTCTTTTCCAATTTGTTCAAAATAATCTATAAGTGAATATGGTGTTTGTCCAGGTTTTAGTCCAGTTAAATGTCTTGCATAATTTTCAATCCCTTTACACATACCGGTACTTTCAATCATCTCTAAATCAAACTCAACTCTTTGTTTAAGTCTTTGATACTCTACTCTTTTATCCTCTTTTTGAAAAAACTCCAGTCTTTCATCAAGTTCTTCTTCTATTTGTTTTACAGCTCGTCCTAGATTTTCACTTGTAACAACAAAGGGATTAACAGAATAGATAATAACCTCATCTAAATTTTTTCTTTTTTCATTTGTAAGATATTCATGTTTAGTTATAGATTCAACCTCATCACCAAAAAACTCTACTCTTATAAATTCATCTTCATAATAAGCAGGAAATATATCTATAACATCACCATTTACTCTAAAATCAGCTCTATCAAAAAAACTATCATTTCTTTTATAACCCATCTCCACAAGTTTTAATAAAAATTGTTTTTGTGAATATTCAAATCCCACTTCAATTCTTTGAACCATAGCCTTATATTCACTAGGATTACCCAGACCATAATTTGCAGATACAGAAGCTATTACAATTACATCGTCAAAACTAAGTAGTGATGCAGTTGCACTAAGTCTTAGTCTTTCTAATTCAGCATTTATAGAGGAATCTTTTTCTATAAAAAGGTCAGTTCTTGGGATATAAGCTTCTGGCTGATAATAATCATAATATGAAATAAAGTATTCAACATGATTGTTTGGGAAGAAAGCTTTAAATTCACTATAAAGTTGTGCAGCTAAAGTTTTATTATGAGTCATAATAAGTGTTGGCATTTGTGTTTTTTCAATAACTTTTGCCATTGTATAAGTTTTACCAGAACCAGTAACCCCTTCTAAAGTGGTATATTTATTACCCTTTAAGATTGAGTCACTTATTTGTTTTATTGCAACTGGTTGATCACCAGCTGGTTTGTATTCACTGTCTACTTTAAATTTTGCCATGAGCGATTATATCTAAATGAAGCTTTTTGATTGGTTTATATTTACTGTTTTAAAGCTGCTCTTCGTTTAATTGTTTCATCCATTATTTGAAGTTCTTTTTCAGCAGAAATTACGATATCAGGATCAACTGTAAAATCTAAATTAGTGTCTCTTCCTTCATAATCTACTTTATTTAAAATAGTTTTAATTGCATTATATCTAGCTATAAACTTATCATCACTTCTAATAATTGTCCAAGGTGATTTCTCAGTATTTGTTTCTTGTATCATTCTATATTTTTTAGTAGTAAACTCATCCCATCTAACTTGCATTTGTAAGTCAATTTCACTTAATTTCCACTGTTTTAAAGGATTTTCTTCTCTCTCTTCGAATCTTCTTGCTTGTTCCTCTTTTGATACTGAAAAATAGATTTTTAAAAAATGGATCCCATGCTCTATTAAATCTTCTTCAAATCTTGGAACTGTATTCATAAAAGTTTCATACTCTTTATCTGTACAAAAACCAAATACTGGTTCAACCATAGAACGGTTATACCAGCTTCTATCAAAAATAACTATCTCTCCAGCTTTTGGAAACTGTTGAATATATCTTTGAAAATACCATTGACTTCTTTCCACATCAGAAGGTTTTCCCAAAGCAACTACTCTATAATGTTTTTCATTCATATATCTAGTAATCCTTCTAATAGCTCCACCCTTACCTGAAGCATCTCTACCCTCAACTAAAATAATCATTTTTTCATTATGTTTTTCTAAATGTTCTTGCAATTTAATCAACTCAACTTGTAATAATCTTAAAGCTTCTTCTTGTGATCTATATTCATATTTTCTATGTAAATCTCTTAAAAATTCTTCTGAAGGTTGATTTTGAAGTGTATTTATAAAATCTTCATAATTTAATATATCGTCTATCTCTTTATCATATAATTTTTCTAACTTCATTTTTTCTCCAATTATTAAAAATGTAATATATCAAAAAATTATTACATTTTAATTATATTTTGAAATTTTTATAGTTTGCAAGAAAATAAAACAGTATAGATATCTCTTTATTTGTCCAAATATACTCTTTACATAGTTTATCTTTTTTAGAACTAATATCAACTTGTTTTTTGTATTTTCTTATGATTGTATGCATAAAACTTTTTATATCATTCTCATTTGAGCTTAATAAAAAATCATGAAATATATCTTCTTGATTTATAATAAAATACTCTTCATCTTTTTTAAAAAGCATAAGCAACATTGAAACTTGCCAACTATGCCACTCTTTTTTATTTAATTGATTTAAGTTCATATTTTTATAATCAAAGATTTTATAAGAATCAAAGATTTTATGAACAATCTCACGCAATTTTCTTTTTGGCAAATCTTCAATATCTTTTGGTAGCCATAAACCTATAGAAGATGGCATTTGAACCTGTTTATCTTGAAAAGTCACCTCTTTTTCATAATTAAGACTATTTGTTTTTTCTATTTTTTTATGATTTTTTTTGAAAAGAAAAAATAATACTAAGATAAATAAAGCAAGTGAAACAATTATTTCACCAAAATTCATATATCCTCTCCAATAAATTTTTCATCCAATAAAAAATATTTTTTATTACAACATAAAGATGGAATATTTACATAAGTTTGTTTATCTGAGTTATATATCTTACCTTGGTGAAAATGACCTTCTATTATGATATTACCTGTATAGTTAGATAATCTTCTTTTTGCAAATGATTCAAAATCTTTCATTACAGAACATATATTTTTGTTCAATAAACCATAATAGATTTTTTTTGATATAAAATTGTTTATATCAATAAGATTTAAAAATACCAATAAAGGATGATTTCTTATGATTTTACAATATAGATTATAATGCCAAGGTGTGAAATTATCTCCATGAGACAGTTGTACACTTTGCCCTTTATATTCTGCTTCAAGTGGTTGATTTTCTCTTTTTACAACTAAAACATTAGGAAATAATGGTTTCATGTTATAATCATGATTCCCCTCTAAATAAACAATTTGCATCTGCTTAGATAGTTCATTTATTATCTCAATAAGTTTTTCGTTTCTTTTAATAAAATATTTACTCTCACCAGATATAAAGTCAAACATATCACCCATAAGGAAAAGTTGCGAAGTGTTTATTGTTTTATCTTGCAACTTTTCTAAAAAGTTTAAAAACTCATGATTTTTTTCATTATAGTGGGAATCGGCTACAAAAATAGCCCCATTTTCTATTTTAAGGAACATAGGCTATTTTCGGAATTCCTTCATCTTCTTCATAACCACACATTATGTTTGCATTTACAACAGCTTGAGAAGAAGCACCTCTTAATAGATTGTCAATAGAAGAATTTATAAAAAGAGCTTTACCATTTCTTGTTACAAAAATATCACAAAAGTTTGTACCCGCTGTAGTTTTAATATCTACAGGAGATTTTCTAATTCTTACAAACTTATTGTTTACATATGCTTTTTGTAATACCTCTTCAACATCAATTTCATCTTTAAGTGTTGCATACACAGAAACTAACATTCCTCTTACAACTGGTAAAAGATGTGGTACAAAATTGATTTGAAACTCTTTATCTTTTATAAGTTTTACTTTCTCTTCAATCTCTGGCATATGTCTATGTTTAAATGGATTATATGCGTGAATATTTTCATCAAGATTTACAAAATGAGCAACTTCACTAAGCTTTTTCCCTGCTCCACTAACACCAGATTTTGCATCGATAAAAATTGGTGTTCCCTCTTGTATAAAATCTACAAAAGGTAATAATGCTAACAATGAAGCTGTTGGATAACACCCAGGATTTGCAATAAGTTTTGCATCTTTTATTTCATTTTTATAATATTCAGGTAACCCATATACTGCATCGTTTAGATGTTCTTTATCTTCATGGGGACAATAATTTTTTTCATATGTTTCCAATTCAAGTCTGTAATCTGCACTTAAATCAACAACTTTTACACCCAACTCTAATAATTCTTTTGCAAAAGACATAGATGTTTTATGAGGCAATGCAAGGAAAGCAAGTTCAGCATTTTTTGCTACATCTTGAGCATTTGCACAACTTACATCCATATTTAACACACCCTCTAAACAAGGGTGTAACTCTTGAACTTTTTCTTTTCCTGTTGAGTTTGCAATATATGTAATATTAAATTTTGGATGGCCAATTAATATTTTTATTAATTCTAAACCTGTATATCCACTAGCACCAATAATTGCTACATTCATTATAATTTTAACTCCTTATAACCTACCCAAAGAACCTCAAATGTTTTCTCTCCACCAGGAAGCTTAGCAGTGATTTCATCCCCCTCTTCTTTTCCCATTAGTTGTTTTGCTAAAGGTGAATTAAAAGAGATTAATCCTTTTTCAACATTTGATTCTACTCCGCCAACTATAGCGTATGTAAACTCTTCGTCTGTATCAACATCAACTAACTGTATAGTTGAACCAAAACTAACTTTATCATGTGGTAAACTCTGTGGGTCTACAATCACCGCTTTTGAGATTACCGCACCTAATTCTGCAATTTGAGAGTCAATTACAGCTAATTTCTCTTTTGCTGCATGATATTCTGCATTTTCTTTTAAATCTCCCAATTGCCTTGCTTCATCAAGAGCTATAACAGTTTCTGGCCTCTCTTTACTTTTTAAAAACTCTAAATCTTTTGTAATTTTTTCATAACCTACTCTTGTCATTGGCTCTTTATCCATACAAGACTCCTATATATAATTTAATACTTTAATTTGATATAATACCGAAATTTTTATAAAAGAGTAGATATGCAACAATACGATAGAACTATAAAACTGTTTGGTGAAGATAATTTCAAAAAATTTCAAAATACAAAGCTAATACTTTTAGGTGTTGGGGGAGTTGGTAGTTTTGCTTTGGATTCTTTATACAATACAGGAATCACAGATATTACAATTGTAGATTTTGACACTTATGAAGAATCAAATATGAATAGACAACTTGGAAGCCATGGAAATGTAGGAAAAATTAAAGTGGATAGCTTAAAAGAAAGATATCCAAATATTACATCAATTCATGCCAAAATAACTCCTGAATGGATAGATGATTTTGATTTTTCTCAATACGATTATATTTTAGATGCAATAGATGATATAAAACCAAAAGTGCATTTGATTAATAAATATTATACAAAAGTGATTAGTACAAGCGGTAGTGCTAAAAGAACAGATCCAAGTAAAATAGAGTATAAATCAATCTGGGATACATACAATGACCCCTTTATTAGAAAAATAAGATATGAACTAAAACAAAAAGGTTTTAAAAAAAAGTTTAAAGTTGTATTTTCAAGTGAAGAACCAAAATGTCTAGAAAAAGGAAGTTTTGAAGCAGTTACAGGTTCTTTTGGCTTTATGATGGCTTCTATTGTGATAAAAAAGTTAATTAACAAAAAGCAGTAAAATAATTTTCTAAAGTTAAGTATAAGAAAAAAAGCAATATAATTTACGTATATTAGAAATAAAGGGACTTCATGAGTGGTATTAATAGTGTTGAACAAATGACTCAAGGTCATTTAAGAAATGTACAACAGCTAGCAGTTTTTTATACTGGTCACAACAATATCTATGCAATCAATATTGCAAAAGTTAAAGCTTTTATAATAACAGAAGAAGTAACAATCAATGAAACTCCAGCTGATTCAAAAGTTATTGCAGGTATTGCAACTATTAGAGGGGAACCAGTTACTTTAATCAATCTTGATGCATGGTTAAATATCCCTGTACTTGATATAAAAGAATATAAACTTATAATTTATTGTGAGTTTAATCATAAAAAAGTTGGTTTTTTAATCAAAGATATGTTGGATATTGTAGAAAAGACAACTGATGAATTAAGGCATACAGAAGAGACAAATTCTAAAATCACATATACAACTTATGTAAAAGTTCATAATAAAGATGAACTATGTTCAGTATTTAATGCTGAACAACTTTTAAAAGATTTAGGTTGGGTTGATGATGGAGAAGATGTTCTAAATAAATATGTTGAAGCACCTTTTAATACTGAAAAGCTTGTACTTGCAGCAGAAGATTCAGGTGTAGCAAGGGAAGTTTTAAGTAAATTTTTCAAAAAAGCAAAAATCAATTATGAAATATACAATAATGGAGCATTATTATTAGAAAGAATTAAAGAGCTAGATTCAAATGAAATTGGACTTATTATCACAGATATCGAGATGCCAGAAACTGATGGTTTCCAAGTTGCATCATTTATCAAAAATAGTAATAAATATGCACATATACCTGTAATAGTAAACTCTTCAATGACTACAGATGCAGTAAAAAATAAAATGAATAATATTGGTATTGATGGATTTATTGGGAAAACTGATATTCAAGCTTTATATAACACTACAAAAAAATTTTTAGGATAATCTAATTTTCATACTAAAAATAAAGATAGATTTAAATCTATCTTTATTTTTTTGCTAACCACTCTTTGAAGTATCCAATCTGACTCTCTGTTTGAGCAGATGCAGTACCACCATAAGAATTTCTTGCATTCATTGAATTTCTTAAATCAAGATAAAATAGTACCTCATCACTTATATCATTTATTTGTTCATTTGAACTTCTTATCTCATCAATTGTAAGTTCACTTATATCTTTATCTAAAGAGTTTGCTTTTGTAACTACATCCTTAGTGATATAATAAGCTGTTCTAAAAGGCATATTTTGTTTTTGAACTAAAAAATCTGCTAAATCTGTTGCACTTAAATGTCCTATTTTACAAGCATTTTCCATTTTATCAACATTTACAATCATAGTTTTAATAACTTCATTTAAAATTTTAAGTGAAATTTCCATAGTTTTAACAGAATCAAATACACCCTCTTTATCCTCTTGTGTATCTTTATTATATGCTAGAGGTAAACCTTTCATTACTGTTAACAGTGAAATTAGATTTCCATAAACACGTCCTGTTTTCCCTCTTAAAAGTTCAGGAACATCAGGATTTTTCTTTTGTGGCATAATTGAACTTGTAGTTGCATATTCATCAGACATTCTTATAAATTGGAATTCATATGATGACCAAAGGATTAACTCTTCTGAGATTCTACTCACATGCATCATTGATGTACTTATATTAAATAAAATCTCTAAAGCAAAATCCCTATCACTAACTGTATCCATAGCATGTAAGGTTGGTTCTTTAAAGCCAAGTTTTTCACAAGAACTTTCTCTATTTATATTATGAGGAGTTCCAGCTAATGCAGCACTTCCTAATGGAGAATAATCATTTCTTTGAATTGAACTTTCAAATCTTTCAAAATCTCTTTTAAACATATTTGCATAAGCTAATAGATGATAACCAAAATTTAGTGGTTGTGCATGTTGTAAATGTGTCATTCCAGGGATTAAAGTACATGTATGATGAGAAGCAACATCAACGAAAGTTTCAACTACCTCTTTTAGTAAGCCTTTTATATAAATAGATTTCTCTTTTACATACAATCTAAAATCAGTTGCAACTTGGTCATTTCTACTTCTTGCAGTATGAAGTCTTTTACCAGGCTCACCAATAATTTCTGTAAGTCTACTTTCAACTGCCATATGAATATCTTCAAAAGCTAATGAAAATTGGAACTCTCCACTTTCAATTTCATCTTTTACTTGTAAAAGACCTTTTTCAATTGCTTCTTGTTCCTCTTTTGTTAAAACTCCTTGCTCACAAAGCATTTGAGAATGAGCAATACTTCCTTTGATATCTTGAGCATAAAGCTCTTTATCAAACATAATTGAAGCATTGAACTCATCTAAAATTTGAGCATTAGTATTTTTTAGTATTTGATTATTTTGATTTGACATCTATATTCCTATGTTTAATAAGCTAATTTTGGCGTATTATAACATAAGTGTTATTAGTTAAAAGCAGAGATATCCATAGGATTAGTTTTTAATATCTGTTTGTACTTTTTTATTGCCAAAAGAATATTTAATAAAAATAAAAGATTAGATACTATAAAAATAATGGCACCTATATACAAAAATATTTCACTTAAATAAAAAGCTAAAATAAAAAATAAGATAGAAGAACTATATATAAAAAACTGAATTTTTACTCTATCTTCAACTATTAACTCTCTCATAGTTGGCACATTAAAATACCCTTTTGATGTTAAATGAAACCAACATAAAAATGGAACAATTTTATATATCATCCCTTGTAGTAAACTATATAAAAAACCCAAACCTAGTAATATAGCTAGAAGAAAACTACTATTTGATAAAAAAAGCCAAATAAACATAGATATAATCAAACCATAAAAACAAAGTTTCCAATAAAGTAAAGTTACATCAAAAATAGGTCTTTTTCTATTGTTTAAACTATGTAAACCATAATAAGCAAAAGTTAAAACTAAAAATATTACTAATAATTTTCCTATATTTTTATCTAGATTTAAAAGCTCCATAATAGAAAATAAAAATATACAAGAAACTAATAAAATAGGTAATTTATCTTCAATAAATTTAGGAAAATTTTTGGCCACATAAAACATAGGTATAACTTGAAATGAAACCCCCATTATTATGATTAAAGCAAATCCAAATACCCCAAATAGCATATGCATATTTACTATATTATAATGATATTGTGTAATGTTCAAATTTATATGTGAGATTGACAAATATAATCCCAAACATATTGTAATGATTCCAACTATTGTAAATATTCTCATAGCCTTTACAGTTGCAGTTATAAACTTCACTTTAAAAAGTAACACCATACTAAAAATGAAAAAGGTAAAAAATGCAATGGCTAAATATATGGTTGCAAAATTTAATAAATATTTTATATCTAATATAAAATATAAAGAAAAAAACAAAGTTCCAATACTTAGAAATATATGTATAACTGTTGCAAAGATTTTAGGGCTTTTTATTACTGCTCCTGCTAATACAGGCATCATTTGCTGCATTGCTCCAATTATTACCATAGATAGTACACCTAATGTAAATAGATGTACTATAGCGATGGCAATACCAGAGTATCTATTCATAATCAATGAACTATCACTACTTAATATCACAATTGCTATCAATATAGCAAATAGCGGTGCCGTAACAAAAAATCTAAAAGGCACATCTATTGGCGGTGCTTGTTCTAAAGATAGACCTTGATTAAACATTTTAATACTTTTATAAATTTTTCATTTGCTCAACTATTAATTCAACATCACTACCTAAATGAACATCTGCCATTTTATATAACATTTGTTCCTCTTTCATATTATGTTGTTGCATTAACATCATTAAAGTTTCACTAAGACCAAAAAAATGATTTTTATCTTTTTGTGCAATATCTTTTTGCATTTGTTCTAAAACTTGTTTCATTTGTGAATGTTCCATTCTCATCACCTGAGTAGGTCCAGCTTCCATGCCTGTTTTTGTTTCAAATGCTGGAAACATTACGTTTTCTTCCATATCAAAATGATGAATCAAATCTTTAGAAAACTCTTGAAAATTTTTTTCACAATCACTCCATTGTTCCATTGCAACACTATTTTCTAATTTTGCAAATACTTCATCACAATTTCTATGATCTTGTGTTAAAAAAGACGATATTGTAATACTCATAAATATATCCTTATTATAGTTTTTTCGAATTATACGAAAATATCAAATTAATTAAATTGATTATAATCAATTTTTTTAGATGAAATTAGATATTCTAAATTTATGAATATTTTAGACCTTATAAAAAAACTTTCAATTTGGGAAGAGAGATTAAATAGATATAAAGATGCCTTTAAAGAGAATCAAGATATTGAAAACTATGAAGAGGTAAAAAGATTTCTTAAAACTATTGACGAATTTGTAAATATCTATAATACAACTAAAACTAAAAGTGACGAAAAAAGATATTACACTGCTATAAAATATTGGATTGAATTAAATGAAAAATATATGCAACTACTAGAAAATTTATATGTAGCATATAAATATAAAGGGGATTATTTAAAAGATGAAAAGTAAAGCTTTCGCTTTACTTTTTAAAATTAGATTGGTAAAACTCTAATATTTTCATCAACTTTTTGTTTTAAAACTGATTCAATTGCGTATAATGTACCTGTATCACCAGATGCACAACCATTACATGCACCTAAATATCTAATATAAATATCATAGTGAGGAATATTATCTTTAATATCAATAATCTCCATATTACCACCATCCATCATCAACATTGGTCTAATATCAGTATCTAAAACCTCATCTACTATTTTGATTCTTTGAACTATAGTCATTTTATCAAATGAAGACTCTCCAGCAGCACTTAAATCAGCAGCTTGTTTTAATTTGTCATGATCCATCTCTTTTCTAGTATTTTCTAAAATATCAACTAGATACATCTCTTTTTCTTCGTGACCACCTGGTTTAATACATGACTTACAAAAAGCTCCTGCTTTTGTATAATCAGTGATTTCTTCAACAGTTTTAAGATCATTTAATTTAATAACTTCTTGTAAAGTTGATAATGAAACTCTTGCACATTCACAAACTATGAATTCTTCTTCAAAAGATTCCATATCAACACCTTTGTATTGAGAAGCAGCCTTTTTGATAACATCATAAGCCATAACTGAACAGTGCATTTTTTGTGGTGGTACTGCAGGAACATCTGGATGGTCTCTCAATGCTTTTTCAACATCAATATTTGTAATTTTAACTGCTTCATCAACAGTTTTTCCAATACAAAGTTCAGCCATAGCATCTGATGAAGCAATAGCTGTACCACAACCAAAAGATTTAAATTTTGAATCTAAAATTTTATTTGTAGATTCTTCCACACACCAATAAAGTCTAACTGCATCACCACATGATTCAGCTCCAAAGTCAGCAACAATTAGTTTTCCACCTAACTCTTTTGCTCTTTCTTCTGTAATCTCACCTTGGTGAATAGGTGCATCCATTCTTCTTATTACTTGATTTGAATATTCATCCCAAATTGAACCACTAATTAAATCATTCTTAGCCATTATTCTATCCTTACTTTATTTTCTTTTTTTATAATTCTGATACATGATTTTTTGGTGTGTATGCATAAGAACTTGAGATTGCTCTAAGTCTTGCAATTGCACCTTTAATCACTTCAATTGCATAATCAATTTGCTCTTCTGTGTTAAATCTACTTAAACTAAATCTTACACCCGTATGAGCTAATTCACTATCACTTCCAAATGCATTCATAACAGGATTTGCTTCTAAATCCTCACTTGCACAAGCTGAACCAGTTGAAGCACCAATTGTTTTTTGATTCATATCCCAAAGCATTGATTCACCCTCTACACCTCTAATTGAAATAAGTGTAGTATTTGGTGTTCTATTATCTTTACCACCAATTACGATAGTTTCAGGAATTTCTAGAATTGCATCTTCTAATTTGTCTCTTAATCTTTTTACTTCTGTATTTTCATACTCTAAAGCCTCTTTAGATGTTGCTAATTTCATTGCAACTCCCATTCCAACCATAGAAGCTACATCAACTGTACCAGCTCTATGTCCACCCATTTGTTCACCACCATGCATTAAAGGTGTTAACTCATAACCTTTTTGTACATATAAGGCACCTACACCTTTTGGTCCATGAAACTTATGAGCTGAAAGTGAAAGATAAGTAACATTACAATCTTGTACATCAACAGGAACTTTACCAATTGCTTGTGTAGCATCAGTATGAAAAGGGATTCCTGCTTCTTTACAGATTTGTCCAATCTCTTTTACTGGGAAAATTTTACCTGTTTCATTATTTGCCCACATAATTGAAACTAAAGCTGTATCTTCTCTGATATACTCTTTTACTTGTTGTGCGTCAAGAACACCCTCTTCATTAACAGTTAAGTATGTTACACTAACACCTTGTGTTTCTAAAAATTTACATGTTGCAGTAATTGCAGGATGCTCAACTTCACTTGTAATAATATGATTTTTATTACCATTTAAGATTTTATCAATCCAGATACCTTTTAAAACTGTATTATTACTTTCAGTTGCATTTGCAGTAATAATTATGTCATCTTCATCTGCGGCATTAATTCCATCATACAAATAATTTAAAGCTTCAACCATCTTAGGATGAGTTCCTGCTCCAAATTTATGTAAAGAGTTTGGGTTCCCATATATATGGCAAAAAAATGGTTCCATTGCTTTGAAAACTTCTGGGTCTACCATTGTCGTTGCATTATTATCTAAATATACTTCCATTTCTGTTCCTACTAGATTTTAGTGATTCTCATGCAATATGTATTCCACAAAAACCCTATTTTTCAATTAAACTTTGAAATTATATTTTAAATAGGATAAAAATTGTCTTAATTAAAAAAACTAACCTTTCATTTTTGTTAAAAAAATTATTTTTAATAAAATGAGGTTTAATTTATATAGTTAGCTGTTTAAAAAAGATATTCAAAATATAGTTTCATTTTTATAATTTTATCTATATAATATAATTGAATCAAGATTAAATATGTATAAGATATATACACTATTATAAAATTTATTTTAACTGTGTTAATAATCAACTCATTTCATATAAATAAACAAATATAAATCCAAACTTAAAATATATAAATTTTTCTTATATTTATTATGATAAAATATTATAATATTTTTATAAATTTTTTATTAGATTATTATTTTTTATTTGATATAGTTATTGACTACTAAAATAAGGAGAGACTATGAAAAAGATTTTATTATCTTTATGTGTAATTTTTATTGGATTTGCTTTTGCAGAAAAACCTACTACCCCAGAACCTGCTGATGCAATTAAATATGGAGCTAAATACATTTCAGTTGTAGATGCAAAAAAACTTTATGATTCAGGTGCAGTTTTTTTAGATACTAGAAAACCTGTTGATGTATCAAAAAGTAAAATAAAAGGTGCTAAAAGAGCTTATTATAATGAAAAAGGTGGGAACAAAAATAAGATGGCTGAATGGGACACTTCAAAAGATGTTTTTAAAACTGAAAATGTACCTACTGACAAAAATGCAACAATAGTAACTTATTGTAATGGTGAAAAATGTTGGAAATCATACAAATCAGCTGTTGCACTTACTAAAATGGGATATACAAATGTTCATTGGCTGAGAGATGGAATTCCAGCTTGGAAAGCAGCAGGATACCCTGTAGAATAAAAAGTAGGGATTCTTCCCTCTTTTTATATTTATATAAGAATTTAAAAAATTTTTATATAAATATAAAAGGATTATGATGAAAAATATGAATTTCAAATCAAAAATCTTAGTACTTGTTTCTATTGGTTTAATTGGTATATTATTTACTGTTTTTATGAGTATTCAAAATACACATCAAGGGAAAGCATCTCTAAATAACTTTATACAAAAAGCAATTATCCCAAATGATAAGCTAAAAAAACTTGAACAATCAATAAATTGGACTTATTCAAATATGGTTGAAGTTACTAGTGATTTTGCACCAACTGTTGCATCATATGACCTGATGAAAACAAAATTCAAAGATATTGAAAAAGAGATAAACGGTTTAAATGAAAATATATTTATTGAAAATAAACAACTAGTAGCAGATATAAAAAAAGACTGGCTCTTGATGAAACAAGTAATCACTGAAAAAATTCTTCCTGCATATGAGGATGAAGATATTGAAGTAGTAGGTGAAATAACTCAAGTTGAAGTTTCTCCACACTTCTTTAATATTAAAAAAACTTTTAAAAAATTAAATGAAAAAATGAAAAAGTATTATACTCAAATACAAACAGATAGTACACAAAAACTTGATGATAATATCAATTTTTCAATTGTTATTTCTATTGTAATAATTGTTGTATTTTTAGTTATTGCTTATTTTATTACAATAACACAATTTACCCAACCTATTGCTCAATTTCAAAAAGGATTATTGGCATTTTTTGATTATATGAATAGACAGACATCAAATACTGTTTTATTAGATGAAAATAGAAAAGATGAATTTGGACAAATGGCAAAAGTGTTAAATCAAAATATCATAAAAATAGAAAAGAATTTAGAGATTGATTTAGAACTTATTGAAGAAACAACTCAAATTGCTAATAAAGTGAAACAAGGAGATTTAAGCTCTAGGGTTACTAAATTATCAAATAATGATGAATTAAATAAATTAAAAGATGTAATAAACCAAATGATTGATGCAATTGATACAAATATATCAAATATATTAAAAGTTCTTAATAGTTATGCAAGCCTTAATTATACTGAAAAAATTAAAGATATAAAAGTTGAAGCTCAACTAAAACAGTTATCAAATGGAATAAATGATTTAGGTGATACTATCTCTAACATGTTAGTAGAAAGTTTAAACAATGGATTAAAACTAAAAGAAAATTCTGAAATATTGCAACAAAATGTTATAACAATAAGTTCTAATTCAAACCAAGAAGCAGCAAGTTTAGAAGAAACGGCAGCAGCATTGGAGGAGATTACATCTACGATTGTAAATAATGCTGAAAATATAAAACAAATGTCAAATTATGCAAAAGAGTTGACAACAGCAGTAAAACAAGGTGAAGAATTAGCTCATAAAACAACTGTTTCTATGGATGAGATTAACTCAGAAGTTACAGCTATAACTGAAGCAATAACAATAATAGATCAAATAGCATTTCAAACAAATATTCTTTCACTAAATGCAGCAGTTGAAGCAGCAACTGCAGGAGAAGCAGGAAAAGGTTTTGCTGTTGTTGCACAAGAAGTAAGAAATTTAGCAGCAAGATCAGCAGAAGCTGCAAGTGAGATAAAACATCTAGTTGAAAGTGCCACGGTAAAAGCAAATGAAGGTAAAAATATATCTGATAATATGATAAATGGTTATTCTCAATTAAATAAAAATATAAAAGAAACAATTGATTTGATCAATAATGTATCCCTATCATCTACAGAACAAAGAGCTGGAATAGAACAAATCAATGATGCAATAGGAAAACTAGACCAACAAACACAAGCTAATGCATCAGCTAGTAACCAAACAAAAGAGGTAGCAACTCTTGTAAATCAAATGGCAGAACATATAGTATCAAACACAAATCAAAAAGAGTTTATAGGAAAATCATAAATTAGATATATTTAATATATCTAATTTTTTTAATATTTGTTGTTTTTTATCTATATCATTTTCTTTATAAAGTAAATTTTTCAACCAATATATTACTAATTTTTTATAACCATAAGTTGATGCTATATCAATTAAGTAGTTAATCTGAGTCTTATTAAGTTGTTCTTTAATCAAACTTGCAGCAATAAATTTTGAAGTAATTTGCTCCATCGAAGTTAAATCTTTAAATGCCAAATCATATTTTTTTAATAAAAAATTTTTATAAAAACTTTTATATTGTTTTGGCAAGTATTCTATTTGTGTTTCATCAAGTTTATGACTTAACATTTTAAAATATATTTGTAACTGTATTGAAGATACTAAATCTTTTATATATTCATAATCCTTGCAATAGTTTGATTCTCCTACACTTTTATTTAAAGCACATGCAGAGATATATACTCTTGCAAGTTGATTTAGATTTGCACTTTGTTTTGCATTTGTTATAGCTGTATTTATATAACTCTTTGCCAAAATATCTTGGTTTGATAAAAAATATTTTTCATAAGAGTTATATGCACTTGTACTGTTGTACTCCCATTGATTAGGTGGTGTTTTAAAAGAACACCCAGAATATAACAAAACTATAAATAATATAAAAATATTCACTCTCATGGTAAATCAACCTTTTGATTCTTTTTATCTTGAAAAATCGTATCAACTTTTTGGATAATCTCATTTGATTTTGATATTCCAACTTTTATTTGTTCTTTTATAGAGATCAAATCTTTATCATATGAGCCCACACTATTTACTACACCATCTAAGGTTTTTAGTTTTGATTCTATATCTTTTGCAATATTCCCTAGTTGTTTTACAAATTGAGTCAATAATGGAAGTATATCTTTATGTACATCAGAACTAATATTATTGAATTTTTTAACTAAAAGTGGAAGTTCATTTATAGTTTTTATAAATGACTCTGTAGCTTTTTTATCCCCTGTTATTGTTGTAAGAAGAGATTTGTTTTTTGCCAAAGTTTCACTAAATTTTTCTATATTTTTTACTGTTTTCATCAGCTCTGAATCATCTTTTGCTAGATAAGTAGTGATTTTATCAACAGAGTTTACTATATTTTCCATTTTTAAAACTATTGGTTCTAGTTTTAGTACCAAATCATTTATATCATTGCTAATAAGTGTTTGTATTGTAGAACCCTCTTTTAATATTGGATTTCCTATAGCTGAATAAAGTATTATATACGATGAACCAATCAAAGGTTTTCTTATCATAAGTAAACTATCTTCACTAACCCATTTTTGATTCTCTTCATTTACAGAAAAACTTAACTCAACAGTACCATTATCTAAAAGTTTTATAGTATCAACCTGCCCTACTTCAAAACCTGAAACTTTTACTGGCATACCAACAGTTAATGCATCTGCACTATATGTACTAAAATAGTAACTAAATTTTTTCTCAAAAATACCATCTTTTATCAAAGTATAACCTATAATAAAAACTGCATTTAACAATAACAATAAAACTAAAATACCAACTTTTAATTTTAATCTACTAGTACTCATATTTTCACTTTCAATATAATATCACTACAAATAATAACTCTATCATTATTATTAAACTTAACATTATAGTTAACATCTTTATAATAAACTCTGTATATCTATAGATTTCATTTTGTTTTTTATGAGCAAAATATATCGGAACACTAATAGCGATAAAACCAAATATAGAAGTTTTAATCAATAAAAGTAAAATATCCTTAAATCCTATAGAACTTAAAATCATCTCTTTATATGTAAAAAAATCTATTTTAAAGTAAAAAGAGGAAACTATAAATCCACTAATAAAAACAATTGAAATAAAAAATAAAGAGATTAAAGGAAGAGTTATACAACTATTTATAATTTTTGGAATATATACATCATCAATTAGATTATCATTATCTTTTTTTAAAACTTTTATTTTTTCATGAGAAGATAAACTATAAGTTAATATAAAAAAAATAGTACAAAATATGGGAGATAATTCATTTATAATCATTGAGGTTAACAAATCTATAAACTTTTGGCTAAAACTAAGATTTATTGCCATAGAGATTATGGCTAAAATAAGTGTTGAGCCAAACAATATTGCAAAAAAGATATATATTAATAACTTTTTTATGGCACTTAGATAGATCTGCTCAAATAAAAAATTAATCGATGTTTGACTATAAGAATTAAATGAAAATATTCTAAAACTACACCCTATAAAAAATACTATAAATTCATATAGTTCAATAAGATATATTATAACTTTTTCACCAATATTTTCTAAAAATCTTTTAAACAAAGTCAACTCTTTCAGGCTATTTTTGGTATTTAACCTTAGATTTTATATTTAAACAATGTTATCAAAATAGTAATGAATTATCTATAAATTTATTTAAATAATATTTATTTTAAATGAGTCAATTAAGAGACATTGTTTTGATACAATCTTAATTAAACTAAAAAAGAGAAAAAAATGAAAAGATTATTTAGCTTATTATTTATATTATTTATTATTGGTTGTAATGATACAAAAACTACTCTTCCAGATATAGAAGCCTCGTTTAGACAAACAGAATGTTTTTCAAATACAGTTGACAATACAGGTATAATTTGTGGTTACATAGATGTACCAAATGATTATTTTAATAAAACAGCAACTTATTCTTTGCCAATTGCTATAAAAAAAACCACAAGTGAAAATAAACTTCCTCCACTTATTTTTTTGGCAGGAGGTCCTGGAAGTAGTTCTATTGAAAATTATACTTATTGGTTAGAAAGAATGGGATATAAAGATAGGGATATAATAGTTTATGACCAAAGAGGTACAGGTTTTTCCAAACCTTTTTTAGAGTGTGATGAAATAAATAAGAAATATAATGAATCCAATCTTTTTAATCAAAATAATATTAATATATACTCTGATGAATTTGATGAAGATACTTTCAATCAATACTTTAGAGAAAATTATCTTAATAATTTTACAGAGTGTAAACAAAAATTAATTGATGATAACCAATCTCCTATATATTTTAATTCAAGAAATAGTGCTTATGATTTAGAAGCTATTAGAAAAACTTTTAATTTAGAAAAAATTACAATACTAGGTGTTTCATATGGTACAAGGCTTGCTTTAGAATATATGTATCTTTATCCTTTAAATATTGATTCTATGATATTAGATTCTGTATTGCCAGAAAATGTTGAAAAAAATTCCGTAGAATTAACAAAAACAAAAAATGTTGTAATTAAGCTTTTTGATTTATGTGCTAATGATATTATATGTCAGCAAACATATCCAAATCTAAAAAATGAATTTTTATATATTATCGACAAACTTAATCAAACTCCTTATGAAAAAACTTATATCTCTACTAAGACAGGAGAAGAAAACAATGTTATACTAACTGGTTCTGAAGTTAGTAGATATGTATATTTAAAATCTTATAATGAAAATTATATATCAACATTACCATTTCTAATACACTATGTTTATCAAAATTTATTAGTAGATGATTATACATATATAGATAGTTTAATTGAATCAAATGGCTTTAATTCGGATTATGGAGAATATTTTTCAAACATTATGCAAATGATTGTTAATTATAATGATTCCCCTTTCAACTATGATAATTTAATTTATAACTATGAAAATTTAGG
Organism: Halarcobacter sp.; assembly: GCA_050296315.1. Taxonomy (GTDB): domain Bacteria; phylum Campylobacterota; class Campylobacteria; order Campylobacterales; family Arcobacteraceae; genus Halarcobacter. The sequence goes on from JBNKRE010000013.1 coordinate 52,756, forward strand.
AGAATATGAAGATGTTTTTAGAAAAATTAATATTTTCAGTATCTGGCTTGAGTATTCAACTTTTAGTCAAAAAAACCATTTAAAAGAGTATAAATTTAACAATAATATTCCAACTCTAATCTTATCTGGAGAATTAGACCCTAACACACCAGTAGTTTATGCTCAAAATGTACATGATAGATTAAATAACTCCACTATGCTAGTTTTTAAAAATACTGCCCATGATGTAGAAAAAAATAGTTGTGGAAGAGAAACAATTCAAAAGTTTTTAGATGATACAAATAACTTTACACCTCCTGAGTGTGTAAATGATGAAAATAAAATTAATTTTTATATTCCTGATAATTTATAATAGTTTTATATACTAAAAAAATTTTATTTTTTAAATTGTAAATTATTTGTAAAGAAACAGTACTTTTGATATTTACACTTTTATTTTAAAATTTCGCACTTTAAAATAGGAGAAGAGATATGACTTTTGATTTAAAAGTTATAAAAATTGGTTTAGCTATTACACTTTTATCATTGATATTTAGTGTTGGTATGGGTGTTGTTTTTGGTGCAAATGAAAAAGTGTTTAAAAACTACATCTCAACAAACATAGAATTAAATCCACAAGTTCACGATAAAAAAAGTGAATCAAAAATCTGGAGATATGCTCAAAGAGCTCATTTTCATGCAGGTGGAATTGCTGCGTATTCACTGGCTTTGTTACTTATCATTTTATTTTCAAAAATGAAAGACTCATATAAAAAATTAAGTTCAACTCTAATTGGTTTAGGTACTTTATACCCTTTTGCATGGCTTACAATATTTATACTAGCACCTCATATAGGAAGAGATGCAGCTAAACATCATATACTAACAGAAAGTATTGTATATGTAAGTATGGCAGGATTTACTGTGGGCTTAGTTATCTTACTAGGAAGTTTATTTTTTAACTCTTTTAATACAAATAAATAAGCTAAAAGATTCATTGAAGTTTCAATGAATCTTAACTTTTAAATAACCAAACTTAATACTACTTCTTAATAATTCTTTAATAAATATCTTGTTACATTTATATAAATAAGACAATTTTAGTCCTATTTAAAAAAGGAGTTATTATGGCTTCAAATCAACATATAAAAAATTTATTGAAAGAAGACTATAAACTGGGCTTTGAGACCTTAGTAGAAAGTGATACTTTTCCTAAAGGTTTAGATGAAAATGTTATCAAAGCTATATCTAAAAAGAAAAATGAACCTGATTGGCTTTTAGAGTTTAGACTTAAAGCTTTTAACAAGTGGTTAAATATGGAAGAGCCTACTTGGGCACATTTAAAATATCCAAAAATTGATTACCAAGATATTTCATATTATTCTGCTCCTAAAAAAGCACTTGATAGTTTAGATGAAGTTGATCCAGAGATTTTAAAAACCTATGAGAAACTTGGGATTCCTTTGGAGGAACAAAAACTATTAGCGGGAGTTGCTGTAGATGCTGTTTTTGATTCAGTATCTGTTAAAACTACTTTTCAAGATGAACTTGAAAAACTTGGGATTATATTCTGTTCTATTTCAGAAGCAGCACGTAATCATCCAGAACTATTGAAAAAATATTTAGCTTCTGTAGTGGGACCTGCAGATAACTATTTTGCATCTTTAAATAGTGCAGTTTTTACAGATGGTAGTTTTGTTTATATCCCACCAAATGTAAGATGTCCTATGGAGTTATCTACATATTTTAGAATAAATGCTTTAAATACAGGTCAATTTGAAAGAACCCTAATCATTGCTGATAGTGGAAGTTATGTATCATACAACGAGGGTTGTTCTGCACCAAGCAGAGATGAAAGACAACTTCATGCAGCAGTTGTAGAACTTGTAGCTTTAGATGATGCACAAATAAAATATTCGACAATCCAAAACTGGTATCCAGGTGATGATGAGGGTCGTGGTGGTATTTTAAACTTTGTTACTAAAAGGGGCTTGTGTAAAGGTGATAATTCAAAAATCTCTTGGACACAGGTTGAAACTGGTTCATCTCTTACATGGAAATACCCTTCATGTATTTTAAAAGGGGATAATAGTGTAGGAGAGTTTTACTCTGTAGCTATTTCAAGTAAAGCCCAACAAGCAGATACAGGTACAAAGATGGTACATCTTGGGAAAAATACAAAATCAACAATTATCTCTAAAGGTATCTCAGCTATGAGAGGAGTAAATGCCTACAGAGGATTAGTAAAAGTTGGTAAAAATGCACACAATGCAAGAAATGTTTCCCAATGTGATTCTTTGCTAATAGGAAATCAATGTAAAGCAAACACCTATCCATATCATGAGATAGGAAACATGAGTGCAAATATAGAACATGAAGCAACCACTTCTAAAATATCAGAAGAGCAACTATTTTATCTAAATCAAAGAGGTATTAGTGAAGAGGATGCAATAGCTATGATTGTAAATGGTTTTTGTAAAGAGGTTTTAAAAGAGCTTCCTATGGAGTTTGCTGCTGAAGCTAAAGAGTTATTAAATATCTCTTTAGAAGGAAGCGTTGGATAAAAATGAATAATGAAGGATTTAAGATGCTTAATATACAAAATTTAAAAGTTAATATAAATAATAAAGAGATTTTAAAAGGTCTTAACCTTGATATCAAGCAAGGGGAAGTTCATGTTATCATGGGACAAAATGGTTCTGGTAAATCTACTTTAGTAAAAGCTATATCTGCCCATTATGACTGTAATATTACTGATGGAACGATGAGTTATAAAGGCAAAGATTTATTAGAACTAGATGCTAGTTCTAGGGCAAATGAAGGGATATTTTTAAGTTTTCAAAACCCTGTGGAGGTTCCTGGGGTAAACAACAGCTATTTTTTAAAAACAGCTTTAAATGAAAAAAGAAAATATCACAAAGAAGAAGAGTTAGATGCTATGCAGTTTTTAAAACTAACTAAAGAGGAATTAGAAAAATATAGCATAGATAAAAAACTTCTTCAAAGGGATTTAAACGAAGGTTTTAGTGGTGGAGAAAAAAAAAGAAATGAGTTAATCCAACTTTTAATTTTAAAACCTGATTTGATTATGTTAGATGAGATAGACTCAGGTCTTGATATAGATGCTATTAAAACAGTGGCAAATGTTATCAATGATTTGTTAAAAGACAAATCAAGAACACTTCTTATGATAACACACTACGATAAACTAATAAGTCTAATCAAACCTGACTTTGTACATATTTTAGAGGATGGTAAAATCATCAAAAGTGGTGATGCCTCTTTAGCTCAACAAATAAATGAAAAAGGTTTTCAAAAAGGGGTTTAATTATGAGACCAATTGATTTAAAAAATATAAATTTCCCAACTAAAAAAGATGAAGAGTTTAGAAAAATAAACCTATCAAAACTTTTGGAAAATGAATACAAAAAAACAAAAGAGTACACTCTTGATTTTAATAGTGTTGAAAAAAGTTTTAAAAGTGAAAATCAATTTTTAAAAATAAATGAACAATTAGAAACAAAAACTTATGAACTAAAAATAGAAGAATCAAAAACAGAACCAATAGTTATAGTTCATAACCTAAAAGAGGATGATACAATCTATTCAAATAGTTTAAATATTGTATTAGAAAAAGATGTTGAGGCAACAGTTGTTGAAGTTTTTATATCTAATTGTAAAAACTCTTTTTATAGTGTAAATAGAAGTTTAGAGCTAAAAAATAATGCAACATTAAACTATATAAAATATCAAGATATATTAGAATCAAATAAGATGATTTACAATCAGATAATTGCTTTAGATAAGAATTCTAAATTAAACAGTACAAGTTTTGAGTTAGGAGATGGGGAAAATCTAAATATCTATGAAACTACTTTATCAAAAGAGAACTCATCTTTGAATCTTTGTGGATTAGTAAGATTAAAAAATAGTGCAAATAGTTCAAGCATATTTGATACTTTACATAGTGCAAAAAATACTTTTAGCAATATCAAATACAAACACTCTTTACACGATTTTTCAAAAGCAGTTTATGAAGCAAAATCAAAAGTTAATGAAAAAGCTAAAAACGCAAAAGTTTTACAATCATCAAATACTATTTTATTAAGTAATGAAGCTACAATTTTTGCTAAACCTCATCTTGAAATCTCTATTGATGAACTAGAAGCTAGCCATGCTGCTACAACAGGTGGTTTGGATGAAGATCAACTTTATTATTTACAAACTAGAGGAATCCCAAAAGATGTTGCTTTTGAGATGTTGTTAAAAGCTTTTGAGAATGAAATATTTGATACTATAAATAATCAAAAAGCAAAAGAGTTGATACAAGATTTTAAAAGGAGTGATTATGTTTAAAAAAGATTTTCCATATTTTAAAAATAGTAAAACCATATATTTAGACAACGCAGCAACCACTCAAAAAACTCAAAGTGTGATTGACTCTCAGTTGGAGTATTATACATTTTATTGTGCAAATACCCATAGAAGTAGTTTTGGGGATGCAAATAAAGCTACTATTGCATATGAAAACGCTAGGAAAATCTTAAAAGAGTTTATCAATGCCTCTTTTAATGAGGAGATTATTTTTACAAAAGGTGTAACAGAATCTATAAATTTTATAGCAAGTTCCTATGCAAAAGATTTTAAAACAGTGATTATCTCAAGTTTAGAACACCACTCAAATATTGTGCCTTGGCATATGCAAGGAAGAACTTTAGGAAAAGGTCTTGAAGTAGTAGAGTGTAATGAGAACTTGGATTTTGATTTTAACCATTTTACACAAATATTAAAAAAACATCCAAAATCTTTTGTGAGTATTACACATATCTCAAATGCTTTTGGAAAAATACATGATATAAAAGCTATTATACAACTTGCCCATAAATATGAGTGCAAAGTTTTGATTGATGGGGCACAAAGTTTGGCTCATATGAGTATAGATGTCAAAGATTTAGATGTGGACTTTTTTGCAATCTCAGCTCATAAAACTTTTGGACCAACGGGTGTTGGTGCAATTTATGTTAAAAAAGAGTTGTTAGAGGATTTAAAACCATATCAAACAGGGGGAGCAACCATTCATGAGGTTGATTTTAGTGGTTCAACACTTCTTGATTCTCCATATAAGTTTGAAGCTGGAACTCAAAATATAGCTGGGATAATTGGTTTTGCAAAAGCTTTAGAGTATATTTCAAGTGTAGGATATCAAAATATTGAAGCTATTGAAAAAGATGTATATAACTATTTAAACGAGGAGCTAAGTAAGATTCCTAATATAGTTTTTTATAATGATATTGAAAACTGTATGGGAAGTAGAAGTTTCAACTTTGAAGGAATAAGCCATGATGATATAGGTATCTTGGTTGATAAAATGAATATAGCTTTAAGGGTGGGACATCACTGTGCTCAACCTATTATGAAAAAGTTAGGGATAAAAGGAACTATTAGAGTTTCTATAGCTTTTTACAATGATTATAATGATATAAATGAATTGATAAAAGCACTTAAAAAAGCATTGGATATGTTAAGTTAAAGGTAGAGTTTTGAGTATAAAACAAAGATTAGAAAAAATAAAAGAGGATTTAGACTTTTTTGAAGATGAGTTACAAAAATATGAGTTTATTATTGATTTAGGGAAAAAGCTAGAACCTTTTGATGATAAAGATAAAATTCCAGAAAATATTGTACATGGTTGTACCTCACAAGTTTGGTTAATATGTGAGAAAAAAGATGACAAACTTTATTTTCATGGTACCTCAGATACTGTTATAGTAAGAGGTTTGGTATATATATTATTAACTATATTTTCAGATTCAACTATCCAAGAGCTTAAAGATGTTGATATGGATATAGTTTATGAGTTAAATCTTAGTGAAGTTATAACTCCAAACAGACAAAGTGGAGTTATAGGGATGATGAAAAAAATAAAAGAGTATGCAAATAAAGCATAAAAGAGCATAAGGAGTTATTATGCTAACAATAGATGAAGATGATTTAAAAGAAAAAGTAATAAACAATATAAAACATGTATTTGACCCAGAAATACCAGCAAATATTTATGATTTGGGGCTTATATATAAAATAGAGTTTGAGGTTAAAGATAACTATACTTATTGTTATATTGATATGACACTAACCTCCCCTGCTTGTCCTGTAGCAGAAAGTTTATTGGAACAAGTAAGATATGTGACTTTAAGTGTTGATGAGATTGATGAAGTAAGTGTTAATTTAGTTTTTAATCCACCTTGGGATCCAAGTATGATGAGTGAAGATGCAAAAGAGATTATGGGTACTTCAGGAGCTATGATTTAGAAAATGAAAGATAAAAATATCAAAGTATTATGTGTAGAAGATGATGAGATAGCAAGGGAAAATACAGTTGAGTATTTAGAAAACTATTTTGAAAATATTTATGAAGCAAGTGATGCAATAACTGGTTTAAAACTTTTTAATCAAATAGACCCTCAAATCATAATCACTGATATACAAATGCCCAAACTAAATGGTTTGGAGTTTATAAAAAAGATTAGAGAAAAAAACAAAAAAACACAAGTTATAGTTTTAAGTGCTTATTCAAATAAAGAGTATTTATTTGAAGCAATTGAACTTCAACTTGTAAAATATCTAATCAAACCAATCAAAGAGAATGAACTAAAAAAAGCTTTAGAAAGTTGTATACAAAGTATAAAAGAGGATGATTCAAATATTGTAAAACTTGATGATAACTGTTTTTTTGATACTTTTAACAGTAGTTTAAAATACAATGATGAACTTATAAAACTAAGAGCTAAAGAGATAGATTTGCTTCAATTGCTAATCAAAAATAAAAATAGATATGTAACATATGAAGAGATTGAAAATTATGTTTGGCAAGATAGTGTTATGACAAAAGATGCTTTAAAAACTTTGATAAAAAATATTAAACAAAAACTTCCAAAGGATATAATAACTAATCTAACAGGTATGGGATATAAAATTGAACTATGATTTAACTATGGTTTTATTGTATGGTATAACCTTTGGTATTTTAATTATGACTATTATATATACTGCCATTAGATATATCTATACAAAAGAGTTAAGTTATATTGCTTATAGTTTTATGCAGTTTTTCTCTTTGATCTTTATAGTTTTTTATAGCAAACTTTTTATATCAAATCTTTTATATCAAGATATTGCCCTACTTTTAGCAACTCTTAGTGCTATAGTTTTTGCTATCTCTTTTTATGAAGGCAGATTTATCCCTGTTATGAAAAATAACAAAGAGTTATTTATCAATACTATTTTTTTAAATCTTGTGATATTAACCTCTTTTTACCACTATTTATTGTTTGAATATATTCCTTATACTATAGTTTATGCTATTTTATTTGTTTCTGTGATTTTTAATCTAAAAGAGGGATTTAAACCAACATTGATATATGTTTTAGGATGGTCAGCTTTTTGTTTTTTACTTTTTGTTTTTGATTTTAAAGATTATTATGAACAAAAAGGTTTTATAGATATTGTACTTTTAGCTTTTGCAATTGAAGCTGTTTTATTTACCCTATCGGTCTCATACAAGTATAAAGAGGAAAAAAAGCAAAATAAAGAGATAGAAAATATGCTTTTACAACAATCAAGGTTAGCAAAAACAGGAGAGCTTATAGGAAATATAACTCATCAGTTTAGACAACCTTTAAACAATATCTCATATATCTTGATAAATTTGAAAAAAAGGTTTGAAAACAATAGTTTAGATGAAAAATATTTTGATAAAAAATTTTTACAAGCTAATCAACAACTAGAGTTTTTGTCAAATACAGTTGAAAACTTCAAAGAGTTTTATGCCCCTTCAAAACAAAAAGAGGTTTTTAGTATAAAAGAAGCATTAGAAAATACACTTTTAATTTTAAGTGCTGACTTAGAAAAAAGAACCACCACTATAAACATAAACTTTAATACAAATGAAAATATAAAAATATCAGGAGTTAAAAACGAATTTTCCCAAGTTCTTTTAGCTCTAATATCAAATGCAAATGAAGCTTTAATCAATACCTATGAGCCTAAAATTAATATAAATATCTCTTCAAATAGTGCAGAGGTTATCCTAAGTATTAGTGACAATGCAGGGGGAATCAAGCAAAACAATCTTTCTAAGATTTTCCAAGCTTATTTTTCAACAAAAGATAATGGTACAGGTATAGGATTGTATATGGCAAAAACAATTATCGAAGATAGTTTTAATGGAAAAATAAAAGTGGAAAACTCCCAAGAGGGAGCAGTTTTCTCACTTTTTATTGAAAAGGCTAATTAGGATAAACAAAAACTAATTCTTTGCTTATTTTTATATTTTTATCCTCTTTTGCATAAAATATTACTTCAATTTTTGAAGTAGGATTTATCTGTTTTGTTCCTATTATTAAAACAGTTTTTGCTCTTTTTTGGGCATCTAGTTTTAAAGGAGTATATCTTTTTACATAAAAATCTTTATTTAAAATATTTAATTCATATGTATATTGTTTATCCAATCTATTTTGTATTGTAAGAACATAATTGTTTGAAATATTTCCTTCATTATCCACTTTATATAGATTTGTAGTTCTATTTATATTTACTAAAAATGGTTCTTTTTCACTCATATAAAAAGCTGTAAAAAATACACAAACAATTAAAGCAAAAATATAAGCCATATTTCTTTTTGAAAATATTTTGCTAATCTTATCTTTTAAAACATTATTTGTACTACCCCAATATATCAACGATTTTTTTCCAAGTTTTCCCATAACTGTACTACAAGCATCTGAACACTCTAAACAGTTGATACACTCAACTTGTAAACCTTTTCTAATATCAATATGAGTAGGACACACCTTTACACATGCCTCACAAGTAGTACACTCTTCATTTGCTACAAACTGTTTTATATCAAATATAGATTTTTGTCCATTTTGGTAAATATCTCCACCTCTATTTGTATTATAAACTACCTGTTTTGTATTATCATCATAAAGTGCCGATTGAATTCTAGAATATGGACAAACATAAGTGCAAAAATGCTCTTTCATAAATACTATATCATAAATCAAAAATGTTGCAATACTTATTATAAACATCACTAAAATCACATGTTCTTTAGGATTTTGGATATATAAAAACAGATCTTCAGGCGGTACAAAATACATCATAAAATTTATTGAGATTATTAAAGATAAAATTCCCCATAAAAACAAAGCCAAATATTTTTTAATCTTATTACTATGTTTCGAGTAATCAATATCTTTTTGTTTATTTTTAATTCTTCTTAATCCAAAAATAAAACTCTCTATTAAGTCTCTATATACAACTCTAAAGATAGTTTGTGGACATGCCCATCCACACCAAACTCTACCAAACATAGCAGTCATTGCAAAAATTCCAATAAATAAAATCATCAATAAAAATGGCATAATAAACAGCTCATTCATATTGTATGAAACACCAAAAAAGTGGAATTGAAATTTATCAAAAGATAGTAATAACATATGGTTTCCATTTATAGTAATAAATGGTAAAACCAGCGTAAAAATTGTAAATAAAAGATATGTGATATATCTTTTTTTAGAATAACTCATTTTCTCTCCTTTTATTTAAAAAGAAGTTTATTTTTAAATAGTGTCACTTTGGTGGTATCGTATAAATAAAATAAAAAATTAAAATAGTTGTATATCCTACTATTTAAAAAATTTTGATATAATTGCCCAATGAAAAAATCTGAATTACTTACAATCATCTATACAATTACTATACTTTTATCAGTGATGTATGCAACACAACCTTTACAGCCTCTTTTAGCAAAGGAGTTTGATGTTTCAATGACAAAAGCCTCATCATTTACTGCTGTTATTATGTTGTTTTTAGCTATTTCACCAATAGTTTATGGGTATATTTTAGAATCAATAAAAGCTAGAACAGTACTAATCACTGCTTCCATTTTACTTTTTTTTACAAATTTAGCTCTTAGTTTTTCAAACTCTTATGAGATGTTTTTAACTATTAGAACCATTGAAGCAATCATAATCCCTGCTATTCTTACAGGGTGTATGTCAGTACTAGCAAATGATAAAGAAAAAACTAAAGTAAATATGTCTATATATGTTGCAGCAACTGTATTTGGTGGTCTTGTGGGTAGAGTCTTTTCAGGTTTTATTGCTGAACATTTTGGTTGGAGAATGGTGTTTTTTTCTTTATCTTTAGCTTTATTATTTGCTTTATTATTTATAAGAAAACTTCATTTTAAAAATGATACTAATATGGTAAAACCTACACTAAAAGATGTTACAAGTATATTAAAAGATAAAAGATTTTTAATAATCTATACACTAATGTTTACTATTTTCTTTGTCTTTGCAGGTTTACTAAATATTTTACCATTTAGACTAAAAGAGTTAGTTCCAGATGCATCTGAGACACAAATAGGTTTATTATATCTTGGATATGGTATGGGTATTGTCATCTCTTTAAGTATTCATAAAATAGTAAATATATTTAAAAAAGAGTTAAGAGCTATTATATTTGGTATATTAGTTTTTATTTTTTCAACTTTATGTTTTTTTAGTAAAGATGCCATCTACCTTTTTGGTGCTGTGTTTATATTTTGTGTTGGTATGTTTACGGTTCATACTTTATCAACAAGAATTGCAAACTCTTTAAGAAGTTCACAAAAAGCATTAACTTCTGGCATGTATCTTAGTTTTTATTATATAGGTGGAGCAGTAGGGTCAATAGTTCCTTCAATAATTTATGAAAAATTTGGTTGGAATAATACTCTTTTCATATTTATTTGTTTATTGATATTTATACTTATATTTGTATTTTTAAATAGAAAACTCTATAAAGCTTTTAATTAGTTCAAGTTAAATAAATATAATAAAAATGGTTGAAAAATATACATAAACATTTGTATTATAAATCATATTCTTATATATAATAATGGCATGAAATACATATATATATTAAAAGTGGGTGAAACATTTCCACAAACAAAACAAAAATATAATGATTTTGATAATTGGATATCAAGATTTTTAAAAAAATCACAAGCAAAAGTAAAAACAATAAATGTTTTAGAAAATAAAAAATTACCAACACTAAATAGTGCAAGGGGCTTTATAATAACAGGTTCTCATGCTATGGTAACAGAAGAACTTGGGTGGAGTATAAGAGTTGAAAAATATATTCAAAAAATATCTAAAACAAATATTCCACTTTTGGGGATTTGTTATGGACATCAACTTATAGCAAAAGCATTAGGTGGTAAAAGTGATTATAATAAAAAAGGCAAAGAGATAGGTGTAGTAAAAATACAAACACTACCAAATTACTATAAAGATCCCCTACTAAAAGATTTTCCAAAAAAATTTTATGCCTATGAAACACATTATCAAACCGTAATAAAACTTCCTAAAAAAGCAAAAGTATTAGCAAAAAATCAAAAGGAAAGTCATCAAGCAGTAAGGTTTGAAAAGAATATTTGGGGAGTTCAATTTCACCCAGAGTTTGATAAAAAGATTATGAAAGAGTATATTTTAAATCAAAAAAATGATTTAGAAAAATTAGGTTTTAGTGTAAATTGGCTACTTAACAATTTAACTAAATGTGATATAAGCAGTAAGATTTTAACAAATTTTGAAAAAATCATTACTGATATATCTAGAAACAAAAAAGTTTAAGTATTCAAAAATATTTGAATACTTTTTTCTTGATTTTAGGTTTAAATATTAAAGCTTATTAAACCTATAGTTACAAAAGAAACCACTACTAAAATTATTAAATTTCTTAAAAACTCCATGACTCATCCTTTGATTTAATAATTTAATTATATATGATTAGTGTAAATTTTAAAATGTATTATTTATTTACATATTCTTGACATACAAAAGATGATTATTTAAAAACTATAGAAAAAATATTATAAGAAAATTTATAATTATACTCTAACTTAAAACTATGCATTTGAACAATTTTATTAACTATATTTAATCCAAGACCATGTCCTGATTGTTGATTTGGTTCTCTAGTAAAAGGTCTAATATAATAAAAAAGATCATGAGAAAGCTCTTTTGCAATATTTTTTACATAAATTTTATTATCTATAGTTTCTATCTTTATAGGATACACCTCAGCATATTTCATTGCATTATCTACTAAATTTTTTAGTGCCATTGTTAAATAATATTTATCTGCTTTTATTTCAAAATCATCTTTTATTTTAAGTGAAATCTTTGATTCATCATCTATAGAAAGTTTTGACAAAGCTTCAAGGATTAAACTACTAACTTTAAACTGAGATAAATTAAGTGTTGCAAAATTTAATTTTTCTCTTTGTAATAACTTACTTGTAAGCTCTTCAATATCAATAAATACTTTATTTATATTTATTATCTCATCACTATTGTTGTTTTGTTTTAAATTTTCTAATAAAAATTTACCTTTTGTAATAGGTGTTTTTAACTCATGACTTATATTTCTTAAAAGCTCCTCTCTTGAGTATATAATATCACTTTGTTTTTCAAGATATAAGTTTAAATTATTGGTTATTTCACTTAATTCATTGTTTTTACCAATATCAACTTTAATACTATTTTCATCATCATTAAACAGTTGCAAAACCCCTTTGTTTAATCTATCTAACTTCTCTTTTGTCTCTCTTATAATTTTAGAGGCAATCATAAAAGATAAAGCAAAAGCTATAAAAAGAAGTATAACTACCTCAATTTTAATAGTATCAATAAAATGGTTTCTATTATTTTCAGTTTTATCTAGTTGTTGTTGAAGATACTTTATTTCCTCAACCAACAATTTATCTGTTTGTCTACTTAACTTATCAAAATTTATATTATAATTTTTAAATAATCTATCACTATTTTTTTTAATCGTTAGGGCAAAAAGGTCTGTTTTTATAGATTTTTCTATTTTTTCTAAATAAGAGAATATCAATAAAAGATTCTCTTCTTCAGTTTTAGATTCTGAATTTTCTATTATCTGTTTTTTTTCTAATAGTATGGTTTTAAAAAGATTATCTGCTTTGTTTAAACGCTCTTTTACAACTTCAAATTTATCAAAATCAGTGATAATATCTAGCACTATCCAAGAAAAAGAGTTGTTATATTCTTTTAATTTCTCAACTCTTCGTATTTGGTCATATCTATGTTTTTGAGCCATATGTATCTCATTTAGATTATAAATAGAATAAAAAAATACTCCAATAATAAATATAGTAATACTTAAAATTAAAGTAAGAGAGATAAAAAGTCTTTGTCTAATTGTCATTTATAAATTTATATCCTATACCCCAGATTGATTTGATATATTTTGGTTCTTTGGGGTCATCATTTATTTTAAACCTGATATTACTTATGTGCATATCTATAGTTCTATTTTTTGTATCTTTTTTTAGTGAGGTTTGATTTACTATATCTTCTCTTGAAATAACTTTATTTAGATTTTCAAGAAACATAAAAAATATCTCTGATTCTATTTTTGTAAACTCTATCTCTTGATTTTCTAAAAAAACCCTTTTTCTATCCAAATCAATTACTAGTTCATCAATTATAATCTCATCATCATTACTATATCTTTTTAGTGTTGCATCAATTCTTAGTACCAATTCTCTTGGTTCATATGGTTTTGCCAAATAATCATCAGCTCCTAATTCAAAACCATGAATTTTATTTCCAATATCATCTCTAGCTGTTGAGATGATTATTGGTATGTTTTTTATCTCTTTTAACTTTTTAAAAAGATCAAAACCATCCATTCCAGGAAGACCTAAATCTAATATAACTATAGAGTACTTTTGATGATTAATTTCAAACTCTTTTAAGGCTTCTAATGGTTCAGAATAAACACTACAATCATAACCATAAGCTTTCAAAAAATTACTTATAAGATTTTGTAATTCTAAATTATCTTCAATCAAAAGAACATTTCTATCTTTCACTACTAACCTTTATATTTAGAAACTGATTTTAACCAAAAATATCCAAAAAAAGCTGAAAATATAGAAGCACTTAAGATTCCAACTTTAGCTTGAAAAATATATTCATCACTTCCTATAAAAGCCAAATCTGCAACAAATATAGACATTGTAAAACCAATACCACCTAAAAATGCCACACCAAATATTTGACTAATACTACTATCTTTTGGAAGTTGAGCAATTTTTAATTTTATAGCCAACCATGAAACTCCAAATATTCCTATAACTTTTCCAAAAACTAGCCCTAAAATAATCCCTAAAGAAACTGGTTCAAGTATTGTCGAACCAATTGAGCTAAAATCTATTTTAATTCCAGCGTTTGCAAGGGCAAAAATAGGGATAACAATAAGTGCAACAGGAAGATGAAGGTTATGTTCCAATCTAGCTGCTGGCGTTCCTACCTCATCAATTTTATCTTTGATATTTGTAAGAATTTTCTTTTGTTCTTCGTGGATTTGATGATTTTCTTGTACCGAATATTTTTCGTATTCATCTAATAAATGTTTTGTATCTTTTGAAAAACTTTTAGGTGCTCGTTTAGGAGTTGAAGGAATCGCTAAAGCAGCAAGTACACCTGCAATAGTTGCATGAACACCTGATTCAAGCATAAAAAACCACATAAATAATCCAACTATAAAATATGGTAAGATCATATGGATACCAAATCTGTTAAAAGTAATCATTACTAAAAGCATTAAACCAGCTAAACCAAGAGGTAATATATTTATAGTATCAGTATAAAATAAAGCTATAACTAAAACAGCACCCAAATCATCAACGATAGCCAAAGCAACTAAAAATGTTACAAGTGCTGTTGGTACTCTTTTACCCAATAAAACCAAGGCACTAATTGCAAAAGCAATATCTGTTGCCATAGGAATTCCCCATCCACTAGCACCAGCAGTTCCATAATTTATACCCAAATAGATAATTGCAGGGAAAACCATTCCTCCAATAGCTGCTAATATTGGAAGTATTGCAACTTTTATATTAGATAATTCCCCTGCTGTAATTTCTCTTTTAATCTCTAACCCAATAATAAAAAAGAAGATTGCCATAAGTCCATCATTTATCCAATGATGAAGAGAATGAGATAAACCCCATGAACCCACATTTAAATCAATATTCATATGAAAAATATGTGAATATGCTTCATATAATGGTGAGTTTGCTAATATCAATGCTAATATTGTCATTATTATCAAAATCAAACCTGTTGTTGTTTGAGCATGTAAAAACTCTTCAAAAGGTGTTGATACTTTTTTAAACGCTTTTTCCCAAGGTGCGTATATTTTCATTTTAAAATCCTAATATTCTTTGTAAGTTTTTTATTATAAATGTAAATTATACTGCATAAATGTAAATAAATTTACACATCATTCCTTGACACTTTTTTGACAATTTTAAGAAAGAAAAATAGTATCTATTTTATTATTACACCTTGAGTTATAAAACATAAATCTGAATTTCCAGAATTATTAATCATAATTGCTTGAACAATAGGTTGAGTTATATCATTTTTACTTGCAACATTTATCAAAAAGTTTGCACCACTCCCACCACTCATATCATCTAAATTAACAACATAATCAACAGAAGCCATTGGTTCTAAAATATGTGCTTGTTTAATAAACTGTTTAACAAGTTTACCCTCAGTATTATAATAATCTATACTTTGAACATATAAATCTTTTTCTAAATCTGTATTTCTTATACTAAGAGTAATAGCCAATTTTAAATACCTATCTTGTGCATAAAAAATGTGTGAATAAACAGGGACATAAAACTCTGATTTTTTGTAGTTTTTATCAATAACTACATCACTTATTTTAAAATGACTATAACTGTTGGTTTGTTTTTTAGTTGTCATATTTTGTGTTTGTTTAAGTTCATCTTCACATCCACAAAAAATGATAATAAATATAATAAAAAAAATAGTTTTAAACAAATTTTTCAATTGATTTCCTAGTTATATATCTTAAATTAGAGATAATATATTAGCATATAAATACTATAAAGACACTGACAATTGATTCAATATTAAAGGGGGAGAAGAGTAAAATTAACTCTAAACAACCCCTTTTTCATACATATTTCTAAGCTCTTTTTTTGCTTTTTCTTTTTTTACTTTTTCAGCTTCTTTTGCTCTAAAATTTTTAATAGAAAATTTAAATTGTATTAGAAATGTTGCAGCAATAAAAATTGATGAATATGTACCAACAATAATCCCCACTAACATTGTAAAAGCAAATCCATTTATAATCTCTCCACCAAATAAATACAAAGTTAACACAACAAAAAATGTTGTTAATGATGTCAATGTAGTTCTTGATAATGTTTTACTTATAGATTCATTTACAATTGAGATAAACTCTATTTTTTTAGAAGTTTGTATCTCTTCTCTAATCCTATCAAATACGATAATTGTATCATTTAAAGAATACCCTAAAAGAGTAAGTAAGGCAGCTAAAATATCCAAGTTTACTTCTATACCAAATAGTGAAATTGCACCCATTGCAATAGTTACATCATGAACCAATGCCAAAATTGAAGCAATAGCAAATCTCCACTCAAATCTATATGCAACATAAATCAAAATAACTATCAAAGAAAGAATTAAGGCTTTTAGCCCTTTTTCTCTCAACTCAGAACCAACTTTTGGTCCCACCATATCAACCCTTCTAACCTCAAATATACCTGTAGATTCAAGTAGTTTATACATCTGCTCACTTATATCATTTTTGACATTTGAAGAGGTACCTGCAATTTTGATAATAATCTCTTTTGATGAGCCAAATTGAGTAATTGTTGCACTTTTATATTCTGTTTTGTTTAATATTTCTCTAATCTTATCGATTGGTGCTTTTTGTTCATATTGTACTTGAATTAGAGTACCACCAGCAAAATCGATACCAAAATTAATCCCTTTTGTAAAAACTAAAAAAATTGATGAGATTAATAAAATAAAAGAGATAGCTAAAAAAAGAACTCTTTTTTCCATTAGTTTATATATTTTGTCATTTTTAAAAAAATCCATTAGTTAACTCCAAACCATTTTTTCAAATCATTATCTTTTGATATTTTTGGAACTAATACTTCGTAAATTCCATGTGTACCTAAAATTGCTGTTAACATTGAAGCTAAAATACCAATACTAATTGTTACAGCAAACCCTTTGATTGGACCTGTACCATATGCATACAAAATAATTGCAGCCAAAATAGTAGTGATATTTGCATCGACAATTGCTCTCATTGCATTTGAATATCCATTGTTGATTGCTTTACTTATTGAGATATTTTGTTTCAATAACTCTCTAATCCTTTCAGTTATAATAACATTAGCATCAACTGCCATACCAATTGTTAATACAATCCCAGCCATACCAGGAAGTGTTAGTGTTGCTTTAAACATTGCCATTACAGCAATAATAATAAAAATATTTGCAATAAGTGCTATATTTGCAATAATCCCTGCACGTCTATAATAAACAAACATAAATACAACTACCAATGCAAAACCAGAGATAAGTGCAATTGTTGAAGCTTTTATTGAATCAGCTCCAAGAGATGGTCCTACACTTCTTTTTTCTAAAAGTTTTACAGAAGCTGGTAAAGCTCCACTTCTTAGAGCAATAGCAATATTTCCAGCCTCAGCCATTGTAAAACCACCAGAAATTTGACCACTTCCTCCACCAATTCTTTCATGTATATTTGGTGCAGAATATACTTTTCCATCAAGTACAACTGCAAGTCTTTTACCTACATTTTTACCGGTAAAGTCTCCAAAAATTCTAGCACCACTTGAATTTAATTTAAAATTAATAATTGGTTGATTTGATTTATCAAAAACAACTTGTGCATCCACTACTTGACTACCATTTAAAATGGGAATCTCTTTTACAAGATATTTAATATTTGGATTATTTGTATCTTCTAAAATTATATCTGCATATTGTGAAGCTTGAGTTTTACTCATAGTATAAACTTGATCATTTCTCTCTTCATCAACTGCCATTAATTCTAAGTTTGCAGGTTTTGAGATAAGTTCCCTTGCTGCTTTTTCATCCTCTTGTGTTTTAATACCTGGAAGTTCAACAACAATATCTGTATCCCCTTGTTTTACAACATTTGGTTCAGCAAGTCCAAATTGATCAAGCCTATTTCTAATAGTCTCAACAGCTTGTGATACTGCTTGATTTTTTATTTTCACTTCCTCTTTTTGACTTATACTTAAAATATATTCAAACTTATTTTTAGTGACTTTTAGTCCATCTATATGCTCGAGCATTTTATCTACTTTTTTAAACTCATCTGAGTCTAAAACTGAGAAAACAATTTTATTATTTTTAATACTTAAACCATCGATTAAAATATCTTCATCATTTGTAAAATATTTAACTGTGGTTGCAATTGATTTTATTTTTGAAGTAACTGCTTCTTGAGTTTGAACTTCTAGAAGCATATGTAATCCACCTTGTAAATCAAGTCCCAATGAAACTTTTTTACCAAATTGAGTTTGTAAAAAAGATGGAATAGAAAATATTACTGCAAAAACTATACTTAATATAAATATAACTAGTTTATAGTTTATTCTTTTCAAAATTACCCTTTGTATAATTTCTATATATAATAATTTATTTATTAATATAATAGATTTATTTTAAATTTGTTTGTATGATTATGAGTAAAATTGAGAAATAGGAGGAGCTCTAGATTTAAGTGTAGAGTATAAGTGATTACCAAAACCCAATGTTATAAAATATATTTGGTGAGTTGGTATCTCATTTATAAAATTTGAGACTAAGACTAAATATAAAGAATCATCATCAATACTATTTTGATTTATATTACTTATATTTTCACGTATTTCAGATTTAAATAATTGATTATTAAAACTCTGGAATAAAGTTTTGTCTTTTACATAATCATTATATTCGTATGAACCATTACTAAAAGATTGATTCAAATAGCAATAATTGTTGTTTATTTGTAAAATAATAAATAACAACAGCAAAATAGGAATATAAATAGATTTTTTAATCATGCTCAACTTTTAATTTATAATAGATTTATTATATTGGAGTATCTATTATAAAATTATAAAATTAAAATAATAAAAGCTATTTTAGCTATAAATTTAAAGTTATTCCCCCATAATTGTAGCAACTATTCTTCTACTTCCTCCAAAATCTCTATGTTCACCTAGATATATACCTTGCCAAGTTCCAAGATCTAATTTACCATCACTTATAGGTATTGTTATGCTAGTTCCAAACAGTGATGATTTTATATGTGCAGGCATATCATCATCACCTTCATAAGTATGTTTAAAATAATGTTTATTTGAAATCACATCATTTACAAAATTTTCCATATCACTTCTTACACTACTATCACAATTTTCATTTATTGTGAGACTGGCACTTGTATGTTTTATAAATAGATTTATTATTCCCATTTTAAAATCTTTTAACTGAGGAATATTAGTTATTATTTCATCAGTAATCAAGTGAAAACCTCGTGTTCTTTCAATCAATTTGAATTCATGTTTAATTATTTTCATAATCATATATTACATAATTTATTTAATATTTCATCTTAATATTAGTCTATATTTTTAACCTTTTTATCATCTTGATATCTATACAATATATAAAAATTAAAATAGAAGCTAAATGACAGAAGAGATACATATTACCCCAAATGAATACAATGAAATATTAAATATTCAGCAAGAGATACTAAATATGATTGCTGAACAACAAACTACAAAAAATATTTTAGAACAATTATGTAAACTTGCAGAATCATTACTTCCAAACTCTGTCGCTTCAATAATGCTTTTAGATAATAAAACTCACCTTTTAAATGTAAAATCTGCACCATCTGTTCCCTCTGTAGGGCATAAAGCTTTAGCAAACTTAAAACCAGGTCCCAAAGGTGGTTCTTGTGGAAATGCTGTATATAAAAATGAGCCACAATATGTTCAAAATACTTTTGAAGACAATCGTTGGGAAAATTTAAGAGAACTTGCTGTTAATTTTAATCTTTGTTCATGTTGGTCAATGCCAATTAAAAGTAAAAATAAAAAGGCCATTGGTTCTTTCGCATTATCATCTTTTGAGCATAGATCTCCTAATATGTTCCATAAAAAACTACTGAAAAGTTGTGCTTCAATAGTAAGTATAGTATTAAAAAATCAATCAAATGAAGAGAAACTTGAACTCAATACACAAGCAATACAAAATGCTTCTGATGGAATGATTATTACAGATAAAAATAACAAAATCATAGAGATTAATAAAGCTATGAAAAATTTATATGGTTATACTTTTGAAGAATTACGAGGTAAAGATCCAAAATGTCTCTCTTCAAATAATTATCCAAAATCTTTTTATAAACAGATGTGGCAAAATCTTATAAAAAATGCCCAGTGGAGTGGAGAGATTATAAATAAAAAAAAAGATGGTACTTCTATTACACAATGGATGAGTATTTCGATAATCTATGATGAAGATGGAAAAATAAAAAATCATTTAGCTGTATTTACAGATTTAACAAAAATCATTGAAGCTGAAAAAAAGTTAGAATATTTAGCATTCCATGACACATTGACACATGCATATAATAAGTCATATTTTGAAAAAATAATAGAAAAGGACAATGAACCAAAAGCTTTGATTTTATTAAATATTGATAACTTTAGTTATATAAATACAGCATATGGTTTTGAAATTGGAGATTTATTATTAAAAAAACTATCTTTAATGTTATCAAAAAAATTTAATGCTAAAAATCTTTTTAGAATAAACTCTGATGAATTTGCATTGTTATTTAATAAAGAGATAGATTTAAAAGAAAAGATAATTGAAATCCAAAAATATTTCTTTAAAAATTTTATTGATGTTGATGATATAAAAGTAAATCTTACTTTCTCTTATGGTGCTGCAAAAACAAAAGATAATTTATTAAGAAAGGCTTCTGCTGCTGTAAAAAAAGCTAAAGAGATGGGTAAAAATAAATTTCATATTTTTGAAGAAGATGAGATAAGTGATTATAAAAAAAGAGAATCTTTTATACAAACAACCCATCTAATAAAAGAAGCTATTGAAAAAGATTATTTGGTACCATACTTTCAAGGAATTTATAACAATCAAACAAAAAAAATAGATAAATATGAAGCTTTAGTACGTATAGAAAAAGATAAAGAGGTTATATCTCCATATATATTTTTAGAAGCAGCAAAATTATCTGGGTATTTATCAAAAATCACAGAAATAATGATTGATAAAACTTTTAAAATAATGAAAGAAAATAATTTTGATTTTTCAATGAATATTACAGAAGATGATTTAAATCTGAATTATTTAGTAAATTACATTAAATCAAAAATTGAAAAATACAATATTAAACCTACTCGAATCACTTTAGAGATATTAGAAGGGATTAGTTCATCTGGTAAAAAAAATCATATAACTCAATTAACTTCTTTAAAAAGCATGGGCTTAAAACTTGCTATTGATGATTTTGGTAAAGAGTATTCCAATTTTGAAAGAATTATTGACTTAGATATTGATTTTATAAAAATTGATGCAAAATATATCAAAGATATCCATACTAATAAAAAAAGCTACGAAATAACAAAAGCTTTAGCATTTTTTGCAAAAAACTCAAATATAAAATCTGTTGCAGAATTTGTCCATAATAAAGAAGTTCAAGAGATTATTTCAAAACTGGGGATAAATTACTCTCAAGGGTATTATTTTAGTGAACCTTCAAAAATAATCAAATAAATTTGATTATTTATTTTAATTATGGGATAATTACAAATGGCAAAAGAAGAATCTGTACAAAAGAAAAAAACCTTAGGAAATACTATTGCTAGAATAGTATTTAAAAGTTTAATTGCTGTAGCTATTTTGATTTTCATGTATGTTTTTTATGAAAAAGTAGATTTTTCAGGCTCTAGTTATACTCCTAAAAATAGCGGAAGTAGTTATAATAGTTCGACTCCAAATGAGCTAAAATGGTTTAATGATTTTAAAGGTGTAGAAAATGTACCTAATAAAAATGCAAAAAAACAAAGTTCAGGTGGAAGCCAAAATTTCATGCAATATGAGGCAGCTAAAAACAAATAATAGCTGATAAAAAAATGGAAATTTTATTTACAATTTTTTCTATTTTGTTATTTATTCTTGCAGTTATAATATCTTATAATGCTATAAAATATTTTACAACTATGCTTAAATATAAAAATAGAAAAAAAGATGGTAGTGAAGATAAAGATTTTAAATACTTTGATTGAGAAGTAGAAACTACTTCTCAAAAACTCTATCTAAAGCTGCTTTTGCTAAAAACCTATCATAATATGCACTATCAAAACTTTGTTTTGCACTAGTTAAAAGATAGTTTGCATTTATCAAATCTGTAGTTGTTGATAATCCCTCTTTAAATCTATTATATACAATTTTATAGTTTTCTTCAGATTGAGCAAGTGAAACTTTTGCAGTTTCATAGTTTAGTTTTGAAACATCAAACTCTTCAATAGCTTTTTCATATTGTAATTGAACCGAAAGCTTTAAAGCTTCTAACTCCTCTTTATATTGTAAAATTCTCTTTTGGAAAATTATATCTTGTGAATAATCTCTACCAGCATTATAAAGATTCCAATTTAATGTAACTGTTGCTGTTTGTTGTTCATCAATAGCTGGTTCATTTACATTTAATGAAGAATCTTCACCTAACTTTATATATGACAAATTTAGATTTACATTTGGCATATAGTTACCATTGTTTGCTTTTTTTTGACTTACAATTGATTCAATTGAATTTTTTAATGCCTTAATTTCACTTCTGTTATCTAAAAAACTAAGATCATACTTATTTGATAATATCTCTTTTTTAGCTAAATCATCAACTTTTTCATCAATACTTAATTTTCCACCTAATATATTTTTTAGCTCATATTTAGCAATTCTTGAACTTGCCTCTGCACTTGCTAATGCTTGTTTTGATTGTAACATCTGTGCATTTACTTGGAGTAAATCATTTTTTGCTAATAAACCTTGGTCATATCTATTTTTTGAATCTTCGTATTGTTGTTGTAAAAGTTTATAAGCGTTTTGTTTTGTTTCAATATTTTTTAAACTTTTTAAATAGCTTATATAATATATTTTTGTAGAGTATATTAAATCATTTTTAGAAGCTTCATAAGTAAATAATGAATTTTTTTCTAAAAACTTTGCACTATTTATGCCATAGAAATCTTTTAACCCATTAAAAAGATTGTATGAAACAATTGCAGCTGCTTTTGAATTATCTTTACCCTCTCCAAGATTTTCTTTGTTTGCATTATACTCATAAGATAGGTTTAAAGTAGGTAAATATGTACTTTTTGAATAAACTACATTTTCCTGTGCTTCTTCTAAAATATAGTTTTGCTTTTTTAGGCTATTATTATTTTTAAGGGCAATTTCAATAGCTTCATCCAAATTTAGGGCATAAAGATTTAACCCTAAAAATGGAACTATAAATATACTTATTAAATTTTTCTTCATCATCTCTCCTTTAAGCTTTGCTAACATCAACAGGTTCAATTTTTAAACCTTTTTTTACTCTTTGCTCTAATTTTATAAAAAACATCAACAATGCAGGTGTTACAAAGATTGTAAATACTGTAGAAAATGCTAATCCACCAGTAATAACAGAACCTAAACCTCTATAAAATTCTGAACCAGGTCCTGGAACTAAAACAAGAGGTAACATACCAAATACAGAAGTCATAGATGACATATAAATTGGTCTTACCCTTGTTCTTGTTGCTTCAATTACTGCTTGCTTATGTTCCATACCTTTTGTTCTGATATAATTTAAACTTTGGTGTACTATCAAAATTGCATTATTTACAACAATACCAACTAAGATAATAAACCCTAGCATTGTTAATATATCCAATGGCTGAGGAGCAATAAAAATATTTGTAAGTTTAAGTCCAATAAATCCTCCAGCAATAGATAAAGGAACTGTAAACATAATAACAACTGGATATAAAAAATTTCCAAATAATGATGCCATCAATAAATATACAATTACAAGTGCTAAAATAAAATTCTCCCATAATAAACCTATAGTTTCAACTAATTTATCAGCTGTTCCTGAGATACCAATCTCAATAGAAGGAGGTATCATATTTTGAGATTTCATACCAGCTAACATCCCACCAATAGTTTTCATGGCTTCATCTATAGTCATTCCAGCAGGTGGAGTCACTTGTAGTGTAATAGTTCTTTTTCCATTTAAGTGTCTAATCTCACTAATACCTGTAGTACTAGTATAATTTGCTATAGATGAAATAGGTACTAAAGAAGCATTTGGTAAGGCTATTTGCGTACTTAAAATATCTTCAGGTGTTTTAATCTCTTCATCTGAAGCTTTTAAAACTAAATCTATTTTCTTTTTACCATCTTGCTCAAAATCACCAATTTTTCTACCACTCATAAGAACATCAATAGAAACTCCCAAATCTCGTGAACTCATACCAAGTGCTTTTAGTGCATTTTGGTCTGATTTTATTCTAACTTCTGGATATAAAAGTTCAAAAGATGGTACAGGTCTTACTTGAGAACCTTTTATAGTTTGCATTGTTGCACCAAATAGTTTCATGGTTGTATTCGCAATCTCTTCTATATTTTCTCCTGAGACATCTATATTTACTGTATTTCCTTCTCCAATACCATTTTCAAATACCCCTGATTGTAAAGATACTCCAATAGTAGATGGAATAGAGTTTACCAAAGGTGCAAACATAGGAATTAAATCTTTTGCTCTATCTTCATGCATAGAGGTTCCACCAAATAGTGTAAAATCACCAAAAGATACAAAAAATGCTCTATTTAACCCAGGAATATTTCCAACATCTTTATTTACATATGGTTCAATACCTTTCATAAGGTATGTTCCCATCTCATATCTCTCTTCATATGAAAGTCCAGGAGGTGTAATCAAAATATTAAATATCAAGTTTTTATTACCTTGTGGAAGATAATCAAGTTTTGGGAATAACATATATATTGAACCAATTGAAAATATTACAAGAGATACTATTGTTGTAATTTTTGTAAATGTATTTTTAAGTGATAACTTAACAATAGACATGATAAAATCAACCATTTTATGTCCAAAGTTTGCAATCGCTCCTGCATCTTTTGGTTCTTTTTTTGAAAGACCTGCAAGCTTCTTCCAAAGCATTGGAATTACTGAAATAGATACAAATAATGAAAAAGTAACAGATGCTGTTACTGCAATAGCTATATCTTTAAACAACTGCCCAGCTTCATCTTCTAAAAATACAATAGGTAAAAATACTGCTACAGTTGTAAGCATAGAAGCGATTAATGCTCCCCATACTTCACTAGTACCAACATATGCTGCTTCTGCTACACTCATTCCTTCTTTTCTATGTCTATCAATATTTTCTAAAACAACAATGGCGGAGTCTACAAGCATACCAACGGCAAATGAAATACCAGCAAGTGAAATAGTATTTAAACTTCTTCCCATCGTACTTAATATTATAAATGTACCTATAATTGATATAGGAATAGCAACAGACACAACTGCTGTAGGAGAGATTGAACGTAAAAATATTATCAATACAATTACAGCTAAGATACCACCTATCATAATATTATTTTGCACTAAATCAACAGATCCAACAATATATGGTCTTTGATCATATATCCAATGCAGTTTTAATTTCTCTTTTTTTAATATTCCAGCATTTAACTCATTTACAACTTTTTCAACATCATTTGTAAGTTGAACTATATTTGCAGTAGAATTTGGTTGAACCCCAAGAAAGATACCATCTTTCCCCAAATACATAGCAACAGAAGATGGAGTATCATAACCAAAATTAACATCTGCGATATCACCAACTACAACTTTTTGGTCTCTATTAGAAATCAAAATTGTATTTTCAATATCCTTAGCAGATTTAAATTTATTTACAGTTCTTATTCTATATGAACGTCTTTCTAAATTTAAAGTTCCTGCTGAGATATCTACATTTTCACCTTGTAAAATAGATATTACTTGTGGAATTGTCAAACCATATGATGCAAGTTTATTTGTATCAAATACGATTTGCATCTGTTGTTCACGACCACCGCCGCCCATTGTACCAGATACTCCATCAACCCTTTTGATTATAGGTTTTATCTCATCTTCAAAAAATGTTTTATACTCATCCACATGTCTTGGGTTATCAGGTTGTGTTTGTAACATCATCCAAATAACAGGACTTGCAGTTGCTGTTTCAATTATAGGTTCATCAGCATTATCTGGATAAGAACTTACTTCATTTAATTTATTTGATACATCTTGTAAAGCTGCTCTTAAATCCGTTCCAAGTTTAAATGTAAGTTTAATCTCACCTTGATTATCTTGCGCAGAAGAAGTATACTCAATTAGATTATTTAAACTTTTTAACGCCTCTTCTTGATCTTCGATAATCTCTTTTTCTATCTCATATGGTGTCGCCCCACCCCATCTCGTTGTAATTTTAATCTCAGGTTTAGTTACATTTGGAGTTAACTGATAGGGTAACTTATTTAATGATATAAATCCAAACAATACAACTATAAGTACAGATACTATAATTGTAACTGGATTTTTTATGGAAAATTTTATTAAATCCATCTTTTATCCCTATTTATTTAAAACTTTTACAGGCGTATTGGGGAAAACCCTTTCGTTACCTTTTAATACTATATCCATTCCCGGAACTAACCCTTGAGCTTCTATAGCAACTTTATTATCAACAAAGCCTATAATTTTTACAGGTATCATTTGTGCCATCATTTTCTCATTTACTGAGAAAACAACATTTTGACCAAATCTTTTTATTACAGCATCCCTTGGTAAAATTAGTCCATCAATTTTTCCATTTTTTGATAAAGAGATTTTTGCTTCTTGACCATCAAATACAAAAACTTTGTCTAAATCTGCTTTGAACTTTACAGGAAAAGTTCTTGTCAATTTATCTCCACTTGGAATTGCTGCAATAAGTTTTGCTTTTAAAACCTCATCACCAACATTAATATCATATACCTTATTTTTACTTAGTCCATTTACAATATTTAATGGAACATTAAAAGTAATTTCTGCTTTAGATATATCTACAATTTTAGCAACTGTAGTTCCAGCATTTACCCACTCACCCAAATCAATATTTTTCTCTACAACTATTCCATTATAAGGTGCTTGAATACTTTTTTTCTCTTTTTGAATCTCTAACTCTCTTAAAGTGCTTTGTGCTGTGATAAATTTTAATTTTATATCATCATACTCTTTTTGTGAGATTGATTTGTTCTCTAATAACTTTGTATATCTTTCAAAATCTTTTTTAGTACTCATTGCATTTGCTTGTGCTGAAACTACTTGTGCATTTAATAAATCAGCATCAATTTGAACTAATGTTTTACCTTTTTTTACTTTATCTCCAACTTCAAAATTGATAGCTTTTACCACTCCTGAATTTTGAGCAGCTAAAACTGAACTCTTATCAAACTTTACTGTTCCAATAAACTCTTGAAGTGGATTAACTTCCCCTTTAATTAACTTTGTAACCTCAACAAGTGAAGGTTGACCTGCAGCAAATAATGATATTGCCAAACTTAAAAAAACTAAAATCTTTTTTCCCATATTTGTCCCTTACTCTTTTATTAACTTATTTGTAATTTTTTGTACAGCAGGTGCAACAAAAAAAACTATTGGAAATGCACAAACAAATGCTTTATAAAATGCTTCCATCCATTTTGCAACAAATCCATCGACTAAACCTAAATTTATAAATGTAATAACCATACTCATAATAAAACTCATAAATAAAGACATAAAAAATGCAAACACTACTCTTCTATATTTTGCTTCTATCATTTTTTCACCTCAATTAAATCAAAAATGGTATTTAAAAACTGCTCACAAGTTTTATTTGCATCAAAATCAATTTGTGTCATTTTCATCAAAACAACACCTTTTTCAAAAACCATAATAGGTTCTACAAAATTTTTAGCAACAGGTAGTAACTCATTTTTTTCTATCCCTTCTTCTATCATCAATTCTAGTTGATCTTTAAAAAAAGAATTGCAAGAAGTATTAAAAGTACACATTTCATCATTTGTCTCTGCCAAAACAGTAGATAAATACTCCCTATAACCATTAAAATGTTTTTTATTTTCTTCTGTATCATTCATAACAAAATCTAAAAAATAAAACAATTTCTCTTTTGTTGTTTTTACATTTTCAATATTTTTTAGAAATTTTTGATGATGATATTCAATATGCATATTTACAATCTCAAAAATAATGTCATCTTTATTTTCAAAATACTCATAAACAGTACCTTTACCAATACCTGCAGCCTGTGCGACCTGTGCAACTGTAATATTCTTCATTCCTACTTCATAAATCAAATCAAAACAAGACATAGCTATTTCACGTCTTCTTTCTTGTTTATCAACAATCCTAGCCATTTGCCTCCTTTATATATATAAAATATATTTTATGACTGACCGTCGGTCAGTTTAGTTGATTGAAATTATATGACAAAAAACTTAAAACTTTTTTAAAATTTTTATATAAGTTGACCAGTGGTCAGTTTTAATTTGCTTGGGTTTATTTTAGTGGTAAAATGTGTGGGAAATATTGTAAAACGGCTTTTAAAATGTTAGTAATTTGCTAATGAAATGTTAGTACGCTCCATTATTAGTAAAAATATCCCT
>JBNKRE010000014.1:0-79632 GCA_050296315.1 Halarcobacter sp.
TTCATCAAAAGCAATATCAAAATGACCTCTATTTTTGCTCATCTCAAGCTCCAGCAATATCTAAAGGTATAAGTTTATATTCTTTGTCTATATCATCCCTAGAGTAAAATCTAATATATGATTTACTAGATATAATCTCTGTCGCATCAGAGATAATCTCCATAGCCTCAACCCACTTAGGATGTTTTATGTCATATGATTTTAAAGCTAAAATCTTTTTAGCATTTACATCACCTTTTTTATCTACTTCAAATGCTTTTGTGATAAGTGTCTGAATATCTGCACTTGCATCTTTTGTAATCTCATGTAAATATTCATCTATCTTAGTTTTTGCTATTGTAAGTTTCTCATCAAAAGCAATTCTATCTGCAATATTTATAGTAACTTTTGCAGTTCCAGAGAAATTCTCAATAGTAAGATTTCCTTTTCTTGAGTTCTTTTTTCCATCTATATTGTAGTTTTGAAGTAGTAGTTCATAATAACTTTCAATATCCTCAAATGCAGACTTTTTAAAGTCAAACAATGAATCTCTAATAACAACTGCATCAGCAGTTAGCATCTCAACTAACTCATCTTTGATTTTATCTGCAGCACTTACATTATCTTGATGTACTTCATCACCTTTTTTGTTGATCCAAAAATCACCTTTTTTTAAAGCCATATAATCTCCTTGTAATAAATTTTGAGTACTCAATAAAGCAGCTTATTTTAAAGCTGCTCTATGAATGCTCTTTAATAAAACTTCCTAAGTATTTTGCATTTGGTTTCATAACTTCATCATCAAAAACTTTCAACCTGTGCTTTTCGATAACTTCTAAATCCAACTGCTTAGCCATATCCTTACATAATCTTTTGGCTTCAACCATTGTCAAATAAACATACCGACCACCTTTTAAGATAGTAAATCCAGCTACATCACCATCCTCACAACCTTTATCTACTGCCATAATTGCCTTACTCATCATCTCAACCTTTCATCAAACTCATATTTTGTATTATCTGCTCTTTTCACAACCCATCTTGCAAACTCATTCAAAGCAACACCAGCAAACATAAATCCAGACATCATCAAAATAAAATCTACACCATCTATATACATCCCAACTCCTTTGCTAACTCTCCTAAATCTGCTGTAGTATCAGCACCTATAATCTCACTTGATATCTTTTTGTAGATATGATCTATCATCTTCTTTGGATTTGGATATTTATCAGCTAGAACTAAACTAATAGTTCCTTTTGATACTCCAGCTTTAGCTTGAAGCTCAGGTCTTCCATGAGCTTCAGCAAACTCAACTATTCTTTTCAATTTTCTTTTATAGTCTGAGCTTTTTTTATAATCAATGATTTTTTCATTCTTTTTTTGTGCAGCTGTTTTTGGCACAGGCTTTGGTATGGGATTATAAAAGGGTTCTATATCAACTTTTTTTCTCTTATGATTTAAATCTGGAGCTTTTAAAGTGTTTGATTTTTCTATAAGAACTTGTATAGCAGCTATATTTTTACTATCTATTAACTGCTTTATTTTTATATATTCTTCAGATACAACCTCATAGTCCCCTTTATAGTATCTTTCAAGAACATACTCCTCTTGAACTTGTTTTATTAGTCCAATTTTCAAGAAGATTTTAATCATTTTCTTAAAAACACCACCCAATAAATTTGATTTTTGAAACAAATTATTATAAGATACAGTTCCATTTTGAGGAAGTGATTCAAATAAGTCACTAAATGATTTAATTGGGTTACTTCGCTCTTTTCTTATTCTAATTTTTCCAAGCTCTTTATCAAGTACTTTTATTACTCTATATTGTCTATCACTAATCCTTTTACCAGCTTGTAAGACTATATATTCTTTTGCTTCATATTCGGCAAGAAGCTGCACCAAATAGTTTTGAGTAGCTCCTGTGACCAACATCAATTCGCTAAAGATAAAAAACTTTTTTCTTCTAATAGTCTTCCATACTTTATTCTCAATGGTATTATCACCCATGATTTAACTCCACCTTTGTAGCTTTAAATGTTTTTAAATCAACCTCTGTAATATCATTACTCTCACACACACTTTCAATAGCTGTTATAAGTCCCTTTATAGGTCTAAAGCTTTTATAAGTATCAAAGAAGTATTGAACTAAATCATCAGATATCTTTACATCTGAGTTATTACAAAGTTTTCTTACATCGTTTTTTGTTCGTTCACCCATTTTTACTTTTCTAGCAAATCTGTCGTAGTAGTATTTATCTTTTTTAAATATCTTCTCGCAGTTTTCCATACCTGTAAGAACTATTGGTACTTTTGCTATATCGTGGATATCTCTTAATACAACTAGAAGTATCTTTTTATTGTTTTCAAACAATGTATCAATCTCATCTATTATGAGGATTTGCTTGTTTTCTGAAAAATAATCAATTACTCTCATTTGCAAAGTATCAGCAGTACCTGAATCATCAAGTCCAAGTTCTGTACAAATATCTTTTAACATTGTTTTTGCTGACCATGTTCCTCTTGATCTAACTAAACCAGCTTCCAAGTCATTTGCTAACTTTTCAATAATCAAAGATTTACCCTCACCAGCTCCACCATATATAAGTCCCATCATGTCCATATCCTTTGGAAGAGATAATAAATCCTCCAAAGCACTAAGACAATTTAGATAATTATCTGTTTCAATAAACTCATGCTTCATTTACTCTCCTTTATGAAATTTTTACTTGCCTTAAAGCAGCTTCGTATGTTTTTGGATATTTCTCTTTTAGTTCAAAATCTTTATCAGTCCAAGCATCATTTTCTATAACCCAAACAAACCTCTCAACTCTATTTGCAAAAAATGCAGGTCTACCACTTTCTAATACTTTTGTAGGTTTTCCCTCTTTATCTTTTTGTTTAAAGTCATATCTATTTGATTTATCAAGTGCCTCTTGGTCTTTTTGTTCTATTATTGGTATATTTTTAATTGTTGCTTCTATTACATCAGTCTTTTTAGTTGTTGCAATAGTTTGAGAATGTACAAGCTCTTTAGCTTTTTCTATTCTTGTCTCAATAGTCACATTTGCTATATTTTTAGCCTCTTTTAACATCTTGTCAAGGTGTCTTGTAAGTGCATTCCATTTGTTTTGTGCACTTTTTGCCATAGCTCTACTTTTTCCATTTACAGTTGGATCTTCAGCTATACATATAAAGTGCATATCTTCATCATGTACAAAGATATAACCCATATCATCAGGAACTTGTAGAAATACAGTCTTACCAAGATGCTCTATTAAATCATCATGCCAATAGTTATTACCCTCATAAGCAATCCCTTTTTTACCAACTCTTCTTGTAACACTCTCACCAAGTAAAAGATTTAACATCATTGGATCAGGTATAGATTCAACAGGAACTGGACATTTGTTCCATTTATCAATTGGCTTTTTACTTATCCCTTTATGAACTCTTTGTTCATATAGTTTTTTTGTCCACTTATCTATCAGGTCCTGCAGTTGCTCTGCAGTTTTTAAAACATTTAACTCTAAACCTATATTCTCTTTTTTGATTTTCCATGCATCTCTTATTAATCTCTTTTCATCATCTGATTTAGCTTTTAGTTCTGCTTTCCATCTCTCAATTGAGTTAATCTTATGAGCAAAAGATTGTCTAGCTTGTATCTGCGTTCTTTGAGCAACATTTGCACCAACAAATCCAGCTACTTGCATAAAAAGTTCACGTGATAACCTTCCAAAAAGTCTCTCAACGTGAGGTTTTTTATCTCCACTAAATGGTGGTACAATCACAGGATTTATACCCAAACTGTAACAAATACTCATAAAATGATTTGAGGTATAGTCCTTACCATTGTCTATAACTACATTTTGAGGAATACCTAAAGTAAGTATCGCTTTTCTAAGTAACGCAGCAATACTATAAGAGTTTGAACTCTCAGCTACATGAAACACAGCTCTTCTACTATATATATCAATAGCAGCCATAACTGCATACCTTTTTCCATCCTCACAAATGATATCAGCAGGTGTACTATCAAGTTCCCAATAGTGGTTTCTATGAGTAGCCTTTTCACTCATATTTCCAACTGCTGGCATATATTTGTTTTTAGCTTTATCAGGAGACTGTGAAAACACATCTAAAACAGGGTTCTTTACCCTCCACTCATGATAATATTTATTTAAAACATCATAAGATGGAAGTAACTCTCCATATATCTCTTTCATGTTTAAATGAACTTCAGTTATACTTTTAAATGTATCTTTTATAAAGTAAGCCTCAGCAATTTTTTTCATATCATCACTTAAAGAACGAACACCCATACCCTTTGCAGCACCTCTTTTATCAAGTAAAGCTTCAACAACATTTGTTTTACCTTTTTTAGCCAACTTGTATTTTTTTAGCCAATCAAAAAGTTGCTTTTGAGAAATAGGTTGTATCTCATCAAACTGTATATCTTTTGCTATCACTTCATCCAACCATCTAGCAGCTGATAACTCATAAGTTTTTTTAAGATAAAACTCTATGAGCCTACATCTAAGTACAGCAGCTCTTTGCTTATCAGGAGTTGCCAAAAGATACTTTTTAGTAAAATTTGCTTTTGAAGTGTGAGGGGTGGTTTCATTTTTTTTTGGAGGCTCTAGCTTATCTTTATATCTCTGTGGTAGATCATCATATTTATAGTGTTTAACTGGTTTGGCTGAGCCTTCTACTTTTTTGAGTTGATAAGGTGTGTGTTTAAGAGCATTAGACACTGCCTGCTGACTTATACCTAATTCATTTTGTATATTCTTTTCAATATATTCCATATCACTCCTCCCAAGGTAACTTACCTATCCATATCCCATCTTTTTTTAGTTGTTGAATAATTTTTCTAGTAGAGCCATTTGTATGTCTTTTAGTTCCTGAAAAACTCCCATCTAAAACTTGAGATACAATCGCATGACCTACACCATAAGCTTTAGCATAAGCTGTTACAGCAAAACCACGCTTTTGAAATCTATTAAAAACCTCAGTCATCTCTTCAATTTTCTCAGTTCGTAAATTTTTTGCTTTTATTTTTTTATGATTCTTATTTACTATTTCGCTCACTTCAACCTCCTAACTTCTCTTTTTTTATAAACTCAACTAGTTCTTTTTTACCCTCAAGACCAGAAGCTTTTAAAAAAACTAATTCAACTTTAGTTGGATTGTTTCTATGCCTAGCCACAAAATACCTATGACCAAACCTAGTTTTAGGCTCAGTATCTAAATCGTAATACCCACATCCAATAATCATTTAATCATTCCTTTTATAATCGTTTTAGTTATCCACAGTTAAGCCCTTATTTGCTAGTATTGAGTACTCAATTCAAAAACAGCAAAAAGGACTTAAATATGAATAAGTTTTTTGAGAGTTATTTTTATGAAGATGAATTTTTAATAGCTGATGTATCAATAATTGATAAACTATTTAAAAAAAATCCCGATCTTTTAAAATGCTATGAACATATTGCTACAGAACTAGATGAACTAAATAGACAAAGAGAAATTTTTATGCACAAGTATAAATTAGTAATCTCTTTTCATCCATATTATCAACTATATAAAGATATTGATAATCCAAGTAGATCTATTAAAAAAAGTAAAGATAAGTATCTAAAATGCAGTCTGTCATTTTCTATTGCTTCAAAATCTAAAGCCTTGATAGTAACTTCAGAAGATGATGAATTTATCTATATTCCAAATAGCTTAAAAAATAAAAGAATTTATATAGAAACACTCGACTCATTTTCTACACATACTACAGCACCAATTTTTAATACAAAAAAACCAATTAGAAAAGATCTCATTTCTATTGTTGAGCAACTAACATCCCTTAATGACAAACTGTCATTATTCGAAAAAAGAAAAATTCCATTTACTCTTTTAGCTAATGAATTGAATTGGAGTAAAGTCTTTTTTCCATTGAATAGCTTTTCTGGCCATTTGTTTAGCACATTTTTTAGATGCACCCATCTTTCTAAATTTCTTTTCATGTTCTTTTTGTTCAGACATAAGTTTTTTAGAGATTTCCAACCATATTGAAGCATCTGATTCAGGTTCGTAGTTGCCTTTTTTTACCCTTTCAATTCTTTCTTTTAAAGTTTCCATAACATTCCTTTCAATATTTAAAGTTAAGCCCTCTATTACCTTTTTTGTTCGCACGCATGTCAACTGTATATACTAAGGAGGAGTATATTTTTTTCTACTATTTTTTTTAGACAATAAAGGACTTAAGAATAAATACAAAATATCAATACTTTCACTCAACAAAGTATCAATCAATTTAACAGTTCAGCCAATCAGTTCTGTGTGTGGCTTAGATTGTAAAAGAACAACACTAACTCAAGCAAAAAATATATACCTTCTTGATTTTTTAATCTTTTTCGTTATAATTTCCTAACTGCTTTGTTAGTATGTTGGAATTATACATACAAAATGTATGAATGTCAAGACTTTTGTATGTAAATTTAACAAAAAGTATGTATGGAGTTTAGAATGAGTGATATAAAAGAATCGATAAATGCCCTTAAAAAAGCTTTTGATGTAGAAAAAGATAGTGAATTAACAGATATATTAAAAATAAGTTATTCTGCGATAGATGCATGGAAAAGGAGAGGTAAATTACCAAGTAAGTATGAAAAATACATACAAATGCAAGGTAGAGTCAATAGACCATCCCATGAGTCAAAAACAAGCAAAGAAAAATTAACTACAAAAATTGAAACAAATAATTACACTATAGACTTATTAAGTGTTAGAGCTGGAGCTGGTGAAGGTATTTATAACTATGTAATAGAAACAGTTGATACTATTTCACTTGATAAGAGTTTTTTTAGAACACCAATAAATACAAACAAGGTAAAAGGTATACAAGTAGATGGAGACAGTATGGAACCAACTCTACGTGATGGAGACTTTGTCTTAATAGATGAAAGTACTAATTTTGGTACAAATGGCATTTATGCTATTCAATATGATGGAAAAATACTTATTAAAAGACTACAATTTAAAATGGATGGAAGTATAATAATCATAAGTGATAATGAAAAGTATGAAAAAGAAATATTCAATCCAAGTGAAACTCAACTACCTTTTCAAGTATTAGGATTAAAAGTTTTAAGTATACAAAGATAATTATTTAAAGGTATTAACATGACTAATTTTACATCACCACAAAAAAAAGTAAACAATGGAAATAAACTAGTTAAATACTTTATAGGTTTTATTGCATTAATCCTCATATTTAATTTTTTTGATGATGATAAAGTAGAAAATAAATCAACTAAAAAACTTACAAATGAAGAATATTATGTACAAAATAAAAGTCAAGTTTTAATGGTCTTAGAAAATAGATTAAAAGAATTAAATATTAGAAAAGTAAATGAACTGCTTGAAAAATATAAAAATGTAAAAGATAAGGATTTAGAAAACTTTAAATTAAATTTACAACAAAAAAAAGAAGAAATAAAAGATAATAGAACGAAAGAGATATTGACAAAACTAAGAAAAATACCTGTCTCACAATATACTCAAAATTATTTATTATATAAAGACTTAATAGATCTACATCCTAATAATAAAAAATATAGAGAGAAACTGGATTTCTATCAAGCTAAAATTGAAAAAGAAAAGGCAAAGGAAGCATTAAAAAAAGCATTTTATGGAGATATACCCATTCAAAGTGCCTGGGATGGTTCATATTATCCTGTTGAAAAATATTTAAAAAGAGTTATGCATGATCCTGATAGCTTAAAGTTTAAAGGTTGCACAAAAGTTTTTAAACAGGAAACAGGATGGATGGTAGGATGCCAATATCGTGGGAAAAATGCTTTTGGTGCTATGATACTTAATGCAAACTGGTTTACAATAAGACAAGGAACAGTTATAAATGTTGAACCCCCAAATAAATACAAGTGGTAAAGAAGAAAATTTAATGATTAAATTACTAAATAAAATAAATAAACTTTTAATCTTTATTGTAGGATTTTTATTAGGATTCTTATTATCAACAATATTATTGGGTCTAAGATTCACAGGTCAATTATAGATAAATATTTGTTACTAACATTTCATTAACAAATATTTAATTGTTTTAGTTGTTTTACTTAGGTTGTATTACTACACTTTTACAACACTAAAATTTTCTAAACAGCCTTAAGACTATGAATTTTTTTTCTAAAATATTAATTCTTATCTATTAACCACACTATGGCTATTTAAACCAATTAAAAAATACTTTTTTTCTTCGATTTTTTCTACTTTTGTGAGGAAATGGAAAAACAGTGAAAAAACATCACCACTTACTTTTTTAATTTCAAGAGTCAATTTGCCGTAGAATAGCCATAAATTCGCAACTAAATTAAAAAATCGCCTTTTGAAATAGTGCTTACTTTTCTTTTACTCCCTTACAAATATGTGGATATTATGTAAAATTGCTTTTGAAATGTTAGACATTCTAAAAATCTATCTAGGCTCTCATCTGATAATTTAAATTTATAAAGAGATATTTTCTTTACTTTAAAAAAAGAAAATATCTCTTTTGATTATTTTGTCCAACTATTGCTAATGTTAGAAAAATTTGGAACTACTAAATTTATAGTATCATTTGTTTGATATAAACTATCTAACTGAGCATATCCTAAATAATCACCATCACTAGCACATCCATTAGCAGTCATATCAAAATAAGGAAGCTTATTAACATCAACTACTCCTGTTAATCTGCAAGCATTTGTATCATTATAAATATTAACTACCCCACTTAATATATCCATTGTCCAGATACTATTTAGTGAATCTGCTGTTTTATATGTACCATCTAAGCTAGACTTGTCTATAGTACTATTAATTTCTGTTGGAGTTAAGATAAAACCATCACACACTAAGTTATCTTTAGATTGTGTACAAGAGATATTATTAAAAGTTGCTAATGTATTTTCACTATTGAATTTTCCTGTGTAGATTATATCTTCATCATTAACATTACTTGTTTTCATAATTGATACACTATCATTTACAAGTACATTTGCAAACATGTAAGCTCCACTTGCATCTTCAATATAACCAGTATAATCATTTGCTTTTATTTTTTCAGCATCATTACTGTTTCCACATCCATCCAATAAGAAAATTAATGCAATAAATAGAATTGGTATTTTAAAATAATTCATTCTATCTTTCCTTATTTAACTAAAGCATTTAATCTATAAGCAATATGTGTAGATTTAGCTCTAGGTGCATTTTCTGTAGCATCTATTGTACTTATAGCTATATAAGTATTTGCAACTACACCTTCTGATTTTGTATCAGTATTATCAATTGAAGTGGGGAAAAAATTTAATCCATATAGATTCATACTTGTATTATAACCATAAGCAGCACCATAACCTTCACCTAAATTTGACCATTTTAGCGCCATTCCTGATTCCCAGTTTACTTCTGTAAATTTGAATGCTGTTTGTGATGTTAATACATCTGCATCAGGAAGATTTACATTTAGACCCATATTTGGTGCTAAAATTGCCTCATCAGCTTTTTTTGTAGTTTCAAGTGTATCTACAATTTTAACTACTTTATCAGCTACTAATTTTGCATAACTTAATGCTTCAGCATCGTCTTTTGGAGTACTTCCAGCACTTACAGCAATGGCTGGTATATTATTTACAATTGCTTCATGTGTAGCACCAAGAGTACCAGAAACAAATACTGAAAAACCAACATTTCTTCCTTCATTAGGACCTGAAATTACTAAATCTGGATTTTTATTCCAAGTTTCATTTGCTTTAAAAATACCATGTGCTGAAGCCATAAGTGGCGAACCGTTTTTATAATCTTTGAATGTCTTAGTAGCCTTATCTGCTTCACTATCTCCTACACAATAACCATCTGTACCATTTTGATCATCTATAGTTAAAACACCCTGTGCATCTGCACTTAACTTATGAACAGGAACAGCTTGTAAATAAGACCCCATATTACCACCTGTTCCACTTTGATGGGCACAAGGAACAGAAACAAGTACATTATGACCTGCTGTTTCCAATTTTAATTTTAATTGTTGAATATTTTTAGTTTCATAACTATCGTCATTGACTAAAACAATATTTAAAGCAGATGCTTGAGTTGATAATGCCAGTAGTGTAGCAACTAAACTTACAGATTTTCTTAACATATTTAACCTTTTTCTAAAATATATATCTATACCTACATATAGAATTATTTATATTTTAATTGAAAAAAATTACTATATAATATCAAAGCAAATTATGTAAACATACTGTAATATATATTATTTATCTAGATTTATGTATGAATGTATTATTTATAAATTGGGTTATTTCAATTATATTTATCCTTGAAAAGGAGTTTTCTAAAGTTATTCTTCTTTTTATTATAGCTTTTTACTATATTTGTATTATACGAGATTTATCCTCTAAAGTGTTATTTTCCCCTAAAATTACCAACTAAATTTATTAAAGTGTTTGGTTCAAGTTTATCTTTTACTGCCATCAACTTTTCAACAATTTCTATCCTTTTTTCAAGAATTTCTAATGATTTTTGTTCTCTATCAAGAGCAGCATTTTTCAATTCAGAGTATCTTCTTTCAGAAATATCTCTAACTTGTTCTAAAATTAAAACTGTCTCGGCTTCAACTTTTTCATTTGAAACTTTTTTCCCTTTTAACCATTCTTTTACATGACTTATTGCTTCTTGTCCTATTTCACCTATTTCATCTCTAACTGTTGTTTTATTTTCTGTATCAATTACAGTATTTAATAAATTGTTTACAGCTTTATAAATCTTCTTAGTTATTTGTTCTAATTCATCTGTAGGTTGTTTAGGTAACAATTTTGATGTTGAGACTATTTCAATATTCTTTTGGTTATGATAAAGTTGTTCTAGAACTTCATCTAATACATCAATAAATATTGCAAAAGTTTTCATAGCTTTTTTAGTATTCATTTTTGCAATAGATAAAAGAAGACCTTTTCTAGTTACAACCCATATTTCTTTTCTATTACCACCATGTGTTCCACTTGATGTCACTCCTAGTGACATCAAAATTTTATCTTCTTCTTTAGTTGTTTGAAAAGCATAATTTTCATCAAAAATATCTTGATGCCTAGTAAAGTTTTGAACATAACTTGAAGTTCTTCTATCAAAGACTTTTGCAATATCTGATGCTAACATTACATATTTGTCTCTTAATTTAAAAACCTTTATATTTGGAAATAGATTAGAATTTGTAGTTATTACTTTATTTTGATTCACCTTCATCCTTAGAAACTTGATGTCATTAGTAGTGATATCAAGTTTATTATATATTTTATCATTATTTTATTACAATTATATATAATAAAATCTCTTTTTTTAGAAACTTTAATTTATTGACTTATACTTAAAAGTGGAGATTCATCCTCTGGGGTGTTATCTTTTCTTTAGTTGTTTGAAAAGCATAATTTTCATCAAAAATATCTTGATGTCTAGTAAAGTTTTGAACATAACTTGAAGTTCTTCTATCAAAGACTTTTGCAATATCTGATGCTAGCATTACATATTTATCTCTTAATTTAAAAACCTTTATATTTGGAAATAGATCAGAATTTGTAGTTATTACTTGATTTTGATTCACAATTATCCTTAGAATTTGATGTTAATTGTAGTAAGCTCATTTTTATATATTTTATCATTATTTTATTTACAATAATATATAACTAAAATCTCTTTTTTTAGAAACTTTAATTTATTGACTTATACTTAAAAGTGGAGATTCATCCTC
Organism: Halarcobacter sp.; assembly: GCA_050296315.1. Classification (GTDB taxonomy): domain Bacteria; phylum Campylobacterota; class Campylobacteria; order Campylobacterales; family Arcobacteraceae; genus Halarcobacter. Next base: position 11,786 of record JBNKRE010000014.1, read on the forward strand.
TGGGGTGTAACTCTAAATACTGCATAACCAATAAATATTGTAATTAACAAGAAAACAATAACTTTTAATAGCATCTCTGATAAGTTAGAAGGATATTTAATAATTATTATTTCATCTTTCATAATGCCCCTCTACTCATACTCTGGGTGTTATAGATTTGTTTAATATCTTCATTAGTTAACATCTGATTTTCCTTCATCTATTTGTTTAAGCAATAGTGCTTCATCTTTAGTAATTTTCATTTTTTCTTCACCTCGTACACATCGTATATCGGCATCAGCAGTGAAGTCATCCTTTGTCTGTACATATCCAGTTCTAAAATTTACACCCCATTGATATTTAGCCTCTCTATAACCAATCTTAGTGGATTTGTTAGAGGACCAATAAAAGCTTGGAAAAGCGTTTTTGAATCCATCTTTTATAAAAAGATTTGATTTTGAATTATTTACAAGGGAGAGAAGTTCTTTGAGATTAGGAACACGCCAGTCATTGTATCCTCCAAGTGTTAAGGATTGACAGTATTTAGAAGCATCACTACCGCGATAAAGATATCTTTGCATAAAAATTTCTCTACCTATATCGTCATTCTCTTGAATAGCATATTCCTTAGTAACTTCTAACTCATCTTGCCATTGTAATTGAGTATTTGGATCGGTCACTATACCATTTGCATTACGAACCAATTGAAATTTAGACAACCCTTTTAGCCCACTTTTCAATTGTTTATCTATGTCTTTTATTAATATGTATCCATACTGTATGGTTTTTTCCATATTTTCATACCTAGATGAACCCGTTCCAAACTGGGTATCATAGCCTCCCACTAGATTATATCCGCAATATTTATCAAAGATATATTTCATCCACTCTGCACCAGTATGTCCATAAAGGTATCTGCTAGTAAGATTATGAATAAGTCTATTGCCTGTATCCATCTCTTTTAACTCTTTTCTTAATTGTATATAATGTAATGCATATGGATGAATACATGACATCTCTTCTTTTTGAAATTTAAAATTCAAAGCTCCTCCTTGCAACATTACAATCATTGCTGCTTTTCTAGTGGCTTCTATGGTTCTATGTTTTTTTAGTTCTTGGCTCATAAAAGAGGATTCTTGCCATTTAGATTCCAAAGCATTAAGCGTTTCATAAGCTGTAGTAGCTATAAAGTATAATTTTTGAACAATAAGCCAATTTTTATCAAATCTTTTTTTATACCAATCTTTTTTTTCTTGTGTTAAATATTTACTTGTGATTTTTCCTTGTTGCCATGGATTATACACAATCTCTTTTTTTGCTATTATCTCTTCAACTTCTTTAGTTACAAAAATTGTAGGATATACTTTTCCATGGTTATACATCTCATCTAAATACAATACTGCTAAAGAGATGTCTCTTAAAGCATGTTGTTCCCTCATATTTTTATCTTTAAAATTATCTTTTTGTACTGCTTGGATAAATTGCCATATAAAAGTTGCAATTTGCCCTTTTTTTCTAAAGATTGGGTTGGTATCACTTTCTAGTTGATAGTGTGGCATAGTAAAAGTTTTTGCAAAAGGATAAACAAACCAATGAAAAGTCCAAATAGCTCTTTCTCCATCATCTTTTGGTATTAGTGGACTAGCAATATTGTATAAAATTCTTTGAGGAATCACTAACCAAAAAGTCAATGGATTATTTGGACTAAATACTGGAGCTATAAAAGAACGATAGGCTGCTACTACATTACCAGCAGAGTAATAACATTTTGCACTATTATAGGCACTTCCTTTCCCATTCCAATGGTAAAGTTGTTGAATATAAATAGTAAAATTTAAAACTAAGAAAAAAAGAAAAATTCTTTTTGTCCAAATATTTGTTAGTGTTATTTTAGTAGAAGTGATTTCTTGTTTAAATATTTTTCTTTTAAGATTTTTAATAAAAATAAACAATCTTATTAATAAAAAATAAACTAATATCAAAGATATTGTAAAAAGTAACACAAATAAAGTTGATAGTAAAAAATGTAAGATTATCATTTTCTAATCCTTTTTATCTTTTCTCTAAATTTATACATCTTCTCTAACTCCTTTAAGCAACTCACCACACAAAGAGCAACACTCAGGTACAATTTATACATCTCTGGGATCTCCATCTTTATTTTAAAAACCTTTATATTTGTAAATGCATTTGAATTTGTAGTTATTATTTGATTTACATTCATCCTTAAAAACTTGATATCATTAGTAGTGAGATTAATTTTTTATATATTTTATCATTATTTTATTAAATTAAAAGTGACATTCAGTTATCTTTTATATCTTCGAACATATTCTCGGTCTTTTGCCTGCAAGCAGGATTGACATCCGAAAATAATTAGAAAACTTCCGGCTTCAACAAAGTCTGGACAAATTCCCTAGCTGCAAACTTTCTTTTAGTAATTGAGTATCACACCAGCTAAAATAAAATGGTACTAAAAAATGCAAAGGTCATTATCCCACCTTCCCGCATTTGAGAAGCTGAGTGTTTATTTTACTTTTCGAAAAAGTTTTTCAACTGTTTAAGCATAACAAATATGCTGGGAGCATATTTTTATGTGAGTTTTGAAAAACAGAAAAGTAAAATAATAAGCGAGGGAACCTTCGGCTTCGAAACCCTGTGGGTGATTTTTTGCTACTTTTTTTTAATAAAAAAAGTCGAAATAAATTTAGTCCTACAGTAAAACCCATTTAAAAATCAAATATTACAAACAACAAATTACTATTCATTATAAATCAAGCAAATTTTCCGCATAATATTTACAACACCAAAAAACTTGGAGACAAAATGAAAAAACTACTTATAATCTCAATAATCCCTTTTTGCTTTCTATTTGCAACAAACAAAAAAATGGATGGTTGTGTAGAACAAAAACTAAATGAAAAAACTAGCCTATATGCTTGCCCACAAGCACTTTTAGAAGTTACATTTGCCATAAAACGTTCGGGTAAAAACTATGTTCGAGAAGAGGATGAAGCCCCTACTATAAGAATAATATCAGAAACAAAAGCTCAGATTGTAAAGGTAAATCAAAAATAAATAGTTATTTTTAAAAGATTAGCTTTTAATATTTGTAAACAAAATGTAAAGATTTTTGCTAAACAATATTTACATATTTCTATTACAATTTGAATTGAAAAAAGAGTTCAATTAAATCGCACTCCTCCTTGATAAAAGTTAAACTCTTTTTTTAGATTGTTCTTCCTTATTTAAAAGGCTAGTTTTCTAGCCTTTTTTTATTTATGAAGAACAACTAAGCTGTAGATTTGCATGCTCTATAGGTGTAGGTTTTGCATACCTTTCATAATCTTTATGCTCATCAAAAGGATTTTGAGCTATATCTAATAAATCATTTGTAAGTTCTAAATCTCCATTTTCTGCTTTTTGTATAGCTTCTTGAAGCATATAGTTTTTTATTACAAATTTTGGATTTACTTTTTTCATTTGTATTTTTCTATTTTCAAAACTTCTATTTTCTGCCTGAACTATTTTTTTGTATTCATCAAACCATTTTTGCATAGGTTCTCTAAATACACACATATCAAATATAGAAGAAAGATTATCAAGATTTTCTAGTTTTGTAAGCTCATAAAAGAAACAATTATAATCACATTTTGCAGACTCTAAAGCACCTAAAAGTTCAACTATCAAATCCAAATTTGAATCACCACTTAGATTCTCATCTAATCCTAGTCTATTGTTCATAATAGTTAAATACTCTTTTTGGTGCAGAGATTCGAAGTTTTTTAAATATCTCATCAGTTTAGCAAAATCAGTAATTTTTCCAAGATTATAAGCTAAAACTTCTAAGTTCCATTTTGCTATATGGGGTTGATTGTTGTATGAATATCTTCCTTCTACATCTGTATGATTACAGATATTATGTTTTTCAAAATAATCCATAAAAGCATATGGTCCATAATCTATTGTTAAACCTGCCATTGACATATTATCCGTGTTCATAACTCCATGCATAAAACCATAAGCCATCCATTGAGCCATCAATTTTGCTGTTTTATTTACTAGTTCAAAAAACATCTGAGCATATCTGTTTTCTTCACCTATTAGGTGAGGATATGATTCTTTGATTACATATTCTGCCAGATTTTTTAGATTTTCTTCCCCATTTTTGCCCCTTGCAAAAAACTCAAATGTTCCTATTCTAACCCATGATGGTGACATCCTAAGCACAACTGCACCAGTTTCTGTTTCCCCATAACTTCTATATACAGGATGGGTTGAGCCAATAAGTGCCAAAGCTCTAGTAGTGGGTATTCCCAAAGCATGCATATGTTCACTCATTATATATTCACGGATAGATGAACGTAAAACTGCCCTACCATCACCTTGTCTTGAATAACGTGTAAGTCCTGAACCTTTTGTTTGCAAGTGCCAGTTATTTACTGCTCCTAGATTTATAGCTCTCCCATCACCTAGCTGTGGTACAAAATACCCAAACTGATGCCCTGCATAAACCATAGAATATGGAATAGAACCTTTAAGTACAAGTTCACCATTTACAAACTTTATAAAGTTTGGTGTTTCACACTCCTCATAATCCAAACCGATTAAATCACATGCACTTTTACTATAAGAGATAAGATGTGGATTGTTTAAAGGTGTTGCATCAAGTTTTTGGTAAAATTTTTCATCAAGCTCAAAATAATCTATTTTAAATTCTAACTCTTCTAATTTCATCTTTTTTCTTCATATATATATTAATTCATGATAGGTTAGCTAAATAAGATAAAAACTGTCTTGTATTAGTAAAACTAATAATTAAATTTAAGTTCGTAAAACTCTTATAGTTTTTTGGTTATAATTGCCCAAAAATAAGACTTAGGATTGATATGATTGAAAATATAGAAACTGCTTTATGCCATATAACAAAATTTGCACCAAACCAAGATATATATGGTGCTTCACACTTTCCAATATACAATACTGGAACTTTTGATTTAAAAAAACAAGATGGCAATAAAATTTATGACTATACAAGAAGTGACAATCCTACAAGAGAAACATTAGAAAATCTATTTGCCCATGCAGAAGGTGGTGCAGGATGTGTATGTACCCATACAGGTATCGCTTCTGTTGCCCTACTTTTTGAAACAGTTCTAAAAGCAAACTCTCAAATTCTTGTTGAAGCAGATTGTTATGGTGGTACTTTTAGACTGTTAAAAGTATTTAAAGAAAAATACAATATTACAGTTCATTTTGCAAACTTTTTAGATTTTGATCAATTAGAAAATATACTAAAAAATAACCCTATAGATTTGGTGCTTTGCGAGTCTCCAACAAATCCAGGTCTTAAAATAATTGATTTAGAAAATGTAGCAAACTTAACACACAAATACAACTCTTTATTTGCAGTAGATAATTCACTAGCAACTTTTATTTCTCAAAAACCTTTAGAGTTAGGTGCTGATTTTTCTTTGTTTTCAACAACTAAATATGTATCAGGTCATGGAGCAGTTGTTGCAGGTGCAATTGTTGCAAAAACTCAAAAGTTAGCAGATGAGATTCACTACTATGCAAACGCCCATGGTAGAAGTCAAAACCCTATGGATGTTTACCTAATATCTCTTGGGATACCAACTTTAAATATTAGGATGAAAGCTCATCTTGAATCAGCTTTAGAGATTGTAAACTTTTTAAAACAACAAGATTATATAAAATCAGTAACTTTCCCTGCTTTAAAAGAACATGCACAATATGAACTTGCTAAAAAACAAATGAGATATATCCCTGCTGTATTTTGTGTAGATTTTATAAGTGTAGAACTAGCTGAGCAGTTTATTGAAAAAACAAAAATCTTTGGAGAAAAATGCTCATTTGGAAGCCCAGATTCAAGAGTAGAAATCCCTGCAAAAATCTCTCATGCTTCTTTTTCAAAAGAGGAACTTGCGGCTATTGGTATATCTGATAGTACTGTTAGATTCTCTATTGGTTTAGAAAATGTTCAAGATTTAATAGAAGATATAAAACAAGCAGTAAAGTAGTAGAAATTTAGATGAACGATAGTTTTTTTAAGCCAATACCTTGTGGAGAAACTCTTCCACCAAACAATATACATGCAGTATCTGTATCTATGCCAACAATACAAGATGTTATAGATTATGAAGAAAACCCAACAGCGTGTGAAAAGATAAAGAGTGGTTATCCTAGATTTGTATTACATCCATATTTAAAAATATTAGCAACCTATATAAAAGAAAAATATCAAGTATCAAATAGATATGAAGTGGTAGTTTTAAGTTCACAAAAAGCAGTAAAACTTCTAAGTGATAAATATTATATACACAATAAAATAGAAATTGATGAACCTTTTGGAGTAATTTTAGTTCAAAAAGAAACCTCTCAATTACAAAAGGTATTAACCTATATACAACATGTAGGGTGCAATCTTTCATCTAGATTAGCCGAAGAGTATCTATATAAACTTAACTTAATTGATAAGTTGCATGAAGAGAAACTTGAAGATAAGAGAAAAGCAAAGGATATTATTATAGATGTTTTGGCAGATGCATATAAACAACCAAAACAAAATATTTGTCTTGCACCTTCTGGGATGAATGCTATTTATTCTATAATAAGAGGTTTAAACGCCATACAATCTCATAATGGAAGAACTATATTAGTTCAATTTGGTTGGCTTTATCTTGATACTATGAATATTGTAAACCATCATTACCAAAGTCAAAAAATCTTTGAAGATATTGCAAGAATTGATTTACTTGAAGAGTATTTAAAAACAAATGGTCTTAAAGTTGCAGGTATTATTACAGAGATACCTACAAATCCCCAATTAAGAAGTGTAGATATAAAAAGTTTAAGAATGCTTTGTGATAAACATAATATTCCTCTTATTATTGATACTACTTTTGCAACTCCTTATAACCTAGATTTAACAAACTATGCAGATATTTTTGTAGAATCTTTAACAAAATTTGCATGTGGAAATGCAGATGTTTTGATGGGAGCAATAATTTTAAATAAAAAACATAATTTATCCCATATGAATTATGAATTTTTTAAACATTGTGAACCAGTTTATATAAAAGATATACAAAGACTTGCAGTAGAGATTAAGGATTATGAAAAAAGGGTTAAAACCATCTCTAAAAATACAAAAGCTTTAGTTGAGTATTTCAAAACCTGTTCATATATTGATAAAATTTATTATTGTCTAAGCGATGAAAACAAAAAAAACTATTCACAAACAATGATTGATGAAAACTGTTATACAGGTATAGTTTCAGTTACTTTCAATAAACCTTTTGAAGAAATATATAACAAATTAAATTTTGCAAAGGGACCTAGTCTTGGAACAGAATTTACTCTACTTATGCCATACACTTATTTAGCTCATTATGATTTAATTAAATCTGATGAGGGGAAAGTCCTTCTAGATAAAATTTCTCTTCCTATAAATCTTCTTCGGATATCCGTTGGAATCGAGCCTATAGAAGAAATTATTAACCAATTTAATAAACTAGACTTTTAGTTTCTCTAAGTTATTATTAGTATAAGTAATTTATAAAAAAAGGTTTATAATGACAATTAAAGCTAAAGTTTTAAAACGCTATTTACCCTTGCTACGCTATCTTTTTTTGATAAGGTAAGTCTCACAATAGAATCTTCTATAGCCTTTAAATTATGTACAATACTAGCTTCTAAAGATACAATATCACCTTTGATAAGCTTATAAATCTCTTGATTAACTCCAAAATCAATCTCACCTTCTATAATCTGTACGCTAATTGGAAAATTTGTTTTATGCTCTTTCATTATTTGATTTTTTTTAAATACGATTCTTATCTCTTTTGAGCTTTCAGTTTCCATCATTGGAGTAATTTGCACTTTTTCATCACTATATATTAGATTTTCAAAAATATTCACTTTCTTCATTTTAATTTCCTTTTTGAAAGTTTAACAATAAAAAAAGTTAAAAAAATTGATTTAAATCAATAAAAATTATTTAGAATTCAAATATATAAATATATCTTAAGTATTTTTAATTTATGATAACGATTATCATTTTTATATAAGGAGTTAAAATGAAAAGTGCGATTTTTTATGGATCAAGTACAGGTAATACTGAAAATGCTGCTAAACAAATCAGAGAAGAGTTAGGTGGTAAAGAGGTAATTGGACTTTTTGATATTTCAATAAGTGGAATTGATAAAATAAAAGAATATAACAAACTAATTATTGGGGTATCTACTTGGGGTGAAGGTGATTTACAAGATGATTGGGATGATATTTTTGAAGAGTTTAAAAATATAGATTTTTCAAATAAAACTGTTGCATTTTTTGGTTTAGGAGATCAAGAAAGCTATTCTGATGAATATGTTGACGCAATGGCTACACTTTATGAAGTTGTTGCACAAGAAAAAAGTGCAAATATTATAGGTAAATGGCCAATTGATGAATATGAATTTGACGAATCAAGAGCAGTAGTAGATGGAGAGTTTGTTGGACTTGCTTTAGATGAAGATAATCAATCTAATTTAACACAAGATAGAATAAAGACTTGGTGCTTACAAATAAAAGAACAAATTCTTTAAAATATGCACTCTTTTAGAGTGCATATTAGATATATTGAGCATTAAAATATAATAAAACTCCTAGTAAAAACATAACAATAGGAGCTAAAATCTCAAAAAAATTAATTAATTTTTGTGAATTTTGAGAAACTTTATTTAAACTAACCCCTAAAAAAGATGAGATAAATATCACCAATCCCATCCCCAAACTGATAAAAATTGAGGCTAAGATTACTGCAAAATATGTTTTTAAAATAAAAGCATATATAAATAATATTACTGTACCAGGACAAGGTATAAGTCCAGCAGTTAATACAAAATACAAATCCTTTTTCATAAAGTTTGGTTTCAAACTAGTAGTATTTTGTGGCTTTTGTGTACTCCAAGTTGGCTTATTAGTACAACATGAACTACATGAACACTCTTTGTGACTTATTTTATTTGAAAAAATATATATTGCTAATAATATAATCAAAATAGCAGATACTTTTGTAAGAACTTCAATAGAATCACTAACAAAACTATTTAACACTGATTCTAAGATAAATACTGAAACCAACACAAGAATCAATGCTCCCAAAATATGTATAAAAGCTGTTGCTTGTGATATAAAGAAAGCTTTTACATACGAGCTTTTATTTGCCATAAAATATGAAAATGCCAAAGATTTACCATGACCTGGACCTAAGGCATGTATAACTCCATAAACAAAAGAGATTAATAACAAAGAGAACAATGCTAAACTATCTCCATTTTTTATTTTTAAAAGATATTTTTTTATCTGTTTTGTGAACTTATTTAATAAACTCTCATTTTCTTGTTTTTCTGTATTTTTATTTATTTGAACTTTTTTTGTATTATCTATTGTTTCTTTTGTTTCAATTTTTGTTTCTTCTATCTCTTGTTTGGAACCTACGTTTTTAATATAAAAAGATACATCCTGCATATTCAGTTGATTTGAAACTTCAAATGGAGCATCAAATTTTATGGCATTTTTAGCTAATACCAAAACAAAATAGTTTTGATCATCAGTTATATTAAAATATAAAATATTGTTTTTTATAACATCATAATTTAGTTCAATTATATATTCAAAATGTAAAAGTGAATTTTTTATAAAGGTTTTGTATGTTTTTATTTTGATTTGCTTTGATTGATTTTTATTTATTTGTTTATCATATGAGATATGGGTTAAAAAATTTTTTGGTTTTATATAATCTATAAGAGATTGTTCTATAGGAACTAATTCATCCTTATCTAAGTAATTGTTTTGATTTTTATCATAAAGCTCTTTTAGTTGTTCTGTAAACTCTCTTGTTAAAACCCATAAAATCTTTGCATCATTTATTTTATTTTCTGTTGCATTAACTTCTATTGATACTAAAGTTTTTGGAGAATATAAAGTACACAAAGCACACCCAAAAAGGGTGTGTGTAAAAAATAAAAGAATAAAAATTAATTTATTTATACGAATTTGCAATTTCTTTTGCTACCTTAATCAAATTATTACTCCAATCTTCTGCTAAAGGGTCAATAGCAGTCACTGTTGCATTTATACTTTTAGATATTGTATTTGCACCTTTTTTTGAGAATTGAGGAGCAACAAAAACAATTTTTATATTGTTTTCTTTTGCTTCATCAATCAACTCAACTAATTGTGCTGGTTTTGGCTCTTTCCCTTCTATTTCAATAGCAATTTGCTTTAGATTATATCTTTTTGCAAAATAACCCCAAGATGGATGAAAAACCATAAAAGCTTTATTTTGGTCATTTTTAAGAATCTCATTTAAACCTTGGTCTAATTTTTCTAATTCATTTAAAAAATCTTTATAGTTTTTAGTATAAAACTCTTTATTTACATTATCTATTTTTAACAATGTATTATATATATTTTTTGCTTGTATTTTTACTAAAACAGGATCTAACCAAATATGTGGATCTAAACCTTCATGATTATGTGCACCTTCATGTTCATGCGCATCTTCATGGTCATGCTCTACTTCGCCTTCATGATGATGAGCTTGTATCTCTTGTTTTTCTATACCCTCATCAGTATCAACTACAATCATATTTTTATTTGCTGCTCTAAATTTATCAAGCCAAACTTTTTCAAAAGGTACATCTATTGCAAAATATGCCTCTGACTTTGACAAAAGTTTCATTTGCGAAGTTTTAGGCTCATAAGTTGCAGGATTTGCCGCTGGTTTTACCATAACATTTACTTTTATTTTATCTTTTGCAATTTTTTCCACAAAATACTTTTGAGGTAAAATTGATACAGTAACCTCTTTTGCCATAACAATAGAACTAAAAACTAATAAAACTAAAAATATCTTTTTCATTTTCTTCCTTTATTTTGCAACCTAATTGCATTTTTGGAATTCTAATAAATAAAAACTTTAATGCAACTGAATTGCAAAAATAAACTTTAATGATAAAATTTGTTTTTAAAATTAAATAGATATAATAATTACCATGAATTTAGAAGAATTATCTACAAATATAAAACTTACTACTGCTAGAAAAGCAATATTAGAGAATCTAATTAACTCAAATAAGCCATTATCATATGAAGATATAAAAGACAAACTTCCTATGGATAAAGCTACTTTTTATAGAAATATTATCAAATTTGAAGAGGAAGGGATTATTAGTTCATTCGAATCAAACGATAAAAAAAGATATTTTGAGATTCAAAAAACAAAACATTCCCATTTTATTTGTACTATATGCTCAAAGATAGAGTGTATACATGAAAACCTTAATATAGATATAAAAAATCATCAAATAGATAATATTATTATAAAGGGTATCTGCCCAAACTGTCTAAAATAAGGAAATAAAATGATTGCAAAATTGATAACAATCGACAGATTTATCAATAAAGAAGCTCTAAGTGGTATTTTACTTTTTATTGCAACTGTTGCTGCTGTAATAGTAGCTAACTCGTCTTGGGGTCAATCATATTATGATTTATGGCATATGCCTTTAGGTATGAACTTAGGAGTACACTCTATTTCTATGTCATTAACTTATTGGATTGATGATGGATTAATGGCATTATTTTTTTTAATGGTTGGATTAGAGATAAAAAGGGAGATGCTTATTGGTGAACTATCTTCTATATCAAAAGCATCTTTCCCAATAATAGCTGCAATTGGAGGGATGCTTATCCCTGCTCTTGTTTATGTGGGATTGAATCCAGATAATCCATTGGGATTTGGAATTCCTATGGCTACAGATATTGCTTTTGCTCTTGGTATTTTGATGTTACTTGGTTCAAAGGTTAATCCTGCTGTTAAACTTTTTTTAGTTGCACTTGCTGTTGTTGATGACTTAGGAGCTGTATTAGTTGTAGCTACAGTTTATACAGCAGAGATTCATACGGAATATTTTTTACATGCAGGATTTATATACTTACTTATTTGGGCTTTAAACTTTAAAGGAGTAACTAAACTTACTCCATATTTAATACTTGGTGTATTTTTATGGGTATATATTCATGCTATAGGAATACATGCAACTATTGCTGGGGTTTTACTTGCTTTTGCAATACCAATTAAATCTAAAATTAATGAAAAAAGATTTATTGATGAATCAAGAAAAGATGTGGATGAATTTGAAAAATATATGGATGAAATACCTATTTTAAACCATCATCAAATTGATAACTTAGAAAATATTGCATACAACTATGATAAAGTACAAAATCCTTTAGTGAGATTAGAACACAATTTACATGGATTATCAGCATTTTTTATTATGCCTTTATTTGCTTTTTCAAATGCTGGGGTTTTAATAGATTTTACAACTGTAAATGCAAATCTTTCAATTGTACTTGGGGTAATTTTTGGATTATTAATAGGAAAGCCAATTGGTATCTTTGGATTTACATATTTAGCAAACAAATTTAAAATAGTAAAAAAACCAGACAACATCTCATGGAATGAAATTTTATCTGTTGGGTTTTTAGGTGGTATTGGTTTTACAATGTCTATTTTTATAACACACTTGGCATTTGCAGATGAAAATATAATTAGTGCTGTTAAACTTGGTGTATTTATTGCTTCATTTATGGCTGCAATTATTGGTGTATTCTTAATACTTAATACCAAAAAAAGATAATTTAAACTACAAATAAAACTTAGGAAAGATATTTTAAATAGCAATTTTATTCTATATCTTTCCTTTATATTTTGTTATACTATGGTATGAAACTAGAATCTTTAAATAAAACATTTTTTGAAAATATCCACAACTCAAATGATTGTTTTACAAAACATTTCCATAATACTTATACTATTGGATTAACACATGACGGTATGTTTAAATCTATAAATGAGAACAAAGCTTTATTATCATACAAAAAATCTACCAGAATAATAAATCCTAACGAAGTTCATGGAGGAGATTCTAACTGCTGGAAATATACAAATTTTTATCCTTCTACTAACTTGTTAAGTAAAATATATGAACAAATATTTTTTGAAAAAAAGATTCCAATATTTATAAAACATATAATTAATGACTTATATCTATACGAAATTTTATCAAATTTTTTTATTAGTGTTTATGCAGATGAAAATAAGATGCAAATAGAAACAAACTTGATAATTGCTTTATCTTATTTGATAAAAAACTATACAGACAAAACAATAAAAGAACCAGTATTTGACGATAAAAAGATAATAAAAACCTCTATAGAATATATAAAAGACAATACAAATTTTGATATTTCATTAGATGACTTAGCTTTAAATTCAAACCTTAGTAAATACCACTTTTTAAGAATATTTAAAAATACAACGGGTATTACTCCCCACCAATATATTTTAGTAAATAAAATAGAAAAAAGTAAAGGGCTTATCTTCAATGGAATGAAACTATCTGAGGTAGCTTATACATTAGGATTCAATGACCAATCACATTTTATTAGAAATTTCAAAAGAATCTATGGTTATGCACCAAGTAAGTTAAAAAAAACAAAGCAATTTTATTCTATACAAATAATATCCTAATATCTTAAACTTCAAATAAAAAGAGTTGATATGAAAGATAAAAATATATTTTACTTCTTATTGTTTTTAGCTATGTTTGCTTGGGGAGCTTCTTGGGTTAATGTAAAAATTTTAAGCTCATATATAAATGAGTTTGAAACTATGTTTTTTAGATTTTTTATAACTGCTATTACTATGATTCCAATAATACTATATTTGAAAAAATCTTTTAAAATTGATTTAAAAAGTTTTCTCTTAGTTGTTGTTACAGCTATTGTATTTATCTTATATATGAAATATTTCTTTTTGGGAACAAAATATGGAACTGCAAGTTTAGGTGGAGCTTTTGTAACAACACTTATTCCTATAAATACTTTTTTAATCTTGGCATTTTTCAAAGAAAGAAAAATCACAAAAAAAGATGCCTTTGCTCTTTTTATAGGAGCTTTGGGAGTTATGACCATATTAAATGTTTGGTCTTTTAATAGTGAAGAGATTTTTTTAAAACAAAACTTTTATTTCATCTTAGCATCAATTTTTTGGCCAATAATTACAATATTAAGTTCTAAATCAAGCAAAATCTCCCCTATAGTATTTACCTTTTATCTTTATTTAGTAACCACAATACTAAATATACTATTTTTTGTAGATTTAACAACTATTGATTATGAAAGTTTTGATAAGATTTTTTACATAAATATCTTTATACTTTCAATTATTGCTTCAACTTATGCAAATACAATATATTTTTTAGGTATTGAGAAATTAGGAGCTAGAGAGGTAAGTAGTTTTATATTTTTTGTTCCCTTTTCAGCGATAGTTTTAAGTGCTATTTTCTTAAAAGAGCACATAAACTTATCAATAATAGTTGGTACAATCTTAACTATTACTGCTATAAAAATCTTAAATAATATAAAATTATTTAAGAGATTATAGCTAATAGTTTATCTTACATAAGAACCATTGTTAAAATCAACTGTTGTTCCATTTACATACTCTGGACAATCAGTTGACAGCCAAAAAATAACTTCAGCAGCTTCTTCAGGTTCGGCAAATCTTCCACAAGGAACTGCTTTTTTGAATTCTGCTTTTCTCTCTTCTGAATTATCTTTTTGCATATCTGTTTCTACAGGACTTGGTGCAATACAATTTACTATAATCCCATGACTTCCAAGAAGTTTAGCAAAAATTTTTGTAGCATTTATTAGCCCTGCTTTTGCAATTCCATACCAAATATCAGGATGACCTATTTGCCCTGCAATAGAAGCTGTATTTACAATCCGTCCATAACCTCTTTTTTTCATCCCTTCACTAAAAAGTGTGATTAATTCAACTGGTGCATACAAATCCACATTCATAATATGTTCTTTTGCATCTAAAGGATAATTATCATAGGTGTATTTTGGTTGCATATAACCTGCATTGTTAACAAGAACATCAATATCTCCCACCTCTTTTGCAAGCTCTTTAAGCCCTTGCATATTTGATAAATCATATTCAATTGTTTTTACTTTTGGATTATCTTTTAAGGGAAAGTTTGAAAAATCTCTGGCTACCGCAATTACTTCAAAATCAACTTCTAAAAATTTTTTAACTACTTCTAAACCTATTCCTTTATTTCCACCTGTTACTAAAACTCTATTAAGCATAAATTTCCTTTATAAAACTTTTTTTCTATTATATTCTATAAATTCTAAATGATATATTTATGATTTTTTTAGTAATGTTTTTAAAGAAAAGGATATATTATGAAAAAGTTTTTAATCACAATTTTAATTTGTACAAGTATGTTTGCAATTGATTTAGTAAAGTTACCATTAATGGAGATGAAAGTAGATCATAAATATTCAAATGGTAAAGAGCAAATTATCACTATAAAAAGAGAAGTTGATGAAGTTTGTTTAAATATTCCAATAACAGTTGAATATTTTCAATCTGAAAACCTAGCTTCATCAAAGATTGATTCTAAATGTAAAAAAACATTTATCACTACAAAAGGTTTAATCCAACCATTTAGTTTTGATGAGAAAATCAAAACAGTAGGTGAGTTAGAAGTTTTAAAATTCATTTTAGAAAAATCATCAAGAGAACCTTCAAAATACATCTTAGTAGATAGTAGAACAAAAGATTGGTTTGATGCAGGTACAATCCCAAGTGCTGTAAACGTATCATATGCAGATTTAGAGTATGATGAAGATTTTATTGATGATTATAAAAAGGCACTTAATAATCTTGGTGTAAAATTTTTAGGAAAAGATAAATTTGATTTTTCTCATGCTAAAACAGCAATCTTCTTTTGTAATGGTTCATGGTGTGCCCAATCACCAAGAGCTATGATAAGACTTATAAATATGGGATATCCAAAAGAAAAAATGATGTGGTATAGAGGTGGAATAGCAGCTTGGGCTGGTGTTTCACTTACTCTAACTGAAAATATAGAGAAATAATCTTATTGAGCAAAAAACTTTTTAAATGCAGCAGCTATCTCTTCGTTTGTAGCTTCTGCATTTGGCGTTAAGTTTAATGGTTCAGTTTGTTTTTTAGGAGCTTTGTTAAATAGTCTTTTTGTATCTATCTTATCTCCAAATTTTTTTTGAATTATATTTTTTAATTTATCTTTAGCTTTATTTTTTATAAATCCACTAGTATCAACTTTTACTTTAGGATTTGATATATCACCTTTTATTGTTGTATCAAAACTATAATCTTTTATTTTAGTTTGAACAAGTGCATTTATAGTTTGTTTTTCAGTATCTATTGTACTGCTTGGAACTACAATTTTTGTGTATTTACTCTCCATATCAATTATAGAATTTATTATTTTATCATTTATATCACTTTTTAAATTTATACTTTCATAAATCTCTTTTGTGATATCAAATTTTGCAAAAGTATTTATAAGTCTTGAATACTCATTTTCAATAAACTGACCATTGATTAGTTTTCCATCTACTTTTCCTACTTTTGTAGCTAGATTATAATCTACATTTACATCAGATTTTGATTTGAAAATTTCAGGATAATACATCATATGTAATAAACTTTTTACTTCTATATCTTTTATATTTGCTTTAAAATTGTCATTTAAAAGATTAAAATCTAATTTTCCACCAAATATTTCAGATACTCCATCCACATATAAACCTTGTTTATCTTGTTTTATTTTTCCAGTTAAAGCAAGATTTCCTCTCATTTTCGTTTGTGTTACATCATATAAATTTGACAAATTTGCAACCGACACTAAATAATCACTTTTAAAACTATTATCACTTAAATCAAAAACAGCTTTTTTAATATCTAAATTGGCCATTGAAGTTTCTATAGTAGCCATTGAAACGGCTTGGGTTTTAACTAAATTAGTTACTGCCTCACCTTTAAATTTTAAAATATTTGAAAGTTTTTGATTGAAATCTTTATTTACTAAAGTATTATTAACTAATCCATTTGAGATTTTTGTAACAATCTTACCATCAAGATTTTTCACATCTGCATTTTTTATAGTCCCCTCAATAGAGATAAGTCCAGAAGCATATTTTGGCTTGTCTACTGTATATAATAGTTCATCAATTTTTGCATTTTTAATAGAAAAGAAAATATTACTTGGTTTAAATTCAACTAGATTTATATCATATTTAGTATCACTTGAAGCAAATTTGCTTAAACCTGCAATTTTTGCTAAATCTTTATCCCCTTTGATTATACCTTTTGTTGAAAAAGAACCATTTAGTTTTTGTTTTGTAACATTTTGTAGTTTTGATAAATCTTTGATATTTATATCATACGCTAAATTGAAACTTACAGGCAAAATAGCAATATCACCACCAATATTTATAATTGAATTATCATCAATAGTAGCTTTAAAGATTAATTCACTTGTACTTAGCTTAAAATCTTTAACTTTTAAATTAACCTGAGTTTGTCCTTCATTTACCTTTTTTTCTATTAAACTAGCAACAAATGAGTTACCAAAACTTGTAAATAAAATACCATAAAGCCCTACAACAATTAAAATAATCAGAAAAGTTAAGCCAAAAAATAGTTTTTTCATAAATATCCTTTTATAAATTACCATTTATTATACTTCAACTAAATTGAAATCATTATTATGTGTTACTTAAAGTAAACTTCTTGTAAATTTTCAATAAAGCTAATTAAGTTTTAAATAATGCTATTGTATAATTCTGCCCGATGCGAGGTGTTAAGTAGGGAAATATTTGCATTTATGTAAGTATTGCTACAGTTCTCTGTGGTTACGCTATCCGAACAGACTTTGTATATAAAATATTTTATAAGGAATTTAGAATGAAAAAAATCGTTCTTTTAATGCTAGCTATCGCTGGTTTTGCTTTTGCTGCTGAAGCTGAAGCTGGAGAAATGTTAAAAGCTTACTCTGTAGTTGCTGCAGGTATTGGTCTTGGTCTTGCTGCACTTGGTGGTGCAATCGGTATGGGTAACACAGCTGCTGCTACAATTGCTGGTACTGCTAGAAACCCAGGTTTAGGTGGAAAATTAATGACTACAATGTTCATTGCTTTAGCGATGATCGAAGCACAAGTTATTTATGCACTTGTTGTAGCTATGATTGCATTATATGCAAATCCATTTATGTAAGATCAGTCTTTAGACTACAGATTTTATAAAACAAAAAGGTCAAGAGGTTTTCCTCTTGGCCTTTTTTTATTTACTATTTAAATAATATCTCAAATATTCAAAATGTATATACTTTAAGACATTAAACTCAATGCACTCAAACCCCACTCTCTCTAATCAATATAGAGATAACTTTAGTTAAAACTTTTTCTACTATACTAGAGGGTTTCCCTTCTACTGTGGCTATTGCACTTAATCTCACATTTAATTCTTGTGGGAAATTTGATGCTTCAAGTTCAACTTTGTAATATGCCTTTTCACTGATTAATCTTCCTTGTTTATCCTCTCTTACTGCTATATCTCCTCCATATTTGGATGTTAATTCACTGTATTCAATATTTGATATTGAGACATAGGAGATATCTTTGATTTTAATATCTATTGAATCAATCTGTCCAATATTGAAAATAAGTTTTCCACTCATATTTTTTGTAATATTTTTTAAATTGTTTTCATCACAAAAAGCGGTTATTTTGTTATCTTTTGGTTTGTATATTGTAAGAATTGATTCTTTAGGATTTATCCATTGAGAAGGATGGTATTTATTGTTAAAATATACAATCCCATCAAATGGAGCTTTGATAAGAAACTTTTCTTTTACTTTTTGCAATCCTGCTTTTTCATTTTCTAAACGAAGTAATTCTTTTTCTAATTCAAAATGCCTAGAAAGAATCTTTTTAGAAGCTGCTAATTTATCAAGTTGATTTTGTATGATATTTATTTTTTCATTTACAACTTGTAATTCGTAATTGTTTTTAAATGACTCAACTTGAAGTAAGGGTTCATTTTCTTTTACTTTTTGTCTGCTTTTAACAAATATATCTTTAATTTGGGATTTATAAGGGGGATATATCTCTTGATAAGATTCGCTTTGGACAATTGTTGGCATTTTAACACTGCTACTATAAGGATAAAACAGTATAAAAAAAATAACTGCTAAGATAAAAAGAGAAGTGATATTATTTTTATTGAAACTTACCTCTTGTACTTTTTGGTACCAAATTTTTAATTCATTAAATATAGGAAGAAAAATAAACCAAATAATCTCTACTATAAATAAAATAATACCCAAAACCTTAAATACTAAAAAATATACCAATACTGCAATCCCTAAAAAAAGGAAAAAACGATATATCCATGTAGAAAAAGCATAAATAATAAAAAAATTCTTTTTTGCTACGGGGAGATACTCTGGTACTTCTTCTTCTAAACCAAGTACTTTTTTTCTAAGATACCATCTTGCCATGGCAAAAGAACGAGGTTGCAAATTTTTACTATTGGTCCAATCAGATAAAGCATAATAACCATCAAATCTCAAAAAAGGGCTTATATTGATAAGTAAAGAACTTATCCAACTTGTAGTTGCTATCAAAAAAGCAATAGTTTTAAAAACTCCTTCTGGTAAAAAACTCCATAAAAAGCTAAAAATCAATGCTAAATATATCTCTGTTTTTACACCTGCTAATACTACTTGAACCCTTTTGTATTTTGATTTTATTTTCCAAGTATCTGTTGTATCTGTATATAAAAGTGGAAACAATACTAAAAATGCCACCCCCATAGTAGGAACATTACAGCCATATCTTTTTGCAGTATAAGCATGTCCTAATTCATGAAATAATTTTACAAAAAACAAAGATATAAGATAGAGAAACATCCCTTGGGTATTGAATAAATAACTAAATGTATTTTTAAAATTACTCCAATCTCTTAGGATTAAAATAATCCCTAAAAACCCCAAAATCAAAACAATATTTCTCCATAAATTTGAATAAAAAAATTGTATATATTTTAATGTGGAATTTAAAAACTTGTCAGGTTTGACAATAGGAATTCTAATAAAAAGGTAGTTTTTTATTAACCATTTAAAAAAGTTTTGTTTCTTTTTAAGATAACTTGTATGTAAATTTTTTGTATCTTGACTATTGTTTGATTTTATTAGATTATTTGAGATTAGGAAGTTAATAAATATCTGTAAATCCTCTTCACTAATATCATAATCAATTTCCCTAAGTTTTCCTAAAAACTCATTAAATTCGCAAGAGTTTTCCCAATAAGATAAGATATCAAAAGCATCTTTTCCTATAGTGAAATATCTATTTTGTATAGGGTCATAAATCAGCCAAGATTTCGAACCATCCTCACTGACACTGTTTTGAATAAGTCTTATATCTTCTCTTATTATGGGCAAAAATAATTTTTTTTCTTTTTTATCTCCCACCTTTTACCATCCAACAAATTGTCTTAATGTAGTGATTGGTTTTCTAAATAAATAGAAAAATAAACTCACTTCATCTGAATATATTTTTGCAGTACCTCGAAGTCCAATAGTAGGAGTATATAGCTTGTTTTTATTATCTACAAAATCTGCATTTATTTCATATGAAAGTTCACCTTGTTGTGTGATTGTAGGTTTATATGTGATATTTTTTATTTTGGCATTCCAAGAATTTAAAGGGTCATTATCAAAAAAAGCTTTTATAGGGGCATTGTTTCTAATAAAAATTGATTCACTAACAGGAAGCATGATTTTTAATTCAACACTTTTTTCATTTGCAATTAAAAGTATTCTTTCACCAGTAACTACAGGTTTACCTACCCATTCATTTGGATTTTGAATAATTGCAACACCCTCTTTTGAAGCATATATTTTTGTTTTATCTAGTTGGGATTTTATATATTGGAGTTCTGCTTGTTTTAGATTTACTTGTGATTGCAATTGTAGTATCATGTTTTTTTGTTCTTTATCTAAAAAACTTCCTTGTTGTGCAGTAAAAAGCTGAGCCTGAGTTACATTCAAACTTTTTTGTGCAATCATATATTTGTTGTTTAACTCTATATCTTCTAGTTCAACAAGTAGTTCTTCTTTTTTGATAGCTTGATTTGGTTTTGTATTTATGCTTTTAATAGCACCATCTAAAGGTGATGTGATGATAAAAGGATCTTTAGGGACCACTTCAAGAGGTGCCAATACAGTAAGCTTTACAGGAACAAACATCAATAAAAAAACAAGACCTGCAATATATTTAAAATATTTACTTTTAAAGGCACTATTTTTTATTTTTGTTTTTAAAGAGCATTTTCTTAAGGCAAATAAAAAATGCCCATATGAGATAGTTAAATGACTTAAGATTTGGTTTTGATTTTGTGTTAATATCTCTTTTCTAAATAAGATTAAATAATATGAAAGTTTTATATTATCAATTTCAATATTTATAGGAATCCAATATTTATAGAACTTGGAATATTCATTTAGTTCTTTTATATGATAAGTATCAACATTATCATCTATAAGAGTAATTTTATTTGAGTATTTTTCCAATGATTTATTAGCTATAGCTTCAATATTTTGTACAAACATAGAAGTTGAATCAACTATAGAAATATCTGATATCAATTCAACTTTTAGTTTTCCATTTAGATTTGGTACTAAAAAAATTGCATGTTCATATGAAATAAGTTTTTTTGTTTCATTGACAATGATATACTTTAACTCTTCATAAGTTTGGCAAGTTCTACATTTATGCTCTAATTGTAATAATACTGATATATCGTTTTGCAATAACTACTCTTTATTATTTAAATTTATACAAAAAGGGCATTTAGATTACTACCATATGATTCATTATTAACTTCTATTATTAGCTGTTCTTGAAATGTTTGAAAAGATTTACTCAATGGCTCATTTTCTAACTTTCCTTTTCGTAATTTTTCTAAATCAATCTCAATATTTAATATCCTACTTGTACCATCACTATCAATTGCTTTTATAGATATTTTTAATACTTTTATATCTTTGCTAACTTCACCAAGTAAAGCTCCTGTTTTTGGATCAAATGTCAATCCAGAAGGTAAAGGAGTTCCATCCATCTTTGTAACTTCATAAGTTTGTCCAGACTTTGTATCTGCTATTTTTATCTCTATAAAATCATTTTTGATCGACATATCTTCTATTTTCATACCTATATAATTAAAAGATTCTATGGTGGCTTTATCAAAGCTTACTTTCCCCTCATCATTTGCTTTTAATCCAATTTGAGCAACTAACTCTTTTTCCCCTTGAACTCTTTTATTTGTTGTAGAATTAACTTCTGCATTTTTTAAGTTTGTTGTTGGCTTTTCTTCTCTTTTATTTTGTATATCTAAAGGATTATCACCTCCATTTACATCACTTTTAACTTCCATAGTTTTTGTGCCAAATGGGTTTTTAATAGCATCATTTAAATCTGTAGGATTTTCATTGTCAAAGCCCAAATCTGTATCATTGTTATTATTGTCTGTGTTATCTACTTTATCGTCATTTGATTCAGTAGATTTAAAAGGTGGTGTCTCTAATGGCAAATCATTTATAGGATCAACTATAAATTTAACATCTTGAGAAACCAAATTTCCACCTTCATCAATTGCTGTAAAAGTGATTGTTTCAATACCATTCCAATCTTGTGTACTACTTATAGTTGCAATTGTATTATTGATGGTAACTTTTATATTTGTATTACCTGAAATAGTAAAAATAAAGTTATCATCACTTGTTTCTACATCTGCGAAATAATCTTTTAAATCAATAGTATAAGCATCAAAATTCTCATTTAAGTTTTGTTCTAAAATGATGGCTTCATTTGTTGGTTCATCATTCACTGCTATTACATTTACTGTCACTGTTGCAGTATCGCTCTCTCCATTTTCATCTGATATTGTATATTCAAAACTTGCTTCTCCATTAAAATTCTCTGTTGGAGTAAAGGTTATTGTTCCATCATTATTTAATATTACTGTTCCGTTACTTGCGTTTCCTACTGATGTGATTGTTAAGTTATCTAGTTTATCTGTATCATTTATACCTACTATATCTGCTTTTGAAAGTATTATTGCAGTATCCTCGGTAATTGTTTTAAAACTATCTACTGCATCTGGTGCATCTTTTACTACATTTACTATTACGGTTGCAGTACCACTTCCTCCATTTCCATCTGATACTGTATATTCGAAACTTGCTTCTCCATTAAAGTTCTGTGTTGGAGTAAAGGTTATTGTTCCATCATTATTTAATATTACTGTTCCGTTACTTGCGTTTCCTACTGCTGTTATTGTCAAGGTATCTGATTCTACATCTGTATCATTTGGTGTTACTATATCATCTTTTGTTAAGGTTACTGCTGTATCTTCTGTTGTTGTTTTTTCATCATCTCCTGCTATTGGTGCATCATTTTCTGCTGTTACATTTACTGTTACTGTTGCAGTACCACTTCCACCATTTCCATCTGATATTGTATATTCAAAACTTGCTTCTCCATTAAAGTTCTGTGTTGGAGTAAAGGTTATTGTTCCATCATTATTTAATATTACTGTTCCATTATTTGCATTTCCTACTGATGTGATTGTTAATGCATCAGCATCTAAATCAGTATCATTAGCATCTACAATATCACTCTTAGTTAAAGTTATTGCTGTATCTTCTGTGGTTGTTTTTACATCATCTACTGCTATTGGTACATCATTTACTGCTGTTACATTTACTGTTACTGTTGCTGTATCACTGCCACCATTTCCATCTGATATTGTATATTCAAAACTTGCTTCTCCATTAAAGTTCTGTGTTGGAGTAAAGGTTATTGTTCCATCATTATTTAATATTACTGTTCCATTATTTGCATTGCCTACTGCTGTTATTGTTAAGTTGTCTGATTCTACATCTGTATCATTTGAGCTTACTATATCATCTTTTGTTAAGGTTACTGCTGTATCTTCCGTTGTTGTCTTCACATCATCTACTGCTATTGGTGCATTATTTACGGATAAAACTGTTATATCAATAGTTTTTGTATCGCTTAAAGCTCCACCATTACCACTATTTCCTAAATCATTCAAACTAATACTTAAAGTATCGTTACCAAAATAGTTTTTATTTCCTTGGTATTTTAATCCATCTATTGCAGCTTGTATTTCAGTTAAACTTCCTTTTATACTCATTTTCGATGAATTATTTACTCCTTCTGTATAAACCAAACCTGTATCTTGTGCCAATGTGATTACACCATTTGTTACACTTAATGTTACTTCCACATCTTCTATTCCTGCATCAATATCAGCTAGAGTTATTAAGTTTGAATTACTTGAATTAAATACCAATTGTGTATCTTCATTTACTGTTTGTGTATTTGGTACTGTTATAACAGGTGTATCATTATCTGCTGCAACAAATATAGATATTTGTGCTATATAACTTTTTGTTCCATCTCCTGATGTATATTGATAAACAAAGCTTTCATTTCCTGACCAATTTTCATTTGGAGTGAAGGTAAATACTCCTTCATCTTCTCCTATTATCCCATAATTTAAACTAAGAGTTCCATTTGGCAAGGTATAACCTATAACTTCTGAATTTGAATTTGTAATCTCATTTCCACTAAAAGGGCTTAGTGAACCATTTGTTATTATATTTCCATTTGCATCTGTTATATCAGGTGTTCCTGTACCTAATACATATGAACCTGCATTATCATTTATATCATGAATAAGTGGAACTAAATCTATCTCAATTTGTGTATCTTCATCTCCTACAATATTATCACTATCTGCATTTGGAACTGCTGGTAGTACCATTACTGATTTTGTTGCTATACTTTCTGCACCTATCGCATCAGTTGCAGTTACTTTTAGATAATCAAGTCCTGGAGATACTGCATCATTACCTGCACCTGCTACATAAGTCAAGCCATTTGCATCTGCTAAAGTTGTATTTATCTGTTCTATAGTTCCTGTAAGGGTTACACTTTGTGTGCCATTTCCTGAAATATCATTTGAGCTTAATCCACCTACAACATCTTCTTTAAAAGTTAATAATCCATACTCTGTTGTTTCAAATACTACAGTTAAGTTTGTATCATCTGCATCACTTACACTTATTTTATCAAGTTGAAGAGTTCCATTATCATTTACTCCAATTATCTTTTCCACTTCATAATTTGTTGTTGATAGGCTTATCTCTGGTATGTCATTTATTGTTACTATATCAATTGTTACATCTAGTTTACTAAACTTTGGCGTAGTATTACCACCATCTCCCCCATCATTTACTAAAATAGAGATATCTCTTGAAGTACCTGATAAATCATCTTTATCATTTAAAAAGCTAATTGCTTGTGCTAAAGCTTCTACATTTGTTATATTAGCTTTGTCATTTAAATTAATTCTTAAATCATTTGCTTTTGTACCATCATAAGAGCTATCTATCGTACCTATGATAACTGCTTTATAATAAACATCACTACCATTAACAGTAATACCACTAATATTTTTTATTGTAAAACTGTCACTACTTTCACTATTTGCAGTGAAGCTAAAACTTATATATCCACCATTATAACTTGCACTATCTGCATCATTAATTGTAATATCTGGTGCTATTTGTACTGCAGCTCCATTTTCTGTAAAGGTGGCATTTGGATTATTATCATTATTTAATAAAGGTGTATCATTTACTGATTGTATATCTATAGTCAATACTTGTGTACTTATTGCACCATTATCATCTGTAACACTTATTGTTACAGTCTCTGTTGTATCTGCACTTAAAGCATTAATATTATTTGCATCAGGAGTAAAAATGTATTCTCCTGTATTTTTATCTATACTAAGTGTTCCATATGTAAGAGCCTTTGTTACATTTGCTCCTCCATCAACTCCTCCATCTATACCAAATGTAAGTACTGCATTCTCATCTACATCACTTGCTATTGCAGTTGAACCTTGATCTTCAAAACTATCAACTCCATCTGTATCTGAATAATATATTGTTGCCAATGGTTGAAGTATTGGTGCAGTATTTGCACCATTTATAGTTATTACCACATCTTGTTGTGTAGATTTTCCTTGTTCATCAGTAACACTTATAGTAAATGTTGCTGTTATAGTCTCACCTGCCCCTAAAAAGCTTATCTTATCATTTGCTATTGTATAGTTCCAGTTTACTGTACCTGTGTTTGTATTGGTTCCATTGGAGATACTAAAGCCAGCTTCAATCTGTGCTTTTTGTGCATCACTTAATGTAACATCACTACTAACTATAGACTTCATAACCTGTTCTGAAACTGGTCTATCTGTAAAATCAAGATCCTCAAATGTTATAGAGCCTGTGTCATTAAGTATTCCACCTTCTGTTACACTTCCTGAAGCATCAACTACTGTTATGGTTGGTGCATCGTTTGTTCCTTCTATTAGAAGTGTAATCTCTTGGGTATCTGTTGCACCTTGAGTATCAGTGGCTGTTAGGGTATATGTAAGGGTTAAACTCTCACCTTCTGCAAGAAAATCAAAAGCTTCTGTTCCAGAGTCAAAATTCCATGTAAGCTGTTTTGTTGTTTCTGAATTATCTATTGCAGGAGAGTCTGGAGTAACACTTAACATTGAAAGTAATGTTGCATTATCTGGCAAACTTGGACTTGAACTCATTATATTGGCATCACTATCTTTTTGAGTTGCTATTACAGAAGATACATCTACTGTTACTTCATCTGTAACATTTGCATCACTAAGCATGATTGTATTATTTTCAGTAAGTTTTGAATCTGTTTCTTCAAGTCCTGACTTTACTAAAACAGTATCACCTGCTGGAGTTGGTGCATTTTCATCTTTATCTAGTGGATCAAAGTTTTGTCCATTTAAAGTGGTAGTTCCAGCTATATTGTCTATCAATAAGTATGGATTTAGAGCAGTATCTCCAAGGTTAAACACTGATATTCCAAGGGTATAAGTTCCTGTCTCTAATACCTCTATAGTAGTTGTTTGCCATCCTGTACTTCCATACGAAGCTGTTGTATAATTTCCTGTTCCTGGATTTGTAGCACCCAAAATTGTTACCTCTGCTTTTATCCCATCTAAGACAGCTGTTTTTGTAGAATCATTATTGTTTGCAAAAGTTAAAACAGAACCATCATTCCATGGAACATAATCTCCCGATACATAATTCCAAGCTACTTGATATACATCTCCTGCTGTTGCATTAAAGGTTTTAGAGATATATGCCATATTTGTAGGTTTTTTATTTGAAGTTTCGTAAAATGTATCTTTGATATAGTTTACTGTTTCATCAGTTACACCCATGTCTGTTTTAAAATTATCATTAAACTCAGAATAACTACCAGTAGCTTCAAGTTTTGCCATTGAGTTTTCATATGGAGAGATAAGCCAAGTCATTTGGTTGCTATCTCCTAAGATAGCTTTTACCTCATCTGTCATCTGCATCGATGGGCTTGCTCCAAAACTAATAGCATGTGTCCCTGAAACACTTGTAGCTGTACCATTTGTAGTCCATCCTGTAAGTGCATTTTCAAAACCTGCATTATCAAATATCTGTTTAGTTGCACTACTTACATTTGAAGAGTTTGAACCTCCAGTTGGATTATTATCAGCAAATTTAGGAGCATAATTTATTGCCGATGTAGTAAAAACTACATCTTGAGATATAGTAAGACCTGAGGCATCTGTTGCAGTGAAAGTGATTGTTTCATTACCTATCCAATCAGCTACGTTATTACTTATAGTAGCTACACCATCTATAATACTTACACCTATATTTGTATTACCAGAATATGTAAAACTAAGAGTCGCATCATTTGATTCTACATCTTCAAAATAGTTTTTCAAATCAATAATATAATCAGCAAAATTTATCTCTAAATCTTGGGCTGGGATAGTAGCTTCTACTGTTGGAGTATCATTGATAGAACTTACTATAAAATCAACTGTTTGAGATACTTTTTCACCACCCTCATCAGTTGCGCTAAAAGTTATTGTTTCAGTTCCAAACCAGTTTTCTGTACTACTTATTGTTGCTACACCATTTGCAATAGTCACACCTACATTTGTATTTCCCGATACACTAAAAGTTAAGTTTGCATCACTTGTTTCAATATCTTTAAAATAAGGTGTTAAATCAATAGTATAATCAGCAAAATCTTCATCTAAATTTTGAGTTGGTATATTAGTTTCAACTGATGGAGTATCATTGATAGGATTGACGCTAAATAAAACATTTTGAGATACTGTTTCTCCTTGTTCATCAACTGCACTAAAAGTTAAAGTCTCACTTCCATTCCAATTTGCACTACTACTTATAGTAGCAACTCCATTAGTTATACTTACACCTATATTTGTATTTCCCGATACATTAAAAGTTAAATTTGCATCATTTGTATAATCATCTGCAAAATAGTTTTTTAAATCAATTGTATAATCAGCAAAATCTTCATCTAGTGTTTGAGTAGGTATTGTGTTTTCAATAGTGGGAGCGTTGTTAATATTAACATCAAATGTAATTGTATTTGCATCTGCTGATAAGGTATGTCCATCATGTACTTTAAAATCAAATGTTGCATAATTATCCCCATATTCACCAGAATTAGGAACAAACCTTAAATAACCTGCATCAATATCTGCTCTATAGATTACTTTTGGAGCAGTTATATCTTGCCAAGTTGAAGAAGTTTCATCATAAAATTGTAAAATTCCATTAGTTGCTTGAGATAAGATTCTAACTCTTTCTAAACTATCAGCACTATCTACATCATTAAATCCAAAAACAGACGCATACAAGACTTTTGATGTATCTTCTACAATCGTAAGGGTTCTATCGGTTCCTGTTGGTGCGTCATTTATTGCAGTAACATTTATAGTAAAAGTATATGAATCATAACCACTTCCACTACCAGAAACTTCAATTTTTAGAGTTCTTTGGGCCGTGCTTGGATCATCACTATTACTTTTAAACTTGACAGAGTTAATTGCATTTTCCCAATTAGTTAATCCAGGATTAGAAGTATCATTCAAAGTTAATACACCACTACTAGAGTTATAAGTACCTGTCACAGTACTGTATTTTGAATAAACCAACTCATCAGTAGATTCATGATTACCAATAATACTTATTTTCGCTATTTCAGGATTTGCTGCAAACCCACTTATATCTATCCCAGTATTTAAAGTAATCGTGGTATTCTCCGTATAATTAAATGATGAAGTACTATGGCTTAAATTAATAGCAAGTTCCCCATCCCAAGAGGAGTTTATCTCATCAGTTTCTATTTGTCCATTTGTATACTCTAAATCCCAATCACCATTAAAAGACTCTGAACCTGTAATATCATCAGAAGCTGCCACATCGGCTCTTGTAAGTTCGGCAAAGGTGT
This sequence comes from Halarcobacter sp., assembly GCA_050296315.1. Lineage (GTDB taxonomy): Bacteria > Campylobacterota > Campylobacteria > Campylobacterales > Arcobacteraceae > Halarcobacter. The sequence goes on from JBNKRE010000014.1 coordinate 41,186, forward strand.
TTACAAAACTTTCCCCTATACCATTTGTACCAACATTACAACCATATAGTAAAATATCCCCCTCTTCTGTCATAGAGTTAGAGATACTTTTCAATAAAAGTGAAGATTGTTCTATATTTGAAGAGTTTAATAAACTACTACCAATACGTATCTCACCTTCACTACCATGAGATATAATATGAAGTGCATCAAGATCGCTTTTTGATTCAAGAATAGAAGCAATTTGTTCCAATCCATTTGAGTTAGAATCTATTATATATATTTCTGAGATATTAATATTTTCATTTAAATCTTTTAAAATAGTCTCATAGTTTTTTATATTACTATCTATAAAAGCTATCTCTTTTTTTTGATTTTCAGAATCATTTTGAATAGCTGGTAATTCATCAACACTATCTTTTAAACTATTTGACTCAAAAGAACTGTTGTCTAAAACATCAACTGCTGTTGCAACTGCAGCTCCATCAAATAATAACCTTGGCTCTAAAGCACTTATTAATGGTCTTCTTTTCATGATGAACTCCTAAGTTTAATCTTTTTTGAATTGTGCAGTTGCACTCATTCCTGGTATTATATTTTCATATGCTCCTATAAAAGTAGCACGAAGTAATACAGTTTTACTAGCAGAATCTACTACTGCACCTATTTGTTTAATCTTTGCATCAACTTTTTCTTGCGTTTCATCTACAAGTATTTGTAGTTTTTGATTTTTTTTCAACCATAAAAGCCAGTCAGAAGGAACAATAATTTTTGCTTCTAAATTACTTATTCCAACTATTTCAAAAATCTCATCATTTGGATTGATATTTTGAAACTTGTTTACTTTTTTTTGAACAATTCTTCCGTCAAATGGTGCTTTTACAGTACATCTTTTTACATTTATAGCAGCTATCTTTTCTAATTTTTTTTGGTAAAGATACTCTTGTAAAGATAAACTAACTTCAAACTTTCCAATTGTTTTATAAGAATCTAATTGTTTATTTTTTTCATATTTTAGTTTTGCAATTTCTGTTTGTACTCTTGCCTCATCCAATTTTGCTTGGTATACTTCACAATCTATTTTGACTAAAACTTCCCCTTTTTTAAAAGAATCTCCCTCATTTTTGTTTAAATAGATTATATTTCCAGCTATTTGACTAGAAAGGTTAGTTTTATCTAAAGAACTAATCAACGCTCTGGCTGTATATTCATTTGAATATGCAAACTTAAGTATTAAAAAGAAAATTAGAATATTTTTTTTCATTTTTTAATCTCATCTATTCCTAAAGAGTAGTAAATCTTTCCATAACTATTTTGTACATTTGCATAAGAAGCAGCATATCTTAATGATGCCAATATATAATTCAACTTCTCTTTGATATAAAATAATTTACTATTCATATTAAGTTTGTTTTCTGTTTGTGTTATTTTAAATATCTCTTTTGATGTTTTATAATATTTGTCCGATAAATAAAACTCTTTTTGTGCTAATTTAAAATTTACTACAGCAAGATGAACTTGAGATAAAACTGCCATAGATATTGCTAGTTTTTGTTGTTTTGCTAACTCATATTGTGTTTGAGATAGTTTTTCATAAGTGTTATATTTAAAAACATTTAGAAGGTTCCATGACATACTTGCACCATAACTTATCCAATCATTATTTAACAAATAATCATTGTCGTCATATGATATTCCTGCATTCAAATTTATCCCTGGTAACATTTTTAAAATAGCCGTTTTAGTTTCATCTTTTGATATTCTTTGTTTATATCTACTCTCTAATACTTCTGGACGTTTTTCTAATGCTATTTGTTCCATTTGTTCAAGAGTTAATGAGATAGATGGTAAGTCATAATTTTCTTTTACTTTTTCAGCTAGTTCAAATTGTGTTCCTGGTTTTAATCCCATCAATTGAGATAACTCTATTTTTGCATTTATCAAAGTTTTTTCAAGGTTTTGAAGTGCTTTTAATATATCAAATAGTTCCCTTTGGTATATCAATACATCAAAGGGTGATTTCACTCTGTTGTTTTTAATAGAATCAGAATTTTTAATAGCCTCTTCAACTTCTATCATCATTGGTTTAATTTTTTCAAGTAAATCATTTGCAACTATAGCTTGATAATAAGACCTTCTTACCTCTTGTTTTATATTGTTAATCACTTTACGCTCATTTTCTTTTGCAATAAGAAACTTATCAGCTTCTTGATTTGCCCTGATATAAGAAAGTCCAAAATCCAAAATATTCCAACTAAAAGATATATCAGTATTTATTCTTTGCTTATCTTGAGATACAGAATAATTAGGATTTGCTCCTAATGGATTTGGAACACCATTGGTAAAAGAGGTACTAGCAGAAGCAGCATAACTATCCCTTTGCAGATAACCAGCACTAGCAGTAAGGGATGGAAGCATATCATAATATACTAAATCAATTTGATTTTGAGCTAAAGCACTTTGCATAATTTGAATTTTATTTTTCAAGTTATTATTAATGGCTCTATTTATAGCATCATTTAGTGTAATGGGTTGTTTTACTGTTTTTGAAAGTTCATTTAAAACTTTTAAATCATCTTTTATATTTGAATTTATCTCTTTTGGAGTAAAAGGTTTTGGAGTTATAGAACAACCTGATATAAATATAGTTATAAATACTAGAATAAATAACTTGCCAAAGTGACATGACTTCATTTTGATTTCCTTTTATATAGTTTAAGTTAACTTTATAATATCAAAAGGAATGTCCCATTTAAGTTTGATAATTTTATTTTATGTGACGATAGTGTTACGAAGATGGTAAAACTACAGAAAAACAAGCACCATTTTTATAATTTTTTACTTTTAAATCCATATTATTTTTGTTGGTCATTGTCTTTGCAATATATAAGCCAAGTCCTGTACTTCCCTCTTTTGTTGTAACATAAGAATCAAGTATTTTTTCTACAGGCTGTATTTGAATCCCACCTGCATTATCACATATGTTGATAATGTTTTTTTCTTCACAGATAAGTTCAATACTAATATATTTATTAGATATCTTTTTCTCTTGAAATTGCTCTTTTGCATTGCTAACAAGTATCATCAAAATTTGCATTAAAACGCTTTTATCTATTTTTATTTCAAACTCATGGTTTATATTGATTTTAAGTGTTATATTCTGTTCTTGAAAAGACTCTTTAAAAAAAGATGTAACGTTACTTATAGTTTTAAAAATATTTACATTTTGTACAGAACTATTTTGATTACTATAAAAGTTTTGAAATGTGTTTATTGTATTGCTAATATAAGTAAGAGTTGAAGAGATATTTTCTAAAGAGGATATCAGCTCTTTTTTATCTAAAGATGCATATTTGATTTTTGCTAAAAGATTAGAGTTAATAGAACCTATTTCACCCAATGGTGTTTTCCATTGGTGGATAATATTTGCATTGAGTTGTCCTATAGAGTCTATATTTGATTTTAAAAGCAACATATTTTTGTATTCACCTTTCTCTTTTTTAAGTGTTTTTAATTTATAAAAAATAGCTATAGATAGAAAAAAAGCATCCCAAGTAGTACCAAATAAAGGTAAATGTAAAGTAAAAAATGAATACTCTATTATACCACCAATATCATTCATCACTAAATATATGATAAAGCATAATAAAGCTATACCTGTAGCTATAAGATAAAGAATTGAGGGGTAAAAACTTCTTTTCAAACACATAAAGCCATAAAATATAAATAGTGAATATATTAATATTGGAAGAAAAACCGATACATGAATAGCATTTGGAAATAAAAAAAATAATATATAAGTAATAACCAAAAGTGCTATATTAAATTTTGCTATTTTTGGATAGTTTTTTTTGATATCTAAATAATTATTTGTAAAAAGAACAAGACCTATAAGTTTTATTTGAGCTGTAAAAACTATGAAATGCATAACTAAATCTAAGTATTTATCACTAAAATATACAAAATAACCCAATAAAAAAAATACTAAAGAGTATGAACCACTTAGATATATTACATAATATAAATATGTTTTTTCTTTTGTAAAAAAATAAAGTATAAGATTGTAAAATATCCAAAAGATTATCATGCCACTTAAAAATATAAAAATATAAAATTCTTTGTCAAACTCTTTTTTAATCTCATAAAAATCTCCAATTACAAAACTAGGAATTACAGATAATGATGATACTTTCAATAAAAAAAGTTTATTTTCTTGATTTTTTGATAAATCAAAAATAAGAGGAATCTCTTTTATCTCTCTTTTTTCAAGAGGAATTACTCCTCCTGTTTGTTCTTCTTTTATAAGTTTATCATTTAAGAAAGTATATAAAGTTGAGTTTTGAATAATATTACTTCGTAATCTTAAATAAAGATGTTTATTATTTGATGAAAGCTTAAATGCAAACCAATGAGTCTTGTTCTCTAGTCCAAAACTATAGCTTTTTTTAGGCAATGATTTAAAATTGTTATTTTTGTATAGTTTTAAAACTTCCTTATAATTTAATTCGTTTGTATCACCCAAAAAAGAGATTTCTTTTATTTTTATATCATCATTGCTTGTTTCTATTGTTTCATATGCAAATAATTGGACAAAAAAAATTAAAAAAATTAAAAGAAACCTAATCATCGTTTAAGCCAATTTTCCATCCCTGACCTTTATTAGTGATTATAATATCATTTGTAAGTTTTGATCTTATTCTATTTATAAGATTTCTTACAGCAGAACCTGTTACATCTTCAAAAGACCATAAATGATTTATAATCTCTTCTTGAGGGACATAACTCTCTTTATTTTGTATCAAAAAGTGAAAAAGTTCTCTCTCTTTTTTTCCAAGGGATATGGTTTTATTTTTATATTTCAACTCTTTAGTAAAAAAATTATAGCTTGCATTATCTTTTAGTTCTATGATAGTATCTTTTGGAAGATTCCTCTTAACTGCTTTTGTAAGGGTATGTAAGAGTTGATCAAGCTCTAAAGGTTTTACTATATATCCATCAATACTCAAATTTGAAGCTTTAAAAAGATATTCGTTACTGTAGTATGAAGTGATTAAAACAATAGGTATTTTATAGTTTGATTTTCTTATTTTTTCAAGATAATTGAAAATTGATTCATCTTGAAGTTGTATATCACTAAGTATAAAATCGATTTTATTTTCATAATATATCTCTGAAGCTTCTTGAACTGTCTGAGCCATAAATACTTTTGAAAAAAATAGTTCTAAAGTATTTGAAGTTTTTTGGAGCATAATCTGATTATCTTCAATAAAAAGAATATTTAGTTGTTTTAAATATGATAAGAATTCTTCCATCAATTCCCCAAATTATAGTATATAATACTAGTTTAACATAATTATCGTCTCATCATTGTCACACATTTTGATCAACTATTTATTTTAGTATAAATAACTATATACAATACATAAACTAAATATTTTAAAACTTTTCAAATAAGAATTATCTTTTCATAGTAAATTAAAAAAATCAAGAGTTATTTCTCTTGACTTTTTTAATAATTTATAGATTGAGCAAACTCCTCTTCTAAAACAGTTTTATTCTCTTGTAATCTTTGTTTTATCATTTTAGAGAATTCATCTGGATATATCTCATAATCTTTTTGTTTTAATCCTTCTAATACTGTTTTTGTTATTTCAGTAGGTGATGCTTTTGGCATTTGTACATCTTTTGACATATTTGTATCAATTGGACCTGGTAAAACTTCATAAACTTCTATATCTTTTGTTTTAAGTTCAGCTCTTAAAGCTTGTGTTATAGAGTGTAAAGCACTTTTTGATGCACAATATAAAGCCATAATAGGTAAGTTAATCAAGGCAAGTACAGATGTGATATTTATTATTGCTCCATTTTTATTTATCTTAGTTGACAATATATTACAACTATTAAATGTACCAAAAACATTTACATCAAAATCAATAGTTTTATTATCATCAAATAGTCTTTTACTACTATTTGCCCCTGCATTGTTTATTAGTAAATCTATTTTATCGATTGTTGATACCTTTTGTAAAAAATCTTCTTTTTGTGTTATATCTATTTCTAACACCTCTATTTTGTCAGATAAATTTTTTATTTGTTCTAATTTATTTAAATCTCTTGCAGTGCAATATATTTTTTTAGGATTTTGTTTTAGACACTCTTGAACAAAAGCTAAACCTAGTCCTCCATTTGCACCTGTAATAAAAATTGTTTTATTTTCTAAATTCATATTTATTTCCTTAATTTTCTACATTTTTATAAATTATATTAAGTAATCTAAGTAACTCTTCACTTTCATTTTTACTTAGACCTTGACTAAGTTGTTTGTTGTATTCATTAGATATTGGTACTATTTTTTTAACCAATTCTTTTGCCTTTTGAGTAGGAAAAAGATTTATTATTCGTCTATCACTACTATTTGAAACCCTATTTAAAAAACCTTTTTTTTCAATCCTATCTATACTTCTTGTGATATTTGCTTGATCTTTATATGTTGTATCAGATAACTCTTTTTGAGTTAAGCCTTCATTTTCAACAACTCTAAATATCAATGACCATTGCTCTGGTGAAATATCAAACTCTTTTATTTTTGTATTAAATCCTGTTTTCATAGCAATTGCAGTTCTATTTAAAACAAATCCTAATGAATTATTCATATCAAAATACATAACAACTCCTTGATAAAACTATACAATATTTAAAATTACTTGTCAAGACAACTATTGATATAACAATCTTTTATTTTACACATCTTTTAATAAAATCTATAAGATTTTACTGCTATAATTTCGCACTAAAAAAATGCGACCGTGGTGAAATTGGTAGACACGCTATCTTGAGGGGGTAGTGCCTTCCGGGTGTACGAGTTCAAATCTCGTCGGTCGCACCATTTTTTAAACTACTTTCTTTAATAAAACAAATATAATATTAAGTAACTTCTCTCACTTTAACTAATCTTAAATTATTTTTAACGTGGCAACTGGGGTGTGATTTTGGGTATTATTTTATATTACTTACTAATGATGATGTTGCCCCATAATATATTGATGGTATATCTCCGATATATTGTGTTCCTTCCAAATTTACTGTTTCATTTGCCATTGTTTTACTCCTTCTTTTAATCTGTTTATTAATATTTCATTATCTTCTTTCAATAACTCATTTGTTTTATACTGAAATAACCATTTTCCTTCATCTTTGACTATTATCCAAGATATACCAAAAAACTCAAACCAAGGTCTACTTTGAAGGACATCAATATCTTCTAGTTTAGTTTTACTTATAATTTTCTTTTTCTTTTTTACTATGAAGTAATCATTTTCTATGCAAATTTCATCATATTTTATTAATCTACTTATAACATGATGTATCCCCTCTATAATTGCTAAAGTAACAAATAGATAAAGTACATAATGCCAAATCCTATTTTCTTGCTGAGCGTTATAAGTTAAATATCCAAATATAATTATTAAAGATAAAATAAATATAATCTTTATAATTAAAAATAATGAATCATTTGGATACTTTATACAAAAGTTTTCATTTTTCATTTTTTCTTTCACCTTCTGTCCTTACCTATACTCAATCTGAATAGACCCAACATAATCCATTGGCACTTCTGAATCTTCATATCCATTCCTAAATAAACTATGTCCATCTTTCAGCTTATAACTTAATTTAAAATATCCATTTTGAGGTATCATCGTTACTTTTTTTATATGTTTTGTTAAGTTTTCCCATATAATTGAGCTTGTTGTAGAATTTATTGGCTTTTTAGAAAATAGTTTTTTATATTTTTTTACAATCCAAAGTCCAAGAGGTTTTGAGTTTGTGTATAGATTTAATATAGAGTTTTCAGAAAATGGAAGTTTACCTCTATTGACACTATTATCATATAGAAATATTGTTTTTACTTTTTTATTTTTATCAAACAAAATATCAAAACCAAACCAATAATTACAATATTGACTTTGTTTATATGGAGCACATCTTTGAGGTATTCCCATATTTTTATCTAAAAAATCTCTTGTTTTATTTTCATAAAAAGTTAAATCATATCTATTATGTTTTAAAAGATAACTATCAAATGTGTTTTTATTTGTTTGAAAAACTTTATTATTTTTAGGCGAAGTTATTAGTTTATATTCATTATAACAAGTAAGTTCACCTTCTCTTTTTTTCTTTATTGTTTTATTTGGTTTAAGTGTATTGATATATTCTTCATTATCAAATACTTTTATTGTTTTTTGTTTTCCATTTACATCTTTTTTTTCATATACACTAGGATAATTTTCTACACATAACATATCTACTTTTGTATCATTTTTGATTTATCTGACTTTTCACTTGCATATAAAAAGCAACTTACTATTAAAATACTAACTAACCATTTCATTTATTTCTCCTTTTATCAATTCTCCACACTGAGCACAACACTCAGGCACAATTTTCTTATCCAACATCTCTTTTATCTCCTTTTTTGTTTTAACTAAATTTTTATCTACTATATAACAACATGGGGCAACTGTTCCATCTACAAAATAAAACATCATAATATCATCATCAATATACTTACAAGAATAGTTTATATGAAGTTTTAGTTTATAGAGTTTGGATTGTAAGTGGTATTTTATTTATAAAAGTGTAGCAGAAAAATGTCACATTTTTGTCACATCTAATATGATTATTTATTATTAATATTTATTTGTATAAACTTATTTATGAAAAAGTTGATAATATAACTATAATATTATCACTTAAATTTACAGTTGCTAAAGAGATTAGAATAATTGTCCTACAAACAAACCTATTATATAATCTACACTCAAATTCAAAAGTTTTTATAAAAAAACTTTTTAAATAATCTTAATAGCATCACGATAAGATATAAAATACTAAAAGTAAAAAATAGTTCCATTAAAATATAGCTTTACTTATTGAACTTATTAATTCATCTGAGTATTTCTCTACTTTTTGTTTAGGTTTTTCTATATCTATAAACATTAAAGAGATAAATAATACTGCTAATGCTGCACCAACTGACCAAAATACTAAACTACCATATAAAAAATATAGTATACATCCCATTGATATTGTATATAAAAAGTTGTACATTGTTAATCCTTTTTCAATCTATATGAAAATTATAAATTAAATACTGGACAATATAATGTCCGAATTGTTATAATGATTAAAATATTTAAAAAGAGTTATTATGAAAAAACATGACTATGACAAAATACTTTATAGACTTAATACTATTTGGCAACGTCTTCGAGAAGGAGAGGTTTTAAGTGTAAAAGATTTATCAGAGGAGTTCAATGTTTCCACCAAAACTATCCAAAGAGATTTCAATGAAAGACTTATACAAAAACTTCCAATAGAAAAAGTTGGGCACAAGTGGAAGGTAAAAGATGGTCATAGTATTGACAAAAACTTATCATTTGAAGAGGATTTAGTTTTAGATGTTTTAAAAGAGTTAGCTTCTTCTATGGGAAGTTCATTTGGTTCAAAAGCCAATTCACTATTTTCAAAATTGCAAAACACCCATGAGAGTCCTATTTATTCTAAAATAGAGATAGAAGATATCTCAGATAAAACAAAGCTAATCAAAAGTTTACAAGATGCAATTATAAACTTCAGTCAAGTGCAGTTTCATTATAAAGACAAATATAGAATTGTAGAACCATACAAGATAACTACATTTGATGGATATTGGTATTTATATGGAAAAGATATAACACAAGATAAACTAAAAACCTTTTATATAAAAGATATAAACAATTTAAATCTAAGCAATAAAACTTTTAATAAAAACATAAAAGCTTTACAAAAACTAGATTATGCGATTAATGTTTGGTTTGAACCAGATAATGAACCCTTTGAAGTAAGATTGTTAGTTAAAAAAGAGATCTCTAAATATTTTAAAAGAAGACCACTATGTAAATCACAGATTATTATAAAAGAGTATAAAGATGAGACTATTGAGATATTATTAACTGCTACTTCCAAAAAAGAGTTAATCTATGAGCTAAAAAAATGGCAACCAAGTTTACTAGTAATTGAACCCAAAGATTTAGCAAAAGAGATTTTAGATATCTCAAAAGAGTTTTATGAGGGACAAATAAAGTTAATGATCTAAATCAAACAGTGTAGATTACTTTTTAGGGAAAATCCATCTAACATAAAAGTATATACAAATTGGCATAATTATAAATAGTAATATAAAATATATAAATGAGATGTTATTTAGAATGAATATAAACATTAATATTGCATAAAAGAAGAGTAGAATTGTTCTTATTTTTTTATCTTTTAACTTATTTTCCATTAAAAAAACTCACAGACAACTCTTTTGCATTTACTTTATAGTCTCTTTTCTTCCTGTAAATACTAATGATTTCCCACACTTAGGGCATTTGTATAAACTTTCTTTTATTGAATAAAAATACATACATGCTTTATAATGTTTTTCATATGGTAAATCGTATGTACTGCAAATACATTTGTATTTATAAGTTTCATTGGCTTGAGTACTGATTTTATTTCCTTTTTATTTATAAAATTTTATGAATATAACTATACTGTTATTATACAAAATTAAAATTATTTTTTTCTTTTTTTATATTATTTGTATGATAACAATATAAAAACTTTTAATTTTTAATCTATTTACTAAAAAAAAATAATTAAGTTAATTTTTAATCTACTATGTTATCTTAAAGTATAAGGAGTTAATATGACACCTAAATACAAAAATAAGATTAAAAAAAGATTTTTAGAAAATATATATAAAAATAAAAATGGTAACAATAGGCATATAGGCGTTGAAATTGAGTACTCAAATCTAAACCTTAAAAAAAGTGCTTTGCTTGTGCAAAAAGTTTTTTCTGGAAAAATCACTCAAAAAACTAGATATGAACTAAGTTTAAAAGATACACAATATGGTGATTTTAAATTTGAACTTGATGCTCAACTTTTACAAAAAATGCAATCAGATGGTATCTTTGAAAAACTTGGTAAATTTATTGGGGATATTTCAGATGATATAGATAGGATTATTGACAAAACCTCAAAACGCTTTGTTCCCTTTGAGATTGCAACTGCACCTATACCTATAAAAGAATTTTCAAAACTTGATGAAATGGTTGAATTATTAAGATTAAATGGGGCATTGGGAACTACTCATTCTTTACAATATGCTTTTGGAGTTCATTTTAATATTGAACCTCCTAGCCAAAAAATTGAGGATGTTTTGAAACTTTTTAAATCATTTTTAATACTACAAAAATGGATAGAAGTACAAAGTGAAATTGATGTAGCTAGAAAGATTTCGCCCTTTATTAATGACTTTCCAAAAGATTATGTAAAAAAAGTTATTAACCTAAAATATAATCCAACAAAAAAAGAGTTTTTAGAAGATTATATAGATTTTAACCCTACAAGAAATAGGGTATTAGATATGTTACCTCAACTTGCATTTTGGAATGAAAAAAAAGTAAGAAAACATCTTCCAAAAGAAAAGATTAACCCTAGACCTACATACCATTATAGATTACCAAATAGTAAGATTGATCAATTTAGATGGAATCTATCCCAAGAGTTTCAACTATGGGTTATAGTTGAATTATTATCTTCAAATAAAAAATTATTTGAAAAGATGAATAAACAGTTTTTAGAAGAACTTAATAAACCAATATTTAATAAAAATGATTGGATAGAGAAATGTCACAAAAACATAACAGACCTCTTATCATCGTAACAGGTCCTAAAAAAGGTTTCTTTTCTCGATATTTTATAAAGTTATCTATATTTTTATGTGGAGGAAAATCAAAGATTATTACAGATAATCAAGACTTTAGAAATCTTCAAATGGATGGTTTGATTATTAGTGGTGGAGATGATTTATATAATGCTTTTATAGAAAAAGAAAGCTGTAGTTTAAATGATATTATTACTTATGAAAGAGATATTTTGGAGTATAAACTTTTACATAAAGCAGTAGAAGAAAATAAACCAGTATTTGGAATATGTAGAGGTTATCAACTTATAAATGTCTATTTTGGAGCAGATTTATACAAAGATATAAGAAAAGATGGATATGAGTATAAGTATACACCATTTGCATGGAAAGATATTTTCCTAAAAAAAAATAGATTATTAAACAAAATAACAAATAAATTAGAGATAAAAATAAATACACTTCACCATCAAGCAGTAAAAACTGTACCAAAAAAATTTAAACTTGAAGCAATTGACAAAAATGATATTATTCAATCTACTTCTATGAAAACCAAAGATAATTTAATCTTTGGCGTTCAATGGCATCCCGAATATCTTTTTTTCATACCAAATCATCTTAAACTTTTTAAGTGTTTGGTAAATAGTACAAACTCAAACTAAACTTTTGCTTCTGATTTTAAACCTTTATACAAGCTAAAACACATAAAAAGTAAAATTACAGTAAAAGGTAAACCTGTAGTAATAGCTCCTGCTTGAAGTGCAGATAATGCTTCTTTACCTCCAACAAAAAGTAAAGCTCCTGCTATTAGTCCTTCCATTGTTGCCCAAAAAACTCTTTGGGGTACTGGTGCATCTATCTTACCCCCTGCGGTAATTGAATCAATAACCAAAGAACCCGAATCAGAACTTGTAACAAAAAATACTAGTACTAAAATAATCCCTAAAATTGAGATTGTATGAGATAAACTAAGGTTGTCAAACATTTGAAACATTGCCAAAGAAACATTAGAAATACCATTTGACAATTCCCCTATATGGTTTTGTACCTGTTCCAATGCTGTACCACCAAATGCAGACATCCATATCATAGTAATCAATGTAGGAATAATCAAAATAGCAATCATAAACTCTCTTACACTTCTACCTTTTGAAACGCGTGCTATAAACATACCAACAAAAGGAGACCATGATATCCACCAAGCCCAATAAAATACTGTCCAGCCATGAAACCATGCTGTATCTTCTCTTCCTACAAAATTACTTAAAGGTATTATATTTTCAACATAACTTGTAAAAGTATTAAAAAAACTTGCAAAGATATCTGTTGACATTCCAACAATTATAATAAAAAATAGTAAAACTATTGCAACTACCATATTCAAGTTACTTAGAAGTTTAACTCCACCATCGATACCTCTTACAACAGAAAATATTGCAACAGCGGTGATAAAGATGATTATTCCTATTTGAATATTTATGGTATTTCCTATATCAAAAACATAGTTTAATCCACTTGCAGCTTGCTTTGCACCAAGCCCTAATGATGTAGCAAGTCCAAAAATTGTTGCTAATACCGCTAACAAATCTATCACATGCCCTGGCCAACCCCAAATTTTTTCTTTGAAGATTGGATAAAATGCAGACCTAATTGTTAGAGGCAATTTTTTATTATAAGTAAAAAAAGCTAGAGATAAAGCAACTACTCCATATATGGCCCAGGGGTGTATTCCCCAGTGATACATAGTTGCACCCATAGCTAAAGATGCTGCTTCTGGAGTATTTGGATCTACTGCTAAAGGGGTTTTGTACCACGCAGTATAATATGCTACAGGTTCTGCAACACTCCAAAACATAAGACCAATTCCCATACCAGCTGCAAAAAGCATTGAGAACCAAGAGACTCTTGAAAAATCTGGTTTTGCATCTTTCCCACCTAACTTTATTTTTCCAACTGGTAAAAATATTAAACTCAAACAAAATAATACAAAAAAATTACCTGCACTCATAAAAAGCCAATCAAAATTATTTATTGACCACCATTTAGCTCCATCTAAAAGCTCTTTTGCTCCTTGTGGAAACATAATAGTTGCTATAACAAATAAAATAATAAGAAATGCACTTAAAAAAAATACTGGATTGTGAATATCCATACCTAAAATCTCAATATTATCTTGACCTACTTCATAATCTGTTTTATATGCTTGATTATTAATATTCAATCCTTTAATAAATTATTTGACTAATTTTACCAAAATATTTTTCATATTAACAAATTTTATGTATATTTTTTACATATTTATTGTAATATTTTAATATATATATGTAATAATTATTTCAAAATAGTAGAAATATATTGTATATTTAATTGTAAGTATTTTTTTATATAATGGTATAAAGTAGAAAGATTAGTTGATTAAATGTTTTAAATTAGAATAGTATATTTCAAAATTTTTTTTGCTATTCTCATTTAGATAAGATTTATTAAAACTATTTAATAATTCAATTAAAGTTATATTGTTTTTTGTTGTGAAATATTCAAGTTCAAAAAGTAATTTGTTTAATTCTGTTATGATTTGTACTAAATTTTTTCCATCATCGAACTCTTCTAGTTTGAAAGATTTTATTGCATTTGAGTTAGAAAAGTATACTTGAAATTCTTCAAAGTCCAAACTTGGCTTAATTAGTAGATTTTTATCTTTTAAGATTTTAGAAATAGTATTAATCTTATTATCTTTTACATCTATTAATAATATATTGTCAGATTTACTGTTAAAAAATGCTGAAAAAGATTTTATATTTTTTTCATATTTACAAAAAAATTTGTACCCTTTTAAATTAAAACTAAAACCTGCTTTATATTTATTTTTATAATAAACTTCAAAATAATCTAATTTTTTAAAGATAATCTGCCCTTTTGTTTTTATCAAATCTTTTTTATAATCTTGCAAAAAATCATTTTTTAGATCATTTGTAATTATTTTTTGTTTTATATAGTTCACACTTGTTTTATCATCAGTAACATTCGAAATGATATATTTTGACAACTCTTTATTGTCAAAACCTATATTTACTAAAATTGCTCCTATGTTAGTTTTATTGGTTAAAGTATCTAAATCTTTATATTTTTGTGTGTTTGAAGCTGAGTTTAAAATCTTTAATACAATATCAGATTTTTCTATTTGAGATTGATTTAACATATTTTCCCAATACAATAAACCTTCTTTATCTACATTTCTATTAAATAGATTTAAATATACTCTATTTATAAACTCTTTTGGTGATTGATTTTTTTGGAAAAAAAGATTTGCTTCTTTTTGTTCTAAAAAAATTTTTAATAATCTATTTAAATTTTTTTCATTTTTTTGCCAATATATTAGACTCTCAAAACTTGGTGCTCTTTTGAAAATAGCTATATAACTTTTTATAATATCTCTTTCATTTATTGAATTATTGGCAAAAGAAAAAGTAAAAAAAATAAAAAAAATATATATAACTTTTATCAAATAAAATCCTCAAAATACTCACTAAAAACCTTATTATAAAAAAATATCAATAAATATAAGATTTGAATAATAACTTTTTACTAATATTTTAATATATTAAAAGTATAATATAGAATTAGAATTAAATAGGATTAATTATTTGGCAATTTTACGTTTATTATTTTTAATTATTTTATCAGCAAACATATTATTTGCTTCTTCATTAGAGTCACTATTATCTGAATATGAAGACTCTTCAAATAACTCTTTAAAAACTTTAAATGAAAAAATGGGACATGTTATTATTTATACGCAAGAAGAATTAAATCTTATGCAATATGAAAAATTATCAGATTTAATTAGTGAATTACCTATTAATAATCTAAATAGAAATAGATTTGGTCAAAATACCATATCTTTATCTGGTTCTAAAACTGAGGTTAGTGGTTTTTATAGAACTTATATAAATGACCATGAAATAAGCTCTATTCATACACAATCAGCTTTTTTAAATTGGCTTGAGCTTCCAATTAGTTTGATTGATCATATTGAAGTTTATTATGGAGAAGGTTCCTTTACTTTAGGTAATGAAACAGGGATTCATTTTATTAGAATATATACAAAATCTGCCGCAAAAGAAAATGGCAATGAAATCCAACTTACCACATCAAATAAAAATTATAATTCACAAAGCTATATGCATTCTACAATTTTAGATAATGGATGGTCTTATTTAGCATATTTTGCTAATCAAAACAATTCATTTCATAGACTTTATAATAATCAAAGAATAAACAATAATTCAAATCAAAGTTATATGTTTTTAAATCTTACTTCAGATAAATCTACTATCGATTTTGGTTATACTGCACTTAAAAAAGATGCCTATATGGGTATGTCAACAGACTTAGTACCAGATGAGGGTGAAATAACTTCTGATAATATGTTTATTCATGTAAACAATTATTTTTTAGATGATAATTCCCTTAAAACTTCTTTTTCAATAGATATCAATAATAGAAAATATGAAGAGAAAAATCAAGATTTGTATTCACCCTTAGAGAGTATTCTTGTAATACCTGAGGTTGATTTAAATCAATTTGTATCAACAGTACCCGTTGCTTTTGATGAAAAAATTAAACTTACTAAATTAAATGCCAAAATCTCAAAAACTTTTAAAACTCAAAACAATAATCTATTTACAGCAATAAATATAAAAGATAAAAAATATAAAGTCAAATATAGAAATATGACCAATTTCTTTGGGGTTACATCTGAAATTGGAGCATTTAACGATTATAATAAAGAAACAATATATTCTTTTATGTTGCAAGATGATTATAAAATCAATGATTCACTTTATCTAATTGGAAATCTAAAATTTGATAATTATGAAAGGGAGTCTAGTATTATAAGAGATTCCACAGAATATTTATATAGAGTAGGAACCATATACCTTCCAACTGAAAACTTAGGTTTTAAAGCTTTTTACACAAAAAGTTATATTCCTCCATCATTTTTTAATATAGAATTTATAGATAAAAATTATGAAAAAATAGATAATCAAGAGTACAAATATTACACTATCGAAAGTACATATGCTTATGGTGATTCAAAATTTAATATAGAATATTACAATGTACACATAAATGATTTTGTATACTTTACACCAATTGGTTTTATAAATGTGCCTTATGAAGTTAAAACAGGTGGTATGATATTTAATTACGATTATAATTTTAATAAAAACAACAAAATAAAAATGAATTACTACTTTACAAACTTAAATAGAGACTTTACAAACTCATATAAAGGTGGTTATGTAAAATTTTTGGGACGTTATCAAAAATTAGGTTACTTTACTTCATTGATTTATAGAAATGGTTATAGCTTTGAAGATATAAATGTAAATGATAGTTTTAATCTCAATCTAGGTGTTAGTTATAATTTTACAAAAAATCTATCATTTAGCATAAAAGCTAATAATTTACTTGATAAACCAACACAATCAATAGTAACAGATGCAAGTTCAGGATTAAGAAATCCTAAATATGTTGCATTTAATGATTTTGATAGAAGTGTGACATTTAGTATAAGGTGGTTATTCTAATGAAATATCTACTAATACTTTTAATATTATTTACAGCTTCTTATTCAAAAAACTATACTTATCTAGTGGATAAATATACAAAAGAAACAGAACTAGAAGCAAAAATCATCACTAAAATTGCAAAAGATATTTTACATGATAAAGAGATTAAACTATATATCCCAAATATAAAAGAGATGGATAAAGAGATTTATTCAAAAGATATAAAAGTTGTAGATAGTTGTGAAAAAGCAAATTTTGTATTTATAAAATCTAACAGTACTATAAAGTGCCCTAGTGGTACTAATATTTATTTTTTCACAAATAATTATAGAAAATTGATTAAAAATAAAAATTACATAGGAGCCTTTTTTTGGAGTAAAAGTAGACCAAATATAGTTTTTGTAGAAAATAGATTGAGCAAAAACAATATCAATTTACCCAAAGAGTATGAACAATTTGTTGAAGACTTCTAATGAAAGCTAAATTTATTATAAAAAACCCACAATACTTAATAGTATTCTCTTTATTAATTTCAATATCTCTTGCTATATTATTATATGGCACAATAGAGCTTGAAAAAAAACTTGAAGACAAGATGTTAGATATATCCATATCAGATGTAATTTCAATATCTAAAAATAGTTCTCAATCTATATATAATCTTCTAAAAAATAGTAAAAACTATGTAGAAGATATAAAAAACAATGAAATAATCCATAAACATATAGAAAAAAATCTAAGCCTTTTATTAACCCAAAATATTAAATATGCTTATTTACTATATCGTGATAATAAAGGTGTTTTTAGATTTTTAGCTGATGGAGCAAAAGATAATGATAAAGCTTTTATCAACCAAAAATTTGATATTGATAGTCCAAAATGGCTAAAAATTTTTGAGACACAAAAACCAATATTGATAAAACAACCATTACTTCACCAGTTATCAATAACATATTTGATACCAATTATAAATAACAATAAAGTAGAAATGATTTTAGCTATAGATTTTTCAGTTGAAAAAGTTGAAGATATTAACCAAATAATTAAAATAATAAAATATACAATTATCTCTATTATTTTAATTATTTTACTTTTTATCATAGCCTTAATTATCCAAACCATGAAATATGTAACTGCAAAAAAAAGTGCTTTTATTGATAAATTAACAAATGTTTACAATAGAAATTATCTTCAAGAATATAAAGATTTTATAAATCTAAGTGATTATTTACTTGTTGCTTTAGATATTGACCATTTTAAAAAAATAAATGATACTTATGGGCATGATGTAGGGGATACAATATTAAAACAAATTGCAAATACAATACACATATCAATTAGAGCTGATGAAGACATTGTCATAAGGTATGGAGGAGAAGAGTTTCTAATTTTATTAAAAACAAAAAGAAATAACCAACTATCAGCACTAAATGTATTAGAAAGAATTTTTACAAATGTCCAAGAAAAAAAATACAAAATATCTAATGAAGAATATATTAATATAACTGTTTCTATTGGAGTCAACTTAACTCCAGGTAAATCAAGAACTTTCCAAGATGCCTTCAAACTTGCAGATATTGCACTATATAATGCAAAAAACAAAGGTA
Organism: Halarcobacter sp.; assembly: GCA_050296315.1. Taxonomy (GTDB): domain Bacteria; phylum Campylobacterota; class Campylobacteria; order Campylobacterales; family Arcobacteraceae; genus Halarcobacter. The sequence goes on from JBNKRE010000014.1 coordinate 60,085, forward strand.
GAAATAATATAGAAATATATTCAAGTGAACAAAGTAATAATAATTTTTATATGACAATAAATGATATAAAAGATGCAATTGAAGAAAATAGAGTTTTATGTTATTATCAAAAAATAGTAAATAATGAAAATCAAGAAACGTTGCATTATGAAGCATTGCTTAGAATCATTACAAAAACAGGAGATATAATAACACCTGATAAAATTTTACCAGTAATCAAGGGTACTTTTATTTCAAGAAATATTACAAAATGTGTATTAAATATCTGTTATGAACAACTAAAAATAAATGAAGAGATTCATTTAAATGTTAACTTAAATCCACAAGATATTGTTAATGATTCAATACTAACTATATTAAAAAACTATGCAAATGAACCTAATATAGCTACTAGACTAGGTCTTGAGATTGTAGAAAGCGAAGATATTATAAATTATGATGCAGCAAAAAGAAACCTTTTGATGTTAAAAAATCTTGGATATACACTATATATCGATGATTTTGGTAGTGGATATTCAAACTTTATTTATTTAACAGAGATAAAAACAGATTTTATAAAAATTGATGGAAATATAATCAAAAAAATATTAGATGATAAAATCTCATATTTAGTAGTAAAAAATATTGTAAATTTTGCAAAAGAATCAAATATAAAAGTGATTGCAGAATATGTTAGTAGTGAAGAGATTTATAATATAATAAAAGAATTAAATATAGATTATTCACAAGGATACTATTTTCACAAACCTAAAAAAGATTTCCTATAATATTTTAGAGAAATTAAACCAAAAAGATGTTAGAAATATGTTAATTATATCTTCAAAGGATATTTATGAATTTTAAATTATTCAAGACTCTATTTTTTATTTTTTTTATACCTATTTTTTTATTTTCACAAGAAAACTTGCAAGATCAAGAACTAAAAAACAAAATCGTTGATGAACATCTAAACGAACAAGTCTTAGTTGCAAATGAATTTGTAAAAAAGATAAATAATGAAAAAATTATAATTATAGACAAGATAAAAAAATTTAATGATGAAATAAACTATTTAGAAAATAGAATCTCAATTAATAAAAAAGAAAACAATCTAGTAGCTGTAAAAAGAGATGAAGTAAAAATTTTATTATTAAAAGAGAAAAAGATTTTTAATGAAACTTTGGAAAATATTATAAAAGGGAAGAAAGCTTACAAAGATAAAGCTTATTTTCAGAAGATATTAAATAACAATATTCAACTTCTAGAAAACAACTCTTGGAATGATTATAAAAAAGATTATCTAATAGAAAAAGATAGCCAAGGTACTATTTCTAAAGAGTTTATAAACAATTACAATGAATTAGTAAATCAAAATAACCAACAACTTTTTACTCTTAGATATCTACTTGAAAATATGGGTTTATATAGACAAACAAACTTTTTTATAGACCAATTTAATATTCAATATCTAATTAAAAGTATAGATGAATCATCATATATCTCTACATTATCCGAATTTACAACTTACCATTTTAAATTTTCTATTGGAGAGATAATTGTTGTTTTATTAATTATGTCTTTTTTTAGACTACTAAATACAAAAATTATAACTTTGTTAACCTCTCTTATATGTAAATATTTTTTTAAAGATTGTGATGAGGATATAGAAAAATATTTAAGACGTTCTATTCAAAGACCTTTGATTTTAGCTCTTTATACTTTATCTATTCAATTATCAATCCTTATATTGATAAAAGATACAAGTTTAATAAATAGTATAATTCCTTGGATAAATACATTTTATTTAGCACTATTTACATGGGCTATTTATTCATTTTTAACTAATAGCATCTCAAATTTTGCACAAAATTTAGTTGATAAATATCCAAATGTCAGAAAAGAGATGATTGTTTTTATTTTAAGAATTACTAAAATAGTATTAATCATCTTAGTTATACTTTTCCTCTTTTCTCAACTTGGATTAGATATAAAAGCTATTGCAGCATCTTTAGGTGTTGGGGGTATTGCTATTGCTTTAGCATCAAAAGATACTTTAGCAAATTTCTTTGGATCATTAAATATTATGACAGACAACTCTTTTTCACAAGGGGATTGGATACAAACTGATAGTATAGAAGGTACAGTTGTAGATATTAGAATGAGAACTACAAGAATTAGAACTTTTGACAATGCTATGATTACAGTACCTAACTCAGAATTAGCAAATGCAAATATCAAAAACTACTCAAAAAGAAAAATTGGTAGAAGAATCAAAATGAATATTGGTATCACATATGAAAGTAAGATGACTGATATTGTAAATCTTAAAAATGATATTTATGAAATGTTACACGAACACCCAGATATAGCAACAGAAAGAAATGCTATTTTGAATGCTACAAAAAAATTTGAAGCAATAAAAAGGGAAGATTTACAAGGAGTCAAACGAAACCTTTTGGTTTATATTGATGAATATGATAATAGTTCTATAAATATTTTAGTATATTGTTTTTCAAGAAGTCCTGATTGGGATAAATGGTTAGAAGTAAAAGAAGATGTAATAGTAAAAATAAGTGAATTAGTATATAAAAATAATTGTGAGTTTGCATACCCTACTCAAACTTTACATCTAAAGAAAGAAAATTAATGCAACTAGAACCTTGTAGACATTGTAAAAGTGAAATTGAGAATAAAATAAGAAGATGCCCTTATTGTGGAACTTTGAATCCAACTGTTAAAATAAAAGATATTTTTATAGGTATATTTCTTGTTTTGTTTGTGATGAGCATAATTAGTTATTTTATAAATAACTAAGCTCTTTTTCTAATTATCCCTAAAACAAACCCAATAGCAAGTCCTATAAAGTGAGAATACCAAGCAATTGGAAGTCCAATAAGTAATGGTGCAACTGAGATTAATAAAATCCATGTTATTATCCCTTTTCTTTGAACTTTATCAAAATATGCAAAATATCCAAGTAGCACACAAATGGCACCCGAAGCTCCTACTAATAAAACTTGTTGATCTAAATAATAGATATAAAGATAACTTAATAAAGAGGTCAAAATGCCCCCTACAAAATAGATAAGAAGAAACTCTTTTTTCCCTCTATACTTTTCTATAGGATTACCAAACTGATATAAAACAAACATATTCATGGCTAAGTGCCCTATTCCACCATGTGAAAACATTGTAGTAAGTGGTTGCCAATAAAAATCTGCTTGTGTAAAATAGATATTTAAACCTAAATAATAACTTCCATACTGAATATTTGTTTGAACAAAATACATAAGTACAGTTATTCCTATAACTATATTTGTAAGTGTAAAATTGTTATTTGTTGTTGTAGTTTTGAACATAATTTTTATATACCTTTATAGAACAATCTATTCTCTCTTTTATTGCATTATTATACATAAATTGAAAATCTGTATATACCCTAAAAATCTCTGTTGAATTTATTTTAAATGAGGTCATAACAGAGCCAGCATTTAACTTACACTCTTCATTTTTTTTGTTTGGGTCATTTTTGTCGTTTTCTATTATCTCATATTTTATCTTTAAAAACTTTTCTAAATCTTTTTTAGGCTGAAACCCTAAAGATGAAATATATGTACTATTTATCTCATCTAAACTAATTACATCTTCTATTTTTGATTTTTGATGTATTGTTTTCAAATATGAGCCTTCTAGTTTATAATAGCCTTTTTCAACTGCATTTATAGATTTTTTTAGTAGCTTTTCATTGAATACTTTTGAGTAGGTATACGATGTTTTTTCACAAGCTAATTTTTCAATTTGATTTTTCGTATCTTCTTTTTCATGTAGAAAAAACTTTGTATATAAAGTAAGTACTACTGTTATTATAATTATTGAAGCAAGAGTAAAAAAGTTGTTTACTACTAAACTATCTCTTCTTACTCTTCTTGCCATTTTTGCTTATACTAAAGCCTCTTTTAATACATCATCGATAGTATCAACGGCTTTGATTTCCATAGCTTCTTTAACTTCTTCTGGAATATCATCTAAATCCCTTTGGAAATTTTTTCTAGGAATTAGTGCTAATTTTATTTTTGCTTTATATGCAGCTATTAACTTCTCTTTTAATCCACCAATAGGCAATACTTTTCCAGTAAGTGTAAGCTCTCCTGTCATAGCAACATCAGAACGAACCTCTTTTTCGCTTAAAATTGAAGCTAAAGTTGTAGCCATAGTAATACCTGCACTTGGTCCATCTTTTGGCGTAGCACCTTCTGGAATATGAAGGTGAATATCAAACCTTTTATAAACTTCACTTAAATCGATTTTTGTTTTTTCTTCAATCTCTTTTGGTGTTTTTGGAATAATCTCTTGTGCTATTTTGATTTTTTTATTATCTATTAATAGTTTTACAACAGAATAAGAGATTCTTGAAGATTCTTTCATTACATCTCCCATATTTCCAGTTACATTTAAACTACCTTTTCCTCTAATTTTTACTGCTTCAATTTTTAATACATCTCCACCAACAGCTGTCCAAGCTAAACCGTTTGTAAGACCAATTGAATTTTTCTTATCAGCAGGATCAATTTCAAAAATTGGATTATCTAAAAACTCTTTTAGATTTTTAGTATTGATTGATACTTTTTTTAACTCTTTATTTTTTAGAAGTTTTTTAACTACTTTTCTAAATAATTTCGCAAATACACGTCTTAGATTTCTAACCCCTGCTTCTCTTGTGTATTTAGAGATAATTGTTTCAATAGTAGTTTTTGCTAATACTATCTCACTTCTTTTTAAACCATGTTTTTCTAACTCTTGAGGGATTAAGTAATCTTTTGCAATATAATATTTTTCATTTGGAGTATATGATGACATCTCAATAAACTCCATTCTATCTCTAAGTGGAGCTGGGATTCGTCTAACATCATTTGCTGTTGCTACAAAGATAACTTGTGATAAATCAATCGCAAAATTTAAATAAAGGTCTCTAAACTCATGGTTTTGTTCAGGGTCTAAAACCTCTAACATAACAGCAGTTGGATCACCTCTATGATTTGCTCCTAGTTTATCAATCTCATCTAAAACCATAACAGGATTCATACTTTTTGCATCAGTTAATCCTTTTACAATTCTACCAGGCATAGCTCCAACATATGTTCTTCTGTGACCTCTTAACTCATTTACATCTTCCATCCCACCTAAAGCTATTCTTACAAGTGGTCTTTTAAGTGCTTTTGAGATTGAGTTTGCCAATGAAGTTTTACCGACACCAGGAGGTCCCACAAAACACAATACTGTACCTTTTGCTTTAAGATCTTGGATTTTTCTTAACTCTAACATCTCTTTTACTGCAAAGTATTCAGCAATTCTCTCTTTAGGTTTCTCTAAAGAGTAATGGTCTTTGTTTAGTTGTTCTTCAACTTTTTCTACTGAGATTTTTTCATCTGAATAAGAACCAAATGGTATATCAAGTACATTTTCAACATATGTCTGCAACAAAGCACTATCAGGTGAATCTTGATGCATTCTGCTAAGCTTATCAATCTGTTTTTTTGTCTCTTTATATCCATCTTTTGGCATAGATGGTTTAAGTTGTTTTAATCTTTTTTTATAAGATTTTATTTCACTCTCTTTTTGGTTATCAGTTCCTAACTCTTTTTGAATAGCTTTGATTTGCTCTTTTAAGAAGTAATCTTTATGTGTCTTTTCAATTTTAGAATTAACTTTTTGAGTAATCTCTTTTTGGATTCGTAAACTCTCTATCTCTTTTTTAATTGTTTCGATTATCTCTAAAAGTCTAATCTCCACATTTTCTTGTGAGAATAGTTTATAAGCATCCTCTTTTTTGATTCTCAAAACAGAAGATATTAAATCAGCTATTCTCGTAGCATCATCATTTTCTTCAATTGTTTTGATTAAATCAGCTGGAAATTTTGAGTTTACTCTTGATAATTTTTTAACTTGTTCTCTTAATACATCAATAATAGAATCAACACTCTCTTTTGAGTATTCTTCCTCTTTTAACCTATCAACATAAGCAAATGTAGGATTTTCTTCATTGAAACTTTCTATTTTTCCTTTTGCTAATCCTTGAAATAAAACTTTGATTTTACCATCTGGCAAAGTCACTTTTCTCATGATATTTCCTATAACACCTACGTCATAGAAACCATCTTTTTCCCTTTTACCTTCAAACCCTGGTTTACTAACACTTACAATAACTAATTTATTGTTTTCGATTGCATACTCAACTGCTTTTATATTATCTTCAATTCCTAGAAATAATGGTGCAATCATAAATGGGTATAAAAATATATCATCCTCAATTACTAAAGGTATCTCTTGAGGGAAAGAGTCATAATTTTCTAATTCCATAATACTCTAACTCCTATAGTTTTTAAATTTTTTAAAATATTTTTTTATTGAAAAATTGATCTATAAAAAGGAACATCTACAGGTTTAATCTCTTCTGGCTTAACCCAACTTTTTTTAACTTTTTCATCATAATATTCTGCAGCTTTTGGTTTATCAAGTCTTTTATATAAGTCTGCAATCTCTTTATCAAGTACTGCTTTTGCCATAAAAAGTCTTGAACTCATAGTATTTACTAAAGGCATATATGGAGAGTTTGGAAACGAAGATTTGAAAACTTCAATATCTTTAATCGTGTTCTCTACTAACATTTGATCCCTTAACTCATAAGAAAACCCTAAAAAGTTTGCCTTGATTTTTAAATACCTTACATAATCAATATTTTTACTAAAAGCATATCTTTTAATATACTCATCTAAATAAAAATTTGCCAGTAAATACTCTTCCTCTTCAATATGTCCATTTGCTAAAATCAATAATGCTGTTGGTAAAAGGGGAGAATTTCTATGTTCACTTTCTAAAGAAGTATATGTATCATCTGCTTCTTCTAAATAACCTGTAGAGATTTGGCTAACCATCTTGTTATACCAATAAATAGCAGGCTTATCGTACTCTTGAAATCTCTCTTTCTTTTCAGAGCAGGCACTAAATAAAAATACAAGTACAAAGATTGTAGTAATATTTTTAAGCTTTAAAATATTTGACATATGAATATTCCTTTCTAGATAAAACAAGTATTTTAACCAATAAAACCTTGCTACTGACTTACTTTTTTTGGGTTTTTTTTACTATTAGTTGTTATAATAGAAAAAATAATTTTATAAAGGTTAAAAAATGAAACTAACTTTAATTGGAAATGGCTTTATGGCACAAGCCCTAGCAAAAGGATTAATAAAAAATTTTGAGATTGAAATTATAGGAAGAGATGAGAGTAAATTAAAAAAAATACAAGAAACAATTCCTAATATAGAGATAAAAGTATTAGATGATTTAGAAGATATTAGCAATAAAAATATACTATTTTGCGTAAAACCTTATGCTTTACAAAGTGTAGCAGTAAGATTAACAGGGGAAGCAAATATGCTTATTTCTATTTTAGCAGGTACAAAACTAGATTCGCTAAAAAAACAAATAAAATCAAAATATTATATAAGAAGTATGCCAAATGTTGCCGCTTCAGTTTCGAAATCAACAACTACAATTACAGGTGATAAAGAAGCAAAAAATGTTGCAATGGAGATATTTAACTTTATTGGAAAAGCTGTATGGGTAAATACAGAAAAACAACTAGACATTGCAACAGCAGTTGCTGGTAGTGGACCTGCATTTTTAGCTTTAGTTGCAGAAAGTTTAAGTGATGGTGCTGTAAAAGCAGGATTAGAAAGAAATATAAGCAACGAGCTAGTGCAAGGACTTTTTGAAGGTTTTTCTCACCTTTTAGTACATAATCATCCAGCTATTATCAAAGATTCAGTTATGAGTCCAGGTGGTACAACTGCAGCTGGAATTGCCAGTTTAGAAGAAGGTGCTGTTAGAGACTCTATGATAAAAGCTATAAATAACGCATATGACAAAGCTTGCGAACTTGGACAAAAATAGTTTTTCTCTATTAGAACTAATCATATCAATATTTATACTCTCTATTATCATAATAGGATTTTCAAGACACTCCTATTATGATAACTTTGATAAAGAGTATATGAGTTTAAATAATATAGAAAACTCTTTTGCCACAAAAAACTATTCTATAAATTTTTCTACAAATAATACTTCTATAAAAATTATCAAAAATGATTTGGATGTACAAATAATAAATTTAAAAAAGGTTAAATATGATGACGAAAAAATCTCAGTTTTCAAATATGAATTATAAAAAAAGTTTTACTCTTTTAGAGATACTTTTTGTGATATTCATAGGTTCGCTATTTTTTGCTTCAACTTCTATATTTACTAAAAATCTATATGAAACAAATCAAGAAAATGAAAAAACAGCTATTTTAAAAATCGATTTAAATTCTACAAAAATTATTATAGAAAAAAATATTCAACTTGCAAAAACAAAACTTGTATTTAAAAATAATAGTTTATATTTAGATGGAAACTTATTACTTGAAAAAGTTACTAACTGTACTATCAAACAAGATACTAAATATCTTTATGTAAATTTTACTTTAGATGATACTATAACACAATCATGGGTGTTTAGATTATGATTAAAAAATCATTTATACTTTTAAGCACTCTAGTTTTAATTTTTGTTTTTTCTATTTTAGCAGTTTATATTTTTGAAGTTAAATCATTAAATTCTCAAAATATCATAAAACAATACAAATATATTCAAGCCAAAAACCATCTAAACTTTTTAGATGAATATATACAATCTTTAAGTGATTTAAAGCTACTTGATAAGATAGCTATAGAAGATGATAAGTTTGATATTTATGCAATCATTGAAAAAGAAGAAAACAAATATAAAATTAATATCTATGTAAAAAGTATAGATTTTGATATTAATTTACATAAAAAAGTTATTAGAGAGGAAGAAAGTTAAAATATCAATGCATATTTTAGTGCCTGACACTATTTAAATACAACTTTCTTTTTGTTAAGTTCCAAAAAGAAAGTTGATAAACTTATAAAATCACATCCAAAACTTTTTTTGCCAATTTTAAAGCTTTCGTTCTATGGGAAAACTCTTTTTTAACACTAAAATCCAATTCTCCTAAAGTTTTATCAAAACCATTTGGAATAAACATAGGATCGTATCCAAAACCACCTGTTCCTAACTCTTTGTTAACTACTTCACCATGCATCCAACCATGTACTGTATATGTTTCATTTTTATAAACTATTGCTATACAAGCAGTATAATATGCAGGTGTTTTTTCTAAGTTTTTCTCTTTTAGTTTTAATATTAGTTTTTGATTGTTTTCTTTGTCTGTTGCATTAACGCCTGCATATCTAGCAGAGTATATACCTGGTTCATTATTGATTGTGGGTACAGTAATACCACTATCATCCGAGATTACTACAAACTCTTCTTTTAAATTTGATTTTTTTATCTCATCATATATAGTTTGTGCTTTTTTTATTGCATTTCCTTGGAAACTATCTTTATCTTCGACTATATCTACATCTCCAACTAATTCTTTAAAAGTTTTCACATCATCATTTGGCATCAACTTTTTAAACTCTTCAATTTTGCCTTTATTAGCTGTTGCTAAAACTATTTTCACAATTTTTCCTTTTAACGTCTTATTAACTTTTATGATATATAATCACTGTTTATTTTTTAATACTGGGATTATATATGATTAAATCTATTTTACCTCTTAGTTCGATTATTGCCCTTAGATTTTTTGGTCTTTTTTTAGTATTGCCTGTATTATCTGTTTATGCAATAAACTTATATGGTGCAACAACTACTTTAGTTGGGATTGTAATAGGTGGTTATGCACTTACTCAAATGATTTTTCAAGTTCCATTTGGAATTATGAGTGATAAACTTGGAAGAAAAGGCACAATTATTACTGGTCTTTTATTGTTTGCAGTGGGTTCTATTTTTTGTGCAATAGCAAACGATATCTTAACACTTATGGTGGGAAGATTTCTACAAGGTGCTGGTGCGATTGGTGCAGTTGTAACTGCTATGATTAGTGATTTAGTAAAAGAGGAACAAAGACCAAAAGCTATGGCTTTAATGGGTGGTTCTATTGGTATTGCTTTTGCAGCTTCTATGCTTCTTGGACCAACAATTGGTTCATTTGCTGGTGTTCCTGCACTATTTTATCTTACTGCTGTAATAGCACTAGGTTCTATAGTTGTGTTAGTTAAAGCAGTTCCAAATCCTCCTAAAATAACCCATAGATACAATGGAAAAGCTCAGTTGTCTCAAATCTTATTAAATGGTAATTTAATAAAAATGAACATCACTAACTTTTTACAAAAAGGTTTAATGACCTTTGCATTTATGGTTATTCCTTTAGTTCTAATAAAAGAACACAGTTGGCAAATGAGTGAGTTATGGAAAGTTTACCTTCCTTCAATGATATTTGGTATTTTAGCTATGGCACCAGCTGCTATATTAGCAGAAAAAAAAGGTAAATTTAAAGAAGTACTTGCTGTTGGTATTTTATTTTTTGCAATCTCTTATTTGATTATTGGTTTTAGTACAAGTACATTAATGTTTATTGTTGGTGTAATTATATTTTTTATTGGTTTTAATATGCATGAACCAATTATGCAATCTCTTGCTTCAAAGTTTGCAAAAGTTCACCAGAGAGGTTTGGTTTTAGGTATATTTAACTCTTGTGGTTATTTTGGTACATTTTTAGGTGGATTATTTGGAGGGATTTTTTATGAAAAAGTTTCCCTATCAGATTTAGTAATTACAATTTCTGTAATTTGTGTACTTTGGATTATACTTATTTTAACTATGCCAAATCCAGCAAAAAAGAAAACTTCATATATCCATGTGGATAATGTAAACAATGATAATTTACATAAACTAGATACTTTAAATGGTATTGATGAATGGTATATCAATGAATCAGAGAGTTTAGTTGTAGTAAAATATGATAGTCAAGTGCAAGAAGAATCTCAAATAGCAGAGCTTATTAAGTAGTTTAGTAAAATACTAAACTACTTTAAAACTTATATTTATCAAACTAAAAACTTAAAAATTGTAAAATATAATAAAAAAAAAGATAATAAATAATATTTACTATCTACTAAGGTAATTTATTGAAAAAAGTTATTTTTTTATCTTTCATGATTTTTTCTACATTTTATGCAAGTGAAACTTCAAATGTACTATATTATTTCTCCCCAGAAAAAATAAAAGATATACAACACAAATATGGTAAAAAAGCTGTAAAAAGATTTCTTATTTTAGATAGTGTTTTGCAAAATTCAAAAAACAAAAATATATTCACTAAATTAAAAAATATTAATGACTTTTGGAATAAAATAACTTATAAATCAGATTTAATTCACTGGAAAAGAAAGGACTATTGGGCAACTCCTTTTGAGTTTTTAGGGACAGGAGCTGGAGATTATGAAGATTATGTAATTGCTAAATATTATAGTTTAAGAAGACTTGGTATCCCAAAAAGTAAATTAGAAATAGCCTATGTTAAACTTAGAGAAAAAGCTGATGAACTCCATATGGTATTAAGCTATTATCATACAACTAGCTCAACCCCAATTATATTAGATAATATTGACAAAAAATTGAAGCTTGTATCAAAAAAAATTGATTTTATTCCTACTGGACTTATTAATAATAAAGATAAAGAAAAAAGAAAAAATTTAACTATAGTTAAAAGTAATATCCAATCTAAAATAAAACAACTTTCTAAATAATTTAATATGATAGAAAACCACTCTAAAATTTGTATTAATCAAACTAAAAACTTAGAAGTTGTAAAATATATGAAACATAAATAAAAGAAGACATATAATTAATCTTTTTTTATCTACAAGGGATTATTTTGAAAAAAGTACTATTTTTATCTTTTATAATCACTTCTATGTTTTATACTCTTACTGTAGCTAATAAACTTTTTAATATTTCCCAAGAAAAAATTGATGCTATTGAAAAAAAATATGGGAACAAAGCAAAAAGAAGATTTCTTATTTGGGATAATGTTATGCAAAGTGCAAAAAATAAAGATATACTTCACCAACTAAAAGATGTAAACGATTTTTGGAATAAAGTTGCATATAGAACAGACCCTATTCACTGGAGAAAAAAAGATTATTGGGCATCTCCATTTGAGTTTTTGGGAACTGGAGCTGGTGATTGTGAAGATTATGCAATTGCCAAATATTTTAGTTTAAGACAGCTTGGTGTACCCGATGAAAAGCTTAGAATAACCTATGTAAAATTACGAAGAAGAAGTTCAAAATTTGATCAAGCTCATATGGTATTAACTTATTATCATAATCCTGATTCAACACCTATTGTACTTGATAATATTGACAAAAGACTGCAACTTGCTACAAAAAGGACAGACTTAATTCCTGTATATAGTTTCAATGCAAGTGGTTTATGGCAAGCAAAAAACAAAGGAAGAACCTCAATAAAAGTAGGTAAAAATAATTTAAGTAATTGGAAGTCATTAATGACTAGAATTTAAAGGAGAAAAAATGTCTTTATCAAAACAACTGTATATAATAATATCATTTATATTTTTTATTATATTTACAGGAAACTTTTTGATTAGTGTAAAAAATACAAAAGAGTATTTAGAAGTAGAATCAGCAACTAAAGCTCAAGATACTGCAACATCTTTGGGGATGAGTATTCGACCACTAATAAAACAAAAAGATGACCCAGAAATTGAATCAATTATAAGAGCTATATCAAATAGTGGTTTTTACAAAGAGATTAGATTAGAAGATGCAAACTTCACAATTTCTCAAAAAGAGTTACTCGAGTCATCTACACATATTGATTTAATAGATAATTGGAAAATTACAAAAGTTTTTGTTGATCCAAAATTTGGAAAAGTTGAAAAAATTGAATCAGATGCAATTTTAAACAAAAAACTTGAACAATTGGAAAATATATTAAATACTCCGGATAATACATTTTCAATAAATGATGACTCAAAATATTATAGATATATCCCATCTAATAAATATAAAAATGGTGGAAATATAACTTTTGAATTTACAGCTGTAAATGGAGATAACAAAATCGATACCTTTGCAAATATCACAATCAATAAGGTGATTTTTCAAGAAAAAAGAGATGTAAAATTTGATTATGTTCCCCAATGGTTTATAAGTCTAATAAAAATGGATTTAGAAGAGAAGTTTAGTGAGATCTCTGATGGGTGGAATACTGCTGCTATTATATATGTAAGTGCGAATCCTGGTGATGCTTATGCCAAACTTTATGAACAAGCGAAGAACTCTATAATATATTCAGCTATAGCTTTTATTTTATCGATTATTTTTCTATTTATATTTGTACAATACTTGTTAAAACCACTTAAAAGAATTGAAAAACTTGCAAAAGATATTGCTCAAGGTAATTTTAAAACTATATCTCAACTTCCTTGGACTACTGAGATAAAAAATGTAGCTATATCTATGAATGACATGTCTATAAAAATAGAAAATATCATAAATAAATTAAATAGAAATCTAGAACAATTATCAAAAAAACTATCTCAAGATGAACTTACAAAACTACCTTTAAAATCTACATTTGAAACAGATATGAAAGAGATGTTTATACAAAAAGCAAATGGATATGTATTTAATATAAAAATAGATGATTTAGCACAATATGCAAAAAAACATACTAATAGTGAGGTTAATAAATTTATTATTGAGTTTGCTAATAGTTTAGCTTCATTATTAGATGAAAAAAATCTAAATATAGAAGCTTATAGATTTTTTGGTTCTGAGTTTGTTTTACTTGCAAAAGATTGTGATTATAAATGTGCAAAAAAAGTTTGTAATCTACTAAAACAAAAATTTGAGCTTTTGGGTGAAGAGTTTGAGAAAAAAGAGATTGCTCATATTGGTGCAACTCCATTTAATACTTTTGGTACAACACCTGAAATGTTACAAGCAGCAAGTGAGGCTTTTGAAAAGGCTAAACTAATAGGTCCAAATGAATTTTTTATAAGAGATAAAACAGACCTTTCAAGGGATATGGAAGAATGGAGAGATTTAATATTTGATATTATTGATAATCAATCGTTTAATATAGACTATATAAATAGTGCTTTCGAATTAACAAGTGAAAACAAAGATATAGTCATGCAAGAAGCTTTCACACAAATAAAAGATAAAGAAAACAATGATATACCAATTGGTACTTTTGTATCAATTGCAGAAAAATATGAAAAAATTATAGATTTAGATAAAGCTGTTATTTCAAAAGTGATTGAATATATCAATATACATAGTGTAAAACATCCAATTACAATTAATTTATCAATAAATTCTATTTGTAACAATGAATTTATTATTTGGCTTCAAAAAACTATTACTAAACATAAAGAACTTGCACCACTTTTAGCATTTTCAATTACCGCTTATGCTGTTGCAAAAGATGTAGAAGTGTTTAAAAAGTTTTGTGATTATGTACATAATTCAGGTTCAAAAATTATTGTAAAAAGATTTGAAACTAAGTTTATCCCTCTTGACAATCTAAAAGATTTCAATTTGGATTTTATTAGATTAGCAAGGGAATATACAAATGAGATTCAAAATGATTCATCTAAACAAAGTTTTGTTGAATCAATTCAAGAATTAGCAACTTTACTTAATATAAAAGTTATAGCAGAAAATGCAAAAACTGATGAAGAGTTTGATATGATTAAAAAACTTCATGTTTATGCAGCAAGTAGATAAAAATATCTACTTGTTAAGTTCAGTATCTTTCCAGTATTTTGTACCTTGAATAGTTGCTTGAAGTGCTAAACCATTTTTTGTCATCTTGTACAATCTTATACCTGGGGCAACTGTTATAGCCCCACCTATTGCTCCACCCTTTTTACCAACTTTTGCTGCTGCATCAGCTTGAGCATTTGCTTCCCATCCTAAGTTTACAAAATCATAAAAAACTTTTTTATTTTCAAAAATAAAAACAGCTCTAAAATCTTTGATACCAAGACCAAAACCTACACCACCAGAAGCCATATTCATGTAGATATTTTTATTTGTTACGTTATCATGGGCTACACCTATTCCACCCTCTGCTGATAATAATATCAAATTTACACCTATATTGCTAAAAACTGCATATCCATAAGCTTTTTTTAGTATTTGTTTAGCTTCTGGGTCATATTTATACAAATCTTTCAAAGTTGTATCTCTTACTTTTATTCTTTCTTCTTTTTTTTCGGCATCTGTTTTACCTGACCAAAATCCATTAAAAAATATAACTATTAAACTAAGAAGAGTAATAACTTTTAAATATCTCATAATAACTCCTTTTTATAAACTATTATTATCAATATTTATTTAGGAAAATGTTTAAAATTACAATTAATAAAATTTATTTATAGTAAAATCTTTTATAATTATACAATCTTATTGATTAGTTAAAATATGATTAATAATCATATAATATAATTTTGTTTTATATACCTTACAAGGAATTAAATGTTTGAAAAAGTTTTGAGGTTTTTTGTTGAAAATTCAAGAATGAATTACACCCTATTTGTATTAGTTTTTGCTGTTGGTATTTGGTCATATATAAATACAGCAAAAGAGATTTTCCCAACTTTTGATATGGATATGATTTCTGTTAGAGGCTCTTACACAGGTACTTCTGTAGATATTCTAGATAAAATGGCAGTCACTGAAATAGAAGACAATCTAAAAAATTTAGATAGTGTTGATGTGATGACAACAATCATCAGCCCTGGTTCATTTACTATAATATTAGAACTTAAAAAAGGTAAAGATAGATATAATGAATCAGATAAAGTAAAAGATATAATAACTTTAGTTAAAACTGATTTACCTTCTGATATGGATGAACCAACTGTTAAAGTTATGGATAGAACCAGAACTTTGCTTGATATATCACTTACATCCAAAAAACTTACTTTAGATGAATTAAAACCCATTGCAGAAGATTTAAAAACTAAACTTTTTAATATCCAAGGTATAAATGATATTACTATTTATGGTGATTCAGATGAGTATTATGAGATTTTATTAGATGATACTAAAATCAAAGCCTTGGGACTAAATAAATCAGAAGTTTTCAATGCCATTTCAACTCTATCGTATGTTTTTCCTATTGGAAAAATTGAAGGTAGCTCAAAACACTATTATCTATCAACTTATAACGGTGCTAAAACTGCAAAAGAGTTTGCAACAACTTTACTAAAAATAAGTGATGTAAATATCTATTTAGGGGATATTGCAAAAATAGCAAAAAAATATGAAGACTCATCAACATTATACTCTTTTAATGGAGAAAATGCCCTGTCTTTAAAAATTGAACAAAATGATACTGCTGATGCAATAGAGATTACAAAACACATCAATAACCTACTTCCTAAACTAAATAAACAAAACCCAAATATAGATATTACAATAGCTGATGACAATAGTGAAAGGATAAAAGATAGACTAAATATCGTTGTTTCAAATATCTTACTTGGAATTATTTTAATCACTATTTTAGTTATGCTATTAATCAATTTTAGGATGTCGGTTATTATAGCTGTTGGTATTCCAACCTCTTTTGTAATAGCAGCTGTTTATATGTATTTTTCAGGATATACCATAAATATGATATCCCTAGTTGGAGTGCTTATCGCCATAGGTATAGTTGTAGATGATGCAATTGTTGTAAGTGAAAATATCCAACAACATATTGAAGAGGGAATTGAACCTAAAGAAGCTGCCATAATGGGTGCAAAAGAGATGGTTAAACCTGTTACCATTGCTTCTATGACTACCCTATTCTCTTTTTTACCAATACTTATGATTAGTGGAACAATGGGAGAGGTTATGAAACTTATTCCGATTGCTCTTAGTGCTTTAGTTGTAGCATCTTTAATAGAGTCATTTATCTTTTTACCAATCCATGCAGCTCATACACTTAAAAATGGAGTAAAAGTAACTTCATGGGAAAAAGCAAATAAATTCTATAGTTCAATAATTCACTTTTTTATGCATTGGAAAAAAACTTTTTTAATTTTCTTTATTATAGTTGTTCCCCTTTTAACAGTCACAGCTATAAAAAACTCTAGATTTCAAATGTTTCCAAAATTTGATGCTACTGATGTAAAGATTACAATCAAAGCAAATGAAAATACAAAACTTGAAGATGCCTTTAAAATAGTACAATCTATTGAAGCTGATTTGATAAAAAGAAAAGATGAATTTGCTATTAGAAGTATAGATTCAGTTGCTGGTTTTAGACGAGATTTAGCAAATAATAGTGAAAATTTCCCATATGTAATGTATATGACAGTTGAACTTCAAAAACTAAAAGCAGCAAACTTTTTAGATAAATATGTAACTCCATATCTAAGTTTTCATTATGATGATGAAGGAAGAACTAGAACTATGGAATCAGATAAAATTGCAAAAAATCTAAATAAATTTTTACAAGAGCAAAACTATAAAGAGAAATTTTCTTTAAGTGAAATTGCTATAAAAGAGAGACGTGTAGGGCCTATTAAATCAGATATTAAAATAGGATTTGTTTCAAATGATAGTCAAAAAATCATCTCTTCTATTTATAGTATTGAAGATGAAATCAAAAAAATAAAAGGGATAAAGTCTTATTCAAATTCACTTAAATTTGGTATTGATGAGATTAAATTAAAAGTTAATTCATATGGTCAACAACTTGGCATTGATGAGGCATATTTAGGTAACTATTTATCAAACCTTTATAGATTAAAGAAAAAAGCCACTGCTTTTGATTCTACTAGTATGCTTGATATAAAAATCCAAAGTCTAGATAAAGATAATTTTGAAAAATTTAAAAATCTTGAAGTACCACTAAATAATGGTACATATGTAAACTTAAGTGAGATTGCTCAATTTAATATAATTAAAGGATTTGAGCAACTTATTAAAGACAATGGAGAAAAAAACTTTTATGTATACGCAGATGTGGACCCAGATGTTGTAACTGCTACAGAGGTTATTCAAAAACTAAAACCAACTTTGGACAAAATTCAAGATAGTGGTGTAAAACTTGTATTTAAAGGTGAAGAGGAGAAAAAAGCTGAGCTTAGACATGATATGCTTTTAGCTTCTGCTTTAGCTATTGTATTGATTATGTTATCTATGCTTTATTTGTTTAACTCATTTAGAGAAACTTTTATAGTAATGAGTGTTATCCCTTTTTCTATTTTAGGGGTATTAATAGGTCATAAAATTATGGGACTTAATCTTTCTATGCCTTCAATTATTGGTGCGTTAGGACTCGCAGGAGTTGTTATCAATGATGGTATTATTATGATGACTTATTTGAAAAAAGCTAAAAAGATTGATGAATTTTTTTATAGAGCTATAAAAAGGTTTAGACCTATTATTATAACTACTGTTACAACTTTGATAGGTATGAGTTCACTTATATTTTTCCCAACAGGTCAAGCTGTGATTTTCCAGCCTATTGCTATTGCTTTAGGGTTTGGATTACTTTGGGGAACGGTACTAAATCTTATATATCTTCCAGTTTTATATGCACTGGTTCATAGAATAAAAGGGGATGAATAAAAGGCTATTTTTTAATAGCCTACTTTTTTATAGCTTCATAGGCAACTAAGATTTTCTTTCTTTCTACTCCCCATCTATAACCACTCATAGCTCCTGATTTTGCTAAAACTCTATGGCAAGGGATTAAAAATCCTATATGATTTGAACCAATTGCACTTGCAACTGCTCTTACTGCTTTTGGTTTATTTATACTGTTTGCTATATCTTGATATGTTGCTATTGTGCCACTTGGGATATTTAGTAATGCTTTCCAAATATTTATTTGAAAATTTGTTCCTTTTACAAACAAATCAAACTTCTCTTTTTTTACAAAGATTTTATCTAAATACTCTATTGCTTTTTGTGTGTCTTCTATTAGATTTGCTTTTGCCCAAATCTCTTTGAATCTGTTAAATATTTGCTCTTTATTGTCATCTACAAATCCAAGATAACAAACCCCTCTTTTAGTAAAACCAATTAAAGCTTCTCCAAAAGGTGTAGAACCATATCCATAAGTTATATCTACATTTTTACCAAATTCTTTATACTCTTTGGGAGTAACTCCAATAATATTTACAAATAAATCATGAAGTCTACTTGAACTTGAAAGTCCCATCTCAAGTGAACTATCAAGGATTGATTTGGATTCTTTTAGATGTTCTTTTGCATAATTTAAAGTAACAGATTGTAAAAACTGTATAGGGGTAACTCCCACATACTCTTTAAATACTCTTATTAGATGGTATTTACTCATACCTATATATTGGGAGATTTCATCAATGGTTGGTTGGTCTTTGAAGTTTTCATCAATATATCTTATAACTTTTTTGATTTTTTTATAATTTTCATTCTCTTTTGATAAATTATCTTTCATAAAATACCTTGATGACTTTTATACTAAAGTGAGATTATCCTCACTTTAGATTTTTATTAGTAAGTGGATTTAGAATAAATCACAAACCCTCTAGCTAACTCTTTTAACTCTTGTTTAATCTGTGATTGTAAATCTGTATTGTT
>JBNKRE010000015.1:0-73302 GCA_050296315.1 Halarcobacter sp.
GCTTTTTCTCAAAGAGAGTGTAAACACAGGTCTTACTTTTTACAACATGTAATCCTGCTTGCAGGCAAAAAAGTGAGAAAGCGGAGAGCCTTGCTCTACAAGACAACTGCATACAATTGAAACAATCTAAAACTATTTGAGTATAATTAAACCTCAATGTCCTCAAAAAAATCAAAAAAAAAGGGTTTGAAGCCTAAACTTCAAACCCTTTTTTATTTTGCAAATTTATTATAAATTATGCTGCTAATGCATTTTTAGCTGAAACTACTAATGTTGCAAAACCTTCTGCATCATTCATAGCCATATCAGCTAAGATTTTTCTATCTAATTCAATATTAGCTAATTTAAGACCATTCATAAATCTTGAATAGTTAATATCGTTTAATCTACAAGCAGCATTGATTCTGATGATCCAAAGCTTTCTAATATCTCTTTTTTTCTGTTTTCTATCTCTATAAGCGTATACTAAAGAGTGTTCTAATTGCTCTTTCGCTTTTCTAAAGTGTTTACTTCTACCGCTATAAAAACCTCTAGCAGCTTTTAAAACTTTTTTATGTCTTCTTCTTCTTACTACACCAGTTTTAACTCTAGGCATATTTTTCCTTTCTTTACCATATTTTTTTTAATAGGTGTCGATTGTTTAATCGAACTTGTCCACTTTTGTGGAGGGACTATATAATTAACTTTTGTTAATTATGCTTTGTTTAACATTCTTTTTACTCTAGTTGTATCTACTTCTGCAACTGTTTGAGGACCTCTAAGGTCTCTTTTTCTTTTTTGCGATTTTTTAGTTAAGATGTGGCTTCTAAAAGCTGATCCTCTTTTAATAGAACCATTCTTTTTTACTTTAAATCTTTTTAAAGCACCACTAACTGATTTCATCTTTGGCATCGTGGATTCCTTTCTAATAAATTTGCATTTCCATTTTATTTTATGAAAAAGTTTGAGATTTTACTTAAAAATAGCTTTAATAAAGTTTAAATAAAGTTAGAAAAGGGGAGAAGAAAAGAGGTAGAGACTCTTTTCTTTATAAAAGATTTTAGGTTTAGTTTTTATGATGCTCGTTTTTTGGAACAACATTCATATTTACAAATCTTCCTTCTTGTTTAGGTTCAGAATCTCTTGTAGCATACTCTTCAATCATTGGCCATACTCTTTCAAGTACTTCTACACCACCTTCAGGATGAGCCATCTCTCTTCCTTTTAAGAATACTCTACATTTTACATGGAAACCTTTTTCAAGGAATTCAATAATATGTTTAACTTTATAGTTAATATCATTTTCTGCAATTTTAACAGAAAATTTTACTTCTTTTATTACTATAACTTTTTGTTTTTTTCTAGCATCTTTTTTCTTTTTTTCTTGTTGGTATCTAAATTTACCATAATCCATAATTTTTGCAACTGGTGGATTAGCCTCTGGTGCTATTAAAACTAAATCAAGTCCTAATTCATCTGCTGTTGCTTGTGCATCTCGTGTTGAAATAATTCCATAATTTGTTCCATCATCATTCATACACCTAACTTCTTTTACAGTGATATCTTCATTCATTATCACTTCATTTTTTTTCTTGTCTCTACTCAAATTTTACTCCCTGCTTTTAATTCATTTAACATTGTAAAGAACTCAACTTTACTCATATTAGACTGTTCTCTTTTTCTTCTATCTCTTAATGCAATAGTTTGGTTTTGAACTTCTTCATCACCAATTACTACAATCATTGGAACTCTTTGTTTTTCTGCCATTCTGATTCTTTTATTTAAACTTTCATTCATATTGAAAACTTTTGAATCCATTCCATTCTCTAATAGTTCTTTTTCTAATTCTTTTGCATAATCAACATGTGTATCTGCAATTGGCACAAAAATAACTTGAGTAGGTGCAATAGCAAATGGAAATTCCCCAGCACAATGTTCTGTTAATATACCTATAAATCTCTCAAAAGAACCTAAAATGGCTCTGTGAATCATAACAGGTTGCTCTTTTTCACCTTTATCATTGATAAACTCAGCATTAAATCTAGAAGGTAAGTTCATATCTACTTGTACTGTTCCACATTGCCATTTTCTTCCAATAGCATCAAGGATCTTGATATCAATTTTTGGACCATAAAATGCTCCTCCACCCTCATCAATACCATATGAGATATTATTTTCATCTAGTGCATCCATAATACCTTTTGTAGTTTTCTCCCAAAACTCATCATCACCGATAGCTTTTTCTGGTTTTGTTGAAACTTCAATTTCATATTTGAAATCAAATAGTTTTAATAAGGCATCAACAAATTCTAAAACTTCAAAGATTACTTCTTTTATTTGGTTTTGTGTACAGAAAATATGTGCATCATCTTGAGTAAACTCTCTTACTCTAAATAATCCATGCATAGCTCCACTCATCTCATGTCTATGAACTACACCATATTCAAAAAGTTTTTTTGGTAAATCTTTATATGAAACTAAAGAGCTTTTGAAAATTTGAATATGTCCAACACAGTTCATAGGTTTGATACCATACTCTTGTTCATCAATAGTAGTAAAATACATATTTTCTTTATAGTTAGCATAATGTCCAGATATTTTCCACATCTCAGACTTTAAAATTTCAGGACCACGTACAGGTTCATAACCTCTAATTCTGTGTGCATGGTATAAAATATGCTCTAATTTTGATCTAAGTCTTGCACCATTTGGCAACCACATAGGAAGTCCAGCTCCTAGTTCATCACTAAATGTAAATAGTTCAAGTTCTGTACCAAGTTTTCTATGATCTCTCTTTTTAGCTTCTTCAAGCATTTTTATATAATCGTTTAATTCTTTTTTATCAAAAAATGCGATACCATAGATTCTGGTAATCATTTCATTTTTTTCATCACCACCAAGGTATGCACCAGCAACACGCGTAAGTTTAAAACTTCTAATCATTCTTGTATTTGGTACGTGTGGACCTCTACATAAATCTTCAAAGTCTCCTTGTTTATAAAGTGTTAGTGTATCATCTTTGATATTACTTAATACTGCTTGTTTTAGTTCATCATTTGCAAATTTTTCTTCTATCTCTTCTCTCGTAGCTTCATATCTTTCTATATTTAGCCTTGTATTTGCCAGTTCTTTCATCTTCTTTTCTATTTTAGGAAGATCTTCATCTGAGATTTTTTCAGTTACTTTAAAATCGTAATAAAATCCTTCTTTTACAACTGGTCCAACAAAGAATTTTGCTTCTGGATAAAGCTCTTTTATTGCTTGAGCCATTAAGTGAGCACAAGAGTGTCGAAGTATCTCTAGAGATTGGGGCGAGTTATCAGCTTTAATCTCATCTCCACTTAAGTTTAAAGCCTCTGCAGTTTGAAGGTCATAGATTTGACCATCTTTCAAAATACCAATTGGTTCCAATAATTTCCTTTTCATAGTGTTTTTTATATAAAAATTGTTTAAAATTCTTACATTTTATCGCAAATGTACTTAAATTTGTTCTTATACTTTAATAAAAAATATACTATTTAGTAATTTGTGTTTCATTTTTTATTTATTGAATGTTATTTTTTAAAAAAATTTGTTAAAATAAATCATGATTTTAAATTTATCACAAATAAAAACGGAAGCCATACTACTATTTTGCAAGGATTTAATATCTTCTTATAAAGATAAAGAAGAAAATTTCTTTGATATTGACGAAGAGATAAATCAATATATAACTAAAATATCAGAAGATATGTACAAACAAATGGTAAATTGTACATTCCCAAATGAATATTATATTAAAAATTCAAATCATTATAGAATCAGAGCAATATTAGATACTTATGATTTTATAAATACACAATTATCTTTGGAATTAAAAGAAGGAACTGCTTTTAATCCGGCTATGTTATATTTTTCGTTACTTGCTGTATGGTTTAAAGAATTGGACAAAGAGAGTAAATCTAAAAGATATATATATTTTACAATCTATCCATATGGAAATGTATATGATAAATTATTAATAAATATTGAAGATGAAAGTTTTAAAAAACTAAATATCTCTATGATTGAAATAGCAGAAAAAATAATCTATAGAGTTGATAACTTTTCTTTTTTAAACAATAAAAAGAGAGTCTAAGCTCTCCTTTTATTAAAATCTATATCTCATATATGCTTTTATATCTTGAGCTTCTTTTACTGGGTCTTGTCCCATTGCTACAGCTTGACTTATAGTCATAGGTGCACCTTCTGCTCCAAAGAATGAATTACTTCCTGTATAATCATATTTGATATAAGTGTAACTTAGTCCAAAACTTAAAGCATTAGTGATTTTTTGATTTCTATAAATCTCCCATGCAGTACCACGTGCTGCAATTTTAGAACCAGCCATAGTATCTTCACCATATGTCATAGATCTCCAATATTTACTACCTTTGTTCCATTCTATACCAATTCTTGAATCATCTGGGCTTATTGGACATGGAGCATTTACTCCTAACCAAAATGAATGACCTGTTTCAGAATCAGTTGAACCTAACATACCTAATGCATTAGGGTGTGTTTTTGACATAGCTGCAGATGCAAATACTACTGTATTATCTAAATAATCAGAGATTCCATCACCAATACCATCTACTTTAAACATAACTGTAGCTAAATCAATATCTCCAACATCTTGGAAAGATAAATTGCCATAAGCATCCATTTGTTGTGAAGGAGTAGTTGCAGACATCATAGCCATATTATAAGACATAAGTTGAGAACCTGTATATCCTATCAAGTTCCATGCTCTTGCATAGTTTGTATGAACTGAGTATTGCCCATCATCGTATGGTACAAAAATAAACCCTGCCATATCTATGTTTGGATTTTTTGTATCATCATTTGCGTAATCTGTACCATCAAATTGAAATCTTGGTTTTGCATTTGATAAACCTCTACCTGCACAAAATTTCCACCACATTCCAGATACACCTGTAACTTTATCTAAATCAAATTTTGCACTAATTCCATCAAATTCAACATTTACTGTATGTGATAAAGGAGATTTTCTTGGTTGGTCAGCTCTTAAGTTGATTCCTAAACCATCAGTTGATGGTCTTCTACCAACAGAAACTGCCCAAGGGATATTTTTGTTTCCAAATAGTGCCTCATTTTTATATAACCAATATGCTTCTTTTACTTTTACAGTGTTATCTGTAGCATTTTCATTTGTTAACCAGTCAAAGTCTGCATAACCTGGATTTGTATTTGATTGAGAATGGTTTGCTGTATCTCCATAAGCTTTATTATAAGATAATAACCCTTGGAAGATTGAGTTTTTATCTGCTTGGTAAGCCATACCTAATAATAGTCTATTTGACATAAATGCATTGTTTTTTGATTTTGCACCTGACGCATGTTTATATTGAATATTATCAATTTGTGTTCTAAAGTCAACATCCCATTTAATATTGTCATTTGAATCATGAGCTTTTACATCATTTATTTTTTCATAGTTTTTAGCAACTTTTTTTTCAAGCTTTTTAAATCTTGCATCAGTTGTATCACTACCACCTTGTGTTTGATTAAGTTTATTTTCTAATGCTGTAATTTGAGCTTTTAAAGCTTCAATTTGTTTCATCATCTCTTCATTTGAAATAGTTCCTGCAAAAAGTGAAGAACAAACGGCAGTAGAAGTCAATAAACTTATTAATGACTTTTTCATTGTATATCCTTTTGTGTGTATGTGTATTGTAAAATTTTAATCCTATTAAGATTAAGAATGTATAAAATTTGAATAGAGATTCACAACAAATTCAAATATTCAAAAATATTATAAATCTGTATTAAAATAATTATAAGAAAGTCTAATATTAGGGTTTAGAAACCCTAATATAAAAAATTAACAAGATGGAACATTTCCTGAATCATTTGCATATTCATATGAGAAATCATAAATATGTTGAATCCATTTATCTTTTACATCTTCTGGTTTAACGTTTGGACAAATTTTGATTAATTCATCTTTGAATTTACCATTATTCATAATAGTTTCCCACTCATCCTGAGAATGTTTTGCTGCAAATTTAGCACCATTGAAACCACAAGCAGATTTAAACTTTTTAATAAATAGTTTTTGTCCTTTTACAGGATCTGCTGATGCAGTAGTCGTTGCAATACCTAAAACTAGTCCAGTAGCCATTGCAATTTTTAATAATTTTATCATTATATCTCTCCTAATCTATATTCTGATATAATAATTATAACACATCAATATAAAAAATATCTTATAAATTTTAATAATAAAAGTGAATAAAACATGAAATACTTTATCCTAAAAGAAATAATTAATTATTTAAATGAGAAAGCCCAAAATATAAAGCTTATTAAAAGAATTGATATAAATACAATTATAATAGAATTTAATAATTCAAACAAAGTCTATTTTGATTTATCAAAAGGAAATAGCTTAGTATATAAGAAAAATGGGGATACTCAATCAAAAAGAGATTTCAATGCTCCTTTTGATGTAGTTTTACAAAAAAGATTTACTAACTCAAAAATAGAAAATATCGAGTTATATAATGATGATAAAATAATTAATATAAAAGTAAGTTCTTCATCTTCTTATAAAAAACTTACTTCAATTTTACAACTGGAGTTTACAGGAAAATATACAAATATAATAATTCTTGATGAAAATAGAATTATATTAGAAGCATTAAGACATATCGATGAAGATTCTTCAAGTAGAGTGGTAAAAGTTGGAATAAAATTAGATGAGATACCAAAACAAAGTTTTGTTCCTAAAATAGAAAAAATAGAAAATATTGAAGATTTTTTATATGAAATTTATGAAGAGATTGAAAAGAAAAATCTTTCAAATTATAAAAAACAAAAAATCTCTCAACTTACAAAAAAGCTAAAAAAATTACAAACTACATATAAGGGCTTACCTAAAAAAGAGGAATTAGAAGATGAATCAAATAGCTTATATGAAAAAGCAAATTTAATTTTAGCAAATTTGCATCAAATTAAACCTTATCAAAAGGTATTAAAAGTATTTGATTATTCAGGTAAAGAGATTGAAATAGAATTAAACCATTTAGTTGCTGCATCAACTTTTTCAAATGAATTATTTAAAAAAGCAAAAAGAGCAAAACATAAAGCAAATAACATAAAGATTGAAAAAGATAATCTAGAAGAAAAAATTGAATTTTTAAAACGAATGATAAAAAATATAGAGGATTCAAATAGTATTGATGAGATAGAGTTCTTATATCCAAAAAAACAAAAAAATCAAGCAAAAGTTAAAAAAGCACAAAACTATGAGAGCTTCTTTTTTAGTGGTTATAAAATTATGTTAGGAACAAGTGAAAGGGAAAATATATATTTGCTTGAAAACAGTAAAGCAAGTGATTTTTGGTTTCATTTAAAAGATGCTCCCTCATGCCATGTAATAGTACAAAATAGTAAAAAAACAATTCCAGAAAATGTGATTGAAAAAGCAGCTTCATTATGTGCAAAATTTTCAACGGATCATAGTGGAAACTATTTGATTGATTATACACAAAGAAGAAATGTAAAAATCCAAAATGGGGCAAATGTTTTATATAATCCATACACTACAATAAGTGTTAGAATTTGATAAAATAATAAAAAAAGCCAAGTTTTTGTATAATCAATCTTAATACTAAATTTTGGAATTAATATGACAGAAATAATCAAATCAAGTTCAACAAGGATAAAGACTGGTATTGTACTTATTTTAGCAGTTTTAATCATCGGATATCTTGACTCATTTTTTATTATGTGGCTTCTCTTTGGAGCTTTACTTGTAATATCTATCAATGAATCAATGAAATTGTATAAAATGAAAAGTGATCAAGTTTATTTATATAGTGGTGTTTTATGGTTTTGTGCTTATTTTTATCCATCTCCTGAAGATTTGATTTTTGTTCTTGCCATAGTTTATGGTTCTGTTCTAGCTTATACTAAAAACTTAGACAAAAAATTGTTTATGGTACTTTTCTATCCTACTGCTTCTTTTTTATTTTTATTAGCTTTATACAATGAATATACAGTATTCTCATTATTGTGGTTGTTAGTAATAGTTGCAGGTGCAGATGTTGGAGCATATTTTACAGGTCGTGCAATAGGAAAAACAAAGTTTTGTGAAACAAGTCCTAATAAAACAATTGAAGGTGTTATTGGAGGAGTTATAGTTGCGACAATTCTAGGTGTAATTTTTGCAATTGATAATATATCTATTTTTGGAAGCATTGTTATTTCTATTGTAGTTGCACTAGCTTCTGTATTTGGAGATTTATTTGAAAGCTTCTTAAAAAGAGAAGCTGATGTAAAAGATAGTGGAAATATTTTGCCAGGTCATGGGGGTATTTTAGATAGGACTGACGGTTACCTTTTTGGTGGTGTTCTTATGTTAGTTATTTTACGAGCTGTGATGTGATAGTATTAGGAAGCACAGGCTCTATTGGAGTTAACACTCTAAATATAGCAAGAAAATTTAATCTAAATGTAGAGGTTTTAGTTGCTGGAACAAATATAGCAATTTTAAATGAACAAATAAAAGAGTTCAATCCCAAAAAAGTAGTTATTGCAAATAAAGAAGATTTATATAAGGTAAACCACTCTGATGTATCTTTTGGTGAAGAAGCGATACTAAATGTAATTGAAAACTCAAATTCACAAACAGTAGTAAACTCTTTAGTTGGATTTTTAGGTTTAAAACCAACTTTAAAAGCTATTGAATGTGGAAAAAAAATAGCTTTAGCAAATAAGGAATCATTGGTAGTAGCTGGTAAGTTTATAGACCAAACTAAACTAAAACCAATAGATAGTGAACATTTTGGGTTATGGTATTTATTGCAAGATAGAAAAATAGATTCAATGATAGTTACTGCTAGTGGGGGTTCATTTAGAGATTATGATATTGAACAACTTAAAAATGTATCCATCAAAGAGGCACTAAATCATCCTAATTGGTCTATGGGGAATAAAATCACTATAGATAGTGCAACTATGACAAATAAGATGTTTGAATTAGTTGAAGCTGCGTGGCTTTTTGATATAAAAAAACTTGATGCTATAATTGAAACAAAATCATTGATTCATGCTTTAGTTAATTTTACAGATGGAAGTACGACTGCTCATATTGCAAATGCTTCTATGCAGTTACCAATTGCTTATGCAATACTTGGTCGTTGTGATGAAGAGATATTAAAACCAGTGGACTTGTTAGAAGTAGCTAATTTAGAGTTTAGAAAAATACAAAAAGATAGATATCCTATTTGGGAAGTAAAAGATGAAATACTTAACAACCTTGATTTAGGAGTGGTTTTAAATGCTGCAAATGAGGTTGCAGTGGATAAGTTTTTAAAATCACAAATTGGATTTTTAGACATATCAAAAATAAGTTTAGAAGCATTAAATAAATTTAATAATGCAAAAGCAACAACAGTGGAAGATATTTTTGAAATTGATAAAGAAGTAAGGCAATATTGTGAGCTTTGAGTTACTTATCCCTTTTCTAATCCTTTTAATTTTAGTAGTTTTTCTAATATATACAAGAACAAAATTTGAAAAAAATATTGTGGATTTATATGAGAAAAAATTTGATGAGTGGAAAGAACACTCAAAATATAATGAAAAAAATGATAAAAAATGTAAACAACTTGTTGGATTAGTTTTCAAAGAAGAGTATAATATAACAATAGAGATGATTGAAGATAATAAAAGTGTAAAAAATAGTTTACAACAAGGAAAATATAAAATAAAGGATAAATGATGAGATATTTATTCCTGTGTTTAATGCTTTTTAATTTTCTATTTTCAGCAAATTTAAAAAGAGATTCAAATTTAAAAGTTGTAATAGATACACAAAATAATCTAATGTGGGTTGATGATGTTATGAATGTCAAGCTTAGATTAAACCATGAAGATGCAGATGCCTATTGCAAAAAGTTAAAACATGCTGGGTATTCAAATTGGAGATTACCTGATATTGAAGAATATATTTTAATAGTAAATAAAAAAAATGAAAAGACTTATATAAATCGAGCATTTAGATTTAATTTACCTGATGGATATTGGGCCGTTAAAGCACATTGGAGAACATTTTGGTTCTATGCAGATTATATGTATTTTGTAAGTGGTACACCATATTATGACAGTAGGCATAAAAAGAAACTATTTAGATGTGTAAGGAGTATGAAGTAGATGAAAAATAAAAGGGTTTTGGTTTTACATGGACTGGGAGGAAGTGATTATCCTCATTGGCAAGCACACTTAGCAAGGGATTTAATAAAACAAAATACACCAGTGTCTTTCCCTAGTTTACCTTCTAGAGATAATCCAGATTTAAATGAGTGGAAAACTTTTGTAAAAAAAGAGCTTGAACATTTTAAACCAACTGTAGTGGTTTGTCACTCTTTGGCAAACTTGTTATGGTTTCATTTATGTGAAGAACTTGATATAAAACTTGATAAACTTATGTTAGTTGCTCCTGTAAGAGACAAAGAGTTAGAAACTGCAAAAACTTTTTTCCCATATCCTATTCCCAAAGATTTAAAAGCAAAAGAGATAATAATGGCAACATCAACAAATGACCCATATATAAATGTCGAAGAAGCTATAAGGTTACAATCAAAATTAAATATCGGTATGAAAATATTAGAGGATGCAGGACATATAAATGCAGCTTCTGGATATGGAAAACTTGATTGTGCACTTGATTGGGTAAATAGAGAAGATGAGTGTGAGGAAAATAGATAGATGATCCTTAGTATTGAGAGTTCATGTGATGATAGCTCTATTGCTATCACCCAGATTGAAACAAACAAATTAATCTATCATAAAAAAATATCTCAAGAGTTACAACACTCTGTTTATGGTGGCGTTGTTCCAGAGCTTGCTGCAAGATTACATGTGGAAGCTTTACCTAAGATTCTTGAAGAGTGTAAAGAGTATTTCCCAAAACTTAAAGCAATAGCTGTTACAAATGCTCCAGGGTTATCTGTTACACTTATGGAAGGTGTTACTATGGCAAAGGCTTTAAGTCTTAGTTTAAACCTTCCTCTAATAGCTGTAAACCATCTTAAAGGTCATATTTATTCACTTTTTATTGAAAAAGATGAGGTCTTTCCTATGACAATTTTACTTGTATCCGGTGGACATACTCAGATTATAGAAGCAAATTCATTAACAAATATGAAGTTAATAGCTACAACTTTAGATGATAGTTTTGGAGAAAGCTTCGATAAAGTTGCAAAGATGATGAACCTTGGATATCCTGGTGGTCCAATTGTTCAAGAAAAAGGCTTAATAGGGGATGAAAATAAGTTTGATCTTCCAGTGCCATTAAGACAAAGTCCAAAGATAGAGTTTAGTTATAGTGGTCTTAAAAATGCAGTTAGATTAGAAGTTGAAAAGTTGGAAAAAGATGGTTTAAAAGAGCAAGATATTTGTGATATTTGTGCAAGTTTTGAAAAAACAGCAGTAGCTCATATCATGCAAAAGATAAAAAAACTTTTTAAAACAAAAGTTCCTAAAAACTTAGCAATTGTTGGTGGTGCTAGTGCAAATATAAGATTAAGAACTCAGCTAGAGGAACTTTGCAAAAAAAGTAATACAAAACTTTTTTTAAGTGAACTTAAATATTGTAGTGACAATGCTGCTATGATTGGAAGAGTAGCAGTAGAACAATATAAACAAAAAGATTTTACAACTATAGAAAAAATAGATATACAAACAAGAATAAAGAAATTTTAATAAAGGTATTTCAATACCTCTTTAGGGTTTGCTACTTTAGTTATAGCTTTGCTATGACGCTAAAAGTAGTGAAATAAGATAGGTCCCTTTTAAAATGGGACATTTTAAAAGGAGTTTTAAAATGATATTTGAGATGGGTGCAAAACTTGATGGAGATGTATATGATACATCAAAAGAGGATAAAAAGAAAAAAAATAGTAGCAATGAACTAAAACCAAAAGAGCAACATCAATTAGTATTTACCTATGAAAAAAGAAAAGGTAAACCTGTAACATTAGTTGGAAGGTTCTATATAAATGAAAATGAGAAAAAAGATATACTTAAATTATTAAAGAAGAAGCTTGCTTGTGGTGGTGCAATAAAAGAAGAATGGATTGAACTTCAAGGTGATGTAAAAGATAAAATAAAAGATGTTTTACAAAAAGAGGGTTGGAAGTTTAAGAAATAAAAGGAGAGATTATGCAAAAAGTTTTTTATGAAGTTAACTCTTTAGATAAAAGGTGTTATGAGAAGTTTGAATTAACAGAAGATTTGTTGATGGAGCATGCAAGTTTTGAGATGGCAAGTTTTATTGAAGAACGATTTGAAGAGAATAGTTCTATTTTAATTGCTTGTGGAGTAGGAAACAATGGAGCTGATGGAATTACTCTTGCAAGACTTTTATATCCAAAATTTGATGTGAAACTTTTCATTCCAAATGAAGTAAAATCGTATATGGCACAACTTCAATTAAAAAGAGCAAGATTGATTGGACTTGAAGAATATACTTTTTATGAGAAGGATGAGTTTGATAGTTGTGATTTAGTTGTTGATTCCCTTTTTGGAAGTGGATTAAATAAAGATTTAAATGAAGAAACTCAATATTTGATAAATAGATTAAATGATATTAAAGCATATAAGCTTTCATGTGATATACCAAGTGGTATAAATAATTTTGGACAAATAACTTCAACTGCATTTATAGCAGATACTACTATAACTATGGGTGCACTTAAAACATCACTTTATACTGATATTTCAAAAGATTATGTGGGAGAGATAATTGTAGCTAATCTTGGATTACAAAGAGAGGTTTATGAAACCTCTTCAGATATATACTTACTTGATAAAGAGGATTTAAAACTACCAATAAGAGATAAAAAAAATTCTCATAAAGGAAGTTTTGGGCATCTAAATGTAGTTATAGGTTGTAAAAAAGGTGCAGGAGTAATTGCAGCAAAAGCAGCTTTTGGTTTTGGTGCAGGACTTGTAAGTGCAATATGTCATGAGTGTGTTGATTTACCATATCATATTATGCAAACTCATAAAATAACAGATAATTGTACAGCAATAGCAATAGGAATGGGACTTGGAAATTATGAAACACATGAGATTGAAGAGATCTTATCAAATGATATCCCTACAATAATAGATGCTGATTTATTTCATGAAGAAGTGATATTAAAAGCTTTGGAAAAAGATGTTGTTTTAACTCCCCATCCAAAAGAGTTTTGTTCTTTATTAAAAATTTCTCAAGTTGCAAATATAGATGTACAAGAATTGCAAAACAATAGATTCCTTTATGTAAAACAATTTTGTCAAAAATACCCAAATGTAGTTTTATTACTAAAAGGTGCAAATGTTTTAATAGGTAAAAATAAACATATATATATAAATAGTTTTGGTACAGCAGTTTTAAGTAAAGGTGGAAGTGGGGATGTTTTAAGTGGCTTAGTAGCCTCTTTATTAGCCCAAGGGTATAAACCTTTAGATGCTGCAATAAGTGCAAGTTTAGCCCATACTCTTGCTGCTAATAATTATAAAAAAAACAATTACTCTTTAATCCCTTCTGATTTAGTAGAGGAGGTTAAGAAGTTATGAAACCAATAGTTATACAAACAACTTGTGCCAATAAACAGGAGGCTAAGAATATAGCCAAAATTCTTATTGAAAAAAAACTTGCAGCTTGTGTTCAAATGAGTAAAATCTTGTCTTTTTATGAGTGGAATGATGAGTTTTGTGAAGATAATGAGGTGTTACTTAGCATTAAAACAAAAAAAGAAAATTTCAAAAAAATCAAAAGCAAAATTAAAGAATTACATAGCTATGATGTTCCGGAAATTATATCTATTGATATTAAAAATGTAAGTAATGATTATAAAAAATTTATGGGAGAAAATATAAAATGAGTGATACTCTAAAAATTGGTAAATATGAGTTTAATAGTAGATTAATAGTTGGTTCTGGAAAATATAAAGATTTTCAAACAACAAAAGATGCAACACTAGCAAGTGGAAGTGAACTTATTACAGTAGCTATTAGAAGAGTTAATATTACAAATCCAAATGAAGAGAATCTATTAGATTATTTTAAAGATACAAATGTAAAATTATTACCAAATAGTGCAGGGTGTTTTACAGCTGAAGAGGCTATAACAACTTTTAGACTTATGAGAGAAGCAACAGGAATTGATCTTATCAAACTTGAAGTTATTGGTGATGCACAAAAAACTTTATATCCAGATGTTATAGAGACTATAAAAGCTTGTGAAATTTTAAAAAAAGATGGGTTTACAATAATGGCATATACAAATGATGACCCAATTATTGCAAAAAGATTAGAAGATGCAGGAGCTGATGCAATTATGCCTTTAGCTGCTCCTATTGGCTCAGGACTTGGTATTCAAAATAGATATAATGTAGCATTTATCAAAGATGCAGTATCTGTACCAGTGATAGTTGATGCTGGTGTTGGATGTGCTAGTGATGCAGCAATTGCAATGGAACTTGGAGCAGAAGCTGTTTTAACAAATACAGCAATAGCACAAGCACAAGACCCAATTATGATGGCAGAAGCTATGAAACATGCAGTCATAGCTGGACGTATGGGGTACAAAGCAGGTAGAATTCCAAAAAAACCATATGCAACTGCAAGTTCCCCTGTTGATGGGCTTATTCAGTTTTAAAAATAGAAATTCTCTAAAAATTTCTATTTTTAGAGAAAACCCCTTGACATATTGTAAAAAACATAGTATAATTCCGTCCACTTTTTGAAAAGAAAGTGAGTGTATCGGGGCGTAGCGCAGTCTGGTTAGCGCACCTGGTTTGGGACCAGGGGGCCGGAGGTTCGAATCCTCTCGCCCCGACCATTTTTATAAATGGTGGATATAGCTCAGTTGGTTAGAGCATCGGGTTGTGGTTCCGAGGGTCGTGGGTTCGAGCCCCATTATCCACCCCATTTTTTTATTACATGCGTCTGTAGCTCAGCTGGATAGAGCACACGCCTTCTAAGCGTGCGGTCACAGGTTCGAATCCTGTCAGGCGTACCACTTTTTAAGATTTAAGTTGTATTCAACTTGATCTTTTTTTTTGACTTTTTTTGTGCGGATGTGGTGAAATTGGTAGACACGCCAGACTTAGGATCTGGTGCCTCACGGTGTGGAGGTTCGAGTCCTCTCATCCGCACCACTTATAAAAGCTGTTTTTTACTTATTGAAAACTATTCAAAAAAACTTACTGTTTCGACAGTTAAAACTTTAAAATCGCGGAATAGAGCAGTTCGGTAGCTCGTCGGGCTCATAACCCGAAGGTCGTTGGTTCAAATCCAGCTTCCGCAACCAATTAATATATAGCTAGTTTAATATCTCTCACCCCTTTTAAATTGCAATTATTATTAAATAAAATACGAAAGGATTAAAATGTCAATTATTGATATCAAAATAACAGATAAAGAAAAAGTTTTTATGAGACTAATTAAAAATAATGAAAATATTTTTGATGCATGTAGCAAAGCTGGTATATCTATCTCTGCAAAAGTACTTAATGTTATAAAAGAACAAATAAACTCTAAATAAAAACTATACTAAAGAATTTCATATTGAAATTCTTTTCAAAACTTCCATTTAAGAGATAAATATAATAATTTTCAAACAAAATTTTTAAAATAACTATATAAACAGTATAATAGTAGTTTTTGTAAATATCCATAAGGTAGTAATATGAAATATAAAAATAATCTATTAAAAAAACATTTGTATTTGGGAATTGTAGTTTCATTTTGTATGTTGTTTTATTTTTATTATATAAACAATTATATAATTACCTTTTCCTTTGTTATTTATTTAAGTATTTTATTTATGCTAGTTTTTACAACAAGAAAAGAGGAAAACTATGAGATTAGTTCTAGAGTATTTAGTTTAGCTATCTCTTTTATATTTTTAGTTGGAATAGTTTTTTTAAATATAAATAGGGGAGAATTTTTTATCTTATTAACCTATCCCATTGCAGTATTTTCAGTTAGAGGATATAAAGAGGGTATATATTGGTCTATATTTTTTACAATATGTTTAATAATCTTATATTTTGTAGATGAAAAATTATTTAGTGATATTGGATTTATATTTTTATTATTATCTTTTTGGATTATCTCATATCTTTTATACACATACAACTATTTTGAGATTAAAAATTTTGATGAGTTAAATAAATCCCAAGAAAGAAAAGAACAGCTACTGATACAGCAATCAAAACTTGTAAATATGGGAGAGCTAGTAGGTGCGATTACCCACCAATGGAGACAACCTTTATCTGAAATATCATCAAATATTTTAAGAATACAAGTGGAAACTGAGTACAAACAAATTATTGATAAAGAGGTATTAAAAGAATCTATTGATAATACAAATAGGTTATTAACTTATATGTCAAAGGTATTAGATGCTTTTAGTTCTGTATATAAAAATGAAAATAGAAGAGATAAGTTTTTATTAACAAAGGCTATTACTGATTCTATTGTTATATATAAAGGTGTAGTTTTTGGTACACAGATAAGTTTTAAATATGATGAAAATGTAAATAAATCAATATATGAGATTTACGGTTTAAAAGATGAGATTGTAAATATTATGATAATTTTGTTAAAAAATTCTCAAGATGCTTTTATAAAAAGAAAAGTTGAAAATAGAAAAATCTCTTTGAAACTAAATGATACAAATGAATATTTAACTTTAATCTATAAAGATACAGCAGGTGGTATATCTTTAACTCCAATTGAACAAATATTTGAACAAAGTGTTACTGACAAAAAAGATGGATTAGGTATAGGTTTATATATAGTAAAAAAAATAGTAGAAGAGAGATATTTTGGGAAAATTGAGGTAAGCAATACTAAAAAAGGGGTAAAATTTATTTTAAATTTTAAAAAATGATTATTTAAGTTTTAGTTTCCATCCTGCACCAGGGATATTTATAATTTTATCTTTACCAATTTTTTTACGCAATTGTAAGATAAGATTTTTTAAAGCACTATCTGTCATATATGAATTTGTCCAGATGAAATTTTCAATCTCATCTTTTGTAATAACTTTTTCTATATTGTTTATTAAAAGGATTAATAACTTTCTTTCTTTTGCACCTAAAGAGATTTCACTATCATTATTTATTAAAGATTGTGTTGTTTGTAAAAAATATAGGTTATTATCAATAATAAATTTATCAAAAAATTGATCCCCTAACTTTTCTAATACTTTTTCAAAAGCTTCTAGTAAAAGTGGCAAAGTAGCGGGTTTGATAATATAATCAACAACATCTAATTTAATAGCACTTAATAAATACTCTTTTTGGGAAAAGCCACTGACAAATATAATAAAACCTTTGAAGTTTATAGTTTTTAAATATTTTGCTAGTTCTATACCGCTTGACTCATTTAGTTCTATATCAAGGAGTATGATATGTGGATTATATTTTAAACTATCTTTTGCTTTTTCGTACGTAGAAGCAGTATGAATAGTTTTGAAAAAATCTTTTAAACCTTTTGAAATATTATCTAAATAGTTTTTATTATCATCTACTATAAGTAAATTAAGTTGTTTTAATCTATTTAATTGTTTTGTATCCATATAAAAGTATAACCTAAATAAAGTTAGTTTTGAGCCTGATTTAATTAAATAATAAAATCAGACTTTATTGGGACTTACTTTATTATAAAATAAATAGAACTAAGATATATGAGGTTAATTATGTTTAAATTATTACGATTATTAATATTGAGTTTAATTTGTACCGTTTATGGATATGCTGCAACTCCACAAATTACAAGTAGCCCTGTAACAAGTGCAACTGAAGATTCTGTGTATACTTACAATGTAACTTTAAGTGATGCAGACAATGACAAGTTAAATTTAAAAGCTACTACAAAACCTTCTTGGCTTAATTTAATAAGTAATACTACAACTTCAAATGCAAATTTTGTATCTAATTTAAATAAGACATCATTTATGTATTTTGACAATGCTACAGGGGATATGTATTCAACTGACCCGGAAAGAAGAGTAGCTTTTGTTAGAAGAGCAAATGGTACTATTGAAACAGTTTTTGGTGTAGAGAATACAGAAGGAAATGATAACTCACACCTTGATAGCCCATATGCTTGTAAAGTTGGTCCTGATGGAAATATATATATTACAGATAGTGGTACAGGTAATAATAGAGTAATAAAACTAAATAGTAGTTTTGTTTATCAAGGTGAGGTTTCTATTGGAGAATTTGTGGGAGATATTGCTTTCGATTCAAACAATAATGATGCATATGTGTCTGCACAAACAGGGATTTTTAAAATTGATTTAGATAATTTTTCTAATGGAGCACAAGAAGTTTATAATACTAAGGTTGGAACTGAAGATAACTCAGAATATTACAATTTTGGAATAGCAATATATAATGGATATTTGTATGGAGCAAGACTTTATAATCACACAGTTGTTAAATATGATATAAATAATTTTGGTAATGGATTTGAAATAGTTGCAGGACAAGATAATTTAAATGGTAATACAGGTGATGGTGGACTAGCTATAGATGCAAAATTAGATGGACCACGTTCTTTAACCTTCGATGGTTTTGGAAATCTTTATATTGCAGATAGAAACAATGGATTAGTAAGACAAGTTGACACAGATGGGACAATTACTACAGTAACTTTTCCTAGCTCTTTTACTAGAGTGATGTCTGTAGATTTTTATGATGGAAAGATTTATGTCTCAAATTGGGATAATGATACAACAAATAATAATAGTACAATAGAAGAGTATCAAATAAACTATAAATTAACTGGAACACCTGCAAATGAAAATGTTGGAACTTTAAACAATGAAGTTACTTTACAAGTGGATGATGGTTCTAATACAAGTGTGCAAAGTTTTACTATAAATGTACAAAATGTAAATGATGCACCAACTATAACTTCAACCCCTGTTGTATCTGCAACAGTAGGTAATTTGTACAGTTACAATATAACTGCTTCAGATGATGATGGTGACCTTTTAAATGTAACAGCCACTACAAAGCCTTCTTGGCTCAATTTTTCAACAACCACAGTATCAGAAAATAGTACTTTTGTCTCAGCTTTAAATAAAAGCTCTTTTATGTATTTTGATACCAATGGAGATATGTACTCAACAGACCCTGTTGATAATATTGCTTTTAAAAGAGATGTAAATGGAAATGTCACAACTCTTTATAGTAACTTAAATACCCCTTACGCATGTAAAAAAGGACCTGATGGGTATATTTATATTACAGATTGGGGTA
Organism: Halarcobacter sp.; assembly: GCA_050296315.1. Classification (GTDB taxonomy): domain Bacteria; phylum Campylobacterota; class Campylobacteria; order Campylobacterales; family Arcobacteraceae; genus Halarcobacter. The sequence continues at coordinate 19,296 of JBNKRE010000015.1, forward strand.
ACAAAAAAATTGTAAAGTTAAATGGGGATGGTAGTTTTAATACTAGTTTGAGTTTAACTTATGGTCCATCAGATGTAGTTTTTAAAGATCAACATACTGCATTCGTAGCAACTGATAAAAATGTAGTTAAAATTAATCTAGATAGTTTTACACAAGACTCAGTTATACTTACTAATGCTGATACTGATAATAAAATCTTTGGTATGGCATATTCTGAACCTTATTTATATGGTGCTAGAATATTTGATGAGACGGTTGTTCGTTATGATATGAGTAATGGTAATCCACAGAGTACAGAAACTCTTATTGCGGGTACTTCTGATACTAAAAATTACACAGGGGATGGTGGTCTTGCTACGAATGCATTACTTAATTCTCCACGTTCCGTATCAATCGATGGTTTTGGAAACCTTTATATAGCAGATAGAGATAATGGAAAAGTTAGAAAGATAGATTCTACTGATCAAACTATATCTACTGTTAGTTTCCCAAATAGTTTTAATGATCTTATGGCAGTAGAGTTTTTTGATGGAAAAATATATATTTCAAACTGGGATTCTGATACAACAAATAATAATAGTACAATAGAAGAATATAGTCTGAATTATTTATTAGAAGGAACTCCTACTGCAACTACAAATAGTAAAAATGTTACTTTATTAGTAGATGATGGAAATGCTACTAATACACAGACCTTTACCATAAATATTGTTGCATCAAATAATGCTCCAACAGATATATCTTTAAGTAGTCAAAATATAGATGAAAATATATTGGTAAATACAACTGTAGCTACAATTAGTTCAACAGATAGTGATGGTGGAGATACAGCAACTTATACTTTAGTTAGTGGAACGGGAGCAGATGATAATAGTGATTTTACAATAAGTGGAACTTCTTTAAAAATAAATCAATCACCAAATTTTGAACAAAAATCTAGTTACTCTATAAGGCTTAGAGTGACCGATAGTGCGGGAGCTTATTATGAAGAGGCATTTACTATTGCTGTAAATAATATAAATGACCAACCAACTAATGTAAAACTTGATAACACTATTATCAATGAAAATAATAGTATAGGAGCTTTAGTAGCAAATTTAACAACGGTAGATGAAGATACAGCTAACACTCATACATATTCATTAGTATCTGGAGAGGGAGACACTGACAATAGTAAGTTTAGTATCACAGGTTCTAAACTTTATATTCAAGAATCAGCTAATTATGAGAGTAAATCTAGTTATAGTATTAGAATCCAAACTCTGGATAACAGTGGTGATAATAGTACAAATACTTATGCAAAAAAAGTTTTAATACTTGTAAATAATATAAACGATGCACCAACAATAAGTGGAACACCAAATACAAGTGTAGCAGAAGATAGCGCCTATAGTTTTACACCAACTGCAAATGATGATGATACAGGAGATACTTTAACTTTTAGTATTACAAATAAACCAAGTTGGGCAAGTTTTAATACAACAACAGGTAAATTGTCAGGAACACCAACAAACTCAAATGTGGGAACAACTTCAAATATAGTAATAAGGGTGAAAGATAGTTCAAATACCACTGTTTCACTAAGCTCTTTTAATTTAACAGTTACAAATACAAACGATGCCCCAACAATCAGTGGAACACCAGCAACAACCGTAAATGAAGATAGTGCATATAGCTTTACTCCAAGTGCAAATGATGTAGACTCAGGAGATACTCTAACCTTTAGTATCACAAATAAACCAAGTTGGGCAAGTTTTAGTACAAGCACAGGTAAATTAACAGGAACACCAACAAATAGTGATGTAGGGACAACTTCAAATATAATAATTAGTGTAAAAGATAGTTCAAATGCAACAGCTTCATTAAGTTCTTTTAATCTTCAAGTTGTAAGTGTAAATGACGCTCCAACAATCAGTGGGACACCAAATACAATAGTTAAGAAGAATAATTCTTATAGCTTCACACCAACAGCAAATGATGTAGATGTAGGGGATACTTTGACTTTTAGTATTACAAATAAACCCTCATGGGCAAGTTTTAATACAACTACTGGAGCATTAACAGGAACACCAACAAATAGTGATGTAGGAACAACTTCAAATATAATAATTAGTGTAAAAGATAGTTCAAATGCAACTTCTTCTTTATCTTCATTTAATTTAACAGTTACAAATACTCTTCCTACTTCATCTAATTTTGCAGTTACAACTAACGAAGATACTGCTTATACATTTATAACAGATGACTTTAATTTTAGTGATAGTGATATAGGGGATAGTTTTAGTGGAATTAAGATTTTATCTTTACCTGCAAAAGGAATTTTAAAAAATGGTACAGTTGTATTAAATATCAATGATACAATTTCAAAGAATGATTTAGATTTTCAAAAATTAAAATATACTCCTACAACTAATGAGTCTGGAAATAGTTATACAAATTTTACATATGGTGTTAGTGATGGGATAGATTATAGTAATCCATATACCGTTACAATCAATGTGAGTGCAATAAATGATGCACCAAGTATTATAACAAATCTAACAGATGAAAATAAAGCTGAAGATTTTGCAACTTTTACAAAAAACATACAAATAAGTGATATAGATCAAGATAGCTTAAATTTAGTAGCTTCTACAAATAGTAATATTATAACTCTTAGTCAAGGATGGACAAATCCTATTGATTTTACAGTTTATGATGGAGTAAATCAAGTATTAACTATAGATTCAGTTGCTAATAAATTTGGTATAGCAATAGTCGATATAAAGGTTAGTGATTCAAGTTTAAATGATATTAAATCGTTTAAAATAGAAGTACCTGCAATACTTGATTTTCCAAATATTTCTGCTGAGGAGATAAGTCTTAGTGAAGATTTTGGTACATATGATATTACATTAACAAATATAGATTTAGGAGCACAATCAACTGGAACTATAACAATAGTACCAAGTGATACAACTATATATGATGTACCAAATCCTATAAATATAACAAATGCAGATGCTGGTACAAAAATAATTACACTAACTTCTAAAAATAACACATATGCTAACACAACAGCAACTATAACAGTTGATAATGGAGTTGATACTCCTGTATCAAAAACAATAACTATAAATGTAATATCCCAAAATGATACTCCTACTATCTCAGGGGTACCAAACACTAGCGTAAATGAATCTGATTTATATAGTTTTACACCAAGTGCAAATGATGTTGATACTGGTGATAGTGTAACTTTTAGTATTACAAATAAACCTTCTTGGGCAAGTTTTAATACAACTACAGGAAAACTTAGTGGTACACCAACAAATAGCGATGTTGGAACAACTTCAAATATAGTAATTAGTGTAAAAGATAGTCTAGATGCAACAGCATCTTTAGCTGCTTTTGATTTAACAGTATCAAATGTAAATGATACTCCAACAATAAGTGGAACGCCAAGTACAACAATAAATCAAGATAGTTTATATAGTTTCACTCCAACTGTAAATGATAATGACGTGGGAGATACTTTAACATTTAGTATTGTAAATAAGCCTGGTTGGGCGAGTTTTGATACAACAACAGGAAAACTTTCTGGAACACCAACAAATAGTGATGTAGGAATAACTTCAAATATAACAATAATAGTAAAAGATAGTGCAAATGCAGCAGCTTCACTAAACAGTTTTAATCTTGAAGTGGTAAATATAAATGATGCACCAACAATAAATGGTACACCAAATACAAGTGTAAATGAAAATGAATCATATAGTTTTACACCAACAGCCAATGATATAGATGTAGGTGATACTTTAACTTTTAACATTACAAATAAACCAAGCTGGGCTAGTTTTGATATAACAACAGGAAAACTTTCTGGAACACCTACAAGTAGTGATATAGGAACAACTTTAAATATAGTGATTAGTGTGAAAGATAGTTTAGATACCACAACATCTTTAAGTGCTTTTGATTTAACTGTATCAAATGTAAACGATACTCCAACTATAAATGGAATACCAAATACAAGTGTAAATGAAAATGAAGCATATAGTTTTACACCTAGTGCAAATGATATTGATGTAGGAGATATATTAACTTTTAGTATTGTAAATAAACCAAGTTGGGCAAGCTTTGATACAACTACAGGAAAACTCTCAGGAACACCTACAAGTAGTGATATAGGAACAACTTCAAATATAATAATAAGTGTGAAAGATAGTGCAAATGCAACTGTTTCCTTAGCTGCATTTAGCATTGAAGTAATAGATGTGAATTATGCTCCATCAATAAGTGGTACCCCACTTACAACAATAAATCAAGATGGTATATATAGTTTTGAACCAAGTGCAAGTGATGTAGAAAACAGTAAGTTAACATACTCAATTTTAAATAAACCAACTTGGGCAAATTTTGATACTACAACAGGAGTTTTATCAGGAACACCAACAAATAGTGATGTAGGAATTACAACAGATATAACAATAAGTGTAAGTGATGGTGAAAAATTTTCTTCATTGAATCCTTTTAATCTAGAAGTAGTAAATATAAATGATATACCAACAATAACTGGAACACCAACAACAACCGTGATTGAAGATGAACCATATTTGTTTATTCCAATAGCAGCAGATATAGATGTTGGGGATATATTAACTTTTAGTATAACAAATAAACCAAATTGGGCAAGTTTTGATACAACTACAGGTGAATTGTCAGGAACACCAACAAATAGTGATATAGGCACAACTTCAAATATTATAATAAGTGTAAAAGATAGTGGTGATTCTACAGCATCTTTGGCTGCTTTTAATTTGAAAGTTTTAAGAAATCCAATAAATGATGATAGTGATAATGATGGAATACCTGATATTATGGATACTGATGATGACAATGATGGTATAAGTGATATAGAAGAGGGGATAAATGAAACTCCACCAAGAGATACTGATAATGATGGAATACCTGATTATAAAGATACAGATTCAGATGGAGATGGTAAATTAGATAGTGTAGAATATTTATTGGATGATGATAATGATGGGATACCAAACTATTTAGATGAAAATGATTATGGTTCAAATACACCAATAGATAATGGAAATGGAACCCAATCATCAACATTTAAAAAAGTATCAGATTCAACAGATACAAAAACGACAAAAATCACTACACCAATAGGTAAACCTGTAGATATAAATGATAATAGTGATGGTTCTACAACAATAAATATATATGAACCAAATAGCAAAATAGATATAAACTCTGATGGTAGTCTTGATATAAATCTTAATCAAACAGGTGGAAAACATAACATTTTTGTATCTAATCCTGGTGCTGATGTTGAAATAACAAATCCTGATAATAATATGATTATATCAACTCCAGTTTATATAAATCCAGATGGAACAACTTGTCAATATGATGTTCAAATACAATTTGATGGTAGTGATATGATTACTAAACACTATTTAAATAAAGGCGAAGAGAATGAAGTAGTTACTACAACTATAATGAAAATACCAAATGCATCTATAAAAATCAATTCAAATAATCAAGTGATTCATACAGGAGTATTTACTAATACAAATTCTGTTGATACTAACGTAACTGGTATAATAAGTTGTGATGGTTCAATTCAAACCATAACAAATATACAAGGAGAGACTCCTAGTTTTGTAGCAGTAAATAAAGCTGGTTCAACTGTAGTAATAGATACAAGTGGAGATGTGGATACTACAACAGCTTTAGAAAATAGTAATGAACAAAACAACTCTTTAGAAGGATTAAACTTTAAAATAGATTCAGATACAGGAGAGATAACAGCTTCTAAAGTGTTTAAAGATAAAACTACAAATCAAATTACATATGTGGATATACAAACATATCTTTTAGGAGTAAAACTAACAACTTCAAAAGAAACAATAGATGAAGTAGATGTAGATTTTTCAAATATTAGATTTGTGCAAGTTGATATAACTGATACAAAGAATAATAAAATTAGTTCTACAATGGAAGTTGAAAATAGTATAGATGATAAGAATATTCATAGAACTAGCCAAGGGGAAGATGGTTCTATTACAACTCAGGTTGATGTTGAACAAACTCAAATTATTGTAAATAATAGACTTGATGGAAAAATTGAACATATTGTAACTGTTGATGGAAAAACAACAAAAGCTTTATCAAATTTAGAAGGTGCAAATACAAAAATAGAAAATGATAAAGTTGTAACGGCATATAAACCATCAGATAACACAACTCTTGAAGTTGAAACAAACAAACAAGGAAAAACAGAACATAAATTAAAAATTGGTGAGATTATCACTCAAGCAATATTTAATATATCAGGTACAAATACTCAAATTATATATGATGAAAATAATAAACCAAAAATATCTACAACTTTAGAATTTACAAATGTAGATAATAAACTTTTAGATATAAGAGTTGATGCAAATTCAAATGGTTGGGCTACACATAAACTAGTATTAGATAAATTTGAAACTTCATCAATAATACAATTATTAGGTGCTAAAACTCAGATTTTAGATGATGGAGAGGTACAAACAGATGTTTTATTAGATGAGAATACTTCATCAGAAGTGATTGCATATCCAAATGGAAATGCCAAACATGAAGTAAAAACTAATAGTTTTGATAGTTATGCAAATTTTAATATAAAAGGTGCAAAAACAACTGTAAAAGATACAAAAGAGGTAGAAACAAATCTTTCTGTAAAAACTAAGATGTGCCAAACGTTAGATTATTATGTTATCGCAAAAATTAATACAGATATAAATGGTAGAACAACTACTTTATTTGATAAATTTAATTGTCTGGATGACTCTTTTATAAAAACTTTGAAAACAATAAAAGAAAAATCTTTTGAACCAAATAATATAGTAGATGTTAGAGAAAATAATGGCTTAGTGGAAATATCTACTAAAACACAAGTAAATGAAAATATTCAATTCTAAGGGGAAGAAAATGAAAAATATAATATTTATACTAAATACAGTCTTACTAGCACTTCTTCTTAGTGCTTGTGGTGGAGGTGGAGGAAGTGTGGAAGATAACAATCAAGAGCCGAATATTGAAAATCGAGTAAATATTGTATCTTGTGATTCAACTTCATCTACTTATACTACAATTGAAACAGGAGATTTATTGGTTAAAAATTCTGATAATACTTCTGTTGATATTATTCATGATAGTGAAGATAGCAAAAAAGTTTGTATTATTTCAGGAGATGCTTTTTTGATTAGAAACAACTAAAATTTAAGCTTATTTTATGGAATGATTTTATAAAATTCTTTTCTCAAAAGAGAATTACTCTTTTAAATGTATTTTATACATTCTATTGCGGGAATAGCTCAGTTGGCTAGAGCCTCTGCCTTCCAAGCAGATTGTCGCGAGTTCGAGTCTCGTTTCCCGCTCCACTTTTTTACAAAATTTTTATATATTGTTGGGGTATCGCCAAGTGGTAAGGCAACGGTTTTTGGTACCGTCATTCGCAGGTTCGAATCCTGCTACCCCATCCACTCTTCATTTATACAATATTTTTACATCAAATTACTGTAATAAGTTAGAAATAATTTTTTTTATTAAGCTACTGTTAATATTATTTTAGTATTATTTTAAAATAAATGACCGACGGTCATTCATTATTAAATTAGGATTTTTATTGGCAATTATAGTAGATAAAATACAAAAAAGAAAAGATATAGCACTCTCTTGTAAACAAATCTTGATTGAAGAAGGGATAAATAAAATCTCTATATCAAAACTTACAAAGTTTGCAGGAATTAGTAAAGGTAGTTTCTATGATTATTTTACTAATAAAAATGATTTAGTTTTTGAAATAATAAATTTATCAATACTAAAACACAATATAATAAAAGAGGAAAAACTTAATAGTGTAAAATCATCTCGTGAAAAGGTAAAGGTTTTTTTAGAAATTTTTTACGAAGAAGAAGATGATGAATTAAGAAATTTATATAAAGAGTTTTTGTCAATCTCTTTGTCTGAACCAACTAAAGACATTATTGATTATCACACTAGACATAATGAAGAATACTATTTATGGTTTAAATCTATATTTGATGAAGGAATAGAGAAAAAAGAGTTAAAACCAGAAGCTCTAAAACTTGTAAGTGGGCTTTTTTTATTAGGTACAGGAGTATTTATTTCTCAATTAACTTGTAAAGTTAGCACAAATTCAAAAAAAGAGATAGATAGTTATATTGATACAATCTTTGATTTAATAGAAAATAATAGATGTAATTAAAGAGTGTATAATATTTTATATAATAAAAAATAAGATTATTAAAGTTAATAAAATAGATAATAAGGATTTAAAATGAAAAAAAGCATGGCTATTCTTTTAATTGTTCCTTTTGCCTTATTTGGTGAAAGTTTAACTCAATTAATTGAATTATCTAAGAATAATAAGATGATTGACTCTTCAAGAATTAGTATTGAGAGTATAAAAGATTCTTATAAAAGTGTTCAAAATTCATATTTGCCTCAATTTAGTGTTGGTGCAAGTTATCAAAGAACAAATAAGGAAACAGCCTCAGTTCCCCATAGTAGTAATAAGATACAAGGTAGTGTAGATTATGTAATCTATGATGGAGGGAAAAAGTATAATACTTTTGATTCTTATGAAGCATCAATTAAACAAGGTAAAAATGATTTAGTAAATCAAAAAAATGAGATTGCTCTTCAAGTAACTAATTATTATTTTAACTATTTATCATTTGAAGCACAAAAAGAAGCAAAACAAAAAGAGATAGAACAACTAGAAGCACAGTATGTGAGACTAAAAAGGTTTTTGGATGCAGGTACTACAACAGAAGATGAAGTACAAAAAATTATTTCAAGAGTTGAAAATGCAAAAGTTGATTTACACGAGATTGAATTAAATATTCTAACTATAACTCACAACTTAGAATATGTAGTGGGAAAATCTGTATCTATAGAAAAAGGTTCTGTTGTATCTGAATATAGCTCAAATAAAAACCAGTTAAGAGCAGATATTAAAGCTTTAGAATACAGATTGGAATCCTTATTAGCAACAGCAAAAGCAACAAAAAGTGGAACACTTCCTACTGTTAATATAAATGACACTTATATAAGAAATGATGCAGATTTTAATTCAAGTACATTTGCTAGTAATGATGATGAATACAGTCAAAATATTGCTTCAGTGAATCTTTCATGGAAGATATTTGACTTTGGGGCAACAAGTAGAGAATATCAAGCAGCATATAAACAATATTTAGCTTTAAAATCTCAATATGAATATGAAAAAAATAAAGCTTCAGTTGATTTAAAATTAGCAAAAGAATCTTTTGATATTGGAAAATTAAAAATTATATCAGCAAAAGCTGGATTAAAAGCAGCAAATAGTGCATATGATACAATAAAAGCAAAATATGAAAATGGTTTAGTGGATAATGTATCATATCTTGAAGCTTTAAGTGAAAAGTATGATGCCCAAAGTGTATTAAAAGTTGCACTTTATGATTTAGAAATAAAAAAAGCAAATATAATTTACTATAGTGGTGAAAATTTAGAGGAGTTTGTAAAATGAGAAAATTTAAAGGTCTATTAGTAGTATCAGCTTTAGCTTTAACTACAATTTCAACAAATCTTTTAGCAGCAGATGCTGCTCCTGCAGCAAAAAAAATGCCTGCGCCAAAAGCAGATGCTTATATTGTTCCTGAAGCTAAAGATTTAAAAATCGATTTAAAATATCCTGGACAAATAAAAGCATTAAATAAGGTAAAAGTTTATTCAAGAGTTCTTGGAGTATTGGAAGAAAAAAGATTTGAAGAGGGATCAAAAGTAAATAAGGGTGATTCTTTATTTAAGATAGAAGATGATTTATACAAAGCAAAAGTTGAGGCTTCACAAGCTTCAGTACAATTGAGTAAAGCAACACTTGATAATGCAACTAGAAGTTGGAATAGAATAAAAAAACTTTATAAAAGTAAAGCAGTAACTACTGAACAAAGAGATAATGCTTTATCAACCTATGAAGAGGCTTTAGCTTCTTTAGCATTAGCAAAAGCAGAATTAAGACAATCACAAATTGATTTGGATTATACAAAGGTAAAAGCACCAATTTCTGGTATTGTTGGACTAAAACAAGTTGATTTAGGTGATCTTGTAACAGCAAATCCTCCAATGGAATTAGTAACAATCACACAAAATGAAAAAGTCTATATTGATTTTTCAATGCCATTAAGTGATTATAAAAATATTAAAACAGGCTTATGGACAATCCCTGCTGATGGAAAAATTAACGTAACATTAAATGTAAATGATAAACCTGTATCAGCAAAAGGTTATGTGGATTTTATAGATGTAAATATTGATAAAGATACTTCTACAGTTAAGATGAGGGCTTTAGTTGATAATGAGAATAACCAATTGATGGCTGGAAATTTTGCAAGGGTAACTTTAGATGGAATTGTTCAAAAAAATGTAATTACAATTCCTCAAAAAGCATTATTACAAAATCCATTAGGAACAGTTGTTTTTGTTGAAAACAAAGGTGTAGCAGCAGTAAAACCAGTTATTATTGGAAATGAAAGTGGTGATAAATATATTGTTATTGGTGGACCACTTCAAAGTGGTGATAAAGTTATTGTTAACAACTTTTTTAGAGTTAAACCTGGTAAACCTGTAGCTGTCGACAAAATAATTAACAAGTAAGGAAAATAGATGTTTTCACGTTTTTTTATAAATAGACCAATCTTTGCAACAGTATTGTCTATTTTAATTATATTAGCAGGGTTAATTTCCATAAATATTTTACCTGTAAAAGAGTATCCTGCCGTAACTCCTCCTCAGATTAATGTAACAGCTACATATCCTGGAGCAAATGCTCAGACACTCTCTTCCACTGTAGCAACAACATTAGAAAATGCTATAAATGGTGTTGATAATATGACATATATGTCATCAACAGCATCTCCAAGTGGGGTATTGTCTTTAAGTATTATTTTTAATGTAGGTACTGATGTTGCACAAGCAAAGGTTGATGTAAATAACAGAGTACAATTAGCTCTTAATAAATTACCCGAAGAGGTTCAAAGACAAGGTATATCTGTAAGAGAAAGATCTCCTGATATGCTTAAAGTATTGGCTTTTAGATCAAAAGGTCAAGTACATGATACAACATATATTTCAAACTATTTAACAGTTAATGTTATTGATGATATAAAAAGAATTAAAGGTATTGGTGATGCAACAGTTTTTGGTGCTAAAGATTACTCAATTAGAGTTTGGATTGATCCAGAAAAACTTGCATTTTATAATTTAACTCCTAAAGATGTAAGAGAGGTTATTAATAGTCAAAATAATCAATACTCTACAGGTTCAGTTGGTGCTGAACCAATTAAAAATATTCAAGCTTTTACTTATTCTATTTCAACTGAAGGTAGATTAAAAAATGTAAAAGAGTTTGAGAATATTATAGTACGATCAAATCCAGATGGTTCAACATTAAGATTAAAAGATATTGCAAGAATTGAATTGGGTGCAGATTCTCATAATACATCTGCAAATTATAATGAAGAACCAATGATTCCTGTTGGTATTTTCTTGGCACCAGGTGCAAATGCACTTGAAGTTTCTGCTGCACTTGATGCAAAACTAAAAGAGATTTCTCATAAGTTTCCTGAAGATTTAGAATATAAAGTTCCTTATGATGCAACACTTTTTGTTGATGAGTCGATTAAAGAAGTTGTTAAAACATTGCTTGAAGCAATTGTTTTCGTTGTAATTTTAATTTATCTATTTTTAGGTAACTTTAGAGCAACAATTATCCCTGTATTGGCTATTCCTGTTTCGGTTATTGGTACTTTTGCAGGTCTTTATGCTGCTGGATTTTCCATAAACTTACTTACTTTATTTGGTATGATTCTAGCCATTGGATTGGTTGTTGATGATGCTATTATTGTAATTGAAAATGTTGAAAGAAATCTAAGAACAAAAGATCTTAATGTAAAAGAAGCAACTATTGAAGCTATGAAAGAGTTAACAACTCCACTTGTAGCTATTATTCTTGTATTATCAGCAGTATTTATCCCTGCTGCACTTACAGGCGGTTTTAGTGGAGTTATGTATAAACAGTTTGCTATTACTATTGTAATGGCCGTTGTAATCTCTGGTTTAGTTGCCCTTACTTTAACTCCTGCTCTTTGTGCAATCTTTTTAAGAAAACATGAGCCAGAACCAATTTGGTTAATTAGAAAATTTAATGACTTTTTTGATTGGTCAACTACAGTTTTTATTGGTATTACAAAACAAACTATTAGATTATGGTTCTTTTCATTAGCATTATTTGCAATATTGATGGGGGCAACATATTCTATTATGAAAAGTACACCTTCTGGATTGGTTCCAGCAGAAGATAAAGGGGTATTGCTGGTAATTGTAAATATGATGCCATCTACTTCTTTAGGAGAGTCTAAAAAAATTACAAATAGAATTGAAAAACAATTATTAGCACATCCTGATATACTTTCTACGGGGGCAATTACTGGTTTAGATATTTCATCATTTGCTTATAAAACAGATGCCGCATTAATGTTTGCTATGCTTAGACCTTGGGATGAAAGACCTCTACCAAATCAAAACTCTCAAGCAATTGCAGGGCAATTAATGGGACAATTTATGATGACTAGTAAAGAAGCTTTTGTTATTCCTGTGAATCCTCCTCCAATTATGGGGATGAGTACAACAGGTGGTTTTGAGATGTGGATTCAAGATAGAACAGGTGGAGACATAAGTGATTTAGGTAAATATACCGATGAAATTGTTTCAAAAGCATCTGCTGATCCTAGATTAACATCAGTAAGAACAACATTAAACACAAATGTTCCCCAATATATGTTAACGGTTGATAGAGAAAAAGCAAAATCAATGAATGTAGATGTACAATCTATATTTAATGTGATTCAACAAACATTTGGAAAAGGTTATATTAATGACTTTAACTTATATAGTAGAACATTTCATGTAAATATACAATCAGAATCTAAATATAGAGAAAATAGAGATGATTTCAAAAATATTTATGTAAGATCAAGTAATAATAATTTAGTTCCAATTAGTGAATTAATCACTTTAAAAAGAGAAGTAAGTGCTAGTATTATTGAAAGATTTAATATGTTTAATGCTTCAAAAATTACAGGTAATCCAGCTGTTGGATTTGCTTCAAGTGATGCAACTAAGGCAATAGAAGAGATTGCAAGTTCTGTACTACCTGAAGGGTATACAATAGCTTGGTCAGGAACTACATTTCAAGAGAAAAAACTTGAAAAAGAGGGTGATTACACATCTTTATACGCTGCTTTATTTGTATTTTTGATTCTTGCAGCATTATATGAGAGTTGGAGTATTCCAATGGCTGTAATTATTTCAATTCCATTCTCAATCTTCGGTGCAGCATTAGCTGTTTATTTAAGAGGATTAGAAGCAGATATATATTTCCAAGTTGGGCTTATTACCCTTGTTGGTTTATCTGCAAAAAATGCAATTTTGATTGTTGAGTTTGCAATGGAAAAATTAAGTTCAGGACTGAGTTTATTCGATGCTACTATTGAGGCTGCAAGATTAAGATTTAGACCAATTGTAATGACCTCTTTAGCATTTATTGTTGGTACATTACCCCTTGCCTTAAGTTCAGGTGCAGGAAGTTCTAGTAGACATATTATTGGTACAACTGTTGTGGGTGGTATGTTAGCTGCTGTTGCTATTGGTGTACTATTTATTCCACTATTTTTCTACGGAGTAGTTAGAATAAAAGAAAAATTTTCAAGAAAAAAATAAATAAACACAAATTTAAGGGGTTCTTTTGAACCTCTTAATCTCTCTAAAAATATCTAAAACAAAATTTCTGGTTAAGATTGAAAAGATTTCAAAGTCTGGATTTTTCCGATCTAGATTTGTTAAAATCTCTATAATAGTAAAATACTATTCGCAAGTTCGAATCTTGCCATCCTAGCTACTTTTCATTTTATATTTTTTAAATCTATTTTAGTTAGTATTAAGTATTTAAAATGAGGGAAAAATATGAAATTGATAACTACATCACTAAAATTTATATATATATTCTTTTTAATTCTTTCACTTTTTTTATTTTTACTTGCATATTATTTTAGTAATACAATCATATTAGACTCATTTAAAGAACAGATATCAAATCATTATGAAACTATTTATTCAAAATTAAACTCTTTTCATACTGAAAGATATAATCTTTTGCATACATTAGTTTATAGCAATGAAATGATAGATTTCCTAGAAAATAAACAGACTAAAAAAATGGAAAGATTATTTACTGATTTTGCAAAGGCTAATTCTTTTATCATGCAAATGAGAGTCTTAGATTTAAAAGGTAATGAACTATTTAGGTTAGATCAAAACAATAAAAAAATTATAATAAAAAAGAAAAATGAATTACAAAATAAACAACATAGGTACTATTTTCAAGAGTTTTTAAAACTGTCAGAGGATAAGTTAGGTATATCAAAATTAGATTTAAATGTAGAAAATAAGAAAATTGAGATACCTTTTAATCCTACAGTGAGATTGGCAATGCCAATTTATGAAAAAAATGAGAAAAAAGCAATTTTAATTATCAATTATCAGATGAAAATTTTTTTGGAGGATATATTTAAATCATCATTTTTTGATATATATCTTTTAGATGAAAATGGCTATTTTATTACCCATGAGAAAAAAGAGTATCAATGGAGTAAATATACTAATGGTGTAAAATACAATAAATATTTTAATGGGAAAATATTATCACAAATCGAAAAAAAAGAGATAGAATTATGGGGTAGTAAATTTTTTGTTTTATATAATCCTAGAGATAATAGTAGTATTATAAAATTTATTAACTACTCATGGATTATAGGTTTACTCATAGCTTTTGCTGTATTTTTTATTCTTATACCTTTTTTACATACACTTTACTTAAATTATAAAAAAATAAAAGAGATAAATTTTTCTTTAGAAGATACAAAAAAACAACTTGAATCGATACTAAACAATACATCAGATGCAATTTTTTTGATTGATTTAAATGGGATTATTCAAGAGGTCAATCAATCAGCACAAAAGATTTTTGGATATGAAAGAGTTGAACTTATAGGAGAAAATATCAATATATTAGTTCCTGAACCACACCATGATAAACATGATGAATATATTGCAAAACATGATAAAAATATGCGTAGTAAAATCATAAATATCAATAGAGAATTATATGGATTACATAAAGATGGTTCTTTTATAAATATTGGTTTAACAGTGACAAAAGTAGAGATAGATGAAAAGCAGTATTTTATAGGGACAATTCAAAATTTATCAAAAGAGCAAAAAAGTAGAAAACTTTTTGAAAATGTTTTTAGTGAGACTTCAATAGGTATTGCTTTAGTGTTATCAGATGGAAGTTTTTGGAGAATTAATTCAAAGTTTTGTGAGATAGTTGAATATAGTTATGATGAACTGATAAACTTAACTTTTCAAGATATTACCCATAAAGATGACATACAAAAGGATATAAGTTTAGTAAAGAAGGTTTTGAATAAAGAGATTAGCAATTATAATATTCAAAAAAGATATATCACAAAATCAGGTAGAATAGTTTGGGTAAAACTTACTGTTGTAGGAGTATTCTCAGATTATGATAAAAATCAGTTTGATTATTTCATTGCAACAGTAGATGATATAAGTAAACAAGTGATAACTCAAGAAAAACTTCAAGAAGCAGAAAAAATTGCACAAATTGGACACTGGTTTTATAATCTAAAAACTACTAGATTAGAATGGTCAGATAATATGAAAAAAATATTTGGTAAAACAAGTAAAAATTTTAATCACACTTATGATGATTTTATTATGACAGTTCATAAAGATGACAGAGATTATGTAAATGAGCAAGTAAATAAATCATTAGAAAAACAAAATACTTTTGATATTACTTATCGTATTTTAGTGGATGATAAAATAAAATATATACATGCTCTAGGAAAAGTTACTTATAAAGATGATAAACCAATTGAGTTTTTTGGTGTTTGTCAAGATATTACACAAATAAAAGAGTTAGAAAATGAAACAAAACAAAGAGAGATGCTTTTATTAGAACAATCAAAACTAGCTTCTATGGGGGAGATGATAGGAGCAATTGCCCATCAATGGAGGCAACCATTAAACTCTATAGGATTTATTGTACAAGATATGATATCTGCATATAAACATAATGAATTAGATGAAGAGTATATGCAAGAGATAAAAGTTGAGATGATGCAGCAATTAAACTATATGTCAGATACAATTGATGAGTTTAGGAATTTCTTTAAAAAGGATGAACCTTTAAAATCATTCAATGTATTAAATTCAATTAATGATGTGCTTAAACTGTATTATCCTCAATTAAATGCCCATAGTCTAAAACTAAAAATTATAGTTGATGATAAAAGATTAGAAGAGTTGTCACAAGATGATAAAAACCACTATATTATGATAAGTCAAGAGGGACAACTAAAACAAGTGATTATAAACTGTATTTCGAATATTAAAGAAGCATTAGAAGTTCAAAAAAATCTTTTAAAAGAGCAAAAAGAGATAATAATAAATCTAAAAGAGAATAAGAAAAATATTATTATAATTATATCTGATTTGGCTGGTGGGATTACAAAAGAAAATATTAGAAGAATTTTTGAACCATATTTTACTACAAAAAATATGGGTACAGGTTTAGGTCTTTATATATGTAAAACTATATGCGAAAAATCTTTAGAAGGTGAAATTATATATGAACAGAGGGAAGAGATTATAAATGATGAAAAAATAAAAGGTTCAAATTTTATAATAACTCTACCCAAAATTATAGAATAGGAGATAATGAGTGTGTATGATTTATTTTGATTTCAAATTTTGCACCTAAATATTTTTTGCCATTATATTCTATCTCTTCATTTTTTGCAGAGATTGTTCCATTTAAATGGTTTTCAACAATTTGTTTAGACATATATAAACCAATACCTGTTCCAAACTCTTTTTTAGTAGTAAAGTATGGTTCAAAAATTTTTGAAATAATATCTTCTGGTATCCCTCCAGCATTATCATGTATAGAGATTGTGATTAAATCATTTTGATCTGAGGAAACATCTATTTTAATAATTCTCTCTTCTAACTCTTTTTGTGAGGCAAATTCATCAATTGCATTTTTTTCTATATTTATAAGAACTTGAATAAGTTCATTTTGAAAGCTACACAAATAACTATCATCAATATTTTCAATCAAGTCAACATCATAAGTTTTGCATTGAGATACAATTAGTTTTTCAACCTTTTTAAAAGTATCTTTTATATAAAAACAAGTTTCTAATCTATTTGGTTTTAGATAGTTTTGAAAGTCATTTATAGTAGTACTCATATAATCAACAGAATTCATAATATTAGCAGTCATCTCTGATAAAACATGTTTTTCATCGATTATATTACCCATCGCACATTCAATTTGCAAGTTTGAAGCACATAAAGATATAGTATTTAAAGGTTGTTTCCATTGATGTGCAATATTTGCCAACATCTCACCCATAGCTGCCATTTTTGACTGGATTCTAAGGATTCTTTCTCTTTTGAGTGTTTCTTGTGTATTTAAAAGTTCTTGTTCAAATTGTTTTAATTCATCAATTAAATCTTCTAAATCGATTGGTTTAACAATAAAGTTTTTAACTTTTAATTTAATAGCTTGTATAAAATATTCTGGTTCGGAAAATGCTGATGCAAGTATAATAGGGATATTAAGATTTAGTTTTCTTAATTCTTTATACATATCTATACCTGTCATTTCAGGCATACTAATATCTGATATGATTATATTAGGTTTTATTTCAGATATCTTTTCAAGAGCTTCTTTAGGATGTGAAAAAGTAAATACTTGGTTTACTTCTCTTGAAAGTACTTTGGCTATTTTTTTTAGTAAAAATTCATCATCTTCTACTATTACTACAGTTAAGTCAATCATTATTTTCCTTTAAAATTTAATTATTATAGTTACAATAAAATTAATTAATAATTAATGAAAATAATTACAAATTATTTAAACAGCTATTTAAAATTTAGACCATAATTACAAAGTGTATATTTTTTATACTAAAAAAGAATTAACAAAATTGTAAACTATGGTAAAATCATTTTATCGTAATTCCAATTAACCGCATAAAAAAGGGGATATTCACTCCTTTCTTCCCCTTTTTTATCTATATTAAATATTTTATTATTATATTAAACTTCCTATAATCTTTAATATTATTCAAAGTTTTCACTGATATTATTTATGCGTCCATATATTTTCTACTTATGTTTTTACAGGGGGAGTTTTTAAACTCCTCTCCTTTATAAATAGCTATATTTTAATTGTATATTATTATTTTTTATGTAGTTTAATGTTTCATGTGAAGCATGAATTAAAAAAGATTTTTTTGCATTTATTTTGTCTAAAATATCTGTTGCATCATAGAAGTTTAGATGGTTTTTATCCATATAATTTGGAGCATAACAAGCATCAATATAACACTCATCAATTTGTTTATTTAATAAAAAGTTTAATGAACTTTTATCTAATCCTCCACAATCAGTTAGATAAGCTATCGTTTTGTTTTCAGATTCAATTAAATAACCAGTTGTATTTTTTGAATGTTTAAGAGGGATAGGTGTAAAAGAGATATTATTAAAAATAATTGGTTCGAAAGGAGTATTTTGAATATATTCAATAGCTAGTTTATGTTTAAATAAATCTGCAAATCCTTTTTCATCTTTTGGGTGATAACATCTTATTTTATCAGTTCCGTACCGTAGTTTTAAAAGTCCTATTACATGATCTGCATGAAAATGGGTGATAAAAATTGCTTTGATTTTTTTACCATCAAATATATTTGAAATCTCATCAACTCCTGCATCTAATAATATTATTTGATTATTGTATTCTATATAAGCACAGGTACTTTGATTAAATTTTTTCTCTTTTCTATATTTTTCACATATTTGGCAGTTACAATTAAAAACAGGAATTCCACTAGCATTGGCAGTTCCAAGAAATTTGATTTGCATTTTTTCCCTTTTACCATAAAAAACTATTTTTTAAGCAGTGATGATCGCTTAGGTTTTTTATTATGATATCACTTTTATTTTCAACTCTAAAATTTGTTTTATAAAATATATAATCCAAAATTAAACCTTCATTATATGTAGCTTTATCATTTGTAGATGTGAAACCGCAGTTTTTGATAAGTTTTATCTCTTTTGATGGTGGTGTAGCATTCATATCTCCACAAATCAAAAACAGATCACTTTTTTTACAGTTGATAGTATTTATTAGTTTAACTATCTGCTTTACTCTTGCATGTTGACTTAGATTGGTTAAATGAGTATTTAAAATACTAATTTTTTTCCCTTTATGTTCAAGTTGAATAAATAAAGCTCCCCTTTCATCCTCACTATTTTTATCAAATATAATCTCTTTTATATTTTTGGGTTTATGTTTTGAAAGTATTGTCAAGTTTGATGTACTAGGGATTTTATCTCTTTGTTTTTTTCTAATAGGTAAAGTTATCTCATGATAGTTTAATTTTTTATTAATAGTTTTAGAGCTTGAAAATTCAGGTGAATTAAAATCCTCTTGCAAACAGATACAATCTAAATCGTTTAAAAAATTTGGT
Organism: Halarcobacter sp.; assembly: GCA_050296315.1. GTDB lineage: Bacteria > Campylobacterota > Campylobacteria > Campylobacterales > Arcobacteraceae > Halarcobacter. The sequence goes on from JBNKRE010000015.1 coordinate 39,035, forward strand.
ATTTCATAAATTCTATTTGGAAAATCTCCACAGTTTTTCCAAAGGTTAAAAGTAGCAATATTAAAACTCATTTTCTATTCTTTTTATTAAATTTATAAATTTTTCTGATGAATTCTCTAACGAGTCTGAGTTATCAAACTCAATTAGCTTTTTAGCATTAAGATTTTCATATTTTCTATTTAATCTTTTTTCAATTTGTTCTTTTGTTTCTCTTCCTCTATTTTCTAATCTTTGTTTTAATATATCTTTTGAAACAGTTATGTTTATTGTTATCACATTTTCATATAATGTTTCAAAATCTTTTATTGCACTTCTTGAAATAGAGATTATATTTAGTCCATTTTTTATATCGAACTTGGCTATACCATAATAGTTTTCATGAGCTTGCCAAGTAGATACAAAAAAATCTTTTTTATCTAATATATTAAAAGCTTCTTTGTCCACATAATAGTTTGATTCATTTTGGTCTGGTTGTCTTGTGATATATCTTTTTACAAAGTTTATATTTGATTGATTTTTTATAGATTTTAGTAAACTATCTTTTCCAACTCCACTGGCACCAACTATTAAAACTATTTTTATCATAAGATTAACCTTGTAAATGTTTTTCTATGAATAGATTTATATCATGAAAATCTTCTAAAGAGTTTTTTATTTTTTCATGATTCCAATCCCACCAAGATATTTTTTCTAAAGCTTCAATTATTTTTTCATCAAATCGATACTTTATCACACGGGCTGGATTTCCAACAGCTATAGCATAAGGTGGAATATCTTTTGTTACAATTGCACCACTTCCTATAACTGCTCCATTCCCTACCGTTACATTACCCATGATAACCACATTGTGTCCAAGCCAAACATCATGACCTATATGGCTTTTTCTTGATCTTCTAAAATCAAAAAATGAACTATCATCTTGCCCAAAACCAAACATCTCTTTTCTATAAAGCATATGGTGTTGTGTTGCTTTTTGCATAGGGTGTGGGCTTGGATTTATTCTTACGTAAGAAGCTATATTTACAAATTTTCCTACATAGCTATAGATTATTTGGCAGTTTTCACAAGTATAACTATAATCATCAATAGTAGATTCTTGGATATTGTTAAATGAACTTATTTCCACAAACTCTCCGAACTGTGAATCAACAACTATACTTGATGGTTCAATAGAGGGTTCTTTTTTTAAAATCTTTTTTGATGGTTTGTTTAGATTTTCTATTTTGTACATTATATTTTAAATCCTCTAATTCCATTGTAAACTATTTCACCATTTTTAAAAGTAAGTACTACTTTAGGAAAATGTGATTCATCTATTACAACTATATCAGCAAGTTTTCCCTCTTTTAATTCCCCTCTATCTTCTAAATTTGCTAATTTTGCAGGAGTCGAACTAATCATTGCAAAACCATCTTCCAAAGGTAGATTTACATCCTCTTTTAGTCTATAAGGGCTTAATAGAAGTGAAGCTGGATGATAATCACTACATAAATAATCACAAACACCAACTTTCACAAGTTCACGTGCAGCAATATTTCCACTTTGGCTACCACCTCTTACAACATTTGGTGCACCCATTCCTGTACTAATATTTAACTCTTTTGCTTTTTTTGCAACCTCTATACTTAAAGGAAACTCTGAAAAAGTAACTCCAAGTTGTTTTAAAGTGTTTAATTTATCCTCACAATCATCATCATGACTTAGCACAGGAATTTCATGTTTTATGCCAAAAGCAACTAAGTCTTCAACTATTCCAACTTTATCTTTAGATAGTTTTTTTTCTAAATATTCACTTACATCTTCATCATCAATACTATAAGCACTTAGATGGTATTTTTTCCAAGATTCTAAAGTTTTGAATTGACCTTGTCCTGGGCTATGATCCATAATAGACAACATATCAACTTTTTTATTAGAGATTAGATTTTTGATAGTTTCAAGTGAACTTTCACTAGTGATTTCAAATCTAGCATGAACAAGATTATCAACTCCCAAGTGTGATTTATTTGCTTCATATATCTCTTCTATTAATTCTCTTGATTGTTCAGTTCCTCTGCCTTTACTAAGCTCCTCATCGTTAAATCCTATTGCATGATACATTGTTGTAATTCCAGCCATTGAGAGTTTTTTATCAAGTTCTACAACTGCCATTTTAGTTGGGAATTTTGCACCAGGTCTTGGTTCAAGCTCTTTTTCTATTGCATCTCCATGTAAATCTACAAATCCAGGCACTACTCTTCTATCCCCTAAATCAATAGCAATATCTATAGAGTTATATGGTTCTATAGCTGTGATTTTATCTCCTTGTATAACTACATCTGCTCCTTGGAAATTTCCATTTATCAGAACATTATTGCTTCTAATAATTGTTTGCATATTTTTTTTCCTTCATATCATAAATCTTGTCACTTATTTGTTTCATACAATCCATATCGTGGAAAATCCCAATCATACTAATACCATCTTTTTTAATATCTATTAGTTTATCTATCACTTTTTGAGTATTTGTTTTATCCAAAGAAGCAGTTGGTTCATCTAAAAGTAAAACAGATTTTGGAGCAATTATCCCTTTTGCTATATTTACTCTTTGTTGTTCTCCTCCACTAAACGTCAGTGGTGAGATATCAAAAAGCTCCTCTTTGATATTGAAATAGTCCAACATATATTTTGCTTTTTCTTTTGAAATCTCTTGTGATTCTCCTTTGTCAATCAAAGGTTGAGCTACAATATCAACTGCACTGATTCTTGGAAGAACTTGTAAAAACTGAGAAACATATCCAAGATGATTTTTTCGTAATTCTAAAATATCACTTTCCTCTGCTGTAGCTATATTTAAACTCTCATTTGCATTTGTATAAAATAAAATATCACCACTTGTTGTTGTATAGGTTCTATATATTGCTTTTAAAACAGAAGATTTTCCCATACCACTTGGCCCATATAAAGATACAAACTCCCCTTGGTTTACATCAAAACTTATATCCTCATAACCATGTACTTGAAGTCCACCCCTTGTGTGTACTGTAAACATTTTAGAGATATTTTTTATTTCAATTTTTTTCATTTTAATCCTTACAATATACTTGAAACAAGTAGTTGTGTATATGGATGTTGTGGGTCTTCTAAGATTTGATCAGTAAGACCTTTTTCCACAATTTGTCCATTTTTCATAACAACAGTGATATCTGTTAGGTGTTTGATTACACCTAAATCATGGGAAACTATAACCATAGAAAAACCTATCTCTTTTTGTAAAACTTTTATCAAATCCAAAATCTTTGCTTGAACAGAAAGGTCAAGTCCTGTTGTTGGTTCATCCAAAAGTAGAAGTTTTGGATTACTAGAAAGAGCTTTTGAGATTTGGATACGTTGTTGTTGTCCACCACTAAATTTATCTGGATAATCATCAATTCTACTTACTGGAATCTCTGTTTTTTCTAAAAAAAACTCCGCTTTTTCTCTGATCTGTTTATAATATTTATTTCCACTACCTATAACTTTTTCAGCTATATTTCCTCCTGCACTAAATCTATAGTTTAGTCCAAGTCTTGGATTTTGGTATATCATAGAGATAAGTTTATTTCTAAGATAATTTAAATCATTTAGATTTGCATCTATAATATTTTTTTTATCTCCATTTTCATCAAAATAATTATCAACAAAAATCTCACCTTTTGAGGCTTTTTGGTCTTGATAAATTAGTTGCAATAAAGTTGATTTACCACTACCACTTTCTCCAACTATTCCTAAAATTTCACCTTTTTTAAGCTCCAAATTTATTTGATTTACACCAACAACACTATTGCAATGAGGGCATATAGAAGAGTCTGTAAATGAACCTGTTTCTTCTAAACATTTAGGGCAGCCATTGCCAAATATTTTTGATAGGTTTTTTATCTCTAAAACTTTCATTTATTCCTCTTTTCTAGCGTTTTATCACAATATGATGTATCACTACAGTAGTAGTGTGTTTCATTGTTTTCATCATAAATCTCATCAAGAAAAACACCACTGTTTCCACATCTTTCACAAACTTTATCCTCAAAGGTTTCCACTTGAAACTCTTTATCCTCAAATTTCAAAGGTTTTACATCACTATATGGAGGTATTGCGTAGATTTTTTTCTCTCTACCTGCTCCAAAAAGTTGTAAAGCTTTAGAGTTCCCAAGTTTAGTAGTATCATATTTTGGTATTGGACTTGGATCCATCGCGTATCTATTTTCAACTATTACTGGGTATCTATTTGAGATTCTACTATCCCCATATAAAGAGGTATCCTCATACAATAAAACCCAAAGTTTTGAGTAATCCTCATTTGCATGCATAATTTTTGCTTTATATGTATCTGCTTCAACTGTTTCTAAAATATCAGGCATAGGTACTTGGAAAACTAGAGTTTGTCCCTCTTGAAGCTCTTCCTCTGGAATCCTATGTCTTGTTTGTATCAACGTTGCTTTTTGTGTATCAAAAGTTGTTTTATTGTTTGTAACAGAAGTTATAAAGTTTCTCATATTTACAGCATTTACACTACCATCACATCCTTGGTCAATCACTTTTAATACATCATCTTCTTTGATAAGTGAAAGTGTTAGTTGAAGTCCACCTGTTCCCCAACCTCTAGCAATAGGCATCTCTCTACTTGCAAATGAAACAATATATCCAGGTATTGCTACAGCTTTTAAGATAGCTCTTCTTATCTCTTTTTTTGCATCTTCATCTAAAAAAGCGTATCTCATTTTTTATCCTTTACAAATTTATTAGCTCGTGATAGTATTTGTAAATCTGTTTGAAATGTTACATAGTGTGGTAGTTTAAAGTGGTTGGTAAATCCCATAGAATCAACTCCATCTACATGGTGTATCATCATCTCAAAATCACTAGCAAACTCCTTTTCTCCAACACTAAACTTTTTGTTGTATAAAGATAAATCTATAATACTCATACTAATTGCTTTCGTTTCATTAAAACCAAAACAAAAACCAAAACCAGTTGTAAGTTTTACTTCATTGTTTTCATCTTTTTCAAATGTTCCTGCACTCTCACATGAGGTAACTTCTAATTCACCTATTTTTACCTCTTTTTTTGTAAATGGATGTTCAAATGTTAAATCACAAGTTCCAAGTCTCAAATCCCCAATTGTAGGGTGAACATCCCCATATCCTCTAATAGATGTATATGAAAAGCCAAGCATACTTCCAGATTCACCACGCGTTAAAACTTGCATCACTGCACTTCTTGTATATGGAGGTTCTGGAAATAATCTTGTAATATCTGAGATTGTTTCATCTTTTTTTATTGTTTTTACAAGATTGTTTTTTCTCAAAGGAGTTAAAGCACTATTTAAAACACACTCTTTATCTTCAAAACTTTCCCATTTTGCTTCTTCATTTTTAGTCTTTAAAATCAGTTTTACTTCATAATCATTTGAAGCACCTAATATTTGTCCACCTTGGATATCTTTAAATGCAGAAGAGATTCTTCTTAGAAGTTTCATTTTATTTACATCAATTGTTTGTGCTATTCCAATTCTTTGACATGTACTTCTATGAGCTCTTAGAAAAAAAGCAGCATTTAACAAATCTCCTGCACTTCTTTTTATAGCAGTTGCTGCTAATTTTTTACTATATAAAGAACCTTCACTAATAATCTTGTCAACAGCAAATCTTAATCCATCTTGGATATCATCATCTTTTATATTTTCACTCTTTTTAATAATATCTTTATAGAAATTTAAAGAGTTATCTATGGCTTGTTCTCCACCTTTTATAGCTACATAACCCATTATATAAGCTCCAACTTAGTTGTTCTACAAAGTGATTTTACCTCTCCACTTTGTATATTTATAAATACAACTTCATTTCCCAATGGAAACTCTTTATTGTTTTCATTAAACTTTTTTACAAACTCTTCATTTACTGGGTAAGACTCTTTTTTTTCTATATCAATTCCAGGACCTTTTAAACATAAAGTTAAACCATCAAAACTATCAACTGTACATATAATAGTTGCAGAGTGTTCAGGACTTAGATATGAACCTTTCTTTGCATCTTGCAAAATAGAAATTGGGTTATTACAAAATATATAATCTGCTTTTTTTACTTCCTCTTTTTGAGAGTTTGTAATAGCATCAATAATTGAAAAATCCTCATTTGTATGGTTTTCATAACTTACTTCTGAATACAATAAAACACTTGCAAGTGAAAGTGTATATGAATCAAATAATTTATTTAATTTTTTAGTATTTCCTGGCATAGATAGAGTATCTAGCAGGTTTCTAAAGTTTTCTCTGTTAAACTCTTCAATATCAATTTTATCCATTTTTTTACCTTACATTAAATCAAAACTAACTCTAGTAGAGTTTACTTTTTGGTTTAGTTGTTTTCTTTTTTTCTCAAGTTTTTTAGTAGTTTGTTCATAAATATCTTTTATCTCATCTTTAAACTCTTTAGAATCAAAAACTGCATCAATTGTGGCAATATATAAAGATAATTTTTCATTATCATCTTGTACCATTGACCAACCTTTTTGTTTATTTACTTCCACAATTGTAGAAGTAACCAAAGCTTCTCCTGCATAAAATTCACCATTTGTTATGGGGTCTTTTACAGGCACCAATAAAGTTTGGCTAGTTGGTTTGTTTATCACTACAACGCCATATTTTTTATCAATTTTTTTATGAAGTTGTTTTATATCTTCTAATTTTGCATGTTGAAAGATATAATTTAACTCTTCTCTTTTCATCTATATAAACCTTTTTCTAATAATTGCACTTAAGTTATCAAGCGCCCAAACAGTGATAATAATAAAAATTAAAATAGTACAAACATGACCATTTTCAAAACCTCTTAATTTATCAAAAAGATAAAATCCTATACCACCAGCACCAACAAATCCTAAGATTGAAGCACTTCTTACATCACTTTCAAATCTATATAAAACCATAGATACAAAATGGGGCATTGTTTGAGGAACAACAGCAAAAGCTAAGATTTTTACAAAACCTGCACCACTATTTGTTAAAGCTTCAACAGGACCTGGATCAATAGCTTCATTTCCTTCACTTAGAAGTTTACTAAGAACTCCTGCTGTATGAATTCCAAGTGCCAAAATACCAGCCATTGGTCCAAGTCCCACTGCACTTACAAATATCAAAGCCCATACAAGTTCATTTACAGATCTAAAAATATTGGCAATAGTTGTACCTAACATATATAAAGCTTTTTTCAAGCTTCTATGTACCCAAGTTTTACCAGGTATTAATACCTCTAAGATATTTCTTGAAGTGATATATGATAAAGGAATTGCAATAATCACTGATAAAAGTAGGGCAATTACTGCCATTTGAACAGTTTCTAACATAGCCCAAAAATATGTAATCAAATCATCTTTATAAAAAACAGGTGGAAAATATGAACTTCCTTCAATCTCAGGATTTCCTCTTATATAAGAAACCATACTATCCCAACCTTGAAGCAATCCTACAAAACTCATCTCTGTATCTATCCAGCTTTGTATAATGATAAATGCAAAAATAGCAATTAAAACAAAATTATAAATTTTGAAAGGATTGGATTCCTTTTTTAAACTCTCTATAGACATACGGTATCTCCTTAATACATTTAAAAAAAACAATAAAACCTACTATCTTTTTTAAATCTAAATTTTAAAAAAGAAGGAAACAAATAAGTTTCCTACTTCTTTATGATTAAATTATTTTTTATTTTTTAAAGCTTTTTTTAATTCAATAAGTTCTCTTACTGGATTATAGAAACTATCATCTCCAGGAACATAACCCGCAATTTTCATTTGATCTAAGATTTTTTTATCTTTTAAAGAAAGAAATGCACCTTTTACAGCCATTTTAAATGAAGTTGGAAGATCTTTTCTTACAGTCATTGGAGAACCAGGTATTAAATCAGAAGTCCAAAGTACATTGAAATCTTCAGCTTCCCAGTGTTTACCTAAACCTCTGTTAAAATCAAGGTTATTAGTAGATGCTGCATCAACTTTTCCAGCTTTTACTGCTAAAATAGAAGCTTCATGACCACCTGAGTATAATACTTTTGAGAAATATTTTTGTGGGTCGATACCTTTTTTAGAGAACATTACAGTTGGTACTAAAGTTCCAGATGTAGAGTTAGAATCTGTAAATGCCCATGTTTTACCTTTGATATCCGCTAAAGTTTTAAGACCACTTCCTTTTTTAGTGATAATAATTCCGTTATACCCTGGAAGACCTGATTCTGCATCAACTTCAGTTGCAACAGCTTCTGCACCAGCTCTTTTTGCAGCTTCAACATAAGATTTTGGTCCAAAATAAGCAATATCAACATGTTTGTGTTGCATAGCAGTAATAACACCAGCATAATCACCTGCTGATTGTAAGTTTACTTTTACCCCTAATGTTTTTTCTAAATAGTTTGCAAGTGCACCAAACGTATCTTTTACACTTGAAGTCCCAGCAACTGGAATAACACCAAAATTAACCTCTTTTGGCCATTCTTGTGGATTTGCACTTAATGTTTGAGCACCTAATGTTAATGCTAATGTAGCAAGACCTAATTTTTTAAAAAAATCTCTTCTCATAATTTTTTTTCCTTGAATTTAATTTTGTTCAATCATACAAATGATTCACCTTACAGATTTGACGAGATACAAGATAACTCTTGCTTCATTATTTTTCTAAATAATCAAGTAAAAGTTATTTCAAGAATTTTATTTATGAAGTTCTCCTTCATAGATTTTTTCTATAATCTCTTCTGTTAATTCATCAGCTTTTCCGTCAAATACGATTTTCCCATCGTTTACTCCAATAATTCTTGAACAATATTTTTGGGCAATATCAAGGTGATGAAGATTTGCTACTATTGTTACATTTAGCTCTTTATTTACTTTTTCTAAAATCTTCATAACTTTTTTTGCACTCTTTTGGTCAAGTGCGGAAATAGGTTCATCCGCTAAGATTATTTTAGGATCGCTAGCAAGCGCTCTTGCAATTGCTACTCTTTGTCTTTGTCCTCCACTTAATTCATCACATCTTTTAAATGAATATTTAGCAATATCAACTATTTGCATAAGTTCATTTACTTTTGTAAGCTCTTTATCTTTGTAGTATTTGATTATTGCTCTTGCCATTGGGATATCTTTTAACATTCCACTAATTACATTGTCCAATACTGTTAATCTATCAACTAAGTTATAACCTTGAAAGATTATTCCAATTTGTTCTCTTAACTTTACAAGGTTCTTTTTTTTGATATTTTCCATATCAAAATTAAGTACTTCAAAGTCTCCTTCAAATACTTTTATACCACCAACAATAGACATTAAAAGTGTTGATTTTCCAGCTCCAGAAGGCCCTATAATACTTACAAACTCTCCCTTTTGTATATGTAGGTTTACATTTTTTAAAATTTTCTCTTTTTTATAACCAAGGGTTAGTTTTTTCATTTTAATCATTGTTTGTCCTTGTAATCAACTATAATCTTTGCCATATCACTTCTAAAGTGTGAGTAACAGTAATCAATAGTTTTATTTGTTTTTTTATCAGTAGTTTTTGTAGAAATCTTTATTATTGGTAAATCATTTTGAACTTTAAATAGTTTTTTTGATTCATAATTTGTAGAGGTGATATCTATCTCTGAATAATCTCTAATTGGTTTTAAGTTATAGTGTTGCGTATAAAGTTTTGAAAAAGATTTTACCTCTTTTATAATATTTTCAAGATCTGGTAAAATTGATAGATTTAGATAATACTTTGCAAATAAAAATGGTACATCATCTACAAGTCTCATATTTTTTACATATAAGATCTCTTGGGCTTCTTTTATTGAAAGTTTTTTAGCTATATTTTCATCAGCTTTTATAATTTTTGATTCCAAAAGTTTAATTGTAGGTTTTTTATTTAGTTTTAAAATCTCATTTGAAAAAGTTGTATAAGGTGAGATATTATAAACAATCTTTTTGGGATTTACAAAATTTCCACTACCTTTTCTTGAGTAAAGATAGCCTTCATTTTTTAATTTATTTATCCCTTGTCTTACAGTCATTCTTGATAAATTAAAATCTCTACATAAAGTATGTTCAGATGGGATTCTATCATGCTCTTTAAGTTCTGTATCAATAAGTTTTAAAATATAGTTGTAGATTAATTCATAATCAAAAACTTTTGTCATCTTATTACTTCTCCAAATTTTATGGTGAAAGTATAAGCGCAGTTAGTTACAAGAAAATTACAACTTGTATAGACAACTTAAGCAATTTTTATTATTTTTTTAATGTTGAGATTATTTGTTTGACACTCTTGTCTATACAAGAGTTATAGTGAAGATTATTTTTTATTGAATCAAAACTTGAAGTTAATATAGTATATATTTCAAACGCCACATCTTTTTCATATAAAGTTTTAAGAGTTTGAATAATTGTAAAAGGTGAAATATGATGACTAAGATTAGAGTTTAAAGATTTTTCTAAACTACAAGCAAGGGTATATTGATGTTCATTTGAAAATGTTGCATCTATAAATATAAGCTTTTTAGCATCTAATAGTTGTAAGCAAAGTTCAGGAGTTAATTGGAATAGGGAAATAAGTTTAACATTATTCAAAGAAAAGTTTTGAAGTTTTTTGACAACTTCAAGACCAAATCCATCTTCACCTCTTAAACTATTTCCATATCCAATTATATAAGTTATATTAACTCCTTTTTATTGTTTCAATTATATTTTTATTAAAATCTCTAATCTCTATATTTGATGAAACTATTCCTAAAGCATGAGTTGAACAACTCAAACATGGATCAAAACATCTAATAACAGCTTCAACTCTATTTAATGCCCCATCCTTTATATCATTTCCATCCACAAAAGTTTGAGCTACTTGTTTTACACCTGCATTCATAGCAAGATTATTATTTCCTGTTGCAATGATAAGATTTACACCAGTTATTATACCACTATTTGTTACTTCATAATCATGAAACAATGTACCTCTTGGTGCTTCTGAACATCCAACTGCTCTGTTTCTATTTATATTGGCATGAGCTCTAATATTTTCTTCTAAAGTTTGAGGTTCATTTAATAACTGCTCAATTCTCTCTATACAATAGATTATCTCTATAAGTCTTGCATAGTGGTAGTAAAATGAGTTTAATACTGGTTTCCCGTTGTTTAGATTTTTAAATCTTTCAAACTCTTCGTCAGCTAGTGGTGTACCACAAGCATCTACTACATTCAATCTGGCAAGTGGTCCAACTCTATACATACCTTTAGGATAACCAAGGGGTTTATAGTATGGAGATTTTAGATAACTATCCTCTTCAACTGCTTCACCTATAAACTCTTTATAGTTTTTTGGTTCAAGTTTATCTTCTAAAATATTTCCATTTGAATCTATAAATCTAAGAAGTCCATCATAATGTTCAAGATTCCCTTTTTTATTTACAAGTCCCATAAACAATGATTCAAAATTTGCAAATGAGTTTATCTCTTTTTCAAATTTATGTAATGATGAAGTAAATAGATTTAAAGCCTCTTTTGCAATATCAAGTGCTTCTGGTATTTGTGCTAAGATTTTATCTTTTGTTTCACTTGTAATTGCATGGCTAACTCCCCCTGGAACTATCCATGTTGGATGGATTCTTTTTCCCCCAAGAGTTTCAATAATCTTTTGTCCAAAGGCTCTTAAAGCAATACCTTTTTTTGCCAAATCTGGATAATCAGTCATCATCTTAAAAATATTTCTATCTTCAGGTTTTGCATCAAAACCATAAAGAAAATCTGGACTACTTAAGTGAAAAAAGTTTAAAGCATGTGATTGGGTGATTTGTGCTAGATTTATTATTCTTCTTAAGTTTCTAGCGGCTTTTGGAGGTCTTACAGCAAGAAGTTCATCACAAGCTTTTGATGAAGAAATTTCATGACTAACAGGACAAATACCACAAGTTCTTGCAGTCAGTGCAGGCATCTCCGTATAAGGTCTTCCTTCGCATATTTTTTCAAAACCTCTGTATTGGGTTACATGGATTCTTGCATCTTGCACTTTTTTGTTTTCATCTAAATCGATAGTAATTTTAGCATGACCTTCTATTCTAGTAACTGGTTCTATAACTATAGTTTCTTTACTCATTTTTTTCCCTTATAGTCCAAATCTTGTATATTTGCTAACATCAACTTCAACTCCTGTAATAATCCCTTTGATAACTTCATATATAGCATCAGCAGGAGTAGGGCAACCTGGTACAAAATAGTCTATGTCTATTGCTTCATTTAGAGGGATTACTTTGTCAAGAAGTTTAGGGACAATTTTATCTGGATATTTACCTTTATTAAAATCTGCTAAATCAAAATAACCTTTTTCTAAAACAGCATCAGTACCAGCAAGATTTTTCATAGCAGAGATATTCCCTGTAATAGCACAATCCCCTAAAGCTAATATTTTTTTAGAGTTTTTTCTAATCTTTTTGATAATTTTTATATCATGATCTGTACTTAAAGCACCTTCAACTATAAATAAATCTACATTTTCAGGAATATCTTTTGCATCTACATAAGGGCTATAAACCACATCCATATATTGTGCTAATTCAATCAATCTTTCATCCATATCTAAAAAAGACATGTGACACCCTGAACATCCATCAAGCCATATTGTTCCAACTTTGATTTTATCCATTGTTTTTCCTTGCTTGAATTAGATTTGTAACAATTGTTTTTTTCTTTATCATCTCTGTTGCACTAACACCTTTTTCAAATAAAGCTCCTGTTGGACAAACCTGCACACATTTTCCACAACTAGTACAACTTTGACTCTCACTCCAAGGTTCATCCATATCATGAATAATCTTTGCATCAATTCCTCGTCCAAAAATATCAAGTGCATGAGCTCCTTCAACTTCATCACAAACCCTAACACATCTAGTACATAAAATACATCTATTTGGGTCATAAATATAATCTTTGTGAGAAGCATCTATATCAAATTGTTTATGTATATAAGGAACATGGCTATGTTCAAGACCTAATTCAATTGCTTGGTCTTGTAATTCACAATTTCCATTTGAAACACAAACGCTACAAGTATGTGTTCTTTCTGCAAATATCATAGATAAAATCATTTTTCTATGGGATTTTAATCTATCAGAATTTGTGATTACTTCCATCCCTTCTTTGATTTTTGAAGTACATGCAGGAATAAGTTTGTTGCTTCCACTTGTCTCAATTAGACACATTCTACAAGCTCCAACACAACTTAATCCTTCTAAATAACATAAAGTAGGGATTTTAATCCCATGTTCATTTGCAACTTCAAGAATAGTAGAATTTGATTTTCCTGTTACATCTATACCATCTATTTTAAAGGTTTTTACTCTAACTTTTTCTTTAATCATTACAAATTCCTTCCAAATACTCTTTTTCAAAATATTTTATAGTACTTAATACGGGGTTTGGTGCTGTTTGTCCAAGTCCACAAAGGCTACTGTCTTTTACAACATGACATAAATCTTTTAATAGTTCAAAATCACTTGGTGTTGCAGTTTTTGCAATAAATTTATCTAACAAATCTCTAAGTTCTGTTGTTCCAACTCTACATGGTACACATTTTCCACAAGATTCACTTTGGCAAAAATCCATAAAAAATCTTGCTACTTCTACCATATTTGAATCCTCATCCATTACGATAAGTCCACCACTTCCCATAATTGAACCAATCTCTTTCAATGAATCATAATCTACAGGAATATCCAGCATACTATCAGGGATACAACCACCACTTGGTCCCCCTGTTTGTATAGCTTTTAATTTTTTCTTACCTATTGGACCTCCGCCAATATCATAAATTAACTCTTTTAGCGTTATACCCATTGGAATTTCTACAAGTCCTGTATTTTTTATATGCCCTGATAATGCGAATACTTTAGTTCCTGTTGAAGTAGGAGTTCCTATTTTACTAAACCATTCTCCACCATTTCTTATAATTGAAGCAATATTTGCAAAAGTTTCTACATTGTTTAAAACTGTTGGTTCCTTCCAAAGCCCATAATCACTTAAATGTGGTGGTTTTTGTCTTGGATTTCCTCTATTTCCTTCGATTGAAGCGATTAAAGAGGTAGCCTCTCCACAAACAAAAGCTCCACCACCTAATCTAACTTCTAAATCAAAACTGAAACCACTATTTGCTATTTGAGTTCCTAAAATTCCTTTTTTTGTAGCTTGTTTAATTGCTTTATTTAGTTTTTCAACTGCTATTGGGTATTCAGCTCTTACATAAATATAACCTTTACTTGCGCCGCAAGCAAATCCAGCTATAGCCATACCTTCTATAACTTTATGTGGATCTGCCTCCATTACAGCTCTATCCATAAAAGCCCCAGGGTCACCTTCATCTCCATTACAAACAATATATTTTTGGTCACTTTCAACTTTAGATACGGTTTCCCATTTAAGTCCTGTTGGATAACCTCCACCACCACGACCTCTTAAACCACTAAGTTTTATCTCTTCAATAACCTCATGGGGTGTCAACTCTTCTAAACAAGTATAAAGTGCTAAATAACCATCATGAGCTATATAATCATCAATATCATTGGGGTCTATTATTCCTGCATTTTCTAATACAATCTTTTTTTGTTTTGTAAAAAAAGGTTGAGAAATATCACATTTTCTATCTTTTAGAGGTGTTTGAGTATTTAAAGTATCAATAAACTCATCTGTATGCGTTGTATCAATTTTACTATAAATAGATTCTCTCTCACCAATTTTATGATAATGTGACACCATTATAGCTTCTGCACAAAGGCCATTACATCCAACTCCTTTAACTCTACATTTTTTATCAAGTCCAACATCTTTTACTTGTTTTGTTAAATCTTTTAAAAACTCATTAGAGCCTAAAGCTGCACAAGAACTTCCTATACAAACTCTTAATTCTTCGTGGGCATTTTTATTTAAATCTCTTCTTTTTTCTGCTAATTGTTTTAATTCTTCTAATGAGTTAATCATTTAATAACTCCTTTGCTGCATTTATAGATTGTTCTAATTCTAAATTACCTATTGGTTTATTGTCATATATTGCTATTGGGGCTAAAGAACATGAACCAACACATCTTGCACTCAACAATGATAAAAGATTGTCTTTAGTTGTTTCTCCAGCTTTTATTCCAAACTTTTCTTCCATTTTTGCCAAAATCTTATCAGCACCTTTAATATAACAGGCTGTTCCCATGCAAACAACTACAGTATGTTTACCTTTCGGTTTAAGTCTAAAAAAATGGTAAAAAGTAGCAACACCATAAACTTTTGAATATGGCAATTTGAGTCTTCTTGCAACAAACTTTAGAGTTTCATTCTCTAAATATCCAAATGTTTCTTGAGCTGTATGTAATGTTTCAATTAAGGCACTTCTATCATAATTGAGTTTTTTCATTGTTTTTTCAATTATTTTATATCTTGAATCACTTTTATATCGTTCATCTGTTTGAGTCATCATAAAATAAACCTTTTTGTTGGTAATAAAATTACTTATTTTAAATTATACATTATAAACTTGACAAATAGGTTACATAAGTTGTATTGAGAAGCAACAATTTTTAAATTTATTTTATAATAGCTGCTTTATCTTTTTTGCGATAAAATCTTTTAAAAATATTAAGGAACTATTATGCCACTATTGGATTCATTTAGAGTTGATCATACAATTATGCCAGCACCTGCTGTTAGAGTAGCTAAAACTATGAAATCCCCTTCAGGAGATGTTATCACAGTATTTGATTTAAGGTTTTATGCACCAAACAAAGATATGATGGATGAAAAAGGTATCCATACTTTAGAACACCTTTTTGCAGGATTTATTAGAGAACATTTAAACTCTGATAAAGTTGAAATAATTGATGTATCTCCTATGGGTTGCAGAACAGGATTTTATATGAGTTTATTAGGGAATCCTGATGAAAAAACTGTTGCGAAAGCTTGGAAAGAAGCTATGGAAGATGTATTAAAAGTAAAATCACAAAATGATATTCCAGAATTAAATGAATATCAATGTGGAACATGCAATATGCACTCACTTGAAAATGCTAAAAAAATTGCACAAGATATCTTAAATCACGATATAGGTGTAATGGACAATAAAGAGCTTTATCTATCAGATGAAAAACTTGCAAGTTTAGGTAACTAATTGGAAAAAGAGTTAAAACTTTTTAAAGATTTATTTCAACCTTTTCCTAATATATCAGTATTACATATAAATAATGGGGCAAAATTTATAGATGCCCCAATAAAAGAGGTTGTAGACTTTTTAGATGGCAATTTAGAATATATTGAGTTTATGGAAGAAAAATCTGCACGAATAAAAGCAACAGCTAGAGAATACGAGTATATAGTTTTAAGTGATATATTATCGTACTGTCCAAATAAAGATAAGGTTTTAAAACTAATGTACAAAGCCTTAGAAAACTCTGCAAATATTATAGTTTTGGAAAAAAAATCAAATAACAATATGGACGAAATAAAACAACTTTTAGATGAAAGCTCATTTGTAGCAATCAATCATATAGAACTTTTTGAAGAATATAATCTAATAACAGCTAAAAAACTTCATATGTGGGGTAGCGGGTTATAAATGTTTTTATCTAGTATAAAATAAATAAATTATTAAATATAGAAACTTTTTAGAGACTAATTATAGATAGAATTATTTTTTTAATTTTAACTATAGTGTGAAGATAGATGGGTAAAAAAATAAGAGTTTTATTTGTAGAAGATGAAGAGATAAGTAGAAAAAATATTTTTAATATATTAAGTAGAGAAAATGATATAGATTTAGTAATTGCAAAAGATGGTTTGGAAGGTTTAGAACTTTATAAAGAGTATAGACCTCATGTAATTATTACTGATATAACTTTAGCAAAATTGGATGGACTGACATTATCAAGAAAAATAAAAAGCATAAATAGCAATTCAAAAATCATAATTTTAACAGCGCGCGATGATACTAAATATTTAAAAGAGAGTATTAAAATAAAAATTGATGCTTATTTGATAAAACCAATAGAAAATAATGAATTACTAGAAAATATTAGAGCTTTAATTAAAAATATAGATTTAGAGAAAAAGAAAAATAAACTTCAAAAACTTTTAGATGAATATAAAAAAACTGTTGACTTAAGTTCTATTGTATCAATAAGTGATCTTCAAGGTAAAATAAAATATGTGAATCATAAATTTGAAGATATTTCGGGGTATTCAAAAGAGGAATTGATAGGAAAACCACACAATGTAATTAGACATCCAGATATGCCAGAAGAAATATTTAAAGATTTGTGGACTACTATAAAAATAGATAAAAAGCCATGGTATGGAAAGATAAAAAATAAAAGAAAAGATGGCTCTTCATATTATGTTAATACTGTAATTAATCCCATATTAGATGAAAATAACGAGATAATAGAATTTGTGGCAGTTAGACATGATATTACTGAACATGAACAAAGAAAAGAGTTTCTAAAAAAACAATACCAAATATCCTCAGAAAAGTTTGATGAGGTTACACGCTTATCAAAACTATATGAAGATGCTATGGATAAGAGTTCGATTGTAATTAGAATAAGTACTGATATGAAAATCAATCATGTTAATACTCAATTTTGTAAATTAACTAAATACACAAAAGATGAACTGCTTGGAAAAGATTATTCAATGTTATTGCATCCAGAAATAGAGTTGCAATATATTGAGGCAATTTTTAATAAAACTAAAAAACATGGAATTTGGAAAGGACAATTAAAAGGTTTTACAAAAAAAGGCAAAGAGATTCATTTTACGTCTACAGTTTTACCTATTAAAGATAAAGATGACAAAATTATTGAGTATATGGTTGTACGCAATGATATTACTCAAATTACAGAACTTCATACAGAACTCGAAGAGACTCAAAGAGAGATAATTTATCGTATGGGTGAAATAGGAGAAACTAGATCTCAAGAAACAGGTTATCATGTAAAAAGGGTAGCTGAATATTCAAAATTGTTAGCTTTAAAATCTGGATTAGCAAAAGAAGAAGCCGAATTAATAAAATTAGCATCTCCTATGCATGATATAGGGAAAGTTGGTATTCCTGATTCTATATTAAATAAACCAGCAAGACATACAGTTGAAGAGTTTGAAGTGATGAAAACTCATTCTCAAATAGGATATGAACTATTAAAAAACTCAAAAAGAGAGATGTTAAAAGCATCATCAATAATCGCATATGAACATCATGAAAAGTGGGATGGTACAGGATATCCTAGAGGTTTAAAAGGAAATGAAATACATATTTATGCTAGAATTACGGCAATATGTGATGTATTTGATGCATTGGCACATGAGAGACCTTATAAAAAAGCTTGGGAATTAGATAGGATTATTGAATTATTAAAAAATGAAAAAGGTAAACATTTTGATCCGAGTTTAGTAAGAATATTTTTAGAAAATTTAGATCAGTTTTTAGAGATTAAAAATAAATATGAGGATATAAACTAAAGGAATAACTATAGAAAAAGTTGTAACAACAAATGATGGTTCAAAAACTCTTTACTCCACAAAATATAATCAACATTTTCATGATGTAAAAACTGGTGCTATAAATGAATCTTTACAAAAACATGTAATACCAGCTTTTTCATATTTTAAACAAAAAACAAACCTAAATATTTTAGATATATGTTTTGGAATAGGGTATAACACTCTTAGTACAATCTATTATATAAAAAAAGAAAACCTAAATAAAAAGATAAATATCTTTACTCCAGAATTAGATTTAGAACTTGTAGACTCTTTAATAGATTTTGAATATCCAAAGGAGTTTGAAGATATAAAAGAGATAATCAAAACTTTAATAACTATAAAAAAATATAAAGATGAAAATATAACTATAGATCTTTTTATAGGAGATGCGAGAGAGTATATAAAAGGTTTGAAAGATATAGATATAGTTTATCAAGATGCTTTTTCAAGTGAAGTAAATACGGAACTTTGGAGTGTAGAATATTTTAAAGATATTTATAATTGTACTAGTGAAGATTGTGTTTTAACAACATATTCAATAGCTACAAATGTAAGACTCTCTTTATACGAAGCAGGATTTGAAATCTATGAGATAAATCCAACAGGAAAAAGAAAACAAACATTAGCTTTTAAATCAAAAGTTGATATTGATGGAAAATATATAGATATGGAGCTTAAAAAACAAAGGAATAAAAAAGCTATATCTATACATGATTGTTTCTAAAATAAGTAGATTATTAGAATCTTTTTTATATGATTAATATTTTTAATTAGATTATATTTATAAGCTAATCTTAATAAAAATATTAATTATGATTATTTTAGGTACTTTATGATAATAGAAACAAACGTAAGATTAATGAAAAAACTATTTTTACCCATATCAATTTTTTTAGTTACAACTGCAATAATTTCTATTTTTTCATTTTATATGTATCAAAGTCAAGAATACAAAGAATTGGCAAGTGACTCGTTTATCAAGACATCAAAAGAGTTTGATAAAAAGTTTATTACAGATACAAAAATATATAAAGAGTTTATTAAATTAATTTCAAAGGATTCAACAGCAATAAATCTTTTTAAAGCTGATGATAAAGAGGGCTTATACAATTATTATAAACCTATTTTTAATAGATGGAAAAAAAAATTTAATATAAGTCATTTTTATTTTCATAGAACAAATAAAATAAATTTTTTAAGAGTACATAATTATAAAAAAAGTGATGATTTTATCAATCGAGTAACTCTGAATAATTCTATAAAAAACAAAGAACTTGGGGCAGGAATAGAGTTTGGTATTAATCATAACTTAACATTAAGAGTTGTGTACCCTTGGTATTATAAAAATGAGATAATTGGCTATATAGAACTAGGAAAAGAAATAGATTATTTTACTCCAGAACTATCTAAGCTTCAAAATGTTGATGTTGTTTTTACAGTTGATAAAAAACTAATTGATATAAATAGTTATAAAGATTGGTTAAGCCATTCAAAAACAAATATAAACTTTAAAGAGTTGAAAAATCATTATATCATTGATTCATCATTAAAAAATCATAATAAAAAGTTGTTAAATATTTTAGATAAGACAGAGAATATTTACAATAAAGAGTTTAATAACAGTTCAAAGTTTTATTATATAAGTAGTAAAGATTTTATAGGTGCAAATAAAAATAAAATTGGTAAAATGTATGTATTAGTAGATTTTACAAAAAAGCATAACTCTTTAAAGCATTTAATAATCAATATTACACTTATAATATTTTTTCTATTAGTACTTTTATTGATTTATTATTATTTACTTATAAAAAAAGAGGAAAAACACTTAATTTCAAAAGAGAAAATTTTCATAAATTTATCTATTAAAGACTCTTTAACACAACTATTCAATAGAAGGTATTTTGATATATATTTACAAAATATACTTTCAGATTTATTATATAAAGAAAAATATATATCATTAATTTTAGTCGATATAGATAACTTTAAAAAATATAATGACAATTATGGGCATCAAAAAGGTGATGAGGTATTAAAAACCGTTGCAAATACCATGAAAAAAAGTTTAAAACGATTAGATGATAAATGTTTTAGAATAGGTGGAGAAGAGTTTGCAATAATAATAGTATCTGATAAAAAAACAATCGGAAACAAGTTGGCAAATTTAATAAAGGAAAATATAGAAAACTTAAAAATAGAACATCTTTACAATGAAGAGTATGGAAAAGTAACTATCTCAATAGGTATAAATACCCAACAAATAAGTGATATAGAAGATAAAAAAGAACTATTTGCCTATGCAGATAAACTTTTATATGAAGCAAAAGGAAATGGGAGAAATAAAGTTATTTCAAATATTAAATAACTTATTCCACTTTTATAACAGCAGCTCCCCTTCTTGTATCACATCCCCCATTTAACTCTCCATCAACAGCTTGTACTCCTCCAAAGAAAATATTCAAATCATCAAAATATTGTAAAGTGTAGTGTTTTTCTAACTCTTTTCTTATAGCCTCTTCACAATATGGTTCCATACAAACTACACCTTTTTCAAAGTGTATTCTTGGGGAATTTATACTATCGTGTAGATTCATGTTATATTCAAGGTTATTTATAATAGTTTGGGTGATGGCACTTCTGATACGGTTACTTCCTGCACTTCCTAAAATAAGTTTTGGTAAGCCATCTTTTAGTACAGCAGTTGGAGCCATCATAGAAGGAAGTCTTATCCCTTCTTTCCACGCAAACCAACCATGTGGATTTAAATCCTCTTCTCCCATCATATTATTTAGCATGATTCCAGAGCTTGATATTACATGCCCTGAGCCTTCTCCATTTGTGGTGGTTACTGATACAGCATTGCCAAATTCATCTATTACTGATAGATGAGTAGTATTTCCCCAAAGATTTAGTCTGCTATTCATTGTTGTACAATAGTTTCTAATAAGTCTGTCATTTGATAAAATCTCTTTTAGTTTCTCATCATGTAAAAACTGATTTACATGTTCACGTCTAAAGTCACTTGTGGTGTTAAAAGCTTCTATTAAACCTTTTACATATTCATAACTTCTAAAATCTTTTAAATCATATTGTTCAAGTAGTTTTAGTGTAAAGGCTATTAGGATACCTCCTCCACTTGGTGGTGGATTTGTCACTATTTCATAATCTTTGTATTTAAAATCTATTGGGGTTCTTTTGATACATCTATACTCTTTTAAATCCTCTTTTAAAATAAGTCCATCAAACTCTTTTGAGATTTTTTCTATCTCATTGGCAACCTCCCCTTCATAAAAAAGTCTACTTCCCTCTTTGGCAAAGTTTTCTAAAAAGTCTGCATAGTTTGGGTTTTTGAAAAGGTGGGTTTCATCTATTAGATTTCCATTTGGCATAGAGTATATATCCATACTTGATTTTGTTGAGGTAAAAATAGGTTCAAGAAGTTTTACAAAACTTGCTTGCATTTTCGATAAATATACACCTTCTCTTGCATATTTTACTGCTGGTTCTATTATTTTTGAAAGGGGAAGAGTTCCTTTCTCTTTATGAACTTGGAAAATTCCTTCAACTAAACCAGGGATAGCTATACTTCCAGCTCCTATATGAAACTCTTGAATTGCAGCTCCAAAGTCTACATATATTGGAAAAAACTCTGGCTCAGGCAATCTCTTTTTTGGAACTTGCACAAAAAAATCGTAAAGTTCTGGTTTTTTACCTTTTTCTAAACCTAATAAAAAACCTCCACCACCAAGGCTTGTAAACAAAGGTTCACATATGGGAGCTGCAAGCATAACAGCAAGTGCTGCATCGTAAGCATTTCCTCCCTCTTTTAAAATATCAGCACCTGCTTGTGCAGAGTTCTTATCACCAGCTGTTACCACACCTCTCATATAAATACACCTAACCTTTCAACCTCTTTTAAACTTTTTGTTCTATTGTAAACTTTTATCATCTCTTGCGAGATACTATCTTTTTCTATGATTATAATATTTTTATCAAAAGTCTCTTTTGTAATAAATTTAAAATCCAATAACTCTTGATTTAACTCTTTTAAAACTTCTTTGATAGATTTTAGACCATTATTTGTAATCATACTCCCATCCATAGAGTGTCTTGTAGCACTCCACATATTTTGTTTTAGTATTTGCATAGGATATTTTTCAAGTTTTTTTACTTGTGATAATTGACAAACCCCCTTTGCAAGTGAGATTATTGTTTCTAATCTATCAAAATCATGAATTGCATCACAAACTCTAAACTCTACAGTTTTGAATTTTGGTTGAATTCTAACATCCCACCAGATATCTTTCCCACTTGTTATAACTTTTGAGTCATACAATATGTCATATAGTTTTTTCATATCTTCAAAACTATCAAAGTAGTCAGGAATAGATGCTTTTGGTAACCTGTCAAAGATTTTTGTTCTATAAGAGTGGATACCAGAGTTGGTATTATTGAAAAAAACAGATGAGGCACTAAGAGCTACAAATAAGGGAAGATAATATATTGAATAATTATAAGCTTTTAATGCTTTATCAAAATCTTCAAATCCAATATGTATATGAGTTCCACAAATGGAAAAATTTTGCAATAATATTTGATGCTCTTCAAATAACTCTTCATATCTTTCATTTTCATTGACTTTTACATTCGAATTTTCTTGTGCATACGAACCACTGGTCTGAAGACATAAAGATTTCTTTTTTGCAATTTTATCCATTTTGGCAATTATATGCTTTAAATATTCTAATAAATCTTTTTCATAATTAAATATTGGGGTATTGATTTCAACCATTGAATTGAGAAATTCACAAGCAAGATTTTTTTTATATTTTTCGTCAATATTCTCTACAATATAATCATACTCATTTTCTAAACTAAGAGAGAATCTATTTAAGATTCTTAACTCTAATTCTACACCTATTGAGAAGTGGTTACCATCTGTAAATTTATCAAAGTTCATGCTAATCCAATCTATAGAGATATAAGCATTTTACTTTTTTTTTGCTTTAATATTTAAAGGGAAAGAATAATTAATTAATCTTCTACTAAATTATCCAAAATATATTTTTCTAAATCTTTTTTAGAAATCTCCTCTTTTAAAGCTTTTTGATAAATATCTTCAATTTTATAATTATACTCATCATATGAAAAATATGGGAATCTTAGTTTCCATGATTTTTTTATTTGAGATTTTGCAATTTCATCATTTAGTTTTGCTTGAAAAAAATTAAATCCAATAAAAATAACAGCAGTTATAACCATAGCACCTAGTATTGAAATATGAGGGTCAATATTTGCAAGCATTTTGTGTGTGATTAGAGATATTGGTACTACAATTAATAGAACAATTAAAATATAAACTTGATAAGCTCTTGCAAGTCTTAATCTAAATCCTAATTTCGATGGATCTACATGTATCCCTTCATTATGTTGTCTATTTGCATCAAGTAAATCTTTGAGCAACAAAGGTTGCTTAGAAATGATAAAAACATAATCTAAAATTTTTTGCTTCAAGCTTTTTTTTTGTGGCATATAATTTCCCTACTAATTTTATGGAGTAATTTTATCAAATATATGTTTACACAAAGTTAACGTGATAAAAGCATAAGTGTCAAAAGAGCTTTTTTGAAATAGAGTACTAAATTTTGCTCTTTTGACTTTGGTTATTATTTTATAAGATAACCTCCTTATTTTTTATAAAAAAGTTAACTTTAGATAAAACTAAAGTAAATAAAATTTTAGATTCAAAAAACTTAAAAATCAATAAAAATTAGCACTTTTATATATAGAGTGCTAATCTATTTATCCATTAAAATCTCTGATTCGTTTCTTAGTTTTTTTGTTAAAAACTCTTTTTCTCTACTTGATAGTTCTTTGTTTGAAATTGTTTCTTTTGTTTTTTTAACCTCTTTTATCTCTTCTTCTTTTCTTTTTATATTTTTTTGTTCCTCTTTAGAGGGTTTAAAAATTGTAAGTATTAAATAAGCAGAGAAACCAATATTAAATAAAATAACTATCCATTTGATAGGTAACAACAAACTTAAATATTGTAATTGTTGGGTTAATTGCAGATACTCTACTACATCTGTATATATCCATTGTGAAAGCAACACAATTGATAATAAAACTGCAACTATAGTTAGTCTTTTCCTAAACTTATAAACTAAAGTCCAAAATATGGCAGATTTTACTTGTCTAAACATCTATTACACCAAAAAGTCTAAGCCTAAAATAGCCAAAGCTCCAACCAAAGTTTTTGTTTTTAAATCTTCAACTATTTTTCTTTTTTCATTTGTAAGCATTATCTCTAACTCTTCATCATTGTAGTCATCAAAGGTTTTATGTCTCATAGCAAGTTCTGCTTTTAGGTTTAAAAGAGCCTTTTCTTGTATCTTTAAATCTATTTTATTTTTTACTTTCTCACTTTGTATTTTTGCAAAATCAAATGATTTGTCAAATTGTTCTTTTGTAATATCCACTAATCCTGTAGTTTTTTCTTTTATTTTAGTTAACACTTTTAGCTTCCTATTTATTTTTTATATTTTAACCTATGAAAATTAACAGAAGATTATATAAAGTTAATTTTTTCTCATAGAATAGATTGAATTTACTATTAATGTCACAAGTATAATTGCTCCACCAATAAAAGTATTTGTACTTGCTATTTCATTTAAAAATAACCAAACCCAAATAGGTGCCATTATAGTTTCAATAATCATAAGCAAACTCACTTCACTTGCATTTATGTATTTTGTGCCATTTGAAATCATTGTTCTTGAAATAGGTGTGACAAGCAATCCCATCCCTGCTACAAGTGAGAGATTATAAAAGTTTATATCTATGTTTTGGGCTAAGAAAAAAGCAATTATTGCCAATATTAATCCACTAATAGCTGTTAAAGCAACACGACTTATATTTTTATACCTTGTAAGAAGGACAAAAGCTATTGAGAAAAATATGGTGCAAATTAGAGCATATATATTTCCTTTTAATCCACTAAGTTCTATTTTGTCATTAAAAATAACAAATAAACCTAAAAACATAAAAAACGAGGCATAAAAGATATTTTTACCAACTTTTTCTTTATAAAATAAGTAGGCAAAAAGTGCAGAAAATAGTGCAGTTGTACCAAATATTATAACTACATTTGCAACAGTTGTTGTTTTTATAGCTGCTATAAAAAGTATATTTGATGTACCCATTAAAGTTGCACAAAATAATAAAATAGTAAAAGATATACTTGAAGCTTTTATAAAGTTTTTCCCCTCTTGAACTAAAAGTGTAGCAAGCATAGAAAAAAACATAAAAATCCCTAAATAAAAAGAGAAAACAAGAGGGGATATTGTACTTAATTTGATAAAAAGAGACTCTAAACTCATAATTAAAGCCCCAAGGGAAGTTATAATAAGCCCCTTAGTATTGTTATTCATCTTTTCCTCTTAAGAGTAAGATGGGAATAAATCCAATCTTACTATATGTTTAGATATTGTAATAGTTAGCTTTATGATGTGGCACAACTATGGCACAAGTTGATTGTTCTGGGTCTATTTGAAAAGTTTCACTAAGTGTTATTCCAAACTCTTCAGGTTTTAATAAATCAAAAATATCTCGGCTTAGTTCCAACTCTGGGCAAGCTGCATATCCAGGAGAGTATCTACATCCAATATATTGTTTCATTTGTACATCATTTAAAGTATGTCCTTCTTTAGCAACAATATCTAAATCAAGTCTTACTTGTTTGTGTAAAACCTCTGCTAAGGCTTCAGCTAATTCAACCCCTAAACCATGTACTTGATAATATTCAGTGAATTTACTTTGTTTGTAAAGTTCAGCTTCATATGGACTTAGTTTAAGTCCAGCACTTGCAAGTGTGAAGGCAACTACATCAAGTCTATCATTTGCAAAAAAGTCAGCTATACATCTATGTGGTTTTTTCTTTTGTCTTGGAAATTCAAAAACTTTTATAGCTTTTTCTAGTGGTGGCACATTTTTAGCTTCTTCAAGAGAGTGAAAAGCATACTCTTCACTAAACACATAAAGTTTGTTCTCTTTTGATATGCAAGGGAAATATGCATATATTCCAATAGGGTTAAACAACTCTTTAGAAATAAACTCCTCTTTTAGTTTTTCATAAAGTGGTTCAACAACTTCTTGTTCATGTTTTAAAAATTCTTCACTGCTTTGTTTAGCTCTTTTATATCCCCATCTTTGTCTAAATAAAACTCTATGATTTATCCATTTAAACACTAAATCTTTATCGATTTCAGAACTTTTTGCAACTCTACCCCAAAGCGGTGGAAAAGTAAATTGCGTAGGTTCTGGAAGTTCCACATCTTCCTCTTTTATAATAACCTCTTCTTCAACTTTTTTTACACTATCTTCATCATCTATCAAATCTGCATTTAAAAGAGTATTTTGGGTTTCACCTTTTTCAATTCTTTGCATAGAAACAACTCCATCAAAAGCATCTCTACAATAAAAAATTGGTCCATCATAAATAGGTCTACAATAATCATTTACAAAACCTTTTGTAAGTGCAGCCCCACCTAAAAGTACTGGTATATCAATACCTTGGTTTTTTAACTCCTCAAGATTTTCTTTCATAACAGCTGTTGATTTTACAAGTAAACCACTCATCCCAATAGCTTGTGCTTTGTGTTCTTGAACGGCGATTATAAAATCATTTAAATCAGCTTTAATCCCTATATTTATAACTTTGAAACCATTGTTACTTAGGATAATATCAACTAAATTTTTACCAACATCATGAACATCACCCTTAACTGTACCTATAACCAATACGGTATCTGTAGCTTTTTCTTTTTTTGGTAAGTAAGGGTTTAGAGCATCAACTGTTGCTTTCATAGTTTCTGCACTCTGAAGGACAAAAGGTAATTGCATTTGTCCGCTTCCAAAAAGTTCCCCAATGATTTTCATCCCATCAATAAGCCACTCATTTACTATAACTTCAGGATTTACCTCGTGTCTTAACTCTTCAACTAGTGGAAGCATTCTTTCTTTATCTCCATCAAGTAAAAGTTTTTTAACTTTTTCTATTGGTTCTAATTTTTGAAACTCTTCATCACTAGTATCCTCTTGGGCTTCTACATTTGAAAAGTGTTCTATAAATTTAAATAAAGGGTCACCATTTTCTTGATTATTGAATATTAAATCATCACAAGCTTTTCTATCTTCATCACTGATTTTATTTAGTGGCAAGATATGTTTCACATTTACAATAGCACTTGTAAGTCCAGCTTTAACACAATGGTCAAGATAGATAGAGTTTAGATAAACCCTAGCTTTTATATCAAGTCCAAAAGAGATATTTGATAGCCCTAAAGTTGTACCAACTTCTGGATGTCGTATTTGAAACTCTCTTATAGCTTCAAGGGTTTCAATACCTGCAGTTCTATACTCATCATCCCCAGAACCAATTGTAAAAGTTAACATATCAAATACTAAATCAGCAGGATCAAAGCCATGTCTATTTACACATAAATCAAAGATTCTTTCAGCAATTCTAAGTTTATCCTCTTTTGTTTTTGCCATACCAACTTCATCAATTACAAGACAAACTAAAGCGGCACCAAATTTTTTTGCTAATTTACAAACTGCATCAAACTTCTCTTCTCCATCTTCAAGGTTAACTGAGTTTATTATAGGTCTTCCACCAATCTGTTTAAGTGCTGCTTCTAGGGCAAGAATTTGGGTTGAATCAGGCATAAGTGGTAGGGATACTTTTTGTGAATAAAGTTCAACAACCTTATCCATATCTTCCCTTTCATCTCGTCCAGCAAAACCAACTGATACATCAATCACATGGGCACCCGCTCTTACTTGTTGTTGCCCAACACTTAAGGTTCCCTCATAATCGTTTGCTTTTAGAAGTTCCCTAAAAGCTTTTGAACCTGTAGCATTACTTCTCTCTCCAATTAAAAGTGGAGCAGGATCTTGTTTTAGAGGTACTGTATTAAATAAACTTGCAAGGGAAGCTTTTAGAAAACCACAAGGTTTTTTAGGAACAATATTTTTTATTTCATTTGCTAAAGCTTCAATATGATCTGGCGTTGTACCACAACATCCACCTAAAAATGAAACCCCATTTATTTCTAAAAACGATTTTTGAAGTTGGCTAAACTCTTTTGGTTGCATTGGGTAATAAGTAACTCCACCTTTATTTTGTGGAAGCCCAGCATTTGCATGTACTGAAATTGGAAACTTACAAACCTCACTTAGAGTTTTTACATGTTTATGTACTTGTTTTGGTCCAGTTCCACAGTTAAATCCAAGAGAAAGGATATTAAAAGGAGCCATAATAGCCGCAATAGTCATTGCATCTGTTCCTATCAACATAGTACCACTAAGCTCAATGGTAACAGATACCATCACAGGTATTTCTGGATGGGTATCATTTAGTGCGTGAAGTGCAGCTTTTATTTGAAGTGGATCCTGACAAGTTTCAAGCAAGAAGATATCACATCCCCCATCAGCAAGACCATTTGCAACCTCTTTATACCCTTCATACATCTCATCATATGCAATATGACCAAGACTTGGAAGTTTTGTACCAGGACCAATTGAACCTAAACAAAATCTTGGATTCTCAGGAGTCTCATATTTTTTGCATGATTCTTTTGCAAGTTCGGCTCCAAATTTTGATAATTCATAAGCTTTTTGAGAAATTCCATATTCATCTAAAACCCAAGGCATAGTTCCAAAAGTGTTTGTTGTAAGTAAGTTTGCACCAGCTTTCGCATAAGCATCATGGATAGCTTCTAAAATATGAGGTGCAGTTTCGTTTAGTAGTTCATTGCAACCTTCAAGGTTTTCCCCTTCCCATACCCATGCATTATCTTCTATATTGGCAATTTGAAGTTGAGTTCCCATTGCTCCATCTATAATTAATACTTGTTTTTCTATTAATTTTCTTATTTTGTTTATCATCTACTTTTCTTAATCTTTTTTGGTAAATTTTTGTGAGTTAATTGATCAAATAGTATATAAAAAAAGGGTTTAAAGACTACTTTTTTATTTTTTATAAAAAAAGGGTTTAAATAAATCAATCAAAGCTTTATAATTTATTAAAAAATTACTCTATGGTTTATAAATAATTAAGTTATAAATAAATAATATAAAAACAAACTATGCTTGAAGGTCGAATTTGGCAAAAAGATTAAATCTAACAGAAAACTATGTTGCATATTGTGCACATGGAGGGGTGGTGAAACCAAAGGGAACATCAAGTACACCCCATGTAAAGTCAGCAGATATTCCTTATGTAAATATACAAGATTTACCAGGCACTCCAATAGTAGATTGCCCAGCAAGAAATCCTTGTAAAGTTGTTGCAAACTTTACAACTGCTTCAGCAGAGATGAATATCCAATCATCAAAAGTAAATCCTGCAGTTGATTTAGTTGGAATAAAATCAGATAAAGGTGCAACAATATCTTTATCATATGCTGGTCAATCCAATGTGGGTACTTGTTCTTTACATGAATCAGACTCTTCTGTAGAAGGGGGAAATCCAACAATACTAGAAGAAAAAAAAGCTTTACAAAATAAAGAAAAAGAAAAATATAACCTATACCTAATAAGAGAATCAAAAAATGCTTTTTTAGAAAAAGTGTTTAAGCCAATAAGAGCTTCAAGAGGTTTTCAAAAAATGGAAGAGTATTATGCTTTTGATATTAATTGTGCAGATCCAATAATAAGTGATAAAATCATAACTTATACTTTAGCATTTATCTATATAGAATTAGCAAATGGGAAGATTGATGAATACAGGATATTAAATAAAGGTTCTGTACTAGGAGGAAGATTAAAAGATATTAGGTATAAAGATGAAAATAATATAGAACATAAATATATACCTTTGTATGATGATAATAAAATAAAAATATACTATACAAATGTTCAATTAAGAAAAGAACAAAGTAAAAGAAAAGATGATATAAAAAATTTCGAGCCTTTCTTTTTTACTCCCAATAAACTTGAAAATGACGACTTTTATATAAAAGAGGTAGATAGTTTAAATATAAATGAGATAAATGAAGAAAAAATAAAAACTGAAAAAAAATATGACCCCAAAAAATACAATGCCAAATATCCATATGATGTTATAGTAAATATAAAAGACCCCATAGGTCAAATAGAAGATATGTACAATATTTTTGAGTTTAAATACAAAAATAACTACTCGTTTAATAATAAATATATCCAAGATATAAAAAAGCGAAATTCTTATGTTTTTACTATTGCAAATCAGATTGATTATTTATATGTAAAAGAAGATGAACAAAAAATATATGATGAGCATATAAATAAACTGAAAAAACTTTATACAAAACTAGCAAATGCAGTTTTAAAAAGTTCTATAACCTCTTTGATAATAAAAGATGTGGATAATATAAAACCTTTGGATGAGATAATAAATCCAAATTTTGATATAGCAGTAAACTACTTCAATGAAGTAAGTAGTGTAAATAAATCATTTTTTAAAGAATTAGAAAAAGTTGAAGATTGTGATGAAGATTATTTTGAGATGTATGCAAACAATATTTATTGTAGATATTATGGTTTAGTTGATTATAGATATGTGCATGAACAAAATATTTACAAAAAAAGAAGACTAAAAAGTGATAGAGGTTTTTTTGAGGAACTAATAGAAGATTTAAATAACTTAAATGCAATTTATTTAGTTTTATCAGATTCAAATGATAAAAAGTATTATCCATATAGAAAAAAACCTTATGAGATATTGGCCTTGTTGGTATTTTCTATTTGTTTTTCAAATAAATATGAAGATTTTTTAAATAAAGAGGGATTAAAACAAACAGTTGAAGAGTTTTATTATGCTTTGAAAAACTCTCCCAAACTTCCAGCAATAGATGATAAAAGTATAGAAGAGATAAGAGAGATAGTAAAAAATCAAAAAACTACATACAACAGTATCTTATCTAGGGAAAATAAACTTTTAGAGCAGTATAAAAATATTGAAGATTTAAATAAACAATACTCATACGATATAGATAGTGCAAGAGCACTAAATCCAAAAAATGAGTTAAATGATTTATATGTGCAGGACGATTATAAAACTTTTGTATATGAAGATGGGGCTGTCACTGCAAAAAAAGTGCATGAAGCTATTTTGAGTTTGGTATCAGAAGAGAATAATGATTTAATAAAACAAATAGAAGCCCATCAAAATATAAAAGAATTTGAGAATGATTTAACTCAAAAAACATATCTAAATACTATGATAAACCTTTGTTATTTTTTTATTGCAAATAGGACAAAATTAGATTATGAAGCAAATCTAAACTCCCCTTTTAAAACTGAAAATTTACATATATATAATCTAATTGTTGATATTACAAAAAGAAGATTAAAGTTAGAAGAAAGTCTTGCTATGCAAATAGATGAACTACCTATAAATGAGTTTTATTCTCAAACTATACTTGCTCATACAGTACATAGTTTGGTAAAAACAGATAAAAATAAAGATGGCTTTGATTTACGAAAAACAAAAGTCACACAGTTTTTAGAGGAGTTGAATAAACTAGTCAAAAGTGAAAATAGCACTTATGAAATAGATGTTTTAAATCTTTTGGATACAAACTATGAAGCAAGTTTACAAGAAAAAACAAAAATAGAAAAACTTAGCGATATATTTTTAGCTGCAACTGGAGTTGAATCTAAGTTTAGGGATATGGTTAAAGAGGGTTTTGATGATATGGGTAGTGATGAAAATAGAAAAGAACCAAATTTAAAAATTACAAAACTTTATAAAAAGTATATGACTCTAAGTAAATCCTTAGCCTCTTTTGTAACAGTTATAAATCTTGGAAACTATACATTAGGTAAAAAAGTTTTAAAAACAGAAGATATTTTTCCGCTGATAGAAAGTAGTGGTAAGTTGGTGGGGTTTGTGGGTGAACTTTTACCCAAAACCAAGGCTAGCATAATAGAACAAACTCAAAAAATATTATCTCTAAAAAATTTAGAAAAGATAAAAAAGTTTGATGTTTTAGCAAAAGTGGGTATGGTATCTATAGTAGTATCTACCTGGTATGAATTAAAAAAAATAGATGAAACAGATATAGATGGACAAGTAGCAGTCTTGATGAAAAATACCCTTGAACTTTCACTTATGATGATACCACTTTTTGTAACAGTTCCATATATAGGATGGGTTGCAGCTGCTATTACTTTGGGTATTCATATAGCTTGGGAGTTTTATCTAAAAGATATGTTTATAGACAGTGCTATAGAGACATATCTTTTAAAATCACTTTTGTTTAATCACAAAGAGCAGCCAAGTAAATTTGAGTATATCAAATATGTAAGCCCTCAATACGCTTTATATTGTAAAATCTATTCCTTATTTGATAGTGATATAGCTTATAATACTTTGTATTTAAAAGAGGCTGCAAATAAAGAAAAAGAGATAATAAAAGGATTTACTAGTTTTAAAGAGCTTCAAACTTTTTTAGGTAAAAACTACGATTTATATAAAGATGAGTTTGAAGAAGCTTTAAAATATGAACTAACAAATCTAAAGGTATCTTTATATGGATATAATGTAGAAATAGAAGATAAAATTGTCACTACTATTCCAAATATACCTTATAATCTAAGTTTAAAAACTCAAATAAAAATACCCAAAGAAACCCTTCTAAATAATATCGAAGTAGTATTAAAAACAAATAACTATACAAAAACAATAAGAAGTTCAGAAATACTACAACACAATCAGATGCCAAAAGAGACACTAGATTTTTTCTATGATACGGTGAAAAATACAAATCTAAAAGCTTATTTAAATCAAAGTATAAATAAAAAGATGTTTGAAAATATCTATCTATTTATAATAAATAGAGATATAAGCCTAAAATATAAGATAGATTATGTAGTAAGAAATATATCAAACCCCCATAGAAGAGGTAAACAATACAATAAAATAAAAGTGGAAATAAAAAAGATAAAACTAACACCACTTTTAGAAGAGGATGAATCCCTTGTAAATAGTATAATTGAAAGAAGAAAATTAGAAGAAGGAATAAAGTGAAAAAAGTATTTATACAAATATTACTAATACTATTAAGTCTAAACCTACAAGCAAAGGATTATGAAAATCCAAATCTAAGCTTAGAAAATCAAATAGAAAAAAGCTATCCCAAACCCCCATATGATTCAAGACTAGATATAGATCCAAGAGCTAAAGAGTGGTATAAATATGCAGATGAAGATGATGCAGCTGCTTATAATATTGGATATATATATAAAACATTAATTAAAGATTATAAAGAAGCTGAATATTGGTATAAAAAAGCATTGTCTATAAAAATAGATTCAGAGACAATTATTAGTTTAGGAATAATTTTTGAAGATATAAAGAAATATGATAAAGCAATATTTTTTTATAAAAGTGCTTATCTATCTGGAAATAAAGATGCTATTTTTAATTTAGGATTATTATATAAAAATTTAAAAGAATATAAAAAAGCAGAAATATGGTATAAAAAAGCAATAGAAAAAGAAGATCTTGAAGCTTTAAAAAACTTAT
Source organism: Halarcobacter sp. (assembly GCA_050296315.1). Lineage (GTDB taxonomy): Bacteria > Campylobacterota > Campylobacteria > Campylobacterales > Arcobacteraceae > Halarcobacter. The sequence goes on from JBNKRE010000015.1 coordinate 73,146, forward strand.
CAATACTATATTATCACCATTTTAAAGATAATAAAAAAGCAGTAAAATATTATATAGCCCTCGCAGATAAGAGATACCCAAAAGAAAAAATAATAAGATTTTTTAAAACTAAATGGAAAATAGATGATGAAACAATAAAAAAAGGGTATGAAGAACA
>JBNKRE010000016.1:0-50008 GCA_050296315.1 Halarcobacter sp.
TATCAAACGATAACGAGGTGTTATCAAACGATAACGAGGTGTTATCAAACGATAACGAGGTGTTATCAAACGATAACCTATCAAATAACATAATATCAAATAACCAATCAAATAACCATAATCATAATAATCAAGATGAGGATTATAAATCTTCAAAAATTACTAATATAGAAAAAGAGTTTAATAAATTATTATCACATTATCCTGAAACAGTAAATAATAAACCTGAAAATATTGCTAAAGCATTTGGTACTTATCAATCATTAAGTAGTGCAAATAGACTTTTGGCTTTTAAAGCAGTTTGCCATTATGCAAAAACAAATCATGTTTATTCAAAGCAACACGATACGAGATTTATACAAGGTATTCACTCTTTTTTAACTAAAGGCAATTTTACAGAGAGATTAAAAGAACCATTATATAAAGATTTTTCAGAGAGTTTGGAAAAAAATTTCGACAAGGTGGGGGCAGTTTCTGTTGGTACTTACTATGATGAGAAAGATAGTATTGAGTATGTGAAGTTATGTGGAAAATTTAAGCAGATAAAAGAGCTTAAAACAATAAATGAAGAGGAGATAAAAAATATTTTAGGTGTAGATTTTGGAATTTTTTTCGATGAAATGGGGCTGGGATGTGTGAGTAAATATTCACATCAACAATTAGCAGAGAGTTTGATAGATTTAAAAAAGGATATAAATGCATAAAATAAGTGAAAACAATAAAAGGCTATATTTGGCTGGATGGGAAACATCAGATAAAAATGATATTGTTGAATATAATATTTATTTTTGGAGTATCGGAAGAGTTAGTTATGACGATGAATTAGGGTGTATGTTTGTTGTTTCAAGGATGAAACAAGGGATTATTGCAGTTTTATATATCACAAAAGAAGAGTTTTTATATATTCAAAAAAAGATTAGTGAACATATGAAAAAATTTCCAGCTTATGCAAAGTATGCTTTTGGTGAACATTGGGATTTTTCTATGATGAAAGTTAGAAATACAACTAGAAAAATGGAAGCTTACAATGACTGACAATAGTATTTACTCTATAGGGATAGAAAGGGTTATATTATCTTCTTTTATTTTTGATTATGAATTATTTGAAAATAATATGCATAAGATTAAATCTAGTTTTTTCTATTTACCAGCACATCAAAAAATATTTGAAGCAATGGATACTCTACATAAAAAAGGTTATCCTATAGATGAAGAGTTGATAAGAAGGGAAATTTCGACAAAAGATGTAGATGATAGTATATTTATCGAGATTATGGGTACGACACCTGTTACAGAACTAGAAGCATATATTCTTGAAGTTATAGAGAGTTTTAAAAGAAGAGAGTTTGTGAATTTAGCTACTTCTATAAAGAAACTTACTTTAGAGGATTTTTCTTCAAGTGATAATATCAAACGACATATAAATCAAAAAATAGAAGATATAGAAGTTTTAGGAACTGATTTTGAAGAGTTAAAAACTGCTGAAGTTAGAGAAAAAGAGTTAGAAAGTAAACCCAAGGTTGAACCAATTAAAACTCATATACAATGGATAGACTCTCCAAGATGCTTAGATGGTGGATTTATAGCTCCACAACTTGTTTTTTTTAGTGGAAAGAAAGAAGCTGGTAAAACTGTTTTAATGACAGAAATAATGGAAAATATGTTAATAAATGGTACTAAGTGTTTGTTTTTTCCTTATGAGTTTGGATTTGATACTTATTGGGAAAATCTAATTAAAACAAAATATCCAAATGCACATAAAGATAATAAAGCTTTAAATGCAATAAGAGAAAATATGTATGTTGAAGATTGGGAAACTGATATTTTAGTAATAGAAAGAAAAATACTCGCTGCAATAAAAAAAGGATGTAAGGCTGTATTTATTGATAGTAAATTAAGAATTACACATAAAACTTTTAAAGGTGGATTGACACCTATGCTTAGTGATGTTTTTCAAACTCTTTCAAGATTGAAAATGCAACATAAAATTTTAATATTTATAATTGTTCAAATGCCTAAAGAAGCTTATGAGAAAAAGATAGTAACTGTAAAAGATTGTGTAGATGCAGACCATGAAGCTAGTATTTGGTTTAGTGTTTGGATAAATGGTGATGGAACTAGAAATGTTATTATCCATAAAAATAAACAAAATCATCATAGACTAGGGGCAACAATCAAACAAGACCCTATTACAAAAAAACTAATAAAAATCAAAGATATAAATATAAATGGCGAGGAGGTAGATGAAAACGAACAGGTTGTTCCAAAAAATAGTAAGAAAAAAAGTAATAGTAAATATATTGGTTCTAGTGATGGTATTCCTGTATATGAAGAACCAAATGTTACTGAATATGAAGTTCACTCTACGGATGAAACATTAGGTCAATTAGATATTGGCGATATAGACAACATTTTATAAAAAGGGGATAGGGATGGATATTATAGTTTATCATAAAAATTGTATGGATGGTTTAGCAAGTGCTTTTATAGCAAAAAAAGCTTTAGAAGAAAAAGGTTTTGATGAAGAGATTTTAACTATGCCTTTACAGTATGGGGAAGAGTTAGAGTTTTTTGAAGAGTTAGACCATATTTTAGATTGTGTTCCTGAAAAGATTTATGTTTTCTTTGTAGATTTTTCTTTTAAAAAAAATGAAATGGTAAGACTTTTAAATACTGTAAATATTGAAAAAGTGGAAGTTATAGACCATCATAAAACAGCTCAAGCAGAGCTTAATGGGCTAAGTGATGAGTTTGATAATTTTAAGTTGGTTTATGATGTAAATAAATCAGGTGCTACACTTTGCTATGACTATTTTCAATCAGACTTAGATAAAGGGCTTTTTGATTATATCGAAGATAGAGACTTATGGAAATGGAATTTACCAAACTCAAAAGAGATAAGCGAATATTTAAGATTAGCTATAGAACCAAATGATATAGAAAGTTTCCAATTAGAACATACGCATTTCAATTTTGATTATGCTTTAGCTATAGGAAAAGCACTTGTTAAAAAACAAGAGCAGCAAGTAGAATCTAAAACTAAAAAAGTAAATAGTATATTTATAAATGGGGTGATGTGCTCTTATGTAAATGCAACAGAAAATATATCAGAAATTGGAAATAGAATTTGCAACAAATATCAAACTCCAGCTTTAGTGTTTTTTCTAAATGATAAAAAAGAGTATGTATGCTCTTTAAGAAGTTTAGATACTTTACCAGATGTTAGCGAGGTGGCTAAATCTTTTGGTGGTGGTGGTCATAGAAACGCAGCAGGGTTTACACTAAATCAAAGAGAGTTTTCTATTTTGTTTTATGATGTAGTTCCAACATATAGAGAAGTTGAATTTGCAATAAAAGATTGGTATATCAAAAATGATTATCCAAATAAAATTAATACAGAGGATAAAGATTGGTTCGTAACTAGATTAGAAACTATGTATAAGACAAAGGTACTTCAAATATGTTTTCAAGATAGTAGCTTAGATAAAAAGTTTGCTTATGAAAATATAGATGATCTATTTATAGATGTTTATAAATATTTTAAGGAGAATTAAAATGGCAAAAAATGAAAGAATAGAATTGACTTTAAACAATTTGTTTTTTGAGGGGGGGGGTAATTATGAGTAAAGATAGTTTTATTCAGATATTACAACACGCTTTGGATAAAGACTTGGTTACTGTTTCAAGAAGAAAAGGTAAGTATATGGTTTCTGAAAAGAAAAAAGAGGTAAAAAAAAATGAAGAATGATGGTGGATTAAAATTAACTTTAAATATCCCAAAAGAGGATTATAAATCTAAAGAAAAGGGATGTAGTCCGTTAGATAGTTTAGGTAATCTTATTTCTATGTTTATAACTAGCAATATGGTTATTCCTGAAAAAATGTTAAATGATTTTTCCAATCTTGTGGATTTAGAAAGAGAGAATTTAATATATAGAAATCGAATATTAAATTATCAATTAGGAGATACAAAATAATGAGAGATAGATTAATTAAAAAAACAAAAGAAAAACTAGATGAAATAATAATTAAAAATGTAAAGTTGGCAGAAAAACAAAATGAAGATGAGATTATGGGTAGAATTGTAAATCTTACCATGAAGATAGAAAAAGAGGAAAAATCAGAAGATATGTTAGAGCTTAGTATCTTAGTGATGATGATTGAGATTGCAGATGAAATAAATAAAGAGGAGTTAAAAAAATGAACATAGGATATTTAGTACCAATGAATAATGGTAAAGAGGGGGAAGAGTTTAAACAATGGTTGCAGTTGATTATACAACCTGTTGGAATGGATAGGATAACTTGTACCTTTCATAAGAACCAAAATAAACAAAATGATAAATCGCCTGATTATATCATGTATGAGAGCATACAAAGAAGAGGGGATATAGAGAAGTTTGGAAAACCTTTTAGAACTAGGTCTATTGGAACAGGGTTTAAAAAAACATCTAAAGATGGTGAAACTGAATTTATATCTTGTACTATTGAGACACCTTTGGTTTATGGTGGCAAGTTATATTTTTCTTTATTTGAAGCAAAACCAAATGAGGGGGAAAAGCAAGAAGATGTGTTTTGGTTGTATGATGCTGTTTGGCAACCATATCAAAAATCAAACAATAGTAACTATAACAGCAATAATGACAACTATGCAGCACCTACGATGTATACATCTAATCCAAATGGTGGAACTATACCTGTAAGTGTAGAAACTCAACAAAGACAACAAATAAGTAAAGCAGATTTGCATGAGTATTTATAGGGTTTAGGTAAGAGACACTTTTAAATTTGGAAGCCTAAATATATAAGAAAAGGTGTCCTTTATGGACTAATATTGAATACTAAAAAGTATTCTCTTTATTCAATTTTTTTATAGATTATGTGTATGTTTTCATTGTTTAGTAAATAGGACGAGCCTATCCATTTTGGCAGACTAGTAGAACGACAATGGAAACATTATGATTTTTGTGAGTGGATATACGAGTAAAGGTGCAAATCCTGTAATCCTAGTTGGCAAGTCAATTTCCACTCTCAAAAGTTATAAAGAAAGGATAGGTTATGGGATGTAAAAATTTATTTCCAGATGGTGGAGGTTTTGGGTTTGTTTGTAGTTGTGATAATTATGACCCTAAGCCAGAAGAATTAATAAATGCAGAAGAGACAATAACTAAACAAGATTTAGAAAACTATAAAAATGAATTTAAAGAATATGTAATTAACTATTGTAGAAGATACAATCAAGGTCACTATACAGATAAAGATGAAAAATGGTTTAAAGAAGTTGCAGAAAATGAAGTTGAAGCACATATTGAAAGTGTAGGATTAAATGATTTAAATTATGATAATCCCGAAGATGATGCAGAAGAATGTTTAAGTTATTGGTCTTACTAATGAACATACTAAAAAGAAAGATAGTGGAGTATGAAAGATGAAATCAATATTTGATGAAAAACCAAAGACACAACAAGAAATATATTCACCTACACCAACAATCAAAATAAAAAGATGGTATGAAAAAATTTGTATAGCTTGTAATTATGTTGTACATGATTATGGGGAATATGATAATGTTGGCTGGTGGGAATGTGATAAACCTATGCCACTTGGAAACTTAAAAGCTTTTCCATACTGCAATGCAAAATCATGTAAACATTTTGAAGCAAAAGATGTAATAGATAAAGAGTCAGATTATTGGAGTTTAATTGGTTGTATGTATTCAATGAAGCTTAAAGAGGGATTGGATTCAAAAATAGCTTGGTCAGTAATTGAATTTAATGAAAGAATGGGAGATTATAAAGTGGGGAGAATTATATAATGCAAGAACTAATAGAAAACGCAAAACCAATACTTTTTAATACTGAAATGGTTAGGGCTATTTTAGATGGTAGGAAAACGCAGACTAGGAGAGTTGTTCAATCTGAATATCAGAATGTAATTCCAAACAATGCAAAAGCGATAGAGTTGCTTTTATTTGCTGAAAAAGTTTCGCCAGTATATTTAGATGATATTCTTTATGTAAGAGAAACATGGGCAGTAAATCCCGATTTTGAAGATGAAATTATTTATCGTGCTGATGATATTGAGAATAATTGGAAGACTGAATATCAAAATTTTAACTGGAAACCATCTATCCATATGCCAAAAGAATATGCTCGTATCTTCTTAAAAGTCACAAATGTAAGAGTTGAGAGGTTGCAAGATATAACTCTAAAAGATATTTTAAGAGAAGGTGTTCAGGGAACAAGAAAAACTATAGAAGAAGTAAAAAAAGAAAAATGTCAAGTAAATACATTAATTCCTAATTGGATAGAGCTTTGGAATTCAACAGCAAAACAAGGTTACAAATGGGAAGATAATCCTTATGTATTTGTATATGAGTTCGAAAGGATAAGAAATGTTTCTTGACATAGCAACAGCAACAATCCTAACACTAACCATCTTCTCAATGGGATATGTTGCAAGAAGAAAAAAGAGAAGATGGGAATGTAAGAAGATAAGATTTAAAGGTAACAAGTGAGTAAAGCATTATTTCCAAAAGATTATGAGCATATAAAAATTCTTATTGATAAAGCTATACAAAGAAACCAAGATTATATCAGATTTCAAGGTATAAGGCTTGATTTATGTATTGCTAAAAAAATGTATATGAGTTATGAAGATGAAAGAAAAAAGTTAAATGACAACACAAACTAAAAAAACAAAACTTACACAAGAGCAACAAAAACAACTAGAAGCTTTAGAAAAAGCTAAAAAACAGCTTTTGAAAAAAAAGCTAGAGCCTATAAAAATAGAGAAAGCAAGAAAAGATATGCTTCACTATGCTAGATGGATATTTGAAGAGTATTATGAGATAGAGTTTTTAGAAGCTTGGTATCACGAGCTTGTGTGTAAGGTCTTGATGGCAGTAATTGAAGGTAGAATAACTAGACTTATAATCAATATACCACCATCTTATGGAAAAACAGAGTTTGCAGTAAAGTTGTTTGTCTCATGGGCTTTGGGAAAATACTCTTATCTTAGATTTATATATGCTTCATATAGTGATGATTTGGCAACATCTACACCAGCAGATACAAAGTCTATATTGGATAGTGAAGCTTATGAAAAGGTTTTTGGGCATAAGAAGTTAAATAAAAAAGCAGACCAAGAATGGTTTTTAGATAAAAATGGTAGAAAAGATGGTGGTATGTTTTCTACTACTATTTTAGGTGGTGTTACAGGTTTTCACTGTGATGTGTTGATTATAGATGACCCTATGAAAGCTATTGAAAAAAATCAAAAGAGTGCAAGGGATTTAACAATACAGTTCTATACATCTACAGCTAAGACAAGACTTAGAAAGAGTAATCCAAATGCTGCAATAATTATCATCATGCAAAGATTGCATGAAAAAGATTTGGTTGGTTATCTTTTGGATGAAGAGAAAGAGTATTGGACTCATATCAATTTGGTAGGGTTAAACGAAAAGAAAAGTATAACTTATGAGTTTGAAGATTTTAAATATGTAAGAAAAAAGAATGAACCTTTAAATCCTCATTTTGAAGATAACAAAGCATTAGAAGAACAAAAAGCAACTATGAAAGAGGATTGGTATAGTCAGTATATGCAAGACCCTAAGACAATAGAAACAGGGTATATAATAGATGATGATTTTACTACTATTGCATCTTGGGAAGTACCTGATGAAAATATGGCAATATTTATTGATCCAGCACAAAGTGTAAAGGAGAGTGCAGATAATAGAGCTATTGGTGTAATAGGTGCTAGTTTATCAAAAGAAAAAATAGAGCTTTTTACTGTACATGATGTGTATTATGGAGTTTGGAGCAATGAAGTTTTTGTAGATAATATTATTGAATGTATGATTGAATATCCTAAGATACCTGTATTTATTGAAGATGCAGGTGGTGGTATAATAACTGAACAGTATCTTAAAAAGAAATTAGCAGTTGTAAACTATGAGCTTAAAAAAGAGGGTAAAGAGCCTATTAGTACAGGTAGAATAAATATGTTTACACCTTTGAAAAAAGTTAGTAAAAATCAAAAGATAGATAATACTACAGCATATTGGAAAAATCATCAAATAAGATGGAAGAGAGGAGCTAATGGTATAGAACAGGTAGAAAAAGAAGCAAAAGCTTTTCATCCTGATAAGGATTCTAAAGAGGATGATTGTTTGGAAGTTGTTGCAAATGGGGTTACTCTTAATTTATTAAAGCCAAAAAAAGCAAATGAGCAAAATAATAAAAAAGGTGTAACAGTAGCAACAAAAAAAACACCAATGCAAAGAATGGGAATGTCACAAAAAAGTTGGAGAATATAAAACTGTTCCTTTAAAGACCTATTTTTAATTTATTTAATTTGTTAAACTCTCTTAAAATAATATAAAAAGGTAATTTTTTGAGAACAGTTCAGACTGCCATATCAAATCTTGGTTTAGTACAATCAAATGTAATAAAACTTAAATTACTTGATTTAATAGGTAGGGAATTTTCATTTGTTGAGGATGGAAAGCTAATTAAATATAATCAAGATATTACAATAGATAGCGATATATTAGAATTAGAGTTGTGGGAAAATGAGAACTCAAAATCAAAAACTTTTTATCAATTAACTATAAATAATATCAATTATAACTTTACAGTTCCTAAAGGGGATGGAGTTCATGACTTAATGGCTTTGTTTCAACTTGGAAATAATGACGAAGTTTCTTATATATTAAGGGATGTGTTGTATTTTGAAGAAGATTTTATAGAAAAAATCAAACTCTTTTTTAATAAGAAAGAACCAAATTTTACAGAAAATCAACAAAGAGCTTTTAATCAATTTGTCTATTATGCTGATGAAGTGTATGGAAGTAATAGAAAATTTGATTTTATAGAAAAATTAGACCAATACTTAGGGAGTTTATAAATGGATAGTTTTATTCAAAAAGTAAATACTATATATGAAAAATTAGATGCAATAGAAGCATCAAACGAAAACTTTAATGAAGAGGTTATTAATGTATTACTTGAGCTAAAAGATTTGCAATTAGGTTTAGTTGCAAGTGACCTTGATAAGGGTACTTTTAAAGGGAATAGAAAAACTGATATAAATCTTGCTTTAAATATGGTTGGTATTACAAAAGAGCTAATAAAAGATAATCCCGATAGTGCAGAATTAATATGGACTGATAACACAAAAACAGTTTTTTATGATAAAGCAACTGTTCTTTTTAAAGATGGAGTAGTAATTGAGATACCTTTTGTCTTTGATGGAAGTCCTACTACAATATCTACGCATAGTGATTTACTTTTACAACTTAATAATAGTGATGCTTTTAAAACTAAATTGGAAAATACACTTATGGCTGCATTTCCAGCTTTAGTTGTTGGAGAGTTTGTTAGGTTTTATGATGTTACTGGACAAAGTTCTAATTTAGAAAGGATAACTTTAAATGCTGTAAGTGGAGCTTATATAGAGCAAAATCCTGATTACTATTGGGCAAAAACTACAAGTGCAACAGAAACATTATCTATGAGAGGTGGTGATATTGATAAAATTGGTAATGAGATTGATAATATTCTTGCTCTTGTAAATAGAATTGAAGAGGTTTTAGAGATACAAGAAGATTTACCTAAACTTATAGATACTTATGATGAAAATGGAAATCCTAATGGGGATTTAACTATTTATAATAAACTTACAGAGCTTATAGAGATACATGCTCAACTTACAGCTTTAGTAACAATTTATAATGATATTAAAACCGGTGGAGATAATTGTATAAATAGTGTTGGGGCTGATTTACAGTTAGGTGTTGATAGTGAAATCAAAAAAGTAAATGCGAATAAAACAAATATTGATGCAGTAAATGCAAATAAAGATAATATAGATACAAATGCAGAAAATGCAGATGCAATAAATACAGTTGCTACAGATTTAGATTTGGGTGCAAGTTCAAAAATAAAAATCAATGCTGATAATATAGATGAGATATTAGCAGTAGCTTTAAATTTAGCAAAAATTATTGCAGTTAATAACAATGAAACAAATATAAATAAAAATGCAAACAATGAAGATAATATAAATACAGTTGCAGTAAATATTTTAGATGTTATTGCAAATGCTGAAAATATGACAGATATTAAAAATGCTTTAAATTATGCAAATACTGCTAGTCAAAAGGCAGAAGATGCTGCAAATGCTAGGGATGCAATTTTAAATTTAAATGTTTCTGCTCAAACACTTGCAAGTAATCAGTTAGCAACAGTTGCATTTGACAGTTTATCTGGGTTATTAAGTTTTGGAATTCCTCAAGGTGCAAAAGGAGATAAGGGAGACCCTTATGAACCAGATGCAAGAGGTCTATATGCAAATAGAACTCTTTATGATAATGAGTTAAAAGATTTTGCATATCTTGCATATGATGTAGAGATAAATGGTGAGATAGTACCACAATTATATTTTAAAAACAGTAACAATCCAGCAGATTGGTCGGTTGGGAGTTCTTTTGGTAGAGGTGCAACTGGAACTGGTATTGAAAGTAATTTATTTACATCTACTACAGATGCAAGTGGTATTGAAGGAGTAGCTGGAGCAACAGACACATACACCATAACTTATACTGATGGCTCTACTAGCACATGGATTAAGAAAAATGGTATCGTTCCTACAAAAGCAGATTTAGGTTTAGAAAATGTAAATAATACAAGTGATTTAAATAAACCAATTTCTAATGCTACTCAAACTGCCCTAAACTTAAAAGCAAATACTACAGATGTAAATACAGCTTTAAATACTAAGTTAAATAAATCAGCAGTTTTACCTGTACTTACAAGTACAGATGATGCAAGTGCTTTATCTGCTAGTCAAGGTAAAATACTAAAAGATTTGATTGATAATATCAATACTGTTTTAATGAGTGATGATACAACTTTAGATGAGATTCAAGAGTTAGTAAATTTTATCAAACAAAATAGAACTGACTTAGATGCTCTTGGTATTTCTAATATTGCTGGTTTAGTTGATGCTTTAGCAGTTAAGGCAAATTCAACAGATGTAAATACAGCTTTAGCTGGTAAACAAGCCACTTTAGTAAGTGGTGTTAATGTTAAAACACTAAATGGAAATAGTTTACTTGGTAGTGGTAATATACTTATTGATACATCATCTTATGAAACATTGTTATATAGTGGGTCTTACTCTGGAATATCGTCATTGACTTTCAATAGTGGATTAAGTACTTACGATGAGATAAACATGATGATTTCTTTTGATACTACTGATTCAGATAGTAATTTGTATTTACAAATTAATAACCTTACATCAGGTGACTATAGATATGCAGGTAATACTGTAAGTGGGCAATATAGTCAAACTAGGTGGTCAATCCCAAGAAATAGTCAAAGAGGTACACTGTTTATTAAAATATTAAAAAATGGTACTTTTACATATAGGTTCGAACCAAGATATACTACTTACAACTCTACCGCAAGTTTTTATGTAGGTGGTGGTGACAATACAACATATCCTACCTCAATATCGGCAGTTTATATGTATGATATTGGAACATCTGCAACTGGGTTATATTCAGTAACAGGGGTAAAATATGCTTAAAATAATAAATGGTGAAATATTTGAAATGACAGATGAAGAGATATTGCAATATGAAAGCGATTTATCAGCTATTAAAGAGAATGAACTTCAAATAGAAATGCAAAATAAGTTATCTAATTCAATATCTATGGCTCAATGTCGAACTCAATTATCAAGAGAAGGTTTATTGTCTAACGTTCAATCATTCGTGGATAATAGTAATAATGAAGAGTTACAAATAGCATGGGAGTATGCTACGAGACTAAAAAGAGATAACATCTTATTTACACAAGTAGCTACTATGTTAAATAAAACAGAAGAACAAATTGATGATATGTATATATCTGCTATGAGTATAAAGATAGATTAGATGCTATTAGCTGGTAAGAGACTAAGGGAGAAGTTGAGCCACTTCGTTATACCGTAGTCCTTAGTTATATTAAGTTTTAGAGTGTAGTTTTTTTGCGAATTTCTACACTCTTTTAAAAAGGATTTTTTTTGAAAAAAGGAGTTAATTTGAAAAGTTTAAAAATAGTATTAGTTGGAATAATTGGTTTATTTGTATTATCGGGATGTGCTGGTAATCAAGCAAAGTTTTATGAAGCTCAAAAGTTTCAAGATACAGCTATCTTACAAGCTTCAAAGGCAACCGAAAACGATAAGATTGAATTTGATGGAAAATTTGAAGGTAAAATAAAAATTGTTCAAGGTAAGAAACAACCACATTTTAATCAAATTCAATCTCCAAAATCTACAGCTGAACTGCTTATAGATGGTTTAAAAACTGCTGGGCAAATTGGTTTAGGTGTAGCAGGGTATCACTATAACTTCAAAACAGCAGATAGTGCAAACAAATATAATAGTGAAAATATCAAATCATGGACTGGAAATTACCAGAACACAAGCATATCAAATACAAGTTCTATAACTGATACAAATACTAGCATTACAGATACAAACTCTATTACAGATACAAATACAAGTGTAACTGATAATACACAAACTATTGTACCTGTTACAGTTGATAGTAATGGAACTGTTATAGGGAATTGAAGATGAAAACTTGGTTGTCGAGAATAATGTCATGGTTAAGTCAAACGATAAATCTATTTTTATTGTTTGGACATCATGATATGAGTATTAGTTGTCGATGCTATATTAATAGAGAAAAAAAATATTGGAAAACAGCTAGAAAAGTTGTAGATAAAATATTCTTCTTTGAAAAGGAACATTGTAGAAGAGCATTTGAAAGTGATCTCTCTTTTGCAAAAGAGATTATTGAAATAGATAGAAATAAAAATAAGGCTTAATATGGAAATTCAAAGTTGGATGATTACACTAATAATTATTATAGCTGGAGTTATAGCTCAATTTGCAGTAAATAAATATCAAAATGGAGAGTTTAAAACACAGATACGAGTTTTGTTCTCAAAATCAGACCATCATGCAGAAGATTTAGTAGAGCTTAAAGCACAAAGAAATCAGTACCTAACAACAGATAAAGCAGATGATGTTTATTTAAGAAGAAAAGAATTTGAACTTTTTGAGAAACACATTGATAAAAGGTTTGATGGTGTAGAAAGTGGTTTGGGAAAGATACTTTCTCATATCGAAAATCAAAAATAGAGGAATAAAAGATGGAAAATTTTTTAATGATGGATTTTGTAATAAAAATGTTTTATGCATTTTTGACTTTGGTTTTTGTTTTTTTAGTTGCAAGACTATCAGATAAACAAATTGGTATAAATTTTAAAGAAGAATTTTCGAAAGTAAAAAAAGATGAAAAAGCACTTGGTATCTATTTTGGCTTTAGGCTTGTTGCTATCTCAATCATTATTAGCAGTTTCTTTTAGTAATAAATATGATAAAGATATAAAAAAATCAGTTCAAATTTATTGGACTGATTTTAATAATTGGAAGTATTGGAAAGCTCAACTATATCAAGAAAGTAGGCTTAAGCCTACAGCTAAAAGTCCAGTTGGGGCTATGGGGTTAGCTCAATTTATGCCAAATACTTGGAAGCAAATATCAAGGGAGTTAGATTATCCAATGTTTGCAAATGCTTATATGCCAAAGTATTCAGTATATGCTGGAGCTTACTATATGAGAAAGTTGCGAAATAGTTGGAGTTGGAATAGACCAGCAATTGAAAAAAATAAGTTAGCTCAAGCAAGTTATAATGCAGGTCTTGGAAATATTCTTAATGCTCAAAAGCTTTGTGACTATACTATACTTTGGGATGATATTAAAGAGTGTTTACCACAAGTTACAGGGCATTATAGTAAAGAGACAATTACATATGTAGAGAGGATAAAAAGATGGTATCTATCGCTTTAACAGCAATAAGAAGTTTTTTTATAAAAAATATATCTATATTGAAATATATTGGTGTCGCAGTTGTAGTACTTGTACTTTTATATTTAGGGTATGACTATTCAAATACAAAAGCAGAAAATCAACTTTTAGAAATAAAACTAAAAGAAAAAGATGTAGTAATAAAAAAACAAAATCAAGAGCATACTAAAGAGTTGATAATTGTTTCTAATATTGTTAGAGAGCAAGAGCGACAAAGAATAGAACTAGAAAACTATATAGTTGAATTAAAAAAACAAAAAGAGGTAAAAAGTAATGTTAAAAAAAATGAAAACTTTTCTAATCGTAATATTGTTGAGTTTAACTTTTAGTGCCTGTTCTAACAAAGAGGTAATAATAGAATATAAAGTAAAGTATAAATGTATTGAACAATCAATATATCCACAACCAAAACTTAATATATATATTGCTAGGGAAGATTTGGAAAATGCAAAAGAATATAAAAAGATAAATGATAAAGCATTTAACTTATATGAAAAACAAGTTATTAAAAATAATAAATTGTGTAAAAAATTGATTAACAATGTAGAAAAGGTTGAGTAATGGCAATTGATACTGATGATTTAAAATCTATTTTTAAAATGTTTTCAAGTGAACTAACAGGGGCTATAAAAAATATACAAGATATTTCACATTTAGAGCAAGAGAATTTTTCAGATATTGTAAGTAAAGGTTTAGTAGGTGCTATGGATAGTAGTGTTAAGGCTTTACAGGTTTTTAAACAAGATAGCTTACAGCAACAAGAGACTACTTCATTAGTAAATTATAGAACTATACAAGGTAATGTTTTAAATGGCGAACTTGCAATAAAACAAGCACAAAGTACAAAAGATTTATCAGTAAAAGATGCAGAGATTACATATAAAACAAAACAGGGTAGTGCATTAGATGCAGAGATTGCAATAAAACAAGCAGAAAGTACAGAAAATGTATTAATTAAAAAGAAACAACAAGCACAAATAGAAAGACAAACAAGGGCTTATGATGATAAAAATAAAATTGAAAAAGCAAATGTACTTAAAGATATTTTATTCTCATATAATATGAGTGAAATTGCTTTACCATCAACTTTAAGTACTGTATCTATTGCTGCTGCAAATGCAATATATCCTGAATAATGAAACTAAAAAAATTAATAATACAAAATGATGATACAGTAGGTTCTGCAAAAGAAGCTATTATTTGTTTATCATTATCTTACAATAAGACTGTAAAACTTTTACATAAACAATTATGGCATAAAGATAAACTAAAAGAGAGTGGAACAGGATATACCATATCTGTAAATAGTTTTGATGATAGTACCACTACTATAAATACAGGTTCAATACCTCAAAGAGTAAATCTAATTGATTATAGTTTTAATTTTAATGGTAGGCAAGTATCAGCTATAAAATTTTGGAATATTAAATCTCCTTCAAAAGTTGGATATAAAAAAGATGATTTAATGGCTTTAGGTTTAAATCAATTTTTCATGGGTCAAAGTCCATATCAACAATATGATGGAGATCCAAAAGATGGTATATATCATGATGATTGTATTATAAGACCTAAAGCAGTTAATGGGGATTTTATATCTACTATTGATATGACAGGGTGGTATATTGTTTCAAAAGAGTTTGATAGTGATGTGGGTGAATGGGTAATATATTATGAAAAATTAATAAACGAGTTTGAATACAGTCCATTTGCAAATAAATTAGTAGATGATATACGATTGGTAAAAAACTATCAAGATACGACAACGGAAAACAATTATAATACTTTATCACAACTTATAAGTAGAGTAATATATACTTTGATTAATACTTCTATAAATGTAAGAACTATAATATATGAACCTGATACAGGGATAGTTACTAGCGATACAAACTATGATACTGATACGTCAATTTTTACAATACCAACAGATGGAGTTTTTGAAAGTGTTTATTTAGATGAGAATGGAGTAGAACAAACATATACTCAACAAACAATCAATACTATAACCACTTTTATTAATTCTAAAATAGTATCTTATTTAAATGGAACTATAATAGAAGAAGAAGTTTTAACATTAACAGAAGAAAAAACAGACTTAATAACTATTAATTATTTAAACCTTACACAAGAGCATGATATTTTACCATATTATACAGTTGATTTTTCAGAATTTGGGACTTTATTATATACACAAGAAGATGTACCATATGTAACACCAGCAGTTAATACAAGTGGTGGATTTGCAAGTGTATTTTACCAGATAAATTTAGCAAAAGAAACTTGCGATACTTATATTTTTGAAAATGGTACATCAATACAAATAATTCCACCCTATAGTTATAGCGATGATTTTTTTGAAAAAATAGTCATAGAACCAGCAAAGGTAATATATTTGCCTTTAGTTTATTTAGATGATGGAAAGTTAGTACAGAATAAGTGGAATTTTATAGATAATTGGGATACCCAATTTGAATTATATGTTCATGAAGATAGTTATTGGTATATAAATGTTTTACCTGTAGTGATGTTTGTTTTTTCCTATTATATGTCTATGTATATGTCTAGTGTAATGAAATTAACATCTTTTGCTACATCTATTGCAGTTACAAGTGGTGCATTTGGAGTTTTTGGGAGTATAACAGGGAATAAAGCTTTACAGATATTAAGTGTATTAGGTTCTTTATATACTATTTATCAAAGTATGTCGCAAGAAGTTCTTGCACAAACATATCAACAACAAGGTTTAACAGCAACAAGTGCAATGTATAAAGCACAAGATACTTTAATGAAGAACTCTTTTCAATTAAGTTTTGATAAGTTGATATCAAATGCTGGATTATCAAATCTTTTAAAAATGGCAGAAAGTGTAGCTGGGTTAACAACATTATTAGATGCCCAAACAAAAACACCAAATAGTGAAGAGTTATCAAATATTGAGGAAAAAGGTATGTATTATATTTTAGAAGAACAAGATGATATTACAACTTATGTAACAGATATTATAGATATTGATATAAATTTATAACTTTTTTATAAAAAAACAAAACTGTTCCCTTAAAGACCTATTTTATAGTAATTTTATATATTAAAATAGGGTTCAAATTTTTTAATAAAGGGATTGTTATGGGTACAAAAGAAGAAAACTTAGCAGAGATGGAACATTTATTAATGGGAAGTGACGACACAAAAGGTGAAGTTATAGAAGAAAAAAAAGAGGAAGAAGAGGTAGAGACTGAAAAAGTTGAGCCAAAAGATGCTAATAAAGATAAGAATGAGGTAGTCAAGGACAAACTAAAAGAAGATAAAAAACCTGAAAATGTTTTATCATCTAAACAAACTGATATTTTAAAACAAAGTGCAGTTTTAGAAAAAGAGATTGAAGATTTAGAAAAAGTATCAGTTAATGAAGATGAGTTTTATGAAAAGTTAGATGATATTCTAACAGATGAAGAAGCTTATTTAAAAGAAACAGATGAAGCAGCTTATTTAAAACTTGTTGCACAAAAAAGAGATAAATGGATAGAAGAAAATTCAAACTCAAAAGTAATTAATGATAAAAAAGAGCAGTTAAGAACTCTTGAAATTCAAAATGCAGTTGAAACAGGTATTCAAGAAGTAACAAAAATATATCCTGAATATAATCATGAACAAATGTCGGAGTTCTCAAAAAAAGAGCTTACACTAAAAGAGCAAGAAGAAATCAATAATAAGGCTGAAAACTTCTTTGATGTATTCAAATTAGTTCATGAAAAATACTTGGAAAAAAGTGGAAAACCAAATCCAACTATAAAAACAACTCCACCACCACCAACTCCAAAAACTGATGATATAAAACAAGAAAATTTAAAAGCTGGTGATATTGAAGAGATTAACTCGGCAGATGAAAAGTATAAAAATGCGATGGGATTTTAAGGAGTAAAAAATGTTAGAAAATGCAATAGATGTAAAGGATGATTATAGAACAGAAGAAGATTATCATGAGGTAAAAAGATTTTTTGAACTAAAATCAAAAGTTGAGACAATTTTTAAAGATGAAAAAAGATTAGAAAAACTAAAAGAGTTTTCAAAGAAAAAACAAGAGGTAAGAAAAAATACCCATGAAGCTATCGAAAGTGGAAATTACGCAAAAGCTTTAGGAGTGGAAAGCTCCTAAAGTCACAAGAGATAAGAGGTTAAAGGCAAAATCCCAAGAAAACCCAGCCTTTTTCCTCTGACCTTTTATCTCTTGGGACTAAATAAAAAAATGTCTTTAATGACAAACAATAAGGAGAATATAGATGTCTGTTTTTAATGGAATGTCGGCAAAGGATTTTTTATCTAGTGTCGAAAACAAAATAGCATATGCTAAGGATATCACAAGTACAGTGATTAAAAAATCTAAGGTTTTACCTTTTATTGCTAAATCTGAAAATGATGAAAGAGCGATTATCAAAGGTGTTCAAAAAACACTTGAAGAGGGTAATGTTGTTGGTGTAGAGTTTCAAGATGAATTACTTGAAGCTGGTGCAAGAGGTAATGTATCTTTTAATGCTTCTAAAGAAGAATTAAAAAGTATTAAAATGTTTGTAAAAGTTGATAGTATGCAACATTCTGTACCATCAACAAATAATATTACTTTACCACAAAGAGCAAAAAACTTTATTTCTACTGCAAGAACTAAGTTGAAAAATTGGGGTACAATGATGTTTGATAAAATCATCATTTCTGCTTTTTCTGCTAATTGTACAAATATTGTAGCTTGTGGTCATCATGCAGATGGTGTTACAACAAACATTACTCAATCTGATGTTTTTTCTTTAGCTGATTTAGAAGAAGCAAAAAGAAGAGCAGAATTAGGTATAGCATATGATGCAAGTGGAAATGAGATTGAAGTTCCACCTTTAATTCCATTTATGCAAGATACTAGTGAAAATGTAGGTTTTTATGAAGAACTTGATTACTATGTAACATGGGTTGGAACTGATAGTGCTAGAAATGTAAAAAATGACCCTAACTATGAAATTGCAAGAAAAGATGCAATGGATAGAGGGAAAAATAACCCACTATTTACAGGTGCTTTAGGTTTTTGGGATGGTGTTTTAATGTTAAATATCAAAACAGATACAAAAAGACAATCAGGTATTTTAACTTCTAAATCAGAGTTTCATGGTTTTTCAAATGTCAAATATTTTGACTTATCAACTTATGCTGGTGATGGTGGTATTCCAACAGAGATTAATCTTATGCTTGGTGCTGGTGCTGGTGTTATTGTAGTTGATAAAGGGTTCTCGTATTATGAATGGGAAGATAAAGATGACCCAAGAAGAATGCACGTAGGTATTGATAGAGTATTTGGTTTTGCTAAACAAAAGTATTCAGCAAGTGACAATGATGGCTTACTAAAAGATAGCCCATACAACAATAAAGATTTTGGTGTAATTGCTATTGTTGCTGCAACGGGTAAAGCTGCATAAGGAGTAAAGTATGGCAGTAATTAAAAGAGAAAATAGAGAGATCGTTGATACAGGTATAGTAATTTGTGAGATTACACCTGATGAGATTGGAGAGGTGGTAGATTTTGCTGGTATTATTGCTCCTTTTAGAGTTATTGATGCAAATGTAACAGTAGAAGAGGCTTTTGCAAATGCAGATAATACAATCAAAATTGGTATTGAAGGTGATGATGCAAGATTTATAGCTAGTACAGCTATGAATAGTTTAGCAAGTGCAGGTTTTACAAACAAGCAATATACAGCTACTAAACCTACAGCTATCATTGCAACTGTTGCTGGAACTGCAAGTGCCACAGGTAAAGCAGTTGTAACAATTACTTATGCAAAAACTGCATATAGTAGAGTAGAATACTAAGGGGTTAGGATGAGCAAGATATATTTTAAGCCTTATGCAGCTATTAGGTATATAGGGGAAAAAGAACAAGAGTTTACTCGTTCTCTTGCTCGTCCTAAGCCTATAGTTAAAAAAGGGGATGTTTGTATTGTAACCGTAAAAGATGGTTATAACCTTTGTAGAATGCTTCCAACTCTTTGGGAAAAAATTGATTGTGATTTTCTTGTAGTTGATGGAACTTATGAACTTGAAGAAAGAGTAAAAGAGTTAGAGGAAAAACTTTTAGAGTTGGAATCAGAAAATGAAGAGCTTACTTCTGTTGTTGCAGTTAATGATTTGGCTTATTGTTTAGAAGATGGTAACTCGGCAAGTGGTACAAATGTATCATCTAGTGGAACAACATTAACTCAATTAAAAGAGCTTGAAAATGAAACTATATCAGAACAAAATGAAGATAATTCCAATGTAGAGATTACACTTAATGATGTAATTAAAGATGAAGATGGAACTATAAATTTAGATAAAACTTTAGCAGCAGTTGAAGAAAAAGCTGGATTAAAAGAGAAAGTAGTTTTTAGAACTAGAGAATCTTTTTCTGAAAAAGATGATTTAGAAGAGTATGCTAGAGGTTTTGAGGTTGAACTTGATAAAAGAAAATCTCTTGATAATATGTATCAAACTTTAGTTGATGAAGTAAATAATAGAGATAGATAATGACTGCAAAAGACTTTATATCAATCTTAACAATAGATTTACAAGAGTCAAACCCTAATGAGAAGTTTTGGGATGACCCTCAACTTCTTATTAAATTACAAAGAGCATATAAAAAAGTTCAAGAAGATATACCTTATTTTATAAGTAAAGAGAATTTAGTTATTGAAGAGGGTATAACTAGATACTATCTAAAACATAAAGCTATTGAAACTGTTAGTTTAGAAGCTGGTATTACATTTTTTATATATTGTGAAGAGGATAGGCTTTTTCAATATAAAGGATTAAATTATTATACATTAGATAGAAATAAATTATATCTAGCAAAAGAGCTAAATAAAGATGAAGAAGTAGTAATATCTTATAAATATGCTAAGACTATAGAAACTATAAATGATGAAGTTGAACTTCCAGCAAGATATGATGAAGCTTTGAGATTATTGACACTCTCATATATACATGAAAAATCAAAAGGCAATTCTAAAGAGAGAGATTTAAGTGTTCATTATCTCAAAAGATACAATAGTGAAGTTTTAAATATAAAAAGAAAAAGAAAAAGAGTAAAAAATATTCGTTCAAATTATCAAAAGGTGTAATTATGGGAGAGTTTTTAAGTAGTTTATTTAAGAATGTAAGTTTTAGTGATTTATTAAAAGGTGCTGGTGCAGTTGCAACAGGATATGGAGCTTTAAAAAATGGTAAAGACCAAATGGCATTTATGAATAAGCAATTTGATTATATGAAATCAAGGGATGAAAGAGCAGATAATATTCAAGATGCAAATCAAGAGAATTTAGATAATGCAGTAAATAATGTATTTGGTAAGAAAAAAACTAATAGTAATCTTCCAACTATTGATAGTGGTTATGGTACTACACAAGTAGTTTAATATGCATACAAATACATATAAGTTCAAGGAGTGGATGAGAGAATCTCACCATGCTTTTTTAGATACTAAAAGGTATATGAGAAAAGTAAGAGAATATCTTAATGGAGAGCAATTAGACGAAAATATAAAACTAATATTAGATAATAGAGGTCAGCCACACCAACATGAAAACAATATTTCAAAACACAATAATGCTATTTTAGGTTTTAAAGCTGATAGAACAACAGAAATTAAACTAATAGGTACTCAACATAAAGATAAACCAACTGCAAATATTTTAAGTGCAATCATTAAAACTATCAGAGATACAAGTGAATATCAAGAGGAAATAGATATAAGTGATGAACAAATATCTATTGAGGGTGCTAGTGTTGTTTGGCAAGATGTAGAAGGTGCTAAAGAATATGATAGATTTGGTAGAGAGCATAAGAATATTAACTTTAGAACTAAAGATATTCATAATATTTATTTTGACCCATATTTTAAAGGTAGAGATTATTCTAAAGAAGCAAGATATATTCATGAAGCATTTTGGACAGATAAAGAAAATCTTTACAAGATTTTTCCTAAAGATGTTGTAGATGATTTATCATCTTCAAATTTCTTATCAGATATTCATGAAGATGATTTAATTACAGATGAATATAATAGACAAAGAGTATTGATAGTTTATACTTGGTATAGAGAATATGATGAAAAATCAAAAAAAGATAAAATATATTATGCTCTTTGGAGTGGTGAAACAATCATTTTAGAAAGTGAGACACCATTTTTATATGATGGTTTTCCATGTACTGTTAGTTTTTGTAACTATGATTTTAGAGCAAAAATAAAGTTTTGGGGATTATATAAAGATGTAATGCCTATACAAGATGCTATAAACTATGCAAAACTAAGACTTCAAAATATGATGAGTTCTAATAAAACTTATGTTAATAGAACTGCAATAATAGATGAAGATATAGAACAATTTAAAGATGAAGCAAGTTTAGATGATGCAATAATAATGGTAGAAGATAAAGATGGTATTAAAGATGTAAATAGAAATATACAAATACAACAGCTACTAAATGTAATCATAGATGGAAGAAACCAAATCAATGAGATACTTGGTGTAAATAAAGAGATGTTAGGAACTGCAAACAATCGTATGAGTGCAGTTGCACAAGAGACAAGAATTGAAACAGGTTTAGTTGGTTTATCTAAGTTTATGAAAGTATGTGAAAAAAGAGATAAAAGAATTGCTAAAATCACTGTTAAACTTATAGAACAATATTATGATACAGAAAGGGTAATATCTATAGTAGATGAAGAATATGGAGAAGCTTATTTAACTGTAAATGAAACTTATCAGAATGAATATGGAGGGTATGATTTAGACTATGATGAGAATACGGGAAAATCAACACCTAAAATGTTAAATACAATAACTGCTGGTACTTATGATTTAATTTATACATCTAAATTAAAAGATAAATCTTTAAATGCTGAAAGACTTAGACAAAATACAGAGATATTGAAAGTGCTTCAAAGTACAAATCCTGAACTTGTAAAATATATATTACCTGATATTATGAAAGATAATGGAAGCCCAAGTGCTGATAAGATAAGAAATATTATTTTACAACAAGATGAACAAATGAAAAACAGTCCACAAGCAGAGATGATGAGACAAATTGAAGAAGCTAGAGCTAAACAAGAGATGTCATATAAAAACTCAATGATAAATTTAAATAATGCAAAAGCAAAATCTATGTTAAATAAAAATCAAATTGATTTACAAAAAGCTTATTCAAATGCTTTAATTGCAAGTGATAGAAATACCAATAGACAACAATATAATATGTATAATTCGAATAAAAGGATATCATAATGGCAAGAAATACAGCAGTTCAGTATATGCAACCGATTAATATTCAAAATGGATATCAAGCTTTTGGGGATGCTCTTATGAAACTTGGTTCTATAGCTGATGAACAAATGAACAGAGAAACAAAGCAAAAAGAGAATGAGCTTTTACAAACAAAATTAGATAAAGAGTATGCAATACAAACTCAAAGTGCTATAGATGATACATATATGAAATATGTTGATCCTCAAACAGGTAAGTTTAGTCAAGAAGCTTTAGATAAAGATAATGTAGGTTTACCTATAAATCAAGTAAGTCAAGAAACAAAAGCAAAGCAATATACTATTCAACAGGCTTTTAACCAAGAGCTGGATAAATTAGACCAACTAGCACAAGATACAATAAACAATGAAGTTCTAAAAGAAGCAACTAAGTATAAAACGAAAAAAGAGTTTGATAAAAATGTAAATCCTGATTTGATAAAATATGCAGATGGTAAAACTATGTACACCATAGATAATGCTTATGGTAAAAATACAACAGAGAAAAATAAACTTGCAAATGATAAAGCAAAAGTTGAGATAGATAAAAAGATAGTGGAGCTTAAAAAAGAGCAAAATAAAACTAATGGAACTAGAGAATTAAAAGCTAGTGATTCTAATTCTATTAAGGCTAGTGTTGCATCTTTATATGGTGGAGTATATGACCCTGTTACAGGAGAGTTAAAAGGTTTAGATAAAGATGCTTCAATAAAAGCTATGGAGTTATCTTCTAGTGCAGCAGAGATTATGAAAAAAGATAAAAATATTACTCATAATGAAGCAGTAAAATTAGCTTATGATAAATTGACAAAAGATACAAATACACAGAATAAGACTGAGACTAATAATAATGATCCTTTTGGATGGAAGAAAAATTAATTATCTTGAAGGGTCTAAGCCTAAAAATTTATATAAATATAATAATAAATAACCAACAAATAAAGGATACCAAGCATTAATATTATAAGAAAATAATGCAGATAAAGCCAATGTTATACCAGCTAAAGCCATACCAAACTTATATCTAAAACCATAATTTTTTTTAAATTCAAAAAGAATAAGACCATTTATAGCAACTAAAACTTGAAAAATATTTAAAATAGTATCCATTTTTATTAATCCTTTATTATTGATTCCCATCTATTCTTTTTTAAATATTGAACATCACCTGTTATTTTATTGATTCTAAATTGTGGTAATCCATTTTGAGAAGTTTTATAACTATATAACCCTCCTGACCATAAATATAATACAATCAATAATGCTATTGCAAATACTGCTTTAAAAATTTTATCTTTTTTTTCTTGTGTATTCATAGTATCCCTTATTTGCGGTTTTTTGTA
This sequence comes from Halarcobacter sp., assembly GCA_050296315.1. GTDB lineage: Bacteria > Campylobacterota > Campylobacteria > Campylobacterales > Arcobacteraceae > Halarcobacter. The sequence continues at coordinate 24,594 of JBNKRE010000016.1, forward strand.
GATTTCTGTAGTTAGAATAGGTACGAATTTATCTTTTTTTAAAAATTCGATATCTGAATTTTTAATAAATATAAATAGTGAAAAAAGAAAGATTCCTAATGTAATGTATAAAAGATTATAATTATAATAACCCCTTGAGACCATGAGAGCTATTAATGCTCCAAATAATGAAAGAGAAGAAAATATTAATATCATAGTATTTAGAAACTCTAATAAGGTTTTCATTTATCCTCTTTTATATAAGGTTTTAAAATGTTGGCTACTGTTTCTATATCTTTTGCTTTGATATAGTTTTCTAGCCATGATTCTACCCAAGATGGTATTGGTCTTGTGTCATCGTTCCAGTTTCCAATAGTTCCATATGCAATACTAGTTAATTTTGAAAAATCTTTCTTTGATAATTTGGCTTTATCCAATAAAATTTTAAAATCATTTGTAGTCATTTTACACCTTTAGTGGAATAATTTTAATATTTTACAACTAAAAGTTAAATTAAGCCTTGACACAATCCACAAATAGTGATATTATTTTAAAAATTATTCACGATAAGGGGAAATAAAATGAGCAAGTTAATTGAAACAATAGACAATGAGTTTAGAGTTTCTCACAGAATTGTTGCGGAACAAACAGGAAATCAGGTAAAGAATGTTTTAGATTTTATTACAAGACATAAAAATCACTTTGAAGAGTTTGGGGTTCTCCGTTTTAAAAACGGAACGGAAAGTTTAGGGACTTCCAATGCTTTTTTAGAAAAACAAAAGTCAAAAACCTATTACCTAAATGAACAACAAGCCACATTTTTAATGACACTTCTTAGAAATAGTCCAAAGGTGGTTGAGTTTAAAAAAGCTTTAGTAAAAGCTTTCTATGACTTAAAAGAACAAAACAAAAATATAGTTGATGCAAGTTCTTGGGAAAAGATACATTTTCCACACCAGCAAATAAATATACAAGATAGTGATTTTAGAAAAGTATTATATATAGCTTATGGTGGAAAATGTTTTTATACTGATGAACCATTAAACAAAAATGATTTTCATGTGGACCACATCTTACCTATAAGTAAAGGTGGAAAAGATAGTGTGGCAAATTGTGTACCAACTATACCTGAATACAACCTTCAAAAAGGTAACAAAGTTTTAAAAGGCATAGACAACATCCAAAAATATGTATTGGATTTTTATAGTGATACAGTAATAGAGCTTTTCAATGATATCAAAACTGCAAAGATGATGAAAAGCAAACACAATAGAGTAACAATGCAAGGGCTTAAAAAAAGTGTGATGAAAGAATTAGATAGTAGATTTGGGGAAAAAGTTATGAATATGTTTTATTCAGAAGTTTTTGGAATACCTTATGATTATAATTCTTATGAAGATAAAGCAAATATATTATTGTTTTTAAAATCTTTTCCTATTAGTTTCAATACACAAGTAGATAAAGAGAAGTGGGTAGAAGAGCATAAACTCTATGAAAAATATAGTGAGTTTTGCCTTTCTAAGGGAAATAAGATTTTACATCTTTTTGATTTTAGAAAACATTTAGAAAATCATATAGAGTATAACTATAAAAAAACTGATAATCAAATTGAAAACATATATAACATAGAAATCTAAGGAGAATGATCATGGCAAAAGATAAACAACTGATTTGGGATACTATAGAAAAGTTGGAACAGCAAACAACAATATTGTATTTTATTGCAGAGATGTTAAATACTTGTAAAAATAGTGAAAACTATGATGAGTTTTTTATAACAGGAACACAAGCTAGTCTTGAAAATGCAGCAGATAATATAATAGAAGTGAAAAAAGAGTTTGAAAAGTTTGTTAAAAAGCAAAGAATTTAAGGTAGCAAAAGAGTTAACTCTCTTGCTCTTTATTATTTTTATCTACTATTGATTGCAGAGTATCTGATACATTCTCTAAAGTTGCTTGACAACCTGTAACAAAAAATTCATCTAGTCCCTTAAATCTAATCAAAGATTCCGAAACAAATCTTATTACTTGTATTTGTTGTTCAACCTTATCTAAATCATCTAAGTCTATAATTCTCACCTAAAATCCTTCCTTTTAATATAGGGAATGATTATATCAAAAGTTATAATAACATTATGTATCTTATTATTTAGAAGTTATAATTATTATTTTATAAAATCAGAACTGTTCCTTTAAAACCCTTTTTTAATAAATTTAAAAAAGTAAAATATATTTCATATATTTTAAAGTGAACTTAAAGGGTTAGATTATGGCAAATAAATATTTAGATGATTTTAGACAAGAGTATCCAATGTATAAGGATATGGATGATACAACACTTGCAAAAAATATTCATAAGACATTTTATAGTGATATGAGCGAAAATGATTATATGGCTAAATTAGGGTTGCCAGTTTCAGATGAAGAGAGTTGGAGTAATAAGATTGCTCCATTATTTGGTAAAACAAGCCCAGCAGATATAGCAGAGACTCTAGAGCCTATACAAAGTGAAGAAGAATATAAGGTTATACCACAACAAAAGATAGATGTACCTACTCTTGAAGAACAAAATTCTAACATTATAGATCAAGTACAATCTTCTTTGCTTCAGCAAAGTAGAGAAAGTGCAAGAGCTGTATCAAAGTTTGCTAAAAGAGGTGCAGAAAGTTTAAATGCTACAAGTTTAGCAAATGCGATTACTGTTCCTGAAAGTATTTCACAAGAGGAAGCAGATGTAATAGTAGGCTATTCTAAAGAAAATAGAGCAAAAGATAAAGAGTCTATGCAATCTATAAGGGATGATTGGGATAAAGGAAATTATGGTTCAGCAGTTTTAGGAGCAGTAAAAGAACTACCAGCAGTATTAGCAGATAGTAGTGGGGAAATTGTACAACTATTAAACTTACCCTCAACAGCAGTTGCAATAAGTGCAAGAGTATCAAAATATGAAGATGAATATATTAAAAATAATAATGGAAAAAAACCTGATGCAACTTGGTATGCAGAAGCTATTGCTACTCAATCTACTTTGTTATTAGCTGAAAGGTTTGGTATCAAAGTTCTTGGGAAAACTGCATTGTCAAAAGTACCAAAAGATAAACTTACACTAACAGGTGGACTAGTTAGTGCTGGAGCTTTTGAAGCAGGACAAGAATATGGTGAGGGAGTAAGTGAAGAACATCTTACACAAAAAGATGGTGCAAAAACAATTGGAGAGATAGCACAAAATCCTGACCATAAATTTGGGGCATTCATTGGTGGGATTACAGGTACAGCATTAAAAGGTGGTGCAGAAACAATTAGTTCAATAAGAAAAGAGCCTGAAACAAAAGATGAGATACTAGCTAATGCTTTACAAGAGGAAGTTAATAAGTTTGACTTAGTTGATACTACACCACTTCCAACAGGTGGAAACAATATTGGAACTGTACCAAATGATGCACAAGTTATATATCCAGAACCAACACTACAAGAAAATATCAAAGCTGGATTTGAAAAGTTACAAGAGGATATAAATAGTAATAAACCAATAGAGGAACAAATCCATGAAGAGTTAGAGGTAAAAACTAATGAAGAAAATATCATACCTGATAATAACACCAGCACAAATAAAACAGCACAGGTTCAAAGTGAGCAAGTATCAATTCAAGAACCTATATCAGCAACCAATAGCAATACAGTCAATGAGGGAGAGAATGAGGAAGTTTCTCAAACTTCAATAGATGAAACCCAATGGAATGATATATCAAATGAGATAGAAAAAGGTACACCAAGAAGTAGATATATAGAAGATAAAAACAAAGATATAAATGACCCATATATCTATAAAGAAGATGAGATACAAACAGAACAAGGTTATATGCCAACAGTAGTAAGAAAACTTGCAACAAAAGAGGAACTAAATCAAAAGAAAAAAAATAGCTTAGTGAAAACTAAATGGCAAAGTTATTTTGATGAAGCAAGTATAAATGAAGATGGATATATGAAAACAAAAGCTATACCTAAAGAAGATTTTAAAGCTTTTAATGACTATCTAAAAGATAATAACATAGGTAAATACGAAAGAAGAAAAGGTTTCAAAATAGAAAGCCAAGATGTTTTAGATACTTGGTTTAATAAAGATTTAAATAAAAGTGACGAAAGGGGTACAAAGGATATAGCCCAAGAGAGTGGGGGTGTAGATATGGAGGTACAAGCAGAGGAACAGAAAGAAGAAGTAAATACTACACCTATTGATAATAGCTCTTCATATAAAGAATATGATAATTTAAATGAAAAAGAAAAACAAAAAGTTTGGGAAGATATTTTTAAGAATGATGAGTTTAATAATAAAAAAGAAGTAATAAAGATAAACATAAAAACTCCTACAAATAGTATGAGTGAGTATCAACTTAATAGGTTGGATGAGTATTATAATAATACAGATAAAAAGAAAGAAGTAAAATTTAATTATTTAAGGACTACAAGTACACTTGATAAAATACCAACTAAAACTAAACAAAAAGGAATAATGGTCGATTTACCATATGGATTAAAAGGTGCATATATTGAAAGAGATAAAAGTTATGAAGTCTATGAATTGCAAAGTGGACACTTAATAGCTCATGGAACTAAAATCAATAGTGATTTAAAAAAAGTATTAGAAACAGCAAATAAATCAATACTTAGCAAAAGTGAAGATGAAATAAAAAACATCATAAAAAATGCACCTACTTTAAATCCAGAATTTAAAATTGAAGACAAACAAAATAATGATATAATAAATGAAGATAAAAAAGGACTTGAAGATGACACAGTTAAACCCACAGATTTGGAACGAAATAGCCAAAACACAGAAGATAAGAGTACCTCAATTAAAAACAATAATGAGTCAAGAGCCAATGAAGATGTTGGAGACACTAGACAAGATAGGAACATTGATGATGCAGAAGATGGAACTACCAAGCAAAGTAGTGACAGCATATCTGCAAGTGATGCCACTACTAGAGGAACACGAAGCGATAACGAAGTATCTACAGGAAACAAATCAACAGGAACTAAGGAAAGTTCTAGTGGAAGTATTGACAGCACAAGAGGGAATGATGTTGATGCAACAGGAACACAGACTGAACAATCAGAACAGCCAACTACTGCTGAATCTTCTAAAAGACCAAGAGAAGAGGAAGCAAATTCTCAATCTTTGGAAAGAGCTGGTACAAGTGTTGCATCAAGAATAGTTATATTGGATAAGGGTCAAACTAATAGTGAATATAACAGAGAGATGGATTTATCAAATATAGATGATATTCAAGAACTGTTTGAAAGGATAAAAGATATCTCTTTTGTTGATAAGGTAAGAGATGATGCAAAAGAAGATAACACAACTTCATATATGAGTAGTGAAAAGAAGCTTACTAAAAAAGAAGTTGAAGAAGTATTAGAAAAAGGAAGGGAACAATTTGAACAAAGACCTTATAGTATTGAAGAATGGGACAAACTATTTCCAAATAATAAAATAGATACTCCAATAGGTGTAGTAAAACTAGGTGAAAAACAATTTGAAAAACTTGATCCAAATATTCCTGATCCAAAAAATCCAAAAAGGAAAAAACAAGATAGAAGAGAACATCTTGATTATATATATAAAACATTAAAAAATCCATCTATGATTATAAAAGAAAATGGAAAACATATTTTTGTAAAAGAGTTTATAAAACAAGATGAAAGCACTAGAAAATATACATCTATAATCTTAAAAATAGATGATTTAGATATAAATGTTTCAAACTATAATATGAATATAAAACAGATAATGAATGAGATTAAAAAAGCAGATGAAGTTATATTGCCAGAAGAAGTTACTGCGAATATGGTGGCAAATCCACACCCTACTTCTTCCTCTGCCGATAATGGAAGTATATCAAAAAAATCTGATAATAGTCAAGATGATATATCTTTTTCAAGAAATTCAAATAATACAATGCCAAACAATCCTGATAGACTAACAGGAAGTAAAAGAGTAAGACCTGAAAGTGGAACTATCACTTTAAGAGATAAAGAGATAAAACTAAATGACAAGTGGAATCCAACTACACCAGCTAGTATAAGAAAGCTTGTAGTAACAACTATAGGAAATAGACTATACTTTTCACAAATAAGACAAAAAGCTGATGGGTTCTATAAAAAGGTTACAGGGGAAACAAGAATAAAAGATATAAACAATGTAGAAGTATATGCACATGAGATGGCACACTACCTTGACTTTTATAATGGTAACAAGGTGTTTAATAATGCTTATCATAAAAGAGAATTTAAAGATGAGATAAAATCTTTTTCATATACTAAGCAAAAAGAGCATATATTTAAAGAGGGCTTTGCAGAGTATGTAAGAGCATGGCTTACACAATATAATTTTGCAAAAGAGAAAGCACCTAATTTTACAGATGAGTTTGAAACTATATTGAAAACTAATCCAAAACTTGAAAAACAAATGAATGAGATACAAGAGCAAATGCACAAGTGGTACAATCAAGGTGACGAAGCTATGTTTAGTGCCTTGATTGGAGATAAAAAAACTAGACTTGATAGTTTAAAAGAAACAGTTTTTAATATCAAACATAATTTAGCTAATAAAACTTTGGTAAATATATTTGATAGAACACATGGTTTTAGTGTAGCAGAGTTCCATATGTTTGGGAAATTAAACAAAGGGGAACAAAGTGCAACTAAGCTACTTAGAATCGCTTTAGGTGGTAGTGCATCAACTTATGAAGCAGTTGTAAAATGGGGAACACCAAAACTAACAGCAAAAGGAGATATAGAGTTTAGTGGTAAAGGTCTTGCAGATATATTTGGACCAGCATTAAATGACAAAACAAAACCAAAAGGTGAAGAGTTTAAAGAGCTTATGGAATACTTTGCAGCAGTTCAAGCAAAAGAGATGAAAACACAAAATAAAAAAACTCCTTTTAGTGATAGTATGATTGATACTATTTTAGAAAGAACAGAGACTAAACAACCCTACTTTAAAGATATTTTTAAAGAGTACCAAGAGTTCAACGATAGGATGCTTGACTTCTATGTAGATATGAACTACTTAAGACCTAGTGATGTTGAAAACTTTAAAGCTAAAAACCAAGTATATGTACCTATGCAAAGAGTAGTTGAGAGCATGGGTCAAAAAGATGGTAAAGTAAGTAGTGGTTTTATGAGTAGAAAAGGTAGTGATAGAAATATTAGAGATATAGAAGCAAATATCACAGAACAGTTATACTATCATATAAGAGGTGCTATGATAGCAAATGCTAAAAACAAACTTTTTACACAACTAAACAACCATGAAGATGGTAGTTTATTTGCAGCAAGACTACCCTCTTCTACAAAAAGAGTACAGGTCCATATAGAACAACAAGCAGAAAAGATGGTACAGTATCTATATGATGCTGGATTGATGGTAGATGAGTTTGGAGATATTGTAGAGATAGAAGATAATGTAACTTATGAAGAGGTACTTGATAATACTATAGATACTTTGATAACAAAACCACAGCTTATGAATTTTATGAGTTTTGGTCATAAACCTAAAAATGCTGGAAGCCATATAGAAGAGGTAATAGTAAATGGTGAAACACAATACTATGAGATACAAACAGGAGAGCTGGGGGATATACTAAATATCACTCTAAACTCACTTGGTGGTGTACAATATGGGAAGTTTTTAGGTGCTTTATATGCATTTAAAAACTTTAAGACTAGAGCTATTACAGCTATGCCACAGTTTAAGTTGCCCAACTTTGTAAGGGATACTATGGATGCCTTTGTATATAGAAAAACTAATAAAATCTTAAATCCACTTGCAGGGGCTAAAAACTTTATAACTGTTAGTGATGCTTATAAAAACTATATGTTAAATGGTGGGGGATATGGAACACTAATAGAAAGTACAACAAACACTAACCCTGTAGATATTTTTAAAGAGACTAAATGGAAAAAGTTTGATAGGATAATGAGTACAGATGAGTATGCAAATAGACTTAATAGTGCCGAAACTTCTATTGCAGAGGGTGAGAACTGGTTTGAAGCTGCATATAGAGGTAGAGACTTAACAGTAGATTTTTCTATGGTTGGTGCTAATCCAGTTTTAAGACATATATTAAAGCTTATGCCTTTTCAACAAGCTGGTATGAATGGAATGTATAAACTAATAAGAGAGATAAAAGATGAGGGTAACAGTCCTAAGACTTATGCAAAAGCAGTAGCAAGATTATCTATGAAAGGACTTACTTATCTTACTCCTATAGCTATATTATCCTTTATGATGAATAAAGATGATGAAAGATACAAAGCTTTAACAGCAGATGAGATGGCTAGATTTATTTGGTTCTTCTATGATAAAAATGAACAACCTATAAAGATACCTGTACCTTTTGGACTTGGAGCAATTTTTCAAAAGTTTCCTGAATACATAATGAGTATGTTATTTAGTGATGGAGATTTTGTAGATAATAGATATAGTGAAGCTGTACAGTTTGCAGTTATGCACCAACTTTTAGCAGTTCCAAATGGTGGTATATTTGATCCATTAATACAAGAAATGAAAAATGAAAAGTTCACAGGTGCACCAATTGTAAGTGATAAAAATAAAAAACTTGAATCGGGATATCAATATAATAGTAAAACACCACTTATTTATCAAGAGCTTGGAAAAGCAATAGGGTGGAGTCCTGTAGAATTTGAACATTATACAAAAGGTGCATTAGGATATATAGAAAATGCCATTACAGGTATGACAGAAGAATTTTTATGGGATAAAGAGAATTGGGGAGAGATGCCCTACTCTTCTACAAAAGATTATGTACATGGTGCATTTTTTAAGCAGTTTTATAAAAATAAAGATACTGCAAGATCAGCTTGGAGTGAAGAATACTATGAATACAGAACTAAAATAGATAAAGCTTATGAAACAATGAATCATTTATATAGACATGTTGCAAGGGATAAAGGGGAGTCATATAAAGAGTATATGAGTAATAAAGATAAGGTAAAACTTGCATCTTTGAAAAAGCTTACGAATAATATTGATGGGATGGCAAGAGATGTTTCAGTTATGGAAGAAGCTATTTATTTCAATAAAGATTTAACAGCAAAAGAAAAAGAGGAAAAGATTAGTAAGCTTTATAAAGATAAAACAAAAGTTATGAAACAAGCATACAAAGCTATAAATAAAACTATCAAAGGGGAGTAGATATGGGATATGATATTGATATAAGATTTAGATGTAGGAGTCACTTTGAGATTTATGATAAATCTCTTAGTGATATATCAAAATTAGAGAGTGTACCTGTATCTACTTTGAGTGATTGGAAAAATGATGATAGAGAGGAGTTTGGTGGTCTTTGGATAAAAGGTAGTAGAAAAGATGAGATTGGAAAAGTAGCTAAGATGCTACAAGATGAGATAATAGAAACTCAAACATATAAAAACCTAAAAGAAAATCTAAAAAAAAGGCATGGTGTAAAAACTAACGGACAGTTAGAGATGGGGAGTATGATATCTTTAGATACTACCAATGAAGAGATAAGAGCAAAGATTGAAGCAGAAGCTTTAATGATAGGTGCTTTAGGTATAGATTTTTTTAATAATGCTTTAGTATCAAATGCAGTTCTATCTCAAACCGTTTTAAATCATCAAGTGCAGCAAGATGTCACAAAAGTAAAACAAGCAGATATAAAAGCTAGTAGTGAGATAATAAAAATAGCAAAAGAAGCTAAGTTTGGTAAAGACCCTGATACGATAAATCAGTTTACTTTTCAAGTTGGTAAGTTAGATTATACGGATGAAGAGATAAAAGATATGGGAGTAGATGAGCTTGATAAGTTAGCAAAAGCTTTAGAGGAAAAGATACTTAAAGAGGGTATTATAGATGCAGAGTTGTTGGAACATAGTAAAAATATAGAGGAAGAGTAAGGGGTTGATGCCCTACTCTATTTTTTTGATTTAAATATTTTTTCTTTGATTTTAGTCCAAATAGATTTATCTATTTCATCTTGATATTTTTTTTGCAAAAGATGAATAGTATTTTCATATTTAACGACTTCTTTATTTACTTTACAGTCAATGATCTTTTGAATGATATCATCAACTGCAATTTTATATTTTTCATGATCTATAATATAGGTTTCAATATTTGCCCTATAAATTTTTGTTTCTTGTAAAGAAACAGATGCATTGATGGATACAATTTGAGGGTCTGGTTCTGATATTATAATCTCCCAATAGGGGTAATCAGTTTTAACTTTTTCAATATTACTTGTTATTACATTTGTTTTATTAGGGCTTAATTTTTTCATTTTTTATTTACTCCTTCTTTTTCATTTTCTAATAAGTGTTTTGAAACAGATAATGAAGATGATATTCTTTCTTTAACTATTTTTATTTGCCTAAAACCATTATCTTTTTTTTGAAGATGGATAACCATATCAGGAATATATTTTAAAGTATCAACTTTGTCATCTTCAACTTCTTTTATAGGGTCATCTATAATACACCAGTTATGTGTTTTTTTATTTCTATCAGATAAATATCTATCTTTAAAAACAGATTTACCATTTTGACCCCAAGTAGATATAGTATTGATAGTTCCATGCTTTATACCACCTTCTTTTATTATTCTATCTAAATCTTTAATTCTATCTTCTTTGGTTATTGTTGTTTTTATTGCATTTACATCTAGCTTATTATCTATAATAAGTTTTATCAGTGTTTCATGATAAGGGGTTAGCTCTATATTTGGGTAATATTCTTTTACAAAGTCTATGAATTTCATGTGTTAATCCTTTTCAATATATAATTTTATATAATTTTTTATTGCTTCTGAAAATGCTTTTGAAGATTCAATAGAAGCTTTGTCTGATAAGTTTATTCTCTCAACTCCACTTGAACTTATCATACCTGTTCCATTTGTTCTTTTTGGACAAATTCCATTTTCAATAGAGTTAAAATCATCCTTAGTTAATGTATTTTTACCATATGCAAAAGACCTCCATAGTTGACATTCTCCCCATCCTCCAACACAACCAGTACATTGAGCTTGTCTAAAATTGTCTATTATGTTATGTTCAGGGCAAAAGTTGTATAAACTTTCATTATCTATATCACTAATAACCCAACCAGTAGGTAAAGATATTTCCTGCTCTATTTCATTTGGGCAAAGTGAACATCTGCAAAAAAAATTCATGTATTGCTCCTCTTCCTTTGGATAAACTCTTTTGTGCATATCCTCTATATCTTCTATAATAGAAAACAAACCCTCAAACAAAGTCTTTTCAACTTCTAAAAGACTTATTTTAAACTCTAAAGGCTTGATATATGTATCTTTTATCCTTTTATTTTCTTCCTCTATTTGTTCATTTTCTATTTTGTGATATTCACTTAAATCAAATCGTCCTATGTATTTTGGTTTTAATTTCTTTTCCCAATCTCTTTTAGCTTTATAAAGTTTTACAAGTTCATCAGTATCTGCAAAAGGCAACTCACTATAATCTTGATATCTCATTCTTCTTGAAGCTTCATCTAAAATTTTAACTCTTGTTTCTTGTATCTCGGTCATTTTATAATTCCTCTTGATTAAGTATTTTTTGAGTTTTTATTTCTACCTCATACATAAGGTTAGCTAATTGACAAATTAATAAATCAATATCATTATAAAGATTTATTTTATATTCACTTCCTGTTTTTTGAAGCCATGCTTTACCATATTTAAATATAAAGCAATAAATATCCATTGAACATATCTTCTTTTCTCTATCCTTATAAGTAAGTTGTTCATTTTTAATATCTATAAATGTTGCACAATCTAATAATTGAAACACTAATAGTTTCAAATCTTTTCTATAGCTTCTATCATCTCCAAATGTTAAAGTACTCATTTCAACAACTCCTTTTCTTTTTCTTCTAGTTCTTTTTGTAACTGCTCTAGCTTTTCTTTTGCAAATCTTTCATACTCGTTGTATTTACCTTTTTTTGTAAGTTCTTTTGAGGGTTTGAAATAAAAGCTTGTTTTAGTTTTACTTAAGTTTAATTCACATTGTGAATTAGGCTTAATATTTTCTGAATTTATTATTTGAGCTAGACCTTTTCTATCTAGTTCTCCATCCCTAAATCTTTTGTATAAATCCCATTGGGTATGGTTGTTATCAAGTTTATTTAAAAGTGCAAGTGCTGTTATATCTTTGACTTGTCTATTTTGTTCTAAATCTTTTGTAATCTTCTCTTGAAGTTTTAAAAGAGAAAATAAAGATGATATCTTAGCTTCACTATATCCTGTAGCTTCTGCTAATCTTTTTTGAGAAGAGAATGTACCATCATTTATAGCATTATCAAAAGATACAGCTAGTTCTATAAGTGATAAATCATCCCTTTGGATATTTTCTATAAGTGCTAGTGTTCTTAACTTTGTTTTTGGTACATCTTCTATAAAAGCTTTTACTTTGATACCTAATCTTTGGCATACTCTTTTTCTTCTATGCCCAAATACTACCATAGCTTTTCTTGGGTCAAAAGAGTATGTAACTTTTATAGGCATTTGTTGCCCATCTTTTTTAATAGAGTTTTCTAGCTCTTTCAATTTCTCTTCATCATAGTCTAGTCTTGGTTGATAGATATTATCCTCAATCTCATTTGGGTCAAGAAATACAATAAGATTTGAGTTTGTATCTTCTTGTTCATTTGAGGGAGTATAATCTTTATGCTCTATTTTTACTGCTCTATTTTGAAACTTGTTTTTTGCCATACCCTACTCCTGCTCTGTTGCAATCTTTATCAAATCAAAAAACTCTTCATAATCTGCTATGATGCCTTTTTTGTAGTTTCTTGATATGAGTTTGTTTGCTTTTTTTGCTACATCATAGATACTGCATCCATCATCTTCTGCATTTTCCATACCAAGAGAATATCTAATACCTATCAATACAATCTCTTGATTTACTACACTTTGTATATACTCTATGGTATCTTTTATATTTGATTTATCTCTTATTTGAGATACTACAAAGATGATATTGTCATTGTATTTAGATATCTTTTTATATGTATCTATTGCTCTATCTACTGACTCACTAGCATATAGAGTTGGGATAACTACTAAATCACAAGAACCAATAACATCTTTTGTATTTGGAAACTTTGTGAAGATATCCCCAGCTGGAAAATCATAGATGCAATTTTCTTTTTGAGGGATTAGTTCATTTTCTGAAACATCTATAATATCCAAAGTAGGGTAGTATTCTTTTATATGTGAGTCTATATCTAAGTTTATAATAGGTAAATCAAATCTAAAAGCTATCTCTTTAGCTTGGGTTGATTTTGTAGCACCACCTTTTTTAGAAGTAATTGCTATCTTCATTTTTTCTCCTTGAAATCTATATATTTTTTTGTTTCTTCATCATAAAACATATCAGGGTCTAAGATGTTATATTTACGTTGTAACATACCTCTGTATATTTTTTCTGCATTTTCCCACTCTCCAGCTTTTAGTTTTTTGATAGTTGAAGTTATAAACTTACCTTTATCTTCTACAGGTTTTTTATAATGATCGTAAATCCATTCTGCAAACTCTCGTAGTCTCGCTTTAGGAAATTTGCAACTCTCTTGTACTTGAATTTGTTTTTCCCAAGAGAATATAAAATAATCTTCTAAGTCATCCCACATATAGTGATATTCTAGTTTTAGGTTTTCTTGAATATCTTTGTATGCTTTATCTAGTTTTCTTTGCATCTCACTTTTATATGTGTAATTTGTATCAAACATATTGTTTAGTTGTTCTATAGTTCTAGTAATACGACCTATATCATTATGTTTGTGATTTGGTAGGTTTTTGTATCTGAAAAGCATTTGTGCTATCTCATGTCCAAATATGGTACTACATTCTTGAAGCTTCATAAACTCTAAAAGTGTAAAACCACACTTTTGTTTAACAGCTTCTACAAAAGCTTCACTTATGCTTATCCTTGCATGGTTTTTGTTTCCCTCTTTATATATAAAAGTTTCTTCCCCTAAAAAAGATACAGGCATATATTTTACATCTTTACCTTTGTAAGTAAAATCTCTAAGCTCTATTGGGTTTTTTAATTGTAGCATTGATTTTTCAATCCTACTTTTAAAATCTTTATTGTTTGTAAGACCTAGATAATCTCTAAGTTTAACTAAGGGGATATCAAAGGTGCTACTTTTTTCTTTTTCATTAATATACAAAAGTACATTCATGAAATTTTTAGATAGTAAAGAGTAGTTTCTAGTACGACCATCAATAACTGCATTTGGTTTGGCTAGTGTTTTATCTTTATTCAAAATGTTATCCCAAGAAATATTTAACATCATTATACCTTTTGTATTTATTTTTTGCAACTCCCTCATTTTGACAAGAAAGTATAAAACTACTCCCTCAAATAAACAAGAGTATTTTTATAAAATTTCTCAAATGAACAATAAAAATAGTGCTTATTAGCTACTTGAAATAGGGTAGGGTGTAAAACTACTCCCTCAAAAGAGCAAGTAATAATAAAGAGGTTTATTTTTTACTCCCTCAAAAGAGCAAGTTTTTATACTCCCTCAATTTAGCAAGTTAATTATATGTAGTGAGCTTTATCTTATTGCCAAATTCTTCATAAGAAAGAGTACAACAATCTCTAATACCTTCAACCATTTGCATGACAAAGTCATTTTCATTGAATGATATTTCAATAATATCCTTAAATAAAATATCTTCACCTATTTTTAAAGAGGTAATAGAAATGGATATATTATTTAAATTAAGTTCTTGTGTCCCTTTATTTGTTGTTATTTTTATTGTCATATTAACTCCTATAATATTAATTGTGTAACCTTAGACAAATTCCATCTTTGTTATCTGATTTTAATTCTATGGACATACTAGAAATTAAATAATATAGAAAAGATAGGCTTTAAAGAATGTCCATAAGTTAAAGACTTGAGGGTACATTATTGCACTAAACTAAGTGCTTTTGAACTTGTTTTAATCTATAGCTATCAAGTTCCTCTTTTTTCATTCCAATAGACTCCAAATAAATATCAATTGTGTTTAGCACATCTGACATTTCTTCTAAAACAAATCTGTTACCATTTTTAAAATCTGCATTATCGCATTTAAAAACTTCTAATGCCAATTCTGTACATTCTTCTCCTACTTTTTTTAAATGCTTAGTATGAGGTCTTTTTTGGGCTAAAGCTTTCATTGCTTTTTTTAGTTCTACTGTCATGTTAATTATCCTTTTGTTTGAGGGTGTTTTATTTTCATAATTTCTTTTGCTGCATGATTTATCATGTTTAATTTGAACCATAAGCCATCATCCATCTTTGTAAAATTACATTCCCAACTATCATCAAAAGATAAAAAGTTTGTTTTGTGTAATAGTTCATGAGCTGACCTATTATCTTCTATATTTTGTACCTCTTCAATAAAATCATGCAATTCTGAATAATAATCATGGAAATCACTCTCTACATCACAATCAAAATACATCTTTTTAGACTTTTTAAAAAATTCTGTAAAGTTTTCATTTTCAACTAATTTTTCAAACTCTTCATAGGTATCTCCATCTATAAAATCTTTATTTTCAAAACTAGATAAAATCCATTCTGTAACATGGGAATAAAAACTATCTTCACAAAATTGTGTTTCTCTGCAATGATGTGATAGCTTACTAGGAATATAATAGCCTATGTCTCTCCCAGCTAAAAAGTCAATACCTCTACCATATACATTGAAAGTAAGTTCTCCAATATCTCCACAAACAGCAATACCCATAGGCATAATACATATATCAAAAGCATAAACTGAACTTTCAATCTCTCCACAATGCCAAACTTCACATTGAATGTTTTTCCAACCTATATTAGCATCCTCTTTTAAACTTGCTATTTGCGTGTATGTAAAATTTTCTTGAATTTTTGATACTCTTTGTTTTATATTATCATCCATCTCAATCTCCTATATTGTTTCAGCACATTATCTATGCTATTTTTTTCTATTTAATAATATGGATAACTTTCCTCATCATTGTGTCCATAGTTAAACTCTATTTCATTACCATTTTTAATAATATCATCAAAGAATTCATATTCCTCATATTTCATTTTACCAATTACACCATCTTGAATAATATAAGGCTTTAATGTATTTACTAACAGTTCTAATTCATCATCATAGTTTTTGATTTCAAAATTTGCTCTTAGAAAATAACAATCTTTTAACTTTCTGAATCTTAAAATATAATCATCCCACCATCTTAATGTATCAACTCTAGTGCCTTTAAATTCCTTTGGTGTATATTCTTTCATTAATTCATGCCACTTATCAGCTTCTAATTCTAAATATTTTTTGTTTGTTTGAATCTCAATCCATTTGATAATATCTGGTCTTAACTCTAATGATAGTTTAACCCTTAAATCAATTTCTGTGTACATTCCCATGTTACTGCTCTTACTTTACTGTATGTTTTTAAGCAGAAATCATGTCATCATATTTATCTGACATTTCATTTTCGTAATCACAAAATTCTTTGTAATCAACTTTAAATTTTTCAATCTCTTTCTCATCTAATAATTCAATAAATGTTTTAGTCAAATCATCAATATTATAATGTTCAAGAGCAATATCTATATCAATTTCAATATCATAATCTTTATGATTTAAATTGCCATTAGTATCTCTTAAAGAACTATCACAATCAAGGCTAAGTTCTTCATCATCACTAAGTCTAACAGCTTCAATTTTATTAACCCTGAAAGGAATTAAATAGCTTTCAATAGTAACCCTTTTTGGTATTGCATCAAATTCTCCAAGAACAATAACTTCATCTGATTCGTGTGTTAATTGCTGTAAAGAGCTATAGTATTTTCCAACTTCTAATATTTTTTCCATAATCAAAACCTTTCACTTTATTGCATATCCATATCAGGATATTTATTATTTATTTTTTCCACCACAACACTCATAGCATCTAGCCTTGATGTTGTTTTCTTTGTAGAAATCTGATTCCATTTTTTCAAACATCATTGGATGATTATTTGAAGCAACTGTATGATGCCCACATTCTAAAGTAACACTATATCTTAATGCTCCATGTTGAGAATTTTCAATCCCAAAAGCACTTGTGATAAGTCTCATTTTATATTTAGCCATCATATTCCCCTTTACTGCACTATTTTTTTATTTTTTAAAAAATGCTTCATTTCAGATATAATTCTTTCTGCATCTTTTCTCATATTAGAAATAATCTCATAGTCTTCTTCATTAAATTCATAATCTGCTCTCAATGGATTTGCAGAAACAAATAACGCAGTCAAAGCATCAGCCTTTAACTGCGTATCTTTTGCATTGTAATTAGCAAAAGTTTGTCGTGCATGTGGGTTTAAATCTTTCTCACTTGCGACTTTTAATGTAATTGTCTGACTGTTAAATTTTGCTCTACCGTTATTCATCGTTTTTCCTTTATTGTATATTTTTATTTTTTTAATGACCCTAGATTTCTAAACTCTTTTAAAGTAGTTAACCCAAGTTGATGTGTACTTACATCAAAGCCACTTACACCTAGTGTTCCATCTTTTTTTATTCTATGACAAGTTATTAACACAAAGCCTTTAACATCCTTATCTTCTCTGCAAATATAAGTAATCTCATATTTGTGACCATCAGCATGAAATTCCTCACCCACTACAGAATTTTTTAGAAAATCTGGACTTCTAAAGTTAGTATAAATCTTTTTCATAATCTAACCCTTTACTGCATATAAATTGGATTTTCATCAAGCTGTGAAACTCTCTTTAAAATCTCTTCTTTTTTTTCTTTTGTTTCTTTTAATGTCAAATAAAACATTTAATCTTTTAATGGAGTATTATATCTATCACACCAAATAATATTTTCAATCATACTTGCACAATCGGGAATTATTTCTGAAAGTGCTGTTGAACCTAAACCCTTTCTTCCTGTATCCATTTTATTATTTGGATGAATCATTTCAAGTCCTGATAAAATTGCTCTTATTTCTTCAAGTCCATCCCTAAGTTCTTTCTTCATTGCCATGATAACTCCAAACTTTATTGTATGTTTACTTTTATTCTGTATTTTATAAGTTTAAAACTTAAATACACTACCACTCCGTTCTGTTTAATGCATCTTCGATATCTTCTTCAGTTGCAATATCATATCTAGCTGTTGTTATTGGGTTTTTATGCCCTATATGTGCTTGTGCAACAGATAATCTACCTGTACTTTTTAAAATAGATGTAACCATATTTCTTCTAAACCCATGAGAAGAGTATAACTCTCCAAGAGCTTCATGGATGTATTGATTACAAAGATTTGTAAGTCCTGTAATACTCATTGGCTTAGTATCTTTGTTTTTATTAAAAAGATATCCCTCTTTTTTTGGATAATGTTTTTTAATAAGCTCTATGTGCATATCACTAAACTTTATAAATCTAGCTTTTGAAGTCTTAGTATTATTATCAGTTGAATAATTTTTATGTTCGATAATAAAATCTAAATCTTTATTTGTAAAATCTTTTATCTCACTTATTCTGCATCCTGTTGTATAGAGTAGGGTATATGCTATTTTTAATTTCTCTTTAGAGACTGGTTTAATATCCTTGCACTCGTTTACAAAGTGTATGAGCTTATAGTAAAGCTCTTTAGTTATAGGTCTTTTTGCCTTTGTTCCTTTAGGTCGTGCCATTTAAATCCTTTCTGTATAAGTATCAAGTTTAATTTTTCTATTTGTTTTATCTCTGTAGATAAGTAAACATTCTATTATTTTATCAACTTTTTCCATTATAAAAAATTCCTCACAAAAAGAGATAGTTTCTATATCATCTAAATTTATCTTTTTTTGTGGTTCTTTTTTATTTTCAAATATGCAATTAGACATAAGAATATCCCAATCATGTATATTCAACTCATATACCCTTTTATTTAGGTTTGTTATTAATATTTTCATTTTGAACCTTTAATAAAAACCTATGGTAAGATGGTTCATTTTAATTATTTTTTCTGCATATTGTTTGTTTGAGTTATTTATTAAAAAAGGTACTTTTCCTCTATCCCACAATGTTACAAATTCTTTACTAAGTTCTACCAACTTTGCATGACCTATTTTTTTATGTTTAAACTCTTGTTTTTTATAAAACATATAAGTAGATAAGTAATCTAAACCACAACCAAGTAAATCATTCAAATATGTTACAGTTAAATATTTTTCTAAATCTAAGCACTCATCTGCAAAAACTTGATATTTTTTTGGTAAGCTATCTTTTAAAACAATCGAAAAATGACCCATCTTATCCATTTTGATATTTTTTAATTGTCTAAATGTTGGTGATGTAGTATTTGATTTTTTGGCTAATTCTTGCACTAAGACATAGCCTTTAAAACTATTAGTGACTTTCATGTGTTTCCTTTTCTATCCAAAATATTTCATTTATTAAGTTGGAACATAAACTCCAATCTTCACAATCTTCTGTTAGGTTTACTTTTTTATTATGATGATTACAATTTCCTGTTGTCGTAATCGCACCATTATAAACATCATCATCTAGTAATATCTTGGAACAGGTATCACAAGATTTTAAAATGCTAAATTGCATTAAGACTTTTTTTGCCATTTTTTTACTCCTTTTTAGACATAAAAAAAGGCTAGATGAATTAACACCTAGCCTTTTTTTATATTAAAAATTAAAATTTATTGTATTTGTTTTTTTAGTTCATTAAAAGTTATATAGTTATATTCTTCATCATCATAACAAACAAGTAATTTTGCTAGATTTATAGGTGTGTTTTCAATATTTTCAATATTTATATCACACATATAATCAGTATCTTCAAATCCCATTATACCAAGAACTACAATTGTTGCTTCTTCATCTAAATATATATTTTCATCAATTTTATACATTTTAATATCATCCCAATCTGTTTCACCATCAAAAGATAGTTTTTTGTCAAAATGTATTAAATTAAGTTCATCGCCTAAATATCTCATATATGAGTGCATTTTTGTTAAATCAATCTTGCTATTATCTTCTAATACTTTTTTAGAGTGTATAATAATAGCTCCATCATACTCAATCTCAAATTTAAATTTATATACTATTTCATCATCTTTAAAAGTTGCAGTTTTATTATCTATATCAATATCCCAATAAGTTTTCATACAAGTCCTTTTTTAAATTTTAAAGAGTATAGCTAATATACTCTTTAATTATTTCTATTGTTTAGAGGGTGTTCACTATCTTTAGCGATTGCACCAGCTTCATGTGATAATAGTCTATCGTAAAGATTACGACCTTTTACTCTTTTTTTAGAACCATCTTCTAAAAGTATTGTAAAAGTGTGTTGACCTGTTTTCGCTCCATAAGATGAAGTGCTAACAATACCTTCAAAAATTTCGTTTGTACTTTTATCTACCCATTTTACTTTACACTCTTCTCTAATTGGATATGGAGAAGAGTGTAAAGTAAATTTATCTTCTGCTTCCTTCATCTTTTCTGCATAAGCTTTTCTTTCTGCTGCATTTGGTTTCCATCTTCTACTAAATCCCATAATTTACTCCTTTTTTTTAAACTCAATAGAACCCACTTTAAAAGTGAGTTCTCAAAGATTAAGTAAGAAGTTGTTTTAACTTTATCAAGCAATCTGAAATCTCTTCATAAAGAACTACATCATCTGCATCTTCTAAATCATCTTTCCATCTTCTTGTGATATTGTTATCTATTGCGTTTACTAAAGCTTTAGCACTTTCTTTTAATGGTATGCTTGGAAATGTGCCACTATATTCAAGAGTTGCAATATCATCAAGAGGAACACCAAGTGAAGTAATAAAATTACCAAAGTTCTTATTGCCAAATTCTAAGTTTTTGATATATTCAGGGTCTATCTCTTTTTCATTAAATTCTTTAATCTCAACACCATCATAATCTGCATAATCCAAAACTATAACTTCATCTTCATGTTCTTGTTCCACAGTTTCTATTGCATCATCTACTGTTTCTGCATCTATATCTACAACTCTTGAAAGAGTCTCTTTCACTTTTATTTTATAAATTGCTATTGTAATCTCCTGTAATGATATTATGTACTTGAGTAATTGATATACCAACTGTTGATACATTTAATGCATAATTCATTATCTCTATTTGCTTATGTTTTTCTAATCCCCAATTATCAAGAGTAGTAAATGAATCACTAACAGCATCTAAATCTTTATTTTTAATTGCATCTATAAAATTTTCAACTGCATTAAAAAACTCTAAACAAAATCCACCACCTATATTTTTTATTGTTTGATACTGTCTCATTAGTTCCCTTTAATCAAATATTCACTATAATTTTCATTCAAGAATTTATTAAATTCTCCAACTGTTCCAAGTCCTTTCTCAATCGCCAAATTTTGAATTTCTTGGAACTGCTTAAAACTTTTAAATAAAAATTTTCCAAATTTCATTTTTTTATCCTAATTTATATCTTGAAGATTCTTTTATCTTTTCATCATTGTTTAATTGCACTATTGCTTGAATAGTTATCTTTAAAAAAGTGGTTTTTTCTAGTGAAGCTTTAGCGATAATATAATATTCATCTATTTTATTATGAGCTAAATCTATATCATTCTTTTTTAGATATGTTATCATCTGACCAATTCTTTTAAAGTTTTTAATTTCTTTTGTTTTTCCATTTTCATTTTTAAAAAGAACAAAACCATAAAATTCTGTTCTTTTTAAATCTCTACAAAATCTATCTTCCCATCTTACTTCAATATCATGTTTAATCATTCTACTGCCTCTTTTGTTTTTTCCCAAACTTTTTGAGCTTGTCTGTAATTAGTAGTTTTAATCATAATATCATCTTCGGTTACAGGATTTTCATTATCTTCAAAATAAACTATGTTTACACCATCTTCTTGTAAATCCCATACGATCGATAAACCTTCTTCGTATTCAAAATATTTTTGACATTCTCTTTCCATTTCTTTTCCTTTTTTTTATTTTATTAATAGTTCCAACAAACTATTAAACAAATAAAATTTAATCGAGTTGCCTAATACACTTTTATATTTTATAGAGCTTCAAAGTTCGTATCATAGTTGGCTCTTTATACGATAATCTAATAAAATATAAGATAATCGTAGTAAAACTATAAGCTATCTAAACTTATAAAAAGATTAAAAAACTAAATTTTTAATAAGATAATCGTATTTTTTGTATATTTATCGACATTTTGATACAATCTATTTTTAATAACAAAAAGGGGTTTTCGTGAAAAAATCAGATATGATTAAAAACTTTGGATTATCAAACACAACTCTTCATGATTGGGATAAAGGTAAGCAAGGCGACGGTAGAAAGTTACTATATCAAGTTTTATCTTCTCTTCCTGTAGAATATGTTAAGCAACAAAAAGAATTACTAACTTTAAGAGATAAAGTAGAAAAGTATAATAAAGACTAACTGCTCCCACTTTAAATTTTTTTAAATAAAACTTTAAATTAAAATTCAAACACTCCCTCATGCGACCAAAAAAATCGCCCCACTTAAAAATTTTTTTTACAATATCCTGTTCTCTAATGTTATTCCGAATCAAACTTTCATGAAATCTATCTTTATAATAAAAAAATGTTGTTATTCGTTGTTGTAAATGAATATTTCTATAATTTGTGGTTTTTTTCGGAGAATTTGGCTTGGTGTGTTTCGATTTTTATTTGAGTTCGGAAATCGTAGGGTTTTTTACGGTATTTTTTTAATAGATTATTTGTATTTATTTATGTTTGTTATTATCAAATGATAATAAATTTACTTGATTTTGTCTCTTTGAGTGACTCTTTTTTTATTGGAACTGGAACAAAGTACAGTTTTTGTACATGATTTTTAAAGATGATATTTTTATCTATGATTGTAAAAATATTATAGAAAACTTATTAAAATAAATATTTTACTAAGTTTATTTATATATTTTTGTATATAAACTTAGTAGTTTAAGTTTAAAATGTGTTTTTATGCTTTTTTTGTTTAAGGTTAGTGATGATAAAGTCTCTTTTATAATTATGATGTGAGACAATAACTTATATTATTTTAATCATGTTCATACATTTAGAAAAATGAATTTGACATTTTGAGGGGTAGGGTAATTCCCCAAGTGGATATATTATATATATAGTAATTGGATAATTGCTCTATAAATTTTATATTTGAATATGTTTTATATTTTAAAAATAAAAACAATATTTAATATTTAATTTAATCAAATGCCTATTTTATGAGATTTGATAATAACTTAATTTGTCAATTTGAGGTATTAATTTGTCAATTTGAGGGTATAAATTATTACTTAATTTGTCAATTTGAGGTATTAATTTGTCAATTTGAGGGTATAAATTATTTCCAAATTTTAAAAAATTTTTTTTAAGTGGGGCAATTTTTATAATTCTTTTATGTTTAATCTACTTAATACACGACCAATTACTATTAAACTTTCATGTTTTTGTGGTTTTAAATCAGGATAAAAAGAGTTATCAGAACGAAGTATAATTTCATTTGGCAATTTAAAATATCTTTTAATAAACAATTCATTTTCATATAAAAATATATAAACTTTTCCTGTTTTTGGTTCTGTATCATTTTTATCAACAAAAATTAAATCATTATTATAAATTGTTTTTTCCATTGAGTCACCATCAATTTTAATTATTTCTAAATGTTTATGAAATGTAGGTACTAGAGTTTTTGGAATTTTGATAAATGTTTTTTTTGTTTCAATATTTGAATATCCATTTCCTGCACTAGCTTTTATATCTTCATAATATGGAAGTGTAATTAATTCATCATTTAATTTTAGTTCATCTTCATATTTTTCTATTTTTTCACTTAAAGTATTGGTTAATAACATTTTACCTTTTTCAAATCTTAGCCATTGTTCTCTTATATTATATTTATTTTCCAAAATTTTTGCATCATCATAATTAATACTTTTTGTAATACCTCTTTCAATTTGTTTAATTTTTCCTGTAGTACAAGATAGTGCTTGAGCTATGTCTTTTTGGCTTAACCCTAATTCTTTTCTAAAATATTTAAATCTTTCTTCTAGTAACATTTATTACCTTTTAATAATCTATTAAGTCAAATTAGGAAATAATTGTTACCAATAAATACCAACTATTTCCTAATAGTTACTAATTATATCATAAATTTATTATAAAAGGTAAGAGATGGAAAAATCATATACCATTAAAGAAGCTGCAAAGAAAATGAAAATAGGATATCACACTTTAAGAAATCTTGTTTTAAAACAAAAAATATCATATACCTTAGTAGGCTCTCGTAAAAAAATAACAGATGAAGATATTGCAAAGTTTTATGAGAAAAATAAAATTGAAGCTATTTAATCCATGTTCTTGTTAGGCTTTTTGTTTATGATATGTTCTTTAAAAGGTTTAGCTTTGGTAAATGAATTATCAATTAAAAGCAATACAGATGTTAGAGACATTAAAGATAAATATAAAGAAGATATTAAATCAATAAAAAATAAATTATACATAAATAAATATGCACTGCCATATTCTCAACGAAAAGTTTTAACAGACCTTGATGAATATTTACCTATTTCTTTATTAATTGAAAAAACAGGTATTGGTAAAAAAGAATTTCATAAAAGAATAAATTTTATGAAGAAAAATAATAATAAAGGTATCTTTCATTTTATAGAGGTTTGTAATTTAATTTACATAAAAGTTCCATACAGAATGATAGAACTATTATCAACGCATAATGCTTTTCATGTAACCTTTGATGATACAGGTATAGATGAGTTTTGTATGCTCGGAGATTTAAAAATAGGATTTTGGAAATAATGGAATACTCAATATATATAAACCAAGTTAGGGCTATAGAATGGAAGTTATCACATAGTGAAGCATGGATTTGTAGTTATTATTCTCAATCTCACTCATGGGTAAAAAGTAGAATAAAAAATGAAGAGGGGGATTATCTCTGTATAGCTCTTACAAAACTAATAAATGAATTACCCTTTATTGGCAATACAAAAACACCATTTTCAAAAGCTTTAAACTCTTTAGTTTCTAAGAATATATTAGAAAAGAAAATAGATGAAGATAATTGTAGAATTGTTTATTATCGTATGAACCCAGCTTTTAAAGTGGCTTGGAAATATCATGAAGCAATTTTATCTACAGATTTACAAAGTAGATTTTTAGTTGTTTCAGGTGTTATCAAAGATTTACAAGTGTTATCAAACGATAATAGTATAACCAAAAGATTACACATATTATCAAATGATAATAGTGTTATCAAAGATTTACAAGTGTTATCAAACGATAACGAGGTGTTATCAAACGATAACGAGGTGTTATCAAACGATAACGAGGTGTTATCAAACGA
>JBNKRE010000017.1:0-31929 GCA_050296315.1 Halarcobacter sp.
GTTTAATATCACTTGGGGATTGAGATCTGGTGGAGGAGATATAGCATTTTTCTTAAGAGGACTACATGAAGTAACAGGTATAACATGGCTGCCAATATGGATATTAATGAGTATAATAGCATTTAAAGATGCGAAACTATTGTTTAATAATAGTTTAACAAAAAAATTAATATTGCCAGGTAAATACAAACCAATGAAAAGAGTAATATACTTCTTCTTCGTAATGATGGGAGCAGGGTTATTAGTAAGTGGGATATTAATCTGGTATTTACATCCAGATGCATTTACAAATGCACACTATATACAATTTAAGAGATTGTTATTATATATTCACTTTGGATCAAGTGTATTGATAATGTTTTTTATGATGGACTTTGTATATTCAACAGTGGTTTCAATAAAAGGGAACTTAAAAGGGATATTTACAGGGAAATATCCAAGGGAACATTTAGAACAATTAGCACCTGATATTTTAGAAGATATTGAAAAAAGAGAAAATATATAAGTATTAAATGATGGGATTTAGTAAGGTTTTACTCAATCTCATCATAACTTAAAGGTGCATCAAAATAATACCCTTGTGAGTAATCTACCCCAATCTCTTTTATATTATTGTAAATCTCTTCACTAGAAACAAACTCTGCAACTGTTTTAAAGTTAAATTTTTTGGCAAATTCTGTAATTGTTTCTACTATAATTTTTTGATTTTTAGATGTATCAATATTTCTAATCAATGAACCATCAATTTTTACGAATGAAACATTTAAATTAATAAGCATATTGAAGTTTGAGTATCCAGCACCAAAGTCATCAACTCCAACATTTATATTATAATCTTTTACTTTTTGGATAAATTTGAATACCTCTTTAAAATCAGAAATTTCTTCAGACTCTAAAATCTCAAACTCTAAAAGATTTGCATGCTCCTTATTTGATTCAATCACTTCATAAACATACTCCATTGTATGTGCACTTGCAATATCTTCAAAAGAGATATTTACTGCAACTCTTTTGTTTTTTGTTTTGATTAAATTAAAAGCTTCTTTTATCATAATCTTGATAATGTTTGGATATAACTTAGCTTTTTTTGCAATATCTAAAAATGCAAATGGACTAATAACAGTTCCATCATCTTCAATATATCTAATAAGAGCTTCATATTTGTAAACCTCTTTTGTTTGAGTATTTACAATAGGTTGAAAAAAGGCTTTAAAGTTATCATTTTTTACACCATTTTTAATTTTTTTGATCCATTTGATATTCTCTTCAAAAGATTCTTGAATATTAAAAGAATCATTGTAAATCAAGATTGGTTCAAATTTTCTTCTAGCATATGAAAGTACCCTTTGAACATGTTTATATGCATTGCTATCTGAGTTCTTGGCAATACCAATAGTGATATTCAAATCAATCTCGTGTTCATCAATATAAACAGGGTCCTCTTCAATAAACTCTTCAAACTTTTTACATAAATCGTAAAGTTCTTGAACATCCTTTTTGAAATCTTTTGCAACAACAAGAAATTTGTCTGCTTCTATTCTATAAACATTGTATTCATCTTTAGCAAAAAACTCTTTGATATTTTCTGAAAACTCAACTAATACTTTATCACCATTTGATTCTCCAAATAAATCATTGATAGTTGAAAATTTATCGATATTAATTAATGCCATTAAATCTTCGGAAGAGTTTTCTAAATCTTTTTTTAACTTATTTCTATTTGGTAGATGAGTTAAATTATCAATATATAAATCTTTTAATTCATGATAAAGTAAAGATTGGCTCATAAGCTGTAACAGTTTTTTCATATCAATTGGTTTTAAGACATACTTATCAACACCAATATCAATAGCTTCAAGTAGATATTCTGTATTTGAAAAAGCTGTTGCTACAATGATTGGAATATTTGGATTGATTTTTTTAATCTCTCTAATCATCTCTAAACCATTCATTATAGGCATATTTACATCTGTAATGATAAGGTCTATTTCTGATTCATTCTCTTTAAATAGTTCTAAACCTTGGGCACCATTTTCAGCCACAAATTGTTTTTTAGTAAAGCCTTTTAGAATATTTAAGGTGATTTCTCTTAGTGCTGCTTCATCTTCAGCGTATAAAATTGTAATATTTTTTAGGATTGAAACATTAGATATCATTAAGACTTACTCCATAATTATTACGATATAATAATATACTCTTTATTAAATACAGATTTGAAACAATCATAATAAAAGATAATAATAAAAATTTTAGGAAAATAATGTCCGATGTTAGATGTGATCACTGCCATTTAGTTTATGATGAAAGTGTAATGATAAAAGAAAATAATTTAAACTTTTGTTGCAAAGGTTGTCAGGGTGTTTATCATCTTTTAAAAAGTGATGGACTTGATTCTTTTTACGAAAAACTTGGAAATAAGACCATTGCACCACCTATTGAGGTTGATGATGATATACAAAGATTTGATTCAGAGAGTTTTGAACAAAATTTTATTTCCCTAACTGATGGTGGATTTAAAAGTATAGATTTGATAATTGAGGGTATCCATTGTGCTGCTTGTATTTGGTTAAATGAAAAAGTTTTATATGAAACTGACGGAATAATTGCTGCAGATATTAATTTTACAAATAATAAAGCAAAAATTGTATGGGATGATGACAAAATAAAACTATCAGAGATTATATTAAAAATCAGAAGTATTGGGTACAACGCTTATGCTTATGATGCAAAAGTAGCTGATGAAAAAGCTGTAAAATATAAAAGAGATTATTTTATAAGAATGATGGTTGCTGTATTTGCCAGTGTTAATATCATGATGCTTTCAGTTGCAAAATATACAGGATTTTTCACAGGAATTGACCAAGAGATTAGAGATTATATCCATCTTGGTGAGTTTATTCTTACAACACCTGTATTGTTTTATTCTGGTTGGATATTTTTCCGTGGTGCTTATTATGGTTTAAGAAACCGTATTTTAAATATGGACTTTTTAGTAAGTGCAGGGGCTAGTTTAAGTTATATATACTCCTTATATGTGCTCTTTGGTGGTAAAGGGGAGAGTTATTTTGATTCGGTTACGATGATTATAACCTTTGTTTTAGTTGGTAAATATTTAGAAGTGTTAGGTAAAAAAAGTGCAGTAGATACCCTAGACAAAATAAAAAGTACAATCCCTTTGGAAGCTACTATTGTAGAAAATGGAATAAAAAGAAGTATCTCTTTAAATAGTATAAAAGTGGGAGATATTGTTGAGATTAGAAGTGGTCAAAAAGTTTGTGTTGATGGTGATATCATAAGTGGAGAGGGAACTTTTGATGAGTCAAGTTTAACAGGAGAATCACTTCCTATATTTAAAAAAATTGGAGATACTGTTTTTAGTGGGACGATAAACAATGATTCTTTGATAAGATATAAAGTTACAAAAAGTTATAAAGATTCAACACTAAATTCAATAGTGACACTTTTAGAAGATTCACTAAGTTCAAAACCTCAAATAGAGTATAAAGCAAACCAAATATCAAAAGGTTTTACAATCTCAATTTTAAGTTTATCTATTCTTACTTTTGTTGTTTGGTACTTTTTTGGATTAGATTTAGGTTTTGATTATGAGGGAGCAGATCACTTTGAAAAATCGTTTATTGTGGCTATCTCTGTTATAGTTATTGCTTGTCCTTGTGCTTTAGCTTTAGCTACCCCAATTGCCAGTTTGATTGGTATTTCTGAACTTGCCAAAAAGAAAGTATTATTTAAAGAAGCAAAATTTGTAGAAACTATGGCAAAAGCTGATACTTTGGTTTTAGATAAAACAGGAACTTTAACTAAAGGTGAATTAAAAGTTAAAAAAATGAGAATATTAGATAAAAATATTCATAAATTAAATCTTTTATACTCTTTAATCGATAGTTCTACTCATCCAATATCAAAATCTATCAAAAAACATTTAGAGAAAAAGTTTGATAATTTAACTTTAAAAAATTTAAAAGATGTAAAAACAGTTCAAGCAAAAGGTGTAGTTGCAAAATATGAAAATATTGAAGGTAAACTTTTTCATTTACTTGGTGGAAGTTTAGAACTTTTAAAAGAGAATGGAATAAATTATAATTTTGATAGTCAAAGTTCTGTGTATCTATTTGCAATAAATAGAAGAGTAGTAGCTACTTTTGAACTTGAAGATGAATTAAAAGAGGATGCAAAAGATTTAGTAAAAGAGGCTTTAAAAGATGGTTTAGAAGTTGTGATGCTAACAGGTGATAACAATGAGGTAGCTTCAAGAATTGCTTCAAAAGTTGGTATTACAAAATATGTATCAAATATAGACCCAATAGGAAAAGCAAATTATATAAAAGAGTTGAAAGCAAAAGGTAAAACGGTAGTTATGGCAGGGGATGGTATAAATGATTCTGTTGCACTAGCTAGCAGTGATGTTTCAGTTGCTATGGGTAATGCTGCTGATGTAACTATTGGTATTTCTGATATTGTGTTATTAAATAACTCTTTAGATAGTTTAAAACAAGCATTTATAATATCAAGAAGAACATATAAATTTATAAAACAAAATCTGCTATTATCTTTGATTTATAATATGGTAACGATACCTTTAGCTATGGCAGGTTTTGTAATACCTCTTGTTGCAGCACTTTCTATGAGTTTAAGTTCTTTATTAGTGGTTGCAAATTCAATGAGAATTAAAAAATAAAAATTAAGAATGGACGTAAAATAATGAATGATATACTTTTGATGATGTTAGTAGTAGGTTTAGTTATCTCTTTTGCTATATTAGGCGTGTTTATTTGGGGTGCTAAAAATGGACAATTTGATGATAGTAGAAAGATGATGGATGGTTTACTTTTTGATAGTACAGAAGATTTAAATGATGCAATTAAAAAAGAAAATAAAATAAAAGAGGCAAAAAAAGAGCATAAAAAAAGTGAACCACCCAAAGAGTGATTCACTTTAATAGACAAATAACTAATTAGAATTTAGAAATTTGAGTAGCTAAATCTTTAATGTCAGCATCTGAAAGTCTTGCAACTTGACCTTTCATAACACCTTTCATAGCACCACCATAAGTTCCATCTTTGTAACCATGTAATGCAGCTTCAGTTTTTTCAACAGGCCATCCAGCGATAACTTGAGATTTTCCTAAAGCAGGTTTTTCAGCTTTTGCCCCATGACATCCAGCACATGGTGCGAAACTTGCAGCCATTAAAGATGCAGCAGCAATCATTGTTCCTAAAACAATCTTTTTCATTTACACTCTCCTTGATTTTGAAAGTTAAATTTTAGCAATATTTTCTTTTATTTAACTTATGAAATAACATTGTATTTGTATGAAAATTATAAATTTGAGTTATAATGCTACATTTTTATAAAATAAAAAGAAAAACTAATACTTAAATAGTATAATTTCATTATAGAAATTAGAAAAATATAAATTAGTATGAGGAAGGTTTATGAGTTTTAATGAGACTATTTTAAAAATAGATAATCTCAACTTTGGGTATGAAAAAAATAAACTTATTTATAAAGATTTCAATTTAGAATTAAACAAAGGGGAACTTATCTCAATTGTAGGCAAAAGTGGAAGTGGCAAAAGTACACTTTTTGAGCTTATTTGTGGAAATTTGAAACCTTTAAAAGGTTCAATTGAAGCAAAAAAAATAAGTTCAATATATCAAGATCCCTATAGCTCTTTTCATCCCTCTTTTTCTATGATAAATCAGATAAAAGATATTGTAAAAATTCAAAAAGGTTTTAATCAAGAGATAAAACAGTTTTGTAATGAGATTAGTTTGGATTATGATTTGTTGGAGAAAAAACCTCATGAATTAAGTGGTGGTCAACTTCAAAGATGTTCTATTTTAAGAGCTTTATTGATGAAACCAGATTTACTTTTGGTTGATGAACCAACTTCTGCTTTGGATAATATAATAGCTGTTGATGTTATGAAATTGTTAATTAAATATTTAAGTAACTGCGGTATCGTTTTGATTACACACGATATGACACTTGCACGTTGGTGTAGTGATAAGATTATAAGATTAGGTTAATTTATGGATAAAGATTGTACTAAAGCACTGATACTTCTAAATATGGGTGGCGCGAGAAATAAAGATGAGTTGAAAATGTTTTTAACTAATATGTTTAATGATAAAAATATTTTGACAATAAAAAGTGATTTTTTTAGGTCCTTATTGGCTTCATTTATTGTAAAAATGAGAACAGATAAAGCTTGGGAAAATTATAAACTTATAGGAAATAGGTCTCCTATTAATCCTCTAACTGAAAAATTAGTTTCAAAGCTAAATGATGGGTTACAAGATAGTTGTGTTATGCAAGTTATGAGATATACTCCACCATTTGCTAGTTCTGCAATAAAAGAACTTAAAAGAAAAAAGATAAAAGATGTAGTTTTATTGCCTTTATATCCTCAATATTCTACTACAACAACAAAGTCTTCAGTTGAAGATTTTTTAGAGTTTGCAAAAGATGAGTTCAATGTAAAAGTGATAGAACCTTTTTATAAAAATGACAAATTTAATGATGCAATTGTAAACACTATAAAATCAACAGTAGAAAATTATGCAGAGTTTAATCTTATTTTTTCTGCTCATGGACTTCCTCAAAAAGTTGTAGACAAAGGTGATCCATATGAAAAACAAATCAATGAACATGTAAAAATTTTATCTGAAAAATTAACAAAAAAATCGATCAATTTCAAATCAATATCTTTGGCATATCAGTCAAAAGTTGGACCGATGAAATGGTTAGAACCATCTTTGGATGATGCTTTGACAAAATATAGAAATCAAAAAGTTCTTATATATCCAATTGCATTTATTGTGGATAATTCTGAAACAGATTTTGAACTTAGCATTGAATATAAAGAGTTAGCAGATGAAATTGGAGTTTTAGATTATAAAGTATGTAAGTGTTTAAATGATAATGATGAATTTATAGAGGCTATAAAAGATATTATAAAAGAGTCTTAAGGAGACTTAATATGGAAAATCAATTATTGCTAGAAATTGCAAAAAAATCTATCCAAGAAGAGTTTGAACAAGAAAGTTTAATAGATAAAAATAAGATAGTTTCAAAACATCCAGAACTTGAAAATTTAGGTGCAAGTTTTGTTACTCTTAATCTAAATGGCAAACTAAGAGGTTGTATAGGTTCTTTGATAGCTTATAGAAGTTTACTTGATGATATTATACATAATGCTAAAGCTGCTGCATTTTCTGATCCTAGATTTTCCAAACTTACAAAAAAAGAGTTAGATAATGTTGATATTGAATTATCCATATTAACTGCACCAATAGATTTGATATATAAAGATTTTGAAGATTTAGAAACAAAATTAATTCCTAATAAACATGGTGTAATTTTAGAGTTAGATGGTAGAAGAGCTACATTTTTACCGCAAGTTTGGGAACAACTTCCAGATTTCAATTCATTTATGACACATTTGATTCAAAAAGCAGGATTAAATCCTTCTCAGCTTAGTTCTTATCCAAAAATACAAATATATGAAGTTGAAAAGATTAAATAATGGATTATTTTAGTATTGAAAAAGAGGGTAAACTAAAATGTCTTTTATGTTCATACTATTGTCAATTAAAACCAAATCAAGTTGGAATTTGTGGAGTAAATAAAAATATAGAAAATAAAATAGAGTGTTTGGTTTATGGTCATATTAGTGCTTTTAATATAGACCCTATAGAGAAAAAACCTTTATATCACTTTTTGCCTTCAACAAAATCTTTATCTCTTGGAACTGTTGGGTGTAATTTTCATTGTAGTTTTTGTCAAAATTATGGAATATCTCAAGAGAAAAATATAGATACTACAAATTATATTAGTGCAAAAGATGTTGCAACTATAGCTTATCAAAAAGGATGTGAATCTATCTCTTATACTTATAATGAACCAACTATTTTTTACCCTTTTGCAAAAGATATTGCACTAGAAGCAAAAAAGTTTGGGATAAAATCAGTTTTTGTAAGTAATGGTTTTGAAAGTAGTGAAGTTATTGAAGATATGGTAGGTGTAATTGACGCCATAAATGTTGATTTAAAATCTTTTAATGAAAGTTATTATAAAAAAAGTTTGGGTGGAAACCTAAAACAGATTTTAGAAAATTTAATAAAATTGAAAAAAAATGGGATTTGGTTAGAGATAACAACTTTAATAGTACCCACAAAAAATGATTCAAAAGAAGAATTAATGCAGATTATTAAATTTATAAAAGAGAATTTAGGTGTAGATACTCCTTGGCATATTTCAGCTTTTCATCCAGATTATAAAGAATTAAATCTTCCAAGAACCTCTTTTAGCACTCTTAAAATGGCTTATGATATGGCAAAAGATGAAGGTTTACAATATGTTTATATTGGAAATGTTGTTTTTGATAATAGTACTTTTTGTCCAACTTGTAAATTAAAACTTGTAAATAGAGATAATTTTTTGGTAAATTATAATAAAATAAAAAATGGCTGTTGTCCAGATTGTAGGACTAAAATTGTAGGAATATTTAAGGATTGATTATGAGTACAAGAAGATGTGCAGTAAGAGGAACTTTTTATCCTTATGAGAGAAAAGAGGTTGAGAATTATATAAAGGATTTTAATAAATCTTTTAGGATAGATAATGAGATTTTTGATATTAAAGCTGCTATTGTCCCCCATGCAGGCTATATTTATAGTGGTTTTACTGCAAATTTAGCATATAATCTAAGTACAAATCACAACATAAGAAAAAATATAAAAAGAGTTATTGTAATAGGTCCTAGTCATAGGGTATATCTAGAGGGTTCATCCATTGCTTTATACGATTTTTATGAAACACCACTTGGTAGTATGCAAATTGATTTAGATTATTCAAATGAACTTATGAAAAAGTATGATTTCTTAGATTTTTTTGAAAATGTACATCAAGAACACTCTACAGAAACACAAATCCCTTTTATAAAAAACTACTTTAAAGATGCAAAAGTTATCGAAATAGTATATGGTAAACAAGATTTTGAAGAGTTATCACTATTGATTGATGAACTATTTGAGGATAAGAGTAATTTTATAGTTATAAGTACTGATTTAAGTCATTTTTACACACTTGAAGAAGCAAAAAAATTAGACAACAGATGTATAAAAGCTATAGAAGATATGAATCTAGATGAGTTTGATAGTGGTTGTGAAGCTTGTGGTATGATTGGTATAAAAGCATTGATTAAGAGTTCATTAAAAAGAGATTTTAAAACTAAAATTTTACACTATTGTACAAGTTATGATGCAAGTAATGATAGCAGTAGAGTTGTTGGTTACACTTCAGCTTTAGTAGTAAAAGAATAAATTATTACCTTGATTGACAAACTTTAATCTATTTAAGTATAATTGCGCTTCTTAAAGGTAGTATATAATAAATGGATAAAATCTTAGAACTTAAAAATATTAGTTATGCTTACGATAAAATAAATGCAATAGAGAATATAAACTTAGATATTTTAGATAATGATTTTTTGGCAATAATAGGTCCTAATGGTGGTGGAAAATCAACTTTACTTAAAATTATTCTAAATCTTTTAAAACCAAAAAGTGGAAAAGTTATTAAACATATCAAAAATGATATGATAGGTTATGTTCCTCAAAATACTAATTTAAATATTGATTTTCCAATAACTGCACTTGAAGTTGTACTTATGGGGCATATTGGTGGGAAAAAACAGTTTTTTGGTTATAGTAAAGAGCAAATAGCTTGTGCAATGGGTTCTTTAGAACAAGTTAGTATGAAAGAGTTTGCAAATAATAAAATCTCTGATTTAAGTGGAGGTCAAAGGCAAAGGGTTTTTATAGCACGTGCACTTTGTGCAAATCCTAAATTGATGCTTTTAGATGAACCAACAGCAAGTATTGATGTAAAAGGTCAAAGAGATATCTATGAACTACTTAAAAAACTTAATGAAACAATAACAGTAGTGGTTGTTAGTCATGATATTTCTGTGTTGTTAAATTATGCAAAAAATGTAGCACATATAAATAAAAATTTGGTTTATCACCATTTAAAAAATAATGATAAAAAAGAGTATCAAAGCAATGAGCATTTGTGTGAAGTTGAGTTATTGTCAGCTTTAGGTAAAACAGAGCTTTGTTGTAATCATACTCACATATAAGTACAACTCATTGTACTCTTTAGAGTTTGCTTCTTTAGTGGTAGCTTTGTTACAATGTTAAAAGAAGTTAATAAATTATTAGTCCTTGAAAAATGGGACATTTTTTAGGAAATAGATGATAGAAGCTTTACAGTATGAATTTATTCAAAATGCACTAATAGCTGGAATTTTAGTATCAATTGCAGCTGGAATAATTGGTTCATTGGTTGTAGTAAATAAAATCACTTTTTTAGCAGGTGGGATTGCTCATAGCTCGTATGGAGGTATAGGTTTAGCTATTTTTTTAGGTTTACCAATACTTTTTGGAGCAACGATTTTTGCAGTAGCAACTGCACTTATAATAGCAACTCTTACAATAAATAGTAAAAAAAGAATAGATTCGATAATTGGAATCATGTGGGCTTTTGGTATGGCTTTGGGTATTATATTTGTTGATTTAACTCCAGGATATAATGTAGATTTGATGAGTTATCTTTTTGGTTCTATTATAGCTGTATCAAATGAAGACTTGATGTATCTAACAATACTAGATTTATTTATCGTTGTGATTACTCTTTTATTTTATAAGCAGATATTAGCAGTATCTTATGATAGTGAATTTGCTAAGTTAAGGGGTATAAATGTAAACTTCTTTTATACACTTATTTTAATTTTAGCAGGACTTAGTGTGGTTGCAGCAATAAAGGTTGTAGGACTTATATTAGTAATTGCACTTTTAACAATACCAACTTATTTAGCAGAATTTTATTCTAAAAGATTATCTTCAATGATGATTATAAGTTCTCTAGTTGCAATCTTTTTTACATTGGTTGGGTTAATTATTTCATACTATTTTGATATTAGTTCTGGAGCTAGTATTATTTTAGTTGGCGTAACCACTTTATTAGTGGCAAAAATTTTAGGAAAAAAATGAATAAAAATATTAGAGTAGGTGAATTAAACCTTTTAAAAATCAATAGAGTAAGTGAACCAGGAATATATCTAATAAGTGAAGATGAACAAGAGGTTTTATTACCTAATTGTTATGTAAAAAAAGAGATGTCAATAGGTAGTATTATTGAAGTTTTTATTTATACAGATAGTGAAGATAGACTAGTTGCTACTACTTTAAAACCTTATGGTATGAAAAATGATTTTGTATCTTTGGAAGTTGTAGATAGTACAAAATTTGGGGCATTTTTAGATATGGGATTACCAAAAGATTTATTGGTTCCTAAAAATAAACAAAGAAGTACCTTTTCAATTGGAAGCAGAAAAGTTGTACAAATAGTTGAAGATGAAAAAACCAACAGACTTATAGGAACTGAAAAATTTATTTTAAAAAAAGAGATAGAAAATAAGTTTACAAAAAATGATGAAGTAGATATTTTGATTTATGT
The DNA here is from genome assembly GCA_050296315.1 of Halarcobacter sp. Taxonomy (GTDB): domain Bacteria; phylum Campylobacterota; class Campylobacteria; order Campylobacterales; family Arcobacteraceae; genus Halarcobacter. The sequence continues at coordinate 11,545 of JBNKRE010000017.1, forward strand.
TAAAACTCCATTAGGATTTAAAGTTATAGTTAATAATACATATGAAGGGCTAATTTATCATAATGAAATATTTGAAAATATAAAAATAGGTGATAGAAAAAAAGGATATATAAAATTTGTAAGAGATGATGGTAAAATAGATATTAGTCTTCAAAAAATTGGTGCAAAAAAAGATGATGATTTTAGCCAAAAAGTTTTAGATATATTAAACCAAAACAATGGCGAATTAGATTTTACATATAAAAGTGATGCTGAAGATATAAAAGAAGTTTTTGCTATGAGTAAAAAAGCTTTTAAATCAAGTCTAACAAAACTAATAGATAATAAAAAGATAGTTTTAAAAGAGAATAGTATTAAATTGATATAAAAGTGAAAAGATTATTCAATTTTAGGATAAACACTATCTCTACCATTATTTTTTGCTAAGTATAGTTGTTTGTCAGCGTCATTGATTAGAGTATCTAAATCATGATTTTCACTAAATTGAGCTACTCCACAACTTATTGTCAAATGTAAATCATTGTAGTTTGTAAATTTATGTTCTCTAATAAGATTTTTCAATTTATTTGCCAATTTGATAGTTTGTTTTAAATCACTTTGGGGACAGATTATCAAAAATTCTTCTCCTCCCCATCTACCTAAAAAATCATATTTTCTTAAGTTATTATTGAGTAAAAGTGATAGTTCTTTTAAAACTAGATCTCCTACTTTATGCCCAAATGTGTCGTTAACATTTTTAAATAAATCAATATCTATTAAGATTATAGATAAAGTAGTTTGTTTCCTTTTTGAACGATTTATCTCAATCTCTAATATCTCATCTAGTTTTCTTCTGTTTGCTATATTTGTTAAAGAATCATTTTCTGAAATATATTTTAGATTTTTATTTTTGGATTGAAGGTTTTGATTTATATGATTAAGTTTATTACTAAAATCCTCTTTTTGTCTTAATCTTTTTTTTAGTTTTTCACTTCTGTAAAGAAGAAATAAAAAGATAATTACAATAAGTAAAAAATAGATAATGATTTTTTTATAGTCAATTTGGGCTTCATATACATATTTTACATTGACCCAATCATTATAAATTTTCTCATGTTCCTCTTTTGTAATAGAATTGATTGCTTTATCTAAAATAGAATTTAAAATATATAAATCCTTTCTTATTGCAAAACTTAGTTTAGTTGAAAAAGGGGTATCACCATTTATTTTTAGATTAGTATAGTTTAATTTTTTTACATAATAACCTATATTTGGTAAAGCACCAATATAAGCAAAAGCTTCATTTGTATATACTTTTTTTATTGCTTCTTCTGTTGTATTTACAAAAAGTAGTTTTATATTAGGATTAGTTTGTTTTAAGAGTTCAGCTGTATAAAACTCTTTTTCTACTGCTACAATTTTGTTTGAAAGTTGAGAAAAATTATTTACATAGTTATGAGTATCTTTAGTTAAAATTACTGTTGGGAACTCTAAATATACCGATGAAAAGTTTAGATATTTTTCTCTTTGAGAAGTTTTTACTGCTGCTGGCAACATATCAACTTTATGTTGCTTTATCATCTCAATGGAATTATACCAATATTTATTTTGTTTAATCTCAAAGTTGATATCTAATTTTTTTTCTAAAAGTTTTAAATAGCTTGAAATTAATCCACTATATTGATTATTTTTATCAAAATATTCTACTGGAGCAACATTTTTATGAGTAGCTATTTTTATTGTTTTGTTATTTAATAACCAATTTTTTTCCTCCTTGGTTAACTTAAGTCCATTATTAATCTTACAATGTACACAATATATAAAGTTGTCTAAGGTATAATCTTTTTTTATCACTCTTAGCAGCCTATAAATTTTTGCAATTTCTTCAAATTTTTCTTTATCTACATGTCCAAATTCTAGTTCTTTATCATATGCTAAGTATTTTAAGATTTCGCCTTCGAAAATCAATTGCTCTATAGTTTTATTTTGCGTATTATATTTTTTATAAATTAAATCTGCAGTTTCATTTATATTATCAAATGCATATTTCCAACCTTTTAAAGAAGCTTTTGTAAAGTTTTCAACTTGAAGTGGATTTTTTTCTATTTGATAAGCAGATGTAAAGAGTAAATCTCCATAAAAATCAAAGCCATAATCTTTGGGATGAAAATATTTATAAGATATTCCATTTTTTAATAAAAAATATGGTTCATTTGAAATATAAGCAGCAATAGCATCTACTTTTTTTTCAATTAAATCATTGATATTATAAGAGTGTTTTACAGCAATTATATCTTCTAAACCAATCCCTTCACTAAAAAGCATAGATATATATGAAGCAGAATTCATGGCATTTTTTGAAATCATAATTTTTTTATGCATCAAATCATTTAAGCTTAATATTTTTTTATCAGTGACTAGTAAGGCAGCTGGAGAATGTTGAAAAATTGCTGCTAATACGACTACTGGATAACCTTGATTTTTATAAATCAATAGTGAAGAATTGCTTGTTCCAAATGTAATTTTATTTTCTACAACTTCAGTAATTAGGTGGCTGTCATTATTATGTTCAATAATAGTTACATCTAAGCCAAGATCTTCATAAAACCCTTTTTCTTTTGCTACATAATATCCTGCAAATTGAAATTGATTTAACCATTGAAATTTTAGTGTAACTTTTTCTAATTCTTTTGAAAAGCATAAAGTTATTAGAAGTAAAGGAATGAAAAATAATAAATGTTTATTTGAGTCCATTTCTAACCCTTTATTAATTATAGTATATAACACTGTTTCTTAAATCTATAGTAGGCAGAGGAATTAATATTTATTTTAGCTATTCAAAGTAATTTTATTAATTTTTTTGATAATATATACATTAGAATTTATAGTTAAGAAGATATTTAATAACTTTAATTATAATTCTGCAAATATTTTTTAAACAAAGGGAAAAAATGGCAACAACTAAATTAAAAGGTAATCTAATAAATTTAGCAGGTACAGAAGTAAATGTAGGTGATAAAGCTCCAGTTGTTAAAGTAGTAGCTCAAGATTTGTCAGAAGTTGAAGTTGGTGGAAAAGCTCAAGTTATTGTTGTAGTACCATCGTTAGATACTCCTGTATGTGCTGCTGAAACTAGAAGATTCAATGAAGAAGCTGCAAAATCAGAAGCTGAGGTTGTAGTTGTTTCTATGGACTTACCATTTGCAATGGGAAGATTTTGTACAACTGAAGGGATTGAAAACTTAAAAGTTGGTTCAGACTTTAGAAATAAAGATTTTGCAAATGCTTATGGTGTTTTAATTGCTGATGGACCTTTAGCAGGTGTTACATGTAGAGCAATTTTTATTACTGATGCAGAGGGAACTGTTACATATAAAGAGCTTTGTCCTGAGATTACTGAAGAGCCTAATTATGAGGCTGCTTTAGCTGCTATTAAATAATAAATCATATTTAATAAATAGATATATATTTTAAGGGAAGAGATTTTTATCTCTTCCCTTTTTTTATCTCTACACATTCTCTTTACATAGTTTTTATAAAATTTTATAAATAGATGGAAAGGATTAAAAATGAAAATAATAAAAAAACCATCTTGGCATATAAAAGAGAGTGAAGTGACACCTAAAGAGATTTTTGATAAAAGAAGAGATTTCTTAAAATTGGGTGCAGCTTCTTTAATAAGTTCTGGTAGTATTTTAGAACTTTTAGCAAAAGAAAACTTACCTATAAAAAATCTAGATTATCTGAAAGATAAAAATATCCGAGATTTGAAATTAAATACTTATGAGCAAATAACTTCATATAACAATTTTTATGAGTTTACTACAAGTAAAGAGGGAGTGAAACCTTTATCAAGGACTCTTAATACTAATAATTGGGATATAGTAGTTGATGGGCTTTTAGAAAAAGAGTTTATAATCAGATTTGAAGATTTAATAAAAAAATTCCAATTAGAAGAGAGAATTTATAGATTTAGATGTGTTGAAGGATGGTCTATGGTTGTTCCTTGGATTGGCTTCAAGTTATCAGATTTTATAAAATATGCAAAACCACTTTCAAGTGCAAAATATATTAGATTTGAAACTTTAGTTGATGAAGAGATGTTTCCTGATCAAGCACGAGGAATTTTTTCAACTATTGATTATCCATATGTTGAAGGTTTACGTCTTGATGAAGCTATGAATGATTTAACAATCTTAGCAGTAGGTTTGTATGGTTCAAGTATGCCAAAGCAAAATGGAGCTCCTATAAGACTTATTGTACCTTGGAAATATGGATTTAAATCTATAAAATCTATTGCAAAAATTTCATTTACAGAGAAAGAACCGTTGAACTCTTGGCAAAAAGAAAATCCACGTGAATATGGTTTTTATGCAAATGTAAATCCAAATGTAGATCATCCAAGATGGTCTCAAAAGAGAGAAAGAGTTTTAGGAAATTTTTTTAAACAAAAAACTTTAATATTTAATGGGTATGAAAATGAAGTATCACACTTATATAAGGACATGGATTTAAAAAAATATTTCTAAGAGGTATATTATGAAAAAAGTAATTTTATTTTTAACACTATTAATACCATTTTTTTACCTTTTAGTAGAATTATTTGTTTTACAAAGTGTAACTGATCCTATTAAATATATTTATACTATTACAGGTTCTACAGCTACAGTTATTTTATTTGTTACAATAACTGTTTCTATGATAAAAAAATATGTAAATCTAATGCCCTATAGAAGAATGTTAGGATTATATGGATTTTTTTATGCATTTTTACATCTATTAAACTTTTATATATTAGATGCAGAGTTAGATTTTTCTTTTGTTATAAAAGAGAGTATAGATAAACCTTTTATATATCTTGGCATGTTAGCTTTTTTTATTTTACTTTTTATGGCATTAACTTCTACAAAAAAATTATTTGCAAAATATAATAAATATCACAAGTTTATCTATTTGGCATTGATCCTTATTACAATACATTTTATTATGGCTCAAAAATCTTTATCTATATTACAATTTATCTATATTGCAATAATTCTTTTAATATCTTATTGTAAACTTCTACAACAAATCATAAAGAAAAATAAAATTTAATTTTTATTATTTGTGTGATAGAGTATAATAAAAATATTGTTTTAAAACCAAAAAAAGATTTATTGAGGGTATTTTGAAAAATCTAACTAAAATTATTATCTTATTTTTATTTTTTAATAACTTAGATGCATATGAATTGACAAAAAAAGAAAAAGAATATATAAATAATAAAAAAGTAATTTTAGTATCAAATGAAGCTAGTTATGAACCATATGATTATAATATTGATGGTAAACCTACTGGTTACTCAATAGATCTTTTAGAACTACTTTTAAAAGATACTGGTTTGAAAATAAAATATATTACTAAACCTTGGTATAAATTATTAAAAGATTTAGAAAATAAAAAATTAGATTTAGTTCATACAATTTATAAAACACCAAATAGAGAAAAAAAATACAATTATTCTTTAGGATATTCAAAAGTAATACATAGCTATATAATTAGAAAAAATCTTAAAGATATTGAAGATATATCTGAATTATATGGTAAAAAGGTTGGTGTTTCTAAAGGATGGGCAGAAGATATATATTTTAATCAGTTTCCTAAAGTCAAAAAAATATATTTTGATACTTTGAAAGATAAGCTTGATGCTTTATCTATTGGGGAGATTGATGCCATTGCAAATGATGAAAATGTAGCAAGTTATTATATAAAAAAATATGGCTATACAAATCTAAAAATATCTAATCCTATAAAAAATAGATTTAATCAAAAAATTGATGATCATTATTTTGTAACACTAAAAGATCAACCATATTTAATATCTATTATAAATAAAGCTTATAGAAGTTTATCTATTGAAGATATTGAAAGATTAAATCTAAAATGGTTTGGAAATATAAATAAAAATTTTAAAGAAAACACAAATAATTTAACAAAAGATGAAAAATATTATTTATACAATAAAAAAGTTTTGAAAATGTGTGTATTACCAGATTGGTTACCTTTTGAGCAAATAGATGAAAAAGAAAATCACAATGGAATAGGTGCTGATTTAATAAATTTGGTATCTGAATATATAAATACTCCAATAGTATTAGTGCCTACAAAACAATGGTCAACTTCTTTAAAGAATATAAGAGAGAGAAAATGTGATATTTTACCTGTTGCTATGGATGTTCCAAGTAGAAGAGATGCAATGAATTTTACAAAACCTTATTGGAAAGAACCTTTTGTAATTGCAACAAAGTTAGATAAGTTTTTTATAAAAGATAGTAAAAGTATTGGAAATAAAAAAATTGGTATTGTAAAAAATTATGCCTTTGTTGAAGTTTTAAAATTAAGAAATCCAGGTATAGAAATAGTTGAAGTGAAAAATGCACAAGAGGGACTGCGAAAAGTTCAAAGTGGTGAACTTTTTGGATATGTAGATATTATGGCTGCTGTTGGTTATAATATTCAAAAGTATGGGTTTTATGATATTAAAATCGCTGGAAAATTAGAGTTTACTATTGATTTAAGTATAGCTTCGAGAAATGATGAACCAATATTAAACTCTATTATGCAAAAAGCAGTAAATGATATAAGTGATGAAAAGTTAAGAACAATTGTAGGTAAATGGATAGAAATAAAAGTTGATCAATCTTTAGATTATAGAAAACTTTTTTATGTAATTTTTGTTTTTACCCTTATTGTGTTGGTTATTATGTATAAGAATAGATCAATAAAAGCAATAAATCAAAAACTTACTAAAGCATATGATGAGATTAATGAACAAAAACAACTAGCTGATTCTTTAACAAAGTATCAACAAACCTTATTATCTTTATTTGATAAAAGTGATGCAGTGATTTTTAAGTGGAAATATAATGAAAATTGGGATGTAGAATATGTCTCTTTATCAATAAATAAATTGCTTGGCTATGACTCAAATGAGTTTTTAAATGATAAAGTTTCATATATATCTTGCATAGATAAAAAAGATTTGAATATTGTGAAAAATGAGTTAGAAAAAAACCTAAAAAAGGGTATTGATTATTTTAAACATGAACCATATAGAATAGTTACAAAAAATGGTGAATTGAAATGGGTTTTAGATTATATAGTAGCAATAAAAGACAATGAGGGTAAAATTACTCATATATTGGGTTATATAACAGATATAACAGATTATATAAAGCAACAAGATATAGTATTACAACAATCAAAAATGGCTTCTTTAGGTGAAATGATAGGTAATATTTCCCATCAATGGAGACAACCTCTTAGTATGATTTCTACTGTATCAACTGGTGTAAAATTGAAAAAAGAGTTAGGTACTCTGAATGAAGATGAATTGTTAAATGATATGGATATGATTAATACAAATGCACAATATTTATCTAAAACAATTGATGATTTTAAAAATTTTATAAAAGGGGAAAGAACTTTAATAGAGTTTGATATTTGTGAGACAATAAAACAAGTATTAACAATTGTAAAGGCTTCAATTGCAAATAATTTTATAAATGTAGAGTTGGATTGTGAAAGCAAAGTTTTGATTAAAGGATATCCAAATGAGTTTATACAATCAATTATTAATATATATAACAACGCAAAAGATGCCTTAGTCACAATACCTGAAGATGAAAGATATTTTTATATAAGTCTTAAAAAATCAAATGATAATATTGAGATTATTCTTAAAGATAATGGTGGTGGGATTGATGAAAAAATTATTGATAAAATATTTGAACCATATACCACCACTAAACATAAAAGTATGGGAACAGGATTGGGATTGAATATTACTTATAACTTTATTGTAACGGGAATGAATGGAAATATAAGTGTAGAAAATATATTTCTTAATATAAATAACAAAAACTATAAAGGTGCAAAATTTAAGATTATAATACCACTTAAAAATAAGGAAAATGATGAAAAAAATTAAAATTCTTGGAATTGTATTTATCTTTTTGAGTTCATTGATTGCAGCTGAGTCAAGATTAGATAAAATTAGAACAAACAATGAACTAAGAGTTTGTATTTGGCCTCAATATTATGGTATTTCATTTATTGATTCACGAACACAAAAACTTGTTGGAATTGATAGTGATTTGGCATTAGAACTTGCAAAAGATTTGAATGTAAAATTAAAATTAGTAAGAAGTTCTTTTCCTACACTAATAGATGATATAAATTCTAATAAGTGTGATATTGCAATGTTTGCCATAGGAAATACAAAACTAAGAAGAGAAAAAATGAGGTTCACGACACCACATTTGCAAAGTGATATTTATGCAGTTACTACCAAAACAAATAAAAAAATCAAAACTTGGGATGATATTGATAAAAAAGGTGTAATAGTTGCAGTTGCAAAAGGAACTTATCATGAACCAGTTATGAAAGAAAAACTTAAAAATGCTAAATTAGTTGTAATAAATGGTTTTAAACAAAGAGAAGAAGAGGTATACTCTGGGCGTGCAGATGTTTTTATGACAGATTATCCTTATGGTAAAAAGATGTTAGCAAAAACAAATTGGGCAAAACTTATAACTCCTAATGAGGTTTATCATTTAACACCTTATGCTTGGACAATGGCTTATGGTGACGATAAATTTTATGATAGGGTAGAAAAGTTTATTAAAGATATAAAAATGGATGGAAGATTAATAAATCTTGCAAAAAAAAATGGATTAGAACCAATAATAAAACTTAAGTAAATGAATAAAATAAGTAACAAAATAAAACTTTTTATTGGTGTTGTTTTAGCTTCTATAATTATTATATCTAGTATTATGACCGCTTTATCTATTTTAAAAGATGAGGCAGTGGAAAATTATTTAACTATCTCAAAACTAAATTCAAGGTCATTTTCAAAGGAATTGAATCAAGATTTAACTAATATTGAACAAGTTATAAATAATATTTCAACTAGTTTGGATGTTTTAAAATATGATATTAGCATTACTAAAAAGTTAAAAGATTCAATAAGAAGTTATCCTCAAATTAGATCAATCAATATCTTACAAAATAATAAAATTTTATATAGTTCAAACCAATACAATATTGGTTTAAATATTGAACAAAACAATTTTTTCCCAAAACCAATATTTGATGAAAATGTATTAAGAATCTCAGTACCATGGGTTGGTAGAGATTTTATTTCAGCTAATAGTGTTTATAACAATGAGGAATTAATCAATGAAGAAGAATCTTCGTTTATACCAATATCTAAAAAAATCATCACTTCAAAAGGAGTATATACTTTTATAATAAATTTAAATAGTGAATATTTTATAAATAGATTTACCTCAAATTCAAATTCTTCAGAGATTATTTTTGAGTTAATTCGAATAGATGGTGTTTTATTATTATCAACAAAAAAGCCTAAAAAAATTGGAAAAAAAGTTGATGATTTAAAATTTATAGAAGAAACAATTGAAAAAAATGAAATAACATCTATACAGAATATAGACGGAGTAAAATATATATTGAGTTATATTTTAACTGATAATTATCCAATTAGTTTAGCTGTAAAACTTGATTATGATAAAAGTTTACTAAGTTGGAATAAAAAGCAGTATAACTTTTTTATAATTACTACCTTAATTGTAATTGTAAGTATCTTTCTAGCTTTATTATCTTTTTATTTTTATAATAAAAAAAGAGAAGAAGAGATTTATTTTCATAAATTACAGTTACAAGAGAAAGAAAAATTTAAATTATTGTTTCAAGATTCACATTTTTTATCAGCCATAATATCTCAAGATGGGAAAATAATCGATTTAAATAATTTATCATTGCTATTTCTTGGAAAAAATATAGATGAAGTTTATGGAAAGTATTTTTGGGATTTAGAATGTTGGAGAAAAAAAGAAAGAAGATATATAAAAAACAGTATCGAATTTTTTAATAAAGGTAAGTTTGAAACTGAAATAATTGCAGTAGACAAAGATAAAAATGAAAAAGTTATTGAATTTACCTTATCTTCTATGCAAATTGATAATGAACAAATTTTATTAGTTTTAGGGATAGATATAACTTTAAAGAAAAAAAGAGAAAGTCAATTACAACAAGCATATACAGTTTTTGAAAATACTAGAGATGGAATTATTATTACTGATAAGGATACAAGACTTACTGATGCAAATAGTGCTTTTGAAAGAATTACAGGATACAGTAAAAAAGAGGTATTAGGTCAAAAGATAAATATACTAAAATCAAATAGACATACTGATGATTTTTATAAAAAATTGTGGATAGAGTTATCAAAAAATGGTTATTGGGAAGGGGAAATAACTAATCTTAATAAAAACAATCAAGAGTATACTGAGTGGTTAACTATTGATACAATTTATGGAAATAACAATGAAGTTGTAAATTATATTGGAGTATTTAGTGATATTACAGAACAAAAATTAAAAGAAAAACTTTTAAGAGAAAAAGATATTACTTTATTTCAACAGTCAAAATTGGCTGCAATGGGAGAAATGATAGGCAATATTGCTCATCAATGGAGACAACCTTTATCTATCATATCAACGGCTGCTACAGGGATATTATTGCAAAAAGATTTGGGTATCAGTACAGATACAGATGAGAAAAAAGCCTTGGTTGCTATAAATAATTCTACTCAATATCTATCTCAAACTATTGAAGATTTTAGAAACTTTTTAAGACTTGATAAAGAGGTAAAACTTTTTAATATAAATGATTCCATTGAAAAAAGTATCTCTTTAACAAATATTAGAAAAAAAAGTGATGAAATCAAAGTGATATTAGATGTAGATAAACACTTAGAAGTAGAAGGGATAAAAAATGAATTTATTCAAGTGATTATAAACTTATTAAATAATGCAAAAGATGCTTTGAAGAATTTAAAAACACAAAAATTAATATTTATCAATGCGTATAAAGAAAAAGATAATATTTTTATAATAGTAAAGGATAATGGTGGGGGGATACCTGAGGATATTATAAATCGTATATTTGAACCATATTTTACTACTAAACATCAATTTCAAGGTACAGGAATAGGACTATATATGAGTATAGAGATAATAAAAAATCATATGAAAGGGATTATTAGTGTAAAAAATGAAAAGTTTGAATATGATAATAAAAGGTTCAAAGGGGCATGTTTTACAATAAAATTATCAATAAAATAAAGAATTTATATATAGATTAACTATTGGTTAACTTTTTATTATAACTTAGTTAATACATATCCTTTATAATTTTCATATGGATTAAGAAGAACGCGAACGCTTCTTAAATGACTTTAAAAATTGCGAATTTTTTTAAATTCTTCCATAAAATTTGTTTCCTTGTGTGTAAAAAAGCTTCTCTTCGGAGAAGCTTTTTTTTTGCTTTTAGATTTACTGTAGAATCTTTATGATAATATTCGGAAATGAAAAGACTACATAGAAAAACTACTAACTAATGCCATTATCAAATCTAAATCAAGAACAATTAAGTGCTGCTACATGTAAGCCAGGTTATAACTTAATCATAGCTAGTGCAGGTACGGGAAAAACTTCCACAATTGTAGGAAGAATAGCAAATTTGATAAACAATGGTGTAAATCCAGAAGAGATATTACTTTTAACATTTACAAATAAAGCAGCATCTGAAATGGTTGCAAGGGTTGCTAAATTTTTTGGTAAAGATATTGCCCAAAGAATTATGGCTGGAACTTTTCACTCTGTTTCATATAAACTATTGAAACAATTAGAAATAAATATTACACTAAAACAGCCTAACGAATTAAAAACACTTTTTAAATCATTGTATGAAAAAAGAGTATTTTATGATAGAAGTGATGATGCCAATCCTTATGATGGAGGGTATTTATATGATATTTACTCTTTATATCTAAACTCAAATGAGGGTGAAGATTTTGCAGCTTGGGTATTAAACAAAAACCCAGACCATGAACTATATACTGCAATTTATGAAGATGTAGTTTTAGAGTTCAATGAACTAAAAATCAAATATGGATATGCAAATTTTGATGATTTATTAACTATTATGTTAAGCACCTTAAAAGAACAAGAGTTTGATTTCAAAGAGATACTTGTGGATGAGTATCAAGATACTAATCCTTTGCAAGGAAGACTTCTAGACGCTTTCAAACCTAAGTCTTTATTTTGTGTAGGGGATTATGATCAAAGTATTTATGCCTTTAATGGTTCAGATATAGGGATTATTTCAACATTTTCAAAAAGATATAAAGATGCAAATGTATATACACTAAAGAAAAACTATCGTTCTAGTAAACCAATTTTGGATTTAGCTACAAAAGTTATTGAGTATAATGAAAGAATTTATGAAAAAGATTTGCAAGTTATGCGAACTGATATAGATATAAAACCAAAGCTTTTAGAGTTTACAGAGCTTTTTTCCCAATATCATTATATCTCTGAACTTATTTCAAAAAGTGGCACACCACATGATGAGATAGCAATTATTTTTAGAAATAATTCAAGTGCAGATGGAATTGAAGCAAACCTAAGAGAGTATGGAATACCAGCGCGTAGAAAAGGTGGGATGTCATTTTTTGATTCTGTTGAGGTAAAGTTTATAATTGATATTTTAGTTATGCAATTAAGTCATAATGATATGATGGCATTTATCCATGTATTAGAACATGGAAAAGGGATAGGAAAAGCAATAGCAAAAGATATTTTTGATGCCTTGATTAAATTAGGAAATGGAGATATGTTTAAAGGATTATTTCATCCTGATGAATCAATATCTAACCCTTTTGAGACAAATAAAGTTAAAAATATACAATTAGGACTTTTTGATGATTTTATAGAACTAGGTTCAGTATCTAAGTTCAAAGATTGTGGTTTTGAAGAAGCTTTTTTGGGAAATCCTATACTTAAACATCCAAAACTAAGTATTGATGGAGCAAAGTTTATTTATGATTTTTATCTGTTAATAAAACAACTAAGAAGAACAAAAAATCCAGAAAGTTTAGTTGGTTCAATTAGTTCATCAATGATGTACTCAAGACTAAAAGAATTCTTAGCAACAAAAAGAGCAACACAAAAAGATGGAACAGTACAACCAATACAAAAAACAAAAGCACTAGCAAAAATAAATAGAAAAGGGATGCTCCTAAGAAATTTAGCAAGAAACTTCCAAGACCTATCAAAGTTTGTAAACTCAATGATTTTAGGTGGTGGAGAGATGAGTGAAGGTGAGGGGGTAAATCTACTTTCAGTACATGCAAGTAAAGGTTTAGAGTTTAAAGAAGTTTTTGTAATAGACCTTATGGATGGAAGATTCCCAAACAGAAAACTAATGAGCAAAGGTGGAAGCCTAGAAGAGGAAAGAAGACTTTTTTACGTAGCAGTAACCAGAGCAAAAGATGTTTTATACCTAAGTTACGCAAAATTTGATAAAATAAAAAAGATGGATTTTATCCATAGCCCATTTTTAAAAGAGGCAGGACTTATTAAAAAAGAGGAAGATTAGTATTTTTATATAATCTTCTTTTATCATTTTTTTAAATTAAAATAATCTCTTATAAAACTTACTTTATTAATTTATAATAAATCTACAAATCTTTTATTTTGTGACACAAATGTGACGTTTTTTATTTATGATATATAATCTTTGAAAATATAAAGGACGAAACATGAATGAAAGTATCACAAAAAGGGTTTCTAGACTAATTTCTGGAAGTATAAATGCTATTGTTGATAAAGCAGAATCTTTATCACCAGAATTAGTGATGAAAGAAACAATACGTGAAGTTGATTCAACAATTGATGAGGTAAAATTATTATTAGGTAGAGAAAATATAGAATTGAGAAAAACAAAATCTCAGTTAGAAAATGAAAAGACAAAATATAAAAATTTGTCACAACAAATTGATATTGCAATAAATGAAAGTAGAGATGATTTAGCAAAGTTGGCTATCTCTAGACAAATGGATATAGAAGCTCAGATTCCTATTTTGGAAGAGTCTTTATTACAAATAGAAAAAAATATTATAAAACTAGAAAATTATATTGATGCTTTAAATGCAAAAAAAAGAGAGATGCAAAAAGATTTAGAAGAGTATCTACAGATAAAAAAAGAGCAAGATACTACTGCAAATATAGAATCAAATGTTGAAAAAGCAGATGCAGCTTTTTCAAGGGTTAGTGCAGATATAAATTCTAGATTCTTAAATGATGATGCAGTAAAACTTGCAGAACTAGACAAACTTGTAAGGGATAATAGAGTTTCTGAAAGATTAGAAAGTTTAAAAGCTAGTAAAAAATGACTACCTTAGAATTTATCTTTCATCATAATAATGTGCTCTTTTCTTCAGCTATATTTTTGATGTTATTTATTGCTATTTTAGAGGGTATTTTAGTAGCAATAGGTGCTGGATTATCAGATTTATTAGATTCAATGATTCCAGACTTTGATGCAGATTTTGAAGTAGATATACAAACAGACACAGGATACTCTTTTAGTAGGTTTTTTGGTTGGATTAGATTAAAAGAAGTTCCTGTTTTGATGTTACTTATTATCTTTTTAACATCATTTGGAATTATAGGTTTAACAATACAACTTTTTGCTTATAAACTATTTGGAACTTTGTGGTTAGAGTATATAATAATTGTACCTACACTTATATTTTCTATATTTTCCGTAAGAATTTTTGGTGGAATAATTGCAAAAATTTTACCAAAAGATGAATCATCCTCTATCTCAAAAAATGATTTAATAGGGCATATTGCAACTATTACTTTAGGAAAAGCAATAAAAGGTTCACCTGCTGAAGCAAAAACAAAAGATTTACATGGACAAACACATTATTTTATGATTGAACCAGAAAATGAAAATGAAATATTTGTTCAAGGGGATAAAGTTTTGATTGTTGGTCAAAACAATAAAAATTTTCTTGCAACAAAAGATATACCAGAAAAAATAATATAAGGGAAAAAAATGGATTTAGGAATAAACTTCACATCAATGGCAATAATGATTCCATTTATAATTGTTATTTCATTGATTACATTAGGAATGATTTTTACAAGATTATATAGAAGAGCATCAAAAGAGACCTCTTTTGTTAGAACTGGATTAGGTGGAGAAAAAGTGATTATGAATGGTGGAGCAATAGTTTTACCAATTTTACACGAGATAATCCCAGTAAATATGAATACTTTAAAACTTGAAGTAGAAAGATCAAATGAACAAGCTTTGATTACAAAGGATAGAATGAGAGTTGACGTATTAGCTGAGTTTTATGTACGGGTAAAACCGGTAAATGAATCAATCGCTTTTGCAGCTCAAACCTTAGGTATTAGAACTACCCAGCCTGATTTATTAAAAGAGTTAATTGAGGGTAAATTTGTAGATGCCTTAAGAGCTGTTGCAGCTGAGATGCATATGGTTGAACTTCATGAACAAAGAGTAGATTTTGTACAAAAGGTTCAACAAGTTGTATCTGAGGACTTATTAAAAAATGGTTTAGAGCTAGAATCTGTATCTCTAACAGGACTAGATCAAACAAATAAAAAATATTTTAATCCAGATAATGCCTTTGATGCAGAGGGGCTTACAAGATTAACACAAGAGATTGAAGCTAGAAGAAAAATAAGAAATGATATTGAAAGAGATACCTCTGTGGAGATTGAGAAAAAAGATTTAGAAACAAGAAGATTATCATTAGAGATTAAAAAAGAGGAAGAGTATGCAGTTTTACAACAAGAAAGAGAGATCTCTATAAGAAGAGCTTCTCAATTAGCAGAAATAGCAAAAGAGGAAGCAGAACAAAGAAAAATAGCTGAAAACTCTAAGATTTTATCAGAGCAAGATATTGAGCAAAAAAGAATTGCTTCTGAAAAAGAGGTTGAACAAGCTAAGATTTTAAAAGAGCAATTATTAGAAGAGAAAAATATTGAAAAAAATAAATCTATTGAGCTATCAAATCAAGACAGAGAGATAGCAATTGCAGAAAAATCAAAAATGCAATCAATCGCAAAAGCAGAAGCAGATGAAGCAAGAGCAGCAGCAGTTAGAGCAGAAGAAAAAGTAAAAACAGTAAGAGAAACAGAGATTGCAGAAAGAACTAAATCTATTCAATTAGTTGAAGCTTCACAAGAAGCAGAAAAAGAAGCAATAGGTATTAAAGTTGGAGCACAAGCTGAGAAACAAGCAGCAGAAGACCAAGCTGAGGCACAAAGAATTTTAGCTCAAGGTTTAGCAGATAAAGCGATAATTACAGCAAAAAGTGATAATGAAGCACAAAAACTAAGAGCAGAAGCACAAGCAATAGAATACAAAGTTGAAGCAGAAGGTAAAGAGTCAATCAACAATGCCTCAAATGTATTATCAGCTGAACAAATAGCAATGCAAATCAAAATCAAACTAATAGAACAATTACCAGATATTATTGCTCAAAGTGTAAAACCTATGGAAAATATTGATAGTATAAAAATATTACAAGTAGATGGTTTAAATCATAGTTCA
The DNA here is from genome assembly GCA_050296315.1 of Halarcobacter sp. Lineage (GTDB taxonomy): Bacteria > Campylobacterota > Campylobacteria > Campylobacterales > Arcobacteraceae > Halarcobacter. The sequence continues at coordinate 28,027 of JBNKRE010000017.1, forward strand.
TCTTCAGATGGACAAGGTGTAACTACAGCTAGTGCAGATTCTTTGCCAGACCAGTTAGTAAATAGTGCCTTAAAATACAAAGCACAATCTCCTATTGTGGATTCGTTATTAAAAGACTTAGGATTGGATGGTTCTAGTTTAAATGGATTTACAAAAGATTTAAATAAATAAGTATTAAAGCCCTTGGCTTTAATACTTAAATTAACTTACCAAATATAAATCTACATTTGGATATAATCGCGGATATTTTAATCAATGTAATAAAATCAATAGGAAATTAAACAATGAGTGAAAAGTACGAACCATCGATTATAGAGGATAAATACTATAAAATATGTGAAGATAGAGGATATTTTGAGATAGATGGAAATAAGTCTATCCAAGAAGAGGGTAAAAATTTTGCCATCATGATGCCACCTCCAAATGTAACAGGTAGCTTACATATTGGACATGCTTTAACATTTACTTTACAAGATATTATCACACGTTTCAAAAGAATGGATGGGTATAAAACTTTATGGCAACCAGGAACTGACCATGCGGGTATCGCTACTCAAAATGTTGTAGAAAAACAACTTTTAGCTGAAGGTACTACAAAAGAAGAATTAGGTAGAGAAAAATTCTTAGAAAGAGTTTGGAAATGGAAAGAGTTCTCAGGTGGAACTATTGTACATCAAATGAGAAAACTAGGGGTAACTCCAGCTTGGTCACGTGAGAGATTTACTATGGATGAAGGTCTAAAAGAAGCAGTTAAAGAGGCTTTTGTTCATTTATACAATGAAGGTATGATTGTACAAAACAACTACATGGTAAACTGGTGTACACATGATGGTGCACTATCAGATATCGAAGTTGAGCATGATGAGGTAAATGGTAAGTTTTACCATATGAATTATCACTTTGCTGATGGTAGTGGACATGTTACAGTAGCAACTACAAGACCTGAGACATATTTTGGGGATACAGCTATCATGGTTCACCCTGATGATGAAAGATATACAAGTATTGTGGGTAAAGAGGTAGTTCTTCCACTTACTGATAGAAAAATCAAAATTATTACAGATTCTCACGTTGATATGGCTTTTGGAACGGGTGTTGTAAAAGTAACTCCAGCTCACGACCAAAACGACTACGAAGTAGGGAAAAGACACGATTTAGAGTTTATTACCTGTTTTGACGATAAGGGTATTCTAAACGAATATTGTGGAGAGTTTGCTGGATTAGAAAGACTTGAAGCTAGACCTGTGATTGTTGAAAAACTTCAACAAGAAGGTTTTATCGTAAAAATTGAAGATCACGTTCATCAAGTTGGACATTGTTATAGATGTAAAAACATTGTTGAGCCATATATCTCTAAACAATGGTTTGTAAGAAGTGAAGTTGCTAAAAAGAGTATCGAAAAAACATATGCAGGTGAAGCAAAATTTCACCCACCACATTGGATAAACTCTTATAGAGCTTGGATGGATGAGTTAAGAGATTGGTGTATCTCTAGACAACTTTGGTGGGGACACAGAATCCCTGTATTTACTTGTGATGAATGTGGTCATCAATGGGCAGATAAAGCTGATGAGCCAGAAGCTTGTCCTAAATGTGCTAGTAAAAAATATACACAAGATCCAGATGTACTTGATACTTGGTTTAGTTCAGGTCTTTGGGCATTTTCACCACTTGGTTGGGGAAATAATGGAAATATGGAAGGTAGTTTCACACCAGATGATTTAAAAGATTTTTATCCAAACTCTTTACTTATCACTGGATTTGATATTATGTTCTTTTGGGTTGCTAGAATGATGATGATGGGTGAACACTTTATGGGTGAGCTACCATTTAAAGATATCTATATGCATGCATTAGTTAGAGATGAGCATGGTGCAAAAATGTCAAAATCAAAAGGTAATGTTATAGACCCACTTGATATGGTTGAAGAGCATAGTGCTGATATTATTAGATTTACACTTGCTTTCTTAGCAGTTCAAGGAAGAGATATCAAACTTGGGGCTAAAAATTTGGAGCAGTTTAGAAACTTTACAAATAAACTTTATAATGCTTCAAATTTCTTAAGTCTAAATGTTGATACATTCCCTGATTTAAAAGATATTGAAATCAAATCAGCTCTTGGAAAATATATGCAAAGTAGGCTTTCAACAGCTGTTGATGAGGTAAGAGAAACTTTAGAAACTTACAAATTCAATGAAGCTGCATCTATTCTTTATAGATTTGTATGGACAGAGTTTTGTGATTGGGGTATTGAGTATTCTAAAGCTGATAAAGATTCAATTGTAGAGCTTGGTGCTATTTTTAAAGAAACTCTTAAAATGATATCTCCATTTATGCCATTTATTTCTGATTACTTATATCATAAATTAAGCGGTACAAGTTTAGAAGAGGCTGATTCTGTTATGATTATGAATTTCCCAAAAGATATCAAAAAAGATGAAGATATTGAAGGTATGTTTGCTATTATTGAAGAAGCAATTACAGCTATTAGAAGAGCAAAAGTTATTATCGATATGGGTAATAGTAAAATTGCAAAAGCATACTTAAAATTAGATGTTAGTATAGATACAGCTGTTGCAAAACCATTTATAGAAAAACTAGCAAAAGTAGAAAATATAGAGTTTGTTGATGCAAAAGTAGAAAATAGTGTAACTGATGTATCAAACAACTTAGAGGTTTATATTCCTACTGCTGAAGTTGATATGAGTGCAATTATTGATAAATTAACTAAACAAAAAGAGAAAGCTCAAAAAGAGTTTGATAAACTAAATGGTATGTTATCAAATGAAAGATTTGTAGCAAATGCACCCCAAGCAGTTGTTGCAGAAAATAAAAAAGCATTAGAAGAAGTAAAATCAAGATTAGAAAAAATTGATAATGAGTTAAACTCATTACAAAATATGTAAAAAGGTTTATAGTGGTAAATATTGTAAGAACTCTTATTTTTACAATTTTACTACTCTTTTTTACTGGCTGCGTGCCAACACAAGAGGATGTAAAAGATGTATTTCAAACAAACTCTGCAAATATAATTAAACTAGATTATAGAAAAATCCAAAAGCTTTTAGTTGAATTCAAAGAAAAATTAGACAAAAGAAATCCTGAGTCATTTGATAAAAACAATTTAGAAAAGATTTATAAAGCTATCAAAAACTCACAAAAAGATATTTTGTTAAAACATAGAGATATGGTTTTAGAAAATTATAAAGATTATCTACAATTAGCTTTTAGCAAAGATGAGATAATAAATAGAAATGATTATTTAGTTTTAGGTTTATATCATCTAATAAATTATGCTTATGAAGTTGATAAAGGTCACAAAGTTTTAGCTTTAGAATATAGTGTTGAAAAGCTTCAAGTATTATATAAAAATTTGCAAATTTTACGATGGAAAATAAAAGTAGATAGGGATATAAATAGTAAATATCTATTTTTGACTTGGCAAAATAATTGGCAAATTGAGATGGAAAAAAAGTATAAAGATAGATTTTATACAAAAAAAGATATTGAAAATCTTGAATATATAAAAAACAAAAAAGAGTCTATATATTCCCATTCTAATTTCTCTTTTGAGGTTATTTTAACTCAAATGATGGATGCCACAGCAAATTCAATAAAAGCCTTAGGGGAAGAACCAAAAGATTTAAGTCTTTCTGCCCTTAAAATATTTATATTTTTATAATTTAGCAATATTTGGATTGTGTGATTTTTTTTCTTTGGTTATACTTTTAAAAAATTTGATATTGGAGTTTATGATATGAGCTTTATAACAGAACAAAGTTTAGAAACAGCAGATAAAGAGCTGTTTGATATAATAGAGGGTGAGTTAGAGAGACAAACAGACCACCTAGAGATGATAGCAAGTGAGAACTTTACAAGCCCAGCAGTAATGCAAGCGATGGG
>JBNKRE010000018.1:0-28398 GCA_050296315.1 Halarcobacter sp.
ACAGAATGAAAAGAGAATTTAAAGTTGAAGCTGAAGTTGGTGCTCCACAAGTTGCTTATAGAGAAACTATTAAAAATGGTGTTCAACAAGAGTACAAATATGCAAAACAATCTGGTGGTAAAGGTCAATACGGTCACGTTTATTTAGATATTAAACCATTACCTTCTGGAAGTGAAGAAAACTTCAAATTTAACAACGAAATTAAAGGTGGGGTTATTCCTAAAGAATATATTCCTGCAGTTGAAAAAGGTTGTTTTGAAGCAATGCAAGGTGGTATCTTAGCTGGTTACCCAATGGTTGACATTGAAGTTACTGTTTATGACGGTTCTTACCATGATGTTGACTCATCTGAATTAGCATTTAAATTAGCTGCTTCAATGGGATTTAAACAAGCTTGTAGAAGTGCAGCTGCTCAAGCTGTAATCTTAGAGCCAATCATGAAAGTTGAAATTGAAACTCCTGAAGATTATATGGGAGACGTTATTGGGGATTGTAATAAAAGAAGAGGACAAGTTCAATCTATGGATGATAGAGCTGGTGTAAAACTTGTTGTTGCAATGATTCCATTATCTGAAATGTTTGGATACTCTACTGACTTAAGATCTATGTCTCAAGGTAGAGCAACTTACTCTATGATATTTGATTCATACCAAGAAGTTCCAAAAAATGTATCTGATGAAATCATTAAAAAGAGAAATGGATAATTTTCATTTCTTTAGATTTGTTTAAAAAGCCTCTAGCTATTTAGCTAGGGGCTTTTTTTATTAATAATATTTTTTATGTTCAAGAAAATTTAGATAAAATATAAGATAAATCATAAATTTAGAGTTTCTATGAAAATAATAAAAATTGCATTATTATTGTTAATATTTACAACTTATTCATACTCTGAAACACTTAAAAATATTGTAGTGGAAACTTTACAAAATAATCCAAAAATAAAATCAATTGAAAGTAATTCAAAAGCAAATAAACTTTATGTTGATGAAGCATATGGTGATTATCTTCCAACACTAAGTTATGAAGCATATATTGAAGATAAAAAAACAATTAGCACTCCTAGAAGTGGGGGAAAAAGTCAAAGTGATGTAAATGGTTCAAATCAGCAATTAAAACTCGAACAGGTGATTTATAATGGTGGATTAAACGGTGCAAAGTTAGATGAAGCCAAACATAACTATCAAGCAAAGCTTATTTCTAATATATCAGAAACAGAGAATGTTGTATTGGAAACTACGCAGTCATATTTGGATTATGTTAAAAATTTAGAGCTATTAAAACTTACAAAAAATAATTTAGAAATTCAAGATAAATACTTAGAAATTGCAGTTCAAACGGAGCAAGTAAGTGGTGACCTTGTTGATAGATTGTTAGTTGAAAACAAAATTCTTACAACAAAAGAAAAATTAAGACAGCTAGAAAATGACGTTGATAATGCAAAAGTTCTTTTACAAAGATATTATCCCAAAGATATATCTTCTAATGCTTGCAGACCAAGTGTTAATCGTAATTTTATTCCAAAAACAATGTCAAGTCTTTTAGAAATTGGTATTAAAAATAATTATAAAGTTTTAGAAGAAATAGAAAATATTAAAGCTCAAAAAGCAGTGTTGGAACAAGAATTATCTAGATTTTTACCTACAATAAAATTTTCTTTATTGAAAGAGATTGACGATGGTGTTGATGTTGAAAATGTAAGAAAAGATAATGAAAGTGCAAGATTAACAATTAGTTATAAGTTATTTAATGGATTAAAAGATAGGTCAGTTTATTTAAGAGAAAAATACTTTTTTGATGAATCTCAAAGAAATCTAGATGATGTTTCAAAAGATGCAAAGCAAAAATTGCAATCAGAATTTACTACTTATGAAGCTACAAAAGAAAGAATATATCTTATTAAAACACATGTTGATAAATTAAAAGAGATATTAAATATATTTGAAGAGCAGTTTGATGGTGGAACTAAAACTTTTATTGATGTATTAAATCAAGAAGAAGAGCTTTATAGAAAAAAATCAGAGTTAATTGAAGAAGAGTTTAAAAATTTTAAAAGCTATTATAATTTACTTTTTGATTTATCAAAGCTAAGTGATACTATTTATTCTCTTGATAATAATATTTGTGGAGATATTGAAGTTGATTTAAGGGTTAAAAAAGAGAAAAAAACTACTGTTTCAAACGAACTTGTTGATATGTTATCTGGAGATAATAATTTGATAATTGATGATCAAACTAAGCCTAAAAAAGAAGTTAACATAAAAGAAAAAGTAAATAAAATTTTCAATTCATTGTTAGATGATATTTATAATGCAGATACAATAGAAAAAGTTGATTTAGAGAAGTTAAAAAAGAAAGATTATGAAAAAAGAATCAAAAAAGATGAAGAGCGAATTAAAAAAATTCATGAAAAAATTGATAATGAAATAGAGGCATTGCTTTTAGAAGATGAGAATAAATCAATTGAAAAAAACATTATTGAAAAGCCAAAAAGTGAACCCGTAATAAAAGATGAAAAAAAATTAGATGGTAATAAAATATTAAAAGAAGAATTTTTTAAACAACATAAAAAAGCTTATACAATTGTTACCTTGACGGGTATAAAAAATAAGATTGATGAGAATTATTTTATTAACAAATATAAATTAAATGATAATTCATATGTTTATAAATTTAAAACAGATGGTAATGATTATATAAGAGTATTATATGGTTTTTATGATAGTGTATTAGAGGCAGAAGATGCAATGAGTAAATTAGATGAGGGATTAAAAATTACAGGTCCATATGTTGATAACATAAAAAGACATCAATTTTTATATAATAAATACAAATCTTCTTGGGGAGAGAAAGTTGAATAATAACGATACAATTAATGAATTAAAAGATATGGCGAGTAATAAAAAAATTGATACACTTTTAGAGTGTTTATTATTTTTAGCAAAATACAATGAACGTGAAGCTACTAAAGAATCTTTAATTTCGGGATTAGCAATATATGACTCTTTTATGTCTCCTAAAATGTTTGAAGAATCAGCAAAAAGAATCGGACTTAAAATTAAAACTTTAGAAAGAAAAATAAAAGATATATCTGAAGTGGTTTTACCTTTTGTTATGATTTTAAATGATAATACTGCTTGTATATTATTGGAGATAAATTTTAATAAAGCAATTGCAAAAGTTCATATGCCAGGTGTTTGTGATGGTGTTACAACAATTAGCATACAAAAATTAGAAGAGTTATATTCAGGTTTTATGATGCTTACAAAACCTGAATATAATTTTAATACAAGAATAAAAAAAGATATTAGAATAGAAAAACCAAAAGAGTGGTTTTGGGGAGTTATGAGATTAAATAGACATATTTATAAAAGAGTTATTATTGCAGCTTTATTGATAAATATGTTTATTATGGCAACTCCACTTTTTACCATGAATGTTTATGATAGAGTACTACCAAATAATGCTATGGCAACTCTTTGGGTTATGGCAATTGGTATTTTGGTTGTTATGGTTTTTGACTTTGTACTTAAACTAATGAGGGCACATTTTTTAGAAGTAGCCAGCAAAAAATCTGATGTAATAATGTCAACAAATATATTTGACCAATTACTTAATATAAGACTAGATGCAAAACCTGCTTCAACTGGACAGTTTGTAAATAGATTACAATCATTTGAAAGTGTGAGAGAGTTTTTTGCAAGTGCAACAGTTGCTAGTATTGTGGACTTACCCTTTGTTATTTTATTTATAATAATTATATTTTATATTGGTGGAGCTGTTGGATATATTTCAATTGCTACAGTAATAATTGCTTTTGCCTTTTCATACTATATGCAAAAGCCTATTAAAAAAAGTGTTCAACAAAGTGCAAAAGAGGAACAGATAAAACAAACAGCTCTTACTGAAGCTGTATCAGGATTAGAGATAATTAAATCAGTTCGTGCACAAAATAGGATGAAAACATATTGGGAAAATTCTGTTGAAAAAACTTCTCACTATGGAAAAAAATCTCACTTTTTATCTCAAATTGTAACTTTCTTTACAGCTTTTATTGCCCAATTATCAAATATTGCAATTGTTGTTGTGGGAGTTTATTTGGCAAGTGAAGGTGAGATGACTATGGGTGCAATTATTGCAACTATGATGTTAAATTCTAGAGTAATTGCACCTGTATCTCAGTTTGTAGGCATGATAATAAGACTTGACAGAACTTTACTTTCATTGGAAAATATTGATGAAATAATGAAAATGCCAGTTGAAAGAGAAGAAAATAGAAGTTATTTAAGTAGAAAAAATCTTGATGGTGATATTGTTTTTAAAGAGGTTGTATTTTCATATAAAGGACAACAATTTGATGTGTTAAAAAATATCAATTTAACAATCAAAAAAGGTGAAAAAGTAGGGATTATAGGAAAAATTGGTTCAGGAAAATCAACTTTATGGAAACTTATTATGAATCTTTATGAACCAACAAAAGGTTCTATTTCTATAGATAAATCTGATATTAGACAAATTGATCCTGTTGATTTAAGAAGGGCAATAGGGTGTGTTCCCCAAGAGCCATTTTTATTTATGGGAAGTATAAAAGATAATATAACTATTGGTGAGTTAAATGCAAGTGATGATGATGTTTTAAAAGCAGCAAAAATCGCTGGTGTTCATGACTTCTTAGGTAAACATGAAAGCGGATATGATTTAGTTGTTGGTGAAAGAGGTGAGGGCTTAAGTGGAGGTGAACGACAAAGTGTTACTTTAGCTCGTGCAATATTAACAAATCCAAATATTATGATTTTGGATGAGCCAACTAACTCAATGGATGGACAAACAGAAGAGGTGTTTAAACGTAGAATAAAAGATATAGTAAGAGATAAAACATTGATTTTAGTTACCCATAGACCATCTGTCTTATCTTTAGTTGATAGGCTAATTGTTATGGATGATGGAAAAATTATTGCAGATGGACCTAAAGAAGAGGTTCTAAAAGCTTTATCAAATAAAGCGAAATAAAAAGGTTTGTTATGGCAAAAGAAGATATAGATTTTGTTTATTCATTACGTGCTCAAGCTAATTTAAAAACTAATAAAAAAGTTGACTATTTATTTGGTTTAATAGTTGCTTTTATGGTTATATTTTTATTGTGGGCATCATTATCAAAAATAGATGAACTTGCACGTGGAGAAGGGAAAGTAATACCTTCAGAAAAAATCCAAACTATTCAAAGTTTGGATGGTGGGATTGTTTCAGAATTACTTGTAAAAGAAGGCTCTTATGTACTAAAAGGTCAGCCTTTGATGAAAATTGATACAACAAGATTTCAAGCTTCATTGGATGAAAATGAACAATCAATGTATAGCTTACAAGCTACAAAAATTAGACTTGAAGCAGAATATAATTTAAAAGTAAAAGAAAAGACTAAAGAGTTAGTATTTCCTAAAGAGTTAGAAGAAAATGCTCCAAAATATGTAAATCATCAAAGAATATTATTTACAACTAGAGTTGATGAGTTTAAAAGTGCATTAAATATTTTGGAAACTCAATTAGGTCAAAAAGTTCAAGAATTAATTGAACTAGAATCAAAAAGAGATAATTTAAAAGATAGTTTGAATTTGATTGATGAGCAATATAAAACAGTACAAAAATTTGTAAAAGCAGGTTCAAAATCTACAATTGATTTAATTACTGTGAAAAAAGAGTTAAATACAACAAAAAGCGAATTAGAAAGTACAAAAATTCAGATTCCAAAAGCTAAATATGCCATCAATGAAGCTGAAAATAGATTATTGGAAAAACTTAAAAACTTTAAAAGTGAAGCTTTACAAGAGTTAGAAAAGATTAATAGTGACTTGAAAGTTTATGAATCAAAAATAGTTTCTGAGCAAGATAAACTAGATAAAACAGTTGTTAAATCTCCTGTTAATGGTATTGTAAAAGTTATAAATATAAATACAATTGGTGGAGTAGTAAAAAGTGGAGTTGATTTAATTGAGATTGTTCCACAAAGTGATATTCTTTTGGTTGAAACAAAAATTGACCCTAAAGATATAGCTTTTATAAATCCTAGTCAAAGAGCAATAGTAAAAGTAACTGCTTATGATTTTGCTATTTATGGAGCACTTGAAGGTCAAATTGTAGAAATATCTGCAGATAGTATTGTTGATAAAGATAGTAAAACACCAAAAACCTATTATAAAGTTGTAGTAAAAACTGAAAAAAATTATTTAGAAAAAGACGGAAAAAAATTGCCAATTATTCCAGGTATGGTTGCTAGTGTTGATATCATAACAGGTCAAAAAACTATTTTAGATTTTATATTAAAACCTATTCTTAAAACAAAACAAGATGCCCTACATGAAAGATAATTTTGATATAATCCAAGCATGAAATTAACTACAAGTAATGAAAAACTAAAACAAATAAAAAAAGCAGGCTTTGTATTAAAGCCTGATTCTCCTGAAATAAAAGGTGAATATAATATTATTAAAAATCATTTTCTAAATGCTAACATTGAAGTTATACTAGAAAAGAATAGTGCAATTATGATAGAAGAAGAGGGTGGTTTAGAACTTGATGAACTATGTAATTGTACTGATTTTCTTGTTTCTATTGGCGGGGATGGAACACTTATTTCTGTAGTTAGAAGAAGCTTTAAATATAATATTCCAGTGCTGGGGATACATCAAGGAACTTTAGGATTTTTGACAGACATTAGATTTAGTGAAGTTGAAAACTTTTTGTCATTGATGCTTAAGCATGAGTACAGAATTGATCAGCGAATGATGATACAAGGTAGTGCAAAAGAGCAAAAATTTGTTGCTTTTAATGATATAGTTATTACAAGAAAATCTATCTCTTCTATGATAAGTTTAGATGCAAAAATCGATGGAAGACCATTTAATTCATATTATGGTGATGGAGTAATTATTTCAACTCCTACAGGATCTACTGCATATAATTTATCAGTTGGTGGACCAATTGTTTATCCTTTAACTGAAGCTTTTATTGTAACACCTATTGCACCACATAGTTTAACCCAAAGACCGTTAGTATTACCAGCAGATTTTAAAATAGAGTTTACAGTTACACACAAACAAGGTGCTTTGGTAATAATTGATGGGCAAGATATTTATGAAATAAATGAAAATGGAAGTGTCATAATAGAGATTTCTAATAATAAAGCAAAATTAATTCATAGATGTAAAAGAAACTATTTTGAAGTATTAAATGAAAAACTAAGATGGGGAAATTAAATAAAATGATTAGTAGATTTTATTTAGAAGATTATCTTTCTTTTAAAAAAGTTGATTTAGAGTTTGAAAAGGGTTTAATAGTTTTTACAGGACCATCGGGAGCTGGAAAATCTATTTTAATGGATGCTTTTTTAGCACTATTTGGAATAAAAGAAGCAAAAGCAAATATAAGTGAAACAACCATAGAAAACTCATCTGTTAATAGTGAAGAGTTTGGAATAGAAGAAGATGATGATATTGTTATTAAAGAGATAAAAAAGGACAAAGTAAGATATTTTTTAAATTCTCAAACCATATCAAAAAAAGCATTGACAACTTTTTCAAGCTCCTTGGTAAAACATTTACATTTAAAAGATAGCAGTGATTTTGATAGTGTTAGATTAGTTAATTTTTTAGATAAATTAACCGCTTCAAAGGATGAGAAATTTATAGCTTTAAAAAAAGAGTATGAAGAAAACTTTACTGAACTTAGTTCAATTTCTGCACAATTAAAGAAAATAAATGATGATGAGTCTAAATTAGAAGAGCTAAAAGAGTTTGCAAAGTATGAGATTGAAAAAATTGAATCAATCAATCCAAAGATTGATGAGTATGAAGAGTTAAATGAGATAAAAAAAAGACTTGCAAAAAAAGATAAAATAGAAGAAGCTATAGCTATGGCAAAAGGTATTTTTGATTTTAGAGTAAGTGTTTCAAAAGCTTTAGATATTATGGATAAGGATAGTTCATTTTTTGATGAAACAATAAATGAACTAGAAAATATTTTTGAGAATTTTAATGACTCTTTATATGAACTTGAAGAATTAGATATTGAATCTGTATTAGATAGAATAGAAAAATTATCTGCCTTACAAAAAAGATTTGGCTCAATAAAAGAAGCAATAGAGTATAAAGAGCAAAAACAAAAAGAGTTAGATTCCTACGATAATATATCCTTTGAAAAATCTATCTTAGAAAAAAAAGAAAAGCTACTAAATCAAAAAGTTGAAGAGTTAGCAGAAGATTTAAGTAGTTATAGAAAAAAAAGTGCAACTATTTTAGAAGAAAATGTAAATTATTATTTGAAGTATTTATATTTATCAAATGCAAAGATTTATCTGAAAAATAAACAAATTGATTCTATGGGTAAAGATGAAGTTATTTTGGAACTAAATGGAGTTAATTTAGAAACTATTAGTTCAGGTGAGTTTAATAGACTAAGACTTGCACTTTTAACTTCAATGAGTAAATTTGAGATTTCAAATAATGGAATTTTATTTTTAGATGAAATAGATGCAAACTTAAGTGGAAAAGAAAGTGATGCTATTGCTACAGTGTTAAAGGAGTTATCAAATTCATACCAAATATTTGCAATATCTCATCAGCCACAATTAACAGCTGCTACAAAACAGCATTTTTTTGTTGATAAACAAAATGGTGCATCAAGTGTAAAAATACTTGATGAAAAAGGAAGAATCGAAGAAATATCAAGAATGATTAGTGGAGAAAATATTACAAAAGAAGCATATGAATTTGCAAAAAATTTAGTAGATTCTAAATAGTAAAATAATAGCTCTTATGAAGAGGAAACTTTAATATTTTTTTCTCATCTTCCTAATATTTTTTTTTAGTTATAATCCAAAAAAAAATATAAAAATAGTATTTATAATGAGGAAATATTAATGAATAAAGTGGAATTATTAAGTCCCGCTGGAAATTTAGAAAAGTTAAAAATAGCATTTGCTTATGGTGCAGATGCTGTATATGGTGGGGTTAGTCACTTTAGTTTAAGAATAAGATCAGGAAAAGAGTTTACCTTTGAAAGCTTTAAAGAAGGAATTGATTATGCCCATTCTTTGGGTAAAAAGGTTTATGCCACAATCAACGGATTTCCTTTTAATTCACAAATAGAGTTACTAAAAAAACATATCGTTGATATGGCAGCTTTAAAACCAGATGCTTTTATTGTAGCAGCTCCAGGAGTTGTAAGACTTTGTAGAGAACTTGCTCCTGAAATGCCAATACATCTTTCAACACAAGCAAATGTTATGAATTATTTAGATGCACAAGTTTATTATGACATGGGAGTTAGAAGAATAATTGCTGCAAGAGAAATAAGTTTAAAAGATGTAACAGAAATAAAAAAACATCTGCCAGATATGGAAATAGAGATTTTTGTTCATGGTTCTATGTGTTTTGCATATAGTGGAAGATGTTTAGTAAGTGCTGTTCAAATGGGAAGAGTTCCAAATAGAGGAAGTTGTGCCAATGATTGTAGATTTGAATATACTTTATATGCTGCAAATGAAGACCACGGAACAATGTTTAGACTTGAAGAAGAACCAGGTGTTGGAACTTATATTTTTAATGCAAAAGATATGAATTTAGCTAGTCATGTTGATGAAATATTAAAAAGTGGAGCAGTTGATTCTATAAAAATAGAAGGAAGAACTAAATCACCTTATTACGCAGCAGTTACGGCATATACATATAGAATGGCAATAGATGATTTTTATGCAAATCAATTTGAAGCAGATAAATACCAAAAAGAGTTAGCAACTACAAAAAATAGAGGCTTTACAGACGCATATTTAATTCATCGTCCATTTGAACGTGCTGATTCTCAAAACCATGATTATGCTCTAAGTAAAGGTACATTTGAAGTAAGTGGTTTAGTAACTGAAGATGAAGAACACTTTTTATGTAAATATAAAACTTATCCAAATGAAGATATAGAGATTTTTGCGCCATTAAATGCAAAAATTGAAGAGGTTGATAATGAAATTGGAAAGATATATTTAAAAGATGGAATATATTATATTAACTTCAAAAAAATAATAACAGAAACCAATAAAGAGTTAGAGTCGGTTCATAGTGGAAATATTAATAAAATTAAGTTACCAGGGCGGTTACCATATTTGACTATATTTAGAGTTGAAAATAAAGGAATTATTGAGTAAGTATTTATTACTTACTCATGTCAATTATAAAGTGATTTTTTCCATTTTCATATTTATAAAGAAATTTAAATCCATGTAGTTCTAGGGTTGATTTAACAATGTATAATCCTAAACCAAAACCATCTTTTCTTTTTTCTTCTTGGGAAAAAGGTTCTGTGTAATAATTCAAATCATATTTTAGTTTTTCTCCATCTGAAATTACTTCAATTTTTTTCTTAGTGGCTATCAATGTTGCATGATTATTTGGTGAAAATTTAATTGCATTGTCTATTAGATTTTTTAAAGTTATTGTAAAGAGCGAAATATCTACTTTTAAGTCAAAATCACTTATTTTACTGCTAATTGAACTTGCATCTATTAACATAATATTCATGGCATTTTTATATATTCTAAAAAATGTTGTATTTTCTTTGTAGATAACTGACATATTTGATGAGAGTTTCTCTACGGTTGCTAACTCTTTAATAATATTATTCATTCTCTCAAAGGCACGTATTAGTATCTCTTTATTTTTATCATCATTAAGTGTTTCAGCTATGAACATTGCTTTTGTAATTGGTGTTTTAAGTTCATGCATCATATTTCTCATAAAGAGATTTTTAGAATCTGTTAGATTATTAATATTTGTTATTGCTTCATTAAAACTTTTTGCAATTTTTCCTATTTCATCGTTATTTGGAAAATCAAGTTTTATGTTTTTATCTCCACTTGAAAACTTTTGAATTTGTTTATCTAAGGTTCTAAGTGGTGTAAATTTCTTTCTTATGGCAAAATAAAGTGCTAAAAAAATGATAAATGCAAGTAAATATAACATCAGTGCAATACTTCTATTATATGGTTCAGGTTTTAAATCTTCTAGTAGAATGTTGTAACTCATTTTTTGTACATAAATATAATATTTTTTATGGTTTTCATAAATTCTAACTCTTCCAAAGATTGATTCTTGGTAAGATATTTCATTTGAGTTATTTATAATATCTAGTTTTTTTAGTCTATCTTCAACTGCACTTATTTCATATTGGGCAAATAGCCTTTTTAATTGTTCATTACTAGGTAATAAATCAAAATTATTCAATACACTATTAGCAATGATACTATATCTTTGTGTTCTTTCTTGATTTGATTTCTCTTTATCTAATTTAACAAAAAACAAGAATGTTGTAGTAATAGCTGTAAGTGCTAATATAAATATTATATTTATAAAGGCTGTAATAGAGATATTTTTCATATGGACAGTTGATATCCTATTCCTCTTACAGCTTTGATGTAAGTTTTTGAATTATCGATTAGGGCAATTTTATTTCTTATTCTAGAAATCATTACGTCGATATTTTTTAAGCTACTATCATCTTCTATGTGTAAACTATCATATATAAAATCTTCCCTTGATACAACACCACCTTTTCTTTGAATAAGTAGTTTTAATATATCAAATTCTGCCATTGTCAAATCTAAAAGTGAATTTTGAAAATATATTTTCATATCTTCAAGTTTTAATTCAAAAATAGAATTTTCACTTTTTTTGACAGGCTCAATGTCAAGTCTTTTTAAAATAGCTTTTATTCTAGCTTGTAATTCTCTTGGATTATAAGGTTTTGGTAAATAATCATCGGCACCTCTTTCTAACCCCATAACTTTATCCAAAATATCATCCCTTGCACTTGATATTATTATTGGAATATTAGATGTTGCTCTTATTTTAGGAATAAGCTCCAAACCATCTATTTCTGGAAGGGTTAAATCAAGTATCAGAAGTCTATAACTTGGATCTGTTTTAATCATAGATAACCCTGTATAAGGGCTATCTGTATTGATGACATCGATGTCAAAAGATTTTAAATAGTTTGTGATGATTTCAGCAAGTTCTAAATCATCTTCTATCATAAGTACTTTAATTATGGGAAATCCTTTATTTAATAACTAATAAAATAGTTTGCCCTTGTCTATTTACATAAACTCTTTTATATACTTCATTATATTTTCTTAATGCTTCTTGTACATCGGCAAATCTAGTTATTGGAATATCTTCAATTTGTATAATAACATCCCCTGCTTGAAAACCTACTTTTTCAGCATCAGATTTTGGTTTTACATCTGTAACTAATACCCCAATAATATTTCTTGGTAATCTATATCTATCAATAAGGTTACTATCTAAGTCCCCTAATAATAATCCACCTAAAATTGTTCCATTTACTGACTCACTTATAATTAGTCCATCCCTATTACCAAGTATAGCATTTATAGTGATATCTTTTTTATTTCTTTCTAGTTTTATTACAATTTTATCATTTGGTTTAAAACTTGCAATCATATTTTGTAAAGAAGCTCTATCTTTAACAGCTTTATTATTAATTGCAAAAATTAAGTCACCTCTTTGTAATTTAAATCTAGCAGCTGGTGTATCTCGTCCAACTTCCATAATAAGTGCACCGCTTTTGTGATTATAAACTTTTGCAGACTCTTTTGTAAGGTCATTAATAACTACACCTAAATAACCTCGTGTTACTTTTCCTTCTTCTACAAGTTTTGTAGCAACCTCAATTACCATGTCAATTGGAATGGCAAAGCCAATACCATTATTTCCACCACTCTTAGAGATAATTGCACTATTAATTCCTATAAGTGCACCTCTACTATCAACTAAAGCACCACCTGAATTTCCTGGATTTATAGAAGCATCTGTTTGAATAAAGTTTTCGTATCTATTAATTCCAACTTGATTTTTATTTAGTGCTGAAATAATCCCTTGTGTTACAGTTTCACCAATACCAAAAGGGTTTCCTATAGCAAAAATTACATCACCAACTTTTAAATCACTTGAATGGGCAATTTTTATTGGAGTTAAGTTTTTTGCTTCTATTTTAATTACAGCTAAATCTGAATCAGCATCTTTTCCTATAAGTTTTGCTGTATATTCAGTAGTTTCACCTGAAAGGGTAACTGTAATTTCATCTGCATTTTCAATTACATGGTTATTAGTAATTATATATCCATCTTTAGAAACAATTACACCAGAACCTAGAGCTCTTTGTATTTTGTTTTGTTTAAATTGATTTCCAAATTGGTCACCAAAAAATCTTCTAAATAATGGATCATTGAACATCTCCATTGGAAGATTTCCCGCTGGGTTTGAGATATGTTTTTTTGTTGAAATATTTACAACTGAAAGCATAGAATCTTTAATAGAATTATTAAAAGATAAAACTTGACTCATATCACTAGGAGCAACTCTTTGTGGGTTTTCTTGTGCCATATCAAAATCAATACTTTTTGCAAATATATTTACAGCAAGCAATGATGAGATAAGTAGTAATTTGTTATTAAATATTAAAACATTTTTTATTTTCATATTAATCCTTTTTATAATTATTTATAATGAAATTCTATTTGTTTTATGTAAATGAAAGGTTAATCGTTTTGTTAATATTTGTTAATAAATTGTGGGATTTCCACAATTTATTAAAGGTCAGTTTTTAATACAGCTCCGCTACTTGCATTTGTTACAAGAGTTCTATATTGTCCTAACCATTTTGATTTTAGAGGTTTTTTTAATGGAATAAATTCAGCTTTTCTTTTTGCTATTTCTTCATCAGATAAATTTACTGAAAGTATATATTGGTCAACATCGATATGAATCTCATCACCATCTTTTAGTAATCCTATCATTCCACCTTCTGCAGCTTCAGGACTTACATGTCCAATACTTGCACCTCTTGTAGCTCCACTAAATCTTCCATCAGTAATAAGTGCAACTTTATCTCCAAGACCCATTCCCATAATAAGTGAAGTAGGTGCTAGCATTTCTTGCATACCAGGACCACCTTTAGGACCTTCATATCTGATAACTACAACATCACCAGCTTTTACTTTACCACCTAAAATACCAGCTATTGCTTCTGGTTGTCCATCAAAACAAACAGCTTTACCTGTAAGTGCTCTAGCTCCTGTAATTCCTGCTGTTTTAATAACAGCACCTTGTTCTGCCAAGTTACCATATAAAATAGCTAGTCCACCAACTTGAGAATAGGGATTATCAATAGTGTGGATAATGTTTGTATCTTTTATATAAGCATCAGCAATTTTTTCATATAAAGTTTCACCTGAAATAGTAAGGTTGTCAATTAAGATATCATCACCTCTTTTTGTCATCTCTTTCATAACAGCATTTACTCCACCTGCTTTATTTATATCTTCCATATGAACAGTAGATAATGAAGGAGATATTTTAGCGATATGTGAAACTCTTTTTGAGATAGCATTTATATCTTTAAGTTCAAAGTTAACACCTGCTTCTTTTGCAATAGCTAACATATGTAAAACAGTATTTGAACTTCCACCCATAGCCATATCAACAGCGAAGGCATTTCTAACAGCATTTTCATTTAAGATATTTGATAATTTGAATTTTTCTCTTGATTCATTATCTTTTGCAATTTCACAAACTCTTCTTGCTGCTTTTCTATAAAGCTCTTCTCTTTGGGGAGTTAAAGCTAAAATTGTTCCATTTCCAGGAAGTGCAATACCCATAGCTTCCATAAGAGTATTCATAGAATTTGCCGTAAACATACCAGAGCATGAACCACCACTTGGACAAGCATTGCATTCGATATCTTTAAGTTCTTCTTCAGTCATATCACCTTTTTCAAATTTTCCAACAGCTTCAAAAGCAGTTGCCAAATCGATAGGCGTACCATCTTTAGTATGACCTTTTGCCATAGGACCACCAGAAACAAAAACTGTTGGGACATCTACCCTTAATGCTCCCATAATCATACCTGGAACAATTTTATCACAGTTTGGAATTGCTATCATAGCATCTAGTTTATGTGCATTCATAACAGTTTCAATAGAGTTCGCTATTAATTCTCTAGAAGGTAATGAAAATAACATACCATCATGACCCATAGCAATACCATCATCAACACCAATTGTATTAAATTCAAATGGTACACAACCATTTGCTCTTATTTCTTCTTTAATAATCTCTGAAACTTTGTTTAGAAAAAAATGTCCTGGAATAATTTCAATAAAAGAGTTAGCTACTCCAATAAATGGCTTACCAAAATCATCATCTTTTAGTCCTGTAGCTCTAAATAGTGAACGATGAGGTGCTCTGTCATAACCTTTTTTTACTTCATCACTTCTCATATAAATCCTTATTATTTATGTAGTAAAAGATTATATCAAAAAATTTGGAAAATAAAATTAAAAACTATTGACAAAGAATATTTTTTTTAATATAATTCCACTCCATTTTAAGAAATAACACTTCTTGAATCTACCAAATAGTGCGAGTGTGGCGGAATAGGTAGACGCGTGGGACTTAAAATCCCATTCCGGTTTCGGAGTGTCGGTTCGATTCCGACCATTCGCACCACTATATATACAAATGTTAGAGAGTTGCCAGAGTTGGTCGAATGGACCGGTTTTGAAAACCGGCGAGGTTCACGCCTCCGAGGGTTCGAATCCCTTGCTCTCTGCCACTTACCTTTAATCATTTTCTTAATTATTATAAAATGATTTTCTACTGGAGGTATAGCAAAGTTGGTAATGCCGTGGATTGCAAATCCACCATGCGTCGGTTCGAGTCCGGCTACCTCCTCCACTTTTTATCCTTTTTCACTACGATATTGAGTATAAATTTCACACAATTTAAGGTTATAATTAATATAACAATTAATAAAGTCACTTTATGAAGTAATTATGAAATTTATAATATAATCGCAAAATAATTTAAAAGAATAGGATAGATAATTGAAAAAAATTATTTTTAGTATGATTTTGTTATTAAATTTTTCATTATTGGCTGAAGAAATTCAATCAATTGAGTTCTCTGATGAATTTAAAGAACCAAAAACAGAAATTTTTGATCCTTTAAGTGGGTATAATAGAGTTATGACTTCGTTTAATGATAAAGTTTATATTTATGTATTTGACCCTATTACTAGAGGTTATGTAGCAGTTATGCCTGAAGTTGCAAGAACTGGTTTATCTAATTTTTTTGATAATCTTTTATTTCCAATTCGATTTATAAATAATTTATTACAGTTTAAATTTCAAAATAGTGCTGAAGAATTAGGACGTTTTTTAGTTAATAGTACTTTTGGGCTTTTAGGTTTTATGGACCCAGCAAAAGATGAATTAGGATGGGAGCAACATAAGGAAGATTTTGGGCAAACATTAGGTTTTTATGGTGTGGGACCAGGTTTTCATATTGTTTTACCATTTTTAGGGCCATCAAACTTAAGAGATACAGTTGGTTTAGTTGCAAATACATATGTATCTCCGCTTAGTAATTTTGGAGATAGTGATTTGAAATATAAAATTCCAAATAATGATGAAGAGACTTTATATATTGGTTTTGGTCAGTACATTAATGCTAATTCATTTCGTTTAGGAAGATATGAAAGTATTAAAAAAGATGCAATTGATTTATATCCATTTTTAAGAGATGTTTATGAACAAAAAAGAGAAAATGAGATTAAGGAATAATTTTATGTATATCAGAAAAGTTTTATTTTTATTGGTTTTATCCTTTGTATTTGTAGGTAACTTATATGGGATTGAAGAGTCAAAAATAAAAGATACAATGCAAGAAAAAATTGATACTGTTATTGAAATTTTACAACAAAAAGATAAATCTAAAATAGAAAAAACTGATAAAATATTTTCTATTATGGATGAAGTTTTTGATTATACTGTTATGTCTCAAATTGCATTGGGAAAAGATTGGGCAAGTTTATCTTCTGATGAAAAAAAGAAATTTACAAAACTTTTTGAACTAAAATTAAAAAATTCATATATTGACAAGTTGGATCTTTATACAAATCAAAAAATTGAGATAAATAATTTAGAAAAGATTAATCCTAAGAGAATTAAGCTTTTAACATATTTAATTGGTAAAGATGATAAATATGAAATTGAATATAAATTTTATCAAAATTCAAATGCTGATTGGCTGATTTATGATGTTAATATTATCGGTGTTAGTATTATGCAAACTTATAGACAACAGTTTTCAGGATATTTGAAAAATAATAGTTTTAAAGAGTTATTGGCTAGTTTAGACGGTTCAAATAAATAATTTATGAAATCTTTTTTTGATAGATTTATTATAAAAAGTCCTAAAACTATCCTTTTAGGACTTTTTATAATTATAGGATTTTTAGGGTACTTTTCTACAAAATTAGAAATTGATGCTTCTTCCCAAACTCTACTTTTAGAAAATGACAAAGATTTAAAACTAACTAGAGAGATAAATAAAAGATATAATAATAGAGATATATTAGTTATTACTCTTACTCCTAAAGATGATTTATTATCTACAAAAACTATTGATTTGATTAAAAAAATATCAAGTGATTTAGAAAAGCTTCCAAGAGTTGAATCAGTAACATCAATATTAACTGTACCTATGCTTCAATCTCCTGTAAGAGAGATAAAAGACCTTGTTGATAAGGTAAATCTTTTAGAAGATGTTGATAAAAACTTAGCAAAAAAAGAGTTTTTGACAAGTCCCTTGTATAAAAATGCTTTAGTTAGTAGTGATTTTAAAACTACTTCTATCGTTGTAAATTTAATTAGAGATGATAAATATTTTCAATTTTTAGATCAAAGAAATAGTTTAATCCAAAAGCAAAGAGATGGTTCAATTACAGAAGCTGAAAAAAAACAACTTCATACTTTAAAAATTGAGTTTAAAAAATATCGAGACCAGCTAAGAGAAGCTGAACATCAAAATATACTAAATGTAAGAGCTATAATTAAAAAATATGAAAATCAAGCAACACTGTTTTTAGGTGGTGTTACTATGATTGCAGATGATATTATAAGTTTTGTAAAAAATGATTTAGTAATATATGGTTCAAGTTTAGTTTTAATCTTAATAGTTGTTTTATGGGCTATATTTAGGCAATTAGTTTGGATAACATTACCTATTTTAATTTGTATTTTATCAGTAGTTGCAACATCAGGATTATTAGGATTGTTTGGATGGGAAATTACTGTTATATCGTCAAACTTTATTGCCTTGCAACTTATAATTACTATTTCTATAGTTTTACATTTGATTGTAAGATATAGGGAGTTAAGTGGAAAATTTAAACATGCAAGCCAATATAAATTGGTAATAAATACAATTTTATCTAAGCTAAATCCATCATTTTTTGCAATTATAACTACAATTGCTGGTTTTGCTTCACTTGTTTTTTCTGGAATTCATCCTGTTATTAATTTAGGATGGATGATGAGTGCAGGTATTGCCATGTCATTATTTATATCTTTTATTGTTTTTCCTGCAGTTATGATTATGTGTGAAATAAAAAGACCTCACAAAATAGTTGAAAATAGCTCATACCTTACAAAAACTACTTCATATATTGTTGAAAAAAAATCTAAATATATTTTTATAGTTACTGGATTAGTTATAGTATTTAGTATTTCTGGAACAATGAAATTAAAAGTAGAAAATTCATTTATAAGTTATTTTAAAAAAGATACTCAAATATACAAGGGTATGGAAGTTATTGATAAAAATCTTGGTGGTACAACGCCTTTAGATGTTATTATAGATTTTAAAGTAGAAGAACAAAAGAAAAAAGATATTAACTCTGATGATTTTTCTTTTGAAGATGAATTTCAAGCTACATCAAATGATGCACAATATTGGTTTACTGAAGATAAGATGAATTTGATAATGCAAGTTCATGATTATTTGGAAAGTTTGGATTCAGTTGGAAATGTTCAGTCATTAGCCACATTATTAAAAGTTGGTAAAACATTAAATAAAGGTGTTGATTTAGATGGTTTTAAACTTGCACTGCTATATAACAAATTACCAGAAAAATATAAAAATCTAATACTCTCTCCATATATTAATATTGAAAATAATGAAGCAAGATTTAATGTTAGAATTAAAGACTCTGACCCAAATTTAAGAAGAAATGATTTTCTTATAAAAATCAAAAAAGATTTAGAAAAAATTGTTCCTGAAAATGATGCAACATATAAATTAACTAGCCTTATGGTTTTATACAATAATATGCTTCAGTCACTTTTTGATTCTCAAATTAAAACTTTAGGTTTTGTGATTGCTATTTTGTTTTTGATGTTTATAGTGTTATTTAAGTCTTTAAAAGTTGCTCTTATTGCTATTGTTACAAATATAGTACCTATTGGTATTGTATTTGGTTTAATGGGATGGATTGGTATTCCATTAGATATTATGACAATTACTATTGCAGCTATTAGTATAGGAATTGGTGTTGATGATACAATTCACTACATACATAGATTCAAAGAAGAGTATAAAATAGATCATAACTATATTGAAGCTATGAAAAGATCACATGAAAGTATTGGATATGCTATGTATTATACTACGCTAGCTGTTGTTCTTGGATTTTCAATTTTAGTTTTATCAAATTTGATTCCTACAATCTATTTTGGTCTGTTAACTGTGATTGTTATGATTACTATGCTTAGTTCGGCTTTACTTTTATTACCACGTTTATTAATTATATTTAAGCCATATAATTCTTAGTTGTTATAGTGAATTTTATATCCAAATCCAGAAATATTTTTAATACTATTTTTACCTATTTTTTTTCTCAATTTGTTCAATAAATTTTTTAGTGCAGAATCTGTAGCTAAATCACTATCTTCCCATATGTTTTCTTTTATTTCATCTTGAGAGATTAATTTGTGGTCATTTAATATTAAAAAATCCAATAACTCTAACTCTTTTGATGTCAATAGGATTTCATTATCCTCATTATCTTTATATATTTTTTTTTCAACAAAGTTATAAAAAATATTATCTTCAAATCTTATAATATATTTGCCACTTTCCAATATTTCATATGCTGCATTTTCTAAAGTATTTTGTAAAGTATGAAAATCAATTGGTTTAACCAAATAATCTACAAGTTTTAATCTAGTAGCTTCTAATAGATACTCTTTATCTGTAGAAGCACTTAGTAATGTAACTGGTAGTTTTAGACCAGCTTGTCTAACTCTTTTTATAAATTCTATTCCATTTTCATTTGGCATATTTATATCACAAATAATTAAATCAATTTGTTTATTTTGTAATATTTCAAAGGCAGTAGTAGTATCAGAAATATCGGTTACATCTTTTATTAGTAGTTTTAAAGTCTTAGTTATATTTTTTCTTATATTTTCTTCATCTTCAATGTATAAAACATGTAAATCCTTTAAAATACTTTTAATTATTGATTTAATATTTTTTTTTATTATTTTTTTAGTCACTTTTAAACCTTTTTCGAGTACAATTCTGAAATTCAATTATATAATAAAATAAATTATATTTAAATTTTAAAGGAATAATTTTGAAAATTAAGTTTTTTCTAAGTGTATCTACTCTTCTTTTCTCATTAATTAGATTGGAGGCTATTAGTTTAAAAGATACAATTTCTTTAGCCATTAGTAATAATCCAAATATACAATCCGAATTTCAAAATCAAGAAGGTTTTAAAAAGTATGTTGATGATGCACAAGGTAATTATCTTCCAACTATTGATATTGAGTCATATTTAGAAAGTTCAAAAGAGAATTTAGATAGAGATAGTCTAAATACAGATGGTAAATGGACAAAAAAAGATGGATACAATGCCGCACTTATTTTTAGACAATATTTATACGATGGAGGAATAACTCCTTCTCAAGTTAGTCAGGCTAAACATGAAGAGTTAGTTAATAAGTATAGAAGTCTTGACTCAATAGAGGCTGTAATTCTTGATACAGTTAACGTTTATACCGATTTAGTTAAAAGCGATGAGAGATTAATTGTTACTAAAAATATGGTTAAAACTGATGAAGAAAATATGAATACTGCAAAAGAAAATGAAAAGATAAGCGGTGAAGTTTTAGAAACATATCAAGTGAGTTCTAAATTACATTTTGTTTCTGAAAGATATATTGACGAACAAGATAAAAAAGATACTGCTATTGCTTCTTATGAAAAATTTGTAGGAGTTAAACCTAAAGGAAAACTTTGCAGACCAGTTTTAAATGAAAAGAAAATCCCTAAAACTCTTGAAGATGCCATCAAAATTGCAGTTTTAAATAATTATAAAATTTTAGAGCAAATTGAAAAAATAAAAGTTCAAAGAGAAAAAATATCACAAGCAAAAGGTGAATTTTTGCCAAAATTAAATTTAGAACTTAAAGCATCACTTGATGAAGATTTAAATTTACCAGAAGATGGAACAACTAAAAATATTTATGCTAGATTAAACTTAAATTGGAATTTATTTAATGGAAATAAAGATAAAGTAAGAACAGAACAAGAAAGAATTTTTTTAAATGAACAAAAAAAGATTTTAGATGAAATTACAAATCAAATAGTTTCAAATATAAAATCATTATATGGAAAACACCAAAAATATAAAGCTAGAATGAAAGAGATGGAAGAGTACGTTAAAGCAAATGTAAATATTGTGGATGTATATCAAAATCAATTTTTAGCAGGAACAAGAACATTTATTGATATTTTAAATGCACAAAGTGAATTGTTTGATTCAAAAATTGCCTTGATTGATTTAGAATATTTAGCTGTAACTAATTATTATGAATTGATGTATAATTTTTCTTCATTAACAGATTCTATATTATCATCAGATAATCAAGATTGTGAAGAAGTTGCTCCACGAGTTTTAGAATATAAAGCAAAAAAACAGAACAAAGATACTCAAGCAGAACTTAATAGTTTAATTAATGACATGGATAGTTCGATTATCAAATCTTTTAATTTAAAACAAAAAAAAAATAATTAGCTATAATTGAGTTGATATAAGTATTTTTTATGTTTATTTTGGTGAAAATGTAAGGTGCAAATTTAATATATATAAGGTTTAACTTTGAGTGATAAAGAAAAAAATAAACATGATTTGAGTACCTTAAAAGATAGAAGAGAGGTAGATACATTATTAGAGTGTTTACTTTTTTTATCAAAATATCATAAAAGAGAGACTTCGGCTGATTCTTTAAAATTTAATCTTCCAATTCATAATAGATCATTTGATATTCCTATGTTTGTAAAAGCTTCTAAAAGAATAGGACTTACTACAAAAATAGTGGAAAGAGAAAGTGTTGAAAAACTTACAAAACTAGCTCTTCCTGCAGTTTTAATTTTGAAAAAAAATAGGTCATGTGTACTTTTAGATTATAATGTAAAAACTTCTACTGCAAAAATCATACTTCCTGGTGTTAGTTCTGGTGAGACAGAAATATCTTTGTCTAAATTAAATTCAGAGTTTACAGGTGAAGTAATAATTATAAAACCAGAGTTTAATTTTAATAATAGACTTGATAAAGAGATTTTAGTAGAAACTTCTAAAGAGTGGTTTTGGGGAACTTTATTTAGAAATAAAGGTATTTACAAACAAGTTATTTTAGTCTCTGTTTTTATTAATATTTTTATTCTAGCAACTCCTTTATTTACAATGAATGTATATGATAGAGTTTTACCAAATAATGCAATTGAAACTTTGTGGGTGCTTTTTATTGGAATTAGTGTAGTAATGTTTTTTGATTTTATTATGAAAATATTGCGGTCTTATTTTTTGGGAATAGCAAGTAAAAGAACAGATACAATTATTTCAAATAAAATATTTAATCATGTACTAAATATAAAAATTGATTCAAAACCAGTTTCCACTGGACAATTTGTAAGTAGATTACAAGCTTTTGAAAGCGTTAGGGAGTTTTTTACAAGTGCAACTATTGCTACTTTTGTTGACTTTCCTTTTTCAATATTCTTTTTAATTGTTATTTTTTATATTTCTGGTCCACTTGTATTAGTTACTCTTGCTACAGTTATTATTTCTATTCTTACATCTTGGTATATGCAAAAACCTTTAAAAACTATTATTGAAAAATCTGTTAAAGAAGAACAGATAAAACAAACAACTTTAATAGAAACAGTTACTGGATTAGAGATTATAAAAAGTGTAAAAGCACAAAATAGAATGAGAACAAATTGGGATCAAAGTATTGGTAAAACAGTACATTTTGCTGAAAAAGGGCAATTTTTATCTCAAAGTATATCTTTTTTTACAGCTTTTATTGCACAATTTTCAAATATAGTAATAGTTGCAGGTGGAGTTTCTTTAGCTAGTAAAGGTGATATTACCATGGGTGCAATTATTGCAGCAATGATGTTAAATGGTAGAACAATTGCTCCTGTTTCACAATTAGTATCTTTAATAATGAGATATGACAAAACAATGCTTTCTTTAAGTAATCTAGACGAAATTATGAAAATGCCTGTTGAAAAAGAGAATAAAAATTATATAAGCAGACCAAATTTAAATGGAAATATAGAGCTTAAAAATGTTGATTTTTCATATAGAGAAAGTAATTTTAAAATATTAAAAAATCTTAATTTAACAATAAAAAAAGGTGAAAAAGTAGCTATTTTAGGAAAAATTGGTTCTGGAAAATCTACTATATTAAAGTTAATAATGAATTTATATGAACCTAAAAATGGTTCAGTTTTGGTTGATGATGTGGATGTTCGTCAAATTGATCCAATTGATTTGAGAAGTGCTATAGGTATGGTACCACAAGAACCTTTTTTATTTATGGGAACAATAAAAGATAATATTACAATTGGTGAGCAGTATGTTTCCGATGAAGAGTTATTAGAAGTCTCAAAAGTTGCTGGATTAGATGAATTTTTAGGTAAACATGAAGCGGGATTTGATTTACTTGTGGGTGAGCGAGGTGAGGGCTTAAGTGGAGGAGAAAAACAAAGTGTAACTTTGGCTAGAGCACTTATATCAGATCCAAACTTTTTAATACTTGATGAGCCTACAAACTCTATGGATAGTCAAACAGAAAGGGCTTTTATAGAAAATCTAAAACGTGTTATTTTTGATAAAACTTTAATTATAGTTACCCATAAAACATCGATTTTAGAACTTGTTGATAGAGTAATTGTTGTTGACAATGGAAATATTGTTTTCGATGGACCTAAAGAAGATATTTATAAATTAAATCAAGGTGCTAAAAATAATGAAAAATAAATTAACACCACATATTATTAAAATAAAAGCAAAAATAAAAAATAGTAATTTAGTTGATTGGTTTAAAAAACTTTATGGATTGAAAGAAGATGATGAAAATAAGGATTTAGAGTTTATATATACAAGTTATTCAAATGCAAATAAAAATCCAAGTAAAATTTCTAATGTTGTTTTTTTATTTATAATTTCCTTTTTTTCTATTACTTTGATTTGGACAGCTTTTGCAGAAATTGACGAGTTAGCAAGAGGAAATGGTAAAGTAATTCCAACTGATAAAATACAAAAAGTACAATCATTGGATGGAGGAATAATTTCAGAAATTTTAGTTAAAGAAGGTCAAATAGTTAAAAGGGGTACCCCTTTGATGAAGATTGATACTACAAGATTTCAAGCAACTTTGGAAGAGAGTAAGCAAGAGTATTTAAGTTTGCTTGCAGTTAAAGAGAGATTAAAAGTTGAAGCAAATATTGATATAAATAAAGAGTTACCAGAAATTTTATTTCCAGAAGAGGTTATTCAAGATAACTCAAGATATGATATTTTGGAAAAAACTTTATTAATTAATAGATTTAATGAGTTAAAATCTTCAGTGAAAGTTTTGGAAACTCAAGCAGGGCAAAAAGAACAAGAATTAAAAGAAATAGAAAATACTATAAAAAATTTAAGTAAAAGTTACAATTTAATAAAAGAGCAAAGAATTACCATCCAAAAGCTTGTTAGTAGAGGTGTTAAATCAAAGTATGAGTTACTTAATGTTGAAAAAGAATATACAAAAACAGCGGGTGATTTGGAAGCTGCACTTTTATCAGTAGAGAGATCAAAACTGGCAATTTCAGAAGCAAAAAGTAGAGTAACTGAAAAAATAAACTCTTTTAAAGCGGAAGCTTCAAAAATACTTCAAGAAACAGCAAGCAAAATAAATAAATTTGAAGCTAGATTAGTAGGAGATAAAGATAAAGTTGCAAAAACTACACTTACTTCTCCTGTTGATGGAATTGTAAAACAACTTTATTATAATACTATTGGTGGGGTAGTACAACCAGGAGTAGATTTAATAGAAATTGTTCCAGAAAGTGATGTTTTAGTTGTGGAAGCTAAAATAGATCCTAAAGATATAGCATTTATAAATCCTAGCCAAAAAGCAATAGTAAAAATTACAGCATATGATTTTTCTATTTATGGTGGACTTGAGGGAAAAATTATTGAAATTTCGGCAGATAGTATAATTGATAAAGAATCAAAAGAGGGTAAAAGTTATTATAGAGTTTTAATAAAAACAAATAAAAATTATCTAGAGAGAAATGGAACTAAATTGCCAATTATTCCAGGGATGGTTGCTACAGTTGATATTATTACAGGTAAAAAAACAATTTTGGATTTTATATTAAAACCTATATTAAAAACAAAACAAAATGCCTTACATGAGAGATAAAAGGAATTTAATGAGAAAATTTTTATACCTTACTACTATATTAGGATTATTTATATTAAATGGATGCTCTACAAAGAAAGAGGCTATAGTTGTATCAAATGATAAAGGCTATATTCTTTATAATTTAAATGACAACAATACAGGACAAAATGTATATGAACAAGTTTCTTCATTAAATAGTGTTGATGAAAATAATATTAATACGGAACATTTACATATTTTGAACTTTCATTGGCTTCATAATCACTATGGAAAGTTATATTCAATAGTAAAAAAAGATGGAAAATATGGAATAATAAATGATGAGGGTAAATTTATTGTAAAACCTACATTTGAGTTTATCTCAAAGTTATATAATGATTTTTTTATTATTAAAGAAGATGGAAAATATGGATATTTAAATGATGATTTTAAAGTAGTTCAAAAGCCAATATATTTAGATGCAAAAGAGTTTTCAAATGGTATTGCTTTTGTAAAATTTTCAAATGAAAAATGGGGCTGTATTTCAGATGATATGAAAGTTTTACTTTATGGGAAATTTGATGGAATTTTTCCTTTTATAAATTCTTTTGCAAGAGTTATAAATGATGATAAATGGGGATTTATAAATTCAAAATGTGAAATCATAGTAGAACCAAAATATAATTATGTAAATAACTTTTATGGTGATACTGCAAAAGTTCTTTTAAATGATAAAGTTGGATATATAAATAATAAAGGCAAAGAGATAGTTAGTACAAGTCTTGTTTATGGACAAAATTTAAATGAGTAAAAATGCCAAATATTGACAAAAAAGATTTTTTTGAACTTTTAAAAAAGAATAAAGAACTACAAGACATTATTCAAAAAGAGATTGAAAAAAATAGGCAAAAAGATGAAATATTGTTTGCTCAAAATAAGATGGCTGCTTTAGGAGAGATGTTAAATAATATTTCTCATCAGTGGAGACAACCTTTGATGGAGTTATCTTCAGTTTTTATTCCTATTGAGGCTAAGGTAAATTTAGGCGTAAATATTGAACTAGAGGAAATAAAAGAAGCTATTCAATCATTGAATCAAATAACTAAATATATGTCAAGTACGATTGATGATTTTAGAAATTTTTTTGCTACAAATAAAGAGATTGAGAATTTTAAGCTTTTAGAACAAATTAATATCGCTTATAAACTGATGAGTGCAAGTTTTAAAGCAAATAATATTTTACTTGAAATTATTGTAAGTAAAAATCCTACGATTATTGGGTATAAAAATGAATATACACAAGTACTGATAAATATATTAAATAATGCTAAAGACGCTTTAATTCAGAAAAAAGTGCCAAATCCCAAAATTATAATAAGAATAAAAGAAAATGAAGATGAAATTATTTTGGATATTGAAGATAATGCAGGTGGAATAGAAGTATTTCCTATAGAAGATGTTTTTAAACCATTTTTTACATATGGTAAAAAAAATGGCACAGGTATTGGACTTTTTATGTCTAAATTAATTATAGAAAATAGTATGAATGGTAAGCTAACTGTTACTAATACAAATTTAGGGGCTAATTTTAAAATAATTACTTATAAAACTATTACAAAATAAGCTATCAAAATAAATTTTATAAAATATTAAATTTATCCCAAAAGAGACTTTTTAGAGACTTTTTTTTTATACAATAAAAGAAAATTAGTACTTTAAGGATTTACATTATGATGACTCTAGTTTTAAAACACCAAGATGGAACTCAAGAAACAATTAAAGTTGACAAAAATATGTCTTTTTCTCCTAAAGCTGGGGACCAATTTTATATTGATAATTCATCAGGTTCAAAATATGCTTTAAATTTGGTCAATGGAGATAGTTCAGTTCAATTAGTTTTTAACACTGAACCTAAAATAAAATTAGTATTTGATGGAATAGTAGATCTTATTAAAGCAAATGATGTAGAAAATAAAACAGTTTTATCTGTTCTTAATGATTCTGAGGGAATTAAGAACTTAGAACAAACAGTATTAAACACTGAATTTAAAAGTGATGATGTTATATCATCTTTGCGTGATTTATTAAATGAAGGTTTAGCTACTGTTGATAAAGCACACGGTGTAATAATTGATGATTTTGGTTCATTAACTGAAGCATTAGCTGCAGCAGCAGCTGGTGGACCTACTGGAGATGGTTCTACAACGCCATCTTTTACTTTAGATGTTCCTGATACAACTTTTGGTGGATTAGGAGATAGAACTTTAGGAACTAGAACATCAAGAGACTTTACATCTCTTAATAATACAGGTACTACAGTAAATACAACAATCACAGATGCAACAAGTGAAGGTGATAACGGAGTAGGAACAGCAGACACAGCAACAGTATCAATCACAGGAGATACAACAGTAGCAGAAGGATCTAGCGCAAGTTATACAGTAAGTGTAGATAAAGCAGTAGCAACAGGAGAGAGTGTAACAGTACCAGTAACATACTCTTATGTAAGTGCAGAAACAGGAGATATCGTAACTAACACAACAAGTGTAACATTAGATGCAAATAATCAAAGTGTGTCTTTCAGTGTATCAGCAGTAGATGATGCTTATGCAGAAGGAGATGAAGTATATAGCGTAATAATTGGAACACCAGTAGATACAGGAAGCTTCGAGAATATTACATTGGGTAACTCTACAGTAAATACAACAATCACAGATGCAACAAGTGAAGGTGATAACGGAGTAGGAACAGCAGACACAGCAACAGTA
>JBNKRE010000019.1:0-22234 GCA_050296315.1 Halarcobacter sp.
AAATATATCATTGTGAAGAGGGACTTTGTGCCTATTTTCAAATACCAACAACAGGACCATATCTTCTAAAGGTGATTTATGACAAAAAGAAGTATGAGAAAGTTTATCATGAATTTTTATATGATATTTTTAAATTTTCCATTGTAATTTTCTTTTTTCTACTTTTTATTTCTGTTGGTTTTGCCATTTACTCTTTGCGACCTATGAAAGAAGCACTTCGACTTTTAGAAGACTTTTTAAAAGATTTAATTCATGATTTAAATACTCCAGCTACTTCTATATTATTAAATTCAAAACTTTTAAGAAGACGTGGAGATTTTGAAGAGATTGATAGAATAGAACTTAGTGCAAAAAGCATTGCTTCTTTATATAAAAACTTAGAAATAATTTTAAATCAAAAACTGTCAAAAGAAAAAATAAATATTGAGAAACTAGTTAAAACAAAAGTAGAAGACTTCAAACTAATTTTTCCAAAAATAGAGTTTATAGTTGATATAAAAGAGAATAGTTTTATAAATACAAATGAAAAAGCAATTATAAGAATTTTAGATAATCTTTTAACAAATAGTTGTAAATATTCAAGCGAAGAGAATCCCAAAATAAATATCTCTTTTAATAATAAGACTTTAACTATAAAAGATAATGGAAAAGGAGTAGAATACCCTAAAAAAATCTTTGAAAGATACTATAAAGAAGAGGACCAAGGTCATGGCATAGGAATGCATATAGTTCATAGACTTTGTGATAACTTAGATATCAAATTATTGATTCAATCAATTGAAGATTATAAAGGTACTGAAGTAATATTAAAATTTGACACTATTAATCAATGAGGAAGAGTAATAGTGAATTTTGCTCCATTTTCTATATTCTTTGCGTTTATTGTCCCATTAAATTGATTTTTAATTATCATTTCTGACATATATAAACCAATTCCCGTTGATGTTTCCTCTTTTTTAGAATTAAAAGGTTTAAAAATATCATCAATAGGGTCAACTTTAATTCCTCCTGCATTGTCACTGATAGTTAAAATAATATTATCTTTTGTATCTTTTAGTGTAATTTTAATAAAAGGGTTATCTATTTTTTTTGCTCTTATAATATCTATGGTATTTTGCATTATTGATAAAACTATATGTGCTAAACTATTTGAATTACCATAGATTTCTATTTTTGAGTCAATCTCTTTTTTTAATTTAACTTGGTTAAGTTCTAAAATTGAATCAACTATTTTAAGTGCTTGATTGATTGAAACAATTGGATTAAAAACTGTATTATCAGTTTTTTTATAAAAGTCTTGAAAGTTAGTAATTGTTTCAGACATAAATTGAATTATTTCTTCATTTTCAATACTCTCTTTTTTTATCTCCTCATCTTTTGTTTTTTTCTTTATATACATGTTATTAAAACTTAGTTGTGTAAGTGGTTGCCTCCATTGATGAGCAATTATAGCAATCATCTCTCCTAAAACTGCAAATTTAGATTGTTGTTCAAGAAGTTTACTATTTAGTTTTTCATTGGATATATCTTGGATATTTGCAACAATTGCAATATCTTTATTTTCTCCACTTGAGCCAAATGATATACGAATTGGAAAATTAATTCCTTCTTTATTAACTGCAACAATCTCTTGAACTTCTCCAATATTAGGATTTTTAGAAATATCAAAATTGGGAATTAATCTTCCAAAAAGAGGCTTATTCAACATCTCTTCTTTAGTATAATGAAAAATATTTTGAGCTTCTTTGTTAAATGTTCTTATTCTTAAATTACTATCTAAATTGATAATAGCATTTGTACTTGATTCAATTACTGCATTTGAGAACTCTTTTTGAGCAATTAACTCATTGGTTCTTTTATTAATTCTTTTATTTGCTGGCATAAAGATAAAAATAGCTTCAAAAAGCAATGTTGTTAGTGTCATTATTAGAATGTAAGATTCAACTTGCTGTACTTTTTTTGTATTTTCTTGAGCTTCATTTAAATAAATTAAAACAGCTTTTTCTAAATCTAAAATAAGATTTTCTGAGTTTTTTAATACATAGTTTTGACTTCTTCCATCTCTATTTATATAAAACCTTTTAGCATGAAATAAATATTTTTTAACTTTTTTATCTAGATTAGTTTCTGAACCATAATAAATTTTAGATAACTCTTTTGACATATTAAATGAAGTTAACTTTTTGTGTGTTTCTTCCATTTCTGTAATTTTATTTTTTAATCTATCAATCTTATAGTAAATTGCAAAAAAAGCAATCTCCCTTGTAATAATTTTTTGATTACCACTCATGTTTACAACTTTTGCATCATTTGATTGTATAGTTAAAAGTTTACTAAGGTTAAAAAATGCAAGTATTGATAAAATAGCAATAATACTAAGTGCTAGTATATATCTTTTTGTAAAACTAAAATTTTCAAACATTGATTTACCTCAATTCTTTTTTGAAGTAATAATGCTATCATAATTTTCTAAATAAAATTTCTTGGGAATTGGAAAATGATAGAAAAATATGAAATAAAATTAAAAAAATCATCTATTCTTTTGGCTGAAGATGAAGATAAGTTAAGAGAAAGTTTTAAAAGAATTTTATTGCTTTATGTAGATAAGGTTTATAGTGCTTCAAATGGAGAAGAAGCTTTAGAATTATATAATAAATATAATCCTAATATTTTAATTACAGACCTAAAAATGCCTAAATTAAATGGATTAGATCTAATTAAAACTATAAGAAAAGAAAATGAGAATATACCAATAATTGTTACAAGTGCTTATACTGATCAAAACTTTTTATTAGAATCAATTAAATTATCTTTAATTGAATATGTAGTTAAACCAATAGCAGAAGCTAATCTTTCAAAATTATTAGAAAATTGTGCAAAACAATTGTTAAAGAATTCGAAGACTATTATTACTTTTACTGATGAATCTTTATATGATTATGATAATAAAAGCTTTAAATTTAAAAATGAAACGGTTCTACTTACTAATAAAGAAGTAGAATTTATTGAAATATTACTAGCTCATAGAGGTTCATTAGTAACTAAACATGAGATAGAAGATAAATTATATATTTATGAAGAAGCCCCTTTAAGTGCTCTAAAAAATCTTGTTTTTAAACTTAGAAAAAAACTAAAAGTTGACATAATTCAAACTGTATCAAAACTTGGATATATGATTAAATAGAAAATTTTATAAAAAAAAACTACAGCGACTCAAAAGAAACTCAACATAATATACAATTTATTTAAGATTGATAGTTAATAATATAGATTAAGTAAATATTAAATTTACAATAATTTATTTATTGATTTTAATCAATTAAAAAGTTTATCAACTTGGTAAACTTTTAAGTGTCATCTGACAAATAGTATAGAAGGAGAAGTTAAGATGAAGAAATCACAAAGTAAATTTTCTTCAATGCTTTTAGGTACTGCACTTGTAGCTTCAGTTGCTTCTGGAGCTACAAATGAATTATCTAAAGTAATGAAAGAAAGAGGCTTATCTGAAATTGATGTTATCAGAGCAGCTAAAACTTATAACCCTACAGGGGTAAAAGATGAATATGTTGTATTTTCATCTGGTGGACAATCTGGACAAGTAATTGTTTATGGTGTACCATCAATGAGAATTCTAAAATACATTGGTGTATTTACACCAGAACCATGGCAAGGTTATGGTTTTGATAAAGACTCTTTAGAAGTTCTTAGACAAGGTAATATTAGAGGAAGAGAGATTAACTGGGGTGATACTCACCACCCAGCACTTTCTGAAATTGATGGAAAATATGATGGTAAATGGCTAGCAATTAATGATAAAGCTAACCCGAGAATTGCAATTATTGATTTAGCAGATTTTGAAACAAAACAAATTGTTCCAAATCCAGTATTTAAATCAGATCATGGTGGAGCATTTTTTACTCCAAATTCAGAGTATATTATTGAAGCATCACAATATGCAGCTCCATTTGATAACAATTATCACCCAATTGAAGAGTACAAAGAGACTTATAGAGGTGGAGTTACAACGTGGAAATTCGACAATAAAATTGGTCGAATTATGCCAGATGATTCATTTACAATAGAGTTCCCTCCATATCACCAAGATTTATCTGATGCAGGTAAAGGTATAAGTTACGGTTGGGGATTTACAAACTCATTTAATACAGAGATGTATACAGGTGGAATTGAAGTTGGTATGCCACCAAATGAAGCTGGTATGTCAAGAAATGACACTGACTTCTTACATGTATATAACTGGGAAAAATTAGCTAAATTAGCTGAAAATCCCAAAAATGTAAAAATTATAAATAATCATAAAGTTGTTCCTATGGATATTGCAGTTAAAAATAATGCTTTATTTTTAATTCCAGAACCAAAATCACCTCATGGTGTTGATGTTGATCCAACAGGTCAATACTTAGTTGTTTGTGGTAAATTAGACACTCATGCTTCAGTTTATGATTTCAAAAAAATCAAAAAATTAATTGATAATAAAGAATATGCTGGTAAAGACCCATATGGTATTCCAATTTTAGATATGAAAAAATCTTTACATGGACAACTAGAATTAGGTCTTGGGCCTTTACATAACCAATATTCTCCAGTTGATGGTGAAATTTATACATCTTTATATGTTGACTCACAAGTTGTAAAATGGAACTTTAAAGATCTGAAAGTTATTGATAAAGAAAATGTTCATTACAACATTGGTCACTTAGCAGGGATGGAAGGTAAATCTGCGGATCCTCAAGGGGACTACATTATTGCATTAAATAAATTATCAATTGATAGATTTCAAAATGTAGGTCCTCTTCATCCTCAAAATCATCAGCTAATTGATATTAGTGGGAAAACAATGGATTTACTCGTAGATATGCCTTTACCATTAGGTGAACCTCACCAAGCAGTTGCAATTAGAGCAAGTAAACTTCACCCCCATGTAAGATATAAAATGGGAACTAATACTAAAACAGGTAAACAGCATATTGGAAAAACACTTGCTGGAGAAGAAAGAATTGAAAGAGACGGTAAAAATGTTACAGTATATGCAACATTAGTCAGATCTCATATTAATCCGGAAAGAATTACAGTAAATAAAGGTGATCATGTAACAGTTCATATGACAAACCTTGAAAGAGCTCAAGATGAAACACATGGATTTACTATTGATAACTATGATATTCATGGGTCTCTTGAACCAGGTGAAACTACTACATTAGAGTTTACTGCTGATGTTGAGGGTGTTTTCCCTTATTATTGTACAGAGTTCTGTTCGGCACTTCACTTAGAGATGATGGGTTATATGATGGTTAAAGACCCAGATAAAAAATATGTAAGTGCTCAAAAACTTAAAATGAAAACAATGTCTCCTGAAGAGTTAAAAGCTGAATATGATAAAACAGTTGCTGTAAATAATGCAACTGATGCAGTTATTCAATCAGTTGTTAAGTTCTTAAAAGACAACAAGTTCCAAGATCATAAAGTTGTAGCAAATCTTGTTACAGATGCACTTGACCAATATAATAAAATTCCTGAGCAAAAGAAAAAAGCAGATGAAGCATTAAAAGCAGGTGATACTGAAAAAGCAATTTTATTTGAAAATATGATTTGGCAATTAATGGTTAAAACTGCGGATGTTGGTATTAGAGCAAAAGATACATTAGTAAGAAAAATATCAACAAAACAAAGTGCTGCTGCTGCAAGAGGTGAAGTAGCATTTGCCGAAGGTGGTTGTAATGGTTGTCACGTAATTGGAAAAGTGTCATCTGGTCCAGATTTAACAGGTGTACTTCAAAGACATGAAAATGGTGAACAATGGGTAAGTAACTTTATTTTAGATCCAGAATCTATGTATGATGATCCATATGTAAAAGGTATGATAGATTATTTTAATTTAAAAATGCCTAATCAACATATGAGTGAAGAAGAAACTAAAGATATTATTGAATATCTAAAATGGATTGAAGAGAACGCTAATCTTTTCTAAAAAATTCAAAAAAGAGAGGGAAAAAAGTCTTAA
Source organism: Halarcobacter sp. (assembly GCA_050296315.1). GTDB lineage: Bacteria > Campylobacterota > Campylobacteria > Campylobacterales > Arcobacteraceae > Halarcobacter. The sequence goes on from JBNKRE010000019.1 coordinate 6,020, forward strand.
GCTTTTTTCTTCTTTCTTGATTACCATCAATGAGTTAATTTATCAATTTTGGTAATCTTTTAAATAAGAAATTTTAAATTATAAATTATAAAAATAATTTATAGTTTAAAACTTAAAATGAAGGACAAAAATGCATACTAGTTTTATTAAATCAAAAATTTATGCATCTTTAGCATTAATATTGCTAACACTGGCATTTACTTTTCCTATGATTGCATTTCATGGAACATTAAATGCAATTGATGAAGATAGAATTGAAGAAATTTCTCCTCTATCTATAAAAACTTGGAATTTTTATAATCAAGGAAGATATAAAAGTACTACTACTCCTTTAGAAGCGCATAATGATTTAGAAAAGATGATAGAAAACTCTGCTGAAATTGGTGTTGCTTCACTTCCCATTTGGTCTTGTTCTTTAGAAGCACCTAACTACCCTAAAAAAGCATTTCCTGAAGGTATCCCAGTATTTTTCCATTTTGATGGTTTTAGTGGAGAAGTTCATGAAATGAATACAATTAATCATTATGTAGGAATGGACCCAATGTGGGCAGGAGGTCAAATTGAAAGAGAAATAGGTATTTATGCGCTTTTAGGACTTTCTTTATTTATGATTTATTTTATTTTATTTCATAAAAAGACATTAACTTATATTATGTATATTCCAGCTGCATTACCTCTTCTATTTATTGCTGATTATTCTTATTGGCTTTATTGGTTCGGACACAACTTACATGATTGGGGAGCATTTAAAATAAAACCTTTTATGCCAACAGTTTTTGGTGATGGAAAAATTGCACAATTTACAACACACTCTTATCCAACAATTGGATTTTATGTAATTTTAGCAATTGGATTTTTCTCATTATTATCAATTCTTTCTAAAAATAAAGCAATGAAAGAAACAGGTATTAACTATAAGGTTTAATGATGTTTAGATTTTTTGTAGCCATTTTCTTATTATTTGTTAATTTTTCTTTTGCAAACCTTTTACAAGAAGCAATTAATAAAGCAAAAGCTGGTTCGATTTTAAAACTTCCAAAGGGAGTTTATAAAGGACGAATTAAAATTGATAAACCTTTAACTATTATTGGAAAAGAAGAGGGGGTTATAATTGATGGACTAGGTGTTGGAACGGTTGTTTCAATAAACAGCCCTTATGTAACACTTAAAAACTTAACCATACAAAATAGTGGAAGTAGACATGAAAATTTAGACTCAGGTATTAAAATTGAAAATTCTAAGCAATCAGAAATTTCAAATTGTATTATAAGAGATTCATTATTTGGAATTGATATGTCTACAACAAATAACTCTATTATCTCAAATAATTATATAACTTCAAAGGATCTGTCTCTTGGATTAAGAGGTGATGGACTTAGAATTTGGTATTCAAATGACAATATAATCAAAAAAAATAGACTTGTTAAATCAAGGGACATGGTTGTTTGGTATTCCCATGGTAATCAAATAGTTGAAAATTATGGTGAAAATAATAGATATTCTCTACATTTTATGTATGCGGGTAAAAACTATGTTCACAATAATACTTATAAATTTAACTCAGTTGGAATATTTTTTATGTATAGCAAAGATACTATTGCAACTGGAAATGTTATAAAAAGTTCATTGGGAGCTACTGGTATGGGCATTGGACTTAAAGATGTTTCAAATTTTACACTTAAAGACAACACGGTTATTTATAATGCAATTGGAGTATATATTGATAGATCTCCTTTTGAGCCAGATACAAATAATTGGATAGAAAACAATAAAGTTTTATATAACTCTGAAGCACTGCATTTTCACTCTTTATGTGAAAATAATATTATAAAAGGAAACTCTATTATAGGAAATATTGAAGATATTGTAAACGATAGTAGGGGTGCAAAAACATATGAAAATGAGATAGTAGGAAATTATTGGGATAATTATGAAGGATTTGATAAAAACGCAGATAATATAGGAGATACTCCTCATAAAGTTTATCAGTATGCTGATCAATTATGGGTTTATAATACAGATGTAAAATTTTTCTACGGTTCTCCTGTTATCTCATTACTAAACTTTCTTGCAAAATTGGCTCCATTTAGTGAACCAGTTTTTTTAATGGAAGATTTAAAACCGAAGTTAAAGTTATAAGGATTTAATAATGGCAAGTATAAAAGAAGATAGAAGAGATTTTATTAAGTTTTCAACATTAGGAATATTGGGATTAACTCTTGGAGCAGGGGTAGTTATAAGCCCTTATGCTTTAAATGCAGAGATGAGATTAAGACCACCTGGTGCAGTAAATGAAAAAGAGTTTTTAGCATTATGTATCAAATGTGGACAATGTTTGCAAGTATGTCCTTATCATTCTATAGAATTAGCAGATATGGCAAAAGGTCATGGAGTTGGAACACCATATATTGATGCAAGAGAAAGAGGATGTTATGCATGTAGTGCTGTTCCTTGTGTTTTAGCATGTCCAAGTGGTGCACTCGATCATAAAACAGAAAAGCCTGCAGATATAAAAATGGGAATTGCGGTTTTAGAGTTTCCTAACAGATGTTTAGCACGAACAAATACACCTGTTCCAAAAGGGCATAGTAAAAGAATACATGATTTTACAAATGCTCAAAATAATTTAACCCAATTAGAACTAGATATGCTTGAAAAACTTGATGAGTTTGAAGGAAAGCAGTGTACCATATGTGCGGATATGTGTCCAATTCCTAATCCATTAAGTGCAATTTCTATGGTTGGTGACGGTGTTGGTAAAAAGCCTGAAGTTTATGATGGTTGTATTGGATGTGGTGTATGTGAAGAGTTATGTCCAGCAAGTGAAGCAGCACTTGTAATAAAACCTAGAATGTCATATGAAGACTATTATGAAAAAGGAAACAAATCATGATAAAAAAATTATTATTACCATTAGTAATTATTCTATTAGTTTCAGGATGTTCTGAAAAAAAAGAAGAGAAAAAAGTAGAACAAAAAGTTACTCAAAAACAAGAATCTCTCAAAATAGAAATAGAAGAAAATGAAAATGCAAAAGAGATTAAAGTAGCTGAAAAAAATGAAAAATCAGATAAAAATGAAACATATTATTTTAATTATGGTGTAAAAAGCGAATATGATCCAAATTCAAAACCAGCGAATGAAGATGCCTCAGTTAGAGTTAAACCTAGAACTTCTATTGATGCAAATATGCATGTTAGAAGTCCCTATGAAAAAGTTAAAATTTCAATGTTAGTAAAAAGACTTAGTAAAGAGTTTATTGTTAAGTGTTCAGCTTGTCATAATGATTATGCTAATGGGATTATTGGTCCATCATTACTTGATAAAGATGATAAATTTATTTATGAAAGTATTCTTAAGTTTAAAAATAATAAAGATGCAAATGTTTTAATGACGGGTTTAGTTAATCAAATGGATGAAGAAACTATTAAAAGAATTGCAAAAGAGATATTTGAATTTAATAAGCAAGTTAAGGAAATGCAATGAAAAAAGTAATAGCCTTAATTTCTACAGCTATTGTTTTGGGTCTTATGGTTTTAACATTTTTTAAAGGACCAGCATATCAAGGTGGTAAAGCAGGTCATATAATTGAAGACTTAAAGGCTTTAGAGCAAAAAGCTAAAATTGAACCAATTAAAGAGAAAGATGTAGGGGCCGAAAAATTAAAAGCCCTTAGAGACAAAGCTGGTAATACCTCTAGTTTTGAAGTTAGTGATGCATATAAAAGTAAATGTGCTTCATGTCATGGAGTTGATGGAAGTGGAACTCAAAATGGTAAAAAACTTATGGGACCTGGTTTAATTGGCCAAAGTGAGGATAAGCTTTTAAAAGATTTAGTTGATTTTAAAGCAGGTAGAAAAGAGAATTTTATTATGAAAGGTTTATTAATGAATCTTTCAGAAGAAGATTTAAAAAGTTTTGCAAAAGAGATTTCACAGTTTGAAGCACGAAAAAATGCTTTAAAGTAAGGATTAAAAAATGGATAAATGGAATAATAGAGAAACAATAAAAAAATCAAGCTTTATATCGACATTTTTTGATAAAACAAAAGATGGAAAAACAATAATTTCATATAGAATGAAGAGGTGGATAGTAATTATTTCAATTCATTTATTATTTTTCTTATCTTTTGCTATTGATATTCAAACATTAGAAGGAACATTAAATGGTTCAAGATTCTTAGGGTTTCACTTAATTGACCCTTTTACAACTATTCAAATGTATCTTGCAACATATCATATGCCTGTAAATATTGTAATTGGTACGGTTACAATTTTATTTTTTTATCTACTTATAGGGGGACGAACTTATTGTTCATGGGTTTGTCCTTATGGATTATTAAGTGAAATTGGTGAGAAGATTCATAATACACTAGTTAATAAAAAAATTATTAAAGAGAGAAAATTTGACCATAGAGTAAGACATGTCTTTTGGGCAATGTTTATGGTTATGGCATTTACAAGTGGATATTTAGTATTTGAAACTTTTAATGTAGTTGGAATTTTAAGTAGATTTATTGCTTATGGATGGAGTTTAGCTTTATCATGGGTTTTAATTGTTTTTTTAATTGAAGTATTTTATTCAAGACGTGCTTGGTGTACATATATTTGTCCAATTGGAACAACATATGGGTATATAGGAAAAGTAAGTGGTCTTAGAATAGAGTGGAATGATAGTTGTGATCATTGTATGGTTTGTCATGATGTTTGCTTTGAAAGTCAAGTTTTAGAGTTGACAAAAGGTAAATATGATGAAGAAAGAAAAGAAAAAGGAATTAAAAAGCAATACGTAACAGGTGTAGATTGTACTTTATGTGGAAGATGTATTGATGTTTGTCACTCTGATGCTTTAAAATACGACTTTAGGTTAAAAGGTTTAATTTAAAATGATTAAAATAGATAATTTAACAAAAAGATTTGGCTCTCACATATCTTTAGATAATGTAAGCATACAATTTGATAAAAATGATCATATTGCAATAATGGGACCAAATGGTGCTGGAAAAACAACTTTAATTAGATCAATTATGGGATATTATCATCCAAATTCAGGGGAGGTTCTTATAAATGGATTGAATCCAATTAAGAATAGAACAAAAGTTTTAGATTCTATTTCTTTTGTTCCTCAACTTCCACCACCTATTAAACTTAGTTTAAATGAGTTAATGAAATATATTCAAGCTAGTTCTAATGTAGATATTGCAGAGATTATTCATTATGCAAATGAGATGAAATTAGATATTAATGCAAATTTAAATAAATCTTTTTTCAAATTATCAGGTGGTATGAAACAAAAAATGTTAATTGCAATAAGCTTAGCAAAAAAAAGTGAAATCATAATTTATGATGAACCAACGGCAAATTTAGATCCAAAGGCAAGGGATGATTTCTATAGATTATTAGAAAAGAATGAAAAAGAAAAAATTTCACTTTTTGTAACCCATAGACTTGATGAGGTTAAGGATATCGTTAATAGACAGATTTATATGGATTTAGGAAAAGTTATTTCTGATGAAAGAGTAGGAAATTAATATGAATAATATATCGCGTCGAAATTTTATTTTATTATCTGGTCTTGGTATCTCATTATTCTTTAGTGCTTGTGAAAAAGAGAGTTCAGGAAAAATACAAGAAATTAAATGGGATAGAGATATGTGTGATAGATGCAAAATGGTAATTAGTGATAGAAAGCATGCTGCGCAAGTTATAAATATGAAGAATGGAACAGTTTATAAGTTTGATGATATAGGCTGCGTTCCTTTATGGTTTAAAGAAGAAAATATCACGTGGAAAGATAATGCAAAAATTTGGATTACAGATGTTGACACAGGAAAATGGATTGATGCAAGAAAAGCATTTTATGATGGTATGACTATAACACCAATGGGATATGGGTTTGCAGCTCATGAAACAAAAAAAGCAATAAAGCCTGACCTTGAAGTTTTTACTTTCAGTGATATGGAAAAAAGAGTTTTGGCTAGGGGACGATAAGGTGAAGAATTTATTACTAATAGCTTATTTAGATCTAAAAGAATCGATTAGAGCAAAATGGTTTATTGTTTATTCTCTTGTTTTTGGATGAATGATAGCTTTATTTTTTGTAGCAGGTGTTACACAATCACAGGTTATGGGATTTAGTGGATTAAGTAGATTATTACTTATGTATATACAAGTTACAATTGTAATTTTACCTATATTTATATTAATAACAACAGTACGGTCTATTTCTGGAGATAGAGATACTCATATTTTAGAATATATGTTATCTTTTCCAATTTCATTAAAACAATATTATTGGGGTAAAATTTTAGGAAGATTTATTACAGTTTTTTTACCTGTATTTTTTGCAATGGTTTTTGCAATAATCTATGGAATCTTTATCGGCGCTGATATCCCTTGGGATATATTTATTTTGTATACAGGTTTATTGTTTTCACTTACTTCAGCATTTTTAGGTATAGCATTTTTTATCTCTTCATTTGTAAAAACAAGTGAAATTGCTTTAGGAATATCATTTTTTATATGGATATTTTTATTAGCCTTTTTAGATATTGCTTTAATCTCTTTAATGATGCAAAATAGATTTGATGAGTCNCTTATTATTACAATTGCTCTTTTAAATCCTATGGAGATTTTTAGAGTTGCAGCAATCTCTTTATTTGATCCATCCTTAACCGTAATGGGACCAGTAGCATTTTATATTTTAGATACGTTTAAACAAACTACCTTTGTATTAATTTCTATAGCTTACCCAGTTATTTTAGGATTAGTTTTTGCCTTTTTAGGTTATTTTATATTTGCGAAAAAAGATTTAGTTTAAAGGATATTCATGAAAAAATTATCGACAATTATATTAAGTTGTATGTTTGGCTTTCTAGCTCTTAATGCAGAAGTTACGTACTCTATGAATTTTGACAAAGAAACAAAAAGTTTAGTTAGAAAAATGTATGTTTATAAAAATCCTGCTTGGGTTTCAAAGGTTGTAAATAAAGACTTTAAAGAACTTTATTTTGTAAGTCCTAAATCTATGTTTGAATTCTATTTCAATCCTGAAAAATGGGAAGAAGCTAATACCAAAGATTCAACAGAATTAAAAGAACTTATTGTAACAGACTTTAAAACTCACAAAGTAATAAATGCTAGGGGTGCTTTTTATGTATATGGAAGTAATAAAATCTCACCAGCAGGGGATGATTTACCAGCATTTGAAAGCTATGATGATGCCGAATCATTTGCAAAAAGTAATAATGGTAAAAGAATTTTTTCATTTAAAGAAATGAAAAAAGGTTTGATTGAATTATTAAATGGAGACATTTAATAATTCATAAAGTTTTAAAGGAGTAATTATGAAAAAATTGTTAATCATATTTGTAATGGGATTATTGTTGTTTTCTTCATCCTCTTTTGCTAAAGATATGGAAAAAAAATTTAGTAAAGTTGCTTCAGGGAAACCTGAATTAATCCAAGAAGGTGCAGAAAAAGGTTTTTGTCCAGTATGTGCAATGTCTATTAAGCACAACTACAAAACGAGTCATGGAGTTGTTGCAAAAAAGGCTAAAGATAATAGACAATATTGTTCTGTACGATGTGTTCTTGTTGATGGGAAGCATGCAAATGAGGGGAATAAGCATGTTGTAGTAGATGCAAAAACTGAAAAAATTATCGATGCTAAAACGGCATATTATGTATTAGGAAGTAAAGCACCTGGAACTATGTCAAAGATTAGTAAGTATGCATTTGCTTCAAAAGATGATGCTAAAGCTTTTAATTCTAAATTTGGTGGAAAAATTGTTTTATATGATGAAATGATAGCTAGTGCAAAAGAGTCGTTAAATAGTGATATTGCAATGGTAAATATGAAGAAGAATAAAATGATGTACCCAATGGGCAAAAAACTTTATAAATCAAATTGTAGACCAATTAAAGATTTTTCTTCTTATAAAAGAATCAATGAGTTAAAAACTGACATTATGAAAAATAAAATATGTGATGACTCAATTAAGATGAAAAAACTTCAAGCAGTGACTTTATATCTATGGGAAATTAAAAGATTAGGTAAATCTTTATAAAAAGTAAAAAAGAGATGTGTCTTACTTTCTCATCTCTTTTATCAGCATTTTGAGGAATACTATTATGAAAAAACTATTACTAAGTGCCTTAATTATACAGTTTCTATTAATAGGCGTGAGTCAAGGAAATAATTTTAATAAAACAGTTAAAAAAGATATAGAGCTTGTACAAAAAGAAGATATAAAAACTTGGTGTGCAGTTTCAGGTGAAGAACTTTATAAAAATTATAAAACTTCTCACACTGCCCATGACTATGATGGTAAACCAAGACAATATGCTTCCCTTAGTTATTTAGTTTTTGATGTAGAGGAAAACCATGTAAAGCTTCAAAATTCTAAAGTAGTAGATGTAAGTTCCAATAAATTAATTCCCACAAAAGATGCATATTATGTAATGGGGAGCAAAGTAAAAGGAACAAAAAGCAAGATAAGTAAACTTGCTTTTGCAAAAAAAGAAGATGCAAAGATATTTGTATCTAAAAATGGTGGTAATATTGTAAGTTTTGAAGAAGCTTTTGCAGAAGCAGAAAAGAGTTTAAAAGAAGATATGAAACCTTCAAATCCAAAAAAAATACAAAGAGAATATCGTAAAGGCAAAAAGATTTATGAGGCCAAATGTAGTAATAAAGAGATTGATTTAAAAGCCTATAATTGGATTAATTACTTAAAAGCAGATTTAAAAAATCAGTGTAAAAAACTTAAGGAAAATCAACTTCATTCTGTAGCCTTATATCTATGGAATGTTAAGCGTATTGAAAATAGACTAGTTAATAAAATAGTAGAAGTAAGAAAAGAGGATAAATGTCCAGTTTGTGGAATGTTTGTGTATAAATATCCAAAATGGGCAGCTAAACTAGAGTTTGTAAAACATGAGCATAAGCACTATTATGTTTTTGATGGGGTTAAAGATATGATTAAATTTGTTCATAATCCTAAAAAATATAATGAACACGAAAAGATGACCGAGCAAAAGCTGTTAGTAACAGATTATTATACTCAATATGCAATTGATGGGAAAGAGGCTTTTTATGTAGTTGGGAGTGATACTTTAGGTCCTATGGGAAATGAATTAATACCTTTTAAATATGAAGAAGATGCAAAAATTTTTTTAAAAGATCATCAAGGAACTTCAATTTTTAAGTTTAGTGAAATTACTTCAGAATTAATTTGTAAATTAGATGGCCTAGAAACATGCGAATAAGTTCAAAAAAAATTTTCTACTGTTTTGTTAGTGTAGTAATTGCTTCTTTAATATTTCAATTTGTGTTTTTATCCTCAAAAACACAAGACAATGAGACTAAAGTGCTTTTTGTCAAATTAAGTGGAATACCTGACTTAGCATTTAATAGTAATGTTCCATACCTAAGACACAGATCATTAAGTGTAGTGAATGATTTATATTTTTTACATCCTGGAATTGAGCCCCTTGGTCTTGGAATATTTATTCAACAAGCTTCTTTACAAGTGAGGTAATATGAATACAATATTTGATTACACCTTACGTTCTTTAAAACGATTTGGGATGAAAAACATTTCTATAGCTTTAATTTTTATGATTTTAGTTTGGCTTTTATCTTCAGGAATGATGATTAGCCATTCTTTAAATCATGAACTAAAAACTCTGTCAAAAGGTCTCCCTGATATAGTTATACAAAACTATAAAGGTGGAAAAGTAAAACCTTTTGATGAAGAAATTGTTGAGCAACTGTGGGATATTAAAGGAATAAGTAATGTAATGGGACGTATTTGGGGACAATACTACTTAGAAGATGCAAATATTTATGCCTCTATTGTAGGTGTTACTGCTTTTGAAGAACAGTATAAAAAAAGCCTAACAAAAATTGTAGAAGATTTCCCAGAAAGTGATGATGCTATTCCTTCAATGATGATATCAAAAAATCTAAAAGAGTTATTGTTTAAATATGATATGCAGGAGTATGTAAGCTTTAAGCAAAATGATGGAACTTATCTTAAAATGAAACTTGGCGGAACTTTCAAAGCAGATACCCAAATGGAAAGTAATGATATTATCTTAATTCCTACAGAAATTGCTAGAAACTTATTAGATATTGAAGAGGGAAGTTTTACAGATGCAGTAATAAGTGTAGCTAATCCTGAAGAAGTAGAAACGATAGCAGCAAAAATTGCTTTTGAATATCCAAGTCTAAGGGTTATTACAAAAGCTGATATTATTAAGGGTCATCAAATTTTATATGATTATAAAAGTGGTTGGTTTTTAGCTTTACTTATTACTACATTTATTACCTTTGCAATTATACTTTATGATAAAGCAAGTGGACTTAGGAGTGAAGAAAAGCAAGAAATAGGTGTTTTGAAAGCTTTAGGTTGGGAAATTGATCATATTATTAGACATAAACTAACTGAAGCTTTAATACTTTCCCTTTCAGCTTTTTTTGTAGGTGTTAGTTTAGCAATCTTCTATGTTTTCATTTTAGATGCACCAATCTTAAAATATATATTTACTGGATTTTCTAATTTAAAACAACCTTTTGATTTAGTTTTTGTATTAGATATAAAAATGATTGCACTACTATTTTTTACAACTGTACCCCTTTATTTAGCAGCATCAATTATTCCATCTTGGAAAGCAGCAGTTGAAGATGCTGGAGAGGTAATAAGATGATTCAAGTTAAAAATGTTTCAAAAATATTTAATGAAGGAACACCAAAAGCTTTTAATGCTTTAGAAGATATTTCATTACATGTAAAAAAAGGTGAAGTTGCATTACTTAAAGGAATTAGTGGTAGTGGGAAAAGTACTTTACTATCTTTGTTTGCAGCACTATATCAACCATCAAAGGGAGAAATTTTAATTGATGGAGAAGCAATTTCCCAATATCCTGAAAATTTTGCAAGTAGATTTAGACGTAATAATATTGGATTTATCTTTCAAAAATTTAATTTGATTTCTACTCTAACAGTTCTTGAAAATGTACTTCTTCCAACTTTACCTGATGATATTGATAAACTTGAAGAGGCAATGGAACTTCTAGAGTTATTTCATATTTCGCCAAAAACGAATGTTGAAGTTAAACATCTTTCAGGTGGTGAACAACAAAGAGTTGCAGTTGTAAGGGCTCTTATTAATGATCCAAAACTAATTCTCGCTGATGAGCCAACTGCAAATTTAGACCAAGCTCTAAGTATTAAGATATTAGATTATTTTGAAAAAATAATTAAGCAGGAAAAAACACTTGTTATTGCAACCCATGATCCACTATTATTAGAATGGGGAATGTATGAGACTTGTTTTGAAATGAAAAATGGGAAATTATTATGATTTTACTCTCTCCATATATTCAAAGTGTTTTGATTGTTGAATCTATAATTTTTCTTTTATGCTTAGTTGGACTCTTCTGGGCAGTTAAAATATCATTATATTTTAATCCAAAGTTAACAATTTCAAAGCAGTATAACCTTAATAAAAAGAGTTATTTAGTTGCTACAATTATAAAATTTGCTATAACTGTAAAGCTTCCACTTTTCTTGTTTTACATCTGGACTATGGATACCATTTCAGAAATAGTGCCAGGTGCAATGTGTGCAGCTGGAATTGTGAGTGCTACAAAGTTTGGACCAGAACTTTTAATGATTAAAGTGTTGATTTTATTTGGTTTATTTGCTTGGTTATTACTTCACTCTCTTGATATTAATGAAGTAGATTATCCATATACGAAATTAAAGTTTATAATATTTCAGCCTATTTGTATTCTAATAGGAATTGAGCTTTTTATGGAAGTTTATCATTTTATGCAAATAAGTACTGATGTTCCTGTTCACTGTTGTAGTGTTGTATTTGAACAAAGTTCTGCTGGAACTGCTTCTTTGATGCAAAATGAACCTTTACTATTAGTTCTATTTTACTCTATATTTATTGCAAGTTTAATATTTGGACTATTTAAAAAAGCGATATTATTTAGTATTTCTTCTCTTGCTTTTATGTTTGTAGGAATTCAAACTTTGATTAGGTTTTTTTCTTCTTATGTATATGAACTACCTACGCATAAATGCCCTTTCTGTTTACTTCAAAGTGACTACTATTATGTGGGATATCTAATCTACATATTATTTTTTATAGGTGCTGCAATGGCCGTAAATGTATTTATTCTTTATTTATTAAAAAAAACACCAAAGAAAAGCTTTTACAAAATATCAATAATAGCAAATACTTTACTAGTAGTAATCTTGAGTCTCTATCCAATTATATACTATATAAAAAATGGTGTGTGGCTTTAAAGGAGAGATGATGAAAAAAAACTTTTTATTACTTATATCTTTTATTTGTTTTTTGCAAACAATAAGTTTTGCACAGAATTTTCAGAAATATACAAAAAACATTAAGCTTTTACAGAAAGGGAAACATTCTGACATTTGTCCAGAGTGTGGAATGAAGCTATCAGTGTTTGGAAAAACAAATCACGCAGTTAAGCTTAAAAATGGAAAATATATTCAGTTTTGCTCAATAAGAGATTTAATTAAAGCTGAGAGGGAAAAAGGTTTCCCTATTGAACAATACTTAGCAGTAGATGCAAAAAATGAAATTTTTAAAGATGCTACAAAAATGTGGTACGTTGTAGGAAGTAGTATAAAAGGAACAATGTCGACTGTAAGTAAAATATCTTTCAGTGAGAAAAAAGATGCTATAGAATTTAAAAAAGAGTTTGGAGGAGAAGTTATGTCATTTATAAAAGCAAAAGAAATTTCAGAAAAAATTCTTGATAAAGATATAAGAGAAATAAATAGAAAAAATGCACTTAGTTCTAAATTTCATGGAAATATACATTTAAATTATTAGTTAAAGAGATTTATATTGATTTCTATAATTTTTTCTAAGAATAAGTTTATTTTTATATCATTAAAAAAAGGGGCTAAAATGATGATTGGAACCATAAATCTTTTAAATGGTATTATTACATATGAAAATATTTTATTAAAAAACTATGGTGAAAAAAATAAAACTCTATACATATAATTAAAATGAATTGAAAATTTAAATATTTAACTACAATATTAATATTGCAATTTGTAATATTTTTAATATTTACTCTTCAAAAAGTATATAATAACTACATATAAGGAAAATTTTTTAACGGTACTTTATACGGTACATATTAAAAAATAACTTTTAAAATCCTTATAAAATAGGACTTTTTTTAAATGTTTATCCATATTGATATTGATTGTTTTTTTGTATCAGCCCATAGAATCAAAGATAAAAATCTAAAAGGTATTCCAGTTGCAGTCGGAGGAAGAAGTAACTTAAATATCTTTTCAGATAAAAAAGAGATTCGAAAAATAAGTGAAAATAGTGGTGCTTTTGTAAGTACCATCTTAACAAATGAGGGTGAAAAAACCTTTAATGACTATTTTGTAGATAAAGATGGAAGAATTAGAGGCATTATAACAACTTGCTCATATGAAGCAAGGGGATATGGTATTAAAACTGCCATGAGTGTAAATGAAGCTTTAAGATTATGCCCACATCTAAAAATGGTTCCTCCAAACTACCCTTTATATCACGAACTCTCCCATAAAATGCTACTTATCTTAAAAGAGGAAATACCTTTAGTTGAACAGTTTTCCATAGATGAATTTTTTGGCGATTTAAGGGGATATATAAGTAAAGATGAGATTGTAGATTTTGCTACAAAAATAAAAAAAAGAATAAAAAATGAATTAGATTTACCTGTATCAATAGGAATAGCCCATTCTAAATATCTTTCAAAACTTATGACAGAATTTGCAAAACCTGATGGAGTAAAATATGTTTCTAAAGAGCATATGAAAAGTTTTATAAAAGATATTCCCATTGAAGAGTTTCCTGGAATAGGGAAGGGATATCAAAAAAGACTTAAAGGTTATGGGATAAAAACTTTAGGGGATATTGAAAGAAGAAAAGCATTGTTTTTTTCTTGGAAAAAACCTGGAATTGAACTTTACAATAGAATTGTTGGTGAAAACGATACTAATATTGTTGAACATAGAGATAAAAAATCTATTGGAATTGGAAGAACTTTTGATTGTATTTATGAAAGGGAAGAGTTAAAAAGAAGAGTTATGATTCTCAGTCGTTATCTTTGCTTTTTGGTTAAAAAAGCTGATGTAAATCCACAAACATATCATATAAAAATAAAATATGATTCAAATATAAAATCAAAAGATTATGTAAATGTTAATAGAATATTTAATGAAACTGATTTTAAAAAAGCTATGGTTGAACTTTTTAGAAAAAACGATATACATATGAGTCATGGGGTTGTACAATTAAACCTTACTGTTTCAAATTTTGCAGATAAAAATAGTTTTGTTTCCGATATTTTTGAATATGAATCAGATATTAAAAAAAGAAAGCTAACACAAAGTTTGCAAACCCTGAGGGAAAAGTATGGAGTTGATATTATAAAGAACTTTAGCGAGCTTCAAAGTAAAGATAAAAATAACCATTAATCTAAAGATGATATAATACTCCAAATTTTAATTTTGGAATAAAAATGGGTTTAAAAAATAGAATTAAACAAAATACAACTAAGTTATTTGATTATCCTTCTTTAAAAGGGAAAGAATTAAAAGCAGCAGTTAAAAATAAGATAAGAGAAAAAGCTATATTAAGAACTAAAGCAAGACTTGCAGAACACCATAAAACTTTTGATGATTATACAGATGAAGAGCTTGAGATAATAATTGTTGATGAAGAGAATAAATTAAAAGATGATTTAAAAACAAAAAGTTTAATTGGTGCCTTGGCTATTTTAGGTTTAGATTTTTTTATATAAGAATAGAATATGTTTAAACAAATAAAATCAGCGCTATTTTGGTATTACTTATATAAGTTTAGAAGAAAAGTTATATTTATTGCATTTTTATGGATAATTGCAATTTCTGCAAATGCAATATACTCTGATGTTGTAGAATACTTGACTTTAAAAGAAAAATTAGAGTTTTTAGAGATGGCATTAATCTCAAAATGGATAATAATAATTTTTAGTATTTTGGCTTCAATTTATTTAATTGTTTCGATTTTTAGTATCTTTAAACCTAAAGAAGAGAAGTTTAAAAAACAAGAGAATCAGAAAAATAATGATATACTTTCAGCCAAAGAAAGCAAAAATTCTAAATTTTCTAAAAGAGAAGAGGAGTTTTTAAAAAAAGATTTAAAAAGTAAAGCAGATTTACTTGTTGAAAGATAGTTAATGTCAAACGATTTTGAAAATTTAAATACGATTATAAAAGAACAAAAAAGTGTAATAGATAATCTAGGTAGACACTATAATAATTTATTTGAAGGTTCAAAATTAGGTATTGCTTATCTTAACAAAAAAGGTGGCTTTATAGATGTAAATGAAAGATTTTGCAAAATTTTTAAGTATGAAAAAAACGAACTATTAAATTTAAGTTTTCAAGAAGTAACCCACAAAGATGATAGGTTTTATGATATTGAAACAATTAATTCCTTATCAATTACAAACTTTGAAAAAAAATGTGTAAGAAAAGATTCTAAACTCATATGGATAGAGATTTTTATAAACCACATAAGTGATAAAAATGGAGAGTATTTATACTCCCTTGTCTTTATAAATGACATATCTAAAAGAAAAAAAATACAAGATACAATTTTAGAACAAACAAAAACAATGCAATTATATTTAGATATTGTTGATGTTATTATAGTAGCCCTTGATATAAATGGTCATGTAACTTTAGTAAATAGAAAAGCTTGTGAGATATTAGGCTTTGAAGAGTATGAAATTATTGGTAGAAACTGGTTTAAAAACTTTTTATTTGAAGAGGATAGTCTAGGTGTTCTTGGACATTTTAAAAATCTTTGTAGTAAATCAAGAGAATTTGAAGATAAGTATACTAATAGAATTAAATGTAAAACAGAAGAAAGAACAATATCTTGGCGAAATAAAATATTATTAGATAGTGATAAAAAAGTTATAGGGATGCTTTCTTCAGGAGAAGATATTACGGATATCTTAAGATTAGAACAAGAGAATAAAAGAACAGAAGAAGCTTTATATAATCAATCAAAACTAGCTTCAATGGGTGAAATGATAAGAAATATTGCCCATCAATGGAGACAACCACTAAGCACAATCTCAACAGCAGCCTCAGGCCTAAAAATTC
>JBNKRE010000020.1:0-15829 GCA_050296315.1 Halarcobacter sp.
AAAAGAGATAAAAGATTTGGTTGAAAATGCAACAATAAAAGCAAATACTGGTAAGAAAAATGCCGATGAGATGATTCATGGATATACCGAATTAAATGAAAATATAAATAATACAAATGAAATAATCAAGCATGTTGAAAGTGCTTCAAATGAACAAAAACAAGGTATTGAGCAAATAAATGATGCTGTAGCAAAACTTGATCAAAGAACACAAGAAAATGCAAGTGTAGCTAATCATACACAACAAATCTCTACAGATACTTCTAATATTGCTAAAAATATTATTGAAAATGTAAGTACTAAAAAGTTTAGAAAAGAGTAAAAGGGTTATTTACCCTTTTATGAGGTATTCAAGTTATGATTGATAAAGATTTGGCAGAGCTTTATCAAGTTGAGACAAAGGCTCTAAATCAGGCTGTTAAAAGAAATATCGAAAGTTTTCCAGATGATTTTATTTTTAAATTAAATGAAAAAGAAAAAAATGAACTGGTCACAAATTGTGACCAGTTCAAATCATTAAAACATTCAACATCTTATCCTTATGTATTTATAGAACAAGGTGTTTATATGTTAGCAACAGTATTAAAAAGTAAAATTGCAAGGGAAGTAAATATATCTATAATGAGAACTTTTACAAAACTAAAAAATCAGTCTGTTCCATATTTTGATATTATAAAAAGAATAGAAAAATTAGAGGTAAGTGATAATCAAACAAAAGAGTTATTAAATAAAATTGTTCAAGTTATTAATAGTATGCAAGAGATACAAGATAAGGCTAAGGAGGATACTAAAAAGATTGGATTTGTTTGATTTTTGGATGGTGTTTTTATGAAAACTATTATCAAAATATTTGAATGTAACTAAACTTTTACTGTACGTCTTGGCTTTCTCGACTTTCTTTTGTAAAAAAGAAAGTAGCAAAGAAATTATCCCGCAGGTTTCGAAGGTGAAACTTCCCTTGCTTATTATTTTACTTTTCTATTTTTCAAAACTCACATAAAAATATGCTCCCAGCATATTTGTTCTTTTCAAACAGTTACAAAACTTCTCCGAAACAATAAATAAACACTCGGCTTCTCAAATGAGGGAAAGTGGGAAACTGACCTTTGCATTTTTTAGTACCATTTTATTTTAATTGGTGTAATACTCAACAATTATTATAAAAGTGGAGATTCAACCTCAGGGGTGTTATTTTAATAAGCCTATTATAAAAATCATAAATACAACTAATTTACTATATATTTTAGAAAAATTATCTAAACACTTTAATTTATTAAACTAAAAACATAAAAATTTTTCTTATGATAAAATGATTCATATTTCTCTATAAAAGGAGAGAAGATGTTTCCAAAAAAAATAAAAGCTGTTTTATGTGATATTGGTGGAGTACTGTATGTAGGTGATACTCCGATAACTGGTGCTATTGAAACAATTGCTAAGATTAAAAAACACTACCCTATTCGTTTTCTTACCAATACCACTCAAAATACAGGTGCACAAGTAGTCAAAAAACTTCAAAAATTTGGATTTAATATCAACGAGGATGAAGTTATAACAGCTTTAGATATGACAAAGATGTTTTTACAAAAGCACCAAAGCAATGCTAAGTTTCTCCTAACCAATAATGCTATAGACTTTTTTAATTCACTAAAAAACTATCCTACAAACTATGTAGTAGTAGGTGATGCACAAGATAATTTTAATTATAAAAACCTCAATGATGCATTTAGAACTCTACTTCAAGGTTCACAACTTGTAGCAATTGCCAATAATCGATATTTTAAAGATGATGATAACAAACTTAGTTTAGATGCAGGTTCTTTTGTAAGTGCCTTAGAGTATGCAAGTGGACAAAAAGCCCAACTAATAGGTAAACCTTCAATTGAATTTTACAAACTAGCTGCCAAATCTTTAAATGTAAAACCAAGTGAATGTGTAATGATAGGTGATGATATAGAAAGCGATATAGAAGGTGCACAAAAAGTTGGTATCTATAGTATCCTTGTAAAAACAGGAAAATTTACAAATAGTGATTTACAAAAAGGTATAACTCCAGATGAGATTTTTGAGTCTATACATGATTTGATTTTGTAAGATATAAAAAAGCTTGTTCACTTCATAGATTGATTGTATCTACTACTTGAGTTAATTACCAATTCTGTCATACTCAAATATTTATTAGTTTCTTTTTGTCTTTCTTTAATTGCTATTTTTAATTTAAGACAATCACTTTTTGCTAGTTTTGATATTTTCTTTTTTTCTCCACTACATGACTTTTCTAATAATCTCCATCCTTTTATCAAATAATCTATAAATTCACTAGCTTTGTCTAATTTGGATGAAATATCTTTTAGTTTTGTATAATTAGAGTTTAAAAGTAAGATATCATTTTTATAATTAGCTTTTGTAACCCTTGGACTACTAAATGAAGCTTGTTCCTTTGGTGAAATAGTTGTATTGTTATACGATTGAAATATATTAATTGTATATTCATCTATTTTATTAAAATTTGACTCATTACATTCCAATGCAAATAAATTACAAGAAAAAAGTAAAATATAAAAAAATTTCATGTTTAACCTTATATATAATTAATAACATTATACATCAAATAGTATTATGATTAGATTTTAAATAAATATTTCTGTACGACTTAAATTCTTTCGACTTTTTTTCTGAAAAAAAAGTAGCAAAAAAGCAAAATAATCACTCGGCTTCTCAAATGTGGGAAAGGGGATAATGACCTTTTCATTTTTTAGTACCATTTTAGTTGGTGTGATACTCAATAATTATTATAAAAGTAGAAATTCATATTCTGGGGTGTTACTTAGCTGTTACTTTATCTATTCTTAATAGAAAGATGTGAAAGAAAAAAAGAGTAACCAAACTTTCCTTTTCTCCTTTCTATAATAATTAAATAAATTGTTTCAAAACTTATCAATCATTATCATGTTCTTCTTCACTACCAAATGTTTTTTCTAAGCCTAAAATAAGTTGTTGAGTTTCAGCTTGAGTAAGTTTAGCTTCAGGATGTGTTGGAAGATAATAAAAAGGTGGCATATCTCCTCCTTTTACTTCTTCTGCGGCCTCATCACCTTTATTTCTTTTTTGTGCACCCCACATAGAAACATTAAAATGTTCTCTACCCTCTTCAACGTCAAATGCAACCAACCAAGAGATAGGTGCAACTTTACTATACCATGGATAAGTTGTCTTATTTGAGTGGCAATTAGCACAAGCTTTATCAAATAACACTTTTGTCTGCATTGAATCCCATTGAGGCTCCTTTACTACTGGTGGATTTGTATAATCCTTTCCATAAGGAATAAATTGAATTAAGATAGCTACAACAGCTATACCTAAAATAACCTTACCTTTACTCATCATTCTTCTCCTAAATTAATAATTTAGACCGATTATAAACTATTATTATGAATTCAACATGAATCAAATATGAATATTCTATATTAAAAAATATAGAGATATGGTACTCAATCAACTATTTAATCAATTTAATAAGATAGTGGGTAATTAATTTAAAGCATTTTTTTAATTCCCCATTTAAACTTATCTTTATACCACCCATATACATCTGAAATAGTCACTGAATTTGCTTTTCCCGAACTTGCATGAATAAACTTTCCATTTCCTAGATATATTCCACTATGATTCTCCTATTTTATATATTCCTCTTCTAAAGCGATTAAATCTTCAAAAGTTTCTCTTCTTCGTATCAATCTATCTTTTCCATCTTCAAGTGCAATTTCAGCAACTTTCCCTCTTGTGTTATAGTTACTTGACATTGTAAACCCATACGCACCAGCAGAATAAATTGCAACCAAGTCGTTATGTTGTGTTTGCGGTAACTGAATATTTTTTGCAAAAAAATCGCCGCTTTCGCACACTGGACCCACCACATTACAGTCACTTACATTTTCACTCTTGTCTAATACTTCAATTTTATGATACGCATTATATAAACTTGGTCGAATCAAATCATTCATTGCCCCATCAACGATTATAAATCTTTTACTACCATTTACCTTTTCATATAAAACTTTCGTAACAAATACACCACTATTTCCAACAATAAATTTTCCTGGTTCACACACTACAGTGATATCAAGTCCCAAAAGTGCATCAAGGATAGTTTGTGCATATTCATAAGTATCGATAAGTTTTTCATCATCATAAACAATACCAAGTCCACCACCTACATCAAAAAACTTTAACTCTATTTTTAATTCTGATTTTATATTTCGTACTAAATCTGCTACAATATTTACAGCTTCTTTAATAGGTGCTAACTCTGTAAGTTGACTCCCGATATGACAATGGATACCAATAGGGTCTAAGTTATCACTATTTTTAGCAAAGATATACATTCTTTTTGCTGTATCAATATCTACACCAAATTTATTTTCATGTAATCCAGTTGAGATATATGGATGTGTTTTTGGATCTACATTTGGATTTATCCTTATAGAGATTCTAGCTTCGACTTTTAATTCTTTAGCGATTAAATCAACTCTTTTTAGTTCCGCTTCACTCTCAACATTTATCATCAAAATATCAAGTTGTAAAGATTCTCTTATCTCATCATCAATCTTCCCAACACCAGAAAATATAATCTTATATTTTGGTATTCCAACTTTCAATGCTCTTTTAACTTCACCAATACTTACACAATCTGCACCACTACCTTGATCTCCAAGATGTTTTACTACACTTAAATTTGAATTTGCTTTTACAGCAAACGATATCAAAGTTTTTCTCGCTTTAAAAGCATCTTTTAATTCTTGATACTGTTTTGTAATATAGTCAAAATCATACACATAATATGGTGTTTGATATTTCTCGGCAAGTTCTTTAAAATTTATCCCCATTATCTTCTCTTATTTTTTAAAATTTAAGGTATATATTAGCTAAATTTTTGTAATTCATGACTTAGAAAATAGGGGTCAGGTGATGCTAATGTTATTTTTAAAGAAATTTTTTAAATAAAATTTCATAAAAGATAAGATATTCCAAGAAAACCAAGGATTGAAATAACAGGGTATTACCATATAATTAATAGAGGAGTAGAACAAAGAAATAAACTTATTGTATAGACTTATAAAGATGGATATTCTCAGCATATGATAGCAAAGGTTTTAGGATTAAATCAAGCAACGATTAAAGAAATAGTAGCATTAACATCACCTGACACCTAGACTGCATAAACTTTCTTTTTCTAAACTATATAACAATAATAAATAAATTTAAAAAAAATTGTACTAAAAACTAATAAAAATAAAATAGATACAAATGAATAAACAACAAAACTAAACACATTTAATTTTCTGTAAATAACTGATTGATTAGGCTTTTTAGGATTATAATAAATTTCAACTTTTTTTGTTTCAACCCAATTTCCAAAATCAAAATTAAGCTTATGATATCTAGAACTACTATTAGTATCTAATTTATATTCAAATTTTTCATTTTCAAAGGATAATCTATTTCCTTTATAGATACTTCCATTAACTTCAAAATTATAATTAATTTTTGGATACCAAACTTTATAACTATTCATTATTGAATAAACAAATCTTACCTCTGAAATGTAAATATCATTAATATTTGCAATAACTTTAATCCATGATTTACTTATAAAATAAAAGTATATTGGAATAAAACTTTTAATCAATAAATACACACCTGATAATATAAACAAAAATAAAAGTATAAAGAAAGGAGCTTCTTTTGTCTCATATTCTAAACAAATTTCAGAAATATCATTCAATACAAAAGAAAATAAAAATACTGAACCGAGTATTGCAAAAAAACTTTTAATTGAAAAAGGGAAACCTTTTACTCCATTATTTTTAATCATTTTTTTATAAAATTCATTATCTAAAAAATCAAACATGTCTTTTTGAATAAAGTCCCTCTAATATATATTAAGTTTCTTAAAATTAACATAACGCCTTGTTAAGGTATGAGGCACGCAATACCAAAGCTTCCACATAACACCTTAACCACTAAAACCAACGCATAGTAAAGATACCACGCGTGCCAAATCACTCTTGAATAATTTGTTAGCCGTCGCTCAATTTACTAACGATGAACTGTGCCCTTTCTTTAACTGATACCTTTGGAACTTCAATTAAGTCATAGCCAAACTTTGTATAAGCACTCACCATTTCATCATATGTTGCAACCGCTTCATTAAAATCTTGCTTTCGCTCAGCATCATTTTCATAGATTTCTTCCCAAGGAGGAAAAATGAAAACTTTACGGCAATAATCTAATTCACCACATTTACCTAACAAAAGTTCCGAAATAGGTATACCTTCAAGCTTACTATACCCATACGAATCAATAATACTTCGGTCGTAAAGCGTAACTTCAGTATCACCAAAGTTCTCGTAATTGTTGATCTCTTCAAGAACCATTTCATCTCGAAATGCTATCTTATCTAACCAAGGCAATGCACTACCTTGCGACTTTATTTGGGCTTGAATAACTTTACGCCCAACTTCTGGTGCACTTTGGTAACCCATATGACATAAAAACTCAATAACTGAGGTCTTTCCTGAACCGGGTCCACCTGTAAAAATAACTCGATTGTTCAAATAAAACTCCATAGACGGCTAACGTTTGAAATGAGCAATCAAAAAGCCACCCGCGGGTTTTTAATTGGTCTCCTTTTGTTTGTTAGGTGATTTTTTCATAGACTTTTTCTAAGTACAATTTTGCTTTGAAAAAAAATTCACTAATCCTTAGTTTCAATAAGGTCAACTTTACATCACGTGAGATGGCCTCAATATCTTTTTTAAGTTTCTCTGTTATTTCATCATAGTCGTTACTATTAGCCAGTAATAGAATTAGTTGGGGGTTTTCTTTAGTGAATCGAGCTATAACTTCCAGGGAGATAGAAAGGTGATTTTTGTAGTAATTATTAAAAAAGTAATACAAAATTGGATTCACTAATAAAAAGAATGTGGACATTAATATGAACATGTACATGTTTAACTCTTTAGTTGGATCTATGATAGCCATAATGAGAGCTAGAAAACAAATAATTACTGTGACTGAGGAATAAGCTACTACTAGAAGGCAATAATCTGTCATTTTTTTGAAATCAGGAAATACTGACTCAAGAATCCTAAAAAGATTTGGGTTGTTATATTGATCTGGAGGAACGACCTCTGAGATAGTATTTTCAAATTCTTTCCAGAATAATGTCCTAGCTTCAAAAAAGTTTGAAATCCATATTCCTGAAATTAGATTCAACCCAAATGCAAGTTGAAAAATAGTTGTAGTATCTTTAATTAATATGTCCATATGTCCTCTCATCACCTAACATTTGCAGTCATCGAACCGGAGCCCAGCAGGGCTTCGGTTCGATGCAATGGATTGTTATACATGGGCTATCACTAGTGCCCATACCTGTTTATTCTGCGCTCTTTTGAATGTATTTTTGAAATCTATCATTGATTTTTCCTATATCATGATACATTTCTATCAGCTCAAAATCACTTCCTGCTGGTAATGAAACAGGACGAGTTATTAAGAAAGCTCCCTTTTTGATCTCTCTTATTGAATCTCCAAATACTTTTTCTAGTTGAATTTCAAAATCTTTATATTTAACATTTTTGATTCGTTTTAAAAACAGACGAAACTCACTGCTAAATTGCATCATCATGATTAGTGTTACTCCATTATTAAGATTAATTTTTTAGCGGGATATTCTTAAAACTCATTTCAGCTTTCTTGTATGTTAAAGGGTTTTCAATCATTAGTTTTAGCAATGGAATTGTAGTTCCATGGCTAACCACACCATTAAATACTAAACGAATTGGTACATTTATTCCAGGTATTAGTGTTTTAGTGGGAAAGTATTTTCCTATAGTTGTACCAAAATCAATATTCTTCACCACATATTGTTCGCTATCTGAATCAATTAAATAACTATTTTGATTCAAAGTTACCTTAGTTGTTTTATTATTGTTTACTACATTAAGGGAACAACTAATTGAATCCCCTAATTGTCTACATACTTTCATAGAAAAAACAAATCCTAGACTCTCTAATTTCATTATAGAGTTATCTGGTGCAGACAGCGTATCAGAATTTAAGTAGAGCTTTCTTATTTCATGCAATTTTTGACTATCTGATAACTCATTACTTGACTGAATTATACTGCAATATAAATATATTAATTTGCTTTTAATAACAGTCTTATTTGCGTCAGCATGATTACTAAATATGTTTTTCACCTCTTTTTCAATATTTATTGAAGCATTACCTCCTGCTGTGCCAAGTTTAAGAAGAGTAGATGCTGACCCTTGAATTTCAGCTTCAAGTTTCTCACTTACCTCTGCCTGTGGATTAAGCACTGCACAAGCGTCAATTTGTGTAGCGTGAGCTGTCGCATTAATTCCCATAAATATGAAAAATATAAGAAATAATTTCATTAAAATCCTTATTATATTAGTAGAAAAAATTATAAAACTTAATTTTTATATAAGATACATTTATATCCAAATTAAGTTTATAATTGTATAAATTATGTAACTATTAATGAAAAACTAAATAAAAATATATATAAAATAGAATAAAAAATTTTCTAACATATTTGGTTAAAATGTGTAAGGTATTGTATAAAAAGTAAGTGCTATCTCAAAAGGCGATTTTTTGATTTAGGGGCGATTTTTTGGGCAATTTGGGCTTTTTTTAGTGGTTGTTGTAAGGTTGTTGTTTGTTTAACTTTTTTATACATTTGTCTAAACTTTATTATACACTCTCTTTTACACTTTAATTTTTTTGTATAGTTAAATGGTGTTTAAAGGCGATTTAAACGGGTTTTAATTGGTTTTGAATAGTGGAAAATCTGGAAGAAAGCTTTTTTTATGATTTGTATTATGTAATGTCTAATGAAAGCCCATTTTATAGGCTTTTAGATATTAAAGCAAGTATTAGAAGTATTTAAAATGTAAAATTAGTTGCTTTAATATATAAATATTTAAATAGTTTGTTGTAAAAGTGTATTAAAGCAAGTAAAAAAAGTTTATTTTAGCAACTAAATAAATTTAGTTTCTATCCTTTTCCATATAAACTCTGGTTTATGAGGTATTACTTTTAAATCTTCAAATACTTTATTATTATGCTCTATAAATAACTTGCCAATATCTGTGATATTTAATTCTTTTGCTTTATCTTCAATTCTATTAAGCCAATAAGCAGATAAACATTTATCATCAAAAGGTTTAAAGGGAGGATATTCTTTTTGTAAGTTATTTTCAACTACATAATTTCCTACATTTCTAGGATTGTTAATATCTAAATATATAATCGTTAAGTCTTTTTTTAAGGCATCTAATTTTTTATCTTCCAACATATCCAAGTTTGAAAGAGAATGTAGTGTATTACGATAAAGTCCAAATTGCCATTCTTTTTTATATTTTTGTAGTTCTTTATTAAGATGAGATCTCAAGTTTTTATCTTCATCTAACACATCTGAAAAAGATGAAATTAGACGTCTTTTTATATCATTGTTAGCATAATGTTTATTTGCCTCAATTTCATATTTTTCTAATTGTTCTTCAGAAAGTAGAATTTTATCTTTTGTTTCGAAGTGAGTTCTTATATAAATGTATTGATTGCAACTTTTACACTTAATTTTTCGTACAGGTTTTTTGGGAAGTGATATATTACAATTTGGGCATATTGCATCAACTTCATAATTGCATGGTTTATGTGTATAATTGATTTGTTTATTCAGTGTAGCAAGTAATTTATCTTTGTCATACTTTTTAGTTGACGTTGTTATCACTAATTCGCTTGTAATTTTTAAATCATTGTTTTTGTAAATAGTCTTTTTATTAGACTTTTCTACTTTCACACCAGAATGTTTGTTATTGAATAAATTTGTAATAAAACTAAACATGATTATAACTTATTAAAATGTCCAACAACACGACCTAAAATTTTACAAGCTTCTAAATCATCTCCTGTTAGTGGAATATCATCGTGTTTTGGATTATCTGATACTAGAGCATATTTTTTATTTATTGGATCAAGGACTTTTATTCTTTTTACTAAAACTCCACTAGCTGTATTTATCACATATATATCTGTATCTCTTATAAGAGTATTCTCATTTTCAAAAGGGTTTATAAATAGCAGCTCTCCTGTTTGAATAGTGGGATACATACTATCACCTATAGCATTTATAATATGAAGATGCGTAAATGATGTTATACCTAACTTTTCAATTAAAAACTCTTTTTCAAAAGCCATTACTATTGGAGCATCATCATAATTTATTGCACCTGCACCAGCTGCTGCATATGTATCTTTTAGATAAGTTATTGATACTAAGTTAGTTGGCGGTTCATTTGAGTTTAACTCTTCATTTTTCAACAACATATCACCTTTACCAGTCAAAAGCCACCAAGAATCAATAAGGAATTTTTCCTGTAGGTATTCAAGTTCTTTCGATTTTAATTCTTTTACTTTACCTCTTTCAATATCCTGAACCCTTGAAAAAGGAAATTTTACCAATTCGGAAAATTCCCTTTGAGTATCGCATTTAAGGTATCTTCTTAACTCTTTTATTCTATTAGACAACATTTATATCACTCCATTTTTAGGAAAAATTCCTTTTTTCTATTGACAAAAAGGAATTTTTCCTTTATAATTCGTTTACTTATTGTTCAACTGTAAGAGAACATTATAAAGAAAAAATAATAAAAAGGAACATAAATGGAAAAAGTTGTAATCACTAAAGAGCATTGCAAATTAATGGGTGATTTTTTTATCAATAGTGGTATTGATGCAAAAAAACTTGACTATGTGATTAATGATATGAAAAGTTACTTAGGTGAAGAGAATGCTGGTTTAAGTATTTCTTATGCATTGCAAAAATCTGGATTAAATAACTCTTTATTTGCTGGAGCACTTGCAAAGCAATTAGCTGATTTAAAACAGGTACCTTTTTTAGAATATGAAACAGAGTTAGAAAAAGAGGAAAAAATCAAAGAAGCTTTGAAGCTTATAGAAAACCAAAAGTAGATTTATAGAGCTTATTTAAACACTTTTTAAAAGGTGTTTAAATGGGTTTTATTAAGTCTATTTTGACTTAAACTCCCAATTAGGGTGAGAAGCCTTATCGACTGGCGGGGAGTATAAAAACAACGTATCGGATGGTGGTTAAATCCTTGAGAGGTTTAAATAGCTTTTCTTGCCACAAAAAAACGATTTTTTATATTTGTATTGTTAAGGGGATAAATTTATTTTTAAAAGGAGTTCCTTATGTGTTTTGTAGGACATAATGTGCTTAAGAGAAAATCTATAGTTAAAAAAATTGACTTAGAAAAAAAAGCTAATCTTAAACAAAAGTTACATAAAGATGCTATAAAACTATTAGTTGGTGAGAGTAAGATTGTAAAAAAAGATATTCTTACAAACTTACTTACAGTTAATGATCATATAGTTTCTATTGGAAATATGCCTATTGGTTTTGTTGAATTAAAGCTACTTGATCTTTCAACTCTTCAAGTTTCTGTGACAAAGAATCATAATTCTCTTTCTCTAAGAAACTGTTAAGGTCTAAACAAGCAATTTGAAGAACTTTATTGTGGCAGTTTTTGTCATGTGGTGCATGCATATTGTGTTCAAAACAAAGTGCTGCATTGTGACATCTACAATAAGAAGCAATAGAGTCCCTCATTGCTAACCAACCACATTTGTCTTCATCTGGCTCTAGTTCTTTATAGTAATTAACTTGGTTTTGAAAATATTGTGTTGGGAAGGTACCTGCTTCACACTTTGGGCAGGATATATACTCTTTGACTTTTGCTGTTGTTTCAAAAAGCATATCACAGTGCATACACTGTCTTTGATGTTTTACAGGTTCATCATTATTCATTGGTAAGTCCTTATTTATAATTTTTTAGCGAATTTTATTATATCTAAGGGCTTACCAATATCCCCTTAGCAATGCAAATATATATATTTATTCTTAAGTCCTTTATTGTCTAAAAAAACAGTAGAAAACAAAAAAGTATACTCCTCCTTAGTATATACAGTTGACATGCGTGCGAACAATGACTAAAGCTAGATGGCAATAGAGGGCTTAACTTTGAATATTGGAGTTAGCAATGATTATTGAATGTGGATACTGGGATATAGAATCTGAGGTACAGAAAAGGTTTGGTCATAGATATTTTGTGGCTAAACATAGGTGCAATCCTACAAAAGTTGAATTAGTTTTTTTAAAAGCTAATGGGCTTGAGGGTAAAAAAGAACTAGTTGAGTTTATAAAAAAAGAGAAGTTAATAACTTGATGGAGGTTGGGATGAATATAAAGCAAGATATTAAAAATGTAAAGGTTGATAGGAACTTTAGATTGGTGACTTATGAAGATGAGGAAACAGGTCAAAAAGAAGTTATGACAGCACTTAGATATAGATTTAGTAAGATAAAAACTATTGACAGAACGGAATGGCTTAAAAAACATAAACTGGAAAAAACAACTCTTACTAAACTTCTAAGTAAAAATGCTCGTGTAAATGGGTCAAAAATTAGAGACTTGGAAGGTAATACTGCAAGGATAATAAAACAACTTAAAAAAGATGGTGTTTGGGTTGGTTCTTTACCTTGGGAAGATAAAGAGGAGGTGAAAGATGTTTGCTAAAGAGTTAGCTGAATTACATAGTGTTTCAACTCAATTTATTAGAGCTGAAACAAAAAAAGCCTCAGATAAAAATGAATTATATGTAAATATTGGTGGTGTTAAATATAGTTATTGTCTTAAAGCTCAAGGTCGAGGTAGACCTGCTTATTTTTATGAGAAACAAGAGATTAAAATAGTTAAAAGGCAGATTGATACACCTAATATAAATATAGAACTGGATGAAAAGCAAAAAGAGAAGCTAAATAAAAAACTAAAGATTGTAACTGGTTTTGCTGATTTTAAAAAGAAGGGTCAAGGTGGTGTAAAAGAGTATGTTAAACATGTAAAGAAGTTTATAGATACAACATACACAGAGAAAAAACACTATGACTGGCAAAGAGATTATAAGAATCATGGTGCAAGGGGTCTAATAGATAAAAGAGGCAAAGAGAAAGGAACTACGAAGCTCACTTTACAGCAGCAAAGGTTTTTGATACGAAACTTTAGAGCATTTGGAGCTGGAGAGATAAACTATGCACAGCTTTGGGAGGAGCTACATAGAGAGGAAGAGAAGATAAATGGTTTTGATTTTATGGCATGGAAACAAAACAAAGTTAAAAACCTATGTGATAGAGGTGTAGTACAACGCTTTATAACAAATTACTATGATAAAAGAGTTATAGAGTGGACATTGATTACTAAAGGAGAGGATTTAAACAAATCTTACAATCAACCTGCAATGGGTAGTAGAAAAGAGCAATTTACGGCTAAAAACCAATGTTGGGAGATAGATAGTACACCAGCTGATGTGATTATTTATCATGAGGGTAAACAAATGCGACCTGATATTTTAGCAATTATTGACTGTTTTACAGGAAGATGTGTTGCAGTTCTCTCTGAAAACTCAAATAAGTTAGCAATTATAAGATTACTTTGGAGAGCAATATCTGAGTTTGGAATGCCAAAGATGATTAAAGGTGACAATGGACGTGACTATTTATCAAAACAGTTTCAAAACTTGCTTGATAACTTACATATAAAATATGACAAAGCTATTGCATATAGTGGAGACCAAAAAGGGCAAATTGAACGAAAGTTTAGAACTATACAACACTCTTATATGAGACTTTTAGTTGGATTTATTGGACACAATGTAAGCCATAGGCAAAAAATAGAGCAACAAATAGCAAAAAAAGATAGAAAAGCAAAAGATGAGTTTGGAAATGTAGCTAAAACACAAGCTGCTAAATCATCTGAATTACTTTCTTGGCATGAACTTAATGCAAAACTTCAAGAAGCAATCTTTCTATGGGAAATAGATAAGAAAAGAAGAAAAGGACCTAGTCCAATTGATCTTTGGAATAACTGCTTAGAAACAGTCGTAAAAATTGATTATGAAAACTTTTTAGTATATGCAGGTGGATATGTTGAAAGAACTGTACAAAAAGATGGAATCAATTATGATGGTAGAAGCTATAGAAACTTAAACATAGTAAATAAATATCGAGGTCAAAAGGTTTATGTATCTGAAAATATAGACAATATGAGTGAGGTCTTTGTTTTTGATAAAACTGGGGTTTTAATTGGTGTTTGTGAAGATAGAAATATTTCAACTATGACAAAAGAAGATTTTGTAAAAGCAAAAAGAGAGTTTGCTAAAGATGTTTCAGCTCTGCAAAAAGAGATTAAGCAAGATAAGCTTAGTGCTAGAAGTAAAACATCTATCAAAGATGATTTAAAACGAGCTAGAAAAGAGCATGACGACAGTCTTAAGCCTGTACTCACAAAGAAAATATCAAATGATGAGATACAAGAAAAGAGTAAAAAAGAGATTCCAAAATTTGATGATAGAGAGATTGTGAAAGTAGTTAGTGTAAAAAAAGAGGTGGAAGAGAGTCCATACTCTGCTTATGCAATAGCATATTAAATGATAGTTAAAGAGGTGATAAATGAATATTGAAGAGATAATGAATTTAGAATTTGATGTTTTAGTTGAGGAATTCAAAAATAAAACAGGAATAAGTGCTAATAAACTAGCATCTGCCATTGAGGTAAATCCTTCTCAAATAACTGGTTTGAGAAAAGGAACTTATAAAGATGTGAATAATACAGAGGAAAAAGCTAGAGCTTATATAAGAAATGAGCTTGAAAAGTTATCTACAAAAAGTTATGAACACAAAAAGATACCTTTTAAATTTATAGCAGAGGCTAGTGGAAAAATAAAAACAAGCATTGAAAAAAACAAAATAGTACTTCTAAGAGGTGATAGTGGTTCTGGGAAAACCACCCTCTTAAAAGCTTTTGCAGATGTTTATCCAAACCATATTTTCATCCAAGCTTATAAGGGCATGAAAAAGAGCGAACTTATAAGGTTGATTAGTGGGACTAAAGAAACATCTCTGACTTATATTATACCAAAAGTTAGAGGAAAAATACTAATCCTTGATGAAGCAAACAAACTTTCTGGTGGAAGCTTAGAATGGTTAAGAAGTTTACATGATAAATCAAATATGGCGATGGTTTGGGCTGGAACATATGAAGATATAAATGATGTACTTTATAAACAACCTGAATTGAATAGAAGATGTAGAAAAGTTTATATGCGAAATTTAGATGATAGAGAGCTTCTAACACTTGTAACTTCATATGAGTTTGAAAATACACAACTTTTTACAGATATCTTAAAACAACATTTTAAAGGTCAATTGGGACTTTGTGTAGAAGTTTTAAATGAGATGAGAGATTTAGTTGATAACCATGGTGTTCAAATGGACAATGAAGAGAGATTTAGAGAAATCGTACAAATGATTGAGTAAAGGAGTTGGGATGTATATAGATGGTTTTTTTGTTGTGATTGCAGCAATGGTTTTTATGGTTTTAGGTGCTGTTGCAAATGAATTTGCAAGATATCTAGTGAAAAAGCTTACAAAAGATACTAAATATGAATTTCACGAAAGGTTAGGACATGAGTAAGGCAATTATGGCAGTAGATAAGGGGCAAGAGGATGGTGATGTAGCTGGATTCACTATCTTAAAAGGTGGTCAGTATGTTTATTTGACAATGGTTGAAGCTAAAAGGCTTTGTGTAGATATGGCTAAGCAGTTGGATTTAGAAGTTATCGAAAAGCACAGGTTGAAAGTTTTTGATGATGAAGTTATGAAACC
>JBNKRE010000021.1:0-14216 GCA_050296315.1 Halarcobacter sp.
TTCTATTTGTAAAAGGGAAGGGGTACAATGAAAATAAGGCTTTTGTTTCTATTCGTACTATCTTCAATTATAATTGTAGTATTAACTTTTTTTTATATTGAGTATGACAAAAATAGACAACTTAAAAAAGTTACAAAAGATTATGTTAAAGCATATAACACAGTATATAATGACCAAAAAGAATTAAGCTATGTAATATTAAAAAACTTTTTAGACTTAGGACATATACGAAATAGACTTTATGATTTTGACAAATTACCTAAAAATATGCAAGATTATATAAGAGAGGTAACTTACAAAGAGTTAGAAAATAGATACAATGAATTTAAGTTCTTAGGTATTAGACAAGTTCATATCCATCTTCCTGATAATACAAGTTTTTTAAGAATGCATTCTCCTTCAAAATATGGAGATAATTTAACAGGTATAAGACCAACTGTTGAGTATGTAAATAAAAATAAAAAACCCATTGATACCTTTGAAGAAGGGCGTGTTCAATATGGCTTAAGATTTGTGTATCCAGTTTTTAGAGATCAAGAACATGTTGGAAGTATTGAAATCTCATTTGGTGCTTATGCTCTTATCTCAAAGCTAATAAATGAATATGGTGTTTTAAGTAATTTTTTCATTAAAAAATCAGTAGTTCATGATAAAACCTTTGATTTTTCTGCTACTAGATATATAAGTTCACAACATGAAGATTATTATTTAGATAAAGAGATAGTTGATAAACTAAAAGAGGTTTCAAAAGTAAACTATGTAAAACTTCTCCCTTCCAAAAAGATAATAAATCAAATTAGAGAAATTGGTACAGGAGACAAACCCTCCTCTATATATGTAGAATCTTTTAATTCAATTATTACTGTAATTCCAATATTTAATAAGTTGACAAAGGAAAATGTAGCTTTTATAACAATCAGAAGTAATGATACAGTTATAAAAAGTTCTACGATTTATGCTTATATAACTATGATTGGGACAATTTTTTCCCTTGCTTTAATTACATATATCTTTTTTATTATTAGTTCTAAGGAAAGATTGGTTAAATCTATGCTTAAGTATTCAAGTGAAGAGGTTTTTATATTAGATTTAGATGGTAATTTAATTGATTGCTCTTTGAAAGCAGCTAAGAAGTTAGGTTATTCAATGGATACTATGAAAACTTTAAATGTAAGCCATTGGGATAAAGATATGTCCATAGAAGATTTTAAAAAAGTTGTAGAATCATTAGGGGAAGAGCCTAAAACTTTTAGAAAGATATTTACAAAAAGAAATGGGTTTACCTATGATGCAGAGATAAGTATAAATTTATTTGATATTGATGGAAAAAAAGTAATCTATTCTTCTGTTAGAGATATCTCTGAACAAAATAGAATATTAGAGGTTTTAGATTATGAACGAAACAAGTATAGAAATATATTAGAGCTCTCTTCAGATGGTATCCATATTCTTGATAGAGAAGGAAGATTAGTAGAGTTCTCAAAAACCTTTGCCCAAAACCTTGGATATACAAGTGAAGAGTTAAAAGAGCTTAGTGTTTTTGATTGGGATGTTGGACTTTCTTATGATGAGTTAGTTAAAAGAACAAAAGACTTAATAGAAAATCCTGATACCTTTGAAACAAAACATATAAGAAAAGATGGTTCAGTTTTTGATGTTCAAATCTCCGCTAAGGATATTGAAATTGAAGGGGAACATTATCTTTATGCTTCCCAGCGAGACATAAGTGTATTAAAAAATAAAGAAAAAGAGATTAATGATATAAATAAAAAACAAAAATCTTTACTCTCTTTATTTGAGAAGGGTGATTCTGTTTTATTTAAGTGGAAAAATGATGATACTTGGACAACTGAGTATGTATCTTCAAATGTAAAAAATCTTTTAGGATTTCCAAAAGAGGAGTTTTTGTCTGGGAAGGTTAAATATATTGGTTGTATCCATGAAGATGATTTTAAAAAGCTTAAAAATGAAGTTGATTCTAGTATTAGAAAAAATAAAGACTTTTTTAAACATTCTCCTTATAGGATTATTACAAAAGAGGGAAAAGTAAAATGGATACTAGATTATACAGTTACAGAAAAAAATAGCAATGGTGAAATAGAGTACTTTATTAGTTATTTAATAGATATTTCTGAACATGAAAATCTTATGTCCAATCTTGAAAAATTTGTTGATGCTCAAGAAAACTTAATCATCCTAAGTAATGGTGAAGAAATATCATATGCAAATAAAAAGTTTTTTGACTTTTTTGGCTTTAGCGATTTGGATAACTTCCACAAAAATCATAATTGTGTATGCGAAAGATTCTTAGAAAATGAGAAATTTTTCCATCCAGGGAAAATTGAAGCTTCTCAAAAATGGATTGAAGAAATAGAAAAATTACCTGACAATAAAAAAGTTGTCTCTATGTTAAGTAAAAATCTTGAAGTTCATGCCTTTTTTGTAAATGTAAATAAATTTGATGAAAATCTTTTAATTGTAAGTTTTACTGATATTACCCAAACTATGATAGAGCAAATTGCCCTTGAAGAGAAAATTGTTCATGACCAGTTAACTGGCGCATACAATAGAGAATATTTTGAAAAAAATTACAAATTACTTTTACAAAAATATAAAAAAGATGGCTTACTTGCCTTGGCTTTTTTAGATATTGATTACTTTAAAAAAGTAAATGATATGTTTGGACATGATATTGGGGATAAGGTTTTAATTAAATTTGTTGAAACTATAAATAAACACTCTAGAGAATATGATATCTTAATTAGATGGGGTGGTGAGGAGTTTATTTTAATACTAAAACTAAATAAAGAAGAAGACTTATTTAGAATCTTAGATAAATTAAGAAAAATTATTGAAACAACTTATTTCCCTCAAGTTGATACTATGACTTGTTCAATGGGTGCAACTATTCATAAAGATAATGAAAGTATCTATAAAACAATTAAAAGAGCAGACAAAGCAGTTTATGATGCAAAAGCTCAAGGAAGAAATAAAGTTATTATTGATATTTAAAGAGTATTGTTAATATCAAATTAACAACACTCTTGTTCACATTTATTTAGGGCATTAAGTCCTTGTTCATCTTCAGCTTTTTCAAATAGCTCATCTAAATAAAAACTATTAGAACAAACCAAATAAAGTAAAGCCTCTTTTTCATCATCCTTTGGGTCTCTAGTATAATAAGCTTTTGGAATCATAGGAATTACTTTTTTCCAATAAATATTCATATTCTTTGGATTTTCTAATACCCTTAACATATTGTCAATTACTACACAAGCATTTTCAAAACAGTCTATGTTTTTAAAACTTATATAACTTTCATCAACTCTTATTTGATTGTTTGACATCACTTCTCCTTTTTATATTTATATACAATTATATATTTCTATGTGTATATTTACTATGTTATAATATGAATAATTAGTGACATTTTACGAAAATTGTAGGAAATATGGCAGAGGTATCAAGTTTAACTTTTCATTATGTATTAAAATCTTTAGAAAAAATAACAACTATAAAAATTGAGGAGATGCTTCATATAGCTGATATTTCATCTGAAGTTATATCAAGTCATGAAAGTAAAATTGATAGTAATAAATTATCATTGATTTTTAGATATTGTGCCAAAAAATCAAATAATCCATATCTAGCTTTACATATAGGTCAAGCAAGTTCATATCAATCATTAGGGATTTTAGGTTATTTGCTTCTAAATACAAAAAACTTAAAAGAGATAATTGAAAAATTTAATACATACCAAAGATTAATAAGTGGATATTTCAAGTTTCATTTTAATGATGATGGAACATATTATAAGTTAGCAATTTATATAAATGAAAATCCAATGATACCAGTTCCTATTTTCCATGCTCAGGTTCATCTATCTTCACTTGTTTCAATTCTTTCACAAATATTAGGTGAAAAAGTTATCCCTGATTTTACTTGTTTTTCTCAAAAAGAGGAAAAAAATCTTCAAGAGTATAGAAAAATATTTGGAAATAATATTTGCTTTGAAAAGCAAGAAAATGCAATTTTCTTTAAAAAAGATAGATTAGATATCCCTGTAAAAAACTCAAATGCCTCTATGTTAGAGTATTTTGAAAAACAAGCAAATAAAATATTAGATGAACAAAAACAAGAATCCTGGTATTTTAAAGTTGAAAAGGAGATATTTAAAAATATTGGTGTAAATGATATCACAATTGATATGATTTCAAAAAATTTAAATGTTACACCAAGAACTTTACAAAATTATTTAAAAGCAGAATCAAAAACTTTTCGAAAAGCTTTAGATAGTATTAGACAAAAACTAGCAAATCATTATATAAATAATACAAAAATGGACTTAGGAACAATCTCTATCTTTTTAGGATATAGTGAACCAAGTTCTTTTTTTAGAGCTTATAAAAGATGGAATAAAAAAACTCCAAAGCAAAGCAAAATAGCATCTTGTTAAAATTACGTTAATATAGAATTAAAATACCATTAAAAGCTTAGTGTCATAATTTCATTGTAAGAAATAAAAAAGGATTTACAATGAAAAGAAAAATTTTAGCAACGGTAGCTTTAACTACTTTATTAGGAACAGGACTTTACGCAGCAGGATGTAACTTTCAAGGCCAAAATATGCAAGGAATGTATGGAATGCAAGGTCAAGGTCAAGGTATGAAAGGTATGAATAATATGCAAGGTATGAAAGGAAATAAATCTTGCGGTATGTCAAAAAAAGGTTCAAAAGGTTCAAGAAATTCTGTTATGAATATTTTTAAAAAATTAAATCTATCTCCAGACCAATATATGAAAATGGCACAAATTAGACAAGAAGTATTTAAAAAATATGCAACTTTTACTAATTTAGCTTTTACAAAAGATTCATTTGATAAAGCAAAATATATTGAAATAATGAAACAAAAAAGAGATAATATGATAGAATCAAAAGCTGAAATGGTAGAAAAATCATATGCATTATTAACTCCTGAGCAAAAAGAGCAATTTAAAGTTCTTTTAGATTTAAGAGAGGAAAGAAGAAGCACAATGATGCAAAATAGACCGTATATGAAAAAAGGAATGAATTTTTGATAAAAATTGCAATGGTTGAAGATGATTTAGAACTTGCAGATGTTTTAACTCAATACTTAAAGCAATACAATATTGAAGTAACAAACTATGAGGAGCCTTTCTTGGCTCTTAGTAGTTTGAAGTTCAATAAATATGATTTGATTATATTAGATCTAACTCTTCCAGGAATGGATGGGCTTGATGTTTGTAAACTTATTGTAAAAGATTATGATATACCAATAATCATTTCTAGTGCTAGAAGTGATATAACTGATAAAGTAACAGCACTTCAATTAGGTGCTGATGATTATCTTCCAAAACCTTATGATCCAAGGGAGTTAGAGGTAAGAATTAAAACGATTCTTAGAAGATTTAATTCAAATCATGAAGATCCAGCTTCTCCCCAAGAAAAAGTAAAACTATTTAATTTAGATATTGAAAAAAGAGAAATTACAAAAAATGGAGAATATCTTAAACTAACTGCTGCAGAGTATGAGGTTTTATCATTAATGTTAAAAAGAGAGGGTTTTATAATAAGCCGAGAAGAGATTTTTGATAATGCAGATTTACTAAATTCAGACTTTGAAAGTTCAGGTTCTCTAGCTGTTATTATAAATAGAATAAGACATAAAATAGAAGATAACCCAAAAGAACCTAAATATTTACATACAATAAGAGGAATGGGGTATAAATTTACAAATGAATAGACAATCGATATTTTTCACCCTGACAATAAGTTTTTTAATAAGTATTATTTTAGTTGTTATAAGTTTTGGAATTTTGATGATAGGAAACCAAAAAAGATTGGACCATCATCTAGTAGACAAATATAGACCTCTTACAAAAATGCTTATGAGAAAAGAGTTTAGACAAGGTGGTTTAGATGAATTATTCGCACAAGATTTAAAAAGATTTAATTATCTTCTATATTTAGACCAAAATAAAATTAATGCAATAACATATAATCCAAAAACAAAAGTAATCGCACAAAGACAATTTAATGATATATTATTTAGAGTATTACAATTAAACGACAAACAGTTTTTATATTTAAAAAAGAATAACAAAACTTTTTTTGTAGAAGATAAAAATGAGATTACCAAAACTTCTAAAACATATATAATTTTAGGATTTGTGATAATCTTATTAACCTTGATTCTTTCATTTATTGTTACACTTAGAAAATTGATGCCATTAAAACTTTTAAAAGAAAAAGTTAACACCTTAGGTGATGAAAATTTTGATTTTGAATGTTGTAATATGGATGGTAAAGATGAGGTTTCACAGCTTGCTAGAGAGTTTAAAAATAGTGCAAAAAAACTTAAAGATATAAAAGAAGCTAGAAATGTATTTATTAGAAATATTATGCATGAACTTAAAACACCTATTACTAAAGGGAAGTTTTTAGCAGAACTTGAAAAAAGCCAAGAAAATGATGAAAAATTAAAAGAGGTTTTCAATAGACTAGAAGCTTTAATCAACGAGTTTGCTTCAATTGAAGAATTGATTTCTTCAAATAAAAATATTGATAAAAAACACTATTTTTTAAATGATATTATGGACAATGTAAAAGATATTTTAATGATTGAAGACGAGGAGATTATAAGTTCATATGATAATAAAAAATATGAAGTTAATTTTAAACTATTTTCAATAGCAGTTAAAAATTTAATTGATAATGCCATTAAATATAGTGATGATAAAAAAGTAGAAGTAAAAACTGATGGGAACGATATCTTATTTATAAACAGTGGTAAAGAGCTTGAATATGAGCTTGAACAGTATTATGAACCATTCTTTGCAAATGAAGAAAAAAGAAAAAACTCTTTTGGTTTAGGTTTATATATTATCCATAATATTTTAAAAGCAAATGGATATACACTGTTTTATGAATACAAAGATGGGAAAAATATCTTCATATGCAAAAAGGATGAAGAATAATCTACGATATAGCTATTATAGGAGCAGGGGCTAGTGGCCTTATGCTTGCAACTCAAATAAAAAATAAAAAAATCTGTTTAATTGATACAAATGATAAAATTGGTGCAAAGATAAAAGTAAGTGGTGGAGCAAAGTGCAATATCACCAATGAAAAGGTAAGTTTTAATAATTATCTAGGAGATGAAGAGTTTGTAAAAAATACTTTATCAAAATACTCAAATAAAGATTTACTAAATTTTTTAAATAAAAATGGTGTTTATCCAAAGGTAAACCCAAAAATAGTAAAAGGAACATACTTTTGTAATAGTTCAAAAGAGGTTATAAGTATGTTTGAAAAACTTACTAGCCATGTAAAAAAATATATGAATACAAAAGTTTTAGATGTAGACTTTGATAAATATTATAAAATCAAAACTAACAAACAAGAGATTTTAACAAAAAAGCTTATTGTTGCAAGTGGTGGTTTATCTTATCAAACCTTAGGTGCAACATCAATTGCTTATGATATTGCTTCAAAGTTTGGACATACAATTAATCAAACAAAACCTGCACTTGTAGGTTTTACTGTTCAAAAAGAGCAGTTTTGGTTTAAAAACCTAAGTGGTATATCAACAATGGTTGAAGCAAAAATTGGTGAAAAAAGTTTTTATGGAAGTTTATTATTTGCCCATAAAGGTTGCTCTGGACCTGTTATTTTAAACTCCTCTTTATATTGGCAAAAAGGCAAGATGAGCTTAGATTTCCTTCCAAATAAAAAAATAGAAACCCTTTTAAAAGGTAATAAGAAAATTAGTTCAGCAATCCCTCTTCCTAAAAGATTTATGACAGAGTTTTTAAACTCAATAGAACTAGAAGATAAAGCAGTTAGCACATTAACAAAAGAGGAAAAAGAAAAGATAAAACTTCTTAAAAATTATGAGTTTGCTCCTGCTGGAACTTTTGGATATACAAAAGCAGAGGTTACAAGTGGTGGAATAAATACCAATGAAGTAGATATTAATTCTTTTGAAAGTAAAAAACAAAAAGATTTATATTTTATTGGTGAGTGTTTGGATGCAACAGGGGAATTAGGTGGATACAATTTTCAATTATACTTTTCACAAGCATATGTATGCGCGAAGGGATTTAATTAAGTTAGTAAGATAATCTTACTAACTTAAAAGATGAATAAAGTGCATATGTTTTTGATAATGGTCAACTATATCATTTCTAATACCATCTTTTGACCATCCCATAATATCGTAGTCTTGTCCACCTTCAATTAAATGAACAACGGCACAATAATATAGTTCTTCTTCTGTTCTTTCTGCTTCTTCTTTTTCTTCAATTGCAAAGCTTGGTTTAACTCTAGGTACAACTTTGACTTTATAGATAAAGTTTTTGTTTTCTCCAAAGTTTCCTTCTTCTCCAAGAAAGACAGTTAGAGATATTCCATCATCAGTTTCTTTTATAGAAACATCTAGTTCATGTTTTTTTAACTCTTCAGCAACATCAGTAATAGCAGGATATGCAATTTTTTGAATAAACCTTTTTACATTGTTTTTAGATGGAAAATCAATTATATTACTTAACCTTGCATCCCAATCAGCAGTATTACTTGTAGTTGTGATTTGAGTTGGACTATATAATAAACTCTCTTTTTTTGCTATATCTACTCTTAAGGCTTTCATTAAACCATAGCAAGCTATTAACAGGACAATAGAAAAGGGCAGGGCACTAGCAATAGTCATTGTTTGTAAAGCACTTAATCCACCAACTAAAATTAATATAGAGGCAATTACACCTTCTCCTACAGCCCAATAAACCCTTTGCCAAATAGGTGTATTATCATTTCCATTTGAGCAAAGCATATCAATAACCATAGAACCTGAGTCCGATGATGTTACGAAGAATACAATTACCATAATTGTTGCTACAATTGATGTTAAACCACTAAAACTAAAGTGTTCTAAAAATGCAAAAATTGCAACAGGTACATTATCTTTTACAATTTGACCAAATTGGATAAGTCCATCATCTAAAATTAAACTAATAGCAGAATTACCAAAAAAGGTCATCCACATCAAAGTAAATCCAGTAGGAACAAGAAGAACCCCAAGTGTAAATTCTCTAATTGTTCTACCCCTAGAGATTCTTGCAATAAATAAACCAACAAATGGTGACCAAGAGATCCACCATGCCCAATAAAGAATAGTCCAACCACCTATCCAATCTGTTTTTTGATAAGCAAAAAGATTAAAGGTACTTTTTAATAAGTTTGAAGCATAATCCCCAACATTTTGTACATATGCTTGAAGTAAGAAAATAGTATTTCCCGCAACTAAAACAAAAAGTAAAAGTAATACTGCTAATACAAGATTTATCTCTGATAAAATTTTGATACCTTTATCAAGTCCTGTTGTTACTGAAAGTGTAGCTAGAGCAGTTATTCCAATAATCAAAATGACTTGTGAAGTTGGGCTTACTGGAATATCCCATAAATAGTTAAGTCCTGTATTTACTTGAAGAACACCATAACCTAAAGATGTTGCAACCCCAAATAAAGTACCAATAACTGCAAAAATATCAACTGCATGACCAATAGGCCCATATATTTTATCTCCAATTAAAGGATAAAGTGCAGACCTTAATGTTAAAGGTAAATTATGTCTGTAACTAAAAAATGCAAGAATAATTGCAACAATGGCGTAAATAGCCCAGGCATGTAATCCCCAGTGAAAAAATGTAATCCTTAAAGCCTCTTTAGCAGACTCTATAGTACTTCCTTCTCCAACAGGAGGATTTAAAAAGTGCATTACAGGCTCAGCTACACCAAAAAACATTAAACCAATTCCCATACCAGCTGAAAATAACATGGCAAACCAAGAAAGATAAGAGTAATCAGCTTTCGAATGGTCAGGGCCTAATTTAATATCTCCATATTTGGAAATAGCTAAATATAAAACAGTAATTAGGATTATTGCAACAGTTAATACATAAAACCAACTACCATTTTGCACAATAACATTTTGCAAGTTTTTAAAAAAATTATCAGCCACTTTTGGAAATATAGAAGCAAACAATGCTAATAAAATAATTATTCCAGAAGAGGTGAAAAAAACTTGTTTGTTCAATTTCGAACTCATCAGTTTCCTTTTAGTAGTTTTATTAGTATACAAATTGTATACAATTTCCATTTTACAATTTTTTTCTTAATCTTCAATTCAATCATGTTGTAAGGCTTGATTTATAGGAAAAAATACTGATATAGAAAAGTAAAACCTAACCATATACTAGATACAATCTTAAAATATAAATATAAGGAAAAATTTGATGCGTATTGCATTTATAGGTGATATAGTTGGTCGACCAGGAAGAAGAATAATAAAAGAGAATCTTTCAAAAATAAAAAATGAATATAATATAGATTTTGTAATAGCAAATGCAGAAAATGCAAGTCATGGTTTTGGATTAACTGTAAAAAATTGTAATGAATTATTAAAATGTGGAATTGATGTAATTACAGGTGGTAATCACTCCTTTGATAAAAAACAAGAGATGTTTGCTTTATTAGAAACCTCTTATGTGTTAAGACCTGACAACTATCCAGAAGGTGTTCCAGGGACTGGATTAAAAATTTTTGAGATAAAAGATTCAGAAGAAAAAATAGAAAAGTTAGCGGTATTAAATTTAATGGGTCAGTT
Organism: Halarcobacter sp.; assembly: GCA_050296315.1. Taxonomy (GTDB): domain Bacteria; phylum Campylobacterota; class Campylobacteria; order Campylobacterales; family Arcobacteraceae; genus Halarcobacter. Next base: position 10,683 of record JBNKRE010000021.1, read on the forward strand.
TTCTATGCCAACTGTTGAAAATCCATTTAATTGGGCAAAGAAAAAAGTTGAAGAGTTAAATCAACAAGGAATCAAAAATATTTTTGTAGATTTCCATGGGGAAGCAACAAGTGAAAAAAGAATCATTTTTATGATGCTTAAGGGTAAAGTTAGCGGAATTTGTGGAACACACACACATGTTGGAACCGATGACTTACAAGTTATTGAAGGAACCTCTTATTTAACTGATATTGGACTAACAGGTTGTAGGGATAATATAATAGGTATGAATGATAAAATTCCTATTCAAAAAGCTACAACAGGAATTGGTGGTCATTTTGAAGTACCAAATAACTGTAAAGCAATTTTACAAATGATGGTTTTAGAGATACAAGATGGTAAAACTGTTGAGTCTTTTAAGTTAAAAAAATATTGTGATAGAGCTGAGATAATTAAAACTGAGGCAATCTTTGATTAAGATAAAAGATAGTTTTGATTTATTGAAGTTTTTGAAAAATCAAAATTTATTGGAAAACTCCACTGAATTTTGGTGGCCAAATAACAATGATTTTGAAATCACTATTGGCGCAATTCTAACACAAAATACAAAATGGGAAAATGTAGAAAAATCCTTAAAAAATTTAAAAGATTTAAACCTTTTATCTTTGGATGCTTTAATCAAAATAGATATAGAAATATTAATAGAAGCAATAACTCCAAGTGGTTTTAAAAATCAAAAATCCCATAGAATTAAATTATTTGCAAAGAACATTCTTGAAGAGTTTGGTGATTTTGAAAGTTTTCAAAAAAATGTTTCAAGAACTTGGCTTTTAAACCAAAAGGGAATAGGGCAAGAAACCGCAGATGCAATTTTGTGTTATGGATGTCATAAAGAGTTTATGGTTGTTGATAAATATACACAAAAACTTTTATTATTATTTAACCATGAATTCAATTCTTATGAAGATTTATCATCATGGTGTGAATATGGAATTAATGAAAATTTAGATAGAATTTACGAACTTTATGGATATGAAATATCTCTGAATAAGCTATATTGCAGGTTTCATGGGAAGATTATCGAATATATGAAGCAGAATAAATCAAAGAGTTTCACAAGGGTTGAAGAATGATTATTATTCCACAAACAAAAGGTGGTGTTGGGAAGTCAACAGTTGCGATGCAAGTTATTGCACCTTATTTGTATAAAAAACATGGAAAAAAAGTAACATATATTGAGATTGATGATGAAAACAATGATAGTCAATCTTTTACAAGAACGCAAATTGTTAACAAAAGGATGTTAGGAACAAACAAACTAACTGAACTTGATGAACTAATTTTAATGGATGATAAACATGAGATTATTGTTGATGTTGGTGGAAACAAAACTTCAACTTTAGTTTTAGAAGAGATTAAAAAAGTTGGTTCTTTTGGAAATATAAAATGGATCATCCCTTTAGGTGATGGTGAACTTGATGGTAAAAATGCTATCGCTACAATGAAAAAAATCAAAAAAATTGAACAAAACATGGAAGACAATATTCTTTTTGCATTAAATAGAGCTATCTCTATGGATAAAGATTATATTGAAGAACAGTTTATTAACTTTTTTGGTCATAAATATTTAGATAGTAATTCTGTTATCTGTGATTTTGTAAAAGATCCTAAGTATTTTCCTGTTAAAAATGATAAGGTAATTACAATGAGTAGATATCTTGGAAGTACAGTTTGGGAAATGGCATACAACAATACTGACTTTGCAAAAAAAGCCATGCAGGCAAAAGAGTTAGGTGATATTGAAAGTGCAAGAAAATTTCTTTTCTTTAGAAGAATTCAAACTGAAGCAAAAGATTATGTTCTTGGAACATTAAACAAAATATTTTGTGATTTAGATAACTGGCTTGAAATTAAAAAATGAGTGACATGACTTTTAAACAAGCTAAGGAGATAGTCGAAAGACTTGAATTAGCTGAACTTAGTTTACGAAACTCTTTTGATAATATTGATCATGCAAGAAGATCTTTGGATGATTCGCTTATTGCACAAAAAAAGATTTTAAATCAAGTACCACAAAAAGATAAAAAAATTTCTATTTTATTTTTAATCATTATGTTAAATGTTGGTTTTATTTTAGGTCTTTTTGTTGGAAAATATTTAGTGTAGGTTAATTACTTCATTTTTTGAAGTATTTTAAATTTTAGAAATTTATAAGTCTCTTTTAAATGAGACATTTTTTAGGAGTTATTTTTGGGAAAACAAGAAAAAATTGTATCTATGTTTAATGACATTGCTGGAACTTATGATGTTGCAAATAGAGTTCTTAGTATGGGAATTGATAAGTCATGGAGAAATAAAGCTTGTAATTTAGCCTATAAATTTTATGATAAAGATTCAATTGATAAAATTGTAGATGTAGCTTGTGGAACTGGTGATATGATTGAGTTCTGGAAAAAAATTGCAAAAAACAATGGAATTGAACTTAAAAATATTGTTGGAGTTGATCCAAGTGTTGGGATGATGGATGTTGCTAGAGTTAAACTTCCAGAAGTTGAGTTTATTGAAGCAGGAGCAGCACAAATGCCCCTTGATAGTAATAGTGCTGATATTATCTCTATTTCATATGGGATTAGAAATGTTGTTCAAAGACAAGAAGCCTTTGATGAATTTGCAAGGGTTCTAAAAAAAGGTGGCTTAGTTGTAATCTCTGAGTTTACAAAAAATGAAAAAAATTCACCACTTGATTATGTTACTGATTTTTATATGAATAAAATTTTACCAACTCTAGGTGGATTGATTTCAAGAAATAAAGAAGCATATACTTATTTACCAAACTCAATTGATGAGTTTCTAACAACTGATAATTTATGTAAAGAGTTAAAGCAAGCAGGTCTTGAGCCAATTCATACACAAGCTTTTTCTATGAATATCTCAACTTTAATAATAGCAAGAAAACTTTAGTTTTCTTGTCTTTAACAGGTTTTTGATGAATTCTCCAATTACAGTTTCAACTTTAAATACCCAAATTAAATCCTTATTAGAAACAACCTTTATAAATGTTTATGTTGAAGGTGAAATTTCAAATTTAACATATCATAATTCAGGACATATCTATTTTTCCATAAAAGATGAAAACTCAACTATATCTTGTGTAATGTTTAAAGGAAATGCAAAATATTTAAAATTTCAATTAGAAGTTGGACTAAAAGTTGTAATAACTGGGAATATAACTGTTTATACTCCAAGGGGAAGTTATCAACTTATGTGTAATAAAATTGAACCTTCAGGTCAAGGTGCCTTAGCTTTAGCTTATGAACAGTTAAAACAAAAACTTCAAGCAAAAGGTTACTTTGAGCCTTCGATAAAAAAACAACTTCCAAGATATCCAAAAAAAATTGCGCTTATAACATCTCCTACTGGAGCAGCAATTGAAGATATGAAAAAAGTTGCAAGTAACAGATGGCCTCTAACAAAATTTATTTTAGTACCAACTTTAGTTCAAGGTGAAGGTGCTAAAACTGATATTGTTAAATCAATAAATTATGCAAAAACTTT
>JBNKRE010000022.1:0-12870 GCA_050296315.1 Halarcobacter sp.
TTCTTGTCTTACCCATACACCTTTTTGTACTTCAGCTATAACACCACAACCAACTGAACAATGCGTACAAATTGTTTTAATTAGTTTAGAACCCGGATATGGATTTTTAACCTCTTCTTCAGTTGCACTTCTTAAAACATTATTGCTAGCAAAGGCAGACGTAGCAGTTGCTGCTGTCGCAAGTGAAGCCATTTTTATAAAACTTCTTCTTCCAAAGCTTTTTAGCATATTCATTTATTCTCTCCTTCTTTTTCTTCTCTTATTTTGCAGCGCTATAAAATGTATCCCATGCTGCTGTTTTTTTATAAAGAATCTCTTTCTTTGTTGAAGTTCCTGTTACAACACCGTTTCCAACGTTGCTTCCTGCACCTCTATCTTTACTCTCAGAAGTAGCAGCAGTCGCTACAACAGAACCAGCTAGTACTCCAGCTGCTATCCCTGCTCTTTTAATAAAGCCTCTTCTTAACTCATCAGCCATATTAAACTCCTTATTTTTTTTGGGCAAAAAACCCCTTAAGAATTCATTGAGTTCTTAAGGCATCTTTCCATTCCCAAAACCTTTATTTAAGTTCTAAATACACTTTTTCAAAATTAAAAAAGATTCCAAGTAAAGTTCCTACTAATGAGTAGATTTCTGAATTACTTGCAACTAGTTGAAAAGGAAATTTATTTATAAAAGGGTTGATAACCTCTTTAAAAAGCTCTTTTTGTAAATTCTCTTTTATTTCAGAATTGATTTGTTGTTCAATCAAATATGCACATAAAGTAAATATAAAACCAAAATTATCTTCTTGGGCAGTAAAAGTATTTTCATCTCTTCTAATTTTAGTTTTAGCTAATACTTCTCTTACTTTTAATAACATTACTCCAGCTTCTCTTTCCTCATATTGCCAAGAAGCACTTAAAGAGACAGAAGTACCAAAAGGAACTAAAAAAAGCTCTTGATATTGAATATATAGTTCATCTTTTTCATAACTATTTAAAAGTTCAATTAATGAGTTTGATAACTTAGCTACCTCTTCATCAAAAGCATTTAAAGAAAGAAGTTTTAAGTTTTCAATTAATTCTTGTTTATGATTTTTCACATGCTCTTCAACAAACAACATTGATAAAATATTGTATATAAAAAGTCTTGCCGCATCTATCTCTTTACTATGCATCTAATAATCCTTGTTTTATCATAAGTTTTGCTTTACAATCTTCACAACAATATAAAGTTCTTTCTTTTATAGGGTTTGAAGCAAAAAATGGTTTCATCATAACTGCTACTTTTTCAATAGCTTTTGTTGTGGCAAACTCTTTCCCACACTCAATACAAGCAAAAAGTGTATCTTTAGCAAGAACATTTTCTTTAAAAAACATTGGATTTAAATCTATAACATCTTGTTCTATACTAAGACAATCCTCTTCTGCACATGTAACTTCACAATATCCACATGATGTACATAAAGATGGATTGATTTTAAGTTCAAAAGTGTTTGCATCTGCAATTAAGGCATCTACATTACATGCACCTACACATGAAAGACATAAAGTACATTTTGATTCATTTACTTTTACCACACCATAATGGATATTAGGTCCTGTAATAACTTTTCCTAAATTATTATCACCTACAAGATTTTTTAGCCTATAAGAGAAAATCTCTCTTTTTCTCATATCTTGTTGATTAAAATTAAACGAACTATTTGGTATAAAAGAAACTTCATCTAAAGCTTTTTGTAACTCATCTTCATTTGAAGCTATTAAAACAGCATCTTTCCCATATTTTTTTTGGTAGATTTCATTTAAAATTCTTATTGAATCACTTACACCTTTTGATAAAATATCACTATAAAAAATTACTTGTGAACCTGATGTTTGAACTAAAGATAAAAATAAAACTTCATCTAAAAATTTTTTACCATCAACTTTAAATGGAAAAACATTCTGTTTTAAACTAATCTCTAAATTTTCAATACCCATTTCATTAGGGATTATCAAAGGATTAGTATCTTTATAGAATTGAATTATTTCAAATAATGAATTTTTATCCATTGGTGCATAATCTAAAGCACCACTTGGGCAAACAGATACGCAACCTCCGCATCCTAAACAATCCACATGGGAAAATTCTAAATGCCTTTTTGTTTCATCTTTTATTATGGCTATAGTAGGACAAACCTCTTCACATTTTGCACATATATCTTCTCTTCTTTCGTGATATTGACAAATACTACTATCATAAGTTATAAAATTTTTGTAGTTAACTTCTAAGATATTTTCTCTTAAGCTTTTTAAAACTTCATCTATATTATTTACAGATAGATTAAATACTCCAGCTCTATCAAGATTTCCCTCTTTTGCATCAAACCAAACGATTTGATCAACTTGCAAAGTCACATCTTTGTCATTGCTTTCAACTATTACTGTTAAATTTCCAATATTGCCATTTATAGATTTCAAAATTGATTCATCTATATGAAATAAATCAAATTCATCTTTTTGAACTTTTTGTAGAAACTGTCTTGAATCATCTTCATTTGCAATAAGTAATACTTTGTTTTCTATTTGTAAACTATAAGGAAAATCTTTTGCATTATCAAATCTAATCAATGCGATATCATATAATTTCTTTATATTATCAATTTTTTTAGGCAAAGAATCCTTACTATTTTTAATATAAAAACTAATCTCGTCAGCTATTACTTCACTATTTGTTTCATTTGTATTTGAAATGATATAATTACTATTACTCGCTTCTTCTAAGTTGTCAGATACATATATAGACTCATGAAGTGGGAACTCTAAAGCCTCTTTAGTATAATAAACATACTCTTGCATAACCTATGCCTTTTGGTAAATTTTATTTTACCTATTTTATTGGTTTAATTCTGAAATATAACTTAATAAATAAAATTTATTTTACCTTTTTAATATTTAAATTTATTTTTGTTTAGAAATGATATAATCAGCAAATATTGTAACTTTAGGATTTGATTTGTTATATAGATTTTTAATCGTATTTGTTTTTGCATTAAGCTTTTTTGCTATTTTTGATTTTAGGGAACCATATAATCAAGAATCGATACTTCTGGGTACTTCATTGCCAAAAGATGGGATTATTCAAGAATGGGGGAAAAATGTACTAACTGGTGCAAATAGTTATTTTAAATATGCAAATGAAAATAATATTTTAGGTGAAAAAAAAGTTCATTTACTTAGCTATGATGATAAATACGAACCTGATTTAACTTATCTTAATACAAAAAGATTAATATTAGAAGACAATGTTTTTGCACTTTTTGGTTTTGTAGGAACTCCCACAGTTAAAAAAATTTTACCTCTTATTGAAAATACAAATATCCCATTTGTAGCTCCTTTTACAGGAGCTAGTTTTTTAAGAACAAATAATCACTCTAACATAATAAATATTCGAAGTAGTTATCAAGAAGAGATTTATAAAATAGTAAAATACCTAAATAATCAAAAAGGGATAAAGAATTTTGCTGTATTTTATCAAAATGATGATTATGGAGAAGAGGTTTACTCCTCTTTATTAAAAGTTCTTAGAATAAATCAATTAGAGCTTGTTAGTGAAGGAAGTTATAAAAGAAATACACTATCAATTAGTCATGCTCTTCATGCTATGAAAGATAAAAATATTGGTGCAATTATAATGATTGGTGCATACAAAGCAAATGCCTTATTTATCAAAAAAGCTAGAGAGATTGATAGTTTAAAAGATACAATCTTTGCAACTGTATCTTTTGGAGATGCAAATGCAATGATAAAAGAACTAAACTACAAAAGTAGAAATTTGATTTTTTCTCAAGTTGTACCAAGCTATGACGATACTTCTTTAGAAATTGCAAGAGAATATCAAAAAATATATAAATACTATTATCCTAATAATAAATTTAGCTTTATATCATTTGAATCCTTTATTGCTGCAAAAGCTGTTGTAAAATCTTTAGAAAAAATAAAAGATAAATTGACAAGAAGAAGCTTTATAAATACTTTGAAAAATTTGAACAAAAATGATATACAAAATTTAGATATTGGGTTTGAAAACCATCAACTTTTAAATAAAGTATATTTATATAAATATGAAGATTCAAAATTTAAAGAGATAAAATATGAACTTAAATAAGATAATCTCTTTTTTTGATAATTTAGCTTTTGGTAATAAAACAAATTTTTTGATATTGATTATTGCTGGAGGTATGTTTTGTATTATTATTTTATCTCAGATCTCTACATATGCTATAAAAAGTGACTTTGAAAGATTATTTGAAAAACGTACTAAACCTTTGATTTTATTAGAAAGTCTAAAAGATGTTTATGAAATAAATATTCAAGATACAATTTACGATGTAAAAAACAATCAAATCACATATAACAATGGTAAAGAAGTATTAGATTTAGCAAAAAAACTTTCAACTGAATATTGGCAAAAATATAAACTAAGTAGATTTGAAAGATTTGAATACAATTATTTTTTAAGTGTAATAAAAACAATTTTTTTGGGTAAAAGTAAAGATATAAAAAAAGATGTATTACTAACAGCTATTATAGATAATATTGATAAAAAATATACTCATATAAATAACTATATAGACACTTTTGATATTGATTCTTATGAAGAGTTAAATTATGAAATTAACAGTATAAAAGTTTATATTACAAGTTTGATTAATTATGATTTAAAAGTTGCTATTGAAGAAAAAAGAGATACAGATAGACTTTTTAACTATATTTTTTTATTTTCTATTTTATCAATAATTTTTGTATTTTTATTTTCTATTTTATTATCGGTACTTATTATAAATCACTTTAAAAAACTACACAAAATTCTTGAAACAAAAGTTGAAAAGAAAACAAAAGAGTTATTAGAATTAAATGAAAACTTAGAGAAAAAAATTGCTAAAGAGGTTAAAAACAGTAGAAAAAAAGATATTATCATGTTTCAGCAAGCAAAACTTGCTTCAATGGGTGAAATGCTTAATAACATAGCCCATCAATGGAGACAACCTTTAGGTTCAATTTCTATGATTATACAAAGTTTTCAAACAAAAATGGAACTTGGAAAACTAACTTCTGAATTTGTAGATACAAAAGTAAAAGATGCTTTATTGCTTGCAGAAAATATGTCAACAACCTTGGATGATTTTAAAAACTTCTTCTCACCTAATAAAGTAAAAAGTAAATTTAGTCTAAAAGATTGTATAGAGCACTCTTTTGAACTTTCAAAATATATCTTAGAAAAAGAGAATATTCATCATATTATAGAGATAAAAAAAGATGTAATGATAAATGGTTTTTACAATGAACTTTCACATGTGATTTTAAATCTGATTAATAACTCAAAAGACGCACTCATAGTCAAAGAGTGTTGTATTAGAAAAGAGATTAAAGTTATTGTAAAACCATTAGACACAAAAGTTACAATACATTTTATAGATAATGGTGGAGGTATAGATGAAGAGGTATTGCCTAAAATCTTTGAACCATACTACACAACAAAATATAAAAGTGCAGGAACAGGTATAGGACTTTATATGTCTAAACAAATTATAGAAAAGCATATGAATGGTTCAATTAGATGTAAAAATATCAAAAATCCACAACCACAATGCGAAGAGTGTAAGTCAACACTATTTATTATAGATATTCCGATAGATTAATTTAATTATTTTTTGTTATAATCTAAAAATAAATAGGTGGTTTTATGACAATAAAAGATTTAAATATTTTAAAAAGTTTTAATATACTTTATATTGAAGATGATGAGGATTTATTAACTCATACAAAAGATGTTTTAGAAGATTTTGTAAATAAAATATATGGTGTAAAAACAACAAAAGAAGCTTTAGATGTACTTTTTCATAAAAAAGTTGATGTAATTATCTCAGATATCTTACTTAAAAATGAAAATGGTATTGAGTTTTTAACATATCTTAAAAATGAAAAAAAGATTGAAATCCCTGCAATATTAACAACCGCGCATACAGATACAAAATATCTACTTGATGCCATAAAACTAAAAGTAGAAAACTATATAGTAAAACCTATAAATATAAAAGAGTTACTTGACACATTACACGATGTTCTTTTACCTGTAGTACAAAAAAAAGAGATACAAAGAAATAGTAATATCATAAAAATTATTGGTGCAGTAACTGATAGTAAGCAAGTTGATGTTATAAAATATATCATCAATAATCTAAATAATGACAATGAAATAAATACCTCATATAGTGAAATAATGGAGATGATAAATATCTCAAAGCCAACACTTATAAAACTATTTAAAGAGTTAGCATCAAAAGGGATTTTGACAAAAGTTCAACATAAAACCTATAGATTTGATGAACAAGCTTTAAAGAAATTATAATTATTTGTTCTGAGTAGAAATTAACTCACCTTTATAAGAAGTAGTTTGTATAGCTTCAAGTATTTTAGAAACATCTAAACTATCATCATGAACTATAGTTGCTTTTTTTGTGTTTAGTTTTACACTTGCACTTTTAACACCATCTACACTTTTAATAGCTTTTTTTACGGCCGTTGTACATAAAGGACAATGCATAGAAGGTACACTTATAACTGAAATTTTGTCAGCAAATAAAAAACAACTAAATAAACTAAACAGTAATATTTTTTTCATCATTTATCCTATAAAATATGGAAGTATCTCTGGATAGAAAAGTAAAAATGCAACTAATAAAACCAATATAGAGATAAAAACTTTACCTAATTGCACACTATTTATAGAACATCCATCTTTACAATTTTTATTTTTATATATTGCTAATCCTAATAAAAAAACTGAAAAAATAGCAAAAGGTATTCTTATCACATCAAGTGTAGTTAAAAAAGATAAATATGCACTTGAAATACCAAAGAATAAAAATAAAAATGCCGGTAAACAGCACATTGTAGATAATAGGGCAGTTATAACTGCACCTATCATACTAAATTTTTTTAAATTCATACAATCTCTTGAGAAGTATAAGCATATCCAAAATCTTTTGGTGAATAATAATCTAATACATCTTCACCAACTTCTGCATATGGATATCCAAGCATATTTAACGGATATTGTACAGGTTTAGGATCTAAAATAAAATCTCTTGCATAATTAAATGCGACCCAATTCATCTCCCAATTACCCCATAAATACTCTTTTGCATCTTTTACTTTTTTATCAGCATCTGTAAGTTTTTCTTGAAGTCTTACTTTTGTAACATCAGCAGGATCTGCTGGAACCCAACCAATACCACCTACATAAAACTCTGCTCTACAGTGTTGACCACCAGAGATTTTTGCAAAACCATTTTCATCAGCCTTACCACAAGATTTAGATATATAAGATTTTCCAGCTCTTATACCAAAAACTTCCCTTGCTGGAATTCCTGAATTTCTAAGTAAAGCAACAAATGCTGAACTTATATCTGTACATTTTCCACCAAAAATCTCTTTTTCAAAAGTTCTTGTGGCATCACCAAGTCCACAACCTTTTACACTCTCATCTCTATACATATTTACAACTGTCCAGTCATAAATTGCTCTTGCTTTTTCTAAATCAGTATTTGCATCTTTTGTGATTTTTGTTGCAAATTTTTTGATTGTGTCATTTATTGGTGTGTGGTGAGTACCTTCTAAAAATACTGCTACATCTTCTGGATAACTATCAACGCTTGCTTTTGCTTTTGCAAGATTTGCAACTCTTTGTTGAGTTACCATATCCATTTTGATTGTAAGTTTGTTCTCTTTACTGTTTGCATCAAATTTAGCAAAAAGTAGTTTTGTTCCATATGGATTATCATTTGAGATAAAGGCTTCGCTAAATGTACCCTCATATGAGATTTTTACCATCTTTTGATAAGAAGCATCAAGTGGTAAGGGAACCCATAAATTAATCTCTTCACTACTTGGTTGTATATCAAAACTATTTGTTATTGAAAACTTTCTTGGTTTACTTTTTATACCAAATGGATTTTTTTCATCATTTGCTAATGAAATTGTTGGAGAAACTGCCATTGCAGCAGCCATAATTGTCGAACCTTTGATAAATGTTCTTCTTTGCATATCTATTACCTCTAGTTTTTTTAGTTCCAATTAGAGATACTAAAGTCTTAAAACTTTAAATCTAACCATAACCTATGGAATGAACCTTTAATTTTAAAATCTTAATATACTAGTTATTAATTTTAACTTAACAAGTAAAAAAAATTTTACCCTAATTAATCTAAGTTTAACAATAAAAAAAGTAGAATCATGTATAGATTAACCTATGGTATAGGTGTTCATATATGTCTAAACTTTTTTAAACTACTATATACACCTTATCTCCATAAATTATAGGATACACAATGAGTGACGAATATAAATTAACCAAATTCGTCTGTGCTGCTGGTTGAGCTGCTAAATTAGGTCCGGGTGACCTCAAACGAACACTTAGTGGTTTAGCTACACCAGATGAAAGAATTTTAGTAGGATTTGAAAATAGTGATGATGCATCAGTATATAAAATAAGTGAAGATGAAGCCATAGTACAAACACTTGATTTTATAACACCTGTAGTTGATGACCCATATATATTTGGGAAAATTGCGGCTGCAAACTCTTTATCAGATATTTTTGCAATGGGAGCAGAAGTAAAAACTGCACTAAATATTGTAGGTTTTGATAGAAAAAATTTTGGTAAAGATGCCTTAGCTGAGATACTAAAAGGTGGAAATGAAAAAATAAGAGAGTGTGGTGGACTTTTAATGGGCGGACACACTATAGAATCACCAGAGATGTTTTATGGATTATCAGTAACAGGAACAATTCATCCAGATAATATATACAAAAATAATGGTGCAAAAATTGGTCATGTTTTAGTACTTACGAAACCACTTGGTATGGGTATATTAACAACTGCTATTAAAAATGATATTCTAAGTGAAAGTACTAAATTAGAAGCAATTAAAGTTATGGAAACTCTTAATTATCTACCTTCAAAGATATTAAGAGATTATGATGTGAGTGCTTGTACAGATGTTACAGGCTTTGGACTTTTAGGTCATGCTTTAGAAGCAACAACGGACTTTACATCTTTTGCAATTCATTGTGGAATTGTACCAGTTATGCCCGATGCACAAGAATTAGCTGAACAAGGTGTAATTCCAGGGGGAACCAAAAGAAATATGAAATATTTAGAAGATAAAACAACTATTATGTGTCCAACTTCTAAATGTTATCAAATGTATTGTGATGCCCAAACTTCAGGTGGATTATTAATAGCAATGGATAAAGAAGATGCTAAAGAATATATTAAAAAAGTTGAAGAATTAACTTATGGTTATGCAACAATTATTGGAGAGGTTATACCAAGAGGTGTAACTCCTATAATCATATACTAAAATTTGGCGAGAAGGCGTAGGAATCGAACCTACCGCGGCGTTTACACAAAAACCGCCAATCAGGGTTGAAGCCTGTGGTGTCCACCAGGATCACATGCCCCCCAAATTTTAAAGTAGAATAGAATTCTACATATAAAAAGATTAAAAAACTCTAAAAGGGTAAAAATGATTTTACTAAAATCTATTCCAAAAGTTGATAAATTTGTTTTAAATAATGCCTTTAATAATTTATCAAAACCTTTAGTTACTTCTATAACAAAAGAGGTTTTACAAAATTTACGTGAAGATATTTTGAATAATAAAATCACTAATATTAATGAAGAAGAATTAATAGAAAAAATCATAAAAAAATATGAACAGATAACAAAACCCTCTTTACAAAAAGTTATAAATGCAACAGGAGTTATTGTTCATACGAATCTTGGTAGAAGTTTGATAGATGCAAACACTTTTGAAAAAGTAAAAACAATAGCAACCTCATATAATAACTTAGAATACAATCTTAAAGAGGGGAAAAGAGGAGAACGATACTCACATATCTCAAAAATAGTTTGTGAACTTTTAGGATGTGAAGATGTTTTAATAGTAAACAACAATGCTAGTGCTGTATTTTTAGTATTAAACACTTTTGCCCAAAATAAAGAGGTGGTTGTAAGTCGCGGAGAACTAGTTGAAATAGGTGGAAGCTTTAGAGTTCCTGATGTAATGAGTAGTAGTGGTGCAGTTTTAAAAGAAATCGGAACAACAAATAAAACCCATCTAAGAGATTATGAAAATGCAATAAATGAAAATACTGCAATGCTTATGAAAGTACATAAGTCAAACTATTCAATAGAAGGGTTTAGTAGTGAAGTTGAGTTTGAAAAAATAGTAAAAGTTGCACAAGACAATGAACTAATTGATTATTATGATATGGGAAGTGGTCATATAATTGACTTACCTTATGGATTAAAAGAAACAGAACCTTCTGTATTAGATTATATGAAATTTAATCCTTCCCTTTTAAGTTTTTCAGGAGATAAATTATTAGGTTCAGTGCAAGCTGGAATTATAGTTGGAAAAAGAAAATATATAGAGAAGCTAAAGAAAAACCCTCTTTTAAGGATGTTAAGAGTTGATAAACTAACTCTCGCCCTACTTGAAGAAAATATGAAATCAATTCTTCTTAAAAACTATGAGGAGATACCAACTTTAAAAATGTTGTTAAAACCAATAGAAAAATTAAAAGAAAATGCTTCAATTATAAAAACTTCACTTAATGATATATGTAAATGTGAGCTTATAGAAACAAAAACAGTTATAGGTGGAGGGACAACTCCAAATAAAAAAATCCCAACTATCGCTTTAAGTTTAGAGCTTAAAAACTACAAACCAAACAAAATAGAAAAACTTTTTAGAGCAAAAAATATTATTGGTAGAATTGAAAATGAAAAATTTATTTTAGATTTTAGAACTATAAAAGAGGAAGATTTAGAACTTTTAATTTTGAGTATAAAAGAGATTATAAATGAATAACTATATCATTGGTACAGCTGGACATATCGATCATGGGAAAACTGCTTTAATCAAAGCCTTAAATGGTTTTGAAGGTGATACAACAAAAGAGGAGAAACAAAGAGGGATTACTATTGATTTAAGTTTCTCAAATCTTTCAAATGGAAAACAAAATGTGGCTTTCATAGATGTTCCAGGTCATGAAAAACTTGTAAAAAATATGATTGCAGGAGCATTTAGCTTTGATTGCGTTATGATTGTAGTAAGTGCATCTGAAAAAATTATGCCACAAACAATTGAACACCTTCAAATATTAAATCTTTTAGGTGTAAAAAACGCTATTTTAACTATCACCAAAAAAGATTTAGTGGATGAAAAAGAGTTACCTAATATAGTTGATGAGATAGAAGAATACTTAATAAAGTTTGATTTTAATCTTTTATTTACAAGTTGTGTTTCTATCTTTGATAAAACATCTATTGAAGAATTAAAAGAAAAATTATTTTCATTGAATGCAAATACAAAAATAGAAGAGAATTTCTTTAGATATTATGTTGATAGAGTTTTTTCCACTCCAGGCGCTGGTACTATTGTTACAGGAACGGTACTTGGTAAACCAATTAAAGTAGACGAAAAACTTTTTATTTGTGATATTAAAAAAGAGGTAAAAATTAAAAATCTACAAGTTCATGGAAAGGATGAAGAGATTGCGAATATCTCAAATAGAACTGCAATAAACCTTTCCGGAATAAAAACAAGTGAGATTGAAAAAGGATTTTTAATCTCTAAAAAAGGTTTTCTTAGAGGCTTTGATAATATTGACATCTCTTTTAAAACTCTACAAAATAAAGAATTAAGACATAATCAAACTTACTCTATTTTTATAGGTGCTAATAGAATTGAAGCAAAAGTTTTACTTTTTGAGTCAAAAGAATCTCTTAACTCAGGTTTTTGTATATTGAAACTTAATAAACCTATTTATACTGTATTTAAAGAAAAACTTATTATAAGGCAGGGTAACGATACAATTGCTGGGGGGATAGTATTAAACCCTGTAGCTGACCCAATGAAAAAAAGTCAAAAACTTCAACTACTAGAAGCTTTAGAAAAAAAGAATATAACACTTGCATACAAGGTTCTATTAAATGCCCATAAAAAAGGTTTAGGTTTAATATCTTCTGCTCAAAGGTTTGCCTTAAGCCATGAAGAAGCTTTAGAGTTTGCAAAAACTTTAGATAATACTTTTATAGATGAAAATGATTTGGTTTTATATCCAATTGAAACAAAAGATTTAATCAAATCAATGATAAAAAACATATATACAAAAAATCAATATGCCCTACTTTCAAATAATTCAATACATTTTAGAATGAAATGGGCAAGTCAAGGTTTTATCCAATTAGTTTTAAATGAATTAGTTGAAGAAAATTTTTTGATAAAAGATGGAAACCTATATAAGAATGCAAATATAAAAATAGATTTTAAAACTATACTAGAGGAGAGTATCCTTTCAAGATTACTTCATGAAGAATTCACTCCTACAGCCCCATATAATATCTATGAGGAGATGGATATAGATAGAAAAATGGGTGACAATATCCTAAAATCACTTACAGTGAAAAAACATGTAGTTAGATTACAACACAATCTATTTATTCACCATGAAAATTTAGCAAAAGTTGTTCAACTCATAAACAATATAATTAAATCAAATGGATATATAGATATAAAACTTTTCAAAGAAAATTTAGATGTGAGTAGAAAATATCTAATTGCCTATTTAGAATATATGGATAAGTTTGGTAATATCAAAAAAGAAGGTGATAGAAGAGAGCTAATCTCTTAGAATTTACTCTCTTTTATCTAAGTTTTTATTATAAACTAGGCTGCACAGCAGCAGAACCAGATTCAACACAAACCTTTTTATTGCCATCACTGTCATGATAAATAGTAACAACAGTATCAGGAGTGTCTTTAACAATAG
>JBNKRE010000023.1:0-11370 GCA_050296315.1 Halarcobacter sp.
AATGTTTCCTATCATTTCACCAATTGCAACATTTTTAGACTGCACTAGGATTAATTCATGTTGTTGTATCAATTTTTTTTGAGATTTTTTTAACTCTTCTAAGACTTTTTTCGTTTTGTTTTTCTCTTGATGTATTTTTCTGTTCCACCAAAAGAATATTATTAATATCAAAATTGATACTAATATAATATTCCAAATAATTGTATAATTAACTTTTTCAATAGTTCTTAGAGATAACCATTTTTGACGAATATTATTATGTTCAAGTTGAGATATTTTTGAATACCCCTTACTTAATAAAGAACTTAATTCAGGCCATTGTTTAGGTGATGTAAAACTAAACTTTACATTTCCATATCCTGAAGGTGCTACTATTTTTACATTTTTTAGTTCATGTATAGCACTTAAATGGCTAGTTAATAAACCATTCCCTACATAAGCATCTACTTTATTTTTATTTAACATTTTCAGAGCTTCTAATGTATTTTCTACATTTATTATTTTAATATCAGGATAGTCTTTTTTTATCCAATTATTAGTTAAATATCTTTTTTCTAATACAATTGTTTTATTTTTTAAATCCTTTAATGATGAAATAAATGGATTATTACTATTACTTACAATCATTAAAGGATAAGATAAATATGGTATACCAAATGATAATTTTCTTTTTCTATCAGAACTTTCAACTGCATATAAAACAGAATCATACTTTTTTCTAGTAGTATTTATATGATCATAAGATTCAAAGACAGGGTCATCATTAATAATAAATTCAACATCTAGTCCTACATTTTTAGCACTTTCTCTAACATAATCTACAGCAACACCTTGTGCAATGCCATTTTCTTGAAAAGAAAAAGGTGGATTATTGGATGGAACTTTAAATCTAATCAAAGAATGTTTTTCTAAAAACTCTTTTTCTTTTTGAGTAAGTTCATTATAAAGTTTATCATTTTCATTTGATTTTTTATCCTTTACAGATAAATTTGAAAATTTATTTTCATCTTTTTTGTAGTTTTCAAAAATAAAATCTTTTATATTAAAATCTTTTTTTGTTAAACCAAATTCTTTATAAATACTAGAAATATATTGAATCCTTCCTTCATCAATTGAACCTAATGGCACAGTGTCTTTAGAGATTAATTTATCTATTACATTTGCTTCATATCTTAGATGTTTTATAGATTTTACATTATTATATTTTTTATGAATTAAGTTTATAATCTCTTCTTTATTTTCTAAGGCATAATTCCAACCTTTTAAAGTTGCTTCTTTAAATTTTTTTACTCTATTTGGATGATTGATAATCTCATTTTCATTTGTAAAAAGCATATCTCCATATAAATCAAAACCATAGTTCATAGGATTTATGATATTAAATTCAATATTTCTTTCTTTTAAATAAAATGGTTCATTACTTAAATATCCTGCAGAAGATATTACTTCATTGTTTAATACTTTTGTATAATCATTTTTTTCTCTTTTTCTTATTAAATTTGCTTTAACATTAAGCTTATTTAACATTGCTAAAATAGAAAAACCATCAGTATCATTTTCATAAAATAGAACATCTTTGTTGTTTAGTTTATATGGTGAATTTATGCCACTACTTTTTAGAGTAAATAAAA
Organism: Halarcobacter sp.; assembly: GCA_050296315.1. Lineage (GTDB taxonomy): Bacteria > Campylobacterota > Campylobacteria > Campylobacterales > Arcobacteraceae > Halarcobacter. The sequence continues at coordinate 1,632 of JBNKRE010000023.1, forward strand.
TACTTGGCGAATGTTGAAATATAGGACTAACAATAATCACAGGTTCTTTTTTTGCTCTGTAGAGTAATAATACTGAATCTGCTACACCATATTGAGCTTCATTATTTATTACTTGTTCAATATTATTAAAGTTTATGTCTCTTTGTTTGATTTCCACATTTAGACCCACATCTGAATAAAAACCTTTCTCTTTAGCGGCATAATATCCTGCAAATTGAAATTGATGAAACCATTTTAATTGAAGAGTGACTTTTTCTAAAGCATAGGATTCTTTAAATAAAAAAATAATAAAAAATAATGTTATAAGAACTTTTTTCATGAGGGTTACTTTTAATTAATTTAAAATAATAATTTATAATCATATCAAAAAACCAATAAAATTGTGATTTTATTTTATTTGATAGATTTTTAAAATGATACTATTTAAGTACTATTAATGAGTATAATTATTTTATCAAAAGGTAATAAAATGAATGGGTTAAAAATTATCAAATTAAATTTTACACTGATATTTATTTTTTTCATAATTATCCTATGGCTTATATCGTATGGGATGATTATTCCAAACTATAAAAATATTGAGACTAAAAAAAATAATGTAAATATAAACGCAGTGCTATCTAATTTTGATACAGAAATAAGTAATCTAAAAAATGTTATAAATGATTACAGTAAATGGGATGATACTTACAACTTTATCAATGATAAAAATGGATCTTATATTTACGAAAATTTTAGAGAAGGTACATCTACTTTATCTGACTTAAATATCGATATGATTTTTTATACTGATAAAGCCAATAATATTATTTTTAATAAATATACTAAAAATATGAATATTTTAGATAAGAATAGTTTTATGATAAAAGTAATTGATTTATTAAAAGATATTGATAATTTTTATTCAATTGAATCTATTAATAAAAAGCTGTTTATTCTTGTTAAACTTGAAGTAAAAAAAAGTGATGGGCAAGGTGACTCAAATGGATTTATATATTCTCTAAAAATTATTGATGAAGAGTATATTAAAAATATATCTAATGTTTTTGAGCAAACTAAATTAAGCTTGCTAAAACCAGAAAAAAATTATGTTAATACTATTGAGAATAAAGATATTAAAAGAATAAATTCATATTCATATTTTGAAGATAACAAAATCTATAGTAATATTGGATTTTTCTCAAAGGATAGATTTTTATTTAATTTAGAAACTGTAAACACTGCTGATGTATTAGATGATGGTTTACGTGTAACTTATTATTATAATCTTATTATCACTATTCTTTTAGCTTTATTTATGTATTCATCTTATATAAAACAAAAAACTTTACAACAATACAATGAAAAACTTGAACTTGAGGTTCAAAAAAGAACTGAAAACCTTGATAATAGTATTAGACTTATAGAAGAAAAAAACAAAGAATTATATAAGTTATCTACCATAGATTCATTAACTAATATCAAAAATAGAAGATCTTTTTTTCTACAGAGTAAAGATCTTTTAACTAAAGCAAATGAAGAGAATAAAAATTACTTTGTATTATTAATTGACATTGATCATTTTAAAAAGATAAATGATAATTATGGTCATGCTATAGGAGATAGTGTTTTACAAGAGTTTTGTTTAACTATCTTATCAATAATTGATAAAGATGCAGTTTTTGGAAGAATAGGGGGAGAAGAGTTTTGTATATCTTTATTTGATAAAGATGAAGAGTATGTTTCTTATTTAGCTGAAAAGATTAGAAAAAAATGTGATGAAAATATAATGAAAATAAATAATATTGAGGTAAAATTTACAATCTCTATTGGAATTAGTTCAAATAAAAATAAAGAAGAGTATATTGATGAGATTCTTCAAAATGCAGATGATTTACTATATACCGCAAAAAGAACAGGAAGAAATAAAGTTATAAGAAATGTATAAAAAGCAGTAGAAATCTCTACTACTTTTTAGTTAATTACTTCAAATTTACCATTTACTCCAATAACTTCATAGGCATAACCAAAACCATAATCTACATTTGTATTAATTGTCCCAACAACTTTTACTTTGTTTCCAACTGCAATTTTTTCATCTTCATTAGGTGATCTAAAAATAACAGCTTCTTTGCCATCATAAATTTTAACCCAAGTATTACCCATAACTTTATTTGAGACTTGTAAAACCTCACCTTGAATCTCTACATTTTTGTTTTTAAATTTGTCTTTATTAGAAAAAATCTCAGAGATAGTTGTTTTTATAGCAGAACCTTTAGCCACAACAACTTTTTCATTGAATTTTGGATTTGGTTTCATGGCTTGTTTTTGTTTTTTATTAATCATATCTCCATGAATAGAGTGAATATTATCAACTCCTGAAATAGCTTTTTTAGGATACATTGCAAATAAAATCTTATCGAAAGTTTTATCTAATGTTTTGCTTTTAAAGTTTTTCATCCAAACTTGCTCTTTTATAGTGATTGAACTACCAACTTTTATTGGTGTTTTCATAATAGCAGCCCAATATTGTTCGCCTTTTTCTTCTACTTTTAAGTAAGTATAAGCGCCACTATTTATGCTTTCTAAAACTTTTACTTCATGGGGTTCATTTAATGCATACGCTAAGTTTGTTGATAAAAGGATTGATAAACATCCTAAAGTCAATTTTTTAAACATGATTTACCTTTATGTGAATAATTATTCATAATAATAACAATATAAAATTAAATAAAAATTGATTTAGGTTAAGAAAAAGAAATTTTTAATTCAAAATTTTAATCAAAAATTATTTATAAAAATTATTAAAAATCCAACTATAAAGATTACTTTAAATATTAGTATAAACTTTACTTATATTTAATTCTACTAAAGCTCTAAAAAAAGGTATTTTTATAAAAAAACAAGAACTTAAAAAGAGATTATTGTAAATCATATAAGTTTAGGTAAAAAATAATTTACATCAAAAAGCACCTTTTTATAGTATAAATAATTATTCATTCTTGATTTAGGTCAAGGAAACTTCTTTAAAAAATTCTTATACTTTCAATGCAGTTTAAAGGATTAAGAATGGAAAGAAACAAAATTGTTGTTTACGGTTCAATTTTAAGTTTTCTTATCGCTGTTGGTTTATTTGGTTATACGGTATATGCATCTAAAATGTTGTCATATCTGTCTAGTGATCCAAAGGCATGTATTAATTGTCACACCATGAACTCAGCATATGCAACGTGGTCTAAAAGTTCACACAAAGATGTTGCAAGCTGTGTTGATTGTCACTTGCCTGTTGGAGATGTGGTTGCTAAATACAAAGCAAAAGCAATTGACGGATGGAATCACTCGGTAGCATTTACAATGAACACTTATGAAAATAATATTGACATAAGTGAAGATGGTGCAAGTAGAGTACAAGCAAATTGTATTAGATGTCATGGAGATTTAACATCTCAAATGGGAGCTAATGCAAAAAATTACCATAGTGGTGATGAGTATAGTTTAAATAGTGATCGAAAGTGTTGGGATTGTCATAAGTTCACACCTCATGGCAAAGTACGTAGTTTAACATCAACTCCATATAGTATTGGTGTTAAAGAAAGAATGAAATAAGAAGGGGAAGGAAGATGAAGAAGTTTAAAGTGTTACTTGCTGCTTCATTAATAGCAATTGGTTGTTTAACAGCATTAATTGCATCTATTAATGAGAAGAAAGAAGAACAAAAAATCATAAACTCTGTACCACAAGTTGACAGATGGCAAACAAAAAATGAAGAGTTTAAAAAGTTTTATCCAAGACAATATGACTCATGGAAAAAAACAAAAGAAAGCGATGACATAGATGATATGTTAAAAGAGTATCCAGAGTTGGCAGTATTATGGGCTGGATATGGATTTGCAAAAGATTATAATGCTCCAAGAGGGCACTTCTATGCAATCGAAGATAATAGAAATACATTAAGAACTGGTGCACCAGTAGATGGTAAAACTGGTCCTATGCCAACTGCATGTTGGACTTGTAAATCTCCAGATGTACCAAGAATTATGAATGAGCAAGGTGATTTAGAGTATTTTACTGGTAAATGGGCAAAATATGGTTCTGACATTATTAATCCTATTGGTTGTGTGGATTGTCATAACCCTAAAACTATGGAACTGCAAGTTAACAGAAAATATCTAGATGATGGTTTAAAAGCTGCTGGTTTAACTTCATTAGCTGATGCAACTCACCAAGAGATGAGAACAATGGTTTGTGCTCAATGTCACGTTGAATATTATTTCAAAAAAACTGACACTCCTAACGGTGGAAAAGCTGCAGTAGTTACATTACCTTGGGCTGAAGGTACAACTGTTGATGATATGGAAAGATATTATGATAACATTAACTTTAAAGATTGGACACACAAAATTTCTAAAACTCCAATGTTAAAAACTCAACACCCAGGGTACGAGATGTATTTAACAGGTGCTCATGGTAAAAAAAACGTTTCATGTGCAGATTGTCACATGCCTTACAAAAGAGAGGGTGGAGTTAAATATACAGATCATAATATAGGTAATCCATTAGAAAATATGGAAAATACTTGTATGACTTGTCACAGAGTTTCTGAAAAATCTTTACTTGCAACAATTGCAGAGAAAAAGAAAAGAAAAACTGAGTTACATAAAAAATCTATGGCACAAATTGCCGCTGCACACTTAGAAGCTGGAAAAGCTTGGGAAGTTGGAGCAACTGAAGCTGAAATGGCTCCTGTGTTAAAAGATATTAGACATGCGCAATGGAGATGGGATTATGCAGTTGCATCACACCCAGCATTCTTCCATGCACCAGAAGAGACTTTAAGAGTTTTAGGTACTGCATTAGAAAAAGCAGGAAATGCAAGAATTAAATTAGCTAAAATTTTAGCTAAACATGGAGCAGCAGATTATGTAGCACCAACTATTGATTCTAAAGAGAAAGCTCAAGAAATTATTGGCTTACCATTTGACAAATTAGTTGAAGATAAAAAGAAATTTAAAAATGGTCTTTTAATTGAGTGGAAAAAAGAAGCTCAAGAAAAAGGGATTTATAATCCAGAATCAACAAAAGGTATTGAAGATAAAACATCTTACGATTAATCCTTCCAAAACTTACTGTTTTTAGAAGAGGGGATTTCATCCCTCTCTTCTACTGTTTTTAATAAATAACACCTATTCATTCTCCTCCTATTGATATTTTAGGTGTTATTTATTAAGAACATTAATTATAAATATTATTTAGGAAAAAAATTGAAAAGACTATTGAAAAATCTTTTTTCTATTGAAGTTATGACTGTATTCATGCTTTTATTTGCACTCGCATGTGCTGTTGGAACTTTTATTGAAAACGATTATGGTACATTATCTGCTAGATCTTTTGTATATAATCAAACATGGTTTGAACTAATTATGGTAGTTTTAACTATTGGTTCTATATTAAATATCATATGGTTTAAAATGTACAAAATTAAAAAGTTTTTTATATTTTTTATCCATGTCTCTTTTGCTTTTTTACTTATAGGAAGTGCTTTAACAAGATATGTAGGATTTGAAGCAATTATGACAATTCCTGAATCAACTATCCAAAACAAAATGTTATCAAATGATGAATATATTCAAGCAACTCTTTTTAATAAAGATAATAAAGAACTTTTAAAAAAAGATCAAAAAGTTCTAATGACACAACTATCTCAAACAGATTTTGATTTTGATATAAATGAAGATATCAATTTAAGGTTTAAAAGATTTGTTCCCAATGCCGCTGAAAAAATTATCACAGTTGAAAATGGAAAACCATTAGTAAATTTGATTATTACAAGTATGGCAGGAGCAAAAAGTATTGATTTACAAAATGAAAAAATTTATGAATCAAAATTTGCAAACTTTTCTTTAAATAAAGAGATAAAAGATGAAAGTAAATCAAAAATTTATTTTATAACAAAAGATAAAAAAGTATATATTAAATCTAATATTGGTCTTTCATTTGAGTATATGGATGGAACAAAAAGAGGAACTATAAAAGCAAATGAAGCATTGCCTTTAAGAGATGATGTGATTTATACTGTAGCTCAAACAAGATTTGCAACTCCTGATTTTTCAGCTTCAGGAAAAGTTGAGGTAGTTAGTTTAAAAAAAGAGTTAGTGAAAAAAGAGAAGGTTTTAAATGCAGTTATAGTCGAACTTAACAATAAGGGTAAAGTTCAAGATGTGGCACTTTTTGGAAAGGGTGGTTCAAATGAAGGTTATACAAAAACTATAAAACTTAATGATGGAAAAACTTTAAAACTTTCATGGGGTGCAAAAATTTTAGAACTTCCTTTTTCAATATATTTAGGAGATTTCAAACTTGAAAGATACCCTGGTTCTAATTCACCATCAGCATATTCAAGTGATGTGAAAGTTTATGATACAAAAGAGGATATAAGCTTTGAACAAACAATCTCTATGAATAATACTTTATATTACAAAGGGTATAAATTTTTCCAAAGTTCATACACTATGAATGAAAGTGCGACTATTTTATCTATAAATAAAGATCCAGGTGTGATTCCTACTTATATCGGATATGCCTTATTATTTACAGGATTATTCTTAAGTTTATTTATGAAAAATGGTCGATTTAGAAAACTAGCAAATAAAAAATATGAACTTAAAAATATCTCTACAGCTATAGTTCTAAGCATTTTATTTTTATTTGGTTCAGATTTAAAAGCACAAGAAAATATATCTGATTTAAAGATTATAAAAAATATTGATATAAACCATGCAAATAAATTAGGAAAAGTTTTAATTCAAGATTACCAAGGAAGAATTAAACCAATAAATTCTTTGGCAATTGAGATTATGAATAAGGTTATTAGAAAAGAGTCTTTATATGGATTAAATGCAAATCAACTTTTTATAAGTATGATAATAAATCCTAGAGCTTGGCAAAAACTTCCGATAATAAAAGTTAAAAATGAGCAGTTAAAAAAAGTATTGGGAATAAACCTAAGTGATAAGTACTTTAGTTTTGATAATGTATATAATCAATTTGGTAACTATAAATTTGAAGATGATTTAGAAATAGCAAATCAAAAAAAACCTTCGCAAAGAACAAAATTTGATAAAGAACTTATCAAAGTAGATGAAAGATTAAATATCATTTATAATCTTTTTACAGGAGCTTTTTTAAAACTATTTCCAAAGGTAGAAGATAAAAACAATAAATGGTTAGACCCTACATTAGCAATTTCAGTTATAAATGATGGAGTTGGAGCCTTACAAAAGCAAGAGGCTAGGGTAATTGCAAATTTAATGGATAACTATTTTATTGCTTTAAAAGATGCAAATGAAAATAAAGATACTTGGGAAAAAGCTGATTATGCCTTATTAAAAATTGTAGATTATCAAAATAAATATGGCAAAAATGTTATGCCAAATGAGTTTAAGGTAGATGCGGAGTTGATGTTTAATAAATACAATGTTTTTAAGAATTTAACACCAGTTTATTTGATTTTAGGACTTGTTTTATTGGCCTTAGTATTTTATAAAATATTTAAACCAATGGTAAAATTAGAAAAAATCTCAAAAATCTTTTTATCACTATTTGTAATTTTATTTTTTGTCCATACATTTGGCTTAGCTTTAAGATGGTATGTTTCAGGACATGCTCCTTGGTCAAATGGTTATGAATCTATGATTTATATTGCCTGGGCGATTGTTTTATCTGGAATAATCTTTTCCAAACAATCAATTCTTGCTTTAGCAACAACTTCACTGTTAAGTGGTATTACTCTTTTTGTGGCACATCTTTCATGGCTTGAACCACAAATTACAACCTTAACACCAGTTCTAAAATCTTATTGGTTAACAATTCATGTTAGTGTAATAACTGCAAGTTATGGCTTTTTGGCTTTATGTGCACTTTTAGGTTTTTTAACTTTAGTTTTATATATCTTTTTAGATAAAAATAAAAATGATTTAAAACAAGAATCTTTAAAAGTATCAATAAAAGAAGCTAGAAGAATAAATGAGATGTCAATGATTATAGGTATAGTTTTACTTGTAATAGGAAACTTTCTTGGTGGAATTTGGGCAAATGAATCTTGGGGAAGATATTGGGGATGGGATCCAAAAGAAACATGGACTTTAGTTTCAATTATGATTTATGCAGTGATTTTACACTTACAATATATCAAAGGTTTAGCCTCAAATTATCTATTTTCATCTTTATCTTTAGTTGCTTATGCTTCTATTGTGATGACATATTTTGGCGTTAATTATTATTTAACTGGATTACATTCATATGCTGCAGGTGACCCTATACCAATTCCAACATTTGTACCAGTTACAATAATAGTAGTTTTAGCATTAATAGCAATATCTTTTAGAAATAGAAAGTTAGTATAAGTTTAAAAAATTAATATTGAAGAAAAAAAAGATATAATTTATAAAAAAATATAAATTATGAATGAAATTATAGAATGTAAAAACTGTGGTCTATTTATTAAAGTTGAATCTAAAAGGGCTATTTGCCCTAGATGCTCTAGTAAAATAAAACTATTTAATACCCACTCAAAAGATTCTTTGTATTATGCCTTATCATCTTTACTTCTTTTAATACTTCTAAATATTTATCCCTTAATGAGTCTTTCTATTAATGGGAATATTTTAAAAACAACACTTTTTAATACCTTCCAAACTCTTTTTGATGAAGGTTTTATTTTTGTCTCAATGTTGGGTTTTTTTACAGTTATAGTAGCACCAATATTAAATTCACTTGTTATAATCTTTGCATTTATTCAAGAAAATCAAAAGTTCCAAATATTTTCCAATAAAAGTTTATATAATGGATTTCATTTTTTTAAAGCGTGGGGTTTTGTTGAGGTTTTTGTAGTAAGTATTATAGTTACATATATAAAATTAGCTGGTATGGTTTCAAGTACAAGATTTGATATTGGATTTTATATTATGCTTTTTTATCTATTTTTATTTTATATGTCAAACAAGAAATTTGAAGTGAAAAGCGTGTTTAAATAATGGTTTTAATATCTTGTAGAAACTGTCATAAAGTATATAAAAGAGATGACTATACTCCATTTAAATGTGATAGATGTGAATACACAGTTACAAAAAGGGTTAAAGATTCATTACAAATATCCCTAGCTTTAGTTATAAGTGCTTTATTACTTTTTATTCCAGCAATGATTTATCCTATGATGGAAGTTACAAGATTTGGTTTAAATGAGAGTAGTACTATTTTTGAAGGGGTAATCGCTTTTTTAAATCATGGGGATTATTTTATTGCAATTGTAATTTTAACTGCAAGTGTAATAATCCCATTAACTAAGCTTTTAGGATTGATGTTTATTTTTATATCGTTATGGATTGAAACCCCTTTTAAGAATAAAACAAAGTTAAAAATGTTTCATTTTATAGAATTAATTGGAAAGTGGTCTATGATAGATATTTATGTTGTCGCATTGTTAGCTTCAACTGTACAAATAAATGAGATATTTAATATAAAAGGTGGAATAGCTGCCACATCTTTTGCCTTAGTAGTAATATTAACAATGATTGCAGCAAGTAGATTTGACACAAGGATTATTTGGGATGAGTAGTGAAAAATTTGAAGATAATATAGAAACTGTAGTTTACAAACCTAAAGAAAAACAGAAAAAAACTCTTTCTTTTATTTCTGCGCAGCCCAAGCCTTTTGGCCCATCTAGCCTTGCAGCCGAGCTGGCCATGTTTTTATTTACTTATTT
>JBNKRE010000024.1:0-6306 GCA_050296315.1 Halarcobacter sp.
TACTAGATAGATTCATGGTTTTACCTTTTATTTTACTATATTAATATTCTAACATAATTTCTTTATAAAATTAAAAATTACACCCTAGAGGATGAATTTTCACTTTTAATCTAAATATTTATCAAATATATTTTACTTTGTGACGCTAATTGTGACACCTTTATTCTACAATTAATATATTTATTTAAGGAGTAGAATAATGAAAAAGGTGATTTTTTGTTTTGATGGTACTTCGAATGATCCTACTGATTCGCAAGATTTTTTTACAGATACAAGTATTTCTAATGTTTTGAAACTATATTGTTTTTTAGGTGGGATATTACCAAAAGGTACAAGTAGTAAAATAGATAAAAGTACTCAGGAGAGTTTTTATTATAGTGGAGTTGGTACACGAGGTAATTGGTTTATTCAAAAATTTAATGCATTGTTTGCTCCTCCTTATGGAGATATGTCAGATATTATTGCTGATGCAAATGAAGATTTGAGTAAATTTGATAAAAATGATATAGAGATATACATATTTGGATTTAGTCGTGGTGCAGCTATTGCAAGACGATTTGCAAGTCAATTAAATCCAGAATATAAAGTTAAGTTTCTTGGTGTATTTGATACAGTTGCTGCAACAAGAGGTTCTTTAGATTTGAAAAGTGATACATATCCTTCAAGTGGGGTTGTATTTGAAAATGGAACTTTATCAAATCATGTAGAAAAAGCAGTTCACTTGGTTTCTATTGATGAAAAAAGAATCGCTTTTCAACCAACTTTATTTAATAAAGATAATAGAGTATTAGAAGTATGGTTTGCTGGTGTTCATTCTGATATTGGTGGTGGATACTGGTTTGATGCATTATCTGATATAACCTTACAATTTATGTGTGATTGTGTTAGTTCTGATTTAAAATTACTTTCAATTGAAGAGATTGAATATGATAAATTAAAAGTTGATGATGAAATAACTATATGTAAAGATGATTTAGAAATTTTTGATTTTATTAGTGGCAAAATGCATGAACAACAAAGAGCAGGTATATCTAAAAAAACTTTAGCTCCAAGATTAGTTAGAGTAAATGTGGATGATCTTCCTTCATCACGTGATTTTCCAATTATTCATCATAGTGTAATAGATAGATTTTTTGAAGTTGAAAGTTATCGTCCTTATGCATTGCGTGATACAAGATTTAAAGTTTATAATAAAGATCATACTATCTCAAAAGAAGATTATCATGGGATTAGTGGATTTAGAAGTTTAGAGAATAGTTGGAATTTAGAAGAAAGTATATAGAAGTTGTATTTGGAAAAAATTATATATTGGTTTTAGTTCATTTATTGTTTTGGATGTTAATCCTGTTTGCAGGCAAAAGTTTTGTAAAACTCATATAAAGGATTGGTTCTTGTTTATATTATTTTTAGTTTTAAGATAAGCTGTTAAGCTTATCTTATTTATATGGGATAGTAAATTCTATATTTACATCAGAGAAAGATTTATTTTCATGAAAAGCTGCACATTTTTTGGCAAAAGCCATAAATGAATTTTTCATATTAAAATCTAAAATATCAATTGTTCCTTTTGCAATAATTTTTCCATCACTTATTTTATACATCATTGGAACAGCCTTTGATACTTGATTCATAGTAACATCAAGTGTTAATCTATTTTGCTTTTCATCTACATTTGTTATTGAACCCTCAATAGTTTTTGAACTAGCTAATGAAAACAGTGTTGAAGTAATGTTGATATTTCTTGCAGGATTTTTAGATTCAAAGGAATCTGACTTTATTATAACCATAGAGCTTTTTAAAAATTCAGATAAATCATCTGAAGATTTAATTTTCAGTTCAATATCGTTAAATGTTCCAGATACTGGAACTTTTTTTTCAGTTTTAAATCCTGTCCATTTTACGTCTAAATTACCATTTAATTCATATGCATTTAAACTTGAAAGCAAACACAATGATAGAACTGAGGATAAAAGTAAACTTTTCATAAATACTCCTTTTTAGTTTATGTACAAATTTACATAAAGAGTAATTACGAATAGCTAATAATAAAAATTTATATTATTAATATCAGTTAATATAGTTAAAGTTCTGGGATAAAAAATATTATAGTTTACGATTATGATAAAAGATTTAAATATGAAATACTATTTATAGAGTTTAAATTTCCCGTATCACCATATATTGATGAACTACTAGGTTCTTTTATATGTACCTTTAAATCTACATTTTTATGTCAGCATTTTTAAAAGAATTATTTTCGTATGAAGTATATATGTATCTTAAACTCATTCCAGTTTGAATGAAACTTAGAGAACAAAAAATTATGATTATTGAAAAACTAAACAAAATTCTACATTATATTGTCATATCATTTTTATAATGTTATTTTCATATTATCTTGCTAATATTTTAGGAAATAAAATAAAGAATATAACAAAACCTTTGAGAGAAATAACTAGCTGATATGCTATTTATTTTTAAGGTAAACGTTAATCACTAAATATAGTCATGAACGAAATCGAATTTTGGAGAATCAGAGATAAGCTCAGTTGAAATGGGGTAAAAGATGATGAAACATTGTAGAAAAAATGACGATGAAATCTTTCAGTTTGAAGAGCTACTATCTCAAAATCACATTAAAAGGGAATAAGAGTAATCAAGATGAAAATATTTTATAAAATATTAATAAGTGGTCTAATAAGTTTTATATTAATTGCATGTGGTGGTAGTACGAATCAAGGTGACATCAAACAACCAGAAGTTATTAAACCCACGTATAAGCAAGTAGAACTTGATACTCAGCTGACTGACTTTTATCAAGAATGGAAAGCAACTTATTTGCGTCAAGGGTGTGGAGATGGACGTTACTATGTTGATGTAGCAGGAGATGGTAAAGCTGTAGAAGGTGGAACTGCGGATTCAACATTGAGTATTTCTGAAGGACATGGTTATGGTATGTTGATTACTGTGATGATGGCGGATTTTGATTCTGATGCACAAGAAATATTTAACGGCATGGTCTCTTTTTTTCATGACCATCCAGCAAAATCAAATCCAGGCTTAATGGCTTGGAATCAATTGAAAACATGTGAAAATGCAGGAGAAGATGTTGGTGGAGATAATAGTGCTACTGATGGTGACCTCGATATAGCATATGCACTTTTATTAGCCGATAGTAAATGGGGGAGTACAGGCGATATTAATTATAAAAATGAGGCAGACAAGGTTATTTCAGCAATTAAACAGTTAGAAATTGATCCTGTAAATCAGTTTGTACGCATTGGTGATTGGGTTGATCGTGTTGATGATGGTCAATATTCTCACACAACGAGATCTTCCGATTTTATGGTTTCGCATTTTAAAGCATTTGCTGACAGCAGTGGAGATTACAGTTGGTATTTAGTGAGGGAACAAACTTATTTAATCATAAATCATCTTCGCAATTCATTCAGCCAGAATACGTCGTTAATTCCTGACTTCATTGTTAATGTTCCTAGCAATCCTCAGCCAGCAGAACCTAATTTTATTGAAGGTGAGGGGGATGGTGAGTACTCTTGGAATGCAGTTCGTTACCCTTGGCGTATTGCCCTTGACTATATACTTTACAATGAGCAAAGAGCACATGATGCTTTAGTACCAATTAATAACTGGATCAAAAAAGCTAGTGGTGGTAATCCTAAGAATATTGCAGAAACTTACACTTTGGATGGTAAACATTCAGTAGAGAGTGGCTTTGACTCAATGGCTTCTGTATCAATGTTTGCCGTAGCTGCTACAATAGATAAATCTAATCAACAATGGCTTGATGATTTGTGGTTGGATATAAATCAAAAATCTATCAATGAAGAAGACTATTATGGTAATACCTTAAAATTACTTTCTATGATTACTATTACTGGTCACTGGCAAAAACCTTAATAATTAGTTATTAACTAATGTACCGCTTACGGTCCCCAATTTTCCTAATGTTGCTTCAAACTCTTCATTTATTTTATAGTCTGGTGGTATTTTAGATAATAATTCATTTAAATCTAATGCTCTAAAGACATATTATAAATCTATTTAATCCTAATTTTATATCTATTAAGATGGAAAATAGTAAAATAATGATAATAATTATAGGGTAACTTAGTATTAAAGTTTTATGCATTAATAAGCAATCATAGTAAAATCTTTTATAAAGGAATATTTAAATGAAAATAAAATATATAAATACACGAAAAGATTTATTTAATTACCAAATTAGGTCAATATTTATGATTAAATCCATTATGATATCTATAATTTTTGTTTTAATTATTTTTTTAGTATGGTCATTTTTAAAAATGCTTAATGATGGATATTCAAGTATATTTATTATAGGTTCAATTTTATCTCAAATTGTAGTATTTATATTGGTAATGGCTATAATCAGTTTTATTTTATCTGGAATTATTGCTTTCTTATATAAAGGTGAAGGAATACTTTGTGAACATACTTTAATTATTGATGGAGATAAATTTAAAGAATTGACAGATGTTAATGAAACTACATATGATTTATCAGCAATAACTAAAGTAGTAGAGTCAAAAAAACATTATTTTATCTTAGTAAGTAATACTTTGGGAGGTGCACATATTGTTCCAAAATGTAGAAATATAATTGAAGGTAATGTTGAAGAATTTATTAATAAAGTTAAATCTAAAATTAATAAATCCTAATATTATATTTTAATAAAACTAGAGTTTGAATCTTCATTATTAACTTAAAATTAAGTTGATTAGGTAGATAATTATCTGTAAGCTAAGTTTTTAGTAAAGGTTTTCTATGTTCTTTTATTTAGAAAAAGTAAAGATTCTATAAAAAATGATTAAATTAATCTGTATTTTCTTTTTGTCTTTAAATATCAATATTTATGCTTATAGTGAGCTGTATAAATCTGATATATACTATTTAGAGAATAATGAAGTATTATTATATAAAATCTTAAATTGGTGGATTATTGAACCTAATGAAAAGAGTACAGAGTTTTGTTTTAATAATATTAAAGTGAGAAGCAATAAACCTCTTAATTTAAAGTATGATAAAAAATCTAAAATATTGGAAATATATTTAAATGAAAAATTTGCTGATTTGATATCTGTTTTTGAAAATAAAAATGCCTATTTAAAAAATGAATACATAAATAAAAACTATTTTAAAAATTTAAAAGCAGAAAATATTCAGAAAATAAACACTATAAGTCTAAAAAATGTCAGTTTGAGTGAATATAAAAAGATAAAAAAAATACAAAATAATCTTGTCTTTGAACTTGAAGGTAAAGTTGCTGGTTTACTTGACTTCAGTGGGAAAATCTCTTTACATAGAAGTGGAGAATTTTTACGATCATGTCCACAAAAGGCAGATGAAAAATTTGATATTGTTTTAAAAGTTTTAAATATAAAAACAAAAGAGGTATTAGTCAAATATCTTTCAAAAGAGTAGTGATTATCACTTATATTTTAAACTGCTTGATTTGATTAAACAAACAAAAAAAGTTCTCATTTATTATTTTTTATCTACTATTGCAATGAATATAAAAGTATAGTTTATATTTTGATTGAGTGTATATATAAATTATTTAAATGCAATGTAAAAAGTTAGATAAATAGAGAAGAGATATATAAAAAAATACATCATGGAGGAATATATTGCTCATGAATGGTCTTATGAAGAGTTGTCTCATAGAATAAGTAATTTTAATCATATTTATGGTTTTTATCATATGCTTATTTAAAAAAGATTATAATTCCCAGCTAATAAATATCAGGACAAAAAATGGCTAAAAGTTCAAATAACAATAGTGTAAAAAGTACAAGAATGAATCTTGTTGAACTAAGAAAAAATGGAACACCAAAAGCATTTTCTAAAGATACTACTACAAAAGAACAAGTTGTAAATGCTAGAAAAAGTGCAAGTTTAAATAAAGAAAAAGCAAAGAAAAAATCAAAAATGGCAAAAGCTTCAAGGAAAAAAAATAAAAAATGAGCCTAAGAGTGTCTATAGAATTTCTTACACAATAGATATATTTAAAAAAACAATCGTTTTGCATTAATCAGGCTATATTTCTTAGATATGATTCTTTAATTTTTTAATTAAAGGTCTAGTTTTGAGAATAAATGTATTCTTTTTTATTGCTATAATATCTTTTTTAATTTTCAATAACCATCTATTTGCA
Organism: Halarcobacter sp.; assembly: GCA_050296315.1. GTDB lineage: Bacteria > Campylobacterota > Campylobacteria > Campylobacterales > Arcobacteraceae > Halarcobacter. Next base: position 6,197 of record JBNKRE010000024.1, read on the forward strand.
TATGGAATGTGAGTGAGGAAGAGAAACTGTTTTTCATAAAAGGGTAAATAACCCTTTTACTCTTTTCTAAACTTTTTAGTACTTACATTTTCAATAATATTTTTAGCAAT
>JBNKRE010000025.1:0-6100 GCA_050296315.1 Halarcobacter sp.
TTTTATAGGTACAAAAAGCTTACCTTTACAAATTCGATTAAGCAATTATTTAATGAATCAAAAACTCAATCAATTTATACATGATCTACGGGCTGAATTTAGTTTCTTTCTAAGTATTAGCTTCGGAGTATTTCTGTTTGTTCTTTTTTTTCAATAATTGTATGTAAATCATATAGATATGCTTCTACCTCTGGTATCATTGTCTTTTCTATAACTTCTAATAAATCTTTTTTAATCTGTGTCATAATTTTATATATCCTTATATTTTTTATATTATATCTTATCAATCCCCTTATTTATATTTTTTTATAGCTTTAAAATATGAAAATATAATTTTTCAATTCAAGTAAAATATTAAGTTACAAATTCTCTAATATATTTTATTTAAAATAAACATTAACTATATAAACTATATACAATTTCTCTTCCAATTTACAAAAAATTTAGTATATTATTCTTTGGGAAAAGTACAAGAAGGATAATATATGAAAAAAGACATAATTATTATTGGTGGTGGTATTGTTGGATTAACTTGCGCTTACTTTTTAAATAAAGCAGGACGAGAAGTTACAATTATTGATGAAGGGAATATTACTAATTCTACATCATTTGGAAATGCTGGCTTACTTTCAGCTTTTGACAAATCTCCATTAAGTTATCCTGGCGTTGTTACAAATACTTTAAAACTGATGCTTAAAAATCAATCCCCTGCAATAGTCCATCCTACAACAGATTTAAATGTATATAAATGGTTATTGAAATTTGTAGCAAATGCAAATGAAAAAAGAACAAATAAAACTATGATGTTATTTGAAAAATATGGTGAGATTTCAAATAGACTTTATAAAAAAATGCAAAAAGATGACAATTTAGATTTTGATTTTCACCATGATGGGATGTTATCTATTTTCACAGAAGAAAAAACATACCAAGAAAAATTAAAAAAATACAATTATGTTGATGAAAAAAGATTTAAGATTTTAGATAAAGAAGAGATTAGTGAGTATTTGCCAAGTGGTACTGAAAAGATTAAAGGTGGAATTTTATTTAAAAAAAATGCAAGATTTGATCCTAAAAGAGCAATGCATGAATTAAAAAGGCACTTGGAAGAATCAGGTGTAGAGTTTATATTAAATGAAAAAATTGACAATATAAGTTTTAAAGATAGTAAAGTAAGTTATATACACTCTAAAAATGGTGAATTTTACGAAGCAGAACATTTTATTATGTCAACTGGATATCAAACTCTTTTAGCTGATATTAGAAAGAAACCCTTGATGATGACACCTGCAAAAGGTTATAGTATAACTTTTAATATGCCAGAAGAGTTAAGGCCAAAAGTATCAACCTTATTTAATGACTTGTTTATTGTTATGACTCCAAGACGGGATAATGTAAGATTAACTTCTAAACTTGAAATAGGCAGTGATGACCCAAAAGTTGTTAAAAAGCAAATTGACAGTATCAAGAAAAACTTTTTTGAATATAATAAAAATTTTGAGATGCTTAATGAAGAGTTTTGGAGTGGCTTTAGACCTTTAACCCCAAATGATATTCCACTAATTGGAAGAGATGATGAGATTAAAAACTTAACGTATGCTATGGGACTAGGTTGGCTTGGTATGACATTTGCTCCAGCTGTTGGCAAAATTATTACAGAACTAGTAGTTAAAGATAAATCAAATGCTAAATCTGATGATATATTATTGTTCTCGGGATTTTATCAGTAAAAAAATTTAAATTAGTATTTTAAATTTTGAGTATAAGCTTGTAACTGTTCGTTTACTTTTGGTGTTTGTGTCTCTTTATTTACAATATCCATTATAGAAGCATATGCTGATAATTCAACTTCACCAGTACCTTGGTTGTTTCCTTTTAAGGATTCAATCAAGCTTGAAGTTAAATCTGTAATATTTTGATTATTTTGTTCATCTACAGAAAAATTTTGAGGTTTAACACCTAATTCTTCTAAAGTATTAGTAAAATCTTCATTTGAAATTTTACCCTCTTTTAAATCATTAAAAGAAGAGACTATATTGTCTTGTAATTCTTGAAACTCAATACTCTCTTGAGATATAGGGTTTATTGCAACAGCAGTTGCAGGCAATTCTAAACCACTTACTCTATTTGTAGCTAGTGATTCCTCATTGGAAGGACTATTAACAACAGCAATATTTTCAGCAGAAACTTCAGATACATCAAATGGATCATAAGCTGAATAGATTGGATCTACAGGTGCAATTTGCATAATAACCTCCTTTTTCTTAGACAATTATACCATAATCAGTCAAAAAAAAGAAATATTATCAATAATATTATTCTATTACATTTAATAGATTTTTACCCTTTGTAGTTAGATAGGGTAAAATCATAAATTCAAAAAAAATCTCTTTTGCTTCTTTTATTGATTCTCTTGTAACATCACCTGTTGTTGAAGCAAATGCTTGCCAGTATGAAGTTATAAACCAATGAAGTTTTGCTCTTTTTCCTAAATTATCATTTATGGAAGAAACTAAAATATCCTCATTTATAAAGAACTCTAAATTATCTTGAATTTGTAGTATTCTTTTTTGTTGATTTTTTACAAATAGTTCTTTTAAGCTAGGATTTAATGCCATGATAACCATTGAGTCTCTTAATAAAAAACGATATTCATAAAAAAGTTCTCCCATTTTGTCAAAGTTTACTTGTAGTTGTTTTAAAGGATTAGATGAAATTTTTATTAGTTCAAAACTTTTTTGTGAAGAGTAAACTTGTGATAAATCCATATATAAAGATAAAATAATCTCTTCTTTGTTTTTAAAATGATAATAAAGATTACCAGGAGAAATACCTGCTTCTTTTGCTATATGGTTTGTAGTTATACTTAAAGTGTCGTTTTCATTAAACAATTTTAGTGCAGCATTTTTTATTTTGTCAATTGTTGATATCTTCTTTTTTTTCATGGGATATTTTAACATATTAGAGCTTTTACTTTAAAAATTAGAGTAATTACTCTAAAATTAAGTTTATCTAGTTTATACTGTCGTTATATGTTAATTTATTTACATTTTATTTTAAATATAAAGGAGTTTTTATGTCAGAGCCAAAGCCAGGAGCAGGGTTACCTTTCTGTGAAAGAATTTTTATAAAATATATTGGTGTAACATGTGCAAGAGTTTTTTTATCTTGGGATAATTCATTGAAATTATTTCAAAAAGAATCACTAAAAATAAAAGAACTTATAAAAGATATACCTCAAGAAAAACTTCAACAAAGAGTAAAAATAGATAGAGTATTTGGTATTGAAGATCATAGTTGCAATTATTCTATAAATATGACATTGGAGCATTTATCAATTGTCATTACAGCAATGATTTTTCTAATTGATTCTTTATCAAAAGAGAATGTGATAGAAAAAGAGGTAAAAATTGAAGAGGTAAAACCAAGTCAAAATGGAAATGATGAAGATAAAAAGTTTTTTCAAAGTGTTGACAAATATGTATCGTTCATTGAAAAGCATCCTAAAAATATATCTAAAGCAACTAAGTCACACCCTTGGTTTGTAGAATTCAATAATAAAGATTGGGCAACATTTTGTTTTATTCATACAGCAGTTCATAGAAGACAAATTGAAGCTATTATAAAAAAACTGAATTCTTAGACTTTTAAAATATTTTCTTTGTTTATGATGTTATACTTTCTTTTATAATTTAGATAAAGGATTAGGATGATTACTAGAAAAATTGTAAATGATAAAATGAGTAGAATAGTTGAGCATAATGGTACAATTTATCTAGCGGGTATTGTTTCAGATGACAAAGAATTAGATATAAAAGTTCAAGCAAAAAGAGCTTTAGAAATAGTTGATGAAAGATTAAAACAAGCAGGAAGTAATAAATATAATATCCTAAGAACAGAAATATTTTTAAAAGATATTTATAGGGATTTTAATGATTTCAATGATGTTTGGAAAGCTTGGATTCCCCAAGATGATAAACCAGCGAGATCTTGTGTTCAAGCAAATATGGCAAGCCATAATACTTTAGTAGAATTGGTTATAACAGCAGCAAAGATTTAAATAAGAGTTTAAATTAACTCTTATTTAAAATATCATTGGCAGCTCTAATTCCAGATGCCCAGGCAGCTGTAATACCTCTAGAAGTTCCAGCTCCATCACCTATAATATAATATCCCTCTTTTACACAAAAATTCTTATTTATAAATTGAGGTCTATTTGAGTAGGTTTTTATTTCAGGATAATAAAGTATTGTAGAAGGGTGTAATACCCCTGGAACAATTGAATCAAGTTTTTTAAGTGCACTCCAGATATCTCTTAATATCTTTGCAGGCATACTAAGAGATAAATCTCCTGCAACTGCATTTGATAAAGAGGGTTTAAAGTCATATAAATCATTGTTAAAACTCTCTTTTTTACTTCTTGAACCTAATCTAAAGTCACCAACTCTTTGCATAATAACAGAACCACCAGAAAGTTGCATAACCATTTCACCAAGTATTTTACCAAACTGTTGACCACTTACAACAGGTTCTGTTAATCTAATAGTTTTAAGCATTGCAAAATTTACAAGTTTGTTAGGTTTTTTGTCCCTTGACATAGAGTGTCCATTTACAGAGTAATAACCTTTGTATTTTTCCCTAACTATATGAGCACAACCAGAATTTGTACAGAAAGTTCTCACCTTATTTGGAAATAAAATTTTAGGGTCATAATACTCTTTTACTATTGGATAGTTTTCCTCTTTTAATTCAACTCTTATTCCAATATCTACAATATTATCTTTGTATTCAACGCCTATTCTATCCATCTGCTTTTGCATCCAGTCATAATCAGCTCTACCTGGGCCAAGTATGATATTATCAAAAGTAATAATCTCTCCAGTAGCAAGGGTTAACTCTTTTTTATTTTCATTTAATTGTTCTACTTGAGTTTCTAAAGCAACACTTACACCAAGCACTTTTAATTTATCAATTAAAGAGTTAATTAAAGCGGATGATTTATCAGTTCCAACATGGGCTTGGTCTATTGCTAAAATATTAACATCAAGTTTTTTAGCCCTTTGGATATATTTTTCAATATCAAGTCTAGTTTCCATTTTAGGATTTAAATGCTGTTTTACCTCTTCAAGTAATTCATCCGCATCTTCTTTTTCCCAATGTTCAAAGGGGAAACCAACTGGATATGTGTAGTTTTGTTTACAATCATTTCGTAAACCACCAGAGCTTATTTTTTTCTTTTCTATTAAAAGAATAGATTGATTAGAGTTTTCAGCTAATTTAAAAGCAGCTCCTAGTCCAGATGGCCCAGAACCTACAATTATTGAGTTATAGTGTGTATTAAATTTTTCCATAAAAATATTATAACTAAAATTGATTACTATAAAGAATCATTTTTATACAATTATGATACAGACTAAAATACAAACGATATGTCAATTATACTTATATGATAAATTTGAACCTTTACTCCAGAAGAATCTAAAATAGAATATTTAATTAATAAATCATTTGGATTTTCCAACTCACTGTTTTTATTTACAAAGTTAGTATACTTATCTTTATCTATAATAGAGTAAACAAATTGAGCTTTTTTCTTAAATTCTTCATTATTAATATATAAATCAAAAACTTCTTTTTGTGTAACTTCGTCATATTTATCTATGAAATTTGTTTTATATAATTCTTCTACTAAATCAGTTTTTTTAAATTCATTACTATTATATAAATAATACTCTTCATCTAATATCTCTTCTAATCCTTTAGATATTTCAAAGTGGTTATATTTTTTATAACCATTGTCATCTTCTATTAAATGTGTTTTTTGAATCACATTGTCTCCTTTTAAAAATATAACTTTATATAAATTGTCATAAAAATAGGGTTAAACTTTTAAAACGCTTAAAAGATACCATAATCAATACTAGTTATCCTTTTAAAAAGGAAAAAAATATTAGAAAATATTCACAGAAACACCATAACTCTTGACATTTAATACAAATTTTATTATAATACGCGCCCACTAAAAGTGGTTAGAGTGCTTTTTTCGGCACGTCTAACGAGTTCTTTAAAGGAAAAAACATGGAAAAAATTAGATTAAAGC
>JBNKRE010000026.1:0-4890 GCA_050296315.1 Halarcobacter sp.
GAGATAAACTTTGTAGCAATACCAAAAGATATAAACTATAAACCACCAATTGTTACTAAAAAACCAAGAATACCCGGGGTACTAACAGCAAAAGTGTCAAATGGGAATCCAAATACAAAAGATTACACAAATACAATAGATGTAGATGAACAAGGAAGAATAAAAGTACTGTTCCACTTTGAGACAAATCAAACCTCTAGTTGTTACCTAAGAGTTTCAAACTTTTACTCAGGAACAAACTTCGGAAGCCAATTTCTACCAAGAGTAAACTCAGAAGTAATAGTAAGCTTTATAAATGGAGACCCAGATTTACCAATCATAATAGGGACACTTCATAATGGAGAGAATAAAAGCCCATATAATCTGCCAAAAGAGAAAACAAAGAGTTTTATAAAGACATATTCTATTCCACAATATGAAGATAAAGAAGGTTTCAATGAGATAGCCTTTGAAGATAAAAGAGGAGATGAGAATCTGTCATTAAGAGCACAAAAAGATATGAATACTTTAGTTTTAAATGACCAATTCACTCATATAGAGAATAATTCTAAAACAGTAATTGATAATGATAAAGAAGAGACAGTAGAATCTAATTCTATACTAACGGTAAATAAGGATTATACACAAAATATAAAAGAGAATCAGATAAATACAGTTGAGAAAGAGAAGATTACTACTGTAAAAGAAGATTATGAAATTCATGGTTTAAAAGATTTTAATATTATTGTTAAAAATGATTTAAAAACTATTATTGAACATGACATGATTACAAGGGTAAAAGGAACTTCAATCGAATATGTAGAAAAAGATGTAAAGAAAAAATATTTAGAAAATCTTTTTACGCAAGTTGGAAAAGACTTTAGACTTGATGTTCAAAACAACTATCATTTGAAAAGTAATAATATTAAATTAAATGCAGATATAATTGAACTTGTGGCAGAAAAAGGCGTTACTTTAAGATGCGGAGGAAACGCTTTAACTGTAGATCAAAGTGGAATTTATCTAAAATCTACAAATGTAGATACAACATCCAACAACAATGGAGTATCTGCTAAGAATATAGCAAAACCACTTATTAAAAAGCCTTTATATGAAAAAATAAGGGTAATCTCTTTAGAAGCAAGCGTTTCAAAACAATCAGATATAAAAGATGTATTGACATTTACTGCAACAGTAGAAAAATATGAAAATGATGCTTGGAGCCAAACAACAGATTTAAATGAAACTCAATTGGCTCAATTACAATGGTATTTTATCAAAAACAATGATGAGAGTGATAAAGATATTATAACAGATAATCCAACAGATGATAATATCACAATAAATGGTCTTACCATGACTGTAAATGTACAAGACGACAATATCTATAAATGGGGACATGCTCACTGCTATGTAGCAAATAGTGAAGATGAAGGATATACAAAAAGTGAACTTAAAAGGTATCTTGAAGTAAATGATATACACCCTCTATATACTTCCCAAGAAGAGGGGGAATGTACAGCTATATTAAACATAGAGGAATCAAGACCTGAAGAATTAGAATTAATCAGATGGATGGTTGAGGGTAGAGAAGAGTCTCAATATAACGGGAAAGATATTATTGTCCACAACTTAAAAAATGAAGAGGTACATGAGATAAACTTTACGGCTTATATTGATGGGAAACCAGAAGATGGTGCAAATGCTAGATTAACCTATGATGAAAAAGTTAAACAACTTACAAATTTAGGGTTTGAAAATGAGTAATAGGTATAGTTTTACAGATAAAATCAGCTTAAAAGTTGTTGCAAGAAATTTTAAAGATGGTGAAAAAATTCAAGGACATCTTAAATTATTAGACAATACTAAAAATGAATTAGCTAAAAAGGATTTTGAAACAATTGTAGTTGAATACAAGTCTAAATATTCTTTTGTCATAAAAGATTTAGCTAATGAATTAGGAGTTAAATTAAAAGATGTAGCTTATGTAAATGGCTGGATGGATAGTGATAATGATAGAATCATCGATTATAATGAAGAAGTGACTCTTGAAGTGATGCAATGCTGTAAACAAGCTGTCCCACCTATTGCTCTTACTCCAGGAAGTTGGTTATATTATGAAGAAAGAAATAAAAATTATCTGTTAAGAGCTTCAGAATGTTCAACATATGAACGAACTGCACCAGAATATTATCTAGGATATGGGAAAAAATATTGCAAAAAATTTGTAGAAGAAACCAAACCAAAATTTTCAGAAGATGGAAAAAAATGGATGGAAAAAGTATTAATTAATCTACAAAAGTATATGGAAGAAGGTGTTGTTGGCTTGCATATGAATAGTTTGAGATTAGGAAAAGAAAATATTATTGATAAGATAAATGATGAGTTTAATGGCAGTGAAAAAGAGTTTTTAATAGGGATTGAATGTCGCAGTGAAGATCATAGATTATTTGCTTTTGCTACTCATCCTGATGCTTATATGCCTAAAATAATGGCAAAACTTTCATGCAGTGACCTTATGCATATTGGATTTACTCCTGAAAAAAAAGAGTGGTATGGGAAAGGTTCAGGAGCTACATACGAACAAGCTTTCTCTGTTGCTAAAGAGATGGGAATAAAAAATATTACATCAATCTCTGGAAAATGTGTAAAAGAAAGTGTTGATTATGTTCAAGATAATATTAACAATCGAATAGAAAATGTAAAGAATAAAGTATATGATGAAATATCAAATACTGCAAATGAAATGGTAGATAATGCACTTAATAAAGCAGTAGATGAAATCAAAGATTTATTCAGATTAAAAATACAATAAAAAAGATTAAGGGGACTTATGAAGCTTTTGGGATTGTTAGTTATTGTAATCGTTATTGCAATAATGATTGTATTTAATTGGAATAGCATTATAAGGTATAAAATAGGAATAAAAATGGATGAATATATAGAAATAACTACCCCCTGGGAACAAATTGATTTTACTACTGCAGTAAAAGAAGAAACTCCTTTGCCCTCGTGGACAAATGATAATACTAGTAATCCAGCTTTAGGAAAATATCAAATACGAGGAATTTTTGGGATAAAGGATATTGTATTCTTGTATGGTAGTAATTATGATGAAATGCAAAATGATGCACTTAAAAATTCAAAAAAAGACCCATATTATGAGAATAAAAATGAACAAGCTTATATCTTTCGTACAGAAGATAATGGTAAAACTTTTGAAAAGATTTCTTTAGGACATGGAAGTGCTGGACTAGGAAAGGAACTTAAACCAATTAGTGTAAATGATGTACTATACATTGGAGTTAAAGAAAATGACACACAAAATATCCGTTATTATGTTTCTAAAGATTTAGGAAAAAGTTGGAGTGAAAATGAATGGATGCCAACATCTGCATGGAAAGATGGGACTTTATTCATTGAAGAAGAAGACTCTAAAACTAGAGTTCCTATTGTACAAATAAGTAAAGATAATGGAACAAATTGGGAACCATTAGAAAAAGAGCTAATGGATTTTTATAATAAAACTCGTTCCTTATGGCAACTAGATGATAACACTCTTGTAGGACTTAGCAAAACAAATTATATTTTGTTATTTAATATAGAAACAAAGGAAATAAATAATTATCCTTTAAATATTCCAGAAGGAAAAGTAATAAGTGGAATGGGAAAAAATATTATAGATGGTAAAAATGAATTTTATATAATATTATTTGATGCAGAAAAAAAAGCTAAAAATGAATATAGTCAATCATCACTTTGGTTTCCCATGACCAATGAACATATTCAAATGACAACAAAACTTCCACAAAATGTTCACTTTAATGTTTCAGAAAACTATATAGGGGGCTTTTTTAATTATGGAGATAAAATATTTGGTATACCTGTACATATTTATACTTTAGATAGAGGAAAAAATTGGCATTATGAAATACTTGAAAAGTATCGTTTAATATCTGAGAAAGCTTATATCAATCATCAATTTTGGTTTGTTGCAAGTGATGCTTCAAATTTAGCACGTACTTTTCTAATGAAAAAAGCTATGAAATAAGTATAGTTATAAGCAAAAGAGAAAAGTGATATCAGAAAAGATAATAAAAAGAGAGAGGGATAGAAGACGTAAGATTAAAAGAGCTAAGAAAAGAAGTAAGACAAGATATAAACTGTAGACTGAACCTTTTGAACTATGAGAATAATGAAACAATAGGAGTAATAGATGGGGAACTATAGTGTATATAAACTAAATGGGAAGAGTAGAAAAGAGTATTATCATAATTTGGCTTTTGATAAAAATGGGGATAAAACAAAACTTCATAAGTATTTAAAAGGTTAGAATAATAAAGTAGATGATTGTCTAAGGAGAGATATCTAATGAGATTTTTAATATATATTTTTTTTATTTGTATTAATTTAAACGCAAGTATTATTTTAAGTGGTTCTTGGTTTTTAGAAAAATATCTAGAAGAGAATAAAAATACTCCATATAGTGTTTTAACTTTTTCTATGCAAATCAATAGTGATAATAATGTAAATGGAAAATTTTCTTATGTTACTAAATGGGGACAAAAGATTGAGGATGAAATTAATTTTAAAACCAATTTACAAAAACATACTTTTAGTTTTGATTACGATAGTAACTGGGGCGGTAAGGGTGGAAAAGTAAATATTAGAATTAAAGAAGATTGTACTTTACAATGGGATTTGATAAAAAAACCTTATGGGAATTATTATGCCCCGATAGAGGCTTTACTTGAAGTTGATAAAATAGATACTAACACTTTATGTAATACTTCATCTAATAAACTTCAAACTTTAAATTGCAGTGACTCAAAAATAAAGAAGCGAGAGAAGTAATGTCAGAGAAGCTAATAGACAGAGGGATAGAAGAGATAAAAGAAGAGGTAAGATTAA
>JBNKRE010000027.1:0-4313 GCA_050296315.1 Halarcobacter sp.
AATAATTTGTATTATCCAGAATTTTTTCACAAGTATAATCAATGTCATCGTCATCTACAAGTTTTAGTTCTTTTTTTATCTTCAATCCACTTGCTAAACTTGAGATTGAACTTAATGGTTGTCTCCATTGGTGTGCGATATTATTTAACATTTCTCCCATTGATGCCATTTTATTTTGTTGGAATAATATCCTATCTTTTTCGATTAATATTTGATTGTTTTCTATTTCATTTGTTATATCAGTTAAAGTTACAATAATATAAGGTACTTTTTCTTCAATATCTGCAAGGTTTACATTTAAAGTAAAGTGGTGGATTTTATCAGCTTTTTTTATAGCTGCTTTAAATTTTCTTTTATTATTATTAAGAATATGTTCTGCCCAGTTTTTACCATTATAATTTTTATCAATCAAATAATTCTCATCATTCATCTCAATAAATCTATCACAAATACAATCATATTTTTCTTTAAATTCATCAAGTGATTTAAATTCATCAAAGAATTCAATTAATTGTGCATTTGCATTTTGTATTTTTACTCCATCTGTGATAACAATAATATTTTTTTGAGAATCTAAAATAGTTTGTGCCCTTTTTTTCTCTATTTGAATCTCTTTTAAGTAAAAATAATAGTTTATAGCTAAAAACAATATACCTATTAGAATAATAAATAAAATTAAGTTTCTAATTGAACTTTTTTTTGCAGCTAAAATAGAACTAACATCTATATCTTTTAGATTTTTTGCTAGTATTATGTAACCTACTATTTCATTTTCAAACTCAATTGGTTGCTGAGTTAAAAGAAATTTTTTATTAATTATTTTGTGATCATTTATATTAAGTATTTTTTCAATACCCTCATTTTTCACTAAATCTATTAGATATTCTTTTGCATTAAAATTTGCAATATAATAATCACCCATAAAATTTTTTGTAAATGGATAAGTTATTTTATCTTTGTATTTTTTATCAGCTAAAATCAAAGTATCAATTTTTTGTTTTTCAAGCATCCTTGAAATAGAATTAAAGTGAGTTATTACTTCAAAAATACCTATTAATTCATTGTTTATTAATATTGGAACCATTGATTTAAAAGACATATCATATCTTCCAACACTAATTGAAGTTTGTATTTTTTTTGTTTCTAAAATCTTTTTAACATCAGGTCGAAATTTAACTGAATCATTTCTGTGATCACTCCAACTTCTGTAAAAGCTATTCCCCTCTCTATCTATAATCTGAAACCAAACATTTTTAAATTTTGTATATTTTCTTAATTGTAAAGAGTATTTATTTAAATCTATATTTGAACTATTTTTTGTAAGTATTGAATTAATAAATTCTTTATTTTCAACAAAAGATAACGCTATAGATAAAGTTGCATTTTTTTTATCTGATATTAAAGTTAAAAGATTTTTTTTTAATATATTCAGAATTTGTATAATATTTTTGAAGTAGTTTATTATTTTGCTCTTTTTGAATATAAAAATCAGTAATTAAATATATTAATAAAGATACTAATATAAAAGAAAATAATTGAATAAGTGTTTTTACGTTCATACCAATTAACCCATCTCCCTCAAGTAACTAATTATAGGGTAAGTTATGTAATTTTTAAATAAAATAACTTTTAATTACTTGCATAAAAATTTTAGTAACAAATTAATTGCAAAAACTTTACTAATAATTAATGTTTTTTTGCTAAAATTCGCACATTATGAATAATGTAAAAAGATATCCAACAAAAAAAATATTCGTAGGTGATGTAGCAATTGGTGGAGATGCACCAATTTCAGTACAATCTATGACTTATAGTAAAACATCAGATATAGAAGCTACAGTAGAGCAAATTAGAAAATTGCATTTTGCTGGAGCTGATATTGTTAGAGTTGCAGTTCCTGACCAAGAAGCAGCAAATGCATTAAAATCAATTAAAGAACAAACTTCATTACCTTTAGTAGCAGATATACACTTCAATCACAAATTAGCACTTATAGCTGCCGAAGTTGTTGATTGTATTAGAATTAATCCAGGAAATATAGGAAATAAACAAAGAGTAGCAGAAGTAGTTCGTGCTTGTAAAGAAAGAAATCTTCCTATTAGAATTGGTGTAAATTGTGGTTCCCTTGAAGCTCAGTTTGAAAATAAATATGGACAAACTCCAAAAGGTATGGTTGAAAGTGCTGATTATAATATCAAATATCTTGAAGATTTAGGTTTTGATGATATAAAAGTTTCATTGAAAGCTAGTGATGTTCAAAGAACAGTTGAAGCTTATAGAATGTTAAGACCAATGAATAATTATCCTTTCCATTTAGGTGTTACTGAAGCTGGGACTATTTTTCACTCAACTATAAAATCATCAATTGCCTTAGGAAGTTTACTTCTTGATGGTATTGGGGATACAATGAGAATCTCAATTACTGGAGAACTTGAAAAAGAGATTGAAGTAGGCCGAGCTATATTAAAAGATGCGGGGCTTACAAAAGAGGGACTTAATATCATATCTTGTCCAACTTGTGGGAGAATTGAAGCTGATTTAGTAACTGCAGTTGCCGAAGTTGAAGAGAAAACAAAACATATTAAAAAACCTTTAAATGTATCAGTTATGGGATGTGTTGTAAATGCCTTAGGTGAAGCAAAAGCTGCCGATGTTGCTATTGCTTACGGAAAAGGTGTTGGTCTTATTATTAAAAAAGGTGAGACAATAGCAAAGCTTCCAACAGAACAACTTCTTGATAGATTTTTAGAAGAGGTTGAGGCAGAAGCTAAAAAAGAGGATTAATTTTTAAAAAGATATTTAAAAAGTTTTAAAGTAGCTTGACCTTTAGTTAAAGGTTTAGCTGTCCCCTCCCAATATGCTAATCCTCTTCTTTGCAGTTTTTCATTTTGAAAAAATTTAATTAATTTATTCGTCATAAAATCGAAACTTAAAAATATTTTTTGCATTATTTTAAAAAAATCAAACCTTTTACGAAATTTTTTATTCCATTCTTTTTCATAAAAATAGGGGTCTTCTTTTATTATGGCATCGGCTAAAATGTCAGCAGATTTTATTGCATAATATATACCTTCATAGGTAAATGGTAAAACTTGTCCAGCAGCATCACCAACGAAAAAAACGTTATTTTTGAAAAATATATCATCTTTTTTCCAAATTGGTATAAAAAAGCCATTTACTTTTGTTTCATCATTTTTAATAATCTTTTTTTTGAATATTGGGAAAAGTTTTTTTGCATTTGTTCCTTCTTTTAATCCTGCACCAATAGAGAGTTTATTACCATGGGGGAATACCCAAGCGTATTCATTTGGGGCATAGTTTTTACCAAAATAAAATTCACAAAAATCAATATTCTTATTTGGGATATTACAGTAGTTTGTTAATATTGAATCTACTGTAGAATTAAATAAATCCTTTCTTACACTTGATTTTACACCGTCTGCCCCTATTAAATATTTTGTTTTTATAATTAGAGTTTTATTTTTTGTTTCTATTTTAACTAGGTAATAGTTTTCTTTCTTTTCTGCTTTTTTATATCTTCCTTCTATTAAAATAGTTCCAGCTTCTTTTGCTAATTCTCTATTTTTTTTGTCAAACTCTTGTCTTAATACAATAGAGATTGGTGTTTTTGAAATATCAACTTCAACACTATAATTTGGTGAATAAAGTTTACATACATTGATTTTTTTATTTTCATACTCTTTTGGTAAATCAAACTCATCAAATACAATTGATTTTACTCCACCTCCACAAGGTTTGTCATAATTGAGATTTTTTTCTACCAAAATATTTTCAATACTATTTTTTGATAACTTTCTAGCTAAAGTTGAGCCAGAAGGTCCACCTCCTATTATTAGACATTTCGTAGAAAGCTCATATTGGTTTTTCATTTTTTACCTTATAAATTAAGTTTTTTATTCTAAGGCAAAGCATCTAAAATTAACTTGAAGATAATCACTCTTTAGCTATAATTTTTAGCTTATAAAAATGGAGATTTAATGGATAGTGTATATAGTATAAATATTGAAAGAGCAGTTTTAAGTTCAATTCTTTTTAATCCTGAAGAGTTAGAAGATGTATTAGGTGTTTTAAAACCAAAAGATTTTTATCTGCCTGCTCACCAAAAGATTTTTGCAGTGATGATAAAACTACATGATTTGGCAATGCCAATTGATGAAGAGTTTATTAGAAAAAGAGTTAATCCAAAAGAAGTTGATGATTCAATTTTATTAGAAATTTTATCTGCAAATCCAATAACTAATACGCTAGCATATGTAAGAGAGATTAAAGATGGTTCTGTAAAAAGAGAACTT
>JBNKRE010000028.1:0-2673 GCA_050296315.1 Halarcobacter sp.
CTTAACTCATCAGCCATATTAAACTCCTTATTTTTTTTGGGCAAAAAACCCCTTAAGAATTCATTGAGTTCTTAAGGGATTTCCCCATATTAGTTAATTTTTTTTTACTATTTTTTATATGATTAAGCGTGGTGTGAATGTAGATAACTATGTATTATAAGGCTATTTTTCACTTATACATCCAGTATACTAATAAAATGCTCTTATTTAAAGTAAAATATTTTTACCAATTCTATAGTGATTTAAATAAATTTATACTTAATTAGTAAAATATTTTTTACCTATGTATTTTAAATATCTAATTTGTTACAAGATATTACTATATTAGAGTCTTAAAAGATTAAAAAAGATTTTATTAAATTAATTTAGAGTTTTGATTTGTTTGTATTTTAAATACATTGTTTTTATTAGTTTATCTAGTTTTTCACTATCTAAGTTTTCAGTAAATGTAAGACTAATACTATTTCTACTAATAGATTCTTCATATCCCATAGCTTGTATTATCTCTGAAGGTTTTGATAATCCTAAAGAACACCCTTCCCCATTAGTTAGGAAAATTTTATTTAAGGCTAATGTTCTTATAAACTCTCTAGCTTTTATCCCTTTTAATGCAAAATGTAAAGAATAATCTAACGTATCATCGGGATTTACAAAAAAATAAATATCATCATTAAAAACATCTTTTAATTTTTCCAAAAAGATATATTTCATTTCATAATTAAATTTTTGTAAAGATAGTGCTTCGTATATAAGTTTAACTGCCAATGAATCTATTTGCCCAACAGATAATAATTCAAACTCATCATCATTGAAAAGTAATACAGAAGAGGTATTGATTCCAATAAGTTTATAACTATCAAAATAAACCATATCACTTGATTTATCAAAGTTTGCACTTGCATTTGAGATTATTTTTGCATTTGTTATGGATTTAACTTCATCTAAATTTGTTTTTACAAAAGTATCCATAACATAAGAAGATAAAAAAAGAAAATCTATATTTAAATCTTTTAATTCATCTAAATTTACTTTTCCATCTTTTTTAAGACTTATCCATCTTATATCAAAACCTAGTGATTCATAAAGTTTACCTGCATCAACTATTGCTTTACTTTCACCAAGACTAATTGCAATTTTCCCTTTTAATTCTAAGAATAATCCTAAAAAACCCTCTTTAGAAAATGAAAATGTTTTCAATTTTTTAAATGAAAATCTATTTTTATACTCTAAACAAAGTTTTTCAAATTCTTCATTATCAAGTAATGCATCTAATGAATAATTTTCTAAATTTTTTATATTTTCAATTTTATTATATTGTAGAGTGTTTAATTTTATCAACAAGTTTACCTTTTTTTTCTCTAAAACACCCAAGTTGACAATGGGTAACTTCAATATCAGAATTTTTTACAGTTGAACCAACAACTTTAAGACTACTTTTTTGAGCTTCTTCAAAAAGTATTTTACACTCTAAACTCTTATGTCTATTATAATTTTGTTTCAATCTATTATAAACTGCTAAATTTGCATCTTGAAATCTTAGTTTTCCAAAAACTCCCAATTCACAATTGGTGATTTTAATCCCTAAACTTTTTGTAATATTTGCCATCTCTTTTGGTTTTCTACCAATAAGTCTTGCAACTTTAAATGCTTTTAGACAAGATAGTTTTCCATCTTCATCTAAATTTGTAAAGATTAATTCTTTTTGAGTTTCATCAATCAATATTGTGTTTATCTCTTCTAAACTAGACATTTACTCTTCCAGAATGTGTATAAATATTCATTTTACCATTTCTTGCAAAACCTATTAAGGTAACACCATGTTCATTTGCAGATTTAATCCCTTGAAAAGTTACTGCAGCTTTTGATACTACAATTGGTATTTTGTGCATAACACATTTTACAACCATCTCCATTGATAATCTACCACTTGCATAAAGAATAGATTTTTTTATATCTTTTCTATCCATACAAGCAAGACCTATCACTTTATCTATAGCATTATGTCTTCCAATATCTTCACTTTTATATACAGTACTATCTTCCAAAACTAATTCAGCTGTATGTACACAACCTGTTTGATTAAATAATTCAGTGGGAGTGTTAAACTCTTTCATATTATTTAATATATCTTTTGCATCTACACTAAAATCTGTATTTATAAAAGAACAATCAAACACTTTTTCTGCATTTCCAGTAACACCAATACAACATCCCGAAGTCAAAGTTTTTTCTTTGAAAAGGTTTGCATACCCTTCTTCACTAACATCCGCTATAACTTCAACTTTAAGTCCATCTTCACTTATAGTTACAGATTTAATATCATCATACTCTTTGATAACTGCTTCACTTAATAAAAAACCAATTATATGTGCATCTTGATTTTGTGCAATAGTCATAACTGAAAGAAATTTGTTTCCATTTAAATAAAATTCAACTTTTTCCTCTTTTATAACATTGTCTTCAATAAACTCTACCCCATCATAATCAACTCGCTCGATTAATACCTCTTTAGTATAATCTGCAAGTTGAAAAGGGGAGAAGTTTTCACTTCTGTATGGCCTTGTCATGCCTATTTCCCTTTTCCTTCAATATCTTTTAAAATATCAGGTGCTAATTGTTCTAAATGTTCCCTTGGATATTTCCCTGTAAATATCCCTTTTAAGTTCCCTTTTA
>JBNKRE010000029.1:0-2621 GCA_050296315.1 Halarcobacter sp.
CACCATATCTTAAAATGCCTTTTTCATGTAGATGCCAAAGTATTAAACCTTTCCACTTTCCACCTACAAGTTCCAATGTCAATTCAAAACCACAGTTGTATGACTTTTTCTTTGCCAAATACATTCCTTTTTATATATACAATCTTTTGTTGTATTATAGCAAAAAACATTCTATATAGTTAGTACAATAAATTGAAATTCTAAATTTTTTAATTCTTTTTATATTCTATTTTTTAATATATCTTACTTTTTAGTATGTATCATACTTTTTAGTATATACTTGACTAAAATAAATATATAATCTATGATTTCATAAAATGTTAAAGGAAATTATAATGAAAATAGGATGGATAGGTTTAGGAGCTATGGGTAAACCTATGGCTACAAATCTCTTAAATGAGTTAAAAAGTATAAATGTTTATAACAGAACTACTCAAAAAACACAAGAACTAATAAGTAACGGTGCTACAGCTTTTAGTAGTATAAAAGAATTGGTTGAAAATTCAGATATTATCTTTTTAATGTTAACAAATGGAGATGCTATAAGAGATGTATTGACATCAAAAAATGGTGTTTTAGATTCACTAACAAAAGGGAAAATAGTAGTGGATATGAGTACAATCTCTCCCGAAGATTCCAAAGAATTTTTTTCATTAGTAAAAGAAAAAGATTGCTCATATATAGATGCCCCAGTATCAGGTTCTATTGGAGCAGCAATTACAAAGCAACTAGTTGTTTTAACTGGTGGTGAAAAAAAAGCAAAAGATATTTGTAAAAAATATTTTGAAATATTAGGTAAGGCTACTATTGATTTTGGAGAAAGTTCAAATGGAAGTATTGCAAAACTATCAATAAATATGCTTTTAGGAGTGTTTACTCAATCCATGGCAGAGTCTTTAACTTTTGCACAAAAGCTTGGCTTAGAAAAAGAGAAAGTGTTAAATATGATATCTTTATCAGGAATGAACACACCACTTTTTCAATCAAAAATAGAATCTTTTACAAAAGAGATCTACCCTTCGGCTTTTGCACTTGAGCTTATGTCAAAAGATTTAGGATTGTTAAACGATATGATAGATAAACATCATTTAGATCTCCCTTTAAGCAAAATCGCAAATGAAACATATAAAAAAGCAAAAGAGAGTGGTTATGGAAAAGAAGATTTAGCAGCAGTTATCAAAACTGTAAGAGAAGATAATAAATAAATTTAAAAGGATAAAATATGAATTCAATAGTTTGGCCAAAAGGTTATGTACCAGGATATAGTGATAATTATGTATCAAATGAGATGATAATAAAAAATTTGTCTTTAGAAGCTGTTTGGGAAAATTTAGTAAATACTTCTGTTTGGGATAAATACTACTCTAATATGGCAGATGTAGAGTTTTACAATGAAAAAGGACCTTATTTAGAAGAAAACTCTCGATTTAAGTTTAAAACATTTGGTTTTCCAATAGAAGCAGAGATAACAGAATTTGTTCCACCTTTTGATGGGGAAGCAGGAAGAGTTGCTTGGCATGGTTGGAATGAGGTTGAAAATCAAGATGAAAGACTAGATGTGATTCATGCTTGGTTAATAGAAGAGTTACCAGGAAATAGAGTAAGAGTTTTAACTCAAGAAACTCAAAATGGTAAACCAGCAATTGAATTAGCAAAAACAAGACCAAATCCAATGTTAAATGGTCATCAAGCTTGGCTAGATGGACTTATATCATACTCAAAAAATTAGTTTTATTGTTATCGTTTAGAATATTCTAAATGATAACAATAACCTTTTTTAGAATAGAAAAGTTATTTATTATCAACCTACATTATTAAAGTAGATGCGAATCCAATAAGTCCACCAAAAACTCCACCCCAAACAACTAACCAACCAAGATGTTCTTTTATCATCTTTTGAACAATCTCTTTTACCATCTTTTTACATCATCATTAGTTTGAAATAAATCAATTAGTTTTCCTGTAGGTTTTAATTTTATATTTTGATTTTCTTATATTATAATCGACTTGATTCATGTAAAGTAAAAAAGAGTCAATGAAAAGACTCTTTTATAAAATATTTTATAGTTTAACTAAATATCTACCGACTGCTTTACCGTCTAATAAAGCTTCATAAGCTTCTTTAATTTGATCAAGGGTTATTTCATTTGTTAAATTATCTAAAGTATCAATTTTAAAATCACCTGCAATTTTTTCCCATGCTGCAATTTTTTTCTCAATTTTACATTCAACAGAATCAATACCGATTAATCTTACTCCTCTTAAGATAAAAGGGAATACATTTGTATTTAATTCAAAAGAAGATGTTAAACCACAACAAGTTGCGACACCATCGTATTTTATGACTTTTAATGCCTCTGCTAAAATATTACCGCCCACAGTATCAATAACACCATCATATTTTTCACTTCCCATTGGTCTTTTATTTTCAACATCAAAATCTTTTCTTAAAATCACTTCTTTTGCACCAAGCTCATTCAAAAATGGGATTTTATCCTCTTTAGCAGAAATAGCCGTTACATTAAATCCTAATTTACTTAAAATAGAAACAGCAATAGAACCGACTCCACCTGTTGCTCCTGTAACTAAAACTTTACCAGAAATAATACCATTGTTTAATA
>JBNKRE010000030.1:0-1936 GCA_050296315.1 Halarcobacter sp.
ATAGCATCTTTTAATGTTTTACTACCAGATTCAACTGCAACCACCTTTGCTCCAAGTAGTTTCATTCTAAATACATTTAGCTCTTGTCTGGCTACATCTTTTGCTCCCATAAAAACTGTACATTCAAGACCAAGAAGTGCTGCAATAGTAGCACTTGCAACACCATGTTGACCTGCTCCTGTTTCAGCAATTACTTTTTTCTTCCCAAGTTTCTTTGCAAGTAATCCTTGAGCAATTACGTTATTTACTTTGTGAGCTCCTGTATGGTTTAAATCTTCTCTTTTTAAATAAACTTTTGCACCAATCTCTTCACTTATATTTTTTGCAAGATAAAGTGGATTTTCTCTTCCAACATAATCTTTTAAATATCCATCAACCTCTTTCCAAAACTCTTCATCATGTCTATATTTTTTATATTCATCTTCTAGTTCTTTTAAAATTGGCATCAATGTTTCAGGAACGTACCTTCCTCCAAAAATCCCAAAATGACCATTACTATCTGGATCAAAGATTGATGTTTTTGGTATGTAAAAATCTTTTTTCATTTATAATCTCTTTTTAAATATCTAATATTGTATATACTGGCGCATGTTGTTCTAATCTTTTAACACCATCCAAAAATGTAAGGTTAATTAAGAAACAAGTTTCAACCAAATTCGCTTTTACATCTTTAATTAATTTTGCAGAAGCATTTGCAGTCCCACCTGTTGCTATTAAATCATCTATTAATAATACATTTGCATTATCAATTGGAAATGCATCTAGATGAATCTCAACCTCATCAAAACCATATTCTAATTCATACTTTTCGCAAACTGTTGTAGAAGGTAATTTCCCCTTCTTCCTAACTGGAACAAAACCAATATTAAGTCTATCAGCTAAAGCAGCTCCAAATATAAAACCTCTTGAATCAATACCTGCAACATAATCTAAATCATAAGTTTTATATCTTTCTTCTAAGTGGTTCATTAAGGTTTGGAAGGCAACTTTATTATTTAATAAAGTAGTTATATCTTTAAATACAATCCCTTCTTTTGGGAAATCTTTAACATCTCTAATTGAGTTGTTAATTAGTTCTTTATCAGCTTGACTTAAAATCATCCTATATCTCTTTTCTTTGTAATATTCTGTAAGGTTGAATATTTTATCGAATAAATTATTATGTTTGTATAATAGATTTGTCTTTAGAATGGTTTTTAAGTAAAGAGTATAGTCAAAACTATACTCTTATAGTTTAGATTAGATTTATTGTAGTATTTTCAATACCTAATTCATTTAATTTTTTACAAATATCATCAGCATCTTTTGAGATAGTAATTACAATTTGCGAATCTTTTACTTCCAAAGAAGCACAATCATTTGCATTTGTTGAAGTGATTTTTAACTTATTATTATCTAAAGCCCAATTTTTAGTATTTAATTGAACAGCCTCTGAAATATCAGAAATACTTCTTTTAGTCAAGTAATAAGTTTGAATAGAAGTGGTAGCTGTTGCTAAATCCCTTTGAATAGTTGAAGCAACTGCTTCATCTCTTGTGTCTAGATATTTTGGTATTGCAAAAGATGCGATTATTCCAATAACAACAATGGCGAAGATTAGTTCCAAAAGAGAGAAACCTTTTTTCATAATATATCCTTTAAAAGTAAATTTTTAAATTATATATTTAGGTTTCTTAAATAAAGATAATAAAATAATATATTTTTATATTTTATAATATGTCTGGTACATCTATTTGTGTTTCTTTTCCTGTATCTGAAATTGATTCAAAAACCACCTCTATTGGTGCTTCATTTGGATTATCTTTATTAACAAATCTTGTATATTGTTTTTGGAAATCAAGTTTTACAGTTCCAATTGGACCATTTCTTTGTTTTCCAATTATTATTTCTGCTTCTTCAACTGGCTTATTTACAAACTTAGACTTATACTCTTCAC
>JBNKRE010000031.1:0-1579 GCA_050296315.1 Halarcobacter sp.
CAATGTTTTATGAGCACCAACACATCCTCCAAGCTTACACTTTTGCTCATCCTCGTGCAAAGCCAAACCTGAAGCAATGCAAGAAATTCGAGGCAACACAAGTGTAGACCCTTGTTCAAACTTATTAAACGAATCAATATGGTCATACCTTGCGGTCCCTACTTACCTCATGGAGGTTTTGTGAAAATTTTCACCTTGTCTTGGGCGGTTGAAAGTTGGAACCTTTGTCCGTGTCTCTCCTACTTAGCCTCTTTTTGAAATAAATCGGAGAGAATAACAATGATACTATGGTTCCTCAACATTAGGCACTCGGGCACTCTTTTTGGTATATGATTCCTCACCTCGGCTCAACAAATGTTCCATTTCATCCTACCCTCTAAAGGCTAAATATGTGGAGCTCATGGGTAAAGAGAAAGGGTACAACTCAAGTTATGTATATTGCCAAGCTAAAGGATGGTCCAAAAAGAGTTAATAAAACTTTTTCAATGATTTTGGAAAGGGTTTTCGAAATGGTATGATGGAGGGGGAGAAAATGGAATCACATCAAAAAAAGTTTTTGAAGTTGAAGTGTTTTTCTCCTCTCAAAATATTAACTTCCCCTTTTATTTGAAGAGACTCTTGGAGCTTTTTTTTCATGCTCCATCTCTTGAGGACTTGGGGGTTTTGATGATATTTGAGGAGAAAATCACTTCTTCAAAAACTTCTTTTCAAATGGCTTGAATATACTAGCGGTGGATGCATATTCTGGAATGGAGTTATGCATGCCAATATGGCTAAACCATGATTATGGAGATGGGGGATTTGTGGATATATTGGCGGTGGACACATATTCCAGAGTGGATGTATGCACAACAATATTTCTGGGTGAGGCTAGCAATTAATGTGGTTGGCAAATCATTTTCAAAAAAAATTGAAAACTCAAATGGACACATCCCTTAACAAAGCTCAACACAAACAAGAGTTGCTATGTGGATAATATTTGCCTCTGGTGGGAATGTATATATTGTTGAGGAACCTTTCTAAATTCATTAAACTCCGATCAATCTCAAAATCAAGGTTCAGCAAGATTAACACTAACTCAGATATCACACCTCCCAACAACCTAGACATGGTTACTTTTGAATTTTTGCTCGCATGAGATTTTGTGTCTACCAAGGCATAACCACATTAATCAATTTGGCTTATCAAAATAGGGGTCATGCATGAGTAGTTGCAACTAATCTCAAGCAAAGGAGGATGTATAACCTAACCATATCCTGTGGCAGAGTTTTATTAGACATACTAAAAAACTTTTTAAACTATGAGAAGATAATTACTGCTAGGATGCATGCCAGGGGTAATGATGATGTGGATAACAAGACAAGTGATGAAATGACTAGAAAAATGGGGAACAGGACAAACAGAGCAACCACTCATACCTAAGCACCCCAGCTACTCCCCCAAGTTTAAATCTTTACAAGATTTAATCATCATGGCTAATCTCAAAGTGATCGAAGATGTCGTGCATCATGTCAGACTGTGAGTTGATGGAGGCTTGCATCTCCGTTTGCATGTGTGCAAAGTGATCCATCCGTTGCTC
>JBNKRE010000032.1:0-1407 GCA_050296315.1 Halarcobacter sp.
GAGCTTATAGATAATAAGAAAAAATATTTTGAAAACCGTTTAAAAATGATTATAAGTGAAATTAGTTTTGATCAATCACTTATTAACAAATTTCAACTAAAAAAAGTTGAAAATCTTGTGGATTCAATGTCTGAAACATTGAATTTAATTGATGATAAAAATAGATTAAATATTAAACATATTCTTACTAATTATAATAAAGATGAAAATATAAACTGTTTTGCTTTTGATGGAAATGGAACACTTCTTTGGAATCAAAAAAATCCACAAGCAGAAAATTATAATTATTTAGACTTTGAAGATATGTATGGATATGAATATATAAAAACTATGATTCAAAGAGCAAAGAATAAAAATAAAATCCCCGTAAATTATACTTGGTATTTACCAAATAAATCACTTATATCAAATAATACAGCTTTTGTAAGGTATATACCCAAACTTGATATTGTAGTTGGTGCATACATATCAAAAGAATCAATTGAAAAACTTATTAAAAACACTATAATTAAAAAACTTTTTCAGAGAAAATTTAACGATAATTCTTTTTTATATGTTGATTATTTAAAAAGTTATAATATGTCTAGAAACTTCTCTATAAATTTACTTAATATTGGTAATAAAGAAGCTTTTAATACAATAAGAGATGAATTTCCACAAAAACAAATATCAAGTTTGTTTTTAGATAATAGTTTTTATGGTATACACTCTTCTATTATTAATTATAAAGAAGAACATTACTTAGTTTATACATCAATTATAAATCAATATAGATGGATTATAGTTGTTGGAGAAAACCTCAAAGAATTATATGAAACTATTAATAATAAAAGAAAAATTTCAGAGAATAATTTACATTCTAAAATAACTAATTTAATCATTCTAAGTTTTCTTATTGGAATTTTATTTTTTATTGCTTCAATATTTTTAGTTAAAAAAATTGAGGAAATTCTTATAAATTATCAAAAAAGGGCAGATATTGAATCTGACAAATACCAAGCACTATATACTCATAGTAATGATTCTTTTCTTTTAGCGAATGAAAAGTATGAGATTATTGATGCAAATCCTAAAGCAAGTAAACTTAGTAGTTTGAAGAAAAAAGACTTATTGTCAATGTCTTTAGAAAAGTTTTTTCCACAAATTAATTTTGAAGATATTAAAATAGAAAAATCTGGTTATTATAGAACACTATTTATTGATTTAATGATGGATGAAAAAACTGTTGAGTTTACTTTTGTATGGATTAATATTGAAAATGAAAAAATCTTATTTGCTTCAATTAGAGATATTACTGAAAGAATAAAACTTATTAGTAAAAATAAAGAGAATGAGCAAATACTAATTCAACAATCTAAAATGGCTGCAATGGGTGAGATGATAGGAAATATAGCTCATCAATGGAGG
>JBNKRE010000033.1:0-1364 GCA_050296315.1 Halarcobacter sp.
CTTCGATCGTCCCCACTTTTGCTCCGTAAGCTGTGGAGTAAGAGAAAAGCAAACTCACCATACCTACAATTTTGTCCTCAATTTTATAAACAAAAATGCGTCCGAGTTTTTTATCTTTGAGAATTTTTTTAAGCGCTTTAGCATGTAAGCCTTTTTGGTACTTGAACTCTTTTTCTTGCGTGAAAAGCTCTTTTAGCAGTAACTCTAAACTCTCTAAATCTTTTAGTTTGGCTTTATGCAGCATTTGCTTTTAGTGCCTTATAGATAGCTGGAGTAGCTGCAAGATCGATCGCTTTAAAATCGTCAAGATTTACCAGCTGTGTATCTGCACCAAACTCTAAAAGAAGTTTTACCATGTCAAGTTTTCCAGCACTCGCACTGTACATCAATGCTGTTACACCGTTGTCATTCATACTATCAAGTTTGATCCCAGCTTTTACAAGCAACTCTACACATTTGTAATCTTGCCCAAAACAAGCGTTCCAAAGTGCAGTGTTTCCATCTACATTTTTAATCTCTAAGTCAGCACCTGAGGCGATAAGCTCTGATGCAATCTCGCTTTTTGCTTCACGTACAGCTTTCATAAGTGCAGAGTTTCCGTGTTTACCAACTTTGTTTATGTCACTTGTATCGTAGTCGTTTTCTTCCATCCAAGTGATCGTAGTTTCGCTTAACATTACACACCCATCCAGTTTTCGTGCGTATGCCCTTGTTTTTTGAACTTGATCGCAGTATCTAACTCTTCGTCAAGTTTTGCAAGATCAAACTCACTTACTAGATCAGCTAAAAGCTCTTTGTACTCGATCTCACCATCTTTGTTAATGATAAAGATCGACTTTGCACATGCATTATCATCAATATTTACACCAAATTTTAAAGTAAAGTCTTTAAAGTCGTACGATGTCATTGCATCGTCATAATTTGTTTCAAGTTCACTTGAAGATACTACATAAATGTTCGCTTTTTCTTTATGTTTGTTGATAACATTTAAAAGTGCTTCATTGAGATCGTAAGAATTTGCAAGTGTGATCATACATTGAACTTTCTCTGCCATCATACCTATAACTTTTGTCTCACCGTTTAACATTTTTACTCTAGCTGAGGGTGCTTCACCCCCTACTTTACGCTCTTTCTTTCCTAAAGCCAGTTTTTTACCATCTACAAGAACTTCCAAGTTTTCTCCTCAATAATGTATTCATTAATATTATATATACAGATACCATACCTTTATATTTTCTTTGAATGGAACATTAACTGTATATACAAAACTATAATTTATTAAGGAGCTTATTATGGCAGTTATGATTACAGATGAATGTATCTCTTGTGACGCGTGTGCACCAGAGTGTCCAGTTGCAGCAATT
>JBNKRE010000034.1:0-1241 GCA_050296315.1 Halarcobacter sp.
CAAACATTTTTTCTTGAGATTTTCCTATCCAAATAACATCTATTTTTGTATGTTTATTTAAAGCTAAACATGGGATTATTGGAGCTATCCCTCCCCCTGTAACTATTATTAAAATATGATTATATCTTGAGTGTTGATACATAAATCCATGAAATCTATCTTTTTTTATGGTGCATTCTTTTAATAAAAAATTTTTTCTATGTATTTCATTAATAATTTTGCTTGTTCTATCTCCTGATGGAGTTACAAATAAGGTATAGTTCTTTTTATCCTCAAAATCATATATTGAATCTCCAAATGGGTGAAAATGACCATTTGCAAGAGTTATTTTTGAGTAAGTTCCATAACTTGGATTTCCCCTTAGTTGTATAGCAATTACATCCTCATTTGTATGTAATAGTTTTGGGTATATTTTTTTTACACCTAGCCAAGGGGTAATCAGCATAATAATTGTAAACACAAGTAAAATAAAATGGGGTTTTGCTATAGTTTCTGTTATAGATAAGCCATTTAAACTAGAGAATTTAAAGTAATATATAGTTAACAAAATAATACTAATATAACCTAAATATCTATGTATATCTTCAAAAATATCATGGTGTTTTCTTCTAAATACAGCTAAAGCTGAAATCATAATAATTGCTAAAAAAGAGATAATAAGTAAAAACATTGTTTCAATTGAGGTAGATATAGTTATATTTTTGTAATGAATAGTTGCCCAAAATAATGTAGATAATGCCATAAATCTATGTAAAAAACCAATCTTATTTGCAAGTTGATCTAAAAGATAGTTTTTAAATAGTTCTCCAAGGGTATGAAAAAGAAAATAGTTTACACTATAGCTTCTTGAAGCTACAGTAAAAAATAGTGAGATTATGGCAAATAAAGCGGAAGTATCTTCCTTATTTTCTGAACTATTAAATAATATATAAGCAATGACATTAAAAAAAAGGGTTATTAGAAGATAGATAAAAAAAGTTAAAGCGGAGTTATACCCTTGTCTTATTATTCTATCTTCAATTTTGAAGTGGTAACTTTTTGGATTCTTCTTAAATCTTTCAATTTTCTTTTCAAAACTATTAAATAATTCTATGGATGTTTTATTTCTCACTTACTTCCTTTGAATTTACTGTTATAAAAATATTAGAGTAATAATTAAAGTAAATTATTATATAAAAAGTAAGGTTCTTATTTATTTAAATAAGTTACTTTTATAAATATTTATTATAAAAAATTTTTAT
>JBNKRE010000035.1:0-1210 GCA_050296315.1 Halarcobacter sp.
CAAACTTAGCATACACACCACCTTTAGAAGATTTTACAAGCATGTAAGATGGATCAATAGAAGCGTGCATAATTTTGCTACCGGTGCAATCCTTAACAAGATGTCCGGTATTCTTGCATTTTGAGCAATACAAGCCACATTCTTTCATGAACGTGGTCTTCTTATCAATAAAAGCACTTTTGTTCTTCTTGGGAATATACCCAAGACCCTCATGCTTGAGAGTGAACCTTTGACTCTCCCACATCTTGTTATAGGTGTTTTCACCCCTATGACAATTTGCAAGTGCATTTGTGAGACAATCCACGGTATTTCTCAATTCATGATTCTCAACAATAAGCAATGGATCACAAGAAGAATCATTCATGCATGAATCAACATTTGAAGAGCATGGCATAGCAAGTAAATCATCACATGAGGTAGATATGCTAGATTTTGAAACTTCATCTATCTTAGGCATATCATCAAACAAGTCACAAGTAATATCAACATTCACTTTCACTTTGTTGGCTTCTTGAGAGATATGAGAGTGATGAGCTTCCTTAAGCTTCTCATGAGTGTCTAATAGATTTTCATGAGAGGTCTTTAGCTCCTCATAAGACTCTTGAAGAGAAACATGGTTCTTCTTCAAGTTCTTATATCTTCCTTTCATATCACCCAACAAGTCATCAAGGTTACTTACCATCTCAACAAGATCATCATAGGTAAACTCATCATCTTCGCATACCTTCGGTTCACCTTTTGCCATTAGACAATAAGGTGTGTCGAATAGAGATGGAGCTTCCTTGATGGCAATACCGGCAAGACCCTTCTTGGAAGGTTTCTTATCATCCTCATCATCATCGGAGTCGGAATCCGAACTTGCATCCGAATCCCACTCAACATAACAAGCCTTGCCATTTTTCTTCTTGTTGTACTTCTTGAACAATTTCTTCTTGACTTCAAATTTTTTCTTCTTGCTAGAATTATCTTCATCTTTGTTCTTTTAATTTGTGGAGATGTGACCCATTTCACCACACTCAAAGCATTTCTTCTTGGCAAATAGATTCTTGTTATAAGATTTACTACTCTTGCTTGAACCACCTTGATAGCCTTTCTTCTTCATAAATCTCTTCAATTTCTTGACCATCAAAGCAACATCATCATCGGTGCTTGTTTCACTATCATCATCATGATCTTCATCATTAGAGATCTTGGTCTTGAATGCCACAAT
>JBNKRE010000036.1:0-1199 GCA_050296315.1 Halarcobacter sp.
TACTTTATATTCATGACATTTGGTTATCTGTGAGCACTTTTGGCCATATGTGTGGAACAATTGATCCTGGGTCATGCATACGATGAGTACTTGGTTTTGGCATAAAAATCGGGTATGACAACTAGTGATGAAGATACTCTTTTTAGTGATAATTATGATTCTAGTGATGATGATAACCCTCTTCCAAGTGAACTTGTGAAAAATCCTAATGCTATGATCAAAGGTCTTATGAGGCAAGTTGGAGCTAGGGATGAGCTACTTGAGCAACAAGAAGAATTGCTTGTTCAAGAAAGAAAAATTAGCAAAGAAACTAAAAAGCTCCTAGCACTTGAAAAAGGTAAGGTGGAGAAGCTTGATCAAGAACTTGCTAAAAGTAAGGAGACTACTTGTAGTCTCAAGAGCTCAATTGGTGCTCTTCAAGGTTAACATGATGTCTTGCTAAAGACACATCAAGATCTTGAAGTGCAATTTGATGCTCTTTGGTCAAGCACCTCCAAAACTTCAACCAACAATGAAGCCTCCACAAGTCAAGTGAGTGTGAAAACTTGTGATGAACAAATTGCTCAAGAAAATGATCACTTGAAGAGAGAAGTGAAGAAGCTTGAACTTGAAGTGAACAAGTTGAAGAAGCAAGCTAAAGTGCAACCTCCTCAAGATAACCGTAGCAATGTGGTGAAGAAGCTTGAGAAGGGAAAAACTGCACCAAAGATTGCTTCTCAACCTTCAAAGAAGCAAGTTCAAAATGAGAAGGATGAAAAAGTAGAATATGCAAGGAGTGTCTTCTTGAATGCAAAGATGCCACATATCAAGAATGAAATTGACTATAAAAATGATGATAAGCACAACTCTAGCGTGAACAATAAAAATCAAGAATTCATCAAGTTCACCAAGGTCAATGTCCAAGAAGAGAAGAAGTAAAGTATCAAGACCACTAACAATGCCTCTTATCCTTATACTAATGCTTCTCATGTTTCTCATATGTCATACCATGATTTTGATGCTTCTTATGTGCTTATGAGAAATAAGTTTGGAAAAATTATTGCTTTACATGTTGAGCCACACCACAAGAGGTCAAAGACTTGTGTGTGGGTGCCCAAGTGTCTTGTCACTAACTTGAAAGGACCCAATCAAACTTGGGTACCTAAAACAAAAGCCTAATTTGTTTTGTAGGCTTACTCCTCCGGTGATACAAGTTAGGT
>JBNKRE010000037.1:0-1155 GCA_050296315.1 Halarcobacter sp.
TTCAACATAGATTATGAATTAAAATTCCAAACTTTAATCTGCACTTTAAATAAAAAATAATTTATTTGGCATTAAAACTTTTGATAAAAAGTCAATAAAACTCACTTATATTCATGTCTTCACAACTCATTCATATGAAATTTATTTTCAACATTCTTTATTTAACAATGTTGGAAACTTTGTTTTTTAAAATTTGAATCTCAATAAGAGAATACAAAAAACAAGTTTTTGCATAATAATTGGTATTGTAACTTCATATTTGTTAATGTTTTAGTCAACTTAGTGTTGTGTCCAAATTTGCTAAAATTTAAAACTTTTTTAATAGGTTAGAATTTGTTTTTAGAATTTAGAAGAGAATACAAATTTATTTAGGTAAAAGATTATTTTCTAAAATAATTAAATCAATTTAGGCTTTTATAATTGATTGTTGCATTCATGCCGACTTGCATTTATTCTTGTATTGATGTGTGATCTAGAATTAGGCTCCGAATAGAATTCGTTTGAATTCAATTAAATTTCATTTAAATATTAAATTATGGACATTAGAAACCTTTTTATATATTCCCTTAGCTCTTTTGGTTAAATTCCCTGCAGTTAGTCTATATATTTTTATTTTTATTTTATTTTTCATCTCATCTCCTCCTTCCACACTGACCCAGCGCCGCGACCCATTTTTCCCAATACGCCGGCCCAGTCGCACCACAACTTTACCCCTGTCTTTTTTTAGATAATTCATTTTAAACACAATCTTTTCTTGAAGAAAAATAATTCTAAAATCTTTTCTGAAACTCTTTTTTTTATAAAATAGTTTCTGACTCTTTATTTAATTATTTTTGACCGAGTCTTCGGTACAAAAATAATAATTCTTTTCATTCCATGAATTTTCTATATTTTACATCTTAGCAAATTTGTTTTAATTTAATTAAAGATGAGTCCCTATTTATTTATTTAAAATTAGACATATAATTTTTTGTACCAAAATAATTTTTGACCAACTTCATAAATTATCTTTTATTTTTCAGAAATTTTCAAGTTTAGAAATTTTTCCATATTTTTTTCTTTTTTTTCTTTTCTTCTCTTTTCTTTTCTTTTCTTCTCCTTCCTCTCCCTGTTCTCTTTCTCCCTCACGCAGGCAACGGACAGAGAGGCTTCTTC
>JBNKRE010000038.1:0-1099 GCA_050296315.1 Halarcobacter sp.
TTGCTTGATAGTGCCAGGTTGGAACTCAGAGAGCTCAAAGCTCGTTCCACACTTTTGGGTGCTTGCACTAGTTGTCCGGTGCTTAGATCTGATTTGTAGGCTGCTGGCATTGAGATTAAAGATCTTAATCATAAACTTAATCATTTTTCTAGCTACATTGTTTTGTCCCCTCCTTATGAAGTATGTGCCTCTCTCAAGGGTAAGCTTTTCTATGATACCAAAGAGAACACCAAGATAAAGCAGGAGGTTACCTATTTGACTTCTCGTCTTGAGAGAACTATTATGAGCAAAAAAATAGAAGAGAAACCTTTAATAGCAGTTTCAATTGGTGATTTAAACGGGATAGGTATTGAAATTGCTTTAAAAGCCCATGAAAAAATCTCTAAATACTGTAAACCTCTATATTGCATAAATAAAAAGATGTTAAAAGAGGCTGCTAAACTTTTAAAACTAGAAATTCCTGATGATTTTGATACCGTTAATGTAAAAGGTGAATTTGAGATTAAACCAGGACAAGTATCTAAAAAAAGTGGTAAGTTTTCATACGATTCTTTTACAGAAGCTATAAACTTAGCAAATAAGAATAAAGTTAAAGCAATAGTAACTCTTCCTATCAACAAAGAATCTTGGAATAAAGCAGATATCAAATATAAAGGTCATACAGAAGTATTAAGAGACTTTTTTGGTGAAGATGCCATTATGATGTTAGGTTGTAAAAAATTATTTGTAGGACTTTTTACTGAACATATTCCTTTAAAAAAAGTAGCAAAATCAATTGAAGAAAAGAAACTAACGAATTTTTTAATTGACTTTTATAATAATGTAAACTCTTCAAATATCGGTGTTTTAGCCTTAAATCCACACGCAAGTGATAATGGGGTTTTAGGAAATGAAGAGGTGGAAATTTTCAAAGCAATTAAAAATGCAAATAAAGCTTTAGATAAAAAAATATTTAAAGGACCATTAGTTCCAGATACTGCATTTTCTCCAATGTCAAGGAAAAACTTTAAATATTTTGTAGCTATGTATCACGATCAAGGATTAGCACCTTTAAAAGCATTGTATTTTGATCAAAGTATAAATGTAAGTCTAAATCTTC
>JBNKRE010000039.1:0-1086 GCA_050296315.1 Halarcobacter sp.
AATAGCTGGCTTGGGAGAGAAAATGGCTATGGACCCACGGATCGGTCAGCCGACACACTGAGGATTGTGTTGGGAGCCCTTTTTTCTCAGGAGCAGTGACTCTATCCATCGTTGTTGAAAACTTTGCAAAAGGTTGCCATGTACGGGGACCGCTCACATGAAGCGTACGTCAGGTGCACGTGGACTGACATGGGAAGCATACATATTGTGTTGGTCGGGTTTTCCCCTGTAGGGTGTACATCGATTCGAATCGCCGCGACTCTCGGATATGAGTAACCGTTTATTCGTGGCAGTTTTCACGTAGCTAATTTAATGGATTAATATTTGTTAATGAATTATGTTATGCTTTATTTTAATTAAATATCTTGTATTGCTGCTCTTGCTTGGCTTAGTTCAGGTTTACCTTGCTTAAAGTCTAATGAACTTAGTTCTATCATTAGAATTATGAAAGTAAGGACTCACTCCTAGTGCGGGTTTGGTATAGTGATAGAGATCTCCCTTTAAGCCTTGCATACTAGGAGTCGACTATTTATGGCCACGTTGATGGGTTAGTCTTGTTCAGCTTTAGTTGCTCAAGCTTTACTTGTAAATTTAATTGTGTGCCGAGGAGATGCCTAAGTATTGTGGGTGTTGCGGGAAGTTTGTGTGGCCCAACGGTGAGCCCACGAATTGGGATGTCACTTGGAGCCCGGCGCCATGAAGACCAATGGCACATCTTAGGGCTTGATGTGAAGCCCTTGTATCATCAAGATAGTTATGTTTACTTCACTTCTGCTTTTGCATTTGTACTCCGAACACTTCATGTTTAATTAAGTACTCTGATGTAATCAAGAATCTATAATCTATGTAGTAACATTTTTATTTGGGCTATTATGTATGTGATGTATTATTTGCCAATGCTTCGGTGTTGGTAACTCATACAGATCCTGATTAAGACTAACCATCCTTTTTAAGGGTGGGACATCACAACTGGTATCAGAGCCGTTACGGGTATAATACATCATGTATGATTCTATTTTCGAAAACCGCAGTGAGGATACACTTAGATGCCCACATAAGGACTATAGTAGTCTTAACAGGTGACAA
>JBNKRE010000040.1:0-1077 GCA_050296315.1 Halarcobacter sp.
ATTAATGAGTATATATTCTTACTCTTACTACTTATATTGCTCACATGATTAAATCATGTAGGCACTGATTCTTATGGGGTATTTTCTCCTCTTTACAAGATTTTCTACATACAAAAAATCTTGTATTATTCTTTTGATTCTTATAGGTCTTCCCGTTGCCCTTAACATTTTCTTAGTAAACTTAGTAATCATATAACATATTTTAAAATGTGCTCTCATAATCCACCACCAAAATTGACTCTCCAAAATTTTCTTAGTTGTGGTGTAATATTGGAATTACTCCCCTTATGATTTTAACTTAATAATGATAAGACACTTATCATAAGTGTAAAATCAATAATTAATAGCACGAGGGCCATCTTAAAAATTCTCTTGCAAAAGCAAGATTATTTCTCATAAAGAGATTTAATGTCTAAATATTAAAACTTATGGCATGGGAAGTGCTAAAATGCATAATCAAAGTATATATATGCACGAATAAAATTCAACGTTGGTCAAAATTAACTCATGTAACCATACTTAGGGGGGAAATTAATTCTACATCGCCGTTGGGCAAAATAGAACTAATTTAACTTAATTATGATGAATTCATCACCAACGTTGGTCAGCAAATGAATTCATTTCTCAAGATCATCTATTCTCCTAATTGAATTTTTCCCGTTGGTTCAAAAAACAATTAGTCAAAATAGAAGTTTTTCATAAGTGGATGAACAAAAATTATTTGACTTAGCCTAAATTACAGCGGAAGCTTAATATTTCATTCTGAATTTTCATCAAAACAGTGGCAAAATTTTCAGCACTTAATCTTAATCCTTTTCAATAAGTCAATTTTCTAATCAAGTCAATCATTGGATCAAATTTGATCACAAAAAATGCACAAAATTTCTAAAATTGCAGAAAATGCCACTGAAATTAAACCTCATTTTATCTAGAATTTTACCACATTATTTTCTTAATTATTCTCAATTTTGGGCAATTTTCTTAATTATTCTGTTTCCCAGAAAAAGAAAAACAGAAAACTTAATATTCTTAATTCTTAAACGATTTCAGCCCAGCTGTGGAATTCCGGCCCGCTCC
>JBNKRE010000041.1:0-1058 GCA_050296315.1 Halarcobacter sp.
CCTCTAGAAAGTGTGTGGTGACACCGGATTACGCTGTATTGGTCGGTAAGTCATGGTAATGATTTAAAACTTCTCAAATTTTTATTTTTTGAAGTATTTTCTTATTATCCATGTCTTAACTTTATTTTATCCATGATCACCATGTGCTAAATATTAAAACTCTATTTAATGTGACTTATCTTGATGAAAACCATGCTAGCCTACATTGCTCTTGAATTTTGAATCCAACTTTGCAATTTTGTATCTTGGGCAAAAATATTAGGGAATGTCTTGGCTATATGTTGACGGCGTGATATAATAGTGTTCACATTTCCTTTAAAATCAGGTTGCTTGCTAGTTATTCACATGTCGGGCTTGCCTTTCCCTAATCTCAAGCTTACCTATATGCCACCCAGAGCTAAATATGAACAAAATGATTTGTTTTACCATGCTTACACCTTTGTTGAGTTTTTGCAAATGTTGATTCTCTAGAGTTTGTGATAAAATCCTGGTTGATTTTTTCTTCATTTAATTTTGCTTTCTAGCCTTCATACACTCATGCTTGGTAATGCCCTATTCTAATAAAAAAGGAATAATTCATCAAGCATTCCACAAACTCCATATCAAACCCTTATCATTCCTTGTCCCAACTTTGATCCTATTTACCAAGTGATTCTCCTAGAAAATTCCAATGAGTGGAATCTCTCCCCAACAAAAGAAGGATCCTTGAAAAAAAAGAGAAAGAAAAAAAAGAAAGAGAGAAAAAGGAAGAGAAAAAAAAGGGAGCAAGGATTGAAAAGCAAAAGAGGTGAAACCTCATATGAAGAAGCTCCATGTTTCAAAAGAAGAGAAGAAAAAAAAGAGGATGAGATTTACAAGCTGCTGGGAGAGATTCTATCAAAAGAAAGAAAGAAAGGGGATCACATTTTCCTATAGTGCAAAATCCGATGTGTGGCCTCATCCATACCCACACATCATTTGCATTTGCACTACCTTCTATTCCTTGACTTTTCCCTTTCTTACCCCCATTCACTACACCATTCTCCATCAACCATGATTATTTGCCACACAAACTCTTT
>JBNKRE010000042.1:0-1058 GCA_050296315.1 Halarcobacter sp.
TAACCATTCCTTGACCTCTTTTCTTTTCTGCTATGGGAATCTCAGGGCGAGATTCCTATTAAGGGGGTAGTCTTGTCACACCCCAAAATTTCAAATTTTGGAATGTGACTAAAATTCACTAAATTTTAAAACTTTTTCTCAATAGATTAAAATTTGTCTTTAGATTATAAAGGAGAAATAAATTCATTTAGGCAAATATATATTTTCTAAATTATTAAATTAATTTAGTCTCTATATAAATGTTTGTTGCATTCATGCCGCCATGCATTTATTTTTGTAATGATGTATTGCTTTAGATTTATAGTGCGAGTAGAAAGCGTCCGCTTTCGTTCGAATCCGTATTAGATTCAATTTCAAAACCAAATCTTCATTGAAGCCTTTCCAAAATCATTGCTTTCCATTTTTGGAAAATATCCTTGGTTTTAAAATCCGATTTAAATTTGATTTTGATTCAAAACTGTATTTGGAAAAGAAGCTCCGAAAAGCCCTATTTCTAAAATTTTCGTGATTTAAATTTTGAATTGGATTTCAAAATCATTTTGATTCAAAAGTCTCAAAACCCCAGAAC
Source organism: Halarcobacter sp. (assembly GCA_050296315.1). Classification (GTDB taxonomy): domain Bacteria; phylum Campylobacterota; class Campylobacteria; order Campylobacterales; family Arcobacteraceae; genus Halarcobacter. Next base: position 569 of record JBNKRE010000042.1, read on the forward strand.
CTCAATTTTTTTAAGATTTAAATTTCGTTTCAAATTTCCAAAACCTTGCTTCGGTTTGTTTTCATTATTCTTTGATTTAAAGCATTTGGTTTAAATTTGAATATTTAAACCAAATTCCAAATTTCTAGATTTGAAAAGTCCCCAAAAAGTTTATTTTATTTTATTCTATTTTGAATCTAGTTCAAACCCAGTTTGGAAATATTTAAATATTTTTACTTTTGAAACTCATTTCCTTGAATCAAAATTTGGAAAACTATTTTCATTTTCCTCTGGCGGCCCAAATCGGTTTTGGCCCAAGCCTTTTTCGCAGCCTATTTCATTTTCATTGTTTTCAAGAGTGCCGTGTTATAAAAATGTTTTAAAACTATAAATAAAATAAAACCTAAAATGAATGATTTCATGTTGTAGTTTCATAACAATAAATTCTATATTGTTCCGTTAGTTGTCTATTGGATGAAATAAAACTTATTGGCCTCAATGCTAGTTCTAC
>JBNKRE010000043.1:0-1058 GCA_050296315.1 Halarcobacter sp.
GAACAATATCATCAACCGGTTATGCAACAATTTGATACTCTCAATGCAAATATTGGTGCTGTTCAGAGTGATGTAGATTCTCTCACAAATCAGTTTGGGCATCTCTCCACAAGTGTTCAAAATATGCAGCAGCAGTTCACAGGGTTCTCTAATCATTTCTTCAATGTTTTCCCTCATAGTCCTCCTCCTCCGGGTTATATGTCATATCCCTATTATCATCCAATGCCTCCTCCACCTCCTCCGGAAGATGATGCGTAACTTTTTGAATATTTGATACCAAAGGAGGAGTAGAAGAAAAGAAGTGATGCAGATGCAAGTGGGATGCAAGAAAGGAAAGAAGTGAGATGCAAGAAAGGAAAGAAGTGATGCGGATGCAAGAATTGAGCAAAATTTGATCCTTGATTTCAAGTCATGCATTGCATTGCATCATCTCTTTTGCATATTCATCTATCTTTATCTTGTTGAACTTATAAGTATGTTTTATTCTTAAACAATGGGTTGTATTTATATTTATGCTCTTGAACCTTCGGTTTGTAATCGTTTTGGACTATGTCGGTTGCTTATCTATAATCTTTATAAGTATTGATGGTTCATGAGTTCTTGGATGATGAGGATATTATCTTTGAAATATGCTATTCAATGGTATATGAAATTTTTCTTTGCCTCATCGCATCCATATAAACAAGGTAATCTCTTCCTCATGTTAAATTGTTGTGCATAGTCTCTTTATGTTAAAATTTTCTATATACACTTATCTAGGGGGAGCTTTATCTTGTTTTGAGTTTTGATAGCATCTAAATTTCTAATTTTTTTTGTCTATATGCTATTGGAACTTCTCTCTGAGTCATCTTTATACCTTGTGTATCTTGTTGGCTCAAATCTTTTAATATCACTTCTTCGTGTTGTCATCAATTACCAAAAAGGGGGAGATTGAAGCATCTATGTCCTTATTTGTGTTTTGGTAATTAATGACGACCCTTATTTTTGGACTAACAAGTTTATTGAGATGATTATAGTGTTAGTCGAAATAAGGAAAAGATTTTCTTGGAGATGTTGTA
>JBNKRE010000044.1:0-1020 GCA_050296315.1 Halarcobacter sp.
GAAATCTCCGATTTCAAATGAGAGATATCTTCTTCTTTTATCCACATAGCTCTTCTATCGAGATTGAGCAACCTTCAAACTTTCACGAACCATTTGAACTTGTTTCTCTGCATCCTTCAATACTTCCGGTCTGAAGACTTGGCTTTCTCCGGTTTGACTCCAGAACAATGGGGTTTAGCACTGCCATCCATATAGAGCTTCATATGGAGCCATCTTGATACTAGCTTGATAACTATTGTTGTATGAGAATTCTGCGTATGGCAGGCTCTTGTCCCAACTTTTCCCGTACTTTAGCGCACAGGCCCTCAACATATCTTCTAAGATTTGATTAGTCCTCTCTGTTTGTCCATCCATTAGTGGATGATATGCTGAGCTAAAATTGAGTTTGGTGTCTGTTTATATTTCGTATGGAGCTCCACAAGCGCACAAAATTGTCAATGTAGCACTTCACCGGGAGGGAAGATATCTCGTGCTCCCAGCCTTTATATGCTCCTGTGCTCCCATATTAAAAAACTACATCAAAAAGTTTATGAAAAAATTAATAAAAATATGAGTGGATAGTTCATATCATCTTCTATCAACCTGCAAAGTTTTAGATTTAACAAATACATATATAAGGCATAACAAAAAAGACAAATCAGTGTCTAAACACTAACGAGTTTCAGATCAGAAATAAATGGTTGTAACTCATGATTTTCTCTTTTTTATTGTACCTTACATAAGTATTTATTTTATCTTTAATTTTACAAGATTGTAGATGATAATCTGAACTATCCACTTATATTTTTTTATTTTTTCATACAAAAAGAAGGAATGGTTAATTATTGAAGTTATAACTTTATTAGAGTATGTTAACAATTTTAACGAAAGCAATGCACAAATTATAATTTTAGAATTTAGATCAAGATAAGAGGATATGAACATAATTAACTTTGAATTTTTTGAAGTTATATTTGATTTAGTATGTATTTTGGAACTTTAGATGAATTGTAAAAGGATTTATAAGGATTTTGGATTGAA
>JBNKRE010000045.1:0-1016 GCA_050296315.1 Halarcobacter sp.
TTTAAAAATGATACTAATACTAAGTGGTTATCTGTACCATCACTTACAATATCATATCCTCTTGCCATTAAAACTTCACCTAATACTTTTGCATTAGCTTTAACTTGTTTTGCATAATCTTTCCATGATGGGTCAAGTATCTCTTTAAATGCTACAGCTTTTGCAGCCATAACGTGAACTAGAGGTCCACCTTGAATACCTGGGAAAATAGCTGAATTAATTTTTTTAGCAATCTCTTCATCATCTGTTAAAATAAGTCCACCTCTTGGTCCTCTTAATGTTTTATGTGTAGTTGTAGTTACAACATCTGCATGAGGGAATGGAGATGGATGTTCACCTGCAGCTACTAATCCTGCAATATGAGCAATATCAGCAAAAAGATAAGCACCTACAGCATCAGCAATTTCTCTAAATTTTGCAAAATCAATCTCTCTTGCGTATGCAGATGCACCACAAACAATAATTTTTGGTTGAGTAATTTTTGCTATTTCCATAACTTTATCATAGTTGATTCTACCATCTAGTTCTACACCATAATAAAATGCTTGGTAGTTTTTCCCAGAAAATGATGGTTTTGAACCATGTGTTAAGTGTCCACCATGAGATAAATCCATACCTAAGATTCTTTCACCAGCTTTTATTAATGCTGCATAAACTGCACCATTTGCTTGACTTCCTGAGTGTGGTTGTACGTTTGCAAATTTACATCCAAAAATTTCACAAGCTCTATCAATAGCTAATTGTTCAGCTTTATCAGCAAATTCACATCCACCATAATATCTTTTATATGGATATCCTTCTGCATATTTATTTGTAAATACAGAACCCATAGTTTGCATAACTGCTGGACTTGTAAAGTTTTCACTAGCAATCATCTCTAAGTGATCAGTTTGTCTTACTAGTTCTGCCTCAACTAAATCAAAAATCTCTTTATCTGCCTGCTCTAAATTAGCATTTGAAATATAACTCATATAATTGTCTCTCCTATGTTTTGTTTATTTAATTTTTATTTTTTT
>JBNKRE010000046.1:0-1014 GCA_050296315.1 Halarcobacter sp.
GATTCGAATCTCCGCGACACCCTCGGACATGGGTGAGGCTTGTTCGCTGAGTACACTCGTAGAAGTGATACACCATTATGTCATATGAGATTATGGTTATGTTAATTATGACTACTTGGTAGTCGAAAATGATGATACTAAAAATGGTTGATTGAGTTACCATGCATGTTTAGCATAGGTTGCTAATCTTTTTATTATTAATGTTTATCAACTTAATTTGGCTAATAACTTGATTAAAAGTGATTAGTAGTAGGTGCTAGTAGGCTGGAGTCCGCTGTTTCACTTGAAGCCTTGCATGTCTAGAATTCGTGGCCTTCGGGTCGCGACGGATAAGTCTTGCTGAGCGTAGTCGCTCAAGCTTTGCTTTTTGTTATTTTTATCTGTGTGCAGGTGAGGATCTTCCTCCTTCTTCCGGCGACGCCGACGAGGGCTGTCAGTGGGAGATCCAGACCGAGGAGGGCTGGGTTCCCTACTGGGACTCGTAGGTGTAGGTCGTCCGAGGAGGGCCACTCTCTTCTAGGGTGAAGGGCGTATGCCTATCGTGAGAGACGAACGCTTCCGCAAAAACTCTGATTATCCTTTGAAGCACCTTTTGGGCTTTATCTTTTGTAAACTCTAATACATGGCACTTAATCTGTAATAACTTTAACTTCAATTTCATATTTGGTATTGTATGCTTATGTGTGTGTGTTTGTGCATTCTCGCTTCGTCGAGAATCCCCCGATATGATCTTGGGAGACAAACCCCTCATTTCTGAGGTGGTTCTGTCACAGTTGGTATCAGAGCAAGATTAGAGTAAAACACACATGAAAGCATCTAAAAATCATAACAATATTTTTGGTGATGAACGCTTAGCCCATATAAGGACTATAGTAGTCTCTTTAGGTGGCAAGCTAACTTATATGTTCTTTTATGCAACTACGGAATTGCATCAACGAATGTATGTTGTGATTTTTGGAGTGTTGATCTTATTTTGTTGTTGATAAACTTATTTTATTGTTTGTGACATTTGTA
>JBNKRE010000047.1:0-993 GCA_050296315.1 Halarcobacter sp.
AGGAAACTAAAGCTTTGAAAAATAGTTTTGTAAACTATATGTCCTTAGAAATGTCCAGTCTACTCTAGGCTTGCGTCCTACGGTCAACACGGCTCTGATACCACTTCTGTCACACCCAGTTTTTAGGCCAAAACTGAATGCATTCCTTTATGTGTGCCAGGATCAAGTTTCACACATAAAGTGACAAATAGTGGAATAAATAGTATAACCAGTGTTTATTACATCGTATCTTATTTACAAAACTTATTACAAGTCTAGAAAGGACTAAGCAGCGGAAAGGACACCATCTTGCCACAGGCAGATGACCGGGGGTTTCGCATGCCTAGAAGAAGTCTTCATCAAAGAACTCATCTTCTGAGCAGCAGAGCATAGCAGCAATATACAGGAAATATGGCAAGTGTGAGTACATAAAGTACTCAGCAAGTGTAGGAAATAAATGACATGCAAGCTTATAACAAGAAAGGCTTAACCAATAGGGTTATTATGCAGAGAAAGCACCTAAACCTAGACAACAACTAAGCACGACCACACACCTGGATTACCCACGGTAATCAAGGGCCTCAAGCTCACAGGAGTCACACCTGTAGCCACAAATGACCAACGCTCACAGGCATCCCACTTGTAGCCAAAACATGCACCCAGGCTTCACACCTGCTGCATACCATAAGCCAGACTTACTAGATTCAACCCAAATCATCCCAACCAAAATCCCAGCTAATCGTGTGAAAGGTCCATGTCGCTCATGACCGTGAGCACGACTATCATGATAGTTTACACTCTGCAGAGGTTGCACAACTTTACCCACAGGTTGGCGATTTCATCGCTAGCTAAGTGACTAGAAGTCTAAATTTTGTCCAATGTACACTTCCTTTGGTGCACAGCTAGGAGATCACCACATAGTTTTTCACAGCGTTTCCCGGCCTGCAAAATATCCACACTAAGGTTTCACCGCTGCAGATTACACCAGCCTACATAAGCCCCTCTTGTGCTGAG
>JBNKRE010000048.1:0-963 GCA_050296315.1 Halarcobacter sp.
TATAGGTAATTATGTTCGTCGCCTTTATATTCGTCAGGGTATTCCTCGGTTAACCGATGAATGTAATGTATAGTCGTTGGTTTAGTGAATAAATTCCTCGGTTGGAATCGAGGAATTTTACCTTGTGTTCCTATAGTGAAACTTTGAAAGATGGTAGATTAAATCAAAAGGAACAACTTTACTTGTGGAATGAAATTCAAATTCCAAATGGATTTTAAAATAAAAATCCAAGAAACAAATCCAATCTCAAATTTGCTTGAATTTTAAAGGGGTTCAAACCTTTGAGGAAAAATTCAATAAATTCACCAAAATTCTTTTCTTGACATGATCCTCAATACTGTGAATTTAGATTGACTCACTTGTATTCAAAAATTTGAAGTTCCTTTACAATTATGTATTGTAGCAGCTACAGTACACACAAGGGGTGTTACAAATAAGCTACAAAATCATATCGTGATGAATTCTTTTATTTTCCTCCTCATTCTTACTCTCGTGTGTTCGCACGAAAACTTTGATGGCTTGCGTGGAACTTGGTAGAACCTTGTCTCGTAAGGTTAGCACGGATATTTTTCTCTTCAAAGCAATAAAGGGTAGCTAAAGCAACTACGAACTAAGAAAACTAGTAAAACTAATAACAAAGTAATGCGAAAAAGTGTATTGATTAATTGTTTGCTTGCTGCCCCTTGGCGCATTCACCTTGAGTTTATATACACAAATCGACTCCTCCCTTACAACTCTTCAAACCAACTTCTATCTCTTTACAACTTGACTTCTTGATTACAAAGACTCTATCTTGCTAACTTTATCTACTTGAACTCTAGCTTGATCTCTACTTGGACTCTAACTTGACTTGGTCTTCAATCTTGGACTCTATCTTGGCTCAATATCTTCCTCAACTTGGTCTTTAACCTAAACCAAATTCTTTGATTCTTTACTTGGCTTAGACTCCTTTAGATCTCCTCC
>JBNKRE010000049.1:0-956 GCA_050296315.1 Halarcobacter sp.
CAGATCTAATCATCTTTTTAGATTCTTCTACCATTTCAAAGAATTTTTCTTTTGAATAGTTAAATTTACCCTCGTCAATAATTTCTGCTTTTTTAAGTGGCGTAAATTCATAGGGTTTAAAAAGCTCTTCTTCAATTTTTTCTAGGTCATTTTTAAATGATTCAACTGAAGTAACCATAATCAATTTTGATGTTTTATGTGAAAATCCTAAGATGATGTTTGGTCTAATTAAATCTAAATCAGGCATATTTAATTGGTCTTCTAAATTGTTCATTGATTCTTTTAATTTTGGTTCAAACTCTTTACCTATGTCATAGCCAACATTACCTATAAAACCATCAACTAAACCAATTCCTAACTCTAAAGCTTTTTGTTTATAAAACTCTTTATCAAAATTTTTATAATATTTTTGTAGAAACTTTAAAGGGTTTGATTCAACCTCTGAAACTTCACCTTTTTCATTCTTATAAAAACAGGTGTTGTTTTCATACCAAACTCGTTCTCTATCTCCAATTACTATAAAAGAGTAGTTTCCATCACTTGAGTTTATTGTACTTTCAAAAAGAAAAGTAATTTCATCTTTGTATAAATTTTTAACTTTTTCATAGTGGTCGTTGTGCAAGTATGGAGCTTCATTGGTCGATGGTATTCTTGGCTTGATCATCGAGGTGACGAAAGGAGGAATCTCATCAAATTGATCAAACTCTTCCTTGTCAACGGCATTCTCGACTTCAACAATTTGTCATTTTCCAGGTATAACCACCTTAAGTCTTTTGTTTGTTGTGTCTAGAACATAGAACACTTGAGCGACATGTTTTGCTAAAATGAAAGGCTTCGACTTGTATCCCTAATGGTTAAGGTCAATGCTAATGAACATGTACTTATCTTTTACAACACCCTTGCTTGCATCAACCAGGTTACAACGAAAAAGAGGAATCTTGAAATCATGAAAGTCA
>JBNKRE010000050.1:0-950 GCA_050296315.1 Halarcobacter sp.
GAGAACATATATTTTAAGCTAAGCAACGATTTTTTTTGGAACAACTTAATTGTGCAAGCTTATACGTGGTAGTAGGTAACAGTGGGATGGGCATCTAAAATAATGTTTTTCTTATTTTTATTTAAAAAATAATTTGTATAAAGTCAAACATATAAAAATAACCTAGAAATAAAATGCTCCAAAACATTTTTAACATTCAATATATTGTATACATGTTGTGGTGTATGAGTTTTAAAAAATTTGAAAGTGTTTTACTATTTTCTACATATTAAATGAATTTCTACATATATATATAAAAGTAATTCCAAATTGAACTACATGTACCTGAAATAAGATTTGAAAAATTGCATAAAAATATATTTAGACTCATAAGTTTCATAATAGCCCATTTATCATAGATAGATGGATAATTCAATTGTTTGCTATGTACAATTCAACTTTACATTACAAAATTAGAATATAATAATTGTAATAATATCTAAATTTTGTCCAAAAATTGTAAAAATTGCAATGGTAATATATTTTGTGTCCATAAGCCTGTCATAAAAAATCAAATGATTTTAACAAAGTGAGAGTATACATTATTCACAAAATTGTTACATCCATAACAATGCTCCATAAACTTAAGTCAAGTTTTGAAATTTTCATACATCATTAATAATTTTGAATTCGTATGCACCTATATTTTGGACACAACCATACATTGACCATAATATGAGAATATATCAAGTTACATTAGCAATTCCCATCTAAAATATTATTTTCATTTTAAAAACAATTTGTAGCAAGATTTAGAGCATTTTATAAATAAAAACAACTGCTTTAGAACTTTTAGTGCAGTACTTATGCTTTCAAGATTTAGATCTATTTATTAACATTTTTAATAAATTAATAAATTGTAGCCTTTTTCCAAGATTTTTAATCATTTCTATGTAAAAAACATCAGTTTT
>JBNKRE010000051.1:0-950 GCA_050296315.1 Halarcobacter sp.
ATTATTTTAAGGGAAAAAAGAAGGGGTGGACAACTTTTTTATGTACACAATAATATAGCTTCAATAGATGCAAAAAAAGCAGATATAGAAGAGATTGTACCAAATATAAAGATTGAAATAATTCACTCAAAAATAAAACCAGCAGATGCTGAAAAAATTGTTGAAAAATTTGACAATAAAGAGTTTGATATTCTTTTAGCTACTTCTATTGTAGAGTCTGGTCTTCACCTTCCAAATGCAAACTCAATAATAATTGATGGAGCAGATAGATTTGGTATTGCAGATTTACACCAATTAAGAGGAAGAGTTGGAAGAAGTGATAAAGAGGGCTTTTGTTATTATGTAGTTGAAGATAAAAAGAAAATTACAAATGATGCTATAAAAAGACTTGTAGCCTTGGAATCAAACTCATATTTAGGAAGTGGTACAGCTTTAGCCCATCAAGATTTAGAGATTAGAGGTGGGGGAAATATTATTGGTGAAGCTCAAAGTGGTCATATCAAACAAATTGGTTATGGCTTATATCTTAAGATGTTAGAAGATGCACTTGCAACCCTTAGTGGAGATACAAAAGAGGAAGCTAAAGCCGTTGATATTAAACTAGCAATTTCAGCATATATTAGTAGTGATTATATAGTTGAAGATAGAGTAAGACTTGAACTTTATAGAAGACTTTCAAAATGTAAAGGAAAGGATGAAGTTTATGTTATAGAAGAAGAGATGGAGGATAGATTTGGAAAACCTGATACTCCAACAAAACAGTTCTTAGAACTTATTATTATAAAAATCCTTGCCATTGCAAAAGGGATTAAGACAATTAGTTCATATGAGATGAATATCACTTTTACAAAATCAGATGATATAAAAGAGACAATAAAAAGTTCTAGTAAAGACGATGATGATATTATCTCTTCCACTTTACAGTATTTAAGAAAGTAATAATTAATTAT
>JBNKRE010000052.1:0-928 GCA_050296315.1 Halarcobacter sp.
TTTTGTTGTTTGGTTCATGACGACAAGCGCTGGTATAGTGGTATGCTTGGATTCCTTGAACACGCCGGAGGACCAATTCAAAGATTTTATTAAAATTTTATAGAAGTAAGTTTAACTAGCAAATTATGTTATTCAAGTAATAGCAAATTATACATATATACTGACTACATTTGGTAATAGTGCCTGATATACTACATTGGAAAGGTTAATAATAGTGAATACCCGCCAAACAGGAAGTGCTTGTTCATCAAATACGACTTCAAGTGTGCCAAGCAACCCTTGGGTTCTCTCCATTGTGGGTATTACGTGTGTGAGCACCTTAGGACATGTGGGCAGTACAGAGTCAATCGTGAAGATGTAAGTCATCATTGTTTTATGTATCTATATTTTATTTCACCATTTTTTCATTGCTTACTTAATTCTTTTTTATTGCATCAGTATCCTAATTATAGGGTGGAATGGGATTATCCTTTTACAAATGATATGCAAAAAGGTGGAGTCGATAATGTTATATCGGACATTTGCTTGTTCTTGCGCCGTGAGATCTTCCATGTAGATGGCGCATTCTTTGACAAGATTGAGATGTTAGCGGTGTTTCCTCAACTATATAATTATGAAAGATTTGTTGTGTAAATAATTGATGTAATTTGGAGTTTTCAACTATATGAAAGTATGTACATACAATGAATTTGAATATTGTAAAGTATTTCACTATTATTTGAATGTATGTGAATATTATTATGTGAATTTGCATCATGAATGACTTTAAATCATGTATGAATTTAAAATTAAAATATTCAAATATCATTGTAATATATATCTTTCAAATGGTGTCGGCTGGCTTAAGTTAGTCAACACCATAGATTATTTTTGATATCGACTGGATAAATCACATGACACCAAAGATTCCTTATCTCACTCGAGGTTT
>JBNKRE010000053.1:0-925 GCA_050296315.1 Halarcobacter sp.
AGAGATTTTTATTCTATTTAATTTTTTAATTTTTTTCTCATCATCCTCTTTTTCTAAAAGTAGATTACTATTTAAAAGTATTGAAGTTGATGGAGTATTTAAATCATGAATTAAATCCACAATAAATCTATCAAGATGAGAGATAGTATCTTTCATTGGTTTGATTGATATTTTTGCAAGAAAATAGCTTATTATAAATAGCAATATTAAAAGCATTATTTGCAAAGTTATTGTGAATTTTTTAACTTTAGAAATTTCCTCATCAATTGGTTTTGCTAAAGTTCTTACTTTTATAAAACCCTCTTTTTTTGATATAGGAAATACTTTTATATAGAACTTTCCTTCTTTAGTTGGGATATCAAAAACTATTTTTTGGTTCTTCTTTAATTCATAAGAAAAACCTTCTTGGGAATATTTAAAATCTGTTTTAACTAAAACTTGAGAGTATTGAAGCATCTGCATCACACTTTTTTTCATTATTAGATGTTGTTGTTGCCAATAATATAAAAAACCAAGTATTAAAACTAAAATAGCAACTAAAAAAAAATAAATAGAGGTAAATTTTATTAAAGCTTTTTTTTCATAATTTTTCACATCTATATCCTACTGCTCTTATATTTGATAGTTCAAGACCAATTTTTTTTAATTTTGAAATTTGAAAATAAAAAAAAATCTGGAAAAAATACGATAAAAACTAGAGTGAATTTCAAGCCCTTTGGTGAAGAAATTTCTCAAAAATTCGATCGTTTGCATATATATGATTTAAATTTACTCAAATTTGTATTTTTCTATTTTTAATTTGAATTTTTTGAATATTCATAAAAAATCAGGAAAAATATGATAAAAAACTAGATCAAATTTTAAGCTATGTGGTGAAGACATTATTCCAAAATTCGATCATATGATAACCCCATATAATTTTACA
>JBNKRE010000054.1:0-924 GCA_050296315.1 Halarcobacter sp.
TGAACAAGTACTGCATGTACTTGGCCATCTAAGCCCATCCGACGCTGAACTACCTGCTTTTGATATGTAGTATGTATAATCTGTATGTCTAATCATCTCTAACTATATAGAGATGACCCACTAAGAATTATTTAATATAATTTTTTACACATGCAAGTATGACACATTAGCAAGTAATTAACACATATCACATTAGCACTCATTTAGCATCGGCTATCACATCATCGTACATGGTAAAAAACTTTAAAATAATTTATCTCACTCATATTGTATCCATTTTAAATTTTGTTTTCACCGTTGTGTTCTACCTGATGAGATGAATAAAACTAGATCACACTTGTATATGTTTTGAAGAATTTTTAATCCAACTTAATTTGCTCTATAAATATAGAATGAGCATATATGCATGCTTGATGACCCAGAAAAAACCTCCAGGGAAATTGAAAATCTCCAGTCGTAATTTCCTCCAAATATGGATGTCATATGCTTGCAAGATTGATAAAAATAATTTATAGGATATGTAAATTATAGCATTTTAAACTCCACGTTTCATGTTATCGGTAATATTTTTTCTTTAGTTTCTAATGACGTGTTAATATCCCTACATAATTGCTTAGATTCAACTTATACAAATTATCACACAGCAACACGCAGGGTATTCAACTTTCTCTATAAAGAGACTGTGGACTATATTATTTTTGTTATTTATGTGCTGAGACTATCAAATACTTTATGTAGATGTTTTTTTATAATACCATAATTTTTTTAAAAAATATTACCCTACATATTAAATTAAATTTCAACACCAAGACAGACTTACATCGTGCGGGGTTATAAACTAGTTATTTATATCAATGACTTTAGTACTAGTTGCAGATTCATAATATTTGTTCAATCGTGTTATGTAATTATATTATATCAATG
>JBNKRE010000055.1:0-899 GCA_050296315.1 Halarcobacter sp.
ACCGTGGGTCCACGGTGCACCGCCCGACCGGCCCCGGTCCACCGTGCGTGGACCCGGTGCACGGGATTAACCGTTGGAAAATAATTCGTTATTCGGATTATTCAAAAATCTTGCAAAGAGGTCCCTGGACTTTTGTGAAATCAACCCGCGGTCCAGATTTTGCCGATTTTGCACTTAGGCCCTTGGGTTTTCTGAAATTAACCCGCGGTCCATGATTTTTCCAGTTCGGTCCGAAATTCAAAAAATAATTACAAAAAGGTCCCTAGCCTCAGAAAAATCCTCAAAAATAGCTCCAAAATTTCAAAAATTCATATCTTTCCAACCACAACTCCAAATCCAGTGATTCTTGTGCCAAAATTCTCAGAATCACTTTCTCTTTTTTTCTATGCATTCATATTTCACATGTTTGTTGCATTTTATTGATTGATTGCATGTGTTTACTTCACGGTAGGTAACGTTGTGCCGGAGCCGTTGATCGAGGATATTCAAGACCAAGCTTTCGAGGAGTCCCAGCTGTTCTTCGCGGATCAACAAGGCAAGTCTCCTTGAACATGTTGCACCTATAATTAATTTTCTCTATCTATTCTGTAGAATTAGAACTGCATGATAGGAAGGTCTGATCTGTGCACCTATGTTAGGGTTGACTAGCATTGATTTATCATCCCTTGAAAACCTTAGAAGTATTGGGTAGTTGTCATAGGCTTAGAACTGCTTAGCCTTGCATGTCCTGGTCTGGATTTGGGTAGAGTTATTACATTGTTATTTTGTCACCCTTGTTGCTGTCATGGTTATGTTGATCCTATTAGTATGGAGAATAGGATTTGGGGTGACGGGAATGGAATTTGTTGGTGTGATGCCAACGGTTCAAGGCTTTGTCCGGTGCGATGCTGGAAGCCTGT
>JBNKRE010000056.1:0-899 GCA_050296315.1 Halarcobacter sp.
TCTTTTTTAACTTCAAAAACATCTGGTTTAGTTTCCGGTTCAGTTGGTTCAACTACTAACTCTTTTTCTTCAATCTTTTTTAGGTCTAAGTTCTCTTCAACTTTTTCATCAATAGCCTGTGCTTTTTGATTTTCTTCTTTTATATTTTTTAGTTTTTCATTTATGATTTTTTGGTATTGTTCTTCAATATTTTCACTTTGAACAGATTCTTGTGCATCTTGCTTAGACTCTTTTGTAAAACTATCATTTTCATTTGGTGAGTCATTTGTTAAAAGACGAATTATTATAACAGTCAATAAAAATAAAATTACTAGAACAAGTCCTAAAATAAGGTATTTTTTCTTATTTTGCTCATTAGATTTTCCTTGACCTAACATAATATCTGAATATTCTTTCTCTTCTTGAATTTCAATCTCTCTGTCAAGTCTTGAAGTATTCATTTGACCTGGTTGATGAGGTTCTTGTCTTGGAGTATCATTATTGTTTTCATAAACAGACTCCGCATCATTTATCTCATTTAACCTTTGTTCAATCTCATTTTTTTCTTGTTGTAATTGAACTTTTTTTATAAAATCTTCGCCTTTTATTTCCATAACTTATACCCTTTTTACTAGCTCCTTAAAAAGGAGCTTAGAATTATAAAATCCTACGAAAAGCAAAATGCTTTAAAAGATTATCCTTATTATAAAGGAAACTAAACTAAAATCTTAATAAGTAGATTGATTGTAAATTACAAAATCTCTTGCTAATTCTTTTAATTCTTGTTTGATTTGAGCTTGTAAGTCTGTATTGTTGATATCATCTAATACATCACAAATTTTATTTGCAATAAATGTAAACTCTTCCTCTTTCATACCTCTAGCTGTAAGTGCAGGAGAACCAATTCTAATACCTGAAGT
>JBNKRE010000057.1:0-878 GCA_050296315.1 Halarcobacter sp.
ATGGTCCTTAATCAACACAGGTGAGGGCTACAACCTTGGAGGTGCCGGCTTGCCACATACCACTCCCCGACCTTCCCAACCAGCTGTCTCCACTTTCCACCTAAGGGCCCCGCCCGGTCTCCAGTTTAACCAAGTTCTATCAACTAAACCAAAGTGTAGAGTTTAAAGAACCTATGGCCACCACGTGGTCTTCCGACCACTCAGCCATCTACCGTAGCCTACATCTACGCCTAGCCATAGCTAATGACCTATCTCTAGCAATAGGGTTCACAAGGATAGATCGGAAAGTTATCTTAATGCAACTAGGGTATCAATTCAACTCCTATAACCTAATGCACATACAAGAATCATAAATAAGATAAAAGATAAAATAAACTCAAGGATGGTGGTTAGATGCACCGGGGCTTGCCTTGGTCTTGCTCGTAGTCAGCGGTCTCGACTGGTGCTGGCTCCGGAGGTTCTTCGCGTCCGTGCTCCACGTGATCTATCGCAAGGATGCACGTATGAGCCATGAATACCAATGCAATGCATGGAGTGCAAAGAGCGGCAAGATGCACAATTTACCTATACTAACCTCTTCTAGCCATTTACTACTTTACCCCTAGCCTTTTTTTATATTTTAACAATTTAATTCTAACTTAGAAATTCATTAATTTAGGATTTATACATCTAATCATGCTCTCTGATTTTATGCAGGTCCTAAACAATGCAAGGGGCATCTACACCAAGAATCATTATTTTTCTGATTCTAAACTATTTTCTACAATTTATTTACTGCAGAAACAGAGATTAAATCCTAGGAATTATTCTAAGCAGGAATAAATTCTGAAACTTTTTGTGTGAGCTACTGGAAGTGATGTGGCCATGCATGCAAAATT
>JBNKRE010000058.1:0-852 GCA_050296315.1 Halarcobacter sp.
AAAGTGGAATCATTACTATATTGTCAAGTGCATGGACCTTTATGCAAATTTGACCCAATGCAATCTCAAGGACAAGATAAGTGATTATCCTTGTACTTGAATTCAACTTATGTCTCTTTACCTTGTTCTCTTGCAAAGTAAGAAACCATATGGCAATTCACTCAAAGTTTATTTCCTCTTGCCATATGATGCTCTTAATGGCTCTTTTGTGGAGCAATGTGTTTTATCTTGATAGGTACACTCAATCTTTGCAAATGAGGAAAGAAAGGAGGCAAGTAACTTAAATTCATAGAGAAAGTCAAGTGATACTTGCAAATTGATGGATGAGCACAAATAGCTAAGTCTATTTTCTATTATTCCTTAGTAGTGATCTTTCTTACATTATTCTTTCGCCCAAGTTATGATTTGAGCTCTCCATTATTCTTCATTGAATAATTATGCCTAATTTAAAACTATTCAAAGTTTGGCATGTGTCAAGGGGGAGCCAACTCCATAATTTTGGTACTTTGGACTAACTAGCTTGTCTAAGTGAAAATGGTTCTAGGAACAAGATTTGAGTTATGATAGAAAAACAAGAATTTATGGTGATCCAAATTTATCTAACCAAATGAAGAGCAATACATAATTTGATAAATAGCACAAGTAAGTTGGTTTCTCTTCACCCGAATGAAGAAAATTTATATCTATGATAAAGGTATGGATCGTCTTGATTTTTATTAAATGTAATTAATCATAATGTGCATCTAGGCCTTTGCATAGCTAGTGTGTTTTGAGTTTTCAACTTGTTCAAGTTGTGATAAGTATTTGTTGCTTATCTTGTGGAAGATCTTAGATATTTGCTTTATACCTCAT
>JBNKRE010000059.1:0-850 GCA_050296315.1 Halarcobacter sp.
ATGTGGTCGTTGTGGATGTGACCTAGGGCCTTTTGTAAGTGGATGTAATCGTGTGGACCACTTCTAGGGATTATGAAAACTTGTTGCAAGTGTTGATGTTTCTGAAAACATTTCTGCATGTGTGCTGTGTTCCGACACTCATAACTTCTTCGTCGTCTATTGGATTCTGACATATAAGTAACGACTGGAAAGCGTGAGAAGTTAGCTACGAGTTTTCTATTGAAAGTTATCTGGAATGAGGCTGTCTCTGTGGTCAAAATTGCAATTTTTCCAGATTGCTCCAGTCTGTCAGCACTGGCTTACAGCAGCTTGGATGATGTTTTTAAAAAAATTTATAACTCAACGATTGTCCTGTTTATGCTCCGACCTGATTCTGTCCGTAAGGACACAAAAACTGAGAAATCGTGTTGACTGTATGGTCCGGACAGAGTTACCGGATTTTCTATTATTATTGAGTGCGACTGCCACCGATTATACGTACGCCTTATATAATGGGCAAAACTTTTCTTTTGTTGAGGAACGGATAGGACCGACATGTTGCATGATGTTGCATGTGCATATGCATGTTTGAGTTGAACTTGAAAAAAACCAAATCAAAGAGAAGTTTAAGTTAAATCAAACCGGGAAAACGAAACTCGTAAATCACCTCTCTTCAACTGACCGTAACTTTCTTATTCGCAATCGAAATTCTGCGTTCTACCCACCGTTAGAAAGATTGCAAAATCCTCTAGGGTTTTAGTATTCGAGGTTGTTCCGGATTTCATTTGGAAGTGGGCGTAAAGTCCAAAGTTGTCCAGACAGTTCGATCCGTCCAGAACTGACACCTCCTCCCACTTTCAATGGCCATAAC
>JBNKRE010000060.1:0-846 GCA_050296315.1 Halarcobacter sp.
TCATTTACAATTGACATATATCTAAGGGCTAATTCTCTACGTTTTTCTATATTTCTGCCTTCTCTAATATCTAAATTCATCAAACAAATATCATCAAGAGGGTTTGCTCTACCTATTGTTAGATTATATTTTTCATACTCTCTTATTGAGATTGCAATATGGTCAGTTCCCGTATCCATAACTTCTGAAAAGGTATCTCTAATACTATTTATAAATTTATCTTTTGTTTTATTATCTAGGTTTTTATTTACTTCAAATTGTAGGTGGGGCATAATTTATCCTTTTGAAATTTTTATATTATAGATATATTCATATTAAAATAAATTTAGCAAAAAAACTAATTTTTTTTGTAAATAGAGATAAAAATCCCTCCTAATATCATACAAGTTGAGATAATAAGAGTAAGGGTTAGTTTTTCATCTAAAAGGATTATACTAAGAATTATGGCAAGAATTGGAACTATTAGTTGAATAACACTTGCCGTGATAATCTCCATATTTCTTAACACCAAATACCATAAAACATACCCTATGGCCGAAGTGATACTTCCAGATAAAAAGGCTAAAAATACCCCAGAAAGCGATAGTTGCAAATTGTTTGCAAAAAATAGGAAAAATAGAATCAAAAAAGGGATAGTTTTTATAAAGTTTATAGTGGTATCTTTTAGGGCATCTTTTGAACTTTTTCCTAAAATAGTATAAAAAGCCCAAGCAATACCAGAGATAATCATCAAAAAAGTATGAAATAGTGATAAAAAGAACTCTTGAGTGGGATATAAAAGATAAGCAAGTCCTGCAAAAGCTATAAGTATTCCAAATAGTTTTTTTAAAGTTAGTTTCTCTTTTT
>JBNKRE010000061.1:0-846 GCA_050296315.1 Halarcobacter sp.
CATTTATCCATTGAAAAATAATTCAAAAACTCTAGACAAATGTATCACAACTCACTAAGGGCCATTAATGGTGAATTATCTCAACATGCAAGCATGTCACATCACTTTTCTCCATTAAAAATAATTCTAAAATCTCTAAAAATATATAATTTTCCAAACTAATCTCTCAACTATAGAAAAATAAAGATGTAGTTCATACAAATTTATATTTTTGTCCCTAATTATGTATATTATTTTTTTATTCTAATCGTATTTGTATCAATTATCGTTCATCTTATGTCAAGTTTAGCTCAAAATTATCTAATGTCTCATCTTCTTTATACAATATTTAATTTTCTTTTAAATTTTGTGTTGCTCTTCCTGCAGCAATGCGTGAGAATGTCTCATCTTCTTGATGCAGTATTTAATTTTTTTAAAAAATTATTTTTTTATAGGGTTTTAAAATAAACTCCTGAGTTTTAAATTTAAAAATAAATTCTGTAAATATTATTATTTATTAAAAAAAACATTTGTTAACAAGGTAAACATATGAGCTGTTTTAAGTTTAACATATTACTATAATTATAGAATTTTAATTTTTAAATAGTGAAGAATCTGAACTTGTGTCAATAATAAAAATTGTTCTCCATGTTCTATTCTACATGTATAAAAATCGGTATAAATTTTAGAGCAAGTTAACTATTTATTTTTAGTTATAAAAAATTGTAAATGATAAAAAATAGACTTGCTAATTTTGACCCAAAATGAGTCACGCCAAAAAGGGTGGCGTGACTTATACTGTAGTCATGCCATTTAAAATAACGTGACTCATTTTTGGTACCGAAATGTGTGATGGAATTGATCAGA
>JBNKRE010000062.1:0-840 GCA_050296315.1 Halarcobacter sp.
ATACAAATATGATTAGAATAGAAAAAATTAATAGATATAATTAAGGACAAAAAATATAAATTTGGATGCATCTACATCTTTATTTCTGTACAATTGAGGGACTAATTTGAAAAATATATTTTCTATAGTTTTTAGAATTATTTTTAAATTGAGAAAGGTGATGTGACATGCTTGTATGTTGATAGAATTAACCATTAATGATGTTTTATGAGTTATAATACATTTTTAGAGATTTTAAATTATTTTTCAATAGAAAATGTGACATTGGATGAGGTGATTTTCTTAAATTTTTAGAATTATTTTTCAATGAAGAAATGTGACGTGGCATGCTTGCATATTGAGAGGATTCACCATTAATGACCCTTATTGAGTTATAATATATTTTTCTATTGTTTTTTACTTATTTTTCAATAGAGAAAAGTGTATGTGGGATGAGATGATTTTCTTGAATTTTTAGAATTATTTTTCAACGGAGAAATATGACATATCATAAGGTGATGTGTCATGCTCTTTGAATTTTTAGAATTATTTTTTGATAGAGAAAGGTGATGTGGCATAATATGATTTTCTTAAAATTTTAGAATTATTTTTCAATAGAGAAAGGTGACATGACATGCTACTTAAATTTTTAGAATTATTTTTCAATGGAGAAAGGTGAAGTGGTATGAAGTGATTTTTATAAATTTTTAAGATTATTTTTTAATGGAGAAATTTGACGTGGCATAAGGTGATGTGACATGGTACTTAAATTTTCAAAAATATTTTTTAATAGAGAAAAATAACATGACATGAGATGATGTGACATACTTGCATCTTAAGGGAATTGAAATTAATGATGGG
>JBNKRE010000063.1:0-836 GCA_050296315.1 Halarcobacter sp.
ATCTGTTTGAACCTTTTCTATTTTTTCATTTATCTGTTCTAATAACTCTTCATTTAAAGCTAAAAAAGCTGGGCTTATTTTAAAACCTTCAATCTCCTCTTTTTCACTTTTTTGCTCTTCTATATCAAACTTTCTGATACTCTCAACTTCATCATCAAAAAGTGAAACCCTATATCCTATCTCACTTCCCAAAGGACAAATATCTATAATATCTCCTCTAATAGATACCTCCCCTTCACTGGTAACAATATCAACAAAGTAGTATCCCCAATTATAAAGTTTGCTTTTAAACTCTTCAATATTAATAGTATCTGCAAAGTTGATTTCAAAAGAGTCAAAACATTGTTGTTTTGGCATAGGAAAGGAGATAGTTCTAATAGGAGAGATAAGAATTTTATCCTCTTTTTTATATGAGTAATACTCATTTAAACTTTTGGTTATCTCTTGAAGCTCAGTGGAAAAAGAGAGTAAGTCATCTCCAAAGTTTGCTCTAAAATCAGCTAAAACAAAAGGTTTAAATCCTAAAAGACTTATTATATCCTTTGCAATTTGAGCTTGAGTATCATCATTTACAACTAAAAGTTGACACTTTTTTAAACTCTTTTCATCTTTTAAATTTTTTAAAAATTCATAAATATTATTCACAACTACTCTTTAACCTCTTCAAAATCATTTGTATTTTTATCATAATAGTATGGAGGATAAGGGGTTTCATTTAACAAAAATACTAAATTTGCTTTTGAAAACTCATTGTTTTGTAAAGCTTTTTTAAATATTTCCAAAATATATGCTTTCGTAGCAAAAAGTGTAGTAGTAGAAGTTCCCGTATAAACAAA
>JBNKRE010000064.1:0-835 GCA_050296315.1 Halarcobacter sp.
CCGGTACAGCATGTTGGATGCAGCTCCATACCTTGTTGGGTATGCAGGCAGAAGACATGTTGCATTTGCATTCATATGCATTTGATGTACTGTTGGAAGAGATGTGTTATCGTTGTTTCTATTGGAAGTTTATTCATTATATATTGTTCTATTCTTGGTTTAATACAGAAGTGCAGTTCTATGTTAAATCGTTGTTTAATTGAACTTGTGGTTTAAATAACTCATCAAAACAAATTTGCTTGTTGAGATGTTTTCATCTCACCCTTGCTTTACTCATTCCAGGTACTTGATGATTGCTGGAAGGGAAGGGGATTAGCTGCACGTCTCACCCTCATTCGTTTAGAAGCCTTCGTGCTTGAAATTTAATAATTTTAGTTCACTTATTTAGTCTTCTTGAGGATTATTCATGTGGTGGTTGTTGAACTTATTGTGTTGAATGCTTTCATATTCATTGCTAGGTCATTATATTGCTGCTAGTGTGTTTGGTTATTGCTGATCTTTTATATGTCTATGCTTCCGCGATGTTTGAATTTATAGAGGAAATGCTGCCGAATTTTTCTAATATTTTTAGTTTGGCGGTTGTATGTCGTGTTTAGTAGCATCCCGGGGTGATTGTGGACTCTGGGGTGTTACAGTTGGTACCAGAGCCTAGGTTATAGATTCTCGGCAAAGTTTATTGTTTTGTTAAAAATTTGACTCACAAAAAAAATTGACACACTTGCACATGTAGGATGGGTAGTTTGTTTATGTTTTATTGTTGTTTGGCTTGATCAATTAAAGTTTGTATACATATTCATATACTTGTTTTCTGAAATATGACATGATTATTTATTAT
>JBNKRE010000065.1:0-822 GCA_050296315.1 Halarcobacter sp.
TACTCATCCAAGCCTACCAAAGGAAACCTTAGCAATGCTATGGTACTGCGACTACCTTAGCAAAGCTTGGCATACAACTCATAGTAAACCTTTGTAACGACATGTAGTGATCTCTGGGCCATACACCAAAGGAAGTGTAATGATGGCAAAAAGGAGGTTTCTATAGTCGCTTAGCTAGCGATGAAATCACTACTCGTGGGTACAGGGTGCTACCTTTGCAAAGTGTACAACTATCATGATAGCCGAGCTTGCGGTTACAAGCGGTCTGGGATCCTCTTTTGACTAGATGGTATGGTTTGGATGAAAATGGTTTGGTTTTGGTCTAGCCTATGTGGATGTCATATGATCTATAGAACCCCTTTGTGGATCATACTTTGAGATTAATTCAACATAATTGGGTAGTCTTAGCCTACAACTTTAACGTAGTAATTTGGGTGCTAATAATTGGAGAGTCAGGTATAGGCGCATCTCTGCTTATCCTTTTATTTTAGTTTTATCCTTGGTACTACTTTGCATTATCATTTTATTCCTACACTTGCTGAGTACCAACCATAAGTGTACTAAACTTTGCTATTTTCCCCTGCTACTCAAACCTACTGCTCAGAAGGAGAGGATGGACTGGAATTCTTCGATGAGGAGTTCTAGGCTACGTGTTGCCCCGGTTGCCATTCCTGTGGTGTTATGGAGTCTTTCGCTGAGAGTCGTCATAATCTTTAGAGACATTATTTCTATAATAATTATATTTTATTCGTGACATTTGATTATCTGTGAACACTTTTGGCCGTATGTGTGGAATAATTGATCCCGGGTCATGCATATGTT
>JBNKRE010000066.1:0-822 GCA_050296315.1 Halarcobacter sp.
TACGAATGGCTTTGGTGGCTAAAAGTGCTTGAAAGTTAGATGGTAGAACCTTGCTGCTGTGTATCTAGAATTCCCCCATATATACTCCCACAAGTCTCTGGTAGAGTTGTGGATTTGCAGCTCCTGTATAATCTGTTGCAGTTGCTGATATTCTTGTAAGGCTTGTGTGGAGAGGGGTAGGTGAAATTGTTCTTCAATTCTTTTGTTCATGATGAACTTAGGCCCTGTTTGGATCCATTGATTTTTTATAAAATCTGTTTTTTAAAATATCTTATAAAATTTGATTTATAAAAAACTAGGTGGAGGTATTTGGAGACCACTTTTCTAAAAATTGTAAATCAATTTTTTGAGTAGTTTCTAAAAATTGAGTACGTTAGGGACCAGTTTACAAAAACTAGTGTCAATTTATGTAATTAACTTCAAGCTGTAAAGAGTGGTGTATTTTATGAGACAAAAGCTAATTTTAGCTGAAGTGGGCTAACTAATGAGTTTTTAAGAAACTGAATTTCTAGTTTCTAAAAACCAGAGAAAAACTGCCCCATTTGTCAAGATTGATCCATTTTTAGAAGTTGATTTCTGAAAAACTCAATGGATCCAAATGAAGCTATGTTTATGTGTTGTAACACCCCCAAACAACAACAACAATAGGTTTGGAGGTGTTACCACACTACAAGCCAAAAATAAAACAAAAACAATAGGAATATAGCCATAAAACTTAATTAGCAGAGTAAGCGAAAGTAACTGCCAATATTTAATTTAAAAGAATCAAGTGCATCAAAACTCCAAAAGGAAAGGGATGCAACATGAGGATGTCAAAGGAGG
>JBNKRE010000067.1:0-820 GCA_050296315.1 Halarcobacter sp.
TGAGTGGAAACCAAAGATGGACGGGTCGATGCGACGGGCTGCATCAGACTCTTCTACCCCAACTTTACCGTTTTTATTGTATTAGGCCATAAGGGCAATTTAGTCATTAGTTTTTCTATAAATAGGACCCCAAGGGTTGGTGGAGAGGCAAGCATTCAACCATCCCTCTCCCACCCCCTAGCCATAGTTGCTTTTTGAGAGGTGTGGGTGTGCTTCATGGTGTAAGAGAGGAGAGGAGAGAAAGTGAGAGATCCCTCCAATCCTCCAAAGAGGATGTTATGGTGGTTTCCACAGCTTGTAGATATTTGATTCTCTCAATATAGCTGATCTTTGTGCGTGAATCTCGTCTCCAAGTTGTATGGATCATTTTTCTTTTTTATGATTTTTGGAGTATTTTCACCCGATTTTTCATCTGTGAGTTTGGAGGAGTTTTTCTTTGATTCCTTCCATGGATTTGGGTGCTAGGATGAGCCTCATCATCTACCTCCAACCTTGGAGTGAATCCATGGCTCTAGCCCCTTCGATTTGGTGAATTTCTCCCGTTTCCCTCAAAACCTAGATTCTTCGAGTTCATCCAAAATCGAAGGGAAATCTTTGGATTTGGAAAAAAACCTCTTTGGAAACTTGTTCCTTGTGTTGAGGTGACCCTTGTGTCCAAATTTCATTCAATTTGGAGCACTATAGCTCAAGAATCAAATTTGGGAAGAAAGAGGAGAATTTTGGGAGAAAACGCGTTTCTAGTGACTTCCTAGCGGACAATGTCCGACCTTACCTGGACAATGTCCGACTTGACCCGGACAATGTCCGATTGATAGTTTGC
>JBNKRE010000068.1:0-818 GCA_050296315.1 Halarcobacter sp.
ACAACAGAGCAACCACTCTGAAGAAGAAGCAACTTGGGAAAGCGAGGACTTCCTCCGTTATCACCATCCAGACTTCGTCTTGCCATAGTGAGGAGTTGTGCAATTGTTCACTGTATCTATTAGAGCTGCTACTCCTTCCAAATCTTGGGTCGAGATTTCTGTTAGGGGGGAGGGCTGTGACACCCCATGTCTCTAATCCACATGATTAAGTTAATCACATGCTTAGGAGGCAATATAAGTTGTTAGGGTTCAAAATCGGGATTTGAATTTCATAGTTATCGAGTTCGATACAGTGTGGACCATTGAGCTCAGTCTACAATTTTTCGTAATTTAATGGAATGGAATTAGGTCACACTCCCAAAAGAGAAAGTATTCTCTATAACATGATCTACAAGTATGCAAATCTTCAAAAATTGTGGAGCTCGGGAAGTAATTGTTTCAAGTGTCCAAATATATAACATGTTTGGCTGAATCTGGCTTAACGATTATCACTTTTGGAAATTTTATATCTTCTTGGAAATTGGGAGATAGTGTATGCATATCAACCTGATGAGAGAGCAATATCTATATCTCAATTTGGAATACTCCTTACCAATTTTGGATCAGTGGTGAATTCGTGTTAGAGGTCCCAACATCCCTAAGTGGCCAGCTATTTTGAGTATGAATTTCACTGTCATTTTTACCACTTGTAAAGAAACTTCCAATATTTTAATACAAGTGAGTCAATATAAAATTATATTCAAGTATATCATGTGAAGATAGAATTTTGAGGAATTTATCAGATTTTTCCAGAAAGGTTTGAACCCCTTTAAAATTCG
>JBNKRE010000069.1:0-806 GCA_050296315.1 Halarcobacter sp.
TATTTTAATCTGCTCTCAAAATAATGAACTAATAAGAAATGCTTTTGCTAAAGTAGGTTTTACCTATAAAGAGTTTGAGTTAGAAAAAACTGATATAAAAGGATTAATTCTAACTATAGGGAAAAGTTTTTTTAAAGAAAGTTATTACCAAGACCCTTATTTAATTTACAGAGAAAAACAAATCATCACAAACTTTGAACAAAAAATTAGTAAATAAATATCTATACTTTTATTTATCATTAAGTACATTTGCTAATTTTACAGTAAAAAGTGCTCCTTTATAGTCTATATTCTCATAAGTGAATTTTTCATTTGATACAGTTATCTCTCCATTCATACCTTCTATTATCTGTTTTGTCATGTACAATCCTATCCCTGTACCATCACTCTCATCTTTTGTTGTAAAATATGCATCAAATATTTTATCTTTTATATCTTGTGCTATTCCCCCTGCACTATCTTTTATTTGTATATATACTTTTTTATCTTTTTTGTAAATATCCACAAATATTAATTTCTTATTTTTTGTATCTTGTGATACTAATGCATCCCTTGCATTTTTCAATATATTTACCAATACTTGAAGAAGCTCATTTTCAAAGGTATTTAACTCTATATCTTCTATGTTTTTTATTATTTCTATTGAGTTATTTTTTAATTGTGCTTCCATTAAAGTGTATGTTTTTTCAAATATTTTTTTTGTTTTAAAATATTTTTTATTTTTTTCTGGTTTAAAAAAGTTCCTAAAATCATCTATCGTATGTGACATATATTCAACTGAATTTGAAATATTCTTTATTGACTTA
>JBNKRE010000070.1:0-797 GCA_050296315.1 Halarcobacter sp.
GGTTTATAATGATTTTACTCAATACTTGCAAGGGAAAAGGAAATGCAATACTCCTAAAGTAGCTTCATGTATTAGGGATAAAATAGCTGCTCAACAAGTCAATCAAATTAAACTTTTTGCAGCTTTTTATTTGCAAAAGCATAGATAAACTTCAATCCATATCAATGATGTTAGGAATAATGGATGATTGTATTGATTGATAGAAACAACCCTCAAGGGGTTACATATATATGGATCTCATGACTAAACCTAGACTAGGATTAGGACTCTACAATTAGAGTCCTAATCTAATATATTACTCCTATATCCTTAACACCCCCTCAAATGCAAGTCATATGCAATAGCATTGCATTTGAAGGAGATTACATGAACTAAAATTTATTACATGAAAATAAAAATTACATCCAAAATCTAACTCTTCAAAGTCGTCATAGAATGAAGTCCTGATCATCGAGTCAAGCCGAAGAGATGATATAAATCACTACAACAAATGGCAAGTAGTGAAAAAGATATGATGTGATGCCCTACCGCAAATGAAAAGTAGTGAAATAAGGTGATGCACTACCGCAAATGGCAGGTAGTGGAATGATATGATATAATGCACTACTATATCCATAACACAAAACACATAAAAGATGCACCGGGTGAAGCCTGACTGTGTTTAGACAAATAAATTTAGTAACAAGATTTCTTTTATACACTATCAGTCTTAGATCCACCAATAGCTGAGGTAGGCCACCATAAACATCCTAGTAATATTTTAATCGGTATTCCTTCCTTTTTATAAGAACATAAAA
>JBNKRE010000071.1:0-792 GCA_050296315.1 Halarcobacter sp.
GATCAATTAGCCAATATTTTAACCAAGCCCCTTAATGAGAAGCGAACTTCAAAGTAAACTAAACATCATTGATTCTCGAAATGTGGCTTTGTTTGTTGCACATCTGATCTGAAACTTGCTATGCTTGAAAAATATGCTTTTATGTTAAAAATCCTATTTACGCAAAATTTTATCCATGCTTTATGATTCAAATGGTTTCAAGCCATATATATTTTTTTGTTTTTCAAAACTTGTCCATGTGCCACACACATATATATATTCTATTGGCCCTACGCCAAAATCCGTTGAATATCATTTTTCGGGCAGTTTTTGAAGTTTCTAAAACTGCCGAGACAGTTTTTACCGGACATGTCCGGCCTATGGCCCAGACATATCCGGCTAGCTGGACATGTCCGGCTCTGGGACCTGACATGTTCAGGTCTCGGGTTTCCAGCCTATATAAGGGGGTTGAGCGCCCCGCCTTAGAACCCTAAGTCTTTTTTCTCTTCCACTCCATCTCTTGCGGCGGCCAAGGGCTCTCTAGGCGATTTTAGGCCTTCTCCACCGAATCCCTTTGGTTTCTTGGAGATTTGACTCCCCTTCTCCTCAGGATCTTCAAACCCTAAGTGGTTCTCTCTCTCCTAAGGTATTCTCAAGGTTCTCCTTTGATTTCTTCGATCTATTGTTGAATTTTGTCAATGCTAGATCTCTTTACCTTGGAGCACCACTAGGATGTCGTTATCTTGCATTGAATCTAGTCTAGAATCATACTTCATGCCTTGCCTATTTGAAGACTAGATTTCAATCTCTAAT
>JBNKRE010000072.1:0-779 GCA_050296315.1 Halarcobacter sp.
TTGAGTATATAATCATATTATCAAATTTTAATTTTTTTATTTTACTAGTGTAGATTTTAAATCTTGCTACAAAACCTTGTCCACTTATGATATTTTTTTCAATTTCATGTTTTACATGTTTGAAATAATCAAGAATATGAGGTATTTTATGTAATGAGTCTACTTTGTATCTACTTACAACATCAGGAATTATAGTCTTAAAAACAGAATTTATAATATTTCTTCCTGTTAATTCATCAATCTCTTTTAATCTTTGTGAACATAAGGCTCTTATTTGTTTTTTTGCTCTATTAGTTTTAACTAAATCAATCCAAGAGCATCTTGGAATTGCATAATCTACAGTTTTAATAGAAACTATATCAGAACTATGTAGTTCAGTTAAAAGTGGCTTTTTAATTTTATTGATATTACATTCAACTGCATTTTTACCAACATCAGTGTGAACAGCATATGCGAAATCATAAGCTGTTGCACCTCTTGGTAAATTAAAAGTATCCCCTTGTGGAGAATAAACTGTTATTTCTTCAGAATAAAGGTCAGCTTTTGTATCATGATAAAACTCTTCAATATTATCATTTGAGTATTCTAATGATTCAAGCCAATTTAAATTTGGTTGTTGAGCTTCACCAATTTTGTATTTCCAGTGGGCTGCAACTCCATATTCAGCAACTTTATTCATTTCATAGGTTCTAATTTGAACTTCGTATATTTTTGAATTATAAAAAACTGTAGTATGAATAGTTCTATAACCATTCTCTTTAGGAGTTGCTACATAATCT
>JBNKRE010000073.1:0-777 GCA_050296315.1 Halarcobacter sp.
CATGTGGTGCCCCGCTTGCTTGCAGAATCTGCAAACATCCTGCTGGACTTGCCCCTTCTGAGGAGCCTTATCGCTTGACTTTGAGGAAGAGCCTTCATATTCACATGTACAAATTCATCACAAGTCAAATATAAATATACTTAAAATATAATTAATTCTACACTACCATAGGTAGAGGTAGAACTAATTCAAACTTAATCATAAAAACTCATATCAAATCAAAATCATTCACTCTCGTAATCAAATTTTCCCGTTGGTTCCAATTTGATTAGCAAGAATAAACAATGCTTACTTAAATGGATGAACAAATAATATCTAAAATAGTGTATAACATAGCAGAATCTTAAATTCTAAACTTAATGAAATAGTGGCAAAATTACTGCACTTAAAACTTATTCATAATTCTTAATTAACTTAATTTCTGATCAAATTTAATCATTGGATTAAATTTAATCAAAAAATAACACTAAAATCCTATAAAAAATACAGAAAATTGTCACTAAATATATCTCAAAACTTAATCTCTAAAATTTACCCACAGCCTAATTTCTTAAACTTAATCTCAACTTAATTATGACAGTGCCATAATTTTTTCAGCATTTATCTTAACCACAACTTAAATTTAACTCAATTTTTCTAATTTAATCCAATTATTGGATCAAACTTAACTAGAAAATTAATACAAAATTTCTAAAATTTAAATGAAAATGCCACTGACATAAAAATATTTTTATCAAGAATATGGAAAAAGAGAAAACACTTAAAAATACTAAGCCA
>JBNKRE010000074.1:0-770 GCA_050296315.1 Halarcobacter sp.
ACTGATCTAGCAATGATACTTTGACCTATATTTAATTCACTTATTGTTTTTAATTTTGAGATTTCTGTAACATTTTGATAGTTTAATCCATGTCCTGCAGCTACTTTTAAACCTAAATCAACAGCTTTTGAAGCAGATTTCTTAATCTCTTTTTTGCTATTTAAAAGAAGTTCTTTTAACTCTTCTCTACTTATTTCTAACTCTTTAATACTATGTTGTGAGTTTGAAAGGTTTCCATAAAGCATTGCATATAAATTTGCAAAAGTTCCTGTGTGAAGTTCTACCCATTCAACTTCTAAATCATGGGATAATTCAATCATTTTTTTATCTGGGTCAATAAATAAAGATACTTCTATATCATTATCATGAAGTTTTTTTACAGCTTTTTTTATTTTTGAATATCCTGATTCTAAATCAAGTCCACCTTCAGTAGTTACTTCTTCTCTTTTTTCTGGAACAAGTGTAGCTCTATGGGGTTTTAATTCACAAACAATATCAATAATATCTTCATCTATTGCACACTCTAAATTTACAGGTAAAGTAGAAAGTTTACAGATATTTTTTGCATCGTCATCATTAATATGACGTCTATCTTCTCTTAGATGTATTGTTATTTGATCTGCACCAGCTATTTTACAAATTCCCAAGGCATCTATAGGATTTGGGTCATTGATTTTTCTAGCCTCTCTTAATACTGCGATATGGTCAATATTTACTCCAAGTAACAAATTAATCCTTTATGATAAATCTTTTAGTGTTGAGATATTTGC
>JBNKRE010000075.1:0-769 GCA_050296315.1 Halarcobacter sp.
GTTTGGATTCATATGGTTTCTTCACCAAAATTATTTATTATTGTAGTTGTTTTACAAATTTTCGTTATATTTTTTCAAATTTCGAAAATTTTGAATCTCTTTTTTTGTGAGAAAAAAATTCTAAAATTTTGAATTTGAAAACGTCTTGGAGTGGATAAGGAATGCTTTTTTATTCCTCTTCATTTTTACTTCAGATTTTTTTACCGGGCAATACTTATTATTTCATTAATTTTTTCACCATAATTCTTCTCAAAGACTCTAGTTTTTTTACATTTTTTAAAATTTCAAATTCAAAATTTGGTGATTTTTAAATTTCAAATTTGAAATTTAGCAAATTTTCAAATTCACAATTTGGCAATTTTTTAAATTTGAAATTCTTTGATTTTTCAAATTCGACATTTGGAATGTTGAAAATTTGACAATTTTTCAAATTTCAAATTCAAAATTCAGCATTTTTTGTTAAGTTGATATTGTTTGTCTTGAAAAATGCAAATTGGTTTAATCATTGAATCTTTAAGAATATGTAATTTTTTTGTTAGGGGTAAAATAGTCTTTTCTCCATTGAGTTAACACCGTTAACTCACAAAACAAATGGTAATGGTCAGAAAGGAATGAAAATTTGAAGCAATGATCATTAAAGAAATTGAAAAAATTTGATGACCAAAATAGAATGACAATTTTTTTATGACATTAAGAAATTTTCCATAATTTAATCTCAGGTTTGCGCTGTCCGCTAGTTTTGTTCGAGCCCCGATGTGTCAACTCGTCC
>JBNKRE010000076.1:0-766 GCA_050296315.1 Halarcobacter sp.
CTCCAGAGTGAAGGCTACAATTGGCATCTGTATGCTTGCAGATTATTCTATGGCTAAGAAATACCAACAAGCTTTCTGGTGCCGTTGTCGGGGAAGCCAGTTAATTCTATCTATCTGTAGGATAAACAGGATACAACTAGTAAATACTATTAGTCTTTGTAGGATTATCTTTTGCTCTATTTTGTTTGTGGTCTTAACAGAGATGTGCTAGACTAGATTTGATCATCTGGCAATCTACCACACCGTCAGATTATTAGTCAACCTTTGAAGAGCCAGTACCCTTGGGCACGATCTCAAGCTTCTAATTAAAAATCTTTCAGATCACCGGCACCCTTGGGCATGATCTCAGAAGATCACTGATGGACCCATCATCGAGGTATGGGAAAACCTTTAGAATTATATTCTGAAGTATCTCGAGATGGAAAACTGGTTTATCATCCAGAAATTTTTTTGGGCTGAGTCGAGCAGTCCGCGGACATATTGATGTTGAGGCATGAAGATCACTTCATTGAGAAAATGGTTTTCTAGCCAAGACCAAGATGATGAACAGTTCAGACTTGAACCCACGAGTTAAGTCCAGATCACGAGGGGAAGTCAAGTGAAAGGGCACCTTTGGATCACCTGCTGCTTGCGTACCGTTTCTTATTTGATTGGGACAAGAGTGGTTATTCGACCAGAAGGATGCTTTTTCATAAGAATTCCAACCGTAAATCTACAATGAGATGGATCATGAGGTAAGACAGGTCATATGGGTAGCAATTGCTCC
>JBNKRE010000077.1:0-757 GCA_050296315.1 Halarcobacter sp.
CAGTAACGGGCGGCGCGGTCAAAACAGTTTAAACCATTTCAAAATTCAAATGGTTTGAAAACATTCAAATTTTTCCAAATATTGATCGATCAAAATTTGACCTTCCCTAGCTCCAAAAATTTGAAATAAAATTTGGTTTTGAATATCTCAAAAAGATGCACAACTTTCTCCATAGACACTTCTTTAGATTCTAAATGGATTTCCAGTTAAAAATCCAAGAAGCTCCTAGGTTTAGAATTTGATGGAATATAATATAATTTCTCTACGGGACTTTGAACTTCGATGAAATTTGGCACAAGGGCTGCTGGTTGCACCTAGTGTCTGATCTAGCTCATGGGTACAAGGTTGAAGTTCCCACTAGGATTCTATTGATGCGGATTCAATGATTAAGATTTGAATTAAATCAAAATGCCCTTGACTTGACTCTGAATTGATTAACTTCAGTGTGTAATGCATGAACAAGCCTTTAATGATGATGATTAGGGAAAGATTAGGAGAACCGTAACACGGGGTGTTACAACAACGATTGTTGTGCTGACTACCGTATCGGTCGCTGCTACGTACAGTAATAACACATCATCGGGTTTAGGAGGTACCAAGGTAGGTAGAGATTTTAGATATTGCTTGAGCTCGACGAACGCCGCTGCTGCTTGATCATCCCATTGGAAACCGTCCGCTTTGCGCAGAAGCTTGTAGAAAGGCATACCCCGTTCTCCTAATTTAGATATGAATCTGCTGAGTGCTGCCATCATGCCCG
>JBNKRE010000078.1:0-756 GCA_050296315.1 Halarcobacter sp.
GGTTTCTCTGGTTTGGTTTTAAAATCGGTGGCGACGGTTTCTTGGTTGAGCCTCAAAACCAAGATGGTGGATGGTTTTCTAGTTTGGGCCTCAAAAGTCACAGCTACAGTTTGGTGATTTGATCCTCAAAATCACTGTGGCGGTTTCTTGGTTTAGGCATCTAAACCAAGCAGATTTCGGTTTGTCGGTTGCGCCACAAAACCAATGGAGGGAGGTCGGCGCGGGACACGCGTCGAGATCTAGCGGCTTGCTTGGCGTGGAAGCAAGTCTGGCTAGGGTTTCCCAGTCTGGCCTGAAGACTGGCGGAGGCACGACAACGGGTGGTGCACGTGGCACCATCGTGGAGGTCGCACGAGGATCAAATCAAAGACGGACGGGTCGAAGCGACGGGATGCGTCAGACCCGGCTACCCTTACTTTGCTATTTTTGATGTATTAGGCCCTAGGGGCATTTTAGTCTTTTAGTCTTTTGCTTGGGCCTATAAATAGGACCCTAGAGGGATGAGACTCCTTGTCACTTCTCCATTTTCATTTCGTATTTCTTAGATTAGAAGTGAGTCAAGAACTTATTTTTCATTCCAATAATCAAATGAGGGAGGAAGAGCGGTAACCTCCGTGGATCGGCTGTAATCGTATTGGATTTTAATGGGAAAATAGATACTTTTGCTTCTAGTGTAGGCAGTTCATCCTTCCAGTTGTTTGTGGTAGAGCCGGTCCTGGTTTTGGTCCTCTCAGCCGCTGAGTGTCCTGCGATCTC
>JBNKRE010000079.1:0-754 GCA_050296315.1 Halarcobacter sp.
TATATTTGCAAACCAGTCCTTGCCTTTGTGTGTGCTCAGAATCAGCCACACCCTTTTACAATTTAACCCCTGTTCTTTGCCCAAATTACCAATCCATCCAATCTTTTTGCACAGAAACCCCCTAGCCTTGTTATATTTATGTTTTAGCCCTAATCTGTTCTGTAAGCCCCTGTTTTAATTTCTAAAATTGCAAATATTTTTACTCAAAACCCTTTTAGCATTTTTATATTTATGTTTTAGCACTTAATCTTTTCTGTTAAATTCTATTTAAGTTTCTAAAAATTGCAAATTAATCTTCGTTATATATATTTGATTTCAAATAAAACCTTTAACCTTTAAACACCTATATCTTTTTAACCGTAACTCCGTTTTAAGTGATTTTTGTACCAAAAGTTTTGTAGCGACAAAACCTATCTAGCCATTGCATCATATTATTGATAATCCTCTATTTGCTGTACTATTTTATTTATTTTGTGTATATTGCTTGTTTCCGGCCTGCCGATCGTCGAGTAGAGAGCGAGCCCGTGGAGAATTTCCAAGACCTCGAGTTCGAAGACCTCGAGCAGCAGCAAGCGGGATTTGAAGGCAAGTGTCCTTGACGCATGTTGTACCTATTTCTTGTATCTATCTATAGGATTGCATGCTCGTAGTTGTTGTTTGGTGGGAATACCGATGTGTTATATCCTTCCGCATATTATCCTTGTTACCCGGGTTTTGGGTAGATTACTAGGATCTTTATGTCATGCTTAATTTG
>JBNKRE010000080.1:0-748 GCA_050296315.1 Halarcobacter sp.
GCAGCAGTATCCAAAAAAGTTTCTAGTCCCTCAATAAAACATTGGCTCACTCGATTACTGATGTACATCCATTCTCGATCCATCTGCGAAAAAAAATAATTGTCATCACAAAGTATAGATGGAATGACAATATTGATAATATTTCAAATTGCATAGATGCAAGGTTCTTTTCATAATTACATTGCATCTTGATCCCTCCATCTCCGAATGACCCACCATGTCAAGATTGTCACCGTCACCGCCTTGTGAAGATTGTCACCTCCTCTTTCGATTAGTAGTTGAACGAGTCATGTTTTACCCTGAAAGTATGGGTTCATAAATTTGCATCAATACAAAATATTGCATTTGTTTTAATATTTGAATAATTTGAAATATTACAAATAATTCTCTGAACATAAATTTTGTTACTACATTTATAATTACTTGTATGTAATTAATACATGTCTATTTAAAACTAGAGCTCTCTATTTATATTCTATCTATCTAAAAAACTCAATCACCGTGAAGAAATTGATTTTATTTTCTAATGACTTGAGTAAAATAGAGATTACATTACTTATATTATTTTAAATGATATTTTCACCTTTAATTAATGGTTAAAAATTAAGAATATAATTAATATTTTGTCTTCTACATGAATCTAATTATAGATAAATATATGTCTTTATGTAATACTAGAACTCTATTTAAGTTCTATCTATCTAAAACACTCACTGTTAAGAAATAACCTAGTTCTTGCAAGTTCCTA
>JBNKRE010000081.1:0-748 GCA_050296315.1 Halarcobacter sp.
TTATCAGAATCAAACCAAGATACTGACCACTTGGTTTCTCAGAAACAAAATTATGTTGCCCTATCCATAACAAAAGTGGAGTACATTACATTCGATAGTTGTTGTGCACAACTACTTTGGATGCACCAAACTCTAAAAGACTATGGTTACACTATGAATCAAATCCCTCTCCTATGTGACAATGAGAGTGCCATCAAGATTGCTTACAACCCTTGTGAGCATTCTAGAACCAAACACATAGACATTTGGAACCACTTCTTGAGAGACCATGCCATCAAAGATGATATTGTCATTTCACATGTAAGAACAAATGAACAACTCGCCGATATCTTTACCAAACCACTTGTTGAGAGAAGATTCTGAGAGCTAATGAGTGAACTCAATATCATTGATTCTCGAAATGTGGTTTGACTTGTTGCACATTTGTTTGCCTAGGTGTAATGCTTTGAAACAAAATGAATTTCAAAACACCTCATGCTTTAATTATGATTTTTTTAGATTTTCTTGATCAATGGATCAAGTTGCTCTTATCATGGTCAATGTTATGTAATGATTGTTTGAAGAACATGACATGACTATATATACATATATATGTGTGCTTAGTCGCAATAGAATCCGTTAAGTCCTCAATTCATCAATTCTTTCAAGTCTGCAGCCTCTCCATGGACAGAGAGTCCTTATCAGACAAAGTCTGGCTGATCTGGACTTTCCGGCTAGCCCGGACAATGTCCAATCCGACGTGGATCCG
>JBNKRE010000082.1:0-746 GCA_050296315.1 Halarcobacter sp.
TCGTAGCTATCTCTTGAGCCAATGTCGTGCCATTTGTGAGATCATACTAGAAGCATATGTGATACTGGCAATGCTTGAGAATGCAACTCAAGGTGACCTGCAAAGGTATGAGAACAACTACAAGACTCTTAATCTCATTACTACTGCTCTAGATAGGAATGTATATGATAGAGTCTCACATCTAGAAACTGCTCACGATGTTTGGCTTAAATTGTGCAATACTTATGAGGGCTCATCTAAAATTTAATCTTCTCATAAGGACACTTATAATAGGCAATATCAAATCTTTTCTTAGAAACCTAGAGATTCTTTAGATGATTTTTTTGCTAGGTTTGAGTCTATTGTGAGTAACTTGAGAGCTTGTGGTCCTCTTGCTTATACTGATAATGAATGTGCTAAACAATTGCTCTATGCTCTTGATGATCATGTGTGGGGTATGAAAATCACTGCCTTAGAAGAATATGCTGATTTTGCTACCTTAGACATAGAAAAATTGTTTAGCAAGCTTAAATCTCATGAACTGTCTTTCAAAGGTTGTTCTAATCATGATGGTTCTATTACTAGTAAAGCTTTGATTTTTAGTGCTCATGTTGGTGGTCATGATGCTAACCCCACCAACACTACTATCTCATCTACTTTGGAGTTTGCTTTGTCTTTCTTGGCCGCAGCTTCTGATGAGCAGTACGATTGTATCCTAGCGATGAGATCACCTTGCTGGCGAGAAAGATCCATGCCTTGCACAAGTT
>JBNKRE010000083.1:0-743 GCA_050296315.1 Halarcobacter sp.
AAATCCGTATGGGTTAGCCTACGGTTTTAGCAAAAATCGCCAGTTTGGGGCCTAAAATGACCGAAACTCAGTATTTCTTGGTCGTGATCCCCATATTGCGGATCGGTTATACATAATGGTCTGGTATATGAGTTTTTATAGGTTTTGAAAAAACTCAAATTTTCCTTCAACATTCGTACGGGTTAGCCTATGGTTTTAGCGAAAATCACCGGTTTGGGACAAAAATTGATAGAAACTCGGTAATTCTTGGTTGTGATCCCCAGATTGCGGATCGGTTATACATACCGGTCCTGTATATGAGTTTTTACAGGTTTTGAAAAAACTCAAATTTTCGCTCAAGATCCGTAGGGGTTAGCCTACGGTTTTAGCGAAAATCGCCTGTTTGGGGCACAAACTGACCGAAGTTCAGTATTTCTTGGTCGTGATCCCAATATTGCGGATCGGTTATACATAACGGTCTCGTATATGAGTTTTTATAGGTTTTGAAAAAACTCAAATTTTTGCTCAACATCCGTAGGGGTTAGCCTACGGTTTTAGTGAAAATGGACAGTTTGAGGCAAAAATTGACCGAAACTCAGTATTTCTTAGTCGTGATCCCTAGATTGTCGATCGGTTATATATAACGGTCCCGCATATGAGTTTTTATAGGTTTTGAAAAAACTCAAATTTTCGCTCAAAATTCGTAGGTGTTAGCCTAGCGAAAATCGCCAGTTTGGGGCCTAAACTGATCGAAATTCAGTATT
>JBNKRE010000084.1:0-743 GCA_050296315.1 Halarcobacter sp.
GATTTTTTCATATCTATTTATCTCATTTGAAATAAACTTTTTTAAAATTTGATTTTCCTCTTTTGAAGCTAAATTATCTGGATTTCTAGGATTAGGTGCAGCAAATCTAATATCAACAGGAGGCAAGTTTTTTTCTTTTTTTATTTGATTAATATTTCTAGAAATTTCTTTATACTTTCAAAATTCACATAAATTCGTACAAAATTCAGAAAAATACAAAGCAAATCATGTAGGAGCCCTCTTAAGTAGATATATGCATTAGGATTGACCAAATTTCATTTTGTACATTATTGCATTGTAGGAAATGGCAATAAACTAAATCTTGGGGTATTTAATTACAAAAATCTATAAACATCTAGACATTCAAAATTTTCATACATGTGCACATTATACTCAGTAGCTTGTATGAAAATACTCATAATTTGTTCCTTCCCATATTAGTTATTATGAATTAATTTCTAGTCTAGCAATAAATAATGGATAATAAATGGATTATGCTTAGAAAAATACTCAATTTTGGTGTAGTGCTGCCTCATACTGTATATAACCTGTATAAAATCCCACAACTTGTTTAGACTCAGATCATGCATGGTATTAATTTTCTAAAGAACTTGTTATATAGTTAGTGAATTAAGAAAAGCTTAAGGGTAAAGTAGTAATGGCTTTTAGGTGATTAAATAAGTTAAGGTGCTCATAATCATGCATTATATTGCACTTTGTACCCCATGCATTGCAATTTTGTT
>JBNKRE010000085.1:0-742 GCA_050296315.1 Halarcobacter sp.
TTCATAAAGCATATTTTTGTGAATATCTATGGCTAATTTATTTGAAGCAGTGATTTTACTTTGATTTAAAATTGAAAGTAAAACATTTTTACTACGATAGTTCATATTATCCATATCTGCTTTATTTTCTAGTGCTGCAACTCTTTTTGCTCTAGCGCTTCTTGCGGGACTTAAAAAGAAGGTTTCTATTCCATGTGCTTCATACCATTTCTCTTTTGGAACAGAGTTAGCATGAACTGAAATAAATATATCAGCTTCTCTTTTATTTGCTAGTAAAGTTCTATTTTTAAGTTGTATAAATCTATCACTATTTCTTGTTAAATAAACTTTGTATCCCCTATGTTTAAGTAAAGTTTCTAAATATCTTGTAACATTATATACTACAATTTTTTCATATCTATCTTCTAGACCAACTGCTCCAGAATCTTTACCTCCATGACCAGCATCAATAACAACAACTTTATTTTTTACAATATTTTGTAGTTTTGAAGAGGTTGAAATTTTGGCAACAATTTTTTTCTCCTCTATTTTTTTTTCATTAGTATTTAAAACTTTTAATATAAGTTTGTTTTTATTTATAAAATAGATTGTTTTTAGATTTTTATCATCTTCGAATAAAATTCTAAGAGTATTATAGTTTTTTTGAGAAATAACTATTTGTTTAACACCATTAATAGAAAGTTTAGTGGGATAAGCATCTTTAAAACGCCCTTTTATATCATAAATATCTTGGTGCCCACTT
>JBNKRE010000086.1:0-734 GCA_050296315.1 Halarcobacter sp.
ACCCCTTAGTTGATATAAATAGGGTAAATAGCTTGATTTCTGATTTTGTTAATTTTATCTCTTCTTCATCTTTAAATAATAAAGAATCTTCTGTGTTCCATAAAAAGTCATTTTCAAGATTGATAATATGATTGTTTATTGTTTTTAGTTTGTTCTTTTCAATTATTTTAGATAAAGAGTTAGATATCTGATCTATTGAATATGGTTTTAATATATACCCATCAATTCCAGCATTAATTGTTTGTAGAAAATACTCAGTATTACTATGGGCAGAAAAAATTAAAATAGGTATATCTTTATCAAGTTCTCTAATTTGATTAATCATAGTTATACCATCTTTTACAGGCATCTCAATATCAGTAATAATTAAATCAAAAGAAGAAGATTCAAATTTGTTTTTTGATTTAAATAAATTAAGGCCTTCATTACCATTTGTAGCAATTACAATATTATCAAAAAATACATCAAGCATTTTTAATGTTTGATTTCTAACATCATTGTTATCTTCTATATAAAGGGTATTTAGACTTTTTGTGATATCAATTATTTTCTTTAAATTATCATGGTTCATATTAATCCTCTTTATTTATATAATTATACTAAAAAAAAGTTAAAGCATCTGAAAGATTATTACATTTTTGAAAAGAGGAGATAACTAGGTCAAGAGACCTAGTTATTATTTTGTTTTATTTAAGTTATCTTTTAAATCTTGATTCTTATATGCAAGAGCAATT
>JBNKRE010000087.1:0-734 GCA_050296315.1 Halarcobacter sp.
TTATAAGTACGCTCTCTCATTCACTCTTGGGTGGGTTTAGGACATACCCATTCCTATAGTTATAGGGTCGTAATAAAAGTTAAAGTATAAGCAAACCATTGATATGACTTTAGTGTATAGCCTTAGATATGGGTGAAGACCGCAGTTAGATGTATAATGGTTGGAATAAGGGTGGGGATCACTCAGATGAGTGGATGATCAAGACCACAGCTTTTCTTGACCATGCTTTTTCTAGAACCAAGATGGTGCGGTGCCCATGTAACGGATGCCAGAATATGAGGTGCTTGGAAGATAAGATAGAAATGGCCAAAGACTTGTGTAAGTATGGTTTCATGCCAAGTTATGAGGTGTGGACCTTTCACGACGAAAAATCTACTCAAGCAATAGAAGAAGAGGAAGAGGACTATAGCATAGGGTTTGATAGGATGGATGAGATACTTGAAGCTATACAAATAGATATTACCAAGGATTGTCCTACAAAAGAGGTTGAAGTGTTCTTCAAGCTTCTCAAAGCTAGAAGAGTTGTTACATAAGCACACATAAGTGACCCTCCTTACCTTCATCATCCGACTGATGACCATTAAGTCCAAGTATTTCTTCTTCAATAATTGCTACAACGATCTCATGAAACTGATCAATGATATCCTTCTGAAGCCTTACAAAGTGACTAAGGATATGTACCAGTACAAGAAAATGATGTCTGCTCTCGGTTTGAAATATGAGAAGATTGACGG
>JBNKRE010000088.1:0-724 GCA_050296315.1 Halarcobacter sp.
AACTTCACTCGCAAGTGTGAACAACTACTGTGGATTTTACTACACATCTTACAGAAACTTAAAATAATTAGTCTGACGACTTAAGGGCATACATTCTTATTTAACTCATCATGAGGCCTTTTTCATCTTACAAAAATTACAAGACACTCTTATTATTTTTCAGTGATCTATGTCTCAAAAACTAATATGTACCAAAATATCCTGATTACTAATACTAAGTCAGGGTGAGTCTTAATGGAGAGCACTTAAGCTTCTGACAGCTGAAGTATATGAAACTTATTTCATTCGATCGATCTTTAATGGTTCTTGGGATATCAAAATTCCCAAAACTTATCACCCTTGACTATCAAGACAGACTAAATTTAATGCATTTGCATACTATATTTCTTAATATCTCTACTAAGTATGCCTTATGCAACAAGCTTAATATCCCTTTAACTTATTCTACCTCGGTGAGCATAAACCCCAATACGAGGGAGCTTCACCAAGATATTTATCATTATAAATTAAGGACATAAATTCTTAATTTCTAATTATAGACTCCCATTTATGCTAGCAAATAAAATGCCATCATCTTATAGAATAAGAAATAAAATTTCCCATTCATCAGCTTAGCATGAGTGTAAATGTCTTAGTTCTTATTTTAACTCATTGTCTAGATATTCGATTCAATCTATAAATAGATTTTATAGAATCGTCATTCTCTAATTTTTTACCATGAGTT
>JBNKRE010000089.1:0-717 GCA_050296315.1 Halarcobacter sp.
TTTTGACATAGTTATCGTTAGTATTACAGTATTACTTGGACTAAAAGGTCTTTTAAGAGGCTTTATTAAAGAAATATTTGGTTTAGTAGGAATTATTGGTGGTATTTTTATTGCTTCAAGATTAGCTGGAGATATTGGACAAGCAATTGCTCCACTTTTAGCTTTAGAAAATCAAGCAACGATTAAACTTATTGGTTTTATTATAGGACTTGTAGGATTTTGGGCAATTGTTTATGTTGCAGGAATTATTTTAAGTAAAATATTCCAAGCAAGTGGATTAGGTTTATTTGATAGAATCTTAGGATTTTTCTTTGGTAGTGCAAAAATATTTTTAATTTTTTCAGTAATTGTTTATGCTTTATATCAAGTTAATTCCTTTAAAGACTTAATGAATACAAAAGTTGCAAAATCAGCTACTTTCCCATTTTTACTTAGCACTGGTGGATTTATTGTTAAATTAGATGCTAGTGATTTTATGAAAAAAGTAGAAGAAAAAATTACTCCAAAAGAAGATCAAGTAATTGAAGAAGATGACGATTTATTAAAACAAAAATCTATTAAAGAAGAACTAAGCGATACTGTAAAAGGTATGAAAGAAGCTACAATTAAATCTTCTACAGAGGTTGTTGATGCAGTTAAAAAAACTGTAAATAAAAAAGTTGACGAAATAGCAGAAGAGATTAAAAATGATCCGATGCCCCAATCAACACAAGAAGC
>JBNKRE010000090.1:0-714 GCA_050296315.1 Halarcobacter sp.
TCTACCAAGTACGATCAGATCTAGTACTGTGATTTCTCAAGGCCGACAGATCCAATAACTGGCGACTGACTTACATGTGATTGGAATGATGTCATTTACGTTTTGGATGAGTAAGTTCCTTCTTCACTTTAGTTTTTGACTGTTTTCTCATTGCACGATAATTTTTCATTAACATACGAATGTTTCTGTTTAGGGCTTTTGACTTGTACGTGGTTAAGATGCTAGGAGGACACCCAAAAGACAAACACTGACACCTTAAACATCATACTAAATTCTGCATCCAACAACAAGCTCTCGGCAACACATGAGTCTTCTATTTTTGCTTCAACATGGTTGTATTTGGCATGCAACCGAATTGTGGAGTAAGTGTAAGTGCATTTATTTTACTTTATTGTCAATATTTATGATTAAATATGCATATTAATCTTTTGCTAATACATACTTCTCATTTTATCATGTGGCAGGACAGCGAAACTGCTTTCAGGAATGCAGCAGGTTCTAGCCTCGAGCACATTAGAGAGAGCCTAGTGGTGTTTATCGTATTGGAAGTCATTAGCACAATGGGAGAATTTTATTTTACACCATAGGCTTTGTGTGAGATGACAATTATTATTTGTATAATAGTTAATTGATAGCTAGACTTTCTGGTCGAAACAATGAACACTTTGTGTAATATTTGATTTGTAAATATAATTGAATGTGTTATCTTCATCA
>JBNKRE010000091.1:0-712 GCA_050296315.1 Halarcobacter sp.
AACTAGTAAATGAATATGGTACGTACCGTTGGTGACACGATCCGAATATACCATGTTGAAGAAACTGCAAAACAAGTACACGGCATTTTGTAAGGTTGGCACAATCTCTTACTAAACCATTTTTTACTAGGTTGGCACCCGTACATTTGCGGTTAAATTAACTACTCTAATCTATACTGCTACTATAAAAAAATTCAATCATATTTATTTTTATTTTATTAGATATCTAAATTTATTTTTATCATACTATTCCTATTTTTATATTTTAATTTTTATGTTGATTGTATTCGTAGTGAAATTATGGTAGTTTATAAACTTATATTTTAGTATTTTAGATTAGTTTTATGTAATAACAATAGTGAGTAATTTTTAAAAACATGTAAAAGTTTTTTCAAGTCTAACTTTTTCATAATGATGGAGTTTTGTAATTTATAAAAAGAAATTAAAATTAAAAATGGTCAATTTAAAATACACGCGGAGGAATATTTTGTCTAATTTTATTAAAATTTATAATAGCAGCGGTGGGTAGTTTAAAATTATGTGGAGGGGTATTTTAGTCTAGTTTTTTCATAATGGCATCGGTGGGTAATTTTTTTCTTTTTTTCTTCGATTAATATGAGAATTTCTAGGAATTTTCGACGAACGTGGGAGCTCCAACCCAAACTCTCTCAGGGTCCTAGCAATCTGTTCTCGAATGGCATCAATCAGTCCC
>JBNKRE010000092.1:0-709 GCA_050296315.1 Halarcobacter sp.
GCACAGGCATGACCTCACGCAGCGAAGAAGAAACCGATTTCAGGTTTTATACTTGTCCATCGTCCAACTCTGAAAATTCGTAGCCAAGAAATTATAGCTCTTAAAAATGTGAAATAAATTTGGATAGAATTCCCTCATAGAACTACATCTTTCATCTATGAAGTTATCCTTAGTTCCTGTTAGTTTAGTCTACAAATTTTAGAGAATAAAAACAATGATAAATCAATATCTCCTTTTCTGTGCATGATAAATTCATAAAACTTGGCCTGCATTCTCCTCATGTCATTCCTCAATATCTCACCAAATGGCACATTCAATTGATGCATATTTTTACAGCTATTGCATTTCTTAGCCCTACAAGGTTTGAATTTTAATAATTTATTCCTGAACGTGCTTGGGCTAAATTTTGGATATGTTACCCAACATAACATCCCTAAGGTCCATAAAAATCCCCATAATTTTTGGCCTTCCATAACCCTGTCAAATCAGTATTGTTTCATAATAATATATTATATAGATTGAAAATAAGCAAAACAAGGTTAAATTCGTATAAAAATATCTATACTTGCAAACATCCTGAAACTTTGTATACATGTGCACATCATACTCATTAGCTTGTACAAAATTGCCCATATTTAATTCCTGCTCAGAATAATTTCTAGGATTTAACTCATGTTCCTGCAATAAATAAATTATAGTAAATAAAATA
>JBNKRE010000093.1:0-707 GCA_050296315.1 Halarcobacter sp.
GCACTGGGTTGAGAACTTTGTGGGCCCGCCCTCAACTCAGAGTAAGGGCACTGCGAGGTACAATTCTAGGGGAAGATATGACTGCTCTTAGCCTTTATGTGCTCTGTGCTTCTATATTAAAAAATTATATTAAAAAGTTTATAAAAAAATTAATAAAAAATACGAGTGTATAATTCATAGTTTCAATGGTCTGTCGTCAGATATTTGGAGTAGGATTGTAGGGAACATAAGTCGATGAGATCAATCTCAGGTGAACATGAGGCACGAGGTTTAGACTGGTTTGGGCCCTCTGGAGAGTAATAACCCTACGTCCAGTATGACTTTGTTGATGTTGATTTGCTGATTATTTTTCTCTTTATTTTTGCTATATTTTCTATTGCCCTCGATGGGGATCTAACCTATCTATTTATAGTCGGAGAACTGCCTCATAGAGTTTAGCTGGATCCCGACTCTAATTATAAAAGATAGAAACTTCTGATCGTAATCCTGACGTATTTCTTAAGTGGACATCCGACTGGAGTTATCTAGAGTTACGATCGGACTTTTCATATCCTGTTTGTTAGGTCTAATATTTTGATGAGTTATTTTATCTATCTGATCAGTGAGCCCAAATTGAGTTGCGGTCACAAATTAAGTTGGATAAACAAGGCCGTCGCTGCCCAACATTTGACTCATGATAGGGCAGCGATGGCGTCGTTTGTGCTTCG
>JBNKRE010000094.1:0-706 GCA_050296315.1 Halarcobacter sp.
TATGTAAAATAGAGACTATAGAGATTTATTTTTTCCCTCTGATTTTATCCGATTAACATGTGAATTTTTAGGCATTGACATCGAATGTGACACACATTTCTTTATCTTTAGAATCAAAATTATTTTTTTTATGGCGGCTTGGATGATTTTTGGCACAGAAATAGTAGTAAACAAATATAATTGTTAAAATTAATATTTTAGATTTGATTTAAATTTTATATCAATTAGGACTCTCTGTTGTATTCTATATCAGTCGGTTATGATGTTCAAATTAATAAGGACTATGTGTTTATCAATACTCAAGATCTGATTTAAATTTCATATCTTTTAGGATTATTTATCCATATCAGTTTAAGTGGATTAAATCTAAGTCATCCAAAACAATTTATGTAAAAGAGATGATCTAGATTTTTTTTATCTGATTAATGTGAGAATTTTTAGTCATTGACAATGAACGTGTCACAAATTCCTTTATGTTGAGAACCGAAATTGTGCTCCGAATGCAGCTTAGATATCTTCTGCCATAGGTATAGTAGTTGACGAATATAACTATTAAAATTTATAATCTAAATCTGATTTAGATTTCATATTGGTTAGGACTCAGGACCTGATTCTAAATAGATCTACACCTACTTCTTTAAGTCAGTTATGATATTCAAATCAATAAGAACTGTGTTTATCAATACTCAAGATCTGATTTACATTT
>JBNKRE010000095.1:0-700 GCA_050296315.1 Halarcobacter sp.
TTTAACTTTTTTAGGGTGTAGTGAACCATTTTCTACACCAGTTTTTAAATCCTCAATCTCTTTTAATGATTTAGAAGATAAAAGTTCAAAATATCTCCACATTAAATCATCTGAAATTGATAATGTTTTTCCAAACATATCATTTGGATTATCTGTTACACCAATATAGTTTCCTAATGATTTAGACATCTTTTGAACACCATCCAAACCTTCTAAAATTGGCATCATTAATACAGCTTGTTGTTTACCTGTATTATAAGCTTTTTGTAAAGTTCTTCCCATAAGTAGGTTAAATTTTTGGTCTGTTCCACCAAGTTCTATATCTGTACCCATTGCAACAGAATCATAACCTTGAAGTAAAGGATAAGTAAATTCACTTACTGCAATTGGTGTATTACTTGCATATCTTTTAGAAAAATCATCTCTTTCAAGCATTCTTGCAACCGTTAAGTTTGA
This sequence comes from Halarcobacter sp., assembly GCA_050296315.1. GTDB lineage: Bacteria > Campylobacterota > Campylobacteria > Campylobacterales > Arcobacteraceae > Halarcobacter. Next base: position 457 of record JBNKRE010000095.1, read on the forward strand.
TGCAAGTGATATTAATCCTCCAGTTCCTAACTCTTTTAACCATTTTGAGTTAAATTTTACTTCTGTTTTTTCTGGGTCTAAGATTTTAAATACTTGATCTTTATAAGACTGGGCATTTTTTAGTACATCCTCTTCACTTAAAACTTTTCTTGTTTCACTTTTCCCTGTAGGATCACCAATTGTTGCCGTAAAATCTCCAATTAAGAATTGAACAATCCCTCCAAATTTTTGAAATGTTGCCATT
>JBNKRE010000096.1:0-698 GCA_050296315.1 Halarcobacter sp.
TAGAAATAATGTCAAAGGGACGGATTAAGAGGTTACAGAATGAATAACTGCATGAGCCTGTGACTTAGATTGATCTGGAAATTAATTAAGTGATTAAATAGAGAATGAAACTCCATATATTATCATTCCAAAAAATCTATATATTATTAAATACACGACCCGTCCACACTAACAGCGCCGGAACTAGGATTGAAACTCAGGGTGGGCCCACAATTTTGTTTTGCCGCTTAACTTATAAAATGTCAACTTACAATAGAAATTAAAGATATTAATAAAAATGTCTTACAAATATATAATGTATCAAAAATGATATTAGAATCTACTTCTTGTTTTTATTGGACCTACGTCATTTAATGACCATAAAAGAAATGATAATATATTATTTCTTCACATCAAGAAAATATCATATTTAATGAAAGTGATCAAACAATCATCTAAAAGGTCATCATTCATCCTATTTCTCAATCTATTATTTACAAAATTCATCATTGAAAATGATCTTTCAACACTTGTATACAAAAATCAATAGACTTTTTTCGAAATAGTGATGAAATATCTTTATCTATTTTTTCATATTTCAATCTGTAATAAAACAATCCAATTGCATAGAAAATTAAGCAAGACCATAACAATTGCATACAAAATTGACTAATTGAACAAGACAAGACCCTAGAGTTTAGAAAAATGGATGATTGGAT
>JBNKRE010000097.1:0-694 GCA_050296315.1 Halarcobacter sp.
GATAAAGCATTAACAAAATCTTCATCCATTTCATGTGCCTCATCATCGCCACTATCTTTTGCTGCCATTTGACCTTCAAATCGTTCAAGTTGATCAAGAGGGTCATTTAGCTCACTAAAAGCATTTGCAATCTCTTTCCCTGCGATAAATAACTCAAATCTATCTGTTAGATGTGCTTTTTCATCATTTCTTCTTGCAAGTGGTGAAATTTCAACTGGGTATTCAGTTATAAATGTTGGGTTAATTAATTTAGCTTCAACATATTCATCAAATAATTCACCTTGTAACTGACCTAAATTCATAGCCTCATTTACTTCAAGATTTTTCTCTTTCATAAAGGCAATAATTTTATCTTTGTCTTCTGTAATATCAGCTGGAACACCACCAATAGTTGTTAAAGATTCAATTAATGGAACTTCAGAAAACTTAGAGAAATCTATCTCTAACTCACCATATGGTAATTTTGTTGGTAAGTCTAAGTGCTCAAATAAAAACTCAAAATACTCTTTTGTAAGTTCGATTAAATCTTTATATGTTTTATAAGCCCAATAAAACTCAATAGAAGTAAATTCAGGATTATGGGTTGCATCCATACCTTCGTTTCTAAAGTTTCTATTGATTTCAAATACTGCTTCAAAACCACCAACTATAAGTCTTTTTAAATATAATTCTGGTGCAATTCTTAAATATCTAT
>JBNKRE010000098.1:0-690 GCA_050296315.1 Halarcobacter sp.
TTTCTATTTGCTTTTTCAATGGGGAGTTTGCTAAATCTAGGGGGAGGTATCCTTTTTGTGCTTGGATGCCAAAGGGGGAGAAATGTTGGGAAAATGAAGTTTTGAGAGTTCCTCTTTGTAATTTGCTTCCGCTCATATCTTTTGCAAAAAGGGGATCTTTGTGAAAGGGGGAGTTTTTGTACTCGTTTTTATTCATTTCAATTCCCGTAATCAATTACTCTCAAAATTCATTGTGTTGTCATCAATCACCAAAAAGGGGGAGATTGTAAGCATCTAGGCCCCGGAAGGTATGTTTCGGTGATTAATGACAACCATTAGTGTTGCTAATGATCTTATTGTAGATTCAATGAAAAGGAAGATTGTGAGCATCTAGGCTCCGGAAGATTCAATGAAATGAAATCCTTACAATCCCAAAGTTTAAATGCAAGAGCGTCATCAAGGTTAAGGATATTTCTAGCTCTAAGTGTCAAAAGGAGAAGGGGACACTTAGAGGTTTTCTAGTTTTCTAGATGATCGCACTATAAAGAGGGGTCAATGCTTAGTATCTTGAGTATGGACTTAAATGGACGCACAAACAAGCTTACCTCGACATTATGAAGACCCTCAAGAAGTTTCAATCGAAGTTCAAGAAAGACTTGAAGCAAAAATCTCAAAAACAGTCAAATTACACTCACCGGTTAAACCGACGTT
>JBNKRE010000099.1:0-688 GCA_050296315.1 Halarcobacter sp.
ATTCCTCTACAAGATACTTTCTCATGAGGGAACCTTTCTTGCTCTGCAAGATAATTTTCCATCAAGGAACTTAATTTCAAATAAATTTGAATAAATCTCAAATAAAATGTACATAAATTGACTCAATGTTGGTTAAATCAATCACACACATACTTCAATATTATAGTCATCATTGCCAACGCTTTTATGCGAAAAAACTCAATCATAATAATCTCATCATCAACGTTGATCATATGACAAGATTATTATGTTCTCAGAATATGATTATAATCATATTCAACTTATTCATTACATAATCATAATAAAATTATCATCAATGTTGGTCAAATGATAAAATTATTATGTTCTCAAAATATGATTATCATTATATTCAACTTATTCATCATGATACACAATCACAATAAAATTATCATCAACGTTGGTCAGATGATAAAATTACAGTGACTAAAATAAAAACTGAAAACTATGAGAGTATAATTCTAAATCACCGTTGGACAGATATAGAATTAACTTTTACAATGACTTATGAGCATGACAAACTAATTATGATAAATTTATCACTAACGTTGGTTGGAAGATAAAATATCTCACTCAAATCGAGTACAATATTTGATTCTATTCTACCAACTGGTAGAATTAATGTTATCAGAATCAACTTAATAAATCATATATCTTAGTATTCAGTCAT
>JBNKRE010000100.1:0-685 GCA_050296315.1 Halarcobacter sp.
GCTGTAACCACGTTGCTCAATTCAACGTGCGTTGCTGTACCGGTACTTACCGCACCAACATCAGGCTACGGTGTCTTCTTATGCATACCAAAGGATGGTGCAAAATGCAACATTGCAATGCATGAACTTTATATACTTCAAACTTCGATATAAAAAGAATACCACAATGGATGATAAAGTATACTCCAAGATAAGTAAAATAAACTTCATTTATCAAGTTATTTGGCTCATGTGAATTCTGAAATTAAGTGGAGGTAATTCAAATAACAAGTGAAAGCGTGTAGACCACGACACTATATTTATTTGCAATTTTATATGTTTAAATTGTTGCTTAATCAACTGTGATTTAAATAACTTGTTAAAGCAATTTGCTTGTTGAGGTTTTTCATAAACCTCATGTGCTTTATTTTCCCCTTTTAGGTACTTGAGCATGAAGACCATGAGTGTGGGATGGGATTAGAGACACGTGTGCACTGTCTTAATTGAGTTACTTGTCAAACACGTGTTGTAATAATATTAATAGTTACTTTCAGAGTTTCGTTATACTCGTTTGGTTTAAATTAAATGTTGGTAGTTGCTTCCGCTTACTCTGCTCATTTAGATTTATGCCTATATTTCTATTATATTTGTTTTATTATTGTCTTGTAGCGTGATAACGTCTTTCAACCTATTATTATTGTTGTTG
>JBNKRE010000101.1:0-682 GCA_050296315.1 Halarcobacter sp.
GGGCCTCCTAGTTTCCTTCCACGGTCAAGGACTTCTCATTTACCACAAAAATCTGCTAATAAAAAGCTCATAAAAAATCAGTGGAGGGGAATGGAAACCAAACGGTTTTTAAGAAAACTGAGTGATTTTTTTTAAAATCGAGTAGTCTTCTTTTTTTTCTACGATTTTTACACTATTTTGTACTTTAATGAATTTTGTAGGACACATTACTTTGAATTTTTAAATTCTATTTTGATCAAAAAAATTTGAAATAGACTCTAGTTTTTTTAGAATTTTTTATTTCAATTTTTTAAAATTTCAAATTTAATCAATCGGTTTTTGGTGAACCGACAAAACCAGACCGGACTGGTTTAGCAAAAACCATGAATATTGACAAAACCGGTCTAAAATTCAAAATCCAAAATTTGGTTAAAAATCAGACGATTTTTCTGGTTTTAATTTTTTATAAAAAAATCAATTTTCAAATTTCAGAGAAGAAAATGTTAATTATTCCATTTTGTCGAAACCGACGATTTTTTGGAAAACCGAACGGTTTTTTTCTAAAAGATATGCATATGCGCAGCTGGCTCCTTAGTCACCGCACGGTTGTGGGCATGCGGAGCTGGCTCCTTAGACTATCTCCAGTGCTTCCCACATGTGCATGCATAGTTTTGCGTCACCGAGCTACTGTACATCATCTAGC
>JBNKRE010000102.1:0-670 GCA_050296315.1 Halarcobacter sp.
GGCAGGCCCCACATGTCAACACTTTCTTCCATTTTTAGAAATTCCTGAAAATGCATTTCTGTGCCACAAAAATAGATATAAAGTGAGGAAAAATCCAGGAAAATTTGTGGTTGTTGGAAATCAAAGTTGGAACAATTTTCATTATTGTAAATTCTCCAAAATCTCCATGGATTTTGAAATAATCAAAAGATTCTGAGTCAAAGCTAGTTTGACTAGATTTGTGCTCACTTAGCCTAATTGCAAGCCTCATTGCAAATCGACCAGGGTTCCATTTTGGACAAGGAGTTCACCATGGTGATGTACAAGGTTTGAGATAATATCCCGCTGACATGCGCAAACAATATATCACAAATGAAGAAGATATTGAATTTCCAAAAGAGCTAAACAATAATCAATTCCTGGAAAAACCCTGGGAACTGATCATAGGTACATTGAGTTCACTAATATAAATCCACTAGTGCTCAAACTTGGATACGAAGTTCTCCTTGGTGGTCTACAGATACTTCTCTTTGATATGGTTGACATACATAGACTAAATCTTACAATTGCAAAAGTTATGGAATTTCGAAAAGGGTTAAGCGTTAAGAGAAATCTGGAGTTGTCTGAGAAAAATTGCAATCGGTTAGCTCTATTTTGAGCTTTGAAACAAATACTTCCCGACATCTAGAAT
>JBNKRE010000103.1:0-664 GCA_050296315.1 Halarcobacter sp.
TTAGTTGAACAACTGCAAAGAGGATTAATGTACCAATCCCTGCATCCATATTTATATATGAGTATGAAAAAGCAATAGCATATAAAAAAAGCATAAAAGCATTGCTCCAATTACCTTTTAGTCTAATAGTTTGTTTAAACTCTTTTTTTGTAAATAATAAAATCAAAACTAAAGTAAAGGCTCCAAAAAATAGTCTAAAAAAGGTAAAAGAATAAGCGTCTATATGGTGTTCAACTAGTGCTGCCCTACAAAAAATAGAGTTAGCTGATAAAAAGATAAGAGTAATAAGAGTTAGAAAAAAAAGTTTTACTGGGATACTGTTTTTTTCTAACATATACTATTAGTGTTTGAAGTTTGGATTGTTTTTAAAAAACTCTTCAACTTTATCTGTATGGGCATAAATTTTTCCACTTCTTTTTAGATAAGAGTTTACAATATGGTAACCATGATTAAGTGCTGCTGCTATTGAACCACCTGTATTAAAGGCAATATCTCCTGCAATATACATATTTTCTATATTTGTTCTGTAGTGCTCATCATAAATAGGTTTATTGTTTTCATCCATTTCAATTCCAACTTTTTTCAGAAAATCAATAGGTGCCGTTCCCCCTATTGCAAAAATTATTCTATCATAAATAGTATAATAGCCATCGTTGAAATTAAC
>JBNKRE010000104.1:0-659 GCA_050296315.1 Halarcobacter sp.
ACTCTCAAAAATAACTAAGTCATTATATTGCACGGACAAAATCTTAAAAATAGCTGATAAAATCTCAAAAATGACCGAGCACTGTACCAGAATAGATGAGTATTGTAGTAAAAAATGGTTGAGTCACCGTAGTGTGTGATGAAATCTCAAAAATGACTGATGAAATCTAAAAAATGATCGAGACATTGTAGCAAAAATAGCCGAATCACTGTAGCGCGTGACGAAATCTCAAAAATGACTGACAAAATCTAAAATAAACTGAGTCACTGTAACCAAAATAGCTGATAAAATCTAAAAAATGACTCAGACATTGTAGAAAAAATGACTGAGTCACTGTAGCAAAAATAGTTGAGTCACTGCAGTAAAAATGGTTGAGTCATTGTAGTGCACGATGAAATCTAAAAAATGACCGGTGGAATCTATAAATGGCTCAATTACTACAGTAATAAATGGCTGAGTCATAGTAGTAAAAATAGCTGAGTCACTGTAGCACACAACGAAATCTCAAAAATATCCGACAGAATCTAAAAAATGATTGAGTCACTGTAGCACACGATGAAATCTAAAAAATAGCTGACGAAGTATAAAAAAAGATTGAGTCACTATAGCAAAAATGGTTGAGTCACTGTAGTGCATGATTGTAGCACACACTGTAGTGC
>JBNKRE010000105.1:0-656 GCA_050296315.1 Halarcobacter sp.
ATTTTACAAACTCTCTTGTAATATGGGTTTTAAATTCAATTATTACCATATTGTCTCGTGATTCTACAGATTTAATAGTGTACATAGAGTTATTTGTATCAATTTCTGAGATTTTTACTTTTTTTATTGAGGGTATTTTATCTATTTTTATAGGAGCTATTTTAGCAATAGTTTTTTTTCTAGTATTTACTTCACTTAAGGCTTTTTCATATTTAGAAACATTTTTATGAAGTTTTTTGCCAACTTCAACAAGAGTTTTTAGATTTTCTATCTCCTCTTGTGAATTATTGTTTAGAACAGCTTTTAGGTAACTCATTCTGGCTGAGTTGTATTGTTGCTGTAAAGATTCTGTGGCAAACAGAAAATTGATTGAAAAGAGTAAAAAAATTAGGATGAAAAATTTTTTAAAAATTTTTACTCTCCTTTAGTTAGTTTTTCCATTAACTCATGCACTGAGATTATCTTATCCAACTTATAACCATTTGAACCTGTAAAAAATAATCCTGTATCTAAATCTCCTTGATAAGCAGCACCAAGTCTATCAGCAATACAATAACCTACAACTTTTGCTTCTTGTCCTCTATTACATGGAGCAACACAGTTTGAGATACAAGCAACTTTTGGAGCAGTACCTTCTTCTAAAGTTTTTTGAAGAT
>JBNKRE010000106.1:0-649 GCA_050296315.1 Halarcobacter sp.
CTCAGAAGTTTGTGAAACTTGGCCAAGGAGGTTTCAATTACATGTAGTTTCGTGCCAAATTCACCCCTAATGATTTGTAGTTCAACAATTTGAATTTTCTAGAAGTGCTATGTTTGATTTAATTTGGAATAAATTTGGATTTGTTTTTGATTTTCGTCTGGATGACTTGATTAACTATCATATTATGAGTTGATTAATGTGTTAATGAGGGTGATTAGTGTTTTTGTAATAGGGGGCGTTACAAATCCTTCACCGTCCTTCTTGGTCACTCCATCCTTATACTTTTACTACAAATAGAAGCAAACTGTAAACGTGACAACATCAATAATAGTGAAAATATAACAAAAGTTTATCAATAACTCACCAGTCGAGCTTCTGTCACCGGAGTGCACAACTTGTTGGGGTTTGAAGGGTCACTTCCCCTGTGACCCTTCTTCCACACTTTAATATCAGGCGGCAGTTGGCCACTTTCACGTTCCTATGGGTACAATGGATAATACAACATTGTTTTGTTCCTTATAAACTAAAATGCTGCCTCACTATTTGCTCAAATTTTAAGAAGCAACTAAATCCACTCTACTGCCACCTAATCAATTTGATCAGAGAAATGAAGCACAAAACGGCAGTGACTAAATCCACTCTACTAGCA
>JBNKRE010000107.1:0-645 GCA_050296315.1 Halarcobacter sp.
TTTGCCATCTTGATACCAAATGATTCAAACCTTTTTTTCATACCGTGGAAATGTTGAGATGCAAGAAGTGTTGTAGGGCATACAAAAATAGCTTGAAAACCATCAAGAACAGTTGCCAAGATAGCATTCATGGCAACTTCTGTTTTACCAAAACCAACATCCCCTGATAGAAGTCTATCCATCACTCTACCAGAATTTAAATCCTCAAAAATCTCCCTTACACTTCTAGTTTGATCTTTTGTATAATCAAACCCTGCACTATTTTGAAAATCCAAAAAGGCTTTTTTATCGGTATTTATTTTTATACCATTTACCAACTCTCTTGCTGCTGCTAATTTAATAATATCGTTTGCAATGGCAAAAAGTCTGTCTTTTACTTTCTCTTTTAGTTTGGCAAAACTTCCTTTACCCAATTTATCAACCACAGCATATGAACTTCCATCAGCAACATATCTATCAATTAAATCAATATTTTCAACAGGTAATAAAAGCTTATCATCCCCAGCATATTTAACAACTACAAAATCTCTTTTTGCCCCCATTACTACAACAGGTTCAATCCCTTCATATTGCCCTATACCATGAGTTTCATGTACTACAAAATCTCCACTTTGAAGCTCATCTAAAACTAGTCTTACTCTTTTT
>JBNKRE010000108.1:0-645 GCA_050296315.1 Halarcobacter sp.
TCACATTTGATTGTTCATCTTATTCAAAAAATTTATGCAAATGATTTTTTTATAATTTATTTTATTGTTAGAGATTTTTAATCATAATATATTTATTTAAATATTTATATAATTTTTTAATAAGATGAACGGACAAACGTAACTTCTAAAAGTCAAATGTGACACTTTCAATCGGCCGAGGGTAACACTAACTAACTAACTAATAATAATTAACTACTACTAGTTAATTAACTAATCTCTGTATTTTAATTATTGTTATTGTTAACTTTTTAGATACGTTGGACCACTGGCGGAGCCACGTTGTGGCTATGCACCCCCACATGTAAGAAATCCTTTATAAAATAATGATAAACAGTAATAAATAGTGTTGCTACAGTGCTCACCTGCACCCCCTCCCTCCAGCTCTACCTTCGCCACTGCGTTGGACCATTCATCTTATTCAATTTTTTTAAAAAATTATCACATATTTTGCTATGATTTGTTTTATTAATAAAGAAATTTCAAACACAATTTATAATTTTACATGTTTGAATAAATATTTTGAATAATTCAAAAAGTCAATGATGACAACAATTTGGGAACGGAGGGAGTACTATTTAGCTCTGGGTTTCCTTAAGTTTTGTGAATCCTTGCCTCACGGTTGTT
>JBNKRE010000109.1:0-644 GCA_050296315.1 Halarcobacter sp.
GAGCAGCAGGTTTGAGAAGCAGGGGGAAATTGCAAGGTTGAGTACACATATGGTTGGTACTTAGCAAATGCAAAAAATAAATGATATGCAAGGGTAATATCAAGGTAAATGAGGTATAAGGCTGTAAGTAGAAATGCACCTATACTAGCACATACTTTCTAGGTTAAAGTTGTAGGCTAAAACTACTCATTAAGTTGAATGAAAGTATCACAAAATATGATCACAAAAGCACAAAGAGGCACAAAGTGATCACAAAGTTTCCACAAAGGCGAGACCAATAACATCCCATTCTCATCCAAACCATCTAATAAAAAGAGGATCTCAGACTGCTTGTAACCACAAGCTCAACTATCATGATAGTTGTAAACTTTGCAAAGGTAGCGCCTTGTACGCACGAGTAGTGATTTCATCGCTAGCTAAGCGACTATAGAAACCTCCTTTTTGCCATTCTTACACTTCCTTTGGTGTATGGCCCAGAGATCACTACATGCCATTACAAAGGTTTACTATGAGTTGTATGCCAGGCTTAGCTAAGGTAGTCGCAGTACCATAGCAATGCTAAGGTTTCTCGTGCCAAGCCTGGATGAGTAACTACACCAACAGTGGTACCACGACCCCTCTTGCCCCATGTGAGTGTAGGTGAG
>JBNKRE010000110.1:0-643 GCA_050296315.1 Halarcobacter sp.
CCTCAGCTTTTCCCATATCAACCCGCAGTCCAATTCCTTTACAGATTTTTCACCTAGGCCCCTGGTTTTCGAATTCTAATTACAGATTAGCCCTTGGCCCTCCAATTTTACACATAAACCCCTCGGCTCTCTCCAAATTGCATATTCTATTCACCAGAGCACTGGTAATTTTCCAAAGAAGCCCCTAGAGCCTTCCAAATTCATATTTAGCCCCTCAGAACTTCAAAACTCCATATCTTTTCAACCGTAACTCCGAATCAGGTGATTCTTGTGCCAAAATTCTCAGAATCATATCCTCTTTCCCTTCAATCTGTTCCTATGCTTATGATTGTTGCATTTATGTGATTGTATGCTTGAGCGTTAAGAGAATCGTTCTGGAGCTGATGTACGAAGACTTTCAAGAGCAAGTCTACGAGGATTTCAAGATGAAGTATACGAGGACTCCAATCTTTTCTTTTCAAAGCAATGAGGCAAGTCACCTTGAACATTTTGCACCTATAGTTATTTTCTCGATCTATTCTATAGAATTAGAATTGCATGATAGGAAGGTCTGATTTGCGCACCTATGTTAGGGTTGACTAGCATTGACTTACCGTTCCTTGAAAACCTTAGAACTAATTGGGTAGTCGTCATAGGCTTAGAA
>JBNKRE010000111.1:0-642 GCA_050296315.1 Halarcobacter sp.
CGTGGGCGAAGGCGGTGGCAGCACCGGCGAAGGCGTCGTGCCCGTGGGCGATGGCGGTGGTGAAGACAACGAAGGCACCGTGCCCGTGGATGAAAGCGGCAGCGCCGCCGTGCTCGTGGACGTCAATGAAAATATTGTGTTGGGAGAGGCAGCGGTACACTTCTCAGCCAGATCACCTGAAAGTTGACTAGGGGGGGAATAGGCAATCAAGCCTCAAACTCACTTAATTTAAACAGTTAAAACTGTAGGGCCGGATATGTCCAGCCTCAGGTCGGATATGTCCGGTCTAGGCCGGATATGTCTGTCTTGGGGGTCGGATATGTCTGATCACCAGAAACTTTGAGCAATGGAAAATTAGATCGAGAGCCAAGATAATGCGTCTAGGTCATGATAAGCTTACTATTAGCAACCTAGACAATATAGAGCTTAGAGAAATAACAGGAACAACTAGAAGCAACCTAAACTCTAGGATTCAAATCTAGGGTTAGGTCTAACTCTAAACAAGAATATGAAGTAAATCAATATGAGAGACACAAAGACACAAGATTTCTTTCTGAAGTTTGGCCACCCACAAAGGATGCCTACATCTCCGTTGTGGAGCTCACAAAGAGCCGGGTCTCTTTCAACCCTAATCCACTCTGA
>JBNKRE010000112.1:0-641 GCA_050296315.1 Halarcobacter sp.
GTCATTACAGAAAATTAAATTGCCAGAAGTAAATGTAGAAAGTAAATCCTAGTTAGCTTGCCACCTGTTAAGACTACTATAGTCCTTATATGGGCCTCTAAGCGTTTTCTCACCGTATGTTTTTGAAAATATGGCCAGACGTGATGTATTACACCCGTGAAGCTCTGATAACATCTGTGACATCCCACCATTAAGCAAGGGTGGTCAGTCCTAACCAGGATCCATACGAGGTGCCAACACCGAAGCATTGACGCATAATACACACATACATGGCCCGAATACAGAGTTATTACATGAATTCTTGAGTTACAAAGAGATACATAGATAATGAAGTTCTCGAGGTTTTAAAAACACATAGCGGAAGCGAAACCAACATACTAACACTCGGCGATACAAGGGCCCGCATCGGCCCTAAGATGCGAAGTCCTCGGCTGCTGCTCACGGGGTGGGCTTCCACGTCTCTTCCCAAATATCAGGCTCACCACTGGGCCACACCCACCTGCCACAGCAGTCACAAAATCCTGGCATCTCTGCACACAATTGAAAAACATAAGAAAAGCCTGAGCAACTAAAGCTCAGCAAGACTGACCCGTCAACATGGCCATAAATAGCCGACTCCTAGCATGCAAGGTTGAATTAGG
>JBNKRE010000113.1:0-638 GCA_050296315.1 Halarcobacter sp.
CATCATTCTTGAATGGGTGATGCATAGATTCGCTAAGGTGACGTGAACCCTACACCTAGTTTAGAGATATCCAATACTCCAAAATCCTAGATGCATCAGCTAACTTTGCATATTAATGACATGACAAATTATATATAGACAAAAAATAACTACAATAAAAACATATAATATAAACAATCACACTTAATTATAGATGAATTATATGTAGCCATAAAACACATTTCATGAATTGAAATTTAATAATACAAATTCAATTCATATCTAACATCCAAAGGAACATAAATACACTAAATTAACTAATTAAATAATATAAATATAATTTACTAATTCATCTATTAATTTAATATTATCTAATCTAAATAGGATTTAGTTCAAACATTATCTAAATAAGGTTAATTTAGTTCAAATATTAACTACATTAATAGAATTTAGTTCAAATTATCATACCTAAATTAACATACCTATACATATCTAAAATACATTACCTAAACAATAACTAAATACAATATCTAAAATATATTATTTAAATACATTACCTAAATACATTATCTAAAATACATTATCTAAATACATTACCTAAATATAATATCTAAAATACATTACCTAAATACAATACCTAAATACAATATCTAAAATGC
>JBNKRE010000114.1:0-638 GCA_050296315.1 Halarcobacter sp.
TCATGTTTGACGTGTGAAAGGAACAGCAATCTTCTGAAAAACCAAAATTTGGTCGCATTCACCGATAATTCTGTCATTTTTGAAAAACCGTTTTGGCCCATTAAGAAGATTTGAGTAAATTTAAAGTTTAAACAACTAAATGATGTCATTTTTGAAAAATATCTTCACGCTCAGAATTCATTCTAGTTTTTTTACATATTTTTATTTTTTAAAATATTTCGAATCTGTGAACAGTAAAATCGTCGATTTTGAAATTCGGTGGGGACCGAATCCGTCGAATTTCAGTAAAATTCGCCGAATTTGTTAACGCTACCCAGCGGCGGAAGAGAGAAATGAGGGCATAAGTGGAAATGTTATTTTAATATCAAATGTAAAATTAATTATAGATTGTCTTCAAATTTCATTACTAAACTAACATCGTGCTTCTATACTACTGTCGAATATATTATAAAAAAATAAGAAGTATGATACATTCTAGGCTATTAGATCTATTTATATTACTTTTTTAAGATACTATATGGCTCTGTAAAAGTCCTATCAAATTAACATCATCTATAAAAGAGGGAAAGAAAGGGATGCAACGCACAGTGATCTTCTTTTGGAAGTTGCGTTGGTTGCGCTTGTTCCTGTACTTCTCC
>JBNKRE010000115.1:0-633 GCA_050296315.1 Halarcobacter sp.
GTGGAAGAGTGAATGGTCAAGATTTTGTAAGACCATTACCACTTAGGCCCCCGGAAAAATGAAGAAAATATATCAGGAACATTTTTATAGTGCCCTTGAGAGTTTAGAACACGCATTGGAATCTCCATGCCTGATTTTAAGGCAGTGCTATTTTCTAAAATTCATACTCTAAAGAAATATTCATTGTTCTTTACAGCACATACTCTATTTTATAGTACATTATTTTTTAATTCTTCATGCTACTCGTATTTTAAATTCATCATCTATATTAACTATTATTTTTATTTTATTATATTTTATACAACTAACTTCTTCTCTCTCATTCTCATCTCAACTACCATCTATTTTATTTCATTTTTCATAACTCTATATCCAATTACTCAATAATATTTTGTTCAATATAATTTCATAACACAATTAATAAAAATATAATTCATTTTCTTTTCTCATATTTTTCCTTTTTTTATTTCTCTTTCTTTTTTTCCTTCCTCTCTTTTTTCGTTTCCTTTTTCTTCTTTTTTTCCTTTCCTATTTTTCTTTTCTTTATTCCGTTTCCTTTGTTTTCTCTTTTTTTTTCTTTCCCCCTTCCTTCTCTCCCGTGGTCTTCTTATCTGGTCCATAGACGTTTCATAG
>JBNKRE010000116.1:0-631 GCA_050296315.1 Halarcobacter sp.
AAAAATTGTCATATCCAAATTCCAAGAGAAAAATCATTATCCAATTACAATCAAGATGAATTTTACGGTATCCTATATACTTATATTTCTATGACCCACTACAAGTCATTAATTTTAATTCTTTCAACATGCAAGTATGCCACATCATCTCATACCATGTCATCTTTCTCCATTAAAAATAATTTTAAAAACTCTAGAAAAATATATTTTTCTAAATTAGTCCCTCGATTGTAGAGAAATAAAGATGTAGTCTATACAAATTTATATTTTTATCCCTAATTATATCTATTATTTTTTTATTCTAATTGTATTTATATCAATTATCTTCCATCTTAAGTCAAGTTTAGCTAAAAACTATCTAATGTCTTATCTTCTTCATATAATATTTAATTTTCTCTTAAACTGTGTGTTACTCTTTCCGCAGCAACGTGTGAGATTATCAACTAGTTTCATATATACTTCTTTTATTTATTTTTATTTGTCACTGGCTAGTTTATTTTTAAATGAATTTTTAAGTTATTATCAACAATTTTGTATCTGATAAACGAACCCGTGAGTGGTGACATGTGCATTAGGAATCGAGCCAAATCTAATAATGGACAACTTTCATTTATGTATCTGGATTTTTTTT
>JBNKRE010000117.1:0-630 GCA_050296315.1 Halarcobacter sp.
GTCTATGTGGTTAGAAAATGGGACTTCCGAGGTATGGCAGACAGCGGACCTGGACATGGTTTTAGCAGATGAAAATTGTATGTTTATTTCGCTTAAGACAACCATTGCTTTTAAAATAAAATCACAATACTGCACGTCTTATCTTTCTGATGTTGTACAAAAAAACACATGATTTAGTGACACAGAGGTTCTTTCTTTCCAGTGTCCAAAATAAAAGTTCTACATATATAGTAGTATCACCTCTCTATATCTAGACATTGTCATGAATATCAGGTCTTGTATAGAATCGTCTACGGTACTGAGAGTATAGTTATATAGTTTTTTTAGCATTTTCCATATTAGGGACATATGTATTGTCAATATGTTTTGTGTCTTTCTCTCCATAAATTTTTTTAGCCACATATTATCTTTTCACTTATAGTGGTCTACCATGGTAACGTAACTCTAATACTCGGTTTATTACTTAGGGAAATGCCATTTATGCTGAGACCCAAATGATTTAGTTGCAGAAAAGAACCCTCATATCCAAGTAAACAAGGTTTATCAAATCCAATGCTTCAAGGTTCTTTCAGCCAGATCGCTTTATAAGGCTGTCAATTCCGACTTAATGATACAGTTCACAGTTTACAC
>JBNKRE010000118.1:0-626 GCA_050296315.1 Halarcobacter sp.
ATTGCCAAGTCGACAAACAAAATCGATAAAAAGGCTACCACAAGATCTATATGACATATGACACTAATGTGATTAACCAAATAAAAAGAATTTAGATAAAAAATATATATGATAAAGGATGACCGATAAAGGTGGAGTCTCATGGATATGGACGCAGCGGAAGAACTAAAACTAACTTATAAATTTGAATGAGACAAAAAAAAATTGCCGCCCCGAGAGTAGAGATCGATCCTCCCGGAGGAAGCGTAGTGGTGGATCTAAAAAAAACTAGAGCTCTAATACCATGTTAGGAATAATAGATGATTTGATTGATTGATAAATAACAATCACCAATGAATTACATATATATGAGCCTCATGACTAAACTAGACTAGGACTAGAACTAGAATAAGACTAGGACGAGGACTCTACAATTAGAGTCCTAATCTAATACATGAAACACTAAGATTTATTACATGAAAAAAAAATTACATCCAAAATTTAACTCTTCAAAGTCGTCATAGAATGAAGTCATGTTCATCGAGTCAAGTCGAAGAGATGATGTGATGCATTACCGCAAATGGCAAGTAGTGGAATAAGATTATGTGATGATGATGATAGATGATAGCATCAAAAGAATGTCCTTG
>JBNKRE010000119.1:0-621 GCA_050296315.1 Halarcobacter sp.
GAACGATCGGGATGTCGAGTGACACCGTGTGCGGTCTATACCGTGCACATGGAGATAAGGAGCCTGGGTTTTTTGGTTAAGCCTCAAAACCAAGGTCGACAGTTTGTCAGTGGTTTGGCTTCAAAATTATTGGGATGGTTTTCTCCAGGTTGGCCTTAAACCCGGTGGCAACAATTTTCTCCGGTTTGGCCTCAAAACCAGTGGCGACAGTTTCTCCTGGTTTGGCCTCAAACCGGTGGCTATGGTTCTTGTGGTTTGGCCTCAAAACCACTCGCTCGGGTTTCCTGGTTTGGGCCTCAAAACTAGCAGCTATGGTGAGGTTATTTGGCCCACAAAATCACTGTGATGGTTCCTTAGTTTGGGCCTCAAAATCAAGTAGGAGGAGGTTTGTCGGTTTGCATCAATACATATATGGGTTTGGATTGAATCACCTCTTTCTATGTGCTGAAATATTTTTCATTTTCTTTATTTTCGGAGGTATTTTTGGCCCAATTTTTGTTCTTGCGATTTGAAGAGTCTTTCTTCGATTTCTTCCATGGGAAAGGTTGCTAGGATGAGCCTCAACATGTGTCCTCAATCTTGAGGCAATCTAATGGCTTTAGCACCTCTGATTTGAAGATT
>JBNKRE010000120.1:0-617 GCA_050296315.1 Halarcobacter sp.
TGGCAGGCCAGGTCGTCGTTGTGCCAGCAAGCCGCCCCGATGGACAGGCCACGATGTCGGGCCACTAGACTGACGAGCTGCCAAGAGAGGTGGGCCAGGCCACGCTCCACACTGGCTGCACACTTATGTTTTATTTTATGTTTTTACTATTTGAAGTTTAAACTTTTGGCATTTTGTTTAATCCTTGTATAAATTATTGAAATATGGTTTGTTTCAAACTTTTGTCAGGTTTGAAATAAAGGCATGTGCTATTTAAATTTTATAATTGAAATTATATAATCAAGATTATATATGTAATCTGGATGTTGATATTTGATAAACTAGATTATTAAAACTCAGATTATTTTTTTAGACATACAAAGACAACAATATTTAGATGGAGGTGGGAGACTCAATGATATTGGTGGGTAATTTTATGGGAAAAAGTAATGGTAGTGGATCTTTTACCAGAAATAAACTGAAATAAACATCAAATATTCAAATTATTGGACTATCATAATCTGGACCACAGATTATATGATTTAGATTATAAGTTGGCCTGTTTGGCAATAATTCAGATTATATAATCTAGCTAGATTATAAGCTGAAACAAATAGGCCCTAAAACTCGATGACCCT
>JBNKRE010000121.1:0-620 GCA_050296315.1 Halarcobacter sp.
GGTGATCCATGTAACAACATATTTCTTACCTTGTGGATCACATGTGAAGTATTGGATACTCTCGTTCTTCTAAGCGATATATTAATTAAAAATGACACAAGTAAGTTGGTTTCTCTTCACCTGAATGAAGAAAATTTATATCTATGTCAAAGGTCTGGATCGTCTTAATTTTTATTAAATATATTTAATCATAGTGTGCATCTAAGCCTTTGCATAGCTAGTGTGTTTTGAGTTTCCAATTTACTCAAGTTATGATAAACATTTGTTACTTATCTTGTGGAAGATCTTAGATATTTGCTTTATACCTTAATCAATGAAACTTGACATTTGTTACGTCAAGATAACCTTCTTTTGAAATGAGGTATAAATCAAATATGCTAAAGGACACTACTTGAAAGTTGAAAACTTCTGAGTGCTCTAGTGTAATTGCTTTTAAAAAATCTCTCTAAAATTATTAGCTTGTGTGGTTTTCAAAATATTTAGAGTTTCTCAGTCTTTATGACCATGTCAATTCACTCATGGCTATTGTTCATTTTGATTGCCTGTTGGCTAGCCATTAGTGAAGAGATGCCTCTCAAGTCTATTTTATCCTTCTCTTGAATAAAATTCCTTGAATATCC
>JBNKRE010000122.1:0-617 GCA_050296315.1 Halarcobacter sp.
AAATTCACTAAAATTCTTTCTCGACATGATCTTCCATAATGTGAATTTATATTGACTCACTTGTATGAAAAAATTATGTTCCCTTAGAAGTGGTAATTATGACTTGGTTTAATAATATTCAAAGGAAAGATTTAAATTTGACAATGAACTTAAACCAAGATACACTGTAGAATGTACTGCAGAGGTATCGTAGAAGACTGTAGCTGCTATAGTGACACTAGGGGTGTCACAATCACCCATCAATTTTTCAATATTTGATGAGGATAACTTAGGTAGTACACTTGTTGCACCTGATGTGCAAGCAAAAGATTGATGTCTGAATAGCGTGATTTGTGTTTGACCTCCACCATACCGAAATCATCCACTCTAGTGCCGTTGATTGGATCAAACCAATCACATTGAAAAAACACAACCTTCAACTCTTTAGCGCCACCGAACGTGTACTCAACAATATTTTGAAGAATGCCGTAATAGTCGGTAACGTGACTGGTAGCATCTTCACCACTTGTTACTACTCCACTGTTTGTTGTGGCTGTAAGTGGATGACTTGCTTCTAATTTCACCGTCCGAAAACAGTATCCATTGATATCCTAGCGACTATATTCCAATAACTTGAC
>JBNKRE010000123.1:0-612 GCA_050296315.1 Halarcobacter sp.
CTAGTGACTTCGCCGACTGGTGGGTTGGGCTAGGTCATCACCTTCCAGTGAATGTCTTTGGTCATGGGCCGGCGTGGGCCAGGCTGGCACGTGGCAAGGGGCCCAATAGGCTCGTATTTTCTATATTTTTCTTTTAATTGTTTAATAAATTCTATGTATTAGAATTAAATACTGTTTTAGTATTTGGATTGTATAATTATGGTATTTTGTAAATAGTGCTAAATTCTATTTTCAAAAATAGAATTTTTGCTAGTGGCTTGTAATATAAATATTATTAATGCCAAGATTTGTGTATTGTGCAATGGAAATTGGATATTTCTTGCAATATTCATCAATTTGGATGAAAATTTACACAATAAAATTTAAACTTGTGAAGTTTAAATCTGGAAATACCACAAATTATACACTAAAACAGGATTTCAAGAGTGAAATCAATTGGATACAATATATCGTACCATGCTCAATTCTAGGATGAATTTGGTAAAATATCACAAATGACCATAAAGATTCTAATCTTTTGGTTAACACCATTGTAGAAAAATGACTCGTGAATTCGAGGAATTTGCCTTAGATGGGCACAACTACCCTACATAGGCTATGAACGTCAAATTA
>JBNKRE010000124.1:0-612 GCA_050296315.1 Halarcobacter sp.
CTAAAGCTTCTAAAAATCATAACTACGTTGTCGGTGAGCTACACTTACCCCATATAAAGACTATAGTAGTCTCTTAAGGTGGCAAGCTAACATATGTGTTCATATTGCAACTACGGAATTGCATCGACAAAGGTATATTATGCTTTTTTAGAGTGTTCGACTTATTTTATTGTTGATGACCTTATTTTGTTGTTTGTGGCTTTTGTAGAACTATTAGGACTTGCGTATGCTTCTTTTCTGTTTATGAGATTTATTTTATTGTTTATGCTTACATGTAGGAACTTGTTAGTGAAAAGCCCACTAGGGGGATGTTAGTGAAAAGCCCATGATGAGGATGATTTATCTGTTTTCTGCAGGTACACTGACTTTCGTTAGAACGATAGAAACGTTTGTCGAGATCTTTTGCCACCGTTTCTTTTCTTTTGGTGAGGACAATTAGGGTGAGTTGCATCATCAAGTCATCTAATCCATAAACTTAACAAAGCAAGCTTAAAAGAGAAGTTTCATTATCCGAACCCGTGGCAAGCCCTCAAGACCTCCCTTTGTACAATTTCAACGACTGGTCGAATTTCCGACTGCCATAACTCGTTAATCATTAACCGTTGGGAGCTG
>JBNKRE010000125.1:0-611 GCA_050296315.1 Halarcobacter sp.
GTAATGTTTGAACACCTTTGTTTTTAAAAGCTGTTCCACAAGTCATAGGAGTAATAGCCATAGCTAAACAACCTGCTTTGATACCAGCAATAATTTCATCTTCAGTTAATTCTTCACCTTCAAGGTATTTTTCCATTAACTCTTCGATTTGCTCAGCAGCAGTTTCAACCATTTTTTCTCTATACTCTTCAGCTTGATCCATTAATTCTGCAGGAATTTCTTCTACATGGTAATTAGAACCCATAGCAGCATCTTCATCCCAAACGATAGCTTTCATTTGTACTAAGTCAATAATACCTTTGAAGTTCTCTTCAGAACCAATTGGTAATTGAATAGGCACTGGATTTGCTTTTAATCTTTCAGCAACTTGTTTTTCAACCATAAAGAAATCAGCACCAGTTCTATCCATTTTATTAACGAATATCATTCTTGGTACTCTATATTTATTTGCTTGTCTCCAAACAGTTTCAGATTGTGGTTGAACCCCACCAACTGAACAGAAAACTGCAACAGCACCATCAAGAACCCTCATAGATCTCTCAACTTCAATTGTAAAGTCAACGTGACCCGGAGTGTCAATAATGTTTATTTGTAAGTCTTCACTTGTTTTT
>JBNKRE010000126.1:0-611 GCA_050296315.1 Halarcobacter sp.
ATTTTATAAGTATTTTATTAATTAGCACATTAACATTTGCCGAAGAGGTATCTGTTTTTGGTGCTGGTAATTTAGATTCTCCCAATCCATATGGACTTACAAAAACAGAAGAACGTATATTAAAAAATAAAAATGAATTAGGTTCTATAGATACTAAAGTTAAAACAGTAAAATCAACAATTGATTCATTAAGTGAAAGAATTGATGGATTAGAGTCAATTTATGAGGGTGATTCCCAAAAATTAAATGGTGCAGTTTTAACCTTAACAAAACTTTTAAATGATTTTGAATCAAATCAAAATTTAACTGATAAAAATAGTGAAGATATAAAAGAGTTAAAAAAATCAGTAGATCAAATTATTGCATTGCAAAAAAAGATTTCTGATGAAAATCAACAAAATTTAGACAATTTAAAATTAGCTGTAAAAAAATTAACAGATAAAATAAATACTATAGATTCAAATTATATATCAGAAAAAGATTTTAAAAAAAATATGAGTCAGTTTGTTACTGTAAAAGAGTTTGAAGCATTGAAAAAAAGCTTAAATATTAAAAGTAACGTAAAAACTCAACCTGAAATAAGTGTAAAAAGTGATAATTCGGAAAATGTT
>JBNKRE010000127.1:0-606 GCA_050296315.1 Halarcobacter sp.
TGAAGATTTGTCATAACTCCACGTGCTGGAAGACCAACAGGAGATTTCATAAGTTTTATATCATCCTCTTGTGAGTTTAGTAAAACATTTTTAAGAATAGGGTCTGCATCACACTCAAATGTTCCTATAAATCTAGTTGCCATTTGAACACCTGCACAACCCATATCTAAAAATTTATCAATATCATTTTTATCCCAAATACCACCAGCAGCAATAATTGGTGGATTTCCCCAATTTTTTGCTTCTTCTATAACAGGAGAGATAATATTTTCTAATTGATACTCTTCTTGAAAACATTGCTCATATGTAAAACCTTGATGTCCACCAGATTTTGGACCTTCAACTATTACAGCATCTGGAAGTTTATTGTATCTTTTCCATTTTCTACAAATAAGTTTTAAAGCCCTTGCAGATGATACAATAGGAATCAATGCTACATCTGGATAATCTTTTGTAAATTCTGGCATATTTGTTGGAATACCTGCACCTGTGATTATCATATCAATTCCAGCCTCACAAGCATCTTTTACAATTCTTCCATAGTCATTGCAGGCATATAAAATATTACAAGCCAATGGAGTATCTCCACAGATTTTTCTAGCATTT
>JBNKRE010000128.1:0-604 GCA_050296315.1 Halarcobacter sp.
TAATAACACTATTGAAGATATTTCTCCTATACCATCAATTGTTTGAAGATTATTAAAAGCTTTTTGAAGTTTCTCATCTTTTTTTATGATTGATTTAATTTGTTTAATAAGTTTTAATTCTTGTTTTTTTAAAAATTGATATTGTAATTCTAATTCTTTTATTGAATAGCTCTTCTCTCTTTTTGCTTTTAAAGCTGCAATATGATTTTTAGCTATTACTTGTTGTTTAATAATAAGTTTATAGCAAGATATTAGCTCTTTTAACTCTTCTTCAATTGAATTAATAATAGGTACTTTAATATCTTCATTTTTAGCTGTTACAATCATCTTAGAAAGTAATCTAGCATCTTTTAAATCTGTTTTATTTCTCTGTCCTATTACTTTTGCAAAGCTAGCACTTTTTTTAGGATTTACAATAAAACTTTTTATATTTTTATTTGCACAAAAAGATTTTAATAAAAAAGAATAATTTGATGTTGGTTCATATACAAATACTAATTTATCAATATCTTTTTTATATTGTTTCTTCAATTTAGAATACAAGCCCTTTAATGATTTTAAATTATTATCAATAACCAAATCTAAATCATTGAAAGGAATATAC
>JBNKRE010000129.1:0-601 GCA_050296315.1 Halarcobacter sp.
AAAATAAATCCAAAATTCATAAAAATACCTAAAGTTATGTAATTTTATACCGATGTCCCTCTATTCTTTTATAATTACGTTTAGGTCCCAGTATTTTTTGTAGAAAACCCTAAAGCTATGCAACCATTCCTCCAGGATGTACATCGGGATAGTGTTCGGGCCACCCACGGACTACCCGTCGAGGTTTTCGCGTGGAAGACGGCACTAGGGTACGGTGGGTCCGGCTAGACTCTTTGATAGTCATCACGAAAGGTGGTCACTCATGTTGCCTTTGTGGCTCACGTGTGTCGTGTTGCCAGGTTGTTACCTTGCAAGGTTTTATATTGATTCAAATCTCCACGACACCCTCGGATATGGGTGATGGCTTGTTCGCTGTGTTTAAACGTAGTAATTCTACCTTCATAATGTTACTTATATCATGAGATGGATGTCGACTACTTGGTAGTTGAAGAGATGGTTAATATATCAAAATTGTTTGATTACACTTGCATGCTTAGAATAGGATGCAAACCTATGATGTTAATTACTTAAACTTGGCTAATAACATGCTTACAAGTATTTAAAGCTAGTCGCTATAGACTTATGTATCAATTACCACTTC
>JBNKRE010000130.1:0-599 GCA_050296315.1 Halarcobacter sp.
TATCAAATATTTCGTTTGCAGAGTTTTCATGGGAAATCTCTCTAAACATAAATGAGTTTATATAGATTTTTAGTGCTTTTAGTTCTATTACTAATTTATCTGGAACATATTCAAGTTTTATTGTTGCAAAATCTGGATACCCACTTCTTGGACATTTTGCCATAAACTCTGGTAGTTCAATATTTATTGTATAATTTTTTTCATGGTTATTTGGCCAAAAATTCTCTTCGCTGTTAATATCAAAGTCAACTATCTCTTTTTCACCATATTTCATTTCATCTAAACCTTTTGTTTTTATCATAGGGTATCTATTTTATCAAAATTATACTAAAAAAATTACAAATGATATTCAAGCTATATATAAGAGTCTATTATAGTATAATAGATTTATAATTTTTTATTATGGAGTAAAAATGACAACTATTTATGATATTGCCATCATTGGTGGTGGTCCTGGAGGAATAGGGACAGCAATCGAAGCAGCGGTGCATGGAGTAGAAAATATACTCCTTATAGAGAAGGCAGATAACCACTCAAGTACCATAAGAAAATTTTATAAAGATAATAAGCGAGTTGATAAAGATTGGAAAGGACAAAGT
>JBNKRE010000131.1:0-595 GCA_050296315.1 Halarcobacter sp.
TATTCTAATACCAGTACTAATAAGCAATCAAAGTGACATTTGGTTGAATTTATGACCTCGAAAACCATAATCATCTCCACTAATGTATATTTATTTTGAAATAGATATACTGGTAGCATGGAGAATAGAAAGTTATGTGTATAATACTATAATATTCTTCTCTTGGATGATGATGAATTTCTGTAACATACAGTTTTGTTAAACTCTATTTTGGAAGTTTTGATATATTTTATAATTTATTTTTTAAAACCTGAACATATTCCAGTTTCCATTTGTCATTATTTGTTTCACAGGGTGTTTTTCATCTTCAGTTAGGTATGGTATTTCATGATTTTTGTTAGATATTTTTACCAAATGCATGACGTTTACCTAGCACTGTCAGGTTCTGCTTCTGGCATGATTGCTCTGTGTGTGGCTGTATGTTGATGACTGTATGGTGACAATGCATTAGTTTAGGTCTGATAAAGATGGGTTCCATTTCCACAAATAACGTCATCTAGCAGTAGCTAATATGGCAAGGCTAGTGAGAAAAGATCAACTGCATTGTAGCAACAATTGTCACTAAACTGGTTTCTTCAGTGGTTTCAGCTGGACT
>JBNKRE010000132.1:0-595 GCA_050296315.1 Halarcobacter sp.
CATGTATCTAATCTGCAAGATTATGAGAATCACGTATTTAAGAAACCATAAGAGTTCAAGGGAATTCAAAATCAGGATTGGAATCTGAAGATTTCAAGTTTCTATATAGTGTGGACTGATTGACTTAGTCAGCAATTTTTGAAAATTTATTCGAGTCGAATCATACCTTACTCCCAAAATCAAATTTATTTCTGATGACTTATTCTACAAGTGTACAAATTTAAAAATTTTATTAATATCTGAAAGTATTTGTTTCAAGGGTCCAAACATCTAAATAACTCAGTTTTTAGACTTAGAAATTTCTTCCAGTTTTCTGCTTAAGCCATTAGCTACCTTTGAAATGTCATATCTTCTCGAATCTTGGAAGCCAAGCTGTGCATGTTTCTCAAATGGTAGGGAAAAGTTTGTAGACTACTGAGAGCACACCTTGGTTTGAGTCCAGGTAAAATTGTGGCAACAGTACTAAATCCCTTAGTTGATGAGATTTTTAGGAGTTTTCAGGTTTTGCTTAGCTGATAGCACTTTTGGAATTTCATTATCTTCTTCTATTTTGGGATACTGAGTATGCATGTCAACCAAATATTAGTGCAATGTT
>JBNKRE010000133.1:0-594 GCA_050296315.1 Halarcobacter sp.
GTATCGGCTAGTTCATTTTATGAACTAGCTAACAATAAGTAAAAAGGAACGAACACGACAAGTAAAAATGAACGATGAAGAGTAGGTCAAACCTCATTTATGAAAAAGAAATTTTTATGGAGTCGGAAAGCAGATAAAAAAATCTGTTTCATAAACAACAACAATATTTTCTTTCCCAAGCTTAACCAAAAAAAATTTGTCGACTCCGCAGAGTGGGCTTAGCCCAGCTGGTTAGATTTCTAGTGGTGAAACTAACCCACCCAGGTTCAAATCCTAGATTTGATATGTGTGTTGTATTTACGGCTAATTATTCTTTCAGTGGGATGAGACGTTCCCATCGACAGCGAGATGCTTTTGATGACCGATTTCATGAATCTCAAGATCAAACCGGTTAAGTCTTTCAGAGATGCTTATAAGAGTATGGTGTGCGTACGTGTGTTTATAGGGGTGAGTGCTCATACATATATAAGTATCTACGTTTATACTGTATTTTATAAAATATTTTTTGAAAAAAGGAATTTTGGACATGAATGCAACATATTGCATATCTGTATTTTGGACATGAATTATTATTTGTCTTTTCCTTTCCCATAA
>JBNKRE010000134.1:0-589 GCA_050296315.1 Halarcobacter sp.
GTGTGCGCACGTAGCGCTGGCTGGCATGGGCCGTTGGGCCAGGCCAACAGTGCCAAGCCTCAGGCTGAAATGCCGGCTCAGCACTGTGCGGTGATTTTCTGATTTTCAATTTTCATTTAATATTTTAGAAATTCATATAAACTTCAAAAATGCGTAGAAAATACAATACTACTCAGAAAAATATGAGACAAATTTCTGTATACTCCTTAAGAGCAGCTCTACACATAGAAATTAACTTTACTCCTTGTTGCTCAATAAAGCATTGTACAAAATTTCATAAAGTAAAACCTTAGAGTATTTTTTCTATAAATATATGTGCATGTTCATACTCTGAATTTTTGCATGCATGTTCATGTCATGGTCAGTAGCTAGTACAAAAATTTCCATGATTAATTCCTGCCTAGGATAATTTCTGGTATTTAAATTCTATTCTAGTATTAAATAAATCATAGAAAATTTTATATACTTAGAAAAATAATAATATTTGGTTGAAATTTTCCTTGTGTTGTATAGGATCTGTAGAAAATCAAGGAGCAGTTTTAGAGACGTGTAGTGCTTATTATTAATTTTTTAAGCCGTAGTTAAATTA
>JBNKRE010000135.1:0-586 GCA_050296315.1 Halarcobacter sp.
TCTTCATATGTAAGCAATCCACATCATCGATCAATTTATATCTCTCACATACAATTGTTCTACATTATCTTGCATAGTACAAAATTTTTAAAATAATTTATCTCACTTATATAATATCCATTTTAAATTCTATTTTCACTATTGTGTTCTATGCGACGAGATAAACAAAACTATATCACACTTGCATATGTTTTAAATAATTTTTAAATCAACTTATTTTGCTATATAAATAAGATACTTTTAGAGATGCAAAATTTAAAAATATTTCTTCAGTTTTTTTAGTCTTTAAGTAGAAAATTGCCCAATGAATAGATCATAATAAAAAACCAACAAAAAATAAAAAATATATTTAGATAGTTGAATCATCAAAAATCTTTCAAAAGTTAAAAATATTTTATAAAATAATATATATGCACATCTTAGTACATATTTATGTGTCATATGCTATGTTAAATAATATTTTTATATATCTTGATAGAATATTCTATAGCACCACGCAAAATTAAAAACTAATATTTTATAAATAAATTGACCTACAGGAGCACCTAACCCATTGAAAATACATGATACCTTCTCAAGTCATGAT
>JBNKRE010000136.1:0-586 GCA_050296315.1 Halarcobacter sp.
GGGACCGACAGCAGTCAGGGCGTCGTCAGGCTTCCATGAGGTACTCCTCCTCGAATCATGTGACGTCTGGACGGTGAAGGGGTGTGAAATATAACAACTTTGGAGGTTGTGGCGGCGGATAGTAGATCTAAATGAAGAAAATAAAAAGAATAGAAAAAACTAGGGCAAAAGTATGAAAAGTATAAATTCGATTGATTGTGTTGGCGTTAGATTACAATCGGTCGTGACCTATACTTATATAGGCAGCAGGACGTAGCTCTTTGAGTCAGATATGACCAAATATTTCCTAAACAAACTAAATCTCAAACCCTACTCAGACTCTATCTATTCTGGGAAAACCAGGCACTCCGTTTTTTGCGGCTTCAACTTTTGGCTTGGATTTCTTCCATCTTGGCTCCTTGATACCTTTTAGTCCCTTTTCATGCCTCAAAACACCTTAGATCTTCAAATCTTTGAATTTAGCTCCTTCCTTGATTTTATCTTGAAACTATTAAAATCGGATGGTCCGGAACAAGAAACTGGATTGTCGGTGCTTTTTGCACCAGCAAGATATAGGGTGGTCAAGATCACATGTTCCTGTTCTGAG
>JBNKRE010000137.1:0-583 GCA_050296315.1 Halarcobacter sp.
ATGGATAGCTTGATTTCTCAGATTGAACATCCACTTGCCATTCTCCATCACATACGGTTCCTTGACACCAAGACTCCCGCTTGCTCTTCTCCGATGCATGGTTCATCGTGGCCAAGTCCTTGTTAATCCTTCTTCAACTACCATCTTGTCTCACACATCACTTCATGTCTTCCATAGACTCATTCTTAAAAATTTTCTTCTTATGATCAAGTTGCTTCCATAGATATCCAATACTTAGAGGTAGCACTTGATCAATTCTTTCTTGATTAAGATCAAGCCATAAGTGTTGAACCAAGTTAATATTCAACTTTTTCTTGTTCATATGAGTTCCTTGCTTGACTTGATATTGATTCTTCAATATAAAACTATTTATTGGTTGACTAAGCATGTTGATCACATAGTTCTATTTACTTCATAATTATACTTCAAGTGATGTATCAATGAATACTTTGTACTTTTTATTAAGAATCTGCTTATACACTTAACAAAAGATATTAGACATTTAATCAAGTTGTCATTCAATACACCAAAATCCACTAGGGGCCTAGATGCACTTTCAATCTCCCCCTTTTTGGTGATTGAT
>JBNKRE010000138.1:0-583 GCA_050296315.1 Halarcobacter sp.
AGGTGGCCGCAACTCTTGTCTTGGTGACTTGAGTGCCACAACGTGGATTAGTGGTAGTTGCCAAACTACCGATACCACGGGAAAAACCCGGTTGTCTCTTTGCCTCTCCTTTGCATTCAAGCATTTCATACTTGCAATTTATATCTTTGCTTGTTATGCTTCTTACCATGCCTTGCCTTGCTTAGAGTAGTTTTACCTTCTTGTTTAAGCAAGTTTGCGGTGAATTGGTCTTCGTAGGATTGCATAGGTTGAGTAGTTTTCATATTGTGTTTAGATTTTGAAAAAGACCCAATTCACCCCTCCCCTCTTGGTCCATCGATCCTTACACGTGGTATCAGAGCCGTGTTGCTCATTGGATCATAGGCCTCACCGCCTAGAGCTATGGCTAAGATGGGGGGCGGACCACCTTTGTTCGATGGAAGGAACTTTTTCTATTGGAAGTCCCGGATGGGTGCATACCTTGATGCATTAGGTCCGGATGTGTGGAATGCCACCAAAACCGGCTACACCGGGGCTCTCACACCCGAGCAACAAAAGTGGAACGCTAAGGCTAGAAATGCTATCATCGAAGGCATTAGTGAGG
>JBNKRE010000139.1:0-583 GCA_050296315.1 Halarcobacter sp.
CGCCGACATGGGCCAGTCATGGGCCAATTTGGCCATGGGGCCCAGTCAGCAGTGCTGGGCTTTCGACCGTAAACGACATAGCACGGTTCACCGATTAATTTTAGTTTTTCATTTTCTTTTATGATTTCAAAAATTCATATAAACTTCTTAAATACGTAGAAAATGCAATACAACTTGGAAAATATGAAATAGATTTCTATGGAATCCTCAAGAGCAAATCTGTCCAATAAGCTTGACCTTATAGTATTTTTCTCAATATTGGATTGTACAAAATTACATGAACTCAAATCTTAAAGTATTTTTTATATAAATATATGTACATGTTTATGCTCTGATTTTTTGCATGCATGTTCATATCATGGTCATTAGTTCATACAAAAATACTCATAATTATTTTATGCTCAAAATAATTTCTTTGATTTAATTTTTGTTCTTGCAATAAATAAATTATAGAAAATAGAATATGCTTAGAAAAATATTAATTCTTGGTAGGAAATTTCCTTGCACTGTTTAGGGCTTGTATAAAATCCCAGAGTAATATTAGATGAATATAATACATGTTATTAAACTTCTAAGTCGTAGT
>JBNKRE010000140.1:0-581 GCA_050296315.1 Halarcobacter sp.
GTAAGTTTTCCATTTTCTATTTTATGAAGATTGGAAAATTAGTGATTGGCCCAAAATTGAGAAGTAATTAAGCTTAAGCTGCGAGAAAAATGGGATAATTAAGTTTAAAAATTAAGTGGCATTTTATGCCAAATTCTAAGTTTTTGGATGTCAATTTTTTGACTAGATTGGATCCAACATGAAGATTTAATTGGAAAATTGATTATTAAGAGACTAAGAATAAGAATAAAAAGTATTTTATTGTTGTTTTGTTGAGCTTAAAAAAATAGTTAAGTTTCCGCTGTGATTATACTTGTCTTAAGTATTTTTTGATTAAGTTATTATTTTAAGATTAAGTTTTGGTAATATGATTTTACCATTTTCTTTTGAGCTCATTAGTTGGGTATTTTCCTTGATTAGGAAATTGATTTAAGGTATAAGATGAAGAATAAGCATAATTATTTTATCAAAATGATTATGAGGTTTAGAGAGTGTTCTAAATTTTTATCTATTTTTCTAAGTCTTTCATATGTATGGGCATATGAGGAAATTAAGAACTATTTTCAATAATGTCTTCTGGACGTTATTGAACTTAAATGTAA
>JBNKRE010000141.1:0-579 GCA_050296315.1 Halarcobacter sp.
GTTTATAAATACACTTGGTACAGTCATTCAAATATTACATAAACATTTTAAAAACACATTATAAACTAAATAAAAATTAAACTGTGTGTTAGTTATTACATTTATTAAGGGTTACTGCACATTTATAAATTTATTCACAAACTCATCATTAATGGAAATTGGTTTTTCTTCACAAGTCCCATGTTAATTATCTTCAAAAAATGGGAAAATATTTAAAATATGGAATAAATAAATAAAAGTATAATTCATAATAAACATGCAATATGTATGTCATAAAAATAAAGCAAATGCAACAGAAAATATATTTCATTGTATGAAACATATATGAGTACATAATGCAGCCCCCTGACTAAAGTGTTGGCCTCTTGGGCCAATGCAGCAGGCAATAACAAAAAATGTACAATAAAAAATTTAATTACATATAAAAGGGTCTTAATTGATCATCATTCCAAGAGTTACAACAAAAATTTACCTACATATAAAAAGGTCTTAACTAATCAACGTTCCAAGAGTTTGGAAGTTTGGAGCCATCTTCTCGCTGCAGTCTATATGAGCCGGGTCGAGTCACTTCAACTACTT
>JBNKRE010000142.1:0-578 GCA_050296315.1 Halarcobacter sp.
GTTAACTCGGGAAAAGGCTGAGAGGCCAGACATGTCTGGCCTGGGGGCTGGACATGTTCGACTAGAATCTCTAGAATTCGGCTAGGGGGCCAGATATGTCTGGCCTGACAGGAGTTTTTGGTGGTAGGATAAATTTTTGATGTTTTGCACTTCACCAACTCACCCAATGTACCCCCTTGATAGTACAGAGCTCCTAGAACTCAAATAAAATATAAAATCTCCAATTATACGAATCTTCGCTACTTTTTCCTTTTTCATCATTAATGCCCATATAGAAATTTATTTCAACGTCTGTATTGCCTCTTTAGATATTGTACACTATAAACTGTCACGAGATTAAATATCTAATTATTGATCATCAATCCTCCAAAATCCACACGGGTCTAGATGCACTTTCACCCTCACGTGCAGCTCTCTTGGGCGCAAACATGGGATATGAGTAGGTTGCAATTTTTTAAAATAAATTTCACTTGTCAGGATTCAAACTCGAGACGTCTTGTTTTGATACCATGTTAAATTATTATGTAAATCAGTTCACCTAAAAGTTTAAGCTGATAAGTAAAGGTGGATAATTCATT
>JBNKRE010000143.1:0-577 GCA_050296315.1 Halarcobacter sp.
GAATCTTTTGCTCTATATGCGAAAAGGTGGCAAAGTAAAATTTGCATGATTTAGCTGTATGAAAAAATATGTATCACATTTTATATTAATGTTGATATTTGTGTGTATGGAATTAAATTAAAGTTATTTTGTCTCCTATCATTTGTGTAAAGGAATATTTAAATTTGCAATACTTAATCACAAATATTATAATAAAGTATTCAGAAATAATTATTGAAAAATAATTACAAAAATTACAATAAAGAAAAATATATTATAATACTTAATCACATTACAGTTGAGAATGTGGAAGAAAAATGTATTATAATACGATGAAAATGTATTATAATATTCAAATATATAATACTTTATTAGCATGATCAGTCAAGAAAATAAAAATAAAAATATTTAAATTTATAATACTTAATCACAAATATTATAATAAGATATTTAGAAATATTTATTCACATAAATTACAAATAATATAATAAAGAAAAATAATTTTTTGTGGCAGCCCACTTAAGCAGCCGCCACAAAAAATAGTCGGCCAATAGTTCGTGCCGGCTACTTAAGTGGACCGCTACCAAAAATCATAATA
>JBNKRE010000144.1:0-576 GCA_050296315.1 Halarcobacter sp.
AATGATTTTTGAATAACAGTTAACATCTCAATCATATTTATTGGTTTTAAAAGATATTTTTCAATTCCAAGCTCAATAGCTTTTATTAAATAATCCCCATCACTATGGGCACTTGTTAAAATAATAGGAAAATCTTCTTTTATTTTTAAAATCTCTTCACACATATCTAGACCATTTTTAATAGGCATTTGGATATCAGAAATTACAATGTCAGGTTCATGGGCTTTAAATAAATCAATTCCCTCTTGTCCATTTTTAGCAATTAGAAGTTTTTTTACACATTTTTTAAGAAAAAAAATAATCTCCTCAACAGTCATATCATCATCTTCTACATAAAGTACTGTTAAATTTTCAAATAAACTTTTATCAACTTTTTTCAATATTAAATTCCTTATATAGGGGTATTTTAACTGTAAATAATGCTCCATTTTTAGTATTTTTTACACTTAATTTACCCTCCATATTTTGTTCAACTATAATTTTTGACATATATAAACCAATTCCTGTCCCTTTACCCTCTTCTTTTGTAGTAAAATATGGTTCAAAAACTTTATCTATAATATTTTGTGGGATTCC
>JBNKRE010000145.1:0-573 GCA_050296315.1 Halarcobacter sp.
AGTAATAAATCAGTCGTCGGCTCGAAATCCCAAAAGTGCGCATCACTGATACCTTGGTTGACTCCTGTGACGCGGCATAACGTGCGGTAATCGCAATGGCTACCATAGCAATCACCAATGTCATGGTGATCGACATAGAAAAAAACTTTTTGGTGCGCTGCAATGCATTACGCATTTCAGGCCTTGCATTATCCAGTGATTGAAGCTTTTGACCATCTTCCAGCCTGGTTTCAACTTCTTTCTTAAAAGCCTGTAAAGACTTCGGTTCACCGGCAACCAGCAACTTATATTTTGCTCGACTCCCCTAGGTTAGCAGGCCTGTATCTTCAAGATCCAGCAGGTTCATCATTATGCGTGGTGCCAGATTAAACAGGCTGCCACCTCTATCCGGTTCATAACTCACCAGCCAGTTGGCAGTTAATTTGCTTTGACCCAGAGTTATCGATTTATTCAATTCACTTTTGAGTTTGTTATCTATCCAGATTTCACCGCGCTCTGGCGCGGATCGAGTTATTCTGGGTTCAGTTAATAAATCGCGTTTCAGCTCCAGCGAACCACGCAGAGGGTATCCTC
>JBNKRE010000146.1:0-573 GCA_050296315.1 Halarcobacter sp.
TCCATTCGGTTAGTTATTTCAATATTCAAATTAGGATTTAAACTTCTAGAATTCATAGAAAATCATAGAAATCTCAAAAAATGCAAACTAAATTTCCTTAGAATCCTTAAGATCAGATCTGTCCAATAAACTTGACCTCATCATCTTTTGCTCCATGATGAAATATAAAACATTTCTAATAAGTCAAATATTTAAGGAATTATGTACAAAACTCTATACATGATCATACATTGAAACTTTGCATACATAACCATATCATATTATTAATCTTTTATAAAATAGATTATATTTATTTTCTGCTCATAATAATTGTTATGATTTAATTTTTGTTTTTGCAGTATATAAATAATAGTAAATTAAATATGCTTAGGAAAATATTCCTTTTTTGGTCTAATGATTACTTGTACTCTACAGAACCTGCATAAAATTAGAAAACTTTTTTAGACTCATAAAAGGCAAGTTATTAATTTGCTAAGGCCTTGCTGCTTTGGTAATAAATAGAAAAGCTTATAAGTAAAGTAGTAAAATAGCCTCTATAGGTTAACATGCTTAGGGCTTACTGTTTTTGCTTCA
>JBNKRE010000147.1:0-571 GCA_050296315.1 Halarcobacter sp.
GAGGTGAAGAAGCTGGTATCGAATTATTTGAAAAAGCAATTGAAAATGTTAAACCACTTTTAGAAGTAAGATCTAGAAGAGTTGGAGGAGCTACATATCAAGTTCCTGTTGAAGTTAGAGCTGTAAGAAGACAAACTTTAGCATTAAGATGGCTTGTTGATGCTGCTAGAAAAAGAAATGAAAGAACTATGGTTGAAAGATTAGCTAACGAATTATTCGAAGCTGCTAACGATAGAGGTGCTGCATTCAAGAAAAAAGAAGATATGCACAGAATGGCAGAAGCTAATAAAGCATTTGCACACTATAGATGGTAATAGGAAACTAATAATATGGCTAGAAAAACACCACTTAATAGAGTTAGAAATATTGGTATCGCTGCTCACATTGATGCAGGAAAAACTACAACTACTGAAAGAATTTTATTCTACACAGGTGTATCTCATAAAATTGGAGAAGTACATGAAGGTGCTGCTACAATGGACTGGATGGAGCAAGAGCAAGAAAGAGGTATTACAATTACTTCTGCTGCTACTACTTGTCACTGGAAACACCCAAAAACAAGTGAAGACTT
>JBNKRE010000148.1:0-571 GCA_050296315.1 Halarcobacter sp.
AGGGTTATTGCAACTTTTGAGTTAGCTGATGAAATTAAAGAGGATGCAAAAGAGTTAGTTTCTTATGCGAAGGCTAATGATATTGATGTGATTATGTTAACTGGTGATAATGAAGATGTTGCAAAAAAAGTTGCATCTAAAGTTGGTATAAGTGACTTTGTAGCAAATGTTGACCCAATTGGAAAAGCAAAATATATAAAAAAATTAAAAGAGGAAAATTTTGATTTACTTATTATTGATAATGAGTCTCTAGAAGAATCAAATATAGAAAAGATTTTAAACCTAGATATAAACTATCTTATTGCAACAAAAGATAGTGAACAAATTAATGAAAATATAAAAGAGAAATCAAAGGGAATTTTACAAAAACCCTTTGATAACAATCTAGCAAGTGAGACTGTAAAAGAGATTTTAGCCTAAACTATAATCTCTTTTGTTCATCTGTCATTATTGTTTTAGCAAAAAATAGAAGAACAATTCCTAAAAATACTATAAATGCTGTTAAATATAAAGAGTAATCATAACTTCCATATTTTTCAATAAAATAGACAGAATATAATGGTGCTATTAC
>JBNKRE010000149.1:0-569 GCA_050296315.1 Halarcobacter sp.
TGAATTTTGGTCATCACATTGTGAATGACAATTGATATTTGTTTAATTGAGTTTTTATTGAGATTGTTGGTATTATTTTCCGACGTAATAAGTTTTATTTTTGCTATCACTACATGAGTATGTGAATACCATAAGAATAAGAATCATCATCGTTTTTGTTATGATTGTTATATCGTTCTGATGAGTATTGTGCTCGTCACCATCATGAACCCCTAAGGATTGCAATTGTCATTGCAACGATTATTTGAATCATAATTAAGTACTAAGATAAATGATTTATTAAGTTGATTTATGAGAGTTTCAATTCTATATCTACCCAACGGTGATGTAAAATTGAGGCTAATTTTCTGAGATATTTTATCTTAGTTTAATTTTTAAGCGTGGTAAATTTATCAATTAACCAACGTTAATGATGAATTTATCATGATTAAGTCATTTTCTTGAGTTTTTTATTCTATTTTCTACCGACGGGTAGTATAGAGTCGAAATATTTTCATATTGATAAGTCCTTATGAGAAATCGGGAATTAATTCTATCTCTGCCCAACGGTGATTTGGAATTATATTCTC
>JBNKRE010000150.1:0-570 GCA_050296315.1 Halarcobacter sp.
TATCGGATACCTGGATAC
The DNA here is from genome assembly GCA_050296315.1 of Halarcobacter sp. Classification (GTDB taxonomy): domain Bacteria; phylum Campylobacterota; class Campylobacteria; order Campylobacterales; family Arcobacteraceae; genus Halarcobacter. The sequence goes on from JBNKRE010000150.1 coordinate 19, forward strand.
GTATCCGATACCGATACTCATTGGATACGTCTTCTATACGTATCCGTGGAGTATCTGGAAAAAAATAAATATAAATAAGTCAGATACTTTTTCTGATACGTATTGGGCCACCATGACCCATTAACGGATACATTTTGGCCCATCTACAACCCATCTAAAGGGTTATTAATGTTCATTTTGAGATTAATAACTGTTTATTAATGTTTATTTTGAGATTAATAATTGTTTACATCTAGTTCTAAAAGAAATGATCTGAATTACTTTTTTACTTATTTTTTATGGCCTTATGGATCATGCTTAAATCTTTTAAAATGGGTTCTCCTAGAATATTGTTGTTTGTTTTCTTTTATTGTATATCTCGTTGTTTGTTTTCTTTTATTTTATATCTCATATGCACTATATTATTTTTTGAAAAAATATTTAAACATATCCACATATCGGATTGTTTGAGAAAATAATGTATCGACGTATCCGTATCCGCCAGATACCCGTATCCATGCTGCCTAGGTGGACCAATCCCTGAAAAAAAAGGTGTCAGATAAGATAAGCAAC
>JBNKRE010000151.1:0-567 GCA_050296315.1 Halarcobacter sp.
GTGCCTGTGCCTCTGCACTCTCAGGCTTTCATAGACTTAGTGATGAATTCTTTGCTGGCCGTCCGGTAAGCTTTAGGACGGTCCTTCAACCAAGCAATGGATACCTGCACATATTTAATTGTACATTATAAATAATAAAAATAAAGTAAGCAAATAATGAAATTTAGACCAACATGTTTTACCATGATATATTGTTCTTCAGTCAGATACATATCTAAACCATCACGGTCTGTCTGACCCCCTTACCCTGGCGTTTCAACATCCTGTTTCAAAGAATAAGTGGTTAGTACAATATTAGCAAAAAAATATGAAATGAAAGAAGTTATGAATACAAGTAATACTTGTAGGTAGTTTCAAAATTTATCAGCATCATGATCTGGTACTCTAGTCCATAATCTAGGCAATCGAACTTTTTTCTTTGTTGGTTTCCATTTTTGCTTCACAGGCATCTGTGTATCATTAGTGTCTCCAACTAAGTAATCGAGTCATGTACCAGGATCAACGATGAAAGAGGTTGGCAACTCTTCTTCTTGATAAACCTCATCAACATTAATTTATGTAAATATA
>JBNKRE010000152.1:0-565 GCA_050296315.1 Halarcobacter sp.
AAGAATTTAATATTGTAGTGTGGAGAGAAGATTGCGATTAGGAAGAAATTGTGAAACAAGAACTGCTTTATTTTTTTCTTATTTAGTGCACCTTTTTCTTATCAAGATTAGTGTTTTTTTAATTAGTCCTTCACTTTCCGTCTATGATATGAGGTTGATAAGGTTAGGCTACTCCCAGTGAGAGGAGTTTCATTTTTAATAAATGTGCTACCATATATAATTTTTTGATGACATGGCAAAGAATTTATGAAGAAAGAGAGAGGAGTTTCATCTAGATAAAATCGGATGTATAATATATTTTTTTAAAAATAAAACTAGCATTGGGATAAATAAGTTTTATTTCATCTCATAGACAACCAATAAAACAAAATAGAATTTAATATTATAAAACTTCAAAATAAAATCATGCATTTTAGGTGTTATTTCATTTGTAGTTTTAAAACATTTTAGATGTCATGACATTACTAAAACAACAAAATAAAATCCTCTATTGAAAGTAGACTAAGGTAACAACTATTCTAGACAGGAGTAATTCTTTCTTTACGTTGATATAAATGTCCATCTC
>JBNKRE010000153.1:0-564 GCA_050296315.1 Halarcobacter sp.
TCCCACTTTGTGCAAAAAGCACTTTATAATCTTTTAAAATTTTCATTGCAATTTGAAGATTTTTAGCATCATCATCAACAATTAAAATTGTTTGCAAATCATCATTTTTCATAAGTGCTTTCCTCTAAAAGTTTTAATTTTACATAATTATTTGCTTTGGTAATTAATTCAATATTTATAAAAGGTTTAACAACATAATCAATTCCACCTACTTCATAAGCTTGCTCAATATCTTTTGTTGAATCCTTCCCTGATAAAAAAATAATTGGAATATTTTTTGTATTATCATTACTTTTAAGTTTTTTACATACTTCAAAACCATTAATATCAGGCATCATAATATCTAATAAAATTAAATCAAAATCTTGTTCTGAAGTAAGTTTTAAAGCCATTTTCCCATCTTTAGCATAAAACATTTTATGCCCTTCATTTTTTAATATATTCATAGCCATCTGAATATTTTTGGGCACATCATCTACTATTAAAATCTTTCCCTTAAACACTTAACTTCACCTTTAGTCTTTCAATCTTTTCATCATATGTATTCATTAAATAATCAACTTT
>JBNKRE010000154.1:0-564 GCA_050296315.1 Halarcobacter sp.
GGCCCATCACTACAGTCATAGTAGCTACGAGCGTCGTTGATATCAGCAGCAGCTAAAATAGCAGACATGGGCATTGCTGACATCATCAGTGCCCGTGACTATTGTGACATGGTCATATTCATATTAAAATGGATGCCAAGATCACATCCGTACTCCGTTTTTGATGTTCTACATATGCATAGAAAGGAAATGAGGTAACATTTCCAATGCAATCGGTCTCATGGTCAACTAAAATTGGAGTCACCCACAATCATAAAAACAATATCATTTTCCAGTACCCACAGAAATGTAATATTTCCTTTCCATAAAACGTCAAATGTAAACCCCCCTAATACCCACAAATACAAGATAATTCCCTTCCATAATACATTGATGATAAACAGCTCAATCACGTATATTTCCTTGTCATCTTTATGTTTAATATCCACGTTTATTTTCAATTTGTCCAAATCAGGTTTATTTACTTCTCATATTTGTTTCTAATTCGGAGTCCAGGACCTCCTTGCCTTCAAATTAATGCACATGACGCATACGACGTCCGATTTAGATGTTCTTTATATGCAT
>JBNKRE010000155.1:0-561 GCA_050296315.1 Halarcobacter sp.
CTTCATGGTTACATTGTGACATACGCAAAATATATTATGCGTCTTTGTGATACATGAGTGAAAACACTCAATCAACACCATGTGTTGAGGATTGTAATCACAGATTTCATACCGCTTGAAATATTTCAATTTCATGTTTAGTTCAAGTAATTATGATATTGTAAAGTAAACTTCATGAGTTTTAAAATTATATGTAATTTATCTTTGACAAACTCCATGAGTTTGATGAATTTGCAAGAAATATTCAAGATTTCCATTGCCTCACATAATTTTGTGGCCAAAGTAACACTTTACTAACCATATTCAAATTCAAATTCCATTGAAAATAAATTTTGAACAATTCTATTACAATATGCATAATTATACAATAAATAGTACTAAACTAAAATTTAAATACATAATTTAAATTTACACAAATTTTCTTGTATTCTATCAGAATTTAATCTGATCTACAAGAAAAAGAAAAATAATTTTTTTTACTGAAAATAGTAAATCGAATTAGGCCCATAGCCTTCTTGGCGTTGGCCCGACTAAGGACCGACCCACGGCTTGACGGCCTGG
>JBNKRE010000156.1:0-561 GCA_050296315.1 Halarcobacter sp.
TAACAGTTGCAAGCATTCCCATATAATCTGCACTTGTTCTTTTAATAACACCATCCGCTGCAGCTGTAACACCTCTTACAATGTTACCTCCACCAATCACAATACCAACTTCAATATTATTATCAACTAACTCTTTGATTTCATTTGCAATGTAATCTAAAATTTGAGTATCGATACCATATCCATCTGCACCAGCTAGTGCTTCCCCCGAAAATTTTACAAGTACTCTTTTGTTCATTCCATTCCTTTTAATAGTATGAAAAAGAGTTAATACCCCAGCTCTTTAACTACTATAAATTGTGCGATTTTATCTAAAACATCCTAAAAAAATCGTTAAACTAAATTAGCTTAATGCCCATTCATAAAAAGGTAAGACATTTACCTCTAAATTTTGTATAAAAAAATGTTCATTATTTGATACACTAATAACGTATAATTCTTTTATATCATATTCATTTGCAACTCTTTTTATTCTTTTTAATTGACTTTGCATCATTGTTGAATTAAAAAAAGGAATAGAAACAATTGCAATATTTTCATTTGGTATATAAAAGTCTATAT
>JBNKRE010000157.1:0-559 GCA_050296315.1 Halarcobacter sp.
TTCCGATCTCAGTTTCCTTTAAGGAAACTGACCCACTACTGTTCCTTTTGTTTTAATTTCTTATTTTTATTTAGTTTGCAGTTTAAATTTGTTTCAATTTAAATTTGAATTTAGTTTAAATTTCTGCAAGCTTATGTAATCCAGTAGAAATTTTCTGTAATATAGTTATGGTCAAACTTTTCTATTTGTATTATGACAGTGTTGATCTGGCAATTGAAATATTCTAATTTCTTGCAAATTTATGATAGAATTCACCATTTGGGGCTATTTTTGAAATTTGTCCAAATGAGTTCAGAATTTAATCAGTAACACATTTGTCCAAAATTTCTTTTGTTTATGCTATTTTAATCAATTGGCCCAAAAGTAATAGAATTTTATTAACTATATTTGAAATATTTCACTTGTGCCATCATTTAAGCCAATTTTAAAATTTTGGCTTATGTTCGGCAATATGATTACACATTATATATCAAGAGGTTTGATTCATCTTAATTTAGCTATTTCTCAAGATTTGGCTTAATACGAGCAAGAATCATCTATATGTGCAATAAAATGTATG
>JBNKRE010000158.1:0-557 GCA_050296315.1 Halarcobacter sp.
ATTCTAGTTTTACAAATATCCCCCTGTCTTTTTCCATAATCAACCCACAGTCCACACATTCACAGGAAGCCCCTTGGATTTTCAAAAATAATTCCAGATATACCCCTAGCCACTTCCAAAAATTATAAATAGGTCCCTATAACTTCTTTTCGCCATATCTTTGCAACCATAACTCCAAATCCAGTGATTCTTGTGCGAAAATTCTTAAAATCACTTCCTATTTCATCTTATGCATTCATTTAATATATGTTTGTTGCATTTATTGATTGTTTGTGTTGCTTTGCATTAGGTAACATTGTGCCAGAACCGTTCAGCGAGGATTTCCAGGACCAAGCTTTCGAGGAGTCCCAACTTTTCTTTGCGGATCAACAAGGCAAGTTACCTTGAACATATTGAGCCTATAGTTATTTTTATCTATCTATTTTGTAGAATTAGAATTGCATGTAGGAAGTGTCTGTTATGCGCACCTATGTTAGGGTTTGACTAGAATTGATTTATCGTTCCTTGGAAAACCCTAGAAGTAATTGGTTAGCCTAGAATGTCATGGTCTGGATTTG
>JBNKRE010000159.1:0-556 GCA_050296315.1 Halarcobacter sp.
TCTCTTAGCAAAGCCCTTCAATATAGAGAACACATTTGATTTATCACTTAGAAAGAAAACCCAAGTATATCTTGAATAATCATCCACAACAATAAGACCATAGATATTTCCACCAATACTTCTATATGTTGTGGGGCCAAATAAATCCATATGCAATAATTCCAATGGCCTTGAGGTAGACATGACACTCTTGGTTGGGTGAGTGTTTCCAACTTACTTACCGGCTTGGCAAACACTACATAACTTGTTCTTCTCAAAAATAATGTCATCGTTCAATCTGATAACCAAATCATGTTTCATCTATTTCTTCAATTGATTCATCCCTACATGAGCAAGTCTTCTATGCCAAAGCCATCCTTTTGATGACTTGGTAAATAAACATGTACTTAAACTTGCATCATTAGAGGAAATATCAACAAGATATAAATTGTCATAAAAAAGTCTTTAAAGATAAGCTCATCACTTTTAATGCTAGTAATGACAACATCCTTAGAAGAGAATTTGCATATAAGACCAAGATCACATAATTGAGCAATGGATAATAAATTATAACTCA
>JBNKRE010000160.1:0-556 GCA_050296315.1 Halarcobacter sp.
AGCAAAGCCAAGGAATATTGATGGAATGCACTGGAACTTACCTTGACTTAAAGCTAGGTTAGTGAAGTCTTCGGCTTGAACTTGCTCCATCGGCTCTTCGAGTTTCGGCTCCGCGTAATCTAGCATATACAAATACATATGAGCCAAGCACAATATGGTGCAATGCATGAGATGGTTAAGTGCAAAAGAGGCAACAAAAGTAATAGCAAGGTATTATTATGCAAAAGAGTTATTTTACCAATTACTTATAAGCTTTTCTATTTATTAACTATTTAACTAAGCATTAGAAAATTAATAACATGAGATTTATGAATCTAACCAGGATTTTTGATTTTTTACAAGTTCTAATTATCAAGGTGAGCTACTCAACCAAAGATGATTATTTTTCTAAGCATATTTAATTTTCTATAAAATAGATGTTAAAGCATAACAATTATTCTGAGCAGAAAATAAATATGAATATTTTTTACAAGCTAATGAATATGACATGAACATGCATGCAAAGATTCAGTATTAGATCATGCATAGGTTTTTGTAAATAAATAATTCAAGATTT
>JBNKRE010000161.1:0-555 GCA_050296315.1 Halarcobacter sp.
GGTCGTCGTGAGCTCACAACTACTTGGGAGCACTATCGGTTCGCTCCTGATGGAAGCTACGGGACTGCCCAGGGAGCAGTGGCGCATGACTTCTGGGTAAGTATTTTCTTCATATTTTTTTCTTCATTACTCTTAGTGTACTAATGTATTTCTTATTGTATATTTTGTTTTACAGTTATGTTTTTGGTTGCCCGAGGAGGGCAACCACCAGGCGCACGCACTTGAGGTCTTCAACGCCACTGCTCAAAAGGTCGTGAAGGACGCTATTTCGTATGCTCGCATTCAAGCAAACAATACATACTATAAGGAAGTCCTTGGCTAGAAAATGAACAAGAAGTTGGGTTCTTCAAAAATTTACTTGACCGAGGAGCAATACAGCTAGGTAAAGGTTTCTAAGTCTTTTTATATTCAATATTTGATATTGGTTGTCACATGACGCACTGGCTCCATCTTTGTTCAGGTGGTGATTCTGTGGTTCAGGAACCACAGGGAGGTTTACTTAGAATTTTGCAAGTTGTGGTCTTTGAGTGCTTTCAAGGTGAAATCCAAGAAGAA
>JBNKRE010000162.1:0-554 GCA_050296315.1 Halarcobacter sp.
ACACTTGAAGTCATTTTTGATTGCCAACCGCTTCCTACCCTTAGGGCTCTGGCCATTATTGAGCCTATGAATGTAGTATATCCAGGCACTGTTTCCAAATGCAACAACATTAAAATAGAGTTAACCATGGAGGAGAAATATTGTCGACCTATAAGTGTATATAAGGAACATACTTTTGTAAAATTTGGATGAAATCCTTGAATTGATCCTTCGGCGTGTTCGCGGAGTCCAAAACTATTGTTGTCCCATTGCTTGGGTATACATACCAGACAACATAATGTCGGCTTCATGATTAAAGTTATTTTGTTAAGTTTAAAATAAACAGTTATATTTCAATGAAATTGATAAACTGAGAGTAAGTCAAACTTACTTAAAAAAGTATGGAATCTTTATGAGAGTCTTGCCATCTTTTACAAAAGCTTGTATTGCCCTAGCTATATACAACGCTACCTTCGACCTCGCTGTACCGGTCTGCTCCTTAACTTGTTTATTGAAGTCTTGTTGACTCATGTTCCTATACATCTCAGAATTCTTGTTCAAGATGACGGTGTAGC
>JBNKRE010000163.1:0-554 GCA_050296315.1 Halarcobacter sp.
CGGGGACAACAAGGCAGTGGAGTCTTCCCGCTATTGTTCACACACCTTAGGAGATCGGACCCGACTTAGGTTTTTCTTAGTTATGGCAAACTTTGGGATATGTTCTTAGTTTCAAAGTACAAATTGACAATATTATCAAAATCATCTTATCGAATAAGATAATCAAAATTCCTTATTCATTATCCTCTTAGTTCTTATTCTAATTCATCATCTAGGAATCCGATTCAATCTACAAATAGATCATCCGAATCATGATTCTTTTAATTACTTGTCATGGGCCTTTTTATAAAACTTAGAATTTCCCTCTAGAGCCACGCGTCTTCTTGTAGACCCAATCATAGTCCACTGTAATGACTCCTTTAGGATTTTTCTTAATTAACAAAAATTTATTGAACTCATTTCATCTTACTTAGCATCAAGCCTTTCAGATAAAATAATTCTCTCACGATATTAACCAATCATTACCATATGGATGTTTCTTTGCAAATGATGAAAAAACTTCAGGTTCCCGAATAACGGAAAACTCAATCACTTAGGTGTCATCATCAAGGAAC
>JBNKRE010000164.1:0-554 GCA_050296315.1 Halarcobacter sp.
TCAACATAATAATGAACCGCAAATAATATTAAAAAGACTTAAAAAGATGCAAACTGAGCCCAGCTCAGTTAGTTAGGTTCATTGTGGTGAAACCAACCCGCTCATATTCAAATCATAGATTTGATATGTGTGTTATATTTACAGCTAATTATTTTTTCAGTGGGAGGCGACGTCCCCGTCGACAACGAGACGCTCTTGATGACCGATTTTGTGAATCTCAAAATCAAGCCGTCTCAGTCTTTCGGAGGTGCTCATAAGGGTAGGGTGTGCATGCGTGTGTTCATAGGGGTGAGTGCTCGTACGTGTATGAGTATCTGTGTTTGTACTGTGTTTCTCAAAAAAACTATAGCAAATAACTAAATCTTTTGCGATTACATACTCAAACACCACACAAACCATAACCTGTTTAATAATTTCATATATACAAATCAATGTGGTGGCTTTTGTAAGCAGAACTCCCCACGAGCAACACAAAATGTCAAGTAACAACAAATAACAATAGTTTTCAACTCTAGCTACCAAATCATTCAACAGGAAAACTCAAGTGTTGCTCA
>JBNKRE010000165.1:0-554 GCA_050296315.1 Halarcobacter sp.
GCGAAAAAGTTTCATATGAGATTGGAGGCAATAAGACACACATAAGTATAACTTACATGAATACAATAGAACCAATCTTATTTTAATGTAATAAAGTGGTTGTATTTTCTAGTTGTATTTTAATATATTATATGTAAAGTAATATATTACATGTCTAATTAATGCTACCTACGAAATAGAAAGCAATGCCTACACAAATAGGAAAGTAACCACCTCCTACTAAGGAGAGTAATCACGGAATTGTATTAGAACACAATAAAGATTTATTTTCTAATATTCTTCTCCTAAGCCTTGTTGTGTTCGTTGATGTTGATTAGGTCGATCTTAGTGTGAAGCTCCAGAAATTTGATTCTACCAAGAGGCTTTGTCAGAATGTCGCCCAGTTGCTCTTCACTCCTGATGAACTCCACCTTGATTTGACCATTTTTTACAGACTCCCGGACTAGATGATACTTCACCTCGATGTGCTTACTCTGTCCGTAGAGCACCAGATTTTTTTATTAAGGCAATGGTGGACTTATTGTCCACCCTCAGCAATGGTGTGCTTGGCGCAG
>JBNKRE010000166.1:0-552 GCA_050296315.1 Halarcobacter sp.
GTTACAATATTTCAATAGTAACTCACTATGTATTTTGGAAGCTTGAATGAAATCCTTGCAAGTTTGGTTTGTTTTATAAATATTGTAAGGTTTGAATTTCAAATTCAAACTATTTTTAATTTTCTCAAACCATACCGTTTGACACTTGGATTGTAACCATTTTTCTTACATGCAAGTGATCCCAACTAAATTCACTTTTGTGAAGATTAAGTCAAGAAGCAATTTTGGAGAATTTAAAAGATTTTTCCTGAAGGTTTGAATCCCTTTTAAAATTCATCAAAGATTCAAATATTGAATCTGGTCTAGGATTTTTACCTCCGTTTATGTTGGGAATTGGATTTCCGCACAATTTATAAGATTGTTGATAATATCCCAACCTAGCGTCATGCAAAAATTGGGATTTTTTGGAGCAAGATAAGGCATCCATTTTGATTTTACATGTTTTAGCCAGTTTTGGATAAATTGGAAAAAATCAAAACCACATGGGGCCCACCCATCATTCTCACGGTCCGAACAGAGGTGCCCGGGCCGTGCTGAGCGCCTTCGGACAGC
>JBNKRE010000167.1:0-550 GCA_050296315.1 Halarcobacter sp.
GAAAAAGAATCTGCAAATCAATCACTAAATGAATTAAAAGATATCTTAAATGACATGATTTTAACAATAAGCCAAAATGTAAATAGTGATATAAATACAATATTACATGCCCTTGAAGATTATTCAAAATTAGATTTTGTAAATGAAGTAAAGAATCCTACAGGGAAAATATCAAAAGGTTTAAATGGCTTATGTAATATTATCAATGAGATGTTGCAAGAGAACTACAAATTGGGAATGACCTTAGAAAATAATGCAAAACTATTACTTGAAAATGTTGATACTTTAAATCGTTCTTCAACTGAAACAGCAGCATCTTTAGAAGAAACATCTGCTTCAATAGAAGAGATTACATCAACAATAATAGAAACCACACAAAATATTTCAAAAATGGCAGTTTATTCAAATAATTTGATCAAATCAATTGAAAAAGGTCAAAACTTAGCAAAACTTACAGTTGAATCAATGAATGAAATCAATGAACAAACAACTGCAATAGCGGAGGCTATTACTGTAATTGATCAAATTGCTTTCCAAACAAATATTCTTT
>JBNKRE010000168.1:0-550 GCA_050296315.1 Halarcobacter sp.
CCTTGACTCTACCTTTTTCACAAGACTTTTTCCAAGGATTTCGATACAGCGAAATAATTCCTAAAAAGTTCTTGTGAAGCCTTTTTACATTTAAACATATGTCCTTTGTTTTTATTAAAAAGAAATGCAATATTTTCCTTTATAAAAATAACACCAAGTTATATTTTGAGATCATTTACATTGGAAGCTCTTGTTCCTTCATTTTCATTAGGAATAAATGAAATATTCTCTTTATGAAAATAATTCCAAGTTCTCCTTAGAAATCTTTTGATATTTAAACCCTTAATCCTTCTTTTCTTATAAATTCTCTTTTAGACCAATTTCATGGAAGATCCTTTTATTTTTCTACACATAATTTTTCAAGTTTGAAAATTCCCAATTTATTTTTTCTCCCTTTTACTTTTCTCTCCTATTTATTTTCTTTTATTTTATCTTTGTTTCCTTCCTTTTCCCTTTTCTTTACCATTGCCCACTTATCCTTTTGGCTTGGCCCATTTTTCCTCCCGGACCAGCTCAACCTACGGTCCGGATGTCCCTTTCTTTCCTCCTC
>JBNKRE010000169.1:0-546 GCA_050296315.1 Halarcobacter sp.
AGCACATATTTTAGATAGTAACTATATCAAATACAAATTTACAACAAATATAGATATTAGAATTCTAGATAGAAGAATATAAAAGGAAATAAAATGAAATATTTTGGTTTTTCAGGTGAAAATGAATACTTACCATCTTTTGATAAGTTTCAAAGTGAAATAAATAAAAGACTTATGTTTTTAAAATTTTTTAATCAAGAGGTTGATAAAAATTTTAGATTTTCAAAGAATGAGATGAAAGAGTGTAAGAAAAATACACTTTTCGAACTTTTTTTAAAAAAGATTATAAAAAATTTAAAATATAATGCTTATTCATTTTCACCAATAAAAAAAATAGATGTTGAAAAAACAAATAAGATAAATAAATTCGTAAAAGGTTTAAATCAAGAGCTAAAATTTGAGTTCAAAAATTTTGATATAAAAAACTCATTGGAGTTTATAGACATAAATAAAGCATATTTTTTGATTAATATTTTAGAGAATAAAGATTTCTCCTTATTTTTAGAGGGTGAAAAAATATTTAAAAACTTTGTTAGCAATAAAATT
>JBNKRE010000170.1:0-546 GCA_050296315.1 Halarcobacter sp.
TATATTTTACTTCCTTATCTTCAATTAAAAGCTCTAAAGTCTCTTTTCTAGAAGTTTTAAGAGCTTTATTCATTAGAAAACATTGATCTTTTTTTAAATAATCTTTTATCAAAGAAACATTAATTTCATCATATAAAACACCTATATTTTCATAGGCAAATCTTTGTGTAATTGAGTTTGAGATTTTACTATAAACTTTTTTTGATTTTAAAAGAAATTCATATTTCTTTTCTTTTTTAAAATTTAATAACTCTTGTAATAAAGCTTTTTGTTTCATAGCTTCTGAGTTAGGATATTTTGAAGCAACCAACTCTGGAGTAATATTTCCCTCACGCATTAAAATCTCATCAATAAACATTTTTGATTCTTGAACATATAAACCATCTGGAAATTCACTTAGAATATCTTTATATAACTCTTTTGCCTTAAATAAATAAAAATTTGTTCCATCATACATGCTCATATAAACATTTGCTAATTTAAATTTAAACTCTTCAATAAATTCACCTTGAGTTGCCCTATTTAAAAGTTCTTTTAAAATCTCAA
>JBNKRE010000171.1:0-543 GCA_050296315.1 Halarcobacter sp.
TATTCATGGTCAATGGATGTGTTCACGTCACTTAGAAAATATCAACCGTCAGATGAGCCGATCAACAGTTCTAGATGCAAGAACACGCCACATAACTGTTTTATAAATAAACTCTTAATTTTTATTAAAATTAACCTGTAGTCAAATAAGTATTGTATGTATCATTTTGCAAATGAACTCCTGAGTTTTTATAAAATCAACCCGCGGTCTATTTTTAAGGAAATTTTACTTACAAACCCCGAACAGTTTAAAATCTTTAATATTTGGTCCAAATTACATAAAATCATTTATAAATCATTCTAAAATTCATCTAAACTTCAAAAATACATACTACATCAAATATAACTTTTAAAAAAATAATTTTGCTTCTATTTTTATCATCTTATCTTGCTCTAAATTCTAAAATTATAATTTGTGCATTGCTTCCATTAAAAATTATTAACATACTTCAATAAAGTTATAATAACTTCAATAATTAATCATTCTTTTTTCATAAAAACGTAAATTCATCCAAACTTCCACAACACATACTAAATCAAATAT
>JBNKRE010000172.1:0-542 GCA_050296315.1 Halarcobacter sp.
ATAAAATAGAAAAATCATACCAATGTCTTGGTTATTTTATGAGCATAGGGTTTAGATTAGAAAAAGAGTCTCGCCCACTTGCAGCTAAAAAATACAAAGATGCAGCAATAAAAATAGAAGAAAATATCAAAACATTAGAAGAAAAAATAAATACAGATTCAAATAAATTTGGTTCAAAAAAAGTAAGAGATTTTATGGATGAAAACTACAAGTATGAGCAAACAGAAGTTTTAGAACTATATAAAAAATATGATCAAAAATGCAGATTTTTATTAGAAGATGATTTTTTATTTTGATTTTAAATAAAAATATGCACCAATAACAACACCCAAAGAAAATACTGCAAAATACAAAAAAGGATATTCAAAAAAATACTGCATAAAAACCTCACAAAAAAAGCCCCGAAGAAAAAAAACTTCAAGGCTTTACACTGGACTTTACAAAATAAGGATGCCAAATGAAATCTAAAAAAATATCACTTCGCTAAATAAGCTTAACGCTTGATAATATTATACAAAAAAATAAACTTTTTTACAACTATT
>JBNKRE010000173.1:0-541 GCA_050296315.1 Halarcobacter sp.
GTTGCCCGGTTTACTGCTTGCTTCATATTTTGGCAATGCCAAGGCCTCAGTTCTCGGCAGTGATTGTTGCTCGTGCTGGTTGTGGTTTGTTGCAGGTTGTATCACCGGTGTGCTATTGAGCCACCGGATTGAAAAGCTTGAAGATTCGTGGTCTAAACTGTTCTCCCACGGTAGTTTCCCGAACACGTCCACCAAGTGTTCGGTGAAATGCCTGAGAGGAGATAATCTGTTTTTGAGTCGAGTCTTTGCTGTCGATCTCTTGTGTGGTCCTATTAGCCCTCTCGGTGTCTTTGTTACAGTTCCTAGCCCAGCTCCGAAGGCCGATAGCTTGTCTATAGCTAGACGGTCTTAGCCGAACTAGAAGAGAGGGACATCGGGTTGATTCTGGGATATAGGCCAAGTTAGTGCGATGAATTTTGATTGACTCCCATTCACCCCCCTCTGGTCGCCTTCTCCGGTCCTTCACGTTGCTACTCAGGGCTACAGCAGCGACGGTCACTTGGTGATATCACCCGGGGTCATTGCTACCAAGAGGCACAAC
>JBNKRE010000174.1:0-539 GCA_050296315.1 Halarcobacter sp.
GTTTGTTTCTTTCCCATTGCTGCTATCTTTATAATTTTGAGATATACATAATTTTTTAATGTATTCTGTCTGATGATACCAGACCTGACTTATCCCACACGAAAAATCTATATTTAATGATGTATTTTCTTTTATGTTTTCTATCTATGTGCGATACATTTATGTTTATTGAATTATTGAATAATATATTTTCTTTATTTATTAATAATGTATTTCAATGTTGTAAAATTATCTTAGAATATTTTTGCGTGCATGTGCGTGTCTATTTTTGCTCGCACGTGCATTGATACTAGTTTTCATTAATGATTGACTTCTAGATAATTAACTATGAATTAAACTTGATTAAGCAAGATTATTTATTAACCATGGATAACATAGGCGAACAATGATGTTTCATATTTTTATACCCTAGAAAAGGTCAAGATCTACTCAAGAAAATTTGTTTCATAATTTTTTGACTCCAATTCATTTTCCTATGAATTTTTGAGTCAAACTAAAACATTTGAACTTAATCAGAATAATTTGAAATATATGGAAAA
>JBNKRE010000175.1:0-540 GCA_050296315.1 Halarcobacter sp.
GGCTGATATTTGTGTCTGCCACACCTGAATATTTGATAGTATTCTATCAAATCTAGGGAACCATTGAGTACCCTATATTCTTTTTTATTATTCTTCTGACTTTTGCCCATGTCCACCAATATCCATTATATCTTCATCTGAAAATGATATATCAAACTTTGCATTATATTCTTTCTTCAGCTCTTCAAATTTTTCATTCATTTCCATCTTTACTTCCTTTAGGATTTCTTCTTTAATATCTTTTTCCATTGTGGTGCAATTACGTCAAATTTTTCGTCCAACTTCCAATCTATATATTCACCGTCTAAGGGATCCACGCCCTTCATTAGACATTCTTTATATGTAGGTTTATTTAATACCTCTTCTTTTTCTATATCCAGAATTGATGAGGATGCTGATACCTTCTTATTCATGGGCATTCTGTACTTATGAATGTATTCTTTAGCAGCGGGTTCCATATAATAATTGACTCCCATTATTCTCCGGGTCTGTGCCAATGCTTCATCTATATTTATATACTTCTTCTAGGATATGCCTCAT
>JBNKRE010000176.1:0-537 GCA_050296315.1 Halarcobacter sp.
GATGCGAAGTCCTCGGCTACTGCTCCTGGGGCAGGCTCCCAAGTCTCTTCCCAGTCCTCGGGCTCACCACTTGGCCACACCCATTTGCCGCAGCAGTCATAATACTCGAGCATCTCTGCACATAATTAAATTTACAAGTAAAGTCTAAGCAACTAAAGCTCAGCAAGACTGACCCGTCAACGTAGCCATAAATAGCCGACTCCTAGACATGCAAGGCACTAAGGGTTTGACATGACTAAGGACTCAGCGACTAGCAGTTGATCCTTAGCTTTTATTATTTTAGCCATTTTAATCTTTAGCCAAGTACTATGTTTGCACCTACAAACTAGAACAAGCATAAACAAGCAGAACGTTGACCCATGTCAACGTCAAAGGTAAGTAAATACAATAATCATAATGATAATATAATCATAACCATATCCATATCCAAATCCTCGAAACCACAACAGTACACCAAACATACTATGAGATGACTGCAATGACAAGCTGCCACTCATAACCGAGAGTGTCGCAGTGACTCAAATCGATATACACCCT
>JBNKRE010000177.1:0-537 GCA_050296315.1 Halarcobacter sp.
CGCACCAAGCTTCTATGAAGCTAACTTATCTTCTTCTCTAGATCAAGGCAAGCAGCTAGCATACACCTTGTATAGGTTTTTGCTTTACAATCTTTACATATGTCAATGATTGTGCACTTAAGTATAGGAGTTTAATGAAACCCTAGTTGCACTAAGAACACCCTTACTAAACCACTTTGTTTACCCCTATGAAAGAAATATAACGATAGTATGCTATGCTTAGTTGTGTAGGCTATCGGTAGAAGACGAGTGGTTGGAATCCGCTCACGATAGGGCCCTTTCTATCGATGGAGGTCCTATGTGGTTTAGCAAGATGATAAAATGGTTGGCATAATTGTGGACCAGGCAGGGCAGTTAGGGCAAAATGGAGAATACTGGATGGGAAGGTTGAGAGTGGTCTGGATCGTACATTTGAAGCTCCAAGGTTGAGAGTGCTGAATGAACAAGCTTTGATTATGTACTGGCGCATACGAGATTTATGGCATCCCGCAAACTTAGTAGCTTCCATGGTCAGTAAGTTGGATGACACCCCACCCT
>JBNKRE010000178.1:0-537 GCA_050296315.1 Halarcobacter sp.
GTTGCATGCATGAATTATGAACTAAATTTTGTAATGTAATGTTCCTAAAAATAATACTTTTCTCACCCATGTCAATCTAGCTAACGCCCGCGTGTACCCGTAGACATGATATAGTTCCCTTCCATAAACACCTGCAACAATTCTTTCAATCAAGTATATTTCCTTGTCATGTTTGTGTCCAATTAACAAAATTCTTTCCATATATCTGTTGACCACAATCCCTTAACGGCTATAAAAACCGATTCGTGTTGCAGCATCATGAACACATCTGATGAGGCCTCATCGATAAAGGTATTGCATTCTTCATTATCAATACTATAAAGGATGAGTGACTGAAACTATCAAAACTTGCAATGTCTTAAACAAAATACTTACGGCAAATGGAAGGTTAAACCTTCTATAACAATCATTTTCATCCCAAAGAATCAAAAGTTGTAACACCGTGAAACCAGATAGCTCCCTGTTTTATAAGAAAAATGTTATTTTGTAATTTAAAAAGTTATAAAACCGCACCGTTCCATATCGAAAAATCTATTT
>JBNKRE010000179.1:0-536 GCA_050296315.1 Halarcobacter sp.
ACGTGAGTTTCTGTTTTGACCGAAAATTATATAAACAGATTGAAAAATAAGTATTCTTGAGATATGTATAGGGGTATTTTTAACCTAAAATTATAATGACAGTGATGGATAATTATATATTTTTTCTTTTTTTCTGATTAATGTGAGAATTTCTAGGTCTTGAGAGTTAATGTGGAGCCTCCGTTTTCTATTGAAATAAGTATATAATAGATAATTCTAGTATTTTTAATTCAAGATGAAAATAGCCTATGCACTCTTTTATTTTGTCACATTTCACTTTCTTTTAAATTATTTTACTTTGTCGTGCTTCACTATGTTACTTCTTGTGTGGATTTTATCTGATGGATAAACTAGGAGTACCTCAAACTGGCATGCCTTTCTGTGACGAAGTTTTTTGTTGTTATTTTGAATTCGATCATTTTTATTGGCAGCGCATGTCCCTCACACGTCCTCTCTCTCTCCCACACTCTGTAAAAGCAAAGTTACTCGTGCATCTTTTTTTGCGAACTGACTACGTTCATTCATCAAGTAGGATA
>JBNKRE010000180.1:0-535 GCA_050296315.1 Halarcobacter sp.
TTGTTTTACTTACTGTTTTTACAATTAGTTTAATTGCTAACACAGATAAAAAAAACATTGAAGCTATTGAAACTTTGTATGAAAAAGTTATTTTAAAAGATATTGAAGTAGCTATAAACGATGCAACAAAACTAAAAGAACAACTAGAAAGTAAAAATACTCAAAAAATAAAAGAGGAGTTTTCTAAACTTGTTAGCTCTTGGAAAAGTGTTGAAAGTTTTTATATTTTAGGTGATTTAGATGAAGAGTATATTGATACTCCTAGATACATCGATATTTTTCACAATGGAAATGAAGATATAACTAAACAATTAGACCGTGCTATTAAAAGTAGTGATGAACTTAGAATTGCTTTATTTAAAAATTCATTAAAATCTATAAATGCACTTGAGTATATTATTTATAAAAAAGATATCTCAAATAAAAGAGTAAATGAAATCTCAATTGCAATAATCAATAGAATCATAATGCACTTAAGTGATATACAAAAGGGCTATAAAGAAAATAAAGAAAAACTTTTTAAACAAATAGAAAA
>JBNKRE010000181.1:0-535 GCA_050296315.1 Halarcobacter sp.
TGATACCAATTGAAAGACTGGAGAAGGCGACTAGAGGGGGGGTGAATGGGAGCCAATCAAAATTCTTATGCAAGAACTTGGCCTATATCCCAAAATTGACCCGACGCCCCTCTCTTCTAACTCGGCCAAGACCGCATAGCTATAGCAAAGCTATCGGCCCTCGGAACCGAGCTAGGAACCATAGCGGAAACACGAAATGGTGCTGGCAAGAACGCGTGAGAGGCTAGCGATGAAAATCAAATCAAAACTCATTGTATCTCCTCACAGGCATTTCACCGAACACCTGGTGGGCGCGTTCGGAAAACCACCGCAGAAGTGCAATTTGAACTATAAAATCTCGAGCTTCTCAATCCGGCAGCTCAAGAATAAAACTGAGCTTCACCTACAACAATCCACACAAGAATTAAAGCTTGAAATCTCAGGCTAGACACCAGGTCACTGTACACTGCACCAAGAGGGAGAAGAGAAGCCGGCTACGCACTCAGGTGCCAGATCAGGACACGGACCTAGAACCACACTGGTAAAGCAACGCACA
>JBNKRE010000182.1:0-533 GCA_050296315.1 Halarcobacter sp.
ACGTGCTAGCATTAGATAGTAGAGAGTGAAAGCTAGCAATTCGTCGTGTGTCAGAACTTTGATCTTCGATTCCTTCTCTATTATTGCCTTTTTGTTCGAGTTTTTCTTTTTATTCACCCTTTATTGTCTTTCATTTTTATTAACTTTAATTTTCTTCCTTTTCCTGTTTGATTTTTTATTGACCTTTCTTTTTTCTCTTTCTTTTAACTCTATTTTTTACTCCTATGGTTTCATCTCTACCCTTAGCCTAAACCAACTTGCTTTGGGATTAAAAGATTGTTGTTGGTGTAATGCATCGGCTGTTCCAAATGAACGTTTTGCACGAAATTGCAAAAAAAAAATCAACTGCAGAGTTCGTACCTATTGGTCAATGTCAACCTAACTCAAATTTGATAAAATCAATAGAAAACTATATCAAAGATACACTACCGAATAAGTATATATTGGAAATATAGTTCATGATGGATCTAAAAATAACAATGTCATGCCAGAAATATAGATGCTTTTTTTTCAAAGAACTCGGTCAAACTTAT
>JBNKRE010000183.1:0-531 GCA_050296315.1 Halarcobacter sp.
TATCATCAGCATTAACTTTTAGAAAAATGCTTATTGCTTCAATTGATGATGTTAGAGTTTTAGTTGTAAAACTATGTGATAGACTTCATAATATGCTTACGCTTGGCTCTTTACCACAAAACAAGCAACTTAGAATTGCTGAAGAAACTATGGTTGTTTATGTACCAATTGCCCATAGACTTGGTATCTCTACAATAAAGAACACCTTAGAAGATTTAGCTTTTACATATATTTATCCAAACGAGTTCACTAAAATTGATAACTTTATAAAAGAGCATGAACATGCTATTCAATTAACTTTCAATAAATTTATCTCTTCAACTAAGAAGCTTTTGGAAAAAAATGGCTTTGATTTAAGCAAAATCCAAATCAATAGTAGAATTAAACACTATTACTCAATATACCTAAAGATGCAAAGAAAAGGTGTAACTATTGATGAAGTTTTAGATTTACTTGCAATAAGAATTTTAGTTGAAGATGATATTGACTGTTATAAGGTTTTAGGCCATTTACATATGGAATATAAACCTT
>JBNKRE010000184.1:0-531 GCA_050296315.1 Halarcobacter sp.
GTAAACCATGTGATTACACGCACTGATCTCGAGGTAAAGTGACATAGTTCCTCCAATCTTTCAACATCATATGGTTCAAGACTTAGACACATCCACGTAGCCTAGGTATGAGTTGTAAGTTGTGTTTTTTATTCTCAAGCAATTATGGCACTAGAGTTCTTGCTTATGTCCCCAAGATTTCATTTTTTTTTTGCTTAGGGATGAGCAAAGCTCTAAGTGTGGGGGGGTGTTGGCTATCATAAAATACACATATCTACCACCAACATACCCAAATTTCATTCAAGATATAGAAGATAGGTGCTTATTACTAATGAGTTCCATGAGTTTTGTTGATCTACCATTTCAGGAACATCGGAAGATGAAAAGGCATTATATGGACCAAAATCCTTGTATATCTTCATTATGTCCAAAATAAAACATAATCACAGACAATATGACATGAGGAGACGACGTGGCACAAAGCCCGGGCTCAACCGAGCCAAAGGATGGCCGGCCGACCACACCTCCTTGGCCAGCCGACCAGGGTTTGGC
>JBNKRE010000185.1:0-531 GCA_050296315.1 Halarcobacter sp.
TTCTGCCGCGCCGCCGCCGGTGGAAGCTAAACAAGGTTTCGTGAAAGGATTTGGTGGGTGTCGATGGTGAGATTTTTTTTCCATTTCAGTACTTCTTCTTTGATTTTATCTAACTAAAATTTATTCACTTTTAGTCACTAAAGTCATGTTTGGTTTCTTCTAACTAAAATTTAGTGATCATTTTTAGTCACTAAATTGTCAAACATGGTAAAGGTCTTAACTAAAATTTAGTGACTAAATTATAGTGACTAAAATTTAGTCACCTTGTTTGATTCCAACGACTAAAAGTGACAAACTATTGTACAAAGACTTAGATACCACTAATAGATGTGAAACAATCAAACACTTTTTCGGGGGACATAAGATGTCTTTTTTGCCTTTTAGTCACTCTCTTGGTGACTAATGGACTAAAATTTAGTTGGTATTTTAATCACTATTTTAGCCACCTTGTTTGGTATTTTAGTGACTAAAAGTGATAAAATTTTAGTTGGGTGAAACCAAACAGTCCCTTAGTAGAGTTGGGTTACTGTT
>JBNKRE010000186.1:0-531 GCA_050296315.1 Halarcobacter sp.
CTCTCCTCAAATCTATTTTGTATGTCCTAAGGACGTGTTTGGCACGGCTCTACTCCACTCCGGAGTTGCTTTGCTCTAAAACTCTGTAGTGGAGCAACTCTGTTCTTGAGTTTTGATAATATTTGGCAAGAAATATGTAGCTACCTCCAGAAATGAGGTTTTGAGAGTGGATGAACCTTGTTACCCTTGGTTTGATGGATGAGGTTTTCCTTATTCGAGATAATGAAGGTTATACAATTATTTTTGTAAATATTTTTTCTCCATGAGAATCAAGTGAACAAATATCAATTAATCAAAGAAAAAATATGTAACCATATAAAAATGTTAAAGTCTCAAATATTACATGATTATTGTCTTCATCCAAAACCAATAAAAATAAGAGTACTATTAAAAAATATACATAAATATTTCATTCATCGTAACGCAACCGAAAATGATGTTGTCACACTATCACAAAATGCATCCATCGTTAAAATCAGAATGTCCCGCCAAAACCTGTTAAAACTGAAGTTAAATTATAAATACATCATA
>JBNKRE010000187.1:0-530 GCA_050296315.1 Halarcobacter sp.
TGAGAGAAGAAGCCAATTTCGTCCAAGGCCAGTCGTGGGTTAGGCCAGCACCTTGGCCTACAGCCGGTGCACATAATGGGGCCCAATAAGCCCATTTTTCATTTTTAGCTAATTCTATGTATTAGAATTAAATATTGTTTTAGTATTTAGTTTGTATAATTATGGTATTTGTAAATAGTGCTAAATTCTATTTCTGAAAATAGAATTTCTGCTAAGTGGCTTGTAATAAAGGTTTACTATCACCAAGATTATGTGTATAGCAATGGAATTTTGGAGATATTTTTGAGTAATTCACCAAAATTTAAACTCGTGGAATTTAAAATAGATGGAATTCACACAATTTAAATTTAAACTATTGACAGTTTAAATTGATAAATATCAAGAATTATACAAACATGAAATTTAAATAGGATTTTGTGAGATAAATCATCGATTACACCACTGTAATTCTTAACTGAATTTGGTGTTTTTCACATAATGAAATCATGAAGATTCTGATCAAAATCTTTGAGATCGGAAGAGCACACGTC
>JBNKRE010000188.1:0-529 GCA_050296315.1 Halarcobacter sp.
TATATAGTTAGATAGGATTCTCCGTATTTTGTGCACATACGGTGCAAATTAACTAACAAAGTCAAGATTTTTTTAAAAAAAATTGACGCATGTTTTTTATCCTACTCATCTATGTATAAAGTTTACTAACAAAGTCAAGATTTTTTTTTTAAAAAAATGCGCATGTTTTTTTTATCTTACTCCATCTATGTATAAAGTTTCAAATTCAAATTCCTAGTAACGAAGGAGTAGTAAAAAAGACAAAATTTCAAACAGATCTAAACTCATAAATCTATCAAAAATTTATCTTTTTTGTTATAGCAAAACTATAATGAATTTGAACTTGAAAATTTATACAGAGGTAAAATAGGATCGAAAGAATATGTGTGAATATGTACAAAGAAAGTCAATGTGCACACCATACATTTCCCTCCAAAGTGAACATATTATGTACACATATCATGTAAAAATGAACTAACAAAGTTCATAATAAAATTTACACATGTTCTTTCAATCCTACTCCATCTATGTATAAAGTTTAAAATTCAAA
>JBNKRE010000189.1:0-527 GCA_050296315.1 Halarcobacter sp.
ACCTTCCTCTTCCCTGCTGGATGGGCCGGCCCAAGTTGGGGGCAGGGTTAACAAATTCGGCACATTTTGCCGAACCCGAATTCAAAATGCGCTGAATTACTGTTCATAAATTCAAAAAAATAAAAAAATCAAGAAAAAATATGTAAAAAACTAGATGAAATTCTAAGATTACTGGTGAAGAAATTTTTTTAAATCGGCATCGTTTGTTTGGTTAAAATTTAAATTTCGTCAAATTTGTACAAATGGACATCAAATTTTAATTTTTTTAAATTCACAAAATATAATAAACAAATATGATAAAAAACTAGAATGAATTTTAAGACCTTTGGTGAAAAGATTATTCCAAATTTCTAATATTTACATAGTTAAAGTTTATTTTTTTTAAAACTTCAATAACCTCTACTATTCCACCGAATTTTGGATGAATTAGACCGAATTTCGGCCAATTCGGTCCGATTAATCGGTAAATTCGGCTGATTTTTGGTTTTTCTATTTTTACTGTACAAAACAGATCGGAAGAGCACACG
>JBNKRE010000190.1:0-528 GCA_050296315.1 Halarcobacter sp.
TTCCATTCATACTAGAGGCAAACTTGTTTAAATTATGCTAACTTTCTTTATCTTAGGCATTGCCATCATTTGGTGTCACTCCTTCACCAAACTTACCGGCGCAGTGGAAAATGCACATCAGATTCACTTTTTAAACTCTTTATTTTGCTTTGTACCTTTCTATCTACTGTTTTACTCATCCTATATCCTTCGTAGGTGGCTTCAGATGATCCAGCAAATGACTTCGTCAATAACCTCTTCAATAGCTCTGGAGGAGGCTCGACCAGCAGTGATCCTTGGTACTGCTCCAGTGGAGGCTCAACTGGCAACGATCCTTGGTATTACTAAGTGTCAATGTTTGCATGTGTTCACTTTGGACTTGTGATCTTGTCTATGGATGTTATGTTGTGTATGCATGTGATGAATATTGTAAAGTTTTAATGAATGTGTTGGATATTGTGATCTTTGAATGAATGTGTTGGATTCAGATATGTATATGGATGTACTGTATATTGTGTGTGCAACATGCAGGTTTTGTAATTCCAGTTG
>JBNKRE010000191.1:0-528 GCA_050296315.1 Halarcobacter sp.
CCCGTGTTACGAACTCTCTAATCATGATCATTATTGTCTTAATCCTGCATCAAATCCCTTGGTTAATCCACTTCCAAGCAAAACCAAAAGAATTCCAAATAGATTTCAATTTAAAACCTTTATGGGAAAGTCAAGAAACCCCAAATTTTAGAATTCCAAACCCTTGCTCATGAGTTTAGTTATCATCCAAGTTCGATCAGGATCTTCTAGTTCAAATTGCAGCAATTCTAGAAGTTTCAATCAAATTCATCAAATTTCATTTAAATTCAAACACCTAGAACCTTCCCTGAATTTTAATTCAAATTCTATACTGAATTTTGAAAAGTTCCAATAAGGAAAGTTGTTCCTTATTTTAATCCCTTCACATCCATATTTTATTTGAAAATTTTTGAGTTCAGAAAGTCCATCTTTTAATCGAATCAAGTCGCTTCCTTTTGGAATTCCTTTGAATAAATCAAAAACGTTACTGTTCTTGTGGGCTGAGCCCACAGCAGCAGCGGCCCACGCACCACCGCCACTCCTCCCAGC
>JBNKRE010000192.1:0-528 GCA_050296315.1 Halarcobacter sp.
AGTATCTCTTGTATGCTTGTGTTACTTGCTTAGAGTAGCTTGTCTTCCCTTCAACTAGTACTTGGTGAATTTGGGCACGCACTAGCCGGGTCACGTGACCCCGGGCCGTCATGGGCCATTGGCAAGCAAGCCCTGCCACAAATTTTCTTTTTACCAAAATTTCAAAATCATCACATTTTTTTAATTGAAATTGGTGACCTTCCTGATGTGCACATTTCGCCAAATTTTGCAGGTTGACAGATTGCAACATAGGGAGAAACTTCACTTTTTGTATCAAGTTCAAAATCTGAAAGGATTGCAAGTTATAAATTTTGGAACAAATTCAAAATTGAATCTTCCCTGAATTTTTGAAGGGTTCAAACCTTTTTGGAAAAATCTGATAGATTCTCTAAAATTTCATCTTCATAAAATACACCTGAATATGATTTTACATTGACTCACTTGTATTCAAATATTGGATGTTTCTTTACAAGTGGGAAAAAGGACTTAGTGTATTTTGTACTCAATTTAGCTGGCCACTTAGGGTTG
>JBNKRE010000193.1:0-524 GCA_050296315.1 Halarcobacter sp.
GAAATGTCTGAGAAAATTGTAAGTCAGCATATAATAATCAATCCTAAAATAATACCCCCTTCATTTTTAAAATGTTGTCACCATTGACTTTTTAAATTATGTTTGATCATTCATCTTATTTAAAATATTAATTTAAATATATAAAATTATAAATTATATTTTAACTTTCTTTAGTAATAAATAAATCATAACAAAATATATATTTTTATTTAAAAAATAATTAAGATGAATGATCAAGCATAACTTAAAAAGTCAACAAGAACAACAACTAGTGCCTAGCTTAATAGCAATTTTAATGAACTCCCTCCCGATTTAAATTGTTATCGTCATTAACTTTTTGTGTTACGTTGGACTATTCATCTTATTTAAATATTGATTAAAATATGCAAAATTATAAGTTATATTTTAATATTTTTTTAGTAATAAACAAATCAGAACAAAATATTTTATTTTTATTAAAATGATTAAGATGAATGGTCAAACGGAACTCAGAAAGTCAACAAGGATAACAACTAGTGTCTATA
>JBNKRE010000194.1:0-523 GCA_050296315.1 Halarcobacter sp.
GTATAAGAGAAATTTACTAACTAAATTCTCTTGATATGCAAGTGGTCCATATTAACTATCACATCACCACTATAAAATACAAAAACTTTAAAATAATCAATCTCATTCATACGAAATCCATTTTAAATTCTATTTTTCCATTGTGTTATACACGACTAGTTGCACAAAACAAGATCTCATTTGTATATGTTTTAAAGAATTTTTAAATCAATTTAATTTATTTTATATTTGTATAAAGAGTTATGAGGCAAAAGGATATATTTAAATTTATTTATTATTTCATGATCCTATTTTTTATATATCTTTAAATATTTTTCTGTTAGTATCATGTAATCATCAAAGGAGTGCAATAATGTTGTTATTTTAAATTTAACTATCTTTTACTTAATTTAAAATTAATATATAAATTTACATAAATATAAAATATTTTGAAATTACAGTATTGTGCGGGGTTATCAACTAGTATATCAGAATATAAGACCATGTTCTGTGTCTTTTTTAAGAAAAAAATGAATGGTTGAAT
>JBNKRE010000195.1:0-523 GCA_050296315.1 Halarcobacter sp.
CTAGCAATGTACATGCGGACATGTGTCAGCTCTAGTACGAAAGCATTACTGCTAAATGTTATGGCTAGTATGATGTCGACATGTTTCGCTTCCGTTCAACCATTTTTGAAGTTTCTCACCCGCTGGTGGCCACAACTAATACTGGAGTGGTTATGAGGGTTGTTGATGAAGAAGGACATGAAACTAAGTACTATGAAATCATTAAAAACATAATTGAGTACATCTTTATCGGGAATAAGAAGCTCAATACAGTCTTCTTTGATTGTGATTGGTTTGATCCCAATTGTGGTACTCGAGAAAACCAATTTGGTATGGTTGAAGTCAAACATGCGCATTGGCTGCATGGTTGCAACCCATTTGTCCTTGCTCACCAGGTCGAGCAAGTCTATTATATATCGTACCCATGCGAAAAGCTAAGTGCGTGGTGGGTGGTGTATAGAGTGAATCCTCGTGAACGGCTACACACCCCTGACAATTCTGGTTATAATGAAAATCAAGTGCCACTTGGAGAGGTTGATGAGGC
>JBNKRE010000196.1:0-523 GCA_050296315.1 Halarcobacter sp.
GTCAAAAGAGTTGGCAGTACTTTACTCCTATGATAACAAGTCGTGTGTTCATGCCAAATATATCATGATTAAGATTAAGCTTATGTTATGAAAGGAGAATATCCAAGATCAAATAATAAGTCTTGAGCAAATAAAATTTTTGCAAATCTGCTAACTAAAGACTTGCCGCCCAGTGCGTTCAGAGAACCACAGTTGACATGTGTCTATGGTAAAGTCTATGATCCTTGGATACTAAGGGTCCAAAATAAGTATAAGTTTCTGTTTCAAAATGGAAAGGTATATGGTGGTCGTTAAGTCTGATAGTACGTAACTGTCTGTTATGATATTTTGTGCTCTATATACTGATCTGTTGAGAAATGGTATTAAGCTTAGTTCTAAGTTTTTGAGTTTTTAAGATTAGTCTTGATCTATTGAGATCAAGGGGGAGAATGTTGGAGTTTGATCTCCATGGGACTTCGTCTACTGATGAAGTCCAGTCCCTCAGCCTTGATCGGGGGCACCCCTATATTTCTGGGTAGTGGAC
>JBNKRE010000197.1:0-522 GCA_050296315.1 Halarcobacter sp.
ATTCTGTATATATATGCTTTTTCCAATGTAATACCTAAGTAGTGTTATGTGGATGCATTCTAGCTAAAAGTGAATGGTAATTCAATAAAATTTGTCAATTTTTATTTAAAAAAAGATTTAAAATTACTTTTTTATATAAAATTTATTTTTTGAAATTTGGAGAAAAATAAAAAATTGACCAGTTTTACTGGTTTATCAAGCGGTTTTACCAATTTATCGAGCAGTTTTACTGGTTTATCGATCGATTTTTGTCGGATTTTTTATTTAAAATTCAAATTTTAAATGAAAATGGTAAACTGACATCGCTTGGTTTTTTCGGTTTATTACTCGAGTTTTTGGTTTTCATTTTTTTCAAAAAAATCAAAAAATGAATTCTTTTTAATTGTAATCAACCGATTTTTTTGTGAACCAAAGGAATCGGTCCGAACCAGTTTTATCGATTTTCATCGATATTGTAATCCATGTCTTTGCCTCATGTTTTTCAGAGCAGTCCTTTGGACCTCCAAATAGCTATCTAGAGTC
>JBNKRE010000198.1:0-522 GCA_050296315.1 Halarcobacter sp.
CGATGGACCCCAATGTTTTTAACATGGGTGTATGCATTTTGGCACCCAATGGACTTGAAAAGTCTAAGAGTGAACAGAAAATAATTAGAAAGCACTACATGGACCTGGAGTTCAACATATGTCATTAACTATTTTTACTACATATATATTGTTTGTTATTACATAGATATTTTTTTATCTTGATCCCATCTTGAAATCTCGATAGCAATTGTCTTCATTTACACGTGGTGGAGCGTACAAGGTTATTCCTGATGCTATTGAATTATCTAAGACTCTTGATCCATGGCCAGGATACCAGTACAACACCTTGTGTTGTCAGTGGGTAAGACATTTGTAATATTTGTGTTTTGTTTATTTAATTTGTTGTGTTCATTGTATACTTGTAATATCATTTTTACTTACACAATATTAATTTACTATTAATTCTGACAGCATTGCATCGTAGATAATGTTCCATCTACTTCTAGGTAATGTATCAAACATATTGTTTGACTTATTTCCCAATTTTTTGATATGATGAAA
>JBNKRE010000199.1:0-522 GCA_050296315.1 Halarcobacter sp.
GTTACGTGTTTAATGAATATGCTAGTTGTTAAAGCAAGATAATGTGAACTTCTAGAATTATCTTTCATCTTCATTAGGATAAATATCTATTAAAAATATGTATAATTTTTTATGTACATTAATTTGATAAATAATTAGATGCTTGATATTTTAAAATAATGTGGAGAAACTAGAAACATGCTTAGAATTATGATAAGTGTAACTCTTGAAATAACATTGTATGCCATATAAGAATTATGTTTATACTTTCTCTGAACTTTCCGGTGTTGCATGTATATGTGAGTCTTTTAAAAATATTAGTCATGGTCTAGTTTGCTCCCACTGATCAATGATATGATAGCCAACTAAAGAATTGTTCACTTTCTTATGATATGAAAAAAAATTATCTAGATATGATGAAGTTTAGAAAAATAAAAAAATATTTATAATTTATAAAGTATAACCAATTATGAATTGATTAATAATATGTTAGATTTAGATTCTTATCTTAGTTATATTATATATCGACACACCTAAATTTTT
>JBNKRE010000200.1:0-521 GCA_050296315.1 Halarcobacter sp.
AATCAGATAAATAATAAAACAGATGTGGACCACTTTGCATTTTGCATTCAAAACATCTATTATATATTTATTTTAATAAAAAATAGAGGCTTCACGTTAACTCTCCAAGGTTAAAATCTATTATATACTTATTTTAATAGAAAACGACGAAGGCTTCATGTTAACTCTTAAGGGTTAGAAATTTCCACGTTAATCAGAGAAAAAAATACCCACTAATATCATTATAATTTTTTTGTCCAAATTAGCCCTACCAATTTTGTTCAGCAAGTATTATTATTCGAGTAGGCCATGCAGTCAACTTGGACTCCTGTTTCACGTGCAACAAAAAGCAATAATACCGTATAAGACTTGGATTGTGTCCTGTTTCTAATAGAAAGGAAATATTTTTTTTAATTTAAGTAGGAAAGTCAAAAACATCTTGGACTCCTGTTTCAGTTACAACAGAAAGGAGTATATATACATCGCCAGATTCATATAAAAAATCAACAACAAGATTTTGAAGGCGTTCTATTAATTGTGAA
>JBNKRE010000201.1:0-519 GCA_050296315.1 Halarcobacter sp.
TTTGCTCAAGTGCTATCCATGATGGCAATATTCTCTTGTGGAGGAGATATTCTTCATTGACATTCAAGAGTTGCAGGCTTTGACGACATCTTTGATTTTGGACTTCGCATGTATCAGTTTTATTTTAGTTGTGTGTTTTGTGAACTCTTCAAATGCAACATCATTGCATTCACGTTGTATTTGTTAAGGATATAGTAGTAGTAATAGATTAGGACTTTAATTGTAGAGTCCTAGTCTAGTTTAGTCACGAGACCCATATATATGTAACCCCTTGGGGGCAGTTATTTATGAAAAAAAATTCTCGAACATGAAGGACACTTGCGTATCATTATATTAAGAAGAAAAATGGGTAGACCCTGTACAACACAAACACACTCTTCTGTAATTCCTGCACACACCCTTCTATAATTACTGCCTACATTTGCACCTTTTCTTGATAAAAGACAACCCTGATCCTACTATATTTACACAAATTCAGCTTGTTGGTAGAATTGCCATCAAGGAGAAAATAGTCCTTGC
>JBNKRE010000202.1:0-516 GCA_050296315.1 Halarcobacter sp.
GAGGGAAGCTAGCAATTCATGTGCCGGAAGCTTGATCTTCGGTTCCTTCTTTTTTATTGTCTTCTGTCAAAGTTTTTTTTCCGCCCCTTTTCGCTTTTTTTTTGGCTTAGCGTTTTATTGTCTTTTCTGCTTTTGTCGAATTGGTTTTTGTTTTTATCGTCTTTCGTTTTCCCTCTTCTTTTTTGATATTGTTTTATTCATGTTTCTTTGGCTCATGTGGTTTCATCTCTAGCCTACCCCAACTTGCTTGGGAATAAAAGGCTTGGTTGTTGTTGTTGTATTAGTGAAAGTGAAACCAACTCCGCCTATGTTGTTCTAACATAGCCGGTCCCAAGCCCGGATAAAGGAGGAGGGGTTGTGTTAGGCTTGACGAGCCAACAACTATTTTAGCCATCTCTATGGAAATGAAACCACATGGAAAATCATTGGGCGTAACCCTCTTAGCGACGCGCCATATCGGAACCCGGGTATGGTGTTAAATGGGCAAGGGCCGGGTCGCCACCCCCTTTGGTGGTG
>JBNKRE010000203.1:0-518 GCA_050296315.1 Halarcobacter sp.
CAAAGCAAGAAAGTATGTTTGAAATTGTACAAGTAATGATACTTGTTAGTGCCAAAAGTTTTAATTCTTCACCATTTGCATCTACAAATTTGCGAAAATAGCAATCTATTAACATTGAGAAAAACAACTTAACACATTAAGAAGTTCTGACAACTATAACTTCTAGAACTTAATTAATCCGCACATGTCAAAAGAAGAAAGTATGTTTGAAATATAACAAGTAATGATACTTGTCATTAACAGAAGTTTTAATTCTTCACCGTTAAGCAACTACAAATTTGTGAACATAGCAATCTATTAAGGTTGAGAAAAACAACTCAACGTATTAAGAAGCTCTGACAACTGTAATTTCTAGAACTTAATGAATTTGCGCATGTCGAAATAAGAAAGTACGCTTCAAATAGGACAATTAATAATAGTTTTTATTACGAGAAGTTTTAATTCTTCACCGTTAAGCAACTACAAATTTGCGAACATAGCAATCTACTAATGTTGAGAAAACAACTTAACACATGAAG
>JBNKRE010000204.1:0-517 GCA_050296315.1 Halarcobacter sp.
TCTATATACAATGCATTAGTTATCTTTAGTTTTTTCATACCACATGGCACACAAATGCGCACCCTGATATACTAGTGAGATCTATAACTGCAGAGAGCTGAAGTGCCCTACAAATTAAGGGTGTGTTTGGTACGGTTTCAGATTTACTGTGAATTAGAAACATTTCAGTTTCTCTCGAGAAATGATTCTCGATCGAATCAGAATCACCTTGTGAAATTGTTTGGCCCGTTTGTTGAAACGTTTCAGAATCAGTGAAAATGAGAAGGAAGTGAATCAGAATCACTTGAAACACTTATTTTACCGTTTCACTTCTGTAGGTCAAAATCTTAAAACATTTCACACTAATTCACCATTGAAATGTTTTAGATTTTTACTCTTTAATACAGTTTCAACTTTTTTAGCCCAGAATCAGAAATGTTTCATCCATCCAAATGGGTCCTTATATACTAAAATCTCTATGTTTGAACGTCAACAAAAAGAAAGCGTTGGGAGTATAAATGATGGGTCCACTTAAGCC
>JBNKRE010000205.1:0-515 GCA_050296315.1 Halarcobacter sp.
TGTGCTCTTCCGATCTGCCATCACAGGAGTTTTGGCTCAGAATTGGTTAAAAATTGCTCAACTTCTCCGCACGGATGATTCGATGGCGATCTACACGTTGTTTTCTAGCAACCCGGGTCACATTTGAGACGTAGTCGGACTCTCGTGATGTAAAACGAGACCTATCATTGGCCACGTCGGGTACCGGACCCAACAGAGGCTTCTTCAGACTTGTGGGCCACTACTTTAATCATAGAATGTGTATACTTGTTCTATTTTCTTAAATTCGCTTCACTAGGTGTCACACAAGTTATTCTGCATCCAACGGAAGAAACAGCCCTCGATTCGGAGTTCGCACGAAGGAGTTATGACCATCTCACGCATGGGGGATCAAATCTAACTTGATAGCCATCACAGGAGTTTTGGCTCAGAATTGGTTCAAAACTGCTCGACTTCTCCGCACGGATGATTCGATGGCGATCTACACGTTGTTTTCTAGCAACCCGGGTCACATTTGAGGCGTAGTCGGACTCTCG
>JBNKRE010000206.1:0-513 GCA_050296315.1 Halarcobacter sp.
GAAATGGGAGTGTCATCCATAGTTGAGTTTGGGTATCGCAACCTTCAAAAATCATATCATATGACATTTGTTAATAACAATGAACTAAAAACTCTTCATATGTCATATAAAAATGCATACAATAATTTTATAAATCTATCATATGGTAAATAAAAATTCATATCAATGGTCGTCGTAAATATACTATCATGCAACAAATTTCGACATGACCAATACATAAGTAACAAAATCCTAATCCATGTCATAAATCAATCATTAGACAATGTGACCTATTCTTAATTTAATACAAGTCATTCATACAACATAGTCACTACATACTAATCACAAATACATTATTTTCATCTTGAATTTCTACCACATAGTTCATCCAAGCAAAATTTTCAAAATACAAGAAAATAAGACGGTAAAGATGATGTATGTACCCAAGACGATTCAGATACCAACTCATAGAGTCGATTTCTCGCACCAAGGGCTCGAATTTTGGGAGAGAACTCAAAATCGCCAATGGAGCTG
>JBNKRE010000207.1:0-513 GCA_050296315.1 Halarcobacter sp.
CCGATCAAGGCATGGAGAGGTGGACTTGGTCCCTTTGATCAAGTCCACTGGAGATCAACTCTAACATTCTCCCCTTGATCTTCATGGACCAATATAAAACTCAAAATTTGAAACTAAAATCAGACTGAATATATATTCCTCGATAGATTAGTGTAAAGAGCACGCTGCATCATGATAGTCAGTTACACACTATCAGACTCAATGACTACAATACGCTTTTCCATTTTAAAATAGAATCTCATTCTGATTTTGAAACTTTATTATTCAAAAATCATATGCTCTACCAAAAAACCCATGTCGATTGTACATTCTCTGAACACACTGGGTGGTCAGCCTTTAGTTAGCGGATCCGCAAGTACTTTCTTGCTTACTTGATCTTGGATATCTTCCTCCTTTCACAACATATTTATAATCATAATGTGTTTGGATCTCTATGCTACTCCTCCAGATCATCACAGGGTTGTTCATTGAAGCGAGCATATAAACTTACTTCTCATAATATCATACTCTCCC
>JBNKRE010000208.1:0-513 GCA_050296315.1 Halarcobacter sp.
TCCTTCAGTGAAGCTCCATGCCTTGCATCGAAGTGTAGTACCTGCAGGAGTGACAGTCATGGTAGGGCTCCCTAATCCTATGTAATGTGCTATGATAGACATGACTAGAATAGAAACTTAGGAGTTGACCCTCTTCTCGAGTCTCCCGACTAGGTGGAACCTTAGCTTACCCGTAGAACCTGGAGTACTATTATGTGTGTCCGTTAACCCTAGTTAATGTAACCTCTGTATAGCCTAGTAGTACTTATTGGAGTTACTCCCAATGTTAATCTTAGACATGATAGAGATCCTTCCTCCCTTAGAAAAATATAAATATGATACCTAGAGAATACTCCCGGTGAAGTGCTACATTAACAATTTTGTGTGCTTGTGGAGTTGTATACTAAATGTCAATAGCCATGATAGAATTCAAAAGGTTAGGATCGTCGTCAGTGGGAGTATCATATGACGCCTTACTACTCGATCGGGCCACCATTGCCGGGGCCGTGGGGGCCTTCGTCGATGATGTTCCCA
>JBNKRE010000209.1:0-512 GCA_050296315.1 Halarcobacter sp.
AACTGTATCACAGCAAGGAATCCACACAAGGGGATACAGCAGCCCAGGTTTGGCCGGCTCGCCACGACCTCGACATGGTGGATTACAAAGCCCTAATATGGCTGCCACTCCTGTGGGTACCACACTTCCGTGCAAGGCGTGGAGCTTCACTGAAGGATTTAAACCCGGACACCACGTTCGCGAGTAAAGCCAAATGCTTCCTCGTTAGCCAATGAAATAGAAGGAAACACACCAGCGTCGGTAAACCACTCGAGCTACGAGGAGCGAGAGTAATCTACCGAGTCAGATAGATAACCCACAAAGAAATAACAACAAACAAGAGGGACCAAGTGATAGTAACTATGCACGCATCAAAGCTCAAGATGAACACTAGAAAAACATATAAGAACTAGGACTCAAAGTCTATAAAGAAAGGTAAAGATATAAGAGCTCACCGATCTCTGAGACAACTTTCGAAGCTCTAGGGAAGACTCGAGTCGACTCTCGACTCCCGACAGGGATTCATCTCCGCT
>JBNKRE010000210.1:0-509 GCA_050296315.1 Halarcobacter sp.
CTGATTTTCATAATATTTTAAAACTGGCAAAGATAATGCATGTCACCAAATTAGCGGTAGGAAAATTTTCGAATAAATTGATAGGTTGCATTTCATGGCATGCATATTTTTATTTCGAAGCCCTAGGTTGGTTTTGTTTTATAAAAAGATTTAAATTTGATTTTTGAAATTTATGTTCGAATCATTTTTTTAAAGTCCTTCGTTTAATCCCTGGTTTGAATTTGCATATTTAAATCAATTTTCAAAAGTTTCAGATTTGAAAAGTATTCAAAAAGTTTATTCTAAATTGTTCTATTTTGAAACCAGTTCAAATTCAGTTTGAAAGTATTCAAATCCTTTGATTTTTGAACTCAAAACCTTGAAATAAATTTAAAAAGATTTTTTTAGCCCATTTGTTTTTACTATCAATTTCGGCCCACTACTTTGTTTTCGGCCCATTTCATTTTCCTTCTCATCCACCAAATCCGGGCCCAGCCTCCGGCCCAAGTGGCCCACTCGGGGGTTCGTCT
>JBNKRE010000211.1:0-509 GCA_050296315.1 Halarcobacter sp.
ACGGATACATCGATATGGTGATACAGCAACTTTAAAAAATAAGGATATGTCGGTAAGTATATATATAATTTTATAAATAAATATTATAAAGATAATGTTCAAAATTAAAAATGATAAGGTTTCAATAAATTTAATATCAATAATATAGATAAAAAGATAGTTGAAGACCATATTTTAATAACCTACTACTTGTTCTCATGTTAAAATTTATTCTAACAGTACAATATTGATATTATAAAGATTAAATATGACATACCTATTCAAGTTGTTCTAGCTCACATATTAAAATATCATCTTTCTTCTCCTTGTTCTCATGCGATGAAGTATCGACAGAGTATCCGAGTGTATCGGATAAGTATCGTGATTTATTTTATTTTATTTATTTTATTGTATTTTTGATACGTCTCTGATACGGTATCGAAAAAGTATCGATATATCGAAGTATCGAATACATATCGTGATACGGGTGCGGCACTTCGGTGAAGTATCGGTATAACTTAGGTCCCCTG
>JBNKRE010000212.1:0-509 GCA_050296315.1 Halarcobacter sp.
TCCCTAAGTGGCCAGCTACATTGAGTATGAATTTCAATAGTCATTTTTACCACTTGTAAAGAAACTTCCAATATTTGAATACAAGTGAGTCAATGTAAAATTATATTCTAGTATATCATATGAAGATGGAATTTTAGAGAATTTATCAGATTTTTACAAAATGGTTTGAACCCTTTAAAAATTCAGGAAAGATTCAATTTTGAATTTGTTCTAGAATTTACAACTTTAAATTCTGGGGGAATTCGAAGTTGGGACAAAAAGGAAAGTTGTTCATTATGCTTCAAACTATCTCTATTCAAATTTTGGTGAATTTTTGACAAAGGAAAAGTCACCAAATTGAATTACAAAGTTTGTGCTGGTTTTGAAATTTTGAAAAAAGAATCAGTAACGGGGCACGCTTGCCAGTAGCCCACGTCGGCCCATAGTCGTGTGTCCCGGTCCACGCGCGCGCGGGAGCACAGCGGTGGTGTGGTCACCGCCCGTCGCGCCTCCTCCACACGTCGGAGGCC
>JBNKRE010000213.1:0-510 GCA_050296315.1 Halarcobacter sp.
CATCTTTGGCTTGTAGGTTCACCTTGACCACCTTTACCTGCAGTAAATAAGAAACTCTCAGAATCACTGTAGATCTCATGTTATTAAATTTTTAGTATCGCTTTCAATAGTAAAAGTATAGAAAATAAAAGGAAAAATCTTTAAATATATATATACAGTAAAGTATACCACTTTAGTACTGTTGCATACTTCATTTGATCATGTCATGTGCATCATGCTAATATTAGTCTCTTATTGCACTTGCTAGACCCCATGAACGAGGAGCTGGAGTTGGAGGTTCAAGCTGAGCAAGTTCAAGCCAAAGAAACTAACCCTAAGCCTGAGCAAGGCAAGCCCCGGTGCATCACACCACAATCCTTGACTTTTATTTTTGAATTTAATATCTTTATGTTAAGAATGATTGTGCATTAGGTTGATAGGAGTTGATTGGAACCGTAGTTACATTATGATTACCTTTCGAAATTACCCTTGATGACCTTGCTAGTATTTGGAAATTGTTAGCCATTACTA
>JBNKRE010000214.1:0-505 GCA_050296315.1 Halarcobacter sp.
GTTGCGACTATTCTTTGGGCCGAAATGATATACTTAAATTCATTTATTGTTCCATGATCCGATTTCTTATATAACCATTTTTTAATGTTAGTACCATGTAATCACCAAGGGAGTCTAATAATGTTGTCATTTTAAGTTTGATTATATTTTACTCCCACTTATATATGTTTTGAATTTTTTTAATTAAAACTAGATCTCACTTACATATGTTTTGAATTTTTTTAAATCAACTTAATTTATTTTATATTTGCATATGTTTATATTTACAACAGAACAAGATTTATAGACCACATGAGCAAATGGGTCACATATGGCTACGACCACTCTTTGGGTCGAAATGATATACTTAAGTTCATTTATTGTTCTATGATCCGATTTCTTATATAACTATTTTTAATGTTAGTACCATGTAATTACCAAGAGACTAATAATGTTGTCATTTTAAATTTAATTATATTTTGCTTGAATTGGAATCAACATGTGAATTCATATAAATATAAGTTAT
>JBNKRE010000215.1:0-506 GCA_050296315.1 Halarcobacter sp.
TTAGAAACACAACATAACTCAAGACGGCAGAGCATTTAATACATCTACACAAAGCAATCCATTATTTGCGATCCATACCAAATATATCTCAGGCAATGATTATTGCCAAATAATATATATTTTTTATATCCAATGATACATTCGAAGTGTTAGGTCAACTACGGCATTGGAAAGTTTATTGGACACAAGGAAACTTAACCACGTAATCAATCAATAATATAATGACACAACAAAAAAATATTTGAAAAAATAAAATTGACGTTCAATTTCCGCTATAGTTGTTTTACCATGTAATAAAATATTACAAATATTTAAATTTGTAGATGTGGAAACTTCCTCAGGTGTTACATGTTTTTCATGATTCATATCTTTTCTTTGTTGAAGGAGATTTCACATAATTATGTCATACGGAAAGTTTTGATGCATGGAAAACATTTAATTGCGTACCCACAGACATGCAATATTTTCCTTCCATAAATATTTATGTCATATAATTAATCACGTTT
>JBNKRE010000216.1:0-504 GCA_050296315.1 Halarcobacter sp.
GGAACTTGAGCAAAAAGAAAACAAGAGTGAGAATCATAAAATAATAATCATAATAATAAAACTTTAACTTGCACACTAATTCTTCATCACCGTTGGGCAGAAAAAGAACTAGTATACAAAATTATCATAATATTGTCATCATCAACGTTGGTCAAAAATAACAATATCATAATCAACTCAAATTTTAAACTACTTTCTTCATTGAATTTTCCCGTTGGTTCCAATTCAATTTAGAAATAATTATTCTTGCAGCGGAAACATGAATAAAATTCTTAAACTACACAGTGACAAAACCATCACTGTTATTACAAAATTAATTCCCTGATCAAATTATCTCGTTGGTTCAAATTTAATCAAAGAATTAAATGAAATTTAAACAATTTCTGAACAGAAAAGAAATTACGAGATGTTACTGTTCACAACTCGAAACCGGCCCGAAACCAAAAATGGCCCGTCGGCCCGCTCGCGCACAGCACGCTCCGCGCTTCAGGCCTCATCAATGGC
>JBNKRE010000217.1:0-504 GCA_050296315.1 Halarcobacter sp.
AGTCCATGGTAATTGGGTCTCTCTTTTCGTGTGCTGGGAGCTCGTGCGAACTGTTCTTGCGTGAGGTAGAAGAAAAGAGAAAAGAGAAGAGAGATAAAAGAAAAGGGAGAAAGAAAGGAAAAGAAAAGGAAAAATGGAAAAAAATTAAACCTGACACTTTTAGGGGAGAAAAATAAAAGACTTATGGACTTGATCTAAAAATTATTTTTGGAAAAGAAAGAAATAGGTCAAATTATAATTAAATAAAACATATGAGCTTATCTTTAATTAAATTAAACAAATGGACTAAGATGTAAAATCTAGAAAATTATGGAATGAAAAGAATTATTTTTGTACCGAAGATTTGATAAAACATAATTAAATATAGAGGCATGGGCTATTTTGTAAAAAGGAGTTTTAGAAAAGATTTTAGAATTATTTTTCTAAGAGAAAAGATTAAGTTTTAAAAGGAATTATCTAAAAAGGTAGAGGGCAAGGCAATGGTGCGACTGAGCTGGCGCAAGG
>JBNKRE010000218.1:0-504 GCA_050296315.1 Halarcobacter sp.
GTCATTGCACGTCATGCCGCACCTGCCACCTGCACACCACGAGACAAGCAAACGTGATTCTTCAAACGAAACAAAGATAAAACAAAAATAAAAAAACTGTCCCGAATTCAAATTCAAACCTCACCAAGTCAATGACTCATCACAATCAAACCAAGGAACTGACTACTTGGTTTCTCAGGGGTACTCATCTTTAGGACATGCTTTATTTAAACTTGTATAATCAATACACATGCGCCAGGAGCCATCAGGCTTTTCTACAAGAACAGGGTTTGCTAGCCAGCTTGGATAATCTACTGGCCTGATGAACCCGGCTTCAAGTAATTTATTAACTTCTTGTCAGATGGTCTCATGCCTCTCTGATGTGTATCTTCTTTCTTTTTTGCTTGATCGACTTGTATAATGGATCAATGCCTAACTTGTGCTCAATCACCTCCATAGGGATCCCGGGCATATCTGATATCTGCCATGCGAAGACATCTAGATTTTTCCAGAGAAAAGTGATGA
>JBNKRE010000219.1:0-503 GCA_050296315.1 Halarcobacter sp.
TGGCTAGGCCATGCACAATGGAAGCTGCTGGGGCGCTACACGGGCCACGCGCAAGGAAGGGAAAAGAAGCCAGGCTGGGCCGGTAGGTAGGGTTTCGGCCCATGGCCAATAGAAAACTGGAAAAAAGCTTTTTAATTTTCAAATTGTTTCTAAATTCTGAACCATTTTGAATTCAAATCAAATTCAAAACTCAGATCTGTTTTTGAATTTTAATTCAAAATAGGTTCTGATCCAGTCCAGGTACTCAACATGAAAGTTGTTCCAAATGTCCTAATCTACCTCCATATTTTTTCATATTTTTCCGACACCTCTAGCTATTTTCCGGGCTTTATTCCTTTTCTATATGTACGGAAAAGAGTTAAATGAAATCTATTTTCTTATCTGTTGTGGGCTGGACCGACCAATCTGACCCGACCCGTTAACGAACCCGTTTACCCACATGCCTGTGTGGCCCACTCTCTCTCTCTCTCCCTCTCTCTCTGCGGCCCACTCGTCAAAGCGTC
>JBNKRE010000220.1:0-501 GCA_050296315.1 Halarcobacter sp.
AGGTCAATATCAGGTGAAAATTGGCTAGTTTGATTAATTAAACTTGGCTAAATGTGTATATATTCAATGAATTTCTGATGTAGTTCCAAACACTGTCAAGATCATATATTAATTAAGTAATAGAAACCTAGATATTTAGCAATAATAACTCATCATCTGACACATTTTAGCAGTTTTATTTGGCAAAGTGTGCTAAGTTATTGAGATCTGCTAATTGTTATATATATATACTAGTTGATAACCCCGCGTGATGCTACAGAATTTTCAAAATGTCTTGTATTTATATAAATTCATATATTAATTTTAAATTAAATTAAATATAATTAAATTTAAAATAATAATATTATTGTACTCCTTTGATGATTGTATGATACTAACAATAAAAAAAATATGTAAAGATAAATAAGAAATATGATCATAAAATAATAAATAAATTTAAGTATATCATTTCGACCCAGAAATTGATCGCAGCCCATAATCTGACCCATTAGCTTGCGTAAC
>JBNKRE010000221.1:0-500 GCA_050296315.1 Halarcobacter sp.
AAGGGGATAAACGCGGTTTCGAACGATCGGCTTAACGCGTAGGCCGCGCGCGCGGTGGCCGACTGGGCCGCGCCGAATTCAGCTCGAAGCCGATTTCCAATTAAGAAATTCTTTTTCTTTTTCAAATCTATTTTGTAAATTACAAATCAATTTGAATTCAAATCAAATTTGAATTTCAACGACTTCTACTCACACAATAAAATACAAGAGCACTTCATCACTCCAAGAAAAGTATGCAATGACATGAATGCAACAAATAATTATTTATTTAAATATATAACCTTATAGAATTCTATTCTTTTCAAAAATCAGGGCGTTACAACTAGGCCGGTGCAGGGAAAAGTGTACCATGATTCTTTTTCCAATATCTCATCCCTTTTCCAATTTGAAAAAATCAGCTGGAGGGAATAGAAATAGTAGAAATACATAGGGACCTCAGAAAAATGTGAAATTTTGCATGTAGATAGGTCAACCATATTCAAATGTAAATTAAATTTCAG